>NZ_CP036273.1:4800000-6297896 GCF_007747215.1 Urbifossiella limnaea | reverse complement strand
TGCCCAGGCCGCGGTCGCCCGGGCAGTCGTGGACAGCGTGGTCGATGGCACCCTGCCGAAGGACAAGGCCGAGGACTGGGTGATCGTGTGCGGCGTGTTCATCGCCGGGTCGGCGAACAGCAACGCCAAGATCTACAAGAACAACTACGAGGCCACCAAGCTGGCCATCAAGCACGCCATGGCCAAGACCCCGACCATCGACGAGATCATCGCCAAGAAGGAAACCAAGCACCCGTTCGAGTGACACCGGACCCGGCGAGCGGCCGGCGTGAGGCGGCTGTTTCTTGAAGCGCCAGCGGCGCTTCAAGAAACAGCCGCCTCACGCCGGCCGCTCGCCTTCCCCTCACACCACCACGTCCCGATGTCCGACAAAGCCACCATCCTCCTCCAACTGGACACCGACCCGCTCCCGAGCGTGTTCGACCGCGTCGTCGCCGTCGACGCCGGAGTGCAGCACCTGTTCACCTACGGCGGCGTGAAGCCCGAGAACGTGATGCCGCTGGTCCACGGGTGCATCTTCACCCGCGGCCCCAAAGACCTGCATCGCACGGCGATCTTCGTCGGCGGCTCGGACGTGGCGGCCGGTGAGGCGGTGCTCGCGGAGGTACGCAAGCACCTCATCCCGCAGTACGGCATGACCGTGTCCGTGATGCTCGACTCGAACGGCGCCAACACGACGGCCGCCGCCGCCGTCCGCGCCGCCGGCCGGCACGTCGATCTGGAGCAGACGAAGTCGTTGGTACTCGGCGGCACCGGGCCGGTGGGGCAGCGCGTCGCGCAACTGCTGGCCGGGCACGGCGGCCACGTCCGCATCGGCTCGCGGACGAAGGACAAGGCCGAGGCGGTGTGCGAGGCGATCCGCCGGCACGTGCCGAAGGCGCGCGTCGAGGCGGTGGCGGTGGGCTCCAGTTCGGACGGCCCGCGGGCGCTGGAGGGTCGCGGGCTGGTGGTGGCGGCCGGCGCGGCGGGGGCGGTGCTGCTGCCGAAGAAGCTGCGCGACGCGGCCCGGGACCTGCGCGTGGTGATCGACCTGAACGCGGTGCCGCCGGCCGGCATCGAGGGCGTGGAGGTCGGCGACCGCGGCAAGGAGCGCGACGGGGTGGTCTGCTACGGCGCGATCGGCGTCGGCGACACGAAGATGAAAGCGCACAAGGCGGCGGTGCGGAGCCTGTTCGAGTCGAACGCCGCGGTGCTGGACGTGGATGCGATCTACCAGATCGCGCTGAAGCTGCCGTAGCCGCGGCGGCGCGAAGCCGCAAGCGGCAACTCGGGTGGTTACGTTGCGGCTTCGCGCGCCGCCGCCGCGAGCGGCGGTTACGGGCTCACCACCCGCCCGGCGAACAGCACCGTCCCCTTGTGCGTGTCGCGGATCAGGTAGGCGAACGGCCGGTCCGCCCGGAACACCTTCGGCCGCGGCGGTGGCGGGCTCGGCGCGTTGTTCACCACTGCCGTCGCCGCCGCGGCTTCCGTCCCCTCCTCGGTCACGTCCACGAATGCCTGGTGGACCACGTTCGCCACGAAGATCGGCTCCTCCGGCTTGCCCGCCAGCATCCGCCCGAAGTCGGCCGACGCCGGGCTCAGCGCGTCCACCACGCCCATGTCGCGCAGCAGCGGGAGCGGTTGCGCCCGCAGCGTGTGCTTGAACTTCGGCAGCGTCACCCGCACCAGCTCGCGGCTCAGCGTCGCGTCCCACCCCTTCAGCGCTTCGGCCGTCAGCTTCGGCTCGCCGCTCGCGGGAAGGATCACCAGCATCGACAACTCGCCGCCGCGGTACGGCAGCTCCACCACCTGCACGCCGCCGCCCTCGGCGTAGCGGAAGTGGGCCTCCACGGTCATCAGCGGCGCCTGCACCTTGCCCGTCGGCGTGGTGAACGGCTGCGGCCGCGTCGCGTGCTTCGGGAAGGCGTCGGTCCACTTGCCGTCGAAGTACACGGCGTTGGTGAGGACCATGCGGGTACTGTCGGTGACGTGGGGCGGCTGGAGCAGGTCCGGGATGCGCGTCCGGGTCTGCTCCGACACCCAGGCGTTGATGCGGGCGCGCTCCTCGGCGGGCCTGGCGCGGAAGTCGGCGTCGCGGAAGCCGCCGCCGAAGCGCTCGGCGGCCAGCGCCTTCCACTCGGGCCGCCACGGGTAGCCGGCCTGGCCCCACACCGCGTTGGCGACGGCGAGGGTGAAGTCGGGCCGCGGCCGGGCGTAGTAGCGGCCGAGGTCGCCGGCCGCGGCGGGGCCGCCGTCGCCGGGCGGGAGCCGCAGCGCCTTCGCCAGCTGGTCGCGGGTGGCGCCGACGGCGCCGGTGGCGGTGAGGGCCAGCGCCGCGTGGATGCTGTACGGCGAGACGAAGACGTTCCCCTTCTCCGCGGCGGTTAGGCGGGCGTACAGGTCGAGGGCGAATGCGACCTCGCCGTCGGCCGCGGCCTGGAGGGCGTCGGTCCACGGCACCGCGGGGGCGGCGTCGGCCGAACCGGTCCCGCTTCCGGACCGGACGGCCGCGCCGCCCTTCGGTGTGGCGGTGGTGCTGCCGAGCTGCCCGCACCCGACCGCGGCCGCGACGGCGACCGCCAGACACCCGTAACGCATGAGAGATCCTCCCGCTCGTGCGGGGAATCCTACCCGGCGGCGGGCGGGCGTGAAGCGCGGGACGTGGGGGTGGTTACGGGGGCGTTACAGACGTGGAGTTGCGCGAGCGCTTACGAGCCGGCCCCATCTGGGGTCGGAACGCCCGGCGTACGGCGCGCTCCGACCCCAGACGCGGCCGGCTCCCAGGCTCGACTACTTGCTCTTGCCGTACTCGATCTTGGCGCTGCCGAGCGCGGCCTTGAGGGCGTCCACGGCCTTCGCCGCGTCTTCTTTGGTGGCGTACCCGGTGGCGCTGCCGCCGAGGTACTTCCCCTCCGCGTCGCGGACGGTGAACCGGAACTTGCCGTCCTTGCTCTCGTTGATTTCGATCGTGCCGCCCTTGGCGGGTGCGGTCTTGGTGTCCTTCTTGGTGTCCTTCTTGTCCTGGGCGGTGGTCACGCCGCCGGTGCCGGCCAGGCCGACGACCAGGGCCGCGGCGCACAGGCCGCTGAGCAGCTTTGTCACGGATACACTCCTCGGGAGGGGAACGGGCGGAGCGAGTCGACGCCCGGGGCGATTATCGCGCCCCGCCCGACCGCCGGCAAGGAAAAGGATTAGCCGGCTACGGGTGGGAACAGGCGCTCGACCGGGACGGTGAACCCGGGGAGGAGCGGCGTGGTGAGGGTGTCGGCCGGGCCGAGCACCACCGGCGCAGCGCCAGGCGTGTGGACGGCGACCGTCCGGTCGTCGGGGTCGGCCACCCAGACCGCCTTCACCCCGGCCGCGAGGTACTCCCCGACCTTCGCCACGACTTCCGGGCCGGTGTCGTTCTTGCTCCGCACCTCGACCACGATCTCGGGGACGGTTTCGAGATAGCCCTCGGGCGACAGCCGGGCGGGAAGCGACGCCCGCAGCAGGAACACGGCGTCGGGTCCGGCCACCCGATCCGGGTTGCGGCGGAGGATGACCCCGACCTCGTCGCCGACCTCACCCAGGCCAGGGACTTCGCACTGGGCGTGCAACTCGATCACGAACCGCGCGGCCGCCCGGCCGTGTCGGTAGCCCGGCGGGGACATGAGGATTGGCACTCCGTCCAGAAGTTCCCAGGACACACTGCCGGACGGGAGATCGGCCGGGAGGGCCGCCAAGTCTGCGACGGTGAGCAACCGGCCCCGAGGGGCCGCGAGAGGACCAGGCGCAACCGGCAACGCGACTGGGCCGACAGCCGGCGGCGGCAACAAGGTGGCGGTACTCATTCTGCGATTCTACACCGCCGGCCGGCGGGTGTGCCAGTCGGTCGCGGCCTCGTACATCCGCGCCGCCCGCAGCATGCGCTCCTCCTCGAAGGGCGGGCACAGCAGCTGCAACCCGATCGGCAGCTTGTCCTTCGTGAACCCGCACGGGATGCTCACGCCCGGGATGCCGGCCAGGTTGCACGACACCGTGTACACGTCCGACAGGTACATCGCCAGCGGGTCGCCCGACTTCTCGCCGGCCTTGAACGCCGCCGTCGGCGTCGTCGGCCCCATCACCACGTCACACTTCTCGAACGCCTCGTCGTAGTCCTTCTTCACCAGGCGCCGCACCTTCAGCGCCTTCACGTAGTACGCGTCCTTGTAGCCGCTGGAGAGCACGTACGTGCCGATCATGATCCGCCGCTGCACTTCGGGGCCGAACCCCTCGCCGCGGCTCTTGCTGTACGTCGCAATCAGGTCGGCCTTCTCCTTCGTGCGGTGGCCGTAGTGCATGCCGTCGAACCGCGCCAGGTTGCTCGACGCCTCCGCCGGCGCCACGATGTAGTACGCCGCCAGCGCGTACGGGCTGTGCGGCAGCGACACGTCCACGAGCTTCGCCCCGCGCTTCTCGTACTCCATCAGCGCGGCGCGGACGGCGCCCTCCACCTCCGAATCGAGCCCCTCGCCGAAGAACTCCTTCGGCACGCCGATGCGCAGCCCGGCGATGGGGTCGTTGAGCGTCTTCGTGTACGCCGGCACCGGCGTGTCGATGCTGGTGCTGTCGCGGCCGTCGTGGCCGGACACCACCTCCATCATCAGGGCGCAGTCGGTCACGTCGTGGGTGAACGGGCCGACCTGGTCGAGCGAGCTGGCGAACGCGATCAGGCCGTACCGCGACACGCGGCCGTAGGTCGGCTTGATGCCGACGATGCCGCACAGCGCCGCCGGCTGGCGGATCGAGCCGCCGGTGTCGGTGCCCAGACTCAGCGGCGCCTGACAGCCGGCGACCGCGGCCGCGCTGCCGCCGGACGAGCCGCCGGGGATGCGCGACACGTCCCACGGGTTGCGGCTCGTCTGGTACGCGCTGTTCTCGGTGGACGAGCCCATCGCGAACTCGTCCATGTTCGTCTTGCCGAGGATGACGGCGTCCTCGGCCCGCAGCCGCTCGACGACGTGGGCGTCGTAGGGGGGCACGAAGCCGTCGAGAATTTTGCTCGAACAGGTGGTGCGCATCCCCTTCGTGCAGAGCACGTCCTTCACCGCGACGGGCACGCCGGCGAGCTTGCCGAGCGGCTGACCCGCGGCGCGCTTGGCGTCGACGGCGGCGGCCTGCTTGCGGACGTCGGCCTCGTCGACCGTCATGAAGGACTTGAGCTTCGGCTCGCGGTCGCGGACGGCGGCGAGGAAGGCGTCGGCGACCTCGGCGGCGCTGGCCTGCTTCGCGGCCTGGAGGGCGAGCAGCTCCGCGGCGGTCTTCTCGATCAGGCTCATGGCGATGCTCGCGGGGATGAAGGCGGATTAGCCACAGAGTCACAGAGGGCACAGAGAGGAAGACAGAAAACCGAGAGGAGACAAATCGTTGAATTGTCCGGTCTCTGCCTTCCGTCTTTCTCTCTGTGCCCTCTGTGACTCTGTGGCTAATCCCGCCTTCTGCTTCCTGTCCTAATGGCTCACCGGCTCATCCGAGTCGAACACGGCCGGGACGCCGAAGTAGTCGCCGAGCCGGGTGGGGGCGTTCCGTAGCGCCTCGGCCACCGGCAGCGACGGCCGCGGTTCGTCCGGCCGGAACACGTTCTGCACCGGCAGCGGGTGGGCCAGCGGCTCGACGCCGTCGGTGTTCAGCTGCTGCAGCTGATCGACGTAGTCGAGAATAGCGGAGAGTTGGGTCTGCATCCGGCCGAGGTCGGCCTCGGTCATCTCCAGCCGGGCCAGCTTGGCGACCTTGCGGACCTGGTCGAGCGTCAGGGACATGGCGCGCAGCCGGGGACAGGGGCGGAACGCCCGGGAACCGCCGTCCCCGGGCCGTCGGGGCGTCAGACGTTGATGGTGCTGAACGGCTGAACCTTGACCGGCTTGACGACCAGCCCGCTGCGGATGGCCGCGGCCGACACCCACACCCGCTTCACCTCGCCGTCGATGACGCACTTCACCTTCTGCAGGTTCGGCTTGAACTTCCGCCGGCTGGTGCCGGTGATCTTCTTGCCGACGCCGCCGAGGTACTTGGCCTTACCGCGGTAGGTCTTCTGGTTGCCGAACCCGACCACCCGGCCGGTGAACACGCACGTCTTGCTCATGGCATGGCCCTACTACTGGCGACCGCCCGGGGCGGGTCGGAACTCGTACCATAGGGCGCGGCCCGCGGGGCGGCAAGCAACCCGCGCGCGCCGAAGCGAATAACCCTTCCCCGCGGCCGTCTAGCGTAGTAGCCTGAGTCGGTCCCCCGCCCCCGAGGTTCCCCCATGCGTCTGGCCCTCGCCGCCGCGCTCGTTTGCGCCTGCGGCCTGTTTACCGCTCACGCCCAGGACGCCAAGGACGGCCCCGCCGACCCCGCCCGCGTCGGCAAGTCCCGGGACATCCAGAAGGCGTTCGACGAGGAGTTCGGCGGCCTCAACAAGAAGTTCCAGGCGGCCAAGAACCGCGAGGAGCAGAACGCCGTCCGCACCGAGGCCAAGGAGCTCGCCACCCTCACCGCCGGCAAGCTCGCCAAGCTCGTCGCCGAGAACCCGAAGGACGCCGTCGCCTTCGACGCCGCCAAGTTCGGCCTCACCCGGCTCAGCATGTTCGGCACGTCCGGCCCGGACATGGACAAGCTCGCCGCCGCGATCACCGACCACCACCTCAACAACCCGCAGCTGACCGACCTGGTCATGACCGCCCCGCGGATGGGCCCGGCCGGCGAGAAGCTGCTCAAGGCCGTCGTCGAGAAGTCCACCGACAAGAAGGCCAAGGGCACGGCGATGTACTTCCTCGGCAGCGCGCTGGCCGAGCAGGCCGACGACGCCCCGACCGAGAAGGCCGCGACCGAGCTGACGACCAAGGCCATCGACTACCTGGAGAAGGCCGCCAAGGACGCCGGCGACGTCCGCCTCGGGCCGAACACCATCGCCAAGATGGCCGGCGACGACTTGACCGCGCTGAAGACGCTCGGCATCGGCAAGACGGCCCCGGACGTGACCGGCGTGGGGCTGAAGGACGAGAAGACGAAGCTGAGCAGCCTGAAGGGGAAGGTCGTTCTGCTGGACATCTGGGCGACGTGGTGCGGGCCGTGCCGGGCGATGATCCCGCACGAGCGCGAGCTGGTGAAGCGGCTCGAGGGCAAGGCGTTCGCGCTGGTCAGCATCTCGGCCGACGACAAGAAGGAGACGCTGACGGAGTTCCTGAAGACGGAGCCGATGCCGTGGACCCACTGGTGGGCCGGCGGCGAGAGCGACCTGCTGCGGACGTTCCGGGTGCGGGCGTTCCCGACGCTGTACCTGATCGACGCCCGCGGCGTGATCCGCAAGAAGTGGGTCGGCTCGCCGGCCAACGACGTACTCGACCGCGAGATCGACGCGCTGGTCCGCGAGGCCGGCAGCACGAACTAGTTCCGCTGCCGCTTGCGGCTTCGCGCTTCCCCGCGCGAAGCCGCGAGCGGCCCTGCTATACTCCCCTCATGGACGCGCCGCTGGTGTTCGACGCGGTGCCGGTGCCGACCGCGGCCGGCGAGCCGCTCGTGGTCGAGCTCGTCCCCGCCCCCGACCCGTGGGCCGTTGCCCGCCGGCTGGCGCACCTCCCGCACCTCCTGTTCCTCGACTCCGCCGAACAGCACGCCGACCGCGGCCGCTACTCCTACGTCGCCGCCGACCCGATCGACCGGCTCATCCGTCCCGTCGGCAACCGGCGGTGCAACCCGTTCTTCGACGACCGCTTCAACTGTCTCCCCGTCGAACGGCCGACGGCCGCGGAACTGCCGCCGTTCCTCGGCGGGTGGGCGGGGCTGTTCGGGTACGGCCTCGGCCGCGCGGTCGACCGCCAGCCGCGCCCCCGGCTCGACGACTTCGGCGCCCCTGACCTGGCGCTCGCCACCTACGACTGGGTCGTCAGCTTCGACCACGCCCGGAACCGCGCCTGGCTCGTCTCGACGGGGGTGGTCGCGGAAGACGAGTACCCTCACGAGCGACTCGGGCGGGCCGAACGGCGCATGGGGCGGGCGCTGGACGCCCTCCGCGCCGCAGAACCCCCGGGTGGGGTCACGAATCGGCTCGGCCCGCCGGAACTCGCGCCGCAGTACCCGCTGCCCGGCTTCCCCGGCGTCACCAGCAACTTCAGCCGCGACGGCTACATCGCCGCCGTCGCCCGCGCCGTCGAGTACGTCCACGCCGGCGACTGCTTCCAGGTGAATCTGAGCCAGCGGCTCCTCGCGCCGCTCCGCGAACACCCGCTCGACCTGTACGCCCGCCTCCGCACGCTCAACCCCGCGCCGTTCGCCGGGTACTTCGACCTCGGCGAGTTCCAACTCCTCAGCGCGTCGCCGGAACGGTTCTTGCGGTGCCACCCGGACGGGTCCGTCGAGACGCGGCCGATCAAGGGCACCCGCCCGCGCGGCCGCACGCCGGAGGACGACGCCGCCCAGCTTCGCGACCTCGTCGCCAACCCGAAGGACCGGGCCGAGAACGTCATGATCGTGGACCTCCTCCGCAACGACCTCGGCCGCGTCTGCGAGTTCGGCTCCGTCACCGTGCCGCGCGTGTGCGAGCCCGAAACGTTCCGCTTCGTCCACCACCTCGTCTCCGAAGTGCGCGGCAAGCTGCGGCCCGGCACGGGGCCGTTCGACCTGCTGGCGGCGGCGTTCCCCGGCGGGTCGGTGACGGGGGCGCCGAAGGTGCGGGCGATGGAGATCATCGCCGAGCTGGAGCCGACGGCGCGGGGGCCGTACTGCGGGGCGCTGGGGTGGGTCGGGTTCGACGGGGCGATGGACACCAATATCCTGATCCGGACGTTCACCGCCGGCCGCGGCTGGGTGCAGTTCCCCGTCGGCGGCGGGATCGTGGCCGACTCCGACCCGCGCCGCGAGTACGAGGAAACGCTGGTGAAGGCGGCCGGGCTGTTGAAGGCGCTGAACCCCACATGATCCTCGAAGGGCTCGTCACCACCCGCGCCGCCGACGGCTCGCCTCACCTGGCCCCGATGGGGCCGCGGGTGGCGCCGGACTTCGCCCGCTTCACCCTCTGCCCGTTCCCGACCTCGGGCACCTACCGCAACCTCGTCGCCCACCCGGAAGGCGTCCTCCACGTGACCGACGACGCCCTCCTGATCGCCCGTGCCGCCCTCGGCGCCGCCGAGTTGCCGCCCGTGCGCCCGGCGTCGAAGGTGGCCGGCTTCGTCCTTGCCGACTGCTGCCGGCACTACGAGTTCGTCGTGAAGAGCGTTGACGACAGCGGCGAGCGGGTGACCATCGAGGCGGAGGTGGTGCATAGCGAGCGGCACCGCGACTTCTGGGGCTTCAACCGGGCGAAACACGCGGTCGTGGAGGCGGCCATCCTGGCGACGCGGCTGCACCTCCTGCCGCGCGATGAGGTGGCGGCGGAGTTTCGGAAGCTGCGGGTGATAGTGGGCAAGACCGGCGGCGCGGCCGAGCACGCGGCGATGGACTTCCTGGACGCGCGGCTCGCGGAGGCGCCCCGATGACGCGGGTGACCGCCCCGAGCCGGCTCCACTTCGGCCTGTTCCACGTCCCCGCCGGCGGCGACCCCGCACCCGCTCGCGCGTTCGGGGGCGTCGGCCTGCTCATCGACCAACCCGGCGTCGTCGTCTCCGCCCGGCCGTCGGACTCGTGGCAGTTCGAGGGGCCGCTCGCCAGCCGGGCGCAGGTGTTCGCACACCGCTTCCTCGCCGGCCGGCCCGACGTGCGGCCGCTCCAGGTACTCGTCGAGCGCACCCCGCCCGAGCACGCCGGCCTCGGCGTCGGCACGCAACTCGGATTGGCCGTGGCGAAGGCGCTGGCCGTCGAAGCCGGGGACCCCGACCCGACGGCCACGGAGTTGGCGGTATGCGTCGGCCGCGGCGAGCGGTCGGCGATCGGCGTCCACGGGTTCGACCGCGGCGGGCTGATCGTGGAACCCGGCAAGGCGCCCGGGGAAGCCGTGTCGCCGCTCCTGACGCGAGTGCTACTCCCCGAGGCGTGGCGCGTCGCGGTGCTGCTGCCGAACGTGAGCGCGGTGTGGCACGGCGGCCGCGAGCGTGAGGCGTTCGCCGCCGCCCGCCCGTCCGGCCTCACGGACGTGCTGTGCCGCATCGCGCTGTTGGGAATGCTGCCCGCGGCGGTGGCCGGCGACCTGGACGGGTTCGGCGACGCGGTGTACGAGTTTAACCGCCGGGCCGGCGAGCCGTTCGCCGCCGCGCAGGGCGGCGCCTACGCCGACCCCGCGGTGGCGGCGCTGGTGGACGCGTTGCGCAGCCGCGGGGTGAGGGGCGTGGGGCAGAGTTCGTGGGGGCCGTCGGTGTTCGCGGTGGTGGGCTCGGCGGACGAGGCGGCGCGGCTGGCAACGACGCTGCCCGGCGGCGTCCGCGGCTGGGTGGCGCGGGCGTCGGCCGGGCACGTCGTCGAGCGGGGTTGAGCGGCGACGTCAGGTGATGTCGGTGGTGCGGCGGCCGAAGACCATCGACACGACGGCGAGGATGAGGAACACGATCAGCAGGAGCTTCCCGATCCAGGCGGCCTCGCCGGCGATGCCGCCGAAGCCGAACAGCGCCGCGACCAGCGCGATGACGAAGAACAGGATCGCCAGGCGTGCCATGGTGTGCCTCCGTGGGGGTGAACCGACGGCGGTGCAGATGCACGTCGCGTACCCAACCAGGGCGGAATGGTGGAAATCCGCGCGGCGAGCCGGGGGCGTCAGCCCCCCGGACTCTTGGGGTGCGTGACACGAGAATCCGGGGGCGACAGCCCCCGGTTCGCCGGCAGCAGGACGGTGCGACTAACCCGTTCGGGAGAGGGCTTCAAGGTGTCGAAGGAGGTGTACGAGATCGACGGATGCGAGTTCGCAACCCTTCAGGAGTTTTACGAGGTGGTCGGCAGGATACTGATCCCCGGGGCCGAGTGGGGGCACAACCTCGACGCCTTCAACGACATTCTCCGGGGCGGGTTCGGCACCCCCGACGGCGGGTTCGTCCTGCGGTGGGCCAACTCGGCGGTGTCGCGCGAGCGGCTCGGCTACCCGGATACGGTACGGCAGTTGGAGCGCCGTCTGACCCGCTGCCACCCGACCAACCGCGACCTGGTCGGAGCCGACTTGGAGCGGGCGCGACACAGCGTCGGCCCCACGGTTTTCGACTGGCTGGTCGAGATCGTCGAGGTCCACGGGGCGGGCGGCGGGGAGGAGGAGGACGGCGTGGAGTTGGTCCTCACGTAGCGACAACTCCGGGCGTCCGACCACCTCGCCCAACCGTATAATCGGCGGTTCCCACCCCGAGGACCGCGCGCGACGATGGCTACCCTGCTGCAGCTCACCAAGGCGTCCAAACACTACGGCGACCAGATTCTGCTCGACGACGCCGACGCCACCATCGGCGACGACGTGAAGGTCGGCTTCATCGGCCGCAACGGCGCCGGCAAGAGTACCCTCCTCCGCATTCTCCTCGGCGAGGAGGAACTCGACGCCGGCGAGGTGTTCCGACACCCGAACCTCCGCCTCGGGTACCTCCGCCAGCACGACCCGTTCCTGCCGGGCGAAACGGCCATCGACTTCCTCATGCGCGACAGCGAGCAGCCCGACTGGCGCTGCGGCGAAGTCGCCGGCCGGTTCGAGATCAAGGGTAGCTACCTCGACGGCCCCGTCGCCAAGCTGTCCGGCGGCTGGCAGACGCGCCTCAAGCTCGCGGCGCTGCTGCTGCACGAGCCCAACCTGCTGATGCTCGACGAGCCGACGAACTTCCTCGACCTGCGGACGCAGATTCTCCTCGAACACTTCCTCCGCGACTTCCGCGCGGCGTGCCTCATCGTCTCGCACGACCGGGCGTTTCTCGCCGCCACCTGCACCCACACCCTCGGCCTGGCCCGCGGCAAGCTCACCAGCTTCCCCGGCAAGGTCGATGCGTTCCTGCAGTTCGAGAGGGAGCGCCGCGAGCACGACGAGCGCTCCAACGCCGGCATCCTGGCCAAGCGGAAGCACCTCGAAGACTTCATCGCCCGGAACAAGGCCCGCGCCAGCACCGCGGCGCTGGCGCAGTCGAAGGCCAAGGCGCTCGAGAAGCTGGAGACGGTCGAGATCGAGTCGGACGAGCCGACGGCCAGCATCCGCGCCCCGCGGGTGGAGGCGCGCAAGGGGGCGGCCCTGCGCTGCCGCGACGTGACCATTGGCTACCCCGAGCGCGCCATCGCCAGCGGCATCGACCTGGAAGTGGACCACGGCACCCGCGTCGCCGTCGTCGGCGACAACGGCCAGGGGAAGACGACGTTCCTGCGCACGGTCGTCGAGTCGCTGAAGCCGCTGAAGGGCGACGTGCGCTGGGGCCACGGCTGCAAGGTCGGCGTGTACGCCCAGCACGTCTACACGTCGCTCCCGGGCGACTGGACGGTCATCGATTACCTCCGGTCGAAGGGGCGCGGGCGGACGGAGCAGGAAGTCCTCGCCGTCGCCGGAGCGCTGTTGTTTCGCAAGTCGCACGTCGAGAAGCCGATCCCGGTGCTGTCCGGCGGCGAGCGGGCGCGGCTCGTCCTCGCGGGGTTGTTGCTCGGCGAGTTCAACGTGCTGGTGCTCGACGAACCCGGGAACCACCTGGACGTGGACACGGTCGAGGCGCTGATGGACGCGCTGATCGCGTACCAGGGGACGGTGGTGTTCACGAGCCACGACCGGCACTTCGCCGGCCGGGTGGCGACGAGCGTGATCGAGGTCCGCGAGGGGCGCGTGGTGGTGTACCCGGGCCGGTACGCCGACTACCTCGACCGCGTCGAGAAGGAAGTGGACGCCGGCGAGCGCGAGGCGGCCGTGGGCAAGGTGAAGGCGCCGGCGGAGGTGGCGAAGGCCCGGCCGGTTGCGCGGGCGGCGCGGCGGGGGGAGAAGGAGGTCCGCAAGGAGATGAAGACGCTGGAAAAGACCATCGCCCTGCTCGACGAGCAGAAGCGGGCCGCGAACGCGAAGCTCATGGAGACTACGAACCCGGCCGAAGCGCTGCGGTTGCACGAGGAGGTGGCGGCGCTCACCGCAAAACTCGACCCGGCCGAGGAGCGCTGGCTGGAGTTGCAGGAGGAGTTGGACGGCTGACGGAAGGAGTTACCTGCCGGGTGTAAGTGTTACGCCCCGGATTTACCGGCGGGTTGCAAGAAAGCCCGGGGACCGCGGTCCCCGGGCTTCGTGGTTCAGTCGCTCCCGCCGAGGTCGGTCCACAGGTCGCCGAGGTCGTGCAGCCCGGTGTCGTCCGTGACGATGTCCGTGGGAATCGGCAGGTTTTCGTCGCGGTCGAGGCGTGCGGCCAGAGGCATCATTCGGCCCTCGTGCGATGGGTCGCCGGCGCCCTCGCGGCGGCCGGCACCCGAGGGCAATGCACGACCGGTGCCGCTGCGAGCACAGATGCAGATTGTCGCCCGCGGACGTGCGCCGTCGAACTGCCGCAACCGGTGTATTCTGCCGAAGTTCGCGCTCCCGAACGGGCGCAAAAAAGGACCGGCCGCCGACTCCCTGACTGTCGCCCATTCAGTCGGGAAGCCGCGGCCGGTCTAAAGGAATCATACTCGCCCCGACCCGCAGAGTCAAATTTCTCGACGCCGAAAATTCCGACACCGACACCCTGTCTGTCGGGTCTTCCGACACCGCCATGTCCGGCAGCTGCGAGGGGAGCGACGGCATAAGTCACATTTTCATATCTAGTTGCGATCAATTTCGGAAAAATCGTCAGCTGCGGCATTGCTCGTGCTTTGGCCATTGGCATCGCAAGATGATCGCCCTTTTGCCCAGAAATCACCTCCCACCGAACACGGGGGGAGTGGTTCTTGTTGATCCAATGGTTCCGGTTCGCCTTCGGAACCCCGCCGGGGTTGGGTTGAAGTTCGTCCTACTCGCCCATTACTTCCCCGACCCCGGCGGTAGCCCATACCCCATCCCGACGCCCACCCCGAAAACGGGTGGGCGTCGGCGTTTCCGGAGGGCCGGTGGTGAGCGACGACATGGCGATGGTGGTGGTGATGGTCGTCGTCGGCACGCTGTTCCTGGGCCTGCTCGGCCTCGGAACACTGGTCGTGCGCGACACCGTCCGCCGTCGCGGCAAGTGGGGCGTGAACCCGCGGCCGATCGAGTGCCCGAACTGCGGCGAGCCGGCGCCCGTGGTGCGGAAGCCGGCGAACCGGCGGCAGATGCTATGGGGCGGAGCCACCTGCGCCGAGTGCGGCCAGGAGTACGACAAGTGGGGTGACCCGGTCGGGGCGGACGCGGGATGAGTCGCCGTCACGGCCCCGCGACATGCGCCGGCGGGCGACGGAACCGGAGCCCACTGCGGATGTAGTCGCCGTCGCCCGGGCTCAGCGCCGGCGGGCCGTACATCCACGCCGGCCCCTCCCCCTGCCGCCGCCCCTCGTCGAACAGCCCCTTCAGCCCCTTCCGGTCGAAGTCCACCGACGTCTGAAGCCCCTGGTAACCCTGGTCCAGCGCCGTCAGGTGGTACCGCAGGCCGCTGGCCCGGCTCAGGCCGTACAGGTTCGCCAGCTCGCCGCGGCAGTGGGCGTAGATCAGCCCCTCCACCGACGCCCCCAGCACCGGCAGCACCCGCGGCCGCACCGGCGCCGCGTCCGGGTACAGCTTCCCCGACACCACCGCGTACAGGTTCCCGCCCGGCGGGTGCGGCCCGGGCCCCGCGGCCGGCGGGTCGGCCGCCGCCCCGGCCGCCGCCGCCGCGAACACGTGCGACGGCACGAACAGCTGCGCCGAGACGGCGCCGTCGGCGTGCAACTCGGTGGCCCGCTCGCCGTCCACGTCGATGCGGAACCGCACCGGCGGCATCATCCCCGGCACCGAGGCCGACGCCAGCAGCACGTCCCGGAACAGCTCGCACCCCTCGGGGCACGGCCGGCACGCGATCGCCCCGACGTCCCACACTACCAGCCGGCGGGTGTCCAGGTTCGTGGTGCCCACGTACAGTCGCCGCCCCTTCTTGTGCTCCTCGGCGATGCGGGTCATCAGCGTCGGGGTAATCTCCTTCTCGATGAGCCGCTGGAGCGGGGACGAGCTGGCGACCGAGTCCTTGAACGGGATGGTCACCCAGGTGCGGATGCGGAACACGTCCTGCGTCTGAAGGGTCGTGTACAGGTGCCCCATGTGGACGTCGTACTCGGGGCCGAGGAACGCGAACGGCGCCATCAGCGCGCCGGTGCTGATGCCCGTGACCACGTCGAACTCGGGGCGGGTGCCGCTGTCGGTCCAGCCGTTGATGAACCCGGCGGCGTAGGCGCCGTAGGCGGCGCCGCTGGACAGGGCCAGCACGTTCCGCGGCCGCCGCATGGGGTAGGCGTCGGAGGCGGCGGGGTCGAACGGGGCCAGGCAGCCGGGGACCGGCGACATGGCCATGACCGGCTCGCCGGCGGGGCCGCCGGGGTGGTCGGCGGGGGCGAGCGGCTGGGCGTGTGGCGGCGTGAACGGCACCGGCCGGCGGGGGGGGTGGATGGCACACCCGGCCGCCGCCAGCGCCGCCAGCAGAAGTGCCCCGATTGTCCCCCGAACGCACCGGTCCATGCGGCGGGCCGTACCCGAATCCGCGGCGGACTGTCAACCCCCGAGGGGCTGGAAGCCCCCCGTCGCGGCGGTTTTGCAGCGACCCAAATTCGCCAGTCCACCCAGATTTTCAGCGGTGGGGCGCGGTTATGAGGGCCAGCAATGCGTGGGTGTGGCCGGAACGGATGAACCGAATTGCCGGGTTGTAACGGAGTTAGCGGAAATGTTGTCCAAATCGGTTGTCCGGCCGGCGACAATGTCTACAATTGGGCTTCGCAACAGTCACGCCATGTCGGCAGGACACGGACCCACGCCAGCGGTTGGCGCGGGGAGCCCAGTGGCGTATCCAGGAGACTCAGCTTGATGCTCACCACCACTTTCGCCGCCGTCCTCGTCAGCGCGGCCCTGGCCGAGGCGCCCTCGGCGCCGGCCTGGGAGACGAACTACGCTCGCGCGTCGGAGACGGCGGTCGCCCAGCGGAAGCCGCTGGCCGTGTTCATCGGCCACGGAGAGTCGGGGTACAACCGGGTCGTCGGCGGCAACATGCCGACCGAGGCCGGCCGGCTGCTCTCGACCAGCTACGTCGCCCTGTACGTCAACGCCGACACCGCCGAGGGGAAGCGCCTGGCGACCGCGTTCGGCGTCGAGGAGGGGCTCGTGATCAGCTCCCGCTGCGGTAACCTGCAGGCGCTGAAGTACGGCGGCGCCGTCCCCGCGCTGGACCTGGCGAGCTACCTCACGAAGTACAGCGCCGCCGACGTGGCCGTGACCACGACCGAGCGGGCCGGCACGGCCGTCGTCGCGGCCCCGGTCGTGACCAGCAGCTGCGCCAACGGCCGCTGCGGCACCGTGGTGACCGGCGGGTACTACACCCCGGCGTACACCGGCGGGGTCAGCAGCTGCCCGAACGGCCGCTGCCCGAACGTGCGCTAAGTCGTCCCGCGACGCCCGGGGACGGCCGTCCCCGGGCGTTCGCCCGTCCAATCCCCCCGCAGGGTCGCGTAGAACCGCACGTCCTCCTGTCTTCCACGCCGGTACAGGCTCCCCCGCAGCGTTCCCTCCGCTCGAAACCCGACCTTCTCCAGCACCCGCACGCTGGCGTCGTTCCCGGCGATCACCCGCGCCTGAATCCGCTCCACGGCGTAGGCCGCGAACGCGTGCGTCACCGCGACCCGGCACGCCTCCGCGGCGTAGCCGGCGCCCCAGAACGGCTCGCCGAGCCAGTAGCCGAGTTCCATCACGCGGTTCGACTGCGACGCCCAGAACACCCCGACCGCACCGACCGGCCAGCGCCGCGGGTCGGCCTTCAGACAGACCGCCAGCGGCTCCGGCACCCCCTCGGCGTAGCGGCTGCGGGCGTAGTCGCGCACGAACACCCGCGTGTCGGCGAGTGTCTGGTGGTGGTCCCAGAGGGTGAACCGGGTGACGGCCGGGTTCGCGGCGAGCGAGAACAGCGGCTCGGCGTCGGCCTCCTCGAACGGGCGGAGGACGAGGCGGGGGGTGTCGAGGGTCGGCGGCCGCCAGTCGGGGCGCATCATCAGCGGGCTCACGGCGTCCCGAGCGCGGCGCGCTCGACCTCGGCGCGGTCGATCCGCGGGGTGGCCCCGCGGTGCTCGCACACCCGGGCCGCGTAGTGCAGCGCGAACCGCAGGCAGTCGCGCAGCGGCCGGCCCTCCAGGTGGAGGCACACCATCGCGGCGGTAAACGCGTCGCCCGCGCCGACGGTGTCGATCACGTCGGCCGGCGGCGCGGGCTCGTCGCATTCAACTTCGCGGCGGACATCGGTGCAGTCGTCGGGCATCTCCTCCCACCACACCCGGCGGACCGTCGCCCCGCTCGCGCCGCGGGTCAGGCAAATCGTGTCCTTCCCGGCGTGGTCGAGCCGCCGGAGCGCGTCGAGGGCGGCCGAGTCGGTCGCCCCGTCGAGGTCGAACAGCCCGACGAGCAGGGCCAATTCCTCGTCGTTTAGCTTGCACCAGTTCGCCTCCCGCAGGCCCCGGCGCAGCGTCTCGCGGTCGTAGTAGTGCTGCCGCAGGTTGACGTCGAAGACGACCAGCTTCCGCGGCCCGGCGGCACCCGCGGCGTGGTCCGCCTCGGCCCACGGGAACAGGTCCAGTGGCCGGCCCTCGCCCACGAACCCGTACACGTTCGCCAGCAGCCGGTAAACAGTCTCCCGAGATGTGACTTCGCGCTGTACGAGCGACCCGAAGCAGACGGCCGCCGCGTCGTACATCAGCCGCGCCGTCGGCTCGTCCCACGCGATCGCGTCCCAGGCCACGCCTTCAGTGATGCGGTACGCCGGCACGCCGGCCGCGTCGAGTGTCACTTGTACGGTGCCGGTCGGGCGCTCCGGGTCGGTCTGGATGAACTCGTCCGTCAGGCCCAGGCGGCGGACTTCGTCGCGCAGCTCGCGGCCGAGGGCGTCGTCGCCGACGCGCGACACGACGGTGCCGGCGTGGCCGAGCTGGCGGCAGTGGAAGGCGAAGTTGAACGGCGCCCCGCCGGCGACGCGGCGGCCGTCGGGGAACACGTCCCACAGCAGTTCGCCGATGCCGACGACGGGTCGCGTCATTGGGGCGCCCACGGCACGGGTCGCTTCTCGAAGAACGCCGCCAGGCCGCCGCGACACTCGTCGGTCAGTCGCGGCTCGGCGCTGGCGCGGGCCAGCTCGTCCACCCCGACCGCCTGCCGGGAACAGCGGCGCAACAGCTCCTTCGTCGTCGCCAGCGCCTTCGGCCCGCCCTCGGCCAGCGACCGGCACCACGCCCGCGCCGTGTCCAGCAGCGCCTCGGCCGGCACCACGGCGTTGACGAGCCCGGCGCGCTCGGCGGCCGCGGCGTCGATCAGCTCGCCGGTGAGGAGCATCCATCGCGCCGTGCGCTCGCCGACGTGCCGGAGCAGGTGCGGCAGCACCATCGCGGCGACAAGGCCGCGCCGCACCTCGGGGTAGCCGAACTTCGCCGCCGACACCGCGACCGCCAGGTCGCACACGGTGACGAGGCCCGCCCCGCCGGCGACCGCCGCCCCGTTCACCGCCGCGACTGTGGGTTTGGGGAGGGCGTAAATCTGCTCGTACAGCGCCGACAGTCGCGCGGCGTCGTCCCAGACCATGTGCTGCTCGTCGCCGAGGGTGGCGCGGAGTTCGTCGAGGTCCATGCCGGCGCAGAACGCGGGGCCGGTGCCGGTGAGGATGACGGCACGAACGGCATCGTCGTCGGCGGCGCGGCTGACGGCGTCGCTGAGGTGCGAGATGAGGGCGCGGCTGAGGGCGTTGCGCCGGTCGGGGCGGTCGATGGTGACTACCGCGGCGGGGCCGTCGCGGTCGTAGCGGACGAGGTCGGGCATGCTCACACCGAAAACGGCAGTCGGACCAGCCGGCGAGCCGAACGCCGTCAGGCGTCGGGTGCGTCTGCCTATCGTATCACGTCGGACGCGACCGATAGACGGACGCACCGGCGGCTGACGCCGCCCGGCTCGCCGTTGTCACGTCACTTCTTCCGCTTGTACAGGATCGTGAACGCCGGCTGCTTCGCGTCGCCCATGTACATCTTGAAGTCGATCGTGTCCGCGTCCGGCATCACCGACACGGCCTGCATCTTCTCCAGCTTCCCGTCCGGGCCGGGGGCGCTCCCCACCATCGTCATCGTCTTTTTCGCCGCGTCGTAGCTCCCCTCCATCACCATCACGCTCGGCATCATGCTGTCGATCCACAGCCCCACGTACTTCTTCTTCGAGGGGTCGTAGCTGTCGTACCCGCGGCCGCTGAACTTCATCCCGCCGAGGTCGCCCTCGAAGTTCGACGCCAGCCACAGCCCGCCCACGTCCATCTTGTAAACACACGTCCCCTTGCTCTCCGTCCCCTCCATCTTCATCGTCGTGTCCCACGTGCCGACCATCGCCTTGAGCACATTCAGTTCCGGGCCGGGGAGGGCCGGCGGCTGCGCCGCGACCGTCCCGCACACCGCCACCGCCAGCACCGCCGGCGCCATGAATCGGGTCATCGCACGCTCCGTTGTTCGGGGAAGCCCGCCACCGCGGGTGCCGGTAGGTTCGCAGACGCCGGCCGGTCTGCCAACCTCGGTTGCCGTAGAATGGCCCCACTTTCCCACCCCCGCCGCGAGACCCTGCCGAATGCCCGCCTACCGCACCGAAACCGACAGCATGGGGCCGATCCGCGTCCCCGCCGACCGCTATTACGGCGCCCAGACGGCCCGCTCGCTCGTCCACTTCGCCGTCGGCGCCGACACCATGCCGCGGCCCGTCATCCGCGCCTTCGGCATCCTCAAGAAGGCTGCCGCGCGCACCAACGCCGAGCTCGGCCTGATGCCCGCCGACCGCCGCGACCTGATCGGCCGCGCCGCCGACGAGGTGATCGCCGGCACGCTCGACGACCACTTCCCCCTCCGCGTCTGGCAGACCGGCAGCGGCACGCAGACCAACATGAACGTGAACGAGGTCATCTCCAACCGCGCCATCGAGCTCGCCGGCGGCGTCATGGGGTCGAAGAAGCCGGTCCACCCGAACGACGACGTGAACATGTCGCAGTCGTCGAACGACACGTTCCCCACGGCGATGCACATCGCCGCCGCGGAGGAGGTGGTTCACCGGCTGCTCCCGAGCGTGTCGGCGCTGCGGAAGACGTTCGCCGACAAGGCCGCGGAGTTCGCCGACGTGGTGAAGATCGGCCGCACGCACCTGATGGACGCCGTGCCGCTGACGCTCGGCCAGGAGTTCGGCGGGTACGTGGCGCAGATGGAGTACGGCATCAAGGCCGTGGAGGCGGCGCTGCCGATGGTGTACGAGCTGGCCCTCGGCGGCACCGCCGTCGGCACCGGGCTGAACAGCCACCCGCAGTTCGCTGCGAAGGTGGCGAAGGAGATCGCGTCGCTGACCAGCCTGCCGTTCGTGACGGCGCCGAACAAGTTCCAGGCGCTCGCCGGTCACGAGCCGCTGACGTTCCTCAGCGGCGCCCTCAAGACGCTCGCCGTCGGCCTCATGAAGATCGCCAACGACATCCGCTGGCTGGCGAGCGGGCCGCGGTGCGGGCTCGGCGAGCTGACCATCCCGGAGAACGAGCCCGGGAGCTCGATCATGCCGGGGAAGGTGAACCCGACGCAGAGCGAGGCGATGACGATGGTGTGCGTGCAGGTGCTCGGCAACGACGCCGCCGTCGGGTTCGCCGCGAGCCAGGGGAACTTCGAGCTCAACGTGTTCAAGCCGGTCATCATCCACAACGTGATGCACAGCATCCGCCTGCTGACCGACGCCTGCCGAAGCTTCCGCGAGCACTGCGCCGCCGACATGCCGGAGACGGACTACGAGGCGCTGGAGTACGTGGTCGGCGCCGACAGCGGCATGGTGGAGGTGGACCAGTCGGCGCTGAAGCCGAAGGCCGGCGGCAAGGTGCGGAAGGGGATCGACGCCAACCGCGCGGCGATATCGCGGATCGTGAACGAGTCGCTGATGCTGGTGACCGCGCTGAACCGGCACATCGGGTACGACGCGGCGGCGAAGATCGCCAAGACGGCGCACCACAACGGCACGACGCTGCGGGAGGAGGCGGTGAAGCTGGCGCCGCCGCTGAAGGACGGCGGCGGCGTGCTGACGGCGGAGAAGTTCGACCAGATCGTGCGCCCCGAGACGATGACGGGCCCGGGCGCCGGGTAAAAGACGGATGGCCACAAAAAGGCACGAAAAGACACAATAAGGAAGACAGAACAGAGCTTGAATTCCGTCTTGGCTCGGGTTTCCTTTTTGTGTCTTTTGTGCCTTTTTGTGGCCATCCGTCTTTGTCTTCCATCGCAATCCCGCGGCGCGGCCGGCGAATCACTCCGGTACAATGGCCGCACACCTCGGGGGACCGCCGATGCCCGCCAACCCAGCCGCCTGGGACGACGAAGACCGGATCGGCGTCCCCGTCGCCGGCCGTGCCGCCACCCTGCCGCGCCCCGAGAACAGCGGACTCACGCCCGCCGCTCGCCAAGACGAGCACGTCGAGCTGCGCGAGGGCGAGACCGAGCTCGGCCGCCCGCCGCAGGTGCCGTCGGCGCTCGACCTGCTCTCGGACGCCGACCGCGCCACCCTCCGCAAGCTCGAAGACGAGCAGGCCGCGAAAGAACTCGCCGAAGCCGAAATGCTCCTCGCCGCCGACCCCACCGGCCTCGGCTGGCTCGGCTGGTTCGGCGCCCCGCTCGTCCTCGCCTTCTTCGTCGGCTCCGTCGGCCTGGCCGGGCTGTTCACGTTCAACCAGGTGCTCGCGCTGCTGGCGAACCTGGCGGCGCAGCCGCAGTGGGCGCAGTACGTCGGCTACGCCGGCCTCGGGCTGTTCGGGGCGTGCATCCTGTACGCCTTCGGCCGGTTCGCGGTCCTGTACGCCCGCCTCCGCCGCAACCGCCAGGTGCAGGTGAAGGGGCTCGAAGAACTCGCCCGCCGCACCCGGCTGCGCTGGCTCGCCGCCGCGAAGACGGACGAGGCGCGGGAGCAGCTCGAACGCTACCTGCGCGAGTACCCGCTCGACACCGAGAAGGACCGCAAGGCGCTCGCCGCCGTCGGCCTGTCCGACGCCGTGCAGGTGCGGCTGAAGGTGGTCCGCGAGCAGCTGATGGACCCGGCAAAGTTCGCGTCGAGCGAGCAGTGGTTCGCCCGCTTCCGCGACGAGTTCCAGGCCGAGCTCGACGCCGCCGCCGAGAGCCGCGTGAAGTACTGGGGCAGCCGCATCTGGGTGGTGACGGCGGTGGCCCCGAACGCGGTCGTGGACACCGGCGCGACGCTGTTCTACGCGGTGTCGATGCTGACCGACCTGTGTCGGGTGTACCAGCTGCGCGCCGGCAAGACGGGGACGGGCGTGTTGCTGAGTCGGGTGTTCTTCAACGCCTACCTGGCGGGGCAGGGCGCCGAGTGGGAGAAGGTGGTGGAGGACCAGTACGACCAGCTGTTCCACGAGGCGCTGAACGTGGTCGGCGTCGGGGTGGGCACGAACCTGGCGGGGAAGGTGCTGGGCAAGGTGGGCGCCCGCGCCACCACGGGCTACCTGAACCGCGTCCTTCTGGTGCGCCTGGGACGCTACGCGGCGCGGTTGCTACGCCCGGTGGCAAGGTAAATTCAAGGCAGGATGGCCACGAAAAGGCACGAAAAGGCACGAAAAGGAAGAACGGCGAAAACCAGGATTCGGTCTTGGCTCGGTGTTCCTTTTCGTGCCTTTTCGCGGCTAATCGGCTTTGTTCTTAGCTCGGTTCGATGCCGAAGTCGCGGATCGTGAACAGCGGGCGGTAGTCGTACCCGGCCAGCGCCTCCCGCGCGCCCTGCAGCCGGTCGCAGATACACACCACCCGCAGCACCGTCGCCCCGACCGCCTCCACCGCCTTGATCGCTTGAACCACGCTGCCGCCGGTCGTCAGCACGTCGTCGATCACGACCACGCGGTCTCCCTTGCTCACCTGGCCCTCGACCAGCTCCTGGCTGCCGTGGCTCTTGGCCTGCTTGCGGACGAAGAAGCCTTCCAGCGCCCGGCCGTGGCGGTGGAACGCCGTCAGCGCCGCGGCCGCCATCGGGATGGCGCCGACCTCCAGCCCGCCGATCGCCTCGAACGTCAGGTCGGCCGTCGCCGCGTACAGCTCCTCGCCGAGCAGGGTGATGGCCTCGGCGTGGAACAGCACCTTCTTCGAGTTCACGTAGTAGCTGCTCTTCTTGCCGCTCGCGAGCGTGAAGTCGCCGAACTGGAGGGCGCGCTGGCGGAACAGGTCGCGGAGGCGGTCGCGGGTCGTCATGTTGTAGCCCGGCGGGCGGGGTGATAGGTTCAGGTCAGAATACGGAGGACGATCATGGCCGACGCCTGCACCTACACCGAGGCCGAGGTGGCGACGAAGGTCGCCGAACTCGGCCTGACCGGATGGAACCTGGAGGACGGCTGGCTGCGGAAGAAGTTCAACACCGACGGCTGGCCCACCACGCTGATGCTGGTCAACGCCATCGGCTACCTCGCCGAGGCCGCGTGGCACCACCCCGACCTCGGCGTCACCTGGGCGAAGGTCTGGGTGAAGCTGAAGACCCACTCGGCCGGCGGCATCACGGACAAGGACTTCGAACTCGCCCGGAAGATCGACGAGGTCGTGCTCTGGCGGCCGGCCGCGGGCGGCGGGCTGGAAGGCACCCCCAACAAGTTCGTGAAGGCGTCGTAGGAAGCCGGCCGCGCCCTACGCCGCCGGCCCCGGCTCCTCGCCGAGCTCGAAGTCGAGGAGCGGCTCGTCCGCGAGGCGGGCCGCGACGCGCACCGTGAACGTGCTGCCGCGGCCGAGCTCGCTGTGCAGGCCCACGTCGCCGCCGAGCAGCTTCGCCAGCTCGCGCACGATCGACAGCCCCAGCCCGGTGCCGCCCTGCTCCCGCGTCAGCGGGTTCGCCGTCTGCCGGAACTTCTCGAACACCAGCTCCTGCTCCTCCGGCGCGATGCCGACGCCGGTGTCGGCCACGGTCAGCACCAGCTCCGCGCCGTCGGACGCGGCGCGGAGCGTGACGCGGCCGCCCTCGGGGGTGAACTTCACCGCGTTCGACAGGAGGTTCGACAGCACCTGGTGCAGCTTCCCGGCGTCCTGCCGGACCGCCGGCGTGCCGGGCTCCACGAGCACCTTGAGGTCGATGTTCTTCTTCTCGGCCTGCTGGCGGAACATCGCCGCCGCGTGCTCGCACGCCGCGGCGACGTCGAGCGGCTCCGGGCGCAGCCGCATCTTGCCGGCTTCGAGCTTCGCCAGCTCCAGCACGTCGTTGATGAGCGCCAGCAGCTGCTTGCCGCCGGTCATGATGTTGCCGGCGTAGCGCTGCTGCTTCTCGGTCATGTTGTCCGCCGAGAGGAGCACCTCGCTGAACCCGATGATGCTGTTCAGCGGCGTGCGCAGCTCGTGGCTCATGGTGGCGAGGAAGTCGCCCTTCAGGCGGTTGTTCTCGTACAGGGCCATGTTCACCCGCGCCAGCTCGTCCACCTTGCGGTCCAGGTCCGAAATCAGCTTCTTGTTGCGGTCCTGGGTGTTGGTCAGGTTGCGGATCATGCGGTTGAAGGCGTGCGACAGGTCCTCGAACTCGTCGCCGGTCTGAATCTCGCTGCGGATGTTCAGCTCGCCGCCGGCGATCGCCTCCGACACCTCCTTCAGGTGCTTGAGCGGCTTCACGATCACGTACCGGATCATGAGGTAGCTGCCGGCGATGATGAGGAGCGACGTGCCGACGGCGAACGAGATGAGGACGGCCCGGTTGGTGTGGAAGCCCTCCTCGATCTCGCGGGTGGTGAGGCGGATGCGGACGATGCCGATGAGGTCGTTCGGCTTCAGGTCGGGGCGGGCCAGTTCCGGGCGGCCCATCTTCTCCGGGTCGCGGTGGCAGCCGACGCAGGACGGGGCGGCGCGAAGCGCGGAGTAGTAGTAGTACGCCTTCTCGGCGTCGGCGTCGCGGTCCCACTCGGTGCGGTCGGGCTCGCTCACCTTGGACACGGCCGGCATGTCGTCGGCCTCGGCCCGGTGCTCGGGGTCGCTGGGCGTGAGCGGCACGCGGATGAGGCGGACGTTGTAGTCGCGCAGCTGGGCCGGCCAGTGGGCCTCGTTCTGCTTCGCGAACTCGTCCATGGCGTTCTGCTGCTCGGCGCGGACGTGCAGCCGGGCCAGCGCCGGGGTGACGAGGGTGCGGCCGGTGGTGCGGAGCTGGTCGTGGGCGAGGCCCTCGGTCTGGATGGCGTACACCCAGAAGCTGCCGGTCATGAGGACGAGCACCATGGCGCCGAGGAGCCACCGGCACTTCCGCTCCAGGCTCGTCTCGCCGAGCAGCTTCTTGAACGCGCGGTAGGACATGACGGCGACTGGGGGGACTGAGGGACACAGGGGCACAGGGACACAGGGACCGACCGTCCGATCATTTCGGCTTGAGCCGGGGGCGGGGGCGCTCCCTGGTTCCTGCCCCTCGGTCCCTCGGTCCCTCGGTCCCTCGGTCCCTCGGCTGACACTTCGGGCAGTAGTGCGACGACCGGCCTGCCAACACGACGCGCTCGATCGCGGCTCCACAGGTGAGGCACGGCTCACCGGTGCGGCCGTAGACGCGATGCTCCAGCTGGAAGCCGCCGCCGAGGCCGGAGCCGCCGACGTAGTCGCGGATCGTGCTGCCGCGGGCGGCGATCGCGGTCGTCAGCACGGCCTCGACGGCGACCCGCAGCGCGTCGCACTCGGCGGGCGTCAGCGAGTCGCCCTTGCGGGCGGGGTGGAGGCCGGCGCGGCAGCACGCCTCGTCCGCGTAGATGTTGCCGACGCCGGCCACGACCGTCTGGTCGATCAGGATCGCCTTCAGGTTCCGCGCGGAAGCACGCACGACTTCGCGGAACGCGGCCGGGTCGAGGCCGAACGGCTCGGGGCCGAGGCCGGCGGCGGCGAAGAACGCTTCCACCGCGGCGTCGTCGGCGAACAGCGTGACGGAGCCGAACCGGCGCACGTCGCGGAAGCGGAGCTCGGTGCCGTCGTTCAGGGCGAACACGAGGTGCAGGTGGTCGGGCTCGGGTTCGGCCGCGGCGACGGCGGTGAACTGACCCGTCATGCCGAGGTGGACGACGATGCGCGGCCCCTCCATTTCGACCACGATCCACTTGCCGCGGCGGCGGATCGCGGCGACCCGCCGGCCGACCACGTCCGCCGCCCAGGCCACGTTCCACGCCTTGCGGAGTTGCTTCGCCCCGACGCGGACGGCGGTGACCGTGCGGCCGACCGCGCGGGGGCGGAGGTCGCGGACCACGGTCTCCACCTCGGGCAGTTCCGGCATCCCGGGATTCTACCAGACGGCCGGTTGCGTGCTACGCTTCGGCTGGTACTCACCCGGGGGCGGCGATGCGCTGGACGATGCGGGAGCGGACGGCCGGCGAGGTCGTGGCCGTGGTCGTGCTGGTGGCCGGCGCCCTGAGCGCGAGCCCCGCCGAGGACGCGGCGAAGGTTCAGCCCGGCATGACGGCCGCGGAGGTGGCGGCGGCGCTCGGCAGCGAGGGCCGGCCGGACTACGCCACGGAGCAGTTGAAGCACGGCGCCCGCGACCTGTCCGACCTGTGGAGCGAGTCGGCGGTGGACCGCGGCCGGGCCATGCGGAAGGCGGACAGCTCGGTCTACCGCGACTACGACGTGGGCGCCGGCGTGGTGGCGGTCGCGTTCCACGGCGCGGAGGGGGAGGAGCGCGTCACGTCGGCCGAGGGGTACCGCGTGTTCCGGCCGGGCTGGCACCTCGTGCCGTGGCTCGTCGGCGCGGTCGCGGCCGGGCTGCTGACCGCCGAAGCGCTGCGGTGGCGGCGTCGGATCGCACCGCTTTTATCCGAGCCCGCCCCGGCAGGGGCCGAAAGGGTGGCGCACTCCGCCCCCTGACGCGCCCGCTCGGGGGGCACGCGCCTAGAATGACGGCGCGGACCCACCCCACGAGCGACCCCGGCTCATGACTTCTGCCCCCGTCTCCCACGTCCCCGACGCCCGCGGCCGGTTCGGCCCCTACGGCGGCCGGTTCGTCCCCGAAACCCTCATGTTCGCGCTCGAACAGCTCGACCGCGCCTACAAGGACGCGCAGGCCGACCCCGCGTTCCTCGCCGAGTTCGACCGGCGGTTGCAGGAGTACGTCGGCCGGCCGAGTCGGCTGTACTTCGCGGAGCGGCTCACGGCGGAAGCCGGCGGCGCTCGCATCTACCTCAAGCGCGAAGACCTGAACCACACCGGGGCGCACAAGATCAACAACGCCCTCGGCCAGGCCATGCTCACGAAGCGCATGGGCAAGTCTCGCGTCATCGCCGAGACGGGGGCGGGGATGCACGGCGTCGCCACCGCCACCGCGGCGGCGCTGTTCGGCATGACGTGCCGGGTGTACATGGGCGAGGAGGACATCCGCCGGCAGGAGCTGAACGTCTTCCGCATGAAGGCGATGGGGACCGAGGTGTTCCCCGTGTCGAGCGGCAGCAAGACGCTGAAGGACGCCACGAACGAGGCCATGCGCGAGTGGATGAGCACCGTCGAGGGGACGCACTACATCATCGGCAGCGTCGTCGGCCCGCACCCGTTCCCGATGATGGTCCGCGACTTCCAGAGCGTCATCGGCCGCGAGACGATCGAGCAATCCCGCGAGCTGTTCGGCCGGCTGCCGGACGCGGTGGTGGCGTGCGTCGGCGGCGGGAGCAACGCGGCCGGCATGTTCTACCCGTTCGTGGACGAGGCGGGCGTGGAACTGGTCGGCGTCGAGGCCGGCGGGCGGAACAAGGAGCGCGGCCAGCACGCCGCGACGCTCACGTTCGGCGCCCCCGGCGTGCTGCACGGCAGCTTCAGCTACGTGCTCCAGGACGACGACGGGCAGACGGCCGACGTGCACTCGGTGAGCGCCGGGCTGGACTACCCGGGCGTCGGCCCGGAGCACAGCTACTGGCGCGACAGCAGCCGGGTGCGGTACTGCAACGTGAGCGACCAGGACGCGCTGGACGCCTTCCACCTGTGCGCCCGGCTGGAGGGGATTTTGCCGGCGCTGGAGACGGCGCACGCGGTGGTCGAGACGATGCGCGAGGCGGCGCGGCGGCCGAAGACGGACGTGGTGGTGCTGTGCTTCAGCGGCCGCGGCGACAAGGACTGCGCCGAGGTGGCTCGGCTGATGGCGGGCCGGAAAACGGGAGCGAAGCCGGATTAACCACAGAGTCACAGAGAGCACAGAGGGAAGACAGAAAACCGAGACGAGGCAGAGTTTGATTTCAATCAATCTTGTGTCTTCCTCTCGGTTTTTTGTCTTCCCTCTGTGCTCTCTGTGACTCTGTGGTTAACCCGTCGTCTCTTGCCGACCCCACCCTTCCTCTTGACCGCGCGGAAACAATAGCACCGACAAGTCCCAGCCCAGGTGTCCACCCGCCGCGGTCGCGGCGGCGGAGACCGCCGTGATCCCCGACATCATCCACAAGCGGGGCGCCGTCCACCTCGCCGCCGAGGCCGCGGAGCCGTCGGTCATCCCGCTGCCGACGCCGCCCCCGCACGTCCTCGAACTCGTCCCCGAGTCGGTGGCGCGCGAGAATCTCGTCCTCCCCGTCCGGCTCGACGGCGAGACGCTGTTCGTGGCCGCCGCCGACCCCAACGACCTGTCCGTCGCCGACAAGCTGACGTTCATCCTGAACAAGAAGATCCGCCTCGTCGGCTACCCGCGGGCCGCGCTCATCAAGGCCATCAACGAGCACTACGGCCAGAGCGAAACGGAGTCCGTGGACTCGATGCTCTGCGAGTTCACCGACACGGCTATCGACTTCGACGTGCCCGAGGAGTCGGTGACGCGCACCGCCGCGAAGGCGAAGCGCGCCCACGCCCGCGTCGAATTCCTCAAGGGGATGCGCGGCACGATCGACCCGAACACCGGCCGTTGGGATTCCGTTCACGTCGCCGACCTTCAAGCCAACATCCCCCAGCGGCCGATGCCGCCGGGACTCGACACCACCCCTGACTACGGGACCGCCACCATGTGGTACTACACCGTCGAGGAGGGGCAGCGGGCGCTCATGGTCCGCGCGGACGGGAGCATGGAGGTCGTGATCGGGCCGCGGCGCGTGTGGGCGTGGCGGAAGCGGTTCGAGAAGATGCGGCACTTCGTCGCGCACCCCGGCGAGTTCCTCATCGTCCGCTTCCGCGACGGCCGGCAGGAACACGTCCCCGGCCCCGCCGACCTGTGGTTCGACCCGCGCGTCCACGAGACCGTCCAGCGCCAGGACGCCCTCCAACTCGCCGCCAAGGAGGCGGTGATCGTGTACAGCCGGGCCGCGGGGTCGGACGCGATCACGCGGCGGATCGTGTACGGGCCGACGCTGTTCGTGCCGGCGCCCGGCGAGTGGCTGCACACGTTCGCGTGGCACGGCTCCGAGGGCGGCTCGCAGGGCGTGCGGAAGGTCGCCAAGGGGCTCGTCTTCCAGAAGCTGTGGCTCATGCCCGACCAGATGTACCACGACGTGCCCGAGGTCCGCACCGCCGACGACGCCGTCCTCACCATCAAGCTCATGCTCTTCTTCGAGCTCATGGACATCGACCGCATGTTGGAGGCGACGCACGACCCGATCGGCGACTTCATCAACGCCGCCACGTCGGACGTGGTCGAGTTTTGCGGCCGGCGTACGTTCGAGCAGTTCAAGCACGACACCGGCGGGCTGAACGAGCTCGACGCCTACCGGCAGCTCACGGCGCGGGCGGCCCAGAACGGCTACCGCGTCAACAAGGTGGTCTACCGGGGCTACGCCGCCCCGGACCGGCTCCAGGCGATGCACGACCAGGCGATCGAGTCGCGGACGCGGCTGCAACTGGAACGCGCGACCGAGGAGCAGGCGCAGACGCTGGAGGACTTCAAGCTAAACGCGCAGATGAACCGCGCGACGCGGCGGCGGACCGAGCAGACGGCCGAGGTGGAAGCCGAGATCGAACTGGGCCGCAAGCGGCAGGAGGCGGAGCTGCGGCAGAAGGAGGCGGAGCGCACGGCCGTGCGCGACCAGCGCCGCCGCGACGCGGAGACGGAGATCGAGGTGCGCCGGCAGGCCGAGGAGCGGCAGCGGCAGCACCTGAGCGCGCTGCGCGAGATGGGCGTGGACCTGACCGCGTACCTGACGCAGGGCCGCGCCGACCGCGTGATCGAGCTCCGCGGCAAAGGCGCGACGCCGCACCTGCACCTCGACCGCGAAGCGGAGCGGAACGGGGATTGAAGCGGCCCGGGTGGTAGTTTGGATAATCTGGGCAAGACAGGTTGTGTCGGACACGCCGGTCGCTAGAGTCGAGGGGGAGGGGGCTTTATGCCGCCCCCGCAACCCGGAGACACCCCATGCGACGCGCCCTGTTCGCCGCCGTCCTGGCCGTGGCCGCATCCGCCGCCCCCGCGAAGGCCTGGGACTGGCCGACCGCCACCAGCGCCACGTTCCCGCTCCTGACCCCGAGCGGGTACTACACCAACACGTACTACTACGGCTGGGCCTACCCGTGGTTCGCGTACTACAACTACGCCCACGGCCCGTACGCGAACTGGGCGTCGTACGGCCCCTACGCCACCTACGGGTGGGGCTGCTACGGCTGCCGCGGCTACGCCGACCCGTTCGCCGGCACCGGCGCGGCCACGCTGGTCGTCGACCTGCCCGAGAGCGCCGTCCTGAAGTTCAACGGGGTGTCGTCGCCGACCACCGGCAACTCGCGGACGTACTCCGTGCCGGCACTGAGCTACGGCCAGGATTACGGGTATGAACTCGTCGCCGAGGTGACCGCGAACGGGAAGACGACCCGGGCCGCGGCGAAGGTGGTGTTGCGGGCCGGCGAGACGGCCCGCGTGACGCTCAACCCGAAGTAGCGGGCGCTCCGCCCGGAGCGCGGGGGACGCCCGGCATGCGGCTCGACCTGGCGTCCATCCCGCAGCTCGCCCGGAACCTGTCCCGGGTCGTCGAGATCGTCCGCACGCTGACCAAGTACGGCCTCGCCGACGTGGTGCTGCGGCTCGACCCCGGGTTCGTCCGCCGGTGGGCCGCCCGGACCGAGATCGTCCGCCTGTCGCAGCTGACGTTCGAGGCCCGGGTGCGGCTCGTCCTCACCGAGCTCGGCACCACGTTCATCAAGTTCGGCCAGGTCCTCAGCACCCGCCGCGACGTGGTCGGCTCGGCGCTCGCCGACGAACTGTCCGAACTACAAGGGAACGTCCCCGCGGACCCGTTCGAGGCCACCCGCGACCTCATCGAACAGGAACTCGGTCGCCCCGTGCCGGAGGTGTTCCCGCACTTCGAACCGGTGCCCCTGGCGTCGGCGTCGATCGGGCAGGTCCACCGGGCCACGCTCCACGACGGCCGCGCGGTCGTGGTGAAGGTGCAGCACCCCGGAATCGTCCGCCGCGTCGAGAACGACCTGTCCATCCTCGCGGAACTGGCCGAGCTGGCCGTGCGGTTCCTGCCGGAGCTGCGACCCTACCGCCCGGTCGCGGTTGTGGCCGAGTTCAAGCGTGTGCTTCTGCGCGAGCTCGACTTCCGCCGCGAACTGCGCAACCTGCAACTGTTCCGGCAGGCGTTCGAGAAGGACGCCGGCGTGGCGGTGCCGGAACCGTACCCGGCGTTCTCGACCGGCCGCGTCTTGACGATGGAGTACCTGGAGGGCGTGCCGTTCACCCGGCTCGAGAAGGTGAGGTCGGCCGGCGGCGACCTCCACGACCTGGCGGCGCGCGGGGCGCACGTCTTCCTGGCGATGATCTTCCGCGACGGCATCTTCCACGCCGACCCGCATCCGGGCAACCTGCTGTACCTGCCGGCGACGCCCGACCACCCGCGTGGCCGCATCGGGCTGCTGGACGTGGGCATGGTTGGCCGCGTGGACGCGAAGCTGCGCGACCGGATCGAGCGCGGCGTGACCGCGGCGGTGAACCACGACGCGGCGACGCTGACGGACCTGATCGTGGAGGTGGCCGACGTGCCGCCGAAGCTCGACGCCGACGCCCTGGAGGCGGAGGTGGCGGAGCAGCTGGCATACTACTGGGGGATGCCGCTGGACCAGTTCCAGCTCGGCACGGCGCTGAACGACCTGACCGACGCGGTCCGCCGCTACCACGTCCTGCTGCCGGCGCCGCTGGCGATGCTGCTGCGGGTGCTCATCATCCTCGAAGGGACCGGCCGGCGGCTGTCGCCGAAGTTCAACCTGGTGGGGCTGCTGGAGCCGTACGCGCGGTCGCTGGTGATGAAGAAGCTGTCGCCGAAGCGGGTCGTGCGCCAGCTGTTCTCCGACCTGCGCGAGTGGGAGCAACTCGTCCGCGGCCTGCCGCGCGAGGTGTCGGGCCTGTTCCGCCGGCTGAACAACCAGCAGCTCGCGGTGCAGCTGGACCACCGCCACCTCGACCCGTCGGTGAACCGGCTGGTGTTCGGGATGATGGTGAGCGCGCTGTTCTTGGGCTCGGCGGTGATCTGGGCGGCGAAGGCACCGCCGCTGCTGTGGGACCTGCCGGTGTTCGGGATGCTTGGGTGCGCCACGGCGACGATGTTCGGGTTGCGCCTGTTCCGGGCGATCCAGCGGTCGGGCAGGCTGGAGGACAAGGAGTGATCGGGTCGCCGGTTGCGGCGTAGCACGGCTGCGCACCGCCGCACGCGGCGGCCTACCTACAATGCCACCCCCTTCCCCCGAGGCTCTCCCATGGCCGCCGCCACCGCCCGGATGCCGAAGCCCGCGCCGCCGAAGGTGTCCGACCAGCAGCTGTTCGTCGGCGGCAGGTGGCTGCCGGCCGCGTCCGGCAAGACGTTCGAGACGGTGAACCCCGCCACCGGCGACGTGATCTGCCGCGTCGCGGAGGGCGACAAGGAGGACATCGACCGCGCCGTGAAGGCCGCCCGAGCCGCGATGGACGGCCCGTGGGGTCGCATGAACGCCAGCGGCCGCGGCCGGCTCCTCAACAAGCTCGCCGACGCCGTTGAGGCGAACCTCGACGAACTGGCCGCGCTCGAGACGCTGGACAACGGCAAGCCGATCGCCGACTCGCTGGCCGCCGACCTGCCGCTGACCTTGCAGTGCTACCGCTACTACGCCGGCTGGGCCGACAAGAACCACGGCCTCACCATCCCCGTCGACGGCAACTACTTCTGCTACACCCGCCACGAGCCGGTCGGCGTCGTGGGGCAGATCATCCCGTGGAACTTCCCGCTGCTGATGCAGGCGTGGAAGTGGGGGCCGGCGCTGGCGTGCGGCAACGCCCTCGTCCTCAAGCCCGCCGAGCAGACGCCGCTCACCGCGCTGCGGATCGCCAAACTGGCGCAGGAGGTCGGCTTCCCCGACGGCGTCATCAACGTGGTGCCCGGCTTCGGCCCGACTGCCGGCGCGGCGCTGTCCGGCCACCCGGACGTGGACAAGATCGCCTTCACCGGCGAGACGACGACCGGCAAGATCGTCATGAAGGCGGCCGCGGACAGCAACCTGAAGCGCGTCAGCCTCGAACTCGGCGGCAAGTCGCCGAACGTCGTGTTCGCCGACGCCGACCTGGACGCTGCCGTGGAAGGCGCGTACTTCGGGCTGTTCTTCAACCAGGGGCAGTGCTGCGTGGCCGGCAGCCGGCTGTACGTCGAGGACCGCGTGTACGACGAGTTCGTCCACAAGATGACGGCGAAGGCGAAGGCCCGGCGCGTCGGCGACCCGTTCGACCCGACGACGGAGCAGGGGCCGCAAGTGAGCCAGGAGCAGATGGAGCGCATCCTCGGCTACATCGACGCCGGTAACGCCGAGGGCGCGCGGCGCCTCTCCGGCGGCGGCCGCGTCGGCGACCGCGGCTACTTCGTGGAGCCGACGGTGTTCGCCGACGTGAACGACGACATGAAGATCGCGCGGGAGGAGATTTTCGGGCCGGTGATGAGCATCCTGCGGTTCAAGGACGCCGACGAGGTGATCGCCCGCGGCAACAAGAGCTTTTACGGCCTGGCCGCGGCCGTGTGGACGAAGGACGTGAAGAAGGCGATCCGCCTGTCGAACGCGCTGAAGGCCGGCACGGTGTGGGTGAACTGCTACGACGTGTTCGACGCCGCGGCGCCGTTCGGCGGGTTCAAGATGAGCGGCATCGGCCGCGAGCTGGGGGCGTACGCGCTGCAGCTGTACACCGAGGTGAAGACCGTCATCATGGCCACGTGACCGGCGCGCGCCCTGTTCCCGGCGGCGGCCGGGCGTCATACTAACGGGGCACCCCGCGCCCGCACCCCGACCCGGCCGCCGATGCCCCCGTTCGCCGTGTTCGCCGTGTTCACCCCCGGCCTCGCCGCCGGGGCCGCGGCCGCCGCCGTCGCGGTGCCGTTCCTCGTCCACCTCCTGTTCCGCAAGCGCTACCAGATCGTCCCCTGGGCCGCGATCCGCTTCCTGGCGGTGGCCGAGCGCCGCCACCGCCGCCGCGTCGACCACTGGCTCCTCCTCGCCGCCCGTGTGCTGGCGCTGCTCGTCGCGCTGTTCGCGCTCGCCGCCGCCACCGACTGGGCCGAGGCGTGGTGGCAGCGCGTCCGGCCCGGCGAGCAGGTCGCCGTCGCGTCCGGCACGCGGACGCACCACGTGATCGTGCTCGACGCCTCGATGAGCATGACGGCCCGCGCCGCCGACGGGCCGACGCGGTTCGAGAAGGCGAAGGCCCAGGCCGAGGAGCTGGTCCGCGGCGGCAGCCCCGGCGACGGGTTCAGCGTGATCGTCGTCGGCGCGCCGTCGCCGGTCGTGGTGCCGGGGCCGTCGAACGCCGTGCTGAAGGTGCTGGACGAACTCGGGAAGCTCCGCCCCACCCACGCCGCGGCCGACGGCGCCGTCGTGCTGTCGCACGTGGTCGATGCCCTGAGCCGCTCCCCGCGCGGCTACCCGCGCCGGCAGGTCACCATCTTCACCGACGCGCAGCGCACCGGGTGGGCCGCCGCGCTGCCGCGGGCCGACGCGCCGCTGCCGGAGGCGTGGACCACCATCCTCCGCGGCAAGAACGGCCGCGGCGCCGCCGACGTGGTCGTCGTGGACGTGGCCCGCGACGACCCCGAGAACCTGGCCGTCGTCGATCTCGCACTGTCCGACCCGGTCGCGGTCGTGGGCTCGCCAATGGTCGTCACCGCGACCGTGCAGAACTTCGGCCGCCGCGACCACCCGCCGACCAAGCTCGGGCTGCACCTCGGCCGGCCGTCGGCGGCGGGGGTCGAGACGCCGGCCGCGGTCGCCGCCGAGTCCACGCCCGCGATCCCGGCCGGCGGGCGGGTGTCGGCGTCGTTCACGCTGGAGGGGAGCAAAACCGGTTTCCTGACGCCGGGCGTGCATCTCATCCAGGTGAAGCTGGAAACCGGCGACGACCTGCCGGCCGACGACGCGCGGGCGGTCGTGGTCGAGGCGCGCGACGGGCTGCACGCGCTGATCGTGGAGGGGAAGAAGGGCGAGGCCGACCCGCTGAAGCGGGCCGGCGAGTACCTGGCGCGGGCGCTCGTGCCGCCGGGCGCGCGGCCGGGCGACACCCCGGCGCGTCTGCACCGCCCCGGCGGTCGCTGGCCCGAGACGCCCGCCGAGCGCTGGATGCTGAGCTACGGCGAGTTCGCGGACGCGGCCGTCGGCGACACCACCGGCGCCGACTGCGTCTACCTCGCCGACGTGCCGACGGTCACCCCGGCGATGGCGGCGCGGCTCGAAGCGCACCTGAAGCGCGGCGGCGGCGTGGTGATCGGCCTCGGCCCGAACGCGGCCGCGGCGAAGGACAGCTACAACCGCCTCCTGTACGCCGACGGCAAGGGCATCCTCCCGTCGGCGCTCGGGGAGGTCGTGAGCGCCCCCGCCGAGAACCCCGGCTTCACCCTGAGCGCCGACGACGCCGAGTACCGCCGGCCGGGCTCGCCGCTGGCCGCGTTCCGCGAGGACAACCCGCGCGCCGGCCTCGTCGGCGTGCCGTTCCGCGGGTACGTGAAGCTCGCCGACGGCGCCGCCCGGCGCGTCCTGTCGTTCGCCCCGGCGGCCGGCGCGAAGGACGCGAAGCTCGACCCCGCGGTGCTCGAGTGGCCGCGCTTCCGCGGCCGCGTCGTGGTGTACGCCAGCAGCCTGAACCGCGACTGGACCGAGTGGCCCATCTTCCCGAGCTACCTGGAATTCCAGCACGAACTGCTCCGCTTCGCCGCCGCAAACCCGGACCCGCACACGGCCCGCGTCGGCGACGCGCTCGAGGAATTCTTCCCCGCCGCGGCCGCCGGCCTGACCGCGAGCGTGACCGGCCCCGAGGGGATCAGCGGTGACGCCCCGGTGACACTCCGCGACGAGTCGGCCGTGGCCCGGTTCGCCGACACGCGCCTCGCCGGCTTCTACCGGATGCGGCTGACCGACCCGCGCGAGCGGGTGGCGCCCGGCGACAGCCGCGACCGCGTGTTCGCGGTGAACCCGGCCGGCGACGCCGAGTCCGACCTGAAGCGGCTCACGCCCGACGAGTGGAAGGTGGTCGGCCCCGTTCAGGTGGTGAGCGACCCGGCCGAGGCACAGCCGACCGACGGCAGCGGCACCGGCACCGTGACGCAGCCGCGGCCGCACGGCCCCGACCTGTCCCGGTGGGCGGCGTGGGCGCTGCTGACGCTGCTGGCCGCGGAGACGACGTTGGCGTGGTGGACCGGCCCCGCCCGCGCCGGCGGCACGGTGGCGCGGCCGCTCAGCCGGCACCCGGTCTGGCGCACGTTCGGCACCGTGCTCGCCGGCGGGCTGACGCTGGTGTGCCTCGCCGCCGTGGCGCTGGCGGTGCGCGTCGAACTCACCGGCGACCTGTTCGGCTTCCTCCCCGACCCGGCCCGCGACGCCGCGGAAGGCGCCATCGCCCGCGCCGCCGGGGTGCCGCCGGCGCCGGCCGGCGAGAGCAACCGCGTGGTGTTCGAGCGCGTGTCGGTGACGACGCCGGACCGCCGCAACGACGGCTGGGCCGTCGTCGGCGTCGCCGTGCTGTTCGTCGGCTACGCGTTCGGCATTTACGCCCGGGAGCGCGCCGCCGCCGGCGGCCTGGCTCGCGTCCTCCCCGCGGCGCTGCTGCGCGGGGCCGTCATTCTCACGGTACTCACGGCCGTGCTGCCGCAGTGGAAGCTCGTCTTCAAGCGCGTCGGCTGGCCCGAAGTCGTCATCATCCTCGACACGTCCGCGAGCATGGACACGGTGGACGACCTGAAGGACGCCGCCGTCCGCGCCAAGGCCGAGGAGTTGGTCGGCGCCGCCAACCTGCCGCGGACGCACCGCCTGAAGCTCGCCCAACAACTGCTCACGCGCCCCGGCGGCGACTGGCTCGACCGCCTCCTCACCGAGAAGCGCGTCAAGGTGAACGTGTTCGCCGTGGACGTCCGCGGCCGCGTCGTCGGCAGCGCCACCGAGACCGAGGAGGCTGCCCCCCTGCGCGAGGCGCTGCTCGCGCTGCAACCCACCGGCGACGGCTCGCAGCTCGGCGACGGCGTCGAGCAGATCGCCCGACAGTTCCAGGGGAATCCGCCCGCCGCGGTGGTGATGTTCACCGACGGCGTGACCACCGCCGGCGCGTCGCTGCCGGCCGCGGCCGAGGCCGCCGGCGTGCCCCTGTACCTCGTCGGCGTCGGTGACCCGTGGGTCGTCCCCGACCTGGGCCTGTCCGACCTGCGCTTCGGCGACGTGGTGGCCCGCGGCGACACGCTCGACATCGGTGCCAAGCTGGCGTCGCGCGGCGCCGTGCCGCCGGACCCCGTCCGCGTGACGCTCTACGAGAAGGTCGGCGACCGCCTCGTCGAGCTCGGCCGGCAGGAGGTGCGGCCCACCGAGGCCGGCGAAAAGGTGGAGCTGGCGTACACCCCCACCACCGTCGGCGAAAAGATTCTTGTCCTCGACGTGCCGCCGGCGCCGGGCGAGACGGACCTGACGAACAACCGCGTCGAGCGGCGCGTGCTCGTGACCGAGGCCAAGCGCGCCCGCGTGCTGTTCGTGGAGGGCCGGCCGCGGTACGACTTCCGCTTCGCCAAGGTGCTGCTGGAGCGCGAGTCGGACCAGGTGGCGGGGAACAAGTCGATCGAGTTCAAGACGGTGCTGGTGGGGGCGTCGCCGGGGTGGTCGGAGACGGACCGCAGCGCCGTGGCCCTGGAGGCGTTCCCGACCCGCGACGAGCTGTTCACGTTCGACGTGGTCATCCTCGGCGACTTCGACCCGAAACTGCTGCCGCAGTCGGCGCGGGCGATGCAAGACCTGGCCGACTTCGTGAAGGTGAAGGGCGGCGGCCTCCTCGTGGCCGCCGGCGAGCACCACACCCCGGCCGCGTTCGCCGACACGCCGGTGGCCGACGTGCTGCCGGTGGTGGTGCTCGAAGTCGTGCCGCGGCCGACGCCCGAGGACCGCCCGCTGACGGAGGGCTACCGCCCGCAGTTGACGCCCGAGGGGAAGCGGCACCCGCTGTTCCGGTTCGGCAAGAAGGACGCGGAGGCGGAGCAGATTTGGGCGCGGCTGCCGCCGCTGTTCTGGGCCGCGAAGGGGTACGCCCGCAAGCCCGCGGCCGAGGTACTGGCGGTTCACCCGGACCGCGCCGCGGAGGGGAACACCGGCGGCAAGCACCCGCTGGTGCTGCAGCAGTTCGCTGGCGCCGGGCGTGTGGTGTTCCTCGGCTTCGACGAGACGTGGCGGTGGCGCTTCCGCGCCGACGAGCCGCAGTTCAACGCCTTCTGGTTGCAGTCGGTGCGGGCGCTGGCGCGGGCGCGGCGCGGCAAGCCGGAACTGAAGCTGCTGCCCGACGGCCCGGTCCGCCGCGGCGACCGCATCACGGTACAGGTAGGCTTCCCCGACGACGCCCCGGCGCCGCCGGAGGGCACGGTGGTGAAGGTGCGGGTGACGCGGTCGCCGCTGCCGGGGTCGGCGGGCGAGGCGGAGACGCAGCTGCTGGTGCTGGCGCGCGACAAGGCCGACCGCCGCCGCTTCGAGGGCGTGCTGACGCGGACGCCGGAGGGGGTGTACCAGTTCGTGCTGTCGGACCCGGACGTGGGTGCGGCGCCGCCGTCGGCGAGCGTGCGGGTGCTGCCGCCGGCGACGGAGCGGGAGCGGGTGGACCTGAACGCCCCGGACCTGATCGCGGCGGCGGCGAAGTCGCACGGCAAGTTCTACACGCTGGCGACGGCGGAGGCGTTCTTCGCGGACCTGAAGGAGCCGGACCGGGTGCCGCTGAACGAGCCGCGGCCGCCGCTGCCGCTGTGGAACCACGCGGGGGTGTACGGCCTGCTGCTGCTGGCGCTGCTGGGCGAGTGGCTGCTGCGGAAGCGCGACCGGCTGCTGTGACGGGCGTCGCTCAAGCCGGGGGCATTGTGTGTACGGCTCCCCCCCGGGGGGTCGAGGCACGCATTGAGTCAATGTCACAAATTAGCGTTGGAGCGACGCCGTGGGCCGCAACCCGCGGCCGGCTCGGGGCTTCCGTAGGTCGGGTCGAGTCTTCGAGGCCCGACGCGGTGCGCCTATCACCTCTGCGAAGAATCGAGAGCGATCGCGAGACGGAGCTCCGATCTCACATTGGCTCGGGTTTGCCCGCTACCGCGATTCGGGTTCCGCGCCCTTGGGCTGCTTCTCGGCTGCGGCGTTCGCAGGGAGCAGTGTCTTGAGGTCCCAGAGCCGGACCGTCGGGCCGACGCCGGCGGCGAGCACGGCGTCGTCCGGGGAGAGGGCGACGCAGTAGACGTACCCCGCCGTCCCCTTCGACAGCTCTCCGATCGGCCTCACCACCGGCGCTTCCGGTGAGTGAGCCCGCCGAAGCACGAGCCTGGCGGTCCCCGTAGTGAGGTCCCAGACCTTGAGGTTGCCGCGGTGGGTGCCCGAGGCGACCAGCTTACCGTCCCTGGAAATCGCAAGGCCGAAGCAGTCGTCCGTGGCGTCCCCGACGGGGAGGGTCGCGAGCAACTTGCCCGTCGCAGGCTCCCAGACCCGCAGATCACTCCCGCCCGAGACGAGCCTACTCCCGTCGGGTGACCAGACGACGCAGCTGACACTGCGTTGCCCCTTGAGCGGCGATGTTACCTTCTTGGAGGCCGCGTCCCAAAGGAAGAGGTTGCCGCGAACGTCGCCGACGGCGAGAGTCTTCCCGTCGGGTGAGAACGCCAGGCGCCCGAGCGGGTCGGCGACCCCGGGCAGGGCGCCCGCCTCCGTCCGGTCCCGCAGGTTCCAGAGCTTCACCTCGGCGGCCCCGCCCCACTGCTTACCACGGCCGCCGCTGGCGAGCAGCGACCCGTCCGGGGAGAACGCGACGGTCAGCACCGGGCCGGTGTGGCCGGTGAGCGTGGCAAGTTCCATCCCTGTCGCACGGTCCCAGAGTCGGACGGTCGCGTCCCAATTCCCGGCGGCAATCAATTTCCCGTCCCGGGAGACAGCGACCGGCTTCGCCCCGCTCTTCCCGTTTTTGAGGGTTGCTGTCTCCCGGCGCGATGCGACATCCCACAACCTGATCGAGTCGTTGTCGCTCGTGACAAGCGTGCCTCCGTCTGGTGTGAAGGCGAGGCCGACGACGGAGTTCGAGTGCGGGAGCGTGGCCGATTCGGGCGGCTCGCTCTCGATCGCCGTATCGGGTGGCTCGGCGGCCACTGGTTCAGTCGGCACCGTCCTGCCCGCGCATCCGGTGACGATCAGCAGGCACCCGAGCAGGAGGAGTCGCAACGACATCCGCGCTCTCCGTTGGCCGAACTGGTGATTCGCCGGGGCGTTCCGAAGGGTTTGTCCGGCCGTCAGGTCCGCCCTGCGTTCGAGCATATCGCCCGCCCGCGCTGGCCACAACCGAGTCACGCACTCGGGTTTATTTTGCTCGACCCACGGCGGAGCCGGAGAACGGAAGGGCATCCTGTCTGATCACGCGACGCGGTCGCAACCGTATTCACCGCACGTCGGCGCGGTTGAAGTGCGGGTTCTCGATAATCCCGAACACGTTGCCGAACGGGTCGATCACCGACGCCACCTTGATGCCGCCGCCCACGTCCTTCACCGGCTCGTGCACCTCCGCCCCCAGCACCGTCAGCCGCGCCAGCTCGGCCGCGGCGTCGGACACGCCCCACAGCGCCTGCACCCCGGCGGCGCCCGGTGCCCCGTCGGGGATCAGCCCCAGTTCGAACCCGCCGACCGCGAAGCCGACGTAGAACGGCTCGTCGAAGTACGGGTCGCGGCCGAGCACCTGGCGGTACCACTCCCGGCCGCGGGCCAGGTCCGGCGCGGGGTAGATGGCCGTCCGCAAGCCCAGGATCATTCTGTTTCCTCCTGCCGCCACGTACCGCGGCACGATCGGTTCGGGCCGACGGCACGTTCTTCGGTCCGTGCCCCTCATGATACACCCGGCCGATTTCCCGTACCCGCCGCACCCCGGGCGCGGCATAATCACACGGTCCCACCCGCCCGGCCGCAGGTCTCCCGATGCGCCACGCTCTCCTGGCCGCCGCGGCCGTTCTGGCCCTGGCCCCCCGTGCCGCCGCCGACGTGGACTTCGCCCGCGACGTGCGGCCGGTCCTCACCGAGTACTGCTTCGCCTGCCACGGCCCCGACGAGAAGGGCCGCAAGGCCGACCTCCGCCTCGACACCCGCGACGGCCTCACCGCCGCGGCGAAGGAGGTGCTCGCCCGCGTCACCAGCGCCGAACCCACCGAGCGGATGCCGCCGCCGAAGGGCGGCAAGGCGCTCACGCCGGCGCAGGTGGGCGCCATCAAGAGTTGGGTCGAGGGCGGGGCGAAGTGGTCGGCGCACTGGGCGTTCGAGACGCCGAAGCGGCCACCCGTGCCCGCCACGACGCCCGCCGTCGTCAACCCCATCGACGCGTTCGTCCGCGCCCGGCTGCTGAAGGACGGGCTGGCGCCCGCGCCGGAGGCGAGCCGCGAGACGCTCATCCGCCGGCTGTCGCTCGACCTCACCGGCCTGCCGCCGACGCCGCAGGAGGTGGACGCCTTCCTCGCCGACGCCGCGCCGAACGCCTACGAGAAGGTCGTGGACCGGCTGCTGGCGTCGCCGCACTACGGCGAGCGGATGGCGATGCCGTGGCTCGACTACGCCCGCTTCGCCGACAGCAACGGCTTCCAGACCGACAGCAGCCGGGCGATGTGGCCGTGGCGCGACTGGGTCGTCCGCGCGTTCAACCGCAACCTGCCGTACGACCAGTTCACCATCCAGCAACTCGCCGGCGACATGCTCGCCAACCCGACGCGGGACCAGATCATCGCCACCGGGTTCAACCGCAACCACCGGCTGAACGGCGAGGGCGGGCTGATCGGCGAGGAGTGGCGCGTCGAGACGGTGATCGATCGCGTGGACACGACGGCGCTGACGTGGCTCGGCATGACCGCCGGCTGCGCCCGCTGCCACGACCACAAGTACGACCCCATCTCGCAGGCCGAGTACTACCGGCTGTTCGCGTTCTTCAACAACGTGCCCGAGTCCGGCACGCTGGCGGCGAACCGCGGCGGCGGCAACTCCGACCCGGCGGTCACGGTGCCGCTCCCCGGGCAGGAGGCGGAGCTGGCGAAGTTGAAGGACGCGGTCGGCGCCGCGGAGAAGGCTGCGGCCGACGCGGCGAAGGAACTGCCCAAACTCGTCGCCGCGTGGGAGCCCGGCTTCAAGGCGTCGCACGCCGAGGTGAAGGAGGCGTGGACGGTGCTGGCGCCGCGCTCGGTGGCCGGCAGCGGCATGGGGAAGTTCGAGAAGCAGGCCGACGGCTCGTACCTCGCGGTGGGGCAGTCGCCGCCCTACGACCTGTACACCGTCGTCGCCCCTGTCGCCGCCGGGCCGCTGTCGGCGGTGCTGCTCGAATGCCTGCCCGACAAGTCGCTGCCGAACCAGAGCGTCGGCCGGGCGCCGAACGGCAACTTCGTCCTCACCTCGATCGAAGCGGAAGTCACGGCGCCGTCGCTGAAGGAGCCGCGGAAGCTGCGCTTCGTGCGGGCCGTGGCCGATTACTCGCAGCCGGGCTGGGACGTGAAGAACCTCCTCGGCGGCGACCCGAAGCGCGGCTGGGCGGCCGACGGCCCCACGCGCCGGGCGCCGCTCAAGGCGGCGCTCGTGGCCGACACGGCGGTCGAGGTTCCCGCCGACGCCACGATCACGGTGAAGCTGCTCCACGAGGCGCTGAACCACCACTCGGTCGGCCGCTTCCGCCTGTCGGTGACCGGCGCTACCCCCGGCACCGTGACGCTCGCCGGGCCGCGCATCCCGCCGGCGGTGAAGGCCGTGCTCGACACCGACCCGGCGAAACGGACGCCGACGCAGACCGCGACGCTGGCCGACTTCTACCGCACCACCGCCGACGGCCCGGTGAAGCGCGCCGACGCCGCGCTGGCCGCGGCCCGCAAGCGCCTCGCCGACTTCGACGCAGCGCTGCCGACGGTCATGGTGATGCAGGAGGGCACGCCGCGCGACGCCTTCGTGCTGGTGCGTGGCCAGTACGACCGCCGCGGCGCGAAGGTGACGCCCGGCGTGCCCGCGGCGCTGCCGCCGCTCCCCGCCGGCGCGAAGGCGGACCGACTGTCGTTCGCGCGGTGGGTGGCGTCGGCGGAGAACCCGCTGACGGCGCGGGTGTGGGCGAACCGGGCGTGGGAGCACTTCTTCGGCACGGGGCTGGTGCGCAGCACGGAGAACCTCGGCACGCAGGCCGAGTTCCCGTCGCACCCCGAGCTGCTCGACTGGCTCGCCACCGAGTTCGTCCGCCTCGGCTGGGACATGAAGGCCATGCACAAGTTGATCGTCACGTCGGCGACGTACCGCCAGTCGTCGCGGGTGACGCCGGCGCTGGTGCAGCGCGACCCGGACAACCGCCTGCTGGCGCGCGGCCCGCGGTTCCGGCTGCCGGGCGAGTTGGTGCGCGACCAGGCGCTCGCCGCGGCGGGGCTGCTGACGCGGACGCTGGGCGGGCCGTCGGTGCGGCCGTACATGCCGGCGGGCGTGTGGGACGAGGTGAGCGTGTACGGCGACCTGCGGAACTACCGCATGGACGCCGGCCCGGACCGCCACCGCCGCACGATGTACACGGTGTGGAAGCGGACCGCCGCCCCGCCGACGATGCTGCTGTTCGACGCCCCGAACCGCGAGGTGTGTACCGTCCGCCGCTCCCGCACGAACACGCCGCTGCAGGCGCTGGCGCTGCTGAACGAGTTCACCTACGTGGAGGCGGCGCGGGCGCTGGCGGCCCGCATGAAGGCCGAGGGCGGCGCCGACCCGCTGGCCTACGGCTTCCGCGTGGTCACGGCCCGCCGCCCGACCGCGGCCGAGCTGGCGGTGTTGAGCGACGGCTACGCCGCCGACGTGGCCCGCTTCCGCGCCGACCCCGACGCGGCGAAGCGCCTCGCCGGCGACGCCGAACAGGCGGCGCTGACGCTGACCGCGAACGTGCTGCTGAACCTGGACGAGGTGGTGACCCGGGAATGACGGCTCGGGGCTTGAGCCCGGAGGACGTCGGCGTGTAGCCCGGGGTGGAACCCCGGGCGGCGTCGGCGGTGATACCGGGGCGTCACTCCCACGAGCCACGAACACGCCCGCCCGGGGTTCCACCCCGGGCTACACGCCGACGCCCTACCGGGCTCAGCACAAGAAGACCCGGAGGCCGCACCATGACCCCGCACCCCGCCGACGCGCTCAACCGCCGCCTGTTCCTGCGGCACTCCACCGCCCTCGGCGCCGCGGCGCTCGCCACGCTCACCGCACGAGCGCAACCCTTCCGCCTCCCCGCGGCGAAGGCGAAGCGCGTCATCTACCTGTTCCAGTCCGGCGCCCCGTCGCAGCTCGACCTGTTCGACCCGAAGCCGCAACTCGAGCGCCGCCGCGGCGAGAACCTGCCCGAGAGCATCCGCCGCGGCCAGCGCCTCACCACCATGACCAGCGGGCAGGCGACGTTCCCCACCGCCCCGTCGATGTTCAAGTTCGCGCAGCACGGCAAGGGCGGGCTGTGGCTCAGCGAGCTGATGCCGCACATGGCGACGGTAGCCGACGACCTCACGATGATCCGCTCGGTCCACACCGAGGCCATCAACCACGACCCGGCTATCACCTTCTGCCAGACGGGCAACCAGCTCGCGGGCCGGCCGAGCATCGGCTCGTGGGTCAGCTACGGCCTCGGCAGCGAGAACCAGAGCCTGCCGGCGTACGTCGTCCTCACGTCGTTCGGCAGCGGCCGCCGCGACGACCAGCCGCTGTACGACCGCCTGTGGGGCGCCGGCTTCCTGCCGGGCCGGCACCAGGGGGTGAAGTTCCGCAACACCGGCGACGCCGTGCTGTTCCTGTCGAACCCGCCCGGCGTGGACCCGGCCGCGCGCCGCGCCACGCTCGACCGCCTCGCCGCGCTCAACCGCCAGCACTTCGACGCCGTCGGCGACCCCGAGACGCAGGCCCGCATCGCCCAGTACGAGATGGCGTTCCGCATGCAGACGAGCGTGCCGGAGCTGCTCGACACGACGAAGGAGCCGCGGGCCGTGCTCGACGCCTACGGCCCGGACGTGAACCGCCCCGGCAGCTACGCCGCGAACTGCCTGCTGGCGCGCCGCCTCGCCGAGCGCGACGTGCGCTTCGTGCAGCTGTTCCACATGGGCTGGGACCACCACGGCGGCCTCCCCGCGGCGATCCGCGGGCAGTGCCGCGACACCGACCAGCCCACGGCCGCGCTGCTCCGCGACTTGAAGCGGAAGGGGCTGCTCGACGACACGCTCGTGGTGTGGGGCGGCGAGTTCGGCCGCACCGTGTACAGCCAGGGGGCGCTCACCGCCACCGACTACGGCCGCGACCACCACCCGCGCTGCTACTCGGTGCTGATGGCCGGCGGCGGCGTCAAGCCGGGTGTCACGCACGGGGCGACCGACGACTTCGGGTACAACGTGACCGAGAACCCGGTGAGCGTCCACGACCTGAACGCGACGATCCTCCACCAGCTCGGCATCGACCACGAGAAGCTGACGTTCAAGCACCAGGGGCTGGACGCGAAGCTGACCGGCGTGGAGCACGCGCGGGTGGTCCGCGAGGTGCTGGCCTGACGCGGCCCTACTCCTTCTTCGCCGGCGGCGGGCCGAACGGGCCGAACCCGCCGGCCGGCACGTACCCAGCCGACGTGCCCGCCAGCTGCGCCGCCACCGACGCCGTCCGCCGGCCGACGAACTCGCGCAGGTTGGGCGGCTTGCCGTACATCAGCTGCAGTCCCGCGGTCGTGTCGCCCTCCTTGCGCGCCCGCGCCGCCGCGGCGTCCCGCGCCAGCGGCTCCTTCAGTGCCGCCTCGGCCGCGTCCAGCTCCTTCAGCAGCCGCTCCTTCGCGAACGCCGTCCCGGCCAGGTCGCGGAGCAGCGCCCGGTAGCGCTCGCCGACGCCCGGCAGCGCCAGCACGCGCTCCGTCAACCGGTGCTTCCCCGGGTACGGCTTCGTCAGGCTCAGGTCCATCTTCTGCTCGGCGGTGCCGAACAGCGGGTGGTTGGCGAACGCCCGGTCGAGGTCCCACGGCACGAAGTGGAGCCGGCCCGTCGCGGGGTGGAGGTACAGGTAGTAGTTGTGCCCGAGGGCGAAGAAGCTGTCCACGTTGGCGACGAACGACGTGACCGCCAGGAACCGCAGGTACGCGTCCACGTCCAGGTACGCCTCGGCCTCGCGCCGGAAGGCGGCGTCGTCGGCCGTGTGCAGCAGCCGGGAGAAGGTGACGAGGCGCCGCGCCTCGGCGGCGGTCGGCTCGCGCTTCGGGCGGTACGCGGTGGCGTAGCGGGTCCAGTCGTCGCCGCGGAACTCCAGGTCGCGCACGCCCTCGGGCTTCAGCAGCAGGCCGTCGGCGGTGCCGTAGTGGGCGCGGAGAAACGCCGCGTCCACCTCCTCGGTGAGGGTGTAGAGGCCGAGCAACTCGGCGGCGTGCCGGCCCGGCACGGTGAGCCGCACCTCGGCGAACGTCGTGGCCGGCGCCGGCACCTTCGCGGCGCGGTAGACGGCGTACCCGAACGCCTCGCGGTACCCGGACGGGTCGGTGATGCCGCAGTGGAGGTTGATCGTCTTCGAGCCGTGGTAGCGGCCGGTGCCGCCGCCGCGCCCCAGGTTTACGCGGAACGACTTCTGCGCCGTGAAGCTGGCGTCGAGGATCGTGCCGTTCCCCTTGTACCGGACGCCGACGCCCGTGAAGGTTTCGCCGCCGATCGTCACGTCGCCGGTGGCCCACGGCAGGTCCGTGCCGAAGTTGTTCTTGTGCGCCTCGCGGGTCGGGTCGGCGGGGGGCGGCACCGGCTGCCGCGGGCCGAAGCCGGCGAGCCCGCCGCGCGGCTGCATGGCGGTGTACTCGGCGGCGCTGAGGGTGACGGTGACCGGGACGACGGCGAGGTGGGCGGGGCGGCGCGGGGGCTCGTCGGCGGCGGCGGGTGCGGCGAGGACGAGGGCGGCGACGAGGCACGGCCGGGTCATGGGGGCTCCCCGGGTGGGCGGATCGGTACGGGTAACGTATCGATCCGCCGGCGGGCTACTCCCACACCAGCGTGTACCCGTACCGCCGGCCCTTCTGGAACGCCACCGGGCTCAGTTCCAGGTCGCCGCCGGCTGCCCCGCCCGGCTGCAGCGTGTTGTCGTGGACCTCAGCGCCGACGAACAGCCAGCCGTAGCCGCCCTCCCGCGTGCGGAACAGGAACAGCCCCGGCTCGGTGATCGCGTGCCGGCCGGCCTTGGCGTCGAACGGCGCCAGCAGCGCCCCCGCCGGCCGGCCCATCTCGAACCGCCCGTCGGCCTTCACTTCCGCCGCGAGCGTGCCGCGCCGACCGACATCGACTTCCCACGCGGTCAGGCCCAGGCCGCGGATCACGTAGTGCGGCTCGGTCGCGGGGCCGTCCTCGGTACACATCAGGTCGTAGCCCTCACCCGCGGCCCACGCGGCGATGGCATCGAGCCGATCGGGCCGGCCCGCGGCGGCACGGAGGTGCGCCGGCATCCGTCCCTCGCGGCCGGTGTCCAAATCCTTGAACACGGCCCCCGCCCCGGCCGCCCGCGCCGACTCCAGCACGCCGCCCGAAATCCCACCACCGAACTTCGCCCGCGGCCCGTGCGGGAACTCGGCCGGCGGCGGCGGCAGGGCGGCGGCCGGCGGCGCCTTGTAGCCGGACGCGCGGTACGCAGGGTCGGCCACGAGGTCGCGGGAGTTCGCGTCCCACCACGCCGCCCACCGCGCGGCGCAGCGGTGGAACTGCTCGCGCTGCAGTGCCTGCTGCCGGGCCGACCCGCTCAGCGAGGCGAAGTTCAGTTCGGACTCGCCGTGCGTCGTGCCGGTCAGCACCTTCAGCGCCGACCGGAACTCGGTGAGCGGCCGGCCGAAGGCGTAGTGGTCGCCGATCCTCACCTTGTCGTGGGCGTGTTCCTTCAGGAACGCGAACAGCTCCGGGTCGTTCGAGACGTTGCCGTAGTCGCTGGCGCTCGGCAGGCACGTCTTCGGCAGCGCGCGGATGAGAGCCGGCACCACGCGCTTGTCGCCGATGCCGCGGGCGGCGTAGCCGAGGCAGCGGAGCAGGAACGGGTCGGTGGTGGCGTCGAGCTCGGCGACCACGTCGGGGACGGCGGCCGGGCCGAGGCGGATCAGGTCGCGCAGCACCGCGCCGCTGTCGTCGTCCAGGCACTCGCCGCCGCCCTTCGGCTTCAACGCGTGCAGTCGCTCGATCAGCTTGCGGGCGGCGGTCGCCTCGCGCTTCGCGGCCGGCGGGTCGGCCTTCGGTGGGGCGTCGGGCGGTTGAACGGTGGCGGCCGCGACGCCGACGCCGGCGGCGAGCAGGACGGCCGCGACGGCCTTGAGTTTGGTGAGGAACATGCCGCGCGTGACCTCGTTCGTGAGCGCCAGGACCGCGGCCGGGACCGCCCCGGCCGTCACCCGCACCGCCCGAGCCACCAGTTCCGCCGTCACCGGTACGGGACCCAACGCCGCCAGTGCCGCTGCGACCGCGACCCCGCGGCGCGCCAGCCGTGCCGCCAGTAACGCCCGGCCGCGTGCGAGCCGCGTGGCGACGGTGCCCTGCGGCCAACCCAGCGCGAGCGCCGCCTCCCGAATCGTCTGCCCTTCGAGTGCGCAGGCCACGATCGGCGTGCGGTACTTCGCGGGGAGCCGGCCCAACTCGTCGTCCACGACGGCGACGGCGTCGCGCCAGCCGTCGATGGGTGGGTGGTGCAGGGGGTCGGCGACGAGTTCACACTCGCGCCGCCGGCCGATCCGCGCCCGCGCCCGGCGGGCCACGTTCGCGGCGACGCCGTACAGCCAGCTGCCAACGGCGGCCCGGTCGCGCAGCGCCCCCGCCTTGCGGGCGAGCACCAGGAACGTGGCCTGGAAGGCGTCCTCGGCGTCGTGCCCGCCGAGGGCGCGGCGGCACACCCCGAGCACCATCGGCCCGTGCCGGCGCACGAGCGCCTCGAACGCCGCCTCGTCGCGCTCGGCGGCGTAGCGGCGGATCAGGTCGGCGTCGGGCCGGTCCGCGCCGTCGTGGGCCGGCGGGAACCGGCGGAGCACGTCGCGGAGTGGGGGGCCGGGCATCGGGCCGTCCGGGGTCGGTGTCCGCGGGGTACTCCCGCCGCTGGGGTGGATTTATTCGGAATTCGCGCGCTGTCGCCGGGCGGCGGGGCGTATCCTCCCGGCATGTCGAACGCCACCCTCGGCCTGCTCGTCGGCGGGCTCGTCCCCGCGGTCTGCTTCGGCCTGTCGGGGGCGGTGCAGAAGGGCGCCGCCGGCGGCATCGCCACCGGGCCGTACCTCGTCGTCATCGGGCTGGTCGTGGCCGCGGCCGGGGCGGCTGTGACGGCCGTCGAGCGGGACGCCTCGGCGACGCCGGCCGGCGCCGGGTACGCGGCGCTGTTCGGGCTCTTGTGGGCGGCCGGCGTCGGGGCCATCGCCGTCGCCCTCGGCCGGTTCGAAGCCCGCATCAGCCAGCTGGTGCCGCTCTACAACATGAACACGCTCGTGGCCGTGGCCGTCGGCCTCGTCGCGCTCGGCGAATGGCAGACGGTTCAGCCCGGCCGGCTGGCGCTGGCCGCCGTCCTGGTCGTCGCCGGCGGGGTCCTTGCGGCCACCGCCGGCCGGTAGCGCCGGGTTGGCGGCGAAGCCCGTTCACCAGGCGTCGCGCCCTCTCCCCTGTCCCGAGGACACGTCATGCGACCGACCGTTCTGCTTCCGTTGCTCGCGCTCGTCGCCGCCGTCCCGGCCCGTGCCGACCACCCGCCGCCGGTCCAGCTCTCCGCGAAGGACGACCACAAGCGCACGATGGACCTGCTCGGCATCAAGGAGCTGCGCCGCGGCGCCGACGGCAACCCCAAGTCGCCGAACGCCGCCAACAGCGACGAGGCGAAGGCCACGCCGTACCCCGACCTCCCCGACCCGCTCCGGCTCAAGGACGGGCAGCGCGTCACCACGCCGGAACTGTGGCGCACCAGGCGCCGCGCCGAGATCGTCGAGGACTTCGACCGCGAGGTGTACGGCCGGGTGCCGCGGCAGACGCCGAAGGTGAAGTGGGAGGTGACCAGGACCGAGAAGCAGACCGTGGGCGACGTCCCGGTCGTCACCAAGACGCTGGTCGGCCGCGTGGACAACTCGGCGTACCCGGCGGTGACCGTGGACATCGCCCTGACGCTGACGGTGCCGGCGGCGGCCGCCGGGCCGGTGCCGGTGGTGCTGGAGTTCGGCTTCGTGTTCCCCGGCGGGAAGGGGCCGGCGCTGCCGCCGCCGGGCGGGAAGGGCGGCCCGTCGTGGCAGCAGCAGGTGCTGGCGAAGGGGTGGGGCTACGCGATCCTGGTTCCGGCCACCGTGCAGGCCGACACCGGCGCCGGGCTGACGCGCGGGATCATCGGCCTTTGCAACGCCGGCCGGCCGCGCGGGGTGGACGACTGGGGCGCGCTGCGGGCCTGGGCCTGGGGCGCCAGCCGGGCGCTCGACTACTTCGAGACCGACCCGAGCGTGGACGCGCGGCGGGTGATGATCGAGGGGCTGTCGCGGTACGGCAAGGCGGCGCTGGTGGCGATGGCCTACGACGAGCGGTTCGCGGTCGGGTTCATCGGCTCGTCGGGGGCCGGCGGGGCGAAGCTGCACCGCCGCGACTTCGGCGAGAAGGTGGAGAACGTGGCCGGCAGCGGCGAGTACCACTGGATGGCCGGGAACTACCTGAAGTACGCCGGCCCGCTGACGGCGAAGGACCTGCCGGTGGACGCGCACGAGCTGGTGGCGCTGTGCGCCCCGCGGCCGGTGTTCATCAGCGTCGGGTCGGCGCAGGTGGAGGGGACGTGGGTGGACGCGCGGGGCATGTTCCTGGCGGGCGTGCACGCCGGGCCGGTGTACGAGTTGCTCGGGAAGCGCGGCCTGGGCACGGCCGAGTTCCCGCCGCAAGAGACGGCGCTGGTGGCGGGCGAGGTGGCGTTCCGCCAGCACGCCGGCGGCCACACCACCGGCCCGAACTGGCCGACGTTCCTCCGCTTCGCGGAGCGGTACGTCGGCGGCCCGGGCCGATAGCGCGGGGTCACGGCCGCACGGTGCCGGCGGCCGGGGCGTCCTCGACGGCCAGCCGGTAGGTGAACGCGCCGAGCATCTCGCCCGGCCGCTCGTGGCACCGCAGGCACTGCCGGCCGGCGTACACGCCGCTCACCGCCCGCATCGCGCCGTTCGCCTTCTCCGCCTGCACCAGGTCGCCGCCGCCGCGGATCACCTCCAGCGCCCTCGTCTCGAAGGCGTCCGGCCGCCGCGTCTTCACCTCCTTCTCCGTCTTCATGCCGCCGCCGGTCAGGTACACAACCGGCTCCGGGTTCTTGACGAGCCCCACCAGTTGCACGTCCTTCAGCACCCACGCCTTCTTCGGGGCCGGCGGCGGGAAGAACACAACGCCGCGCGCCGCGGCCTTGGCGAACGAGAAGTGCGCGGGCCGTTCGTCCTTCGCGCCCTTCGCGCCCTTGGCCGCAACGATGACGATCGGGTCCGGCTGCGGCCCGACCGCCGTGCCGCTCGGCTGGTCGGCCGCCGACTTCGGCGGGCCGAGCACGTCCGTCAGCGGCGGCTCCATGCGGCTGAACCCGAACCCGGACTGGTCGATGAACAGCTTCACGGTGTGGCGGTGGAGGTAGGCCAGGCTGGCGCGTTCCTGCTTGGTCGGCTCGGTGGCGGCGGGCTCGGGCGCGGCCGGGGCGGCGCCGCCGACGAGTACGGCGAGCGCGGCGAGTAGGCCGATGCGGACGGGGGCGGTCATCGTCGTCACCTCCTGGGGCGGCACGCGGGCGGGTGCGGCGAGGGTAGTATGCCGTCGGCCGGGCCGCCGAAACAAGCCGCCGGGAGCCGCTCGTTACGCCGCGGTTACGTCGGCGGCCGCCGCCTCGCCCCGCGCACCGCCTCGGCCGTGAGCGGGTCGTCGGGCCAGCTGTGCTTCGGGTAGCGGCCGCGCAGCTCCTTCCGCACCAGCGGGTAGCCGGTCTTCCAGAAGCTCGCCAGGTCGTCCGTCACCTGCTGCGGCCGGTGGTTCGGCGCGAGCAGGTGCAGCAGCACCTTGACCCGCCCGCCGCCGACGCGCGGCGTCTCGGTGAGCCCGAACAGCTCCTGGATGCGCGCCGCCAGCACGGGCGGGCGGCCCTCCTCGTACTGCAACGCGATGTGGCTGCCGCTCGGCACTTCGAGCCGGTCCGGCGCCTCGCGGTCGAGCGCCCGCTGCTGGTCGAACGTGAGCTGCCCGCGCATCAGGTCGAGCCACGGCCCCGACCGCAGCTCGGCGAGCGAGCGGCGGCCGCGGGCCAGGTGTTCGAGCAGGTCGCCGAGGTCGGCGGCGTCGAACGCGGGGAGGTTCAGCTCGGGGAGCCAGCCGCGGAGGCAGCGGACGCGGGTGCGGAAGCGGCCGGCGTCCGACTCGGGATCGGGGAGCACCTTCGCCAGCCGGTCGCGGGCCGCGGCGGCGAGCACCCGGGCCGCGTCGGCCTCGTCGGCGATGTGGGCCTGCACCTCGTCGAGAATCAGGTCGTCGAAGCGGGTCCGCTTGCGGGCAGCGAGGCGCTCGGTCTGGTCGTCGAAGGTGACATCCGTGCGGACGGTGAGGCGCTCGGCGGGGAGCCAGGCGCGGTCCACGCCGGACGCGAGCCGCACGAACGCATCGGCGCCGGCAGCATCGACGTCGGCACAGACGAACAGTTCGGGCTCGCGGACGCCGCTGGTGGGGGCGAGCCTCACGCCGCGGCCGCCGACGGTGACGGCCCGCGAGCTGCCCGGCTCGCGCCGCCGCGCCAGCCGGTCGGGGTAGGCGGCGAAGACGGCCCGAAGCACGACCGCGTCGCGGTCGATCGGAACAGCGGGCTGACGCCCGCCGCTCGCCAGGAGGCGAGCGAACTGATCCCGCGCCTCCAGCACGGCGAAGGCGCCGCCGCGGTGGAGTTGGCCGACCGGCGTGTCGAGCCGCTTCGTCCGCTCGAACGCCTCCAGCGCCTCGACGCGATCGAGCACGTCGGACGCGGTCGGCGGCGCGGTGCGCGTCGGCGGGCCGTCGGGCCGCACGAACGGGTCGCGCTCGGCGAGCAGCGCCGCCGCCAGCGCCGCCCGCCGCGGGTCGCCGAGGAGCTTCCCTTCCACCAGTAGCCTGCCGAGCCGCGGGTGGACCGGGAGTCGCGCCGCCTCGCGGCCGAGGTCGGTCAGCCCGTTAGGCCGGGGCGCAAGCCCCGTCGGGTTATCAACCCCGACGGGGCTTGCGCCCCGGCCTAACAAGTCGTCGACCACCCGTGAAGCTATCACCAACCCGAGCTGTTCGAGGAGGCGGTTCGCCTGATCGATCGCCTCCGGGCGCGGGCGGTCGAGCCAGGGGAAGCTCGACACGTCGGTCTCGCCGAGGGCCAGAAGTTGAAGGGCGGCGCCGCACACGTCCACGCGGCGGATTTCCGGCTCCGTCTGCTCCGGCCGGGCCCGGTGGCCGGGTTCGTCCCACAGCCGCAGGCACACGCCCGGCCGCGTCCGCCCGGCGCGGCCGGCACGCTGGTCGGCCGAGGCGCGCGAGATGGGGACGAGCCGCAGCCGGTCCATGCCGACGGCCGGCTCGAACTCCAGCTGCCGCGCCAACCCCGTGTCCACGACCGCGGTCACACCCTCGACCGTCACCGACGTTTCGGCGACGTTCGTGGCCAGCACCACCTTGCGGCGGCCGAGCTGCTGCAACGCGCGGTCCTGCTGCTCGGGCGGCAGGTCGCCGTGGAGCGGCAGCACTTCCACGCCGAGGTCGCCGAGTTCGTCGGCGGTGTGGCGGATCTCGCGGAGGCCGGGCAGGAACGCGAGCACGTCGCCGTCGGTGAGCTGGAGCGCCTCGCGGACGCCCTCCGCGGCGGTGCGGCGCGGACGGTACACGATTTCGACGGGAAAGCTGCGGCCGGCGCTGTCCACGACGGGGGCGCCGCCGAGGTACGCGGCCACCGGGCCGGGGTCGATCGTCGCCGACATCACGACGGCGACCAGGTCGGGCCGCACCGTCTCGCGGACGAGCTTGACCATGCCGAGGGCCAGGTCGGCGTCGAGGCCGCGCTCGTGGAACTCGTCGAACACGACGGCGCCGACGCCGTCGAGGAATGGGTCGTCGTGGAGGCGCCGCAGCAGCACGCCGGGGGTGACGACGAGGACGCGGGTGTTCGGCCCGGCGGCGCGGTCGAAGCGAACCTGATAGCCGAAGACGTCGCCGAGGGCGGAGCCGTGTTCGTGCGCCATGCGGCGCGCCGCGGCGCGGGCGGCGACGCGCCGCGGCTCGAGCATCACGACGGTGCCGGGAACCACGTCGAGCAGCGCCGGGGGGACGCGGGTCGTCTTGCCGGCGCCGGTGGGAGCGCGGAGGACGGCGGCGCGCGAGGCGCGGACGGCGGCGAGCAGTTCGGGAAGCGCGGCGTCGATCGGCAGCGGGTCGCGGGGCATGGGGGAAGTTTACGGCGGGCGGGAGTTGGTCGTGACACCGCCACGGCCGCCCGGGGTTTCCACCCCGGGCTAAGAACGGCCGCCCCTCCGGGGCTGAAGCTCCGAGCCAACGGTCTTGAGCCCCGGAGGGGCGGCCGTCGTTAGCCCGGGGCGGAAGCCCCGGGTAGCCTCGGCGTCGCGCCAGATGCGTTGACGCCCGCCCCGCGCCCGCTTACGCTCCCCTCACCACTGTTCGGAGGTCCGACATGATCGCCCGCCGCGCCCTCGCGCTCGCCGCCCTCGCCGCCGCCGTCGCCGTGCCCGCGCGCGGCGACGTGGTCCTGTACCGCAAGGCCGTGCCCTCCACGGTGCTGTTCCACTTCGAGTCCGACGGCTCCACGAGCGTCGGCAGCGGCGTCCTCGTGGACGCCGAGAAGAAGCTCGTCGTCACGGCCGCGCACGTCGTGGACGACGTGGTCCGCGAGGGGCGGTTCGACGTGAAGGTGGCGTTCCCGGTGAAGGGGAAGGACGGCCGCGTCGTGACCGACGCCGTGTTCTACGCCAAGCACCCCGAGGTGCGCGTGCCCGGCAAGGTGGTCTACCTCAACCGCGGCAAGGACCTGGCGCTCGTACGGCTGGACCGCCTCCCGGCCGGGGTCGTCGCCGTGCCGCTGGCGGCCGAGAACCCGGACCCCGGCGAGCCGGTCCACGTCATCGGCAACAGCAACTACTTCGAGGGCGGCACGTTCGGCTACTCGGAGGGGAAGGTCCGCAACGTCCACCACCACGACAAGGACGGCCGCGTCTTCTACTCCGTCACCCACCACGCCCCGAGCAACAAGGGCGACAGCGGCGGCGCGGTCCTGGCCTCCGACGGCAAGCTGCTGGCGATCATCTCGCAGGGCACCATCGGCGAGGGGAAGCGGCAGGTGGTGGACAACAGCGTCCACTTCGCCGAGATCAAGCGCGCGCTGGAAGGTCTCCAGCAGCCGGGCGGCCGGCGGTTCGTGGTGCAGGGGGCGGTGGACACGCCGGGGTGGGACGAGTTCTACTTCCCGGTCACCAAGGGCGCCCCCGTCACGCTCGACCTGAAGGGCGACGGCACCACCGACCTCGACCTGTACGCCGACGACGTGGACGGCCCGGGGCAGGACACCCGCAAGTTCGGCAAGAAGAACAAGACGTTCGGCAAGCTCCTGGTCGAGGAGACGGGCGACACGGACCAGGAGCGGAAGGGGTTCACGGCCGGGTGGAGCGGGTACGCCCGGGCGCAGGTGCAGAACCTCGGCGGCAAGAAGGGGACGAACACGTACACGCTGGCGGTCGACCGGTTCGGCCTGCGGAACGAGGGCGACCGGCTGGCCGTGCCGCTGACGCTGCTGCGGCGGATCGCGGCCAAGGGGGCGGACTCGTACCAGTTCCAGTACACGAAGGACGGGGGCAAGGCGCGCGTCAGCGTGCGCGGCGACGGCGACACGGAACTGGCCCTGACGGTCGAGGGCCCCGACGGCCGGGTAGTGGCGCGGACGACGTGCAAGGAAGAGCGCGTCGACCTGGTGTGGTCGCCGGCCGCGGACGGGCTGTACCGCGTGACCGTGCGCAACGGCGGCACGGTGTGGAACCGGTACTGCCTGACGACGGACTGACCGCACGCCCGGCGGGTCGGCGGCGTAGAACGATAGACGCCCCCTCACCCGTACCCGGCGCTCCCATGCGTAACCGCCGCTTCCCCGTCGTCGCCGGGTGCCTCCTCGCCGCCGCGCTCGCCGTTGTGGGCTGCTCCGGCGGCGGTTCCGCCGTCGTCGCGCCCGCGCAGCCGGAGGAGCCGGTCGGCCCGCCGCTGTTCGAGGACGTGACCGCCGCCTCCGGCGTCGCGTTCACCTACAAGAATGGCGAAGAGGCCGGCAACTTCGCCATCATCGAGTCGCTCGGCGGCGGGGCCGCGCTCCTCGACTACGACGGCGACGGCCTCCTCGACGTCTTCCTCCCCGGCGGCGGCCACTACCGCGACAAGACCGTCCTCGGCCACCCGTGCAAGCTGTACCGCAACCTCGGCGGCTTCAAGTTCGAGGACGTGACCGCGAAGGCCGGCCTGGATCGGGTCACGTTCCAGTACAGCCACGGCGCCGCCGCCTTCGACTACGACCGCGACGGCCGGCCCGACCTCCTCGTGACCGGGTACAGCCGGCTCGTGCTGCTCCACAACGACGGCGACGGCCGCTTCACCGACGTGACCGCGAAGGCGGGGCTGAACGACAAGCTGTGGTCGGCGTCGGCCGGGTGGGGCGACCTGGACGGCGACGGGTTCCCCGAAGTCTACGTCACCCACTACGGCGACTGGGGCTTCGACACCAACCACCCCACCGACTGCACCTACGACGGCAAGACCCGCGACGTGTGCCAGCCGCGCCGCTTCAAGGCGCTGCCGCACACCCTGTACCGGAACACCGGCAACGGCACGTTCGCCGACATCACCCCGACGCAGAACCTGCGCACCGACGGCAAGGGGCTCGGCGTTCTCGTCGCCGACCTGAACAACGACGGCCGGCCGGACGTGTACGTGGCCAACGACACCGACGACAACTTCCTGTACGTGAACCGCGGCAAGGCGGGCGGCCCGGTGGACCTGAAAGAGGGCGGGCTGTTCAGCGGCATGGCCCGCGACGACCGCGGCATGGCCAACGGCAGCATGGGCCTCGACGCCGCCGACTTCAACCGCACCGGGCTGGCGTCGGTGGTCGTGACCAACTACGAGAACGAGCTGCCGGCGCTGTACCGCAACCGCAGCGGGCCGGGGAAGGAGCAGTTCACCTACGACACGCTCCCGTCCGGCCTCGCGGTCGTCGGCGGCAGCTACGTCAGCTGGGGCACCGGGTTCTTCGACTACGACCTGGACGGGTGGGACGACCTGATGATCGTCAGCGGCCACGCCATCCGCTTCCCGACGAAGATCGACCGCCGGCAGACGCCGCTGCTGCTGCGGAACGAGGCGGGGAAGTTCAAGCCGGTGACGCGGCAGGCCGGGCCGTACTTCCGCTCGCCGCACAACGCCCGCGGCCTGGCCGTCGGCGACCTGGACAACGACGGCCGGCCGGACCTGGTGGTCAGCCACCTCAACGAGCCGGTTTCGGTGCTGCGGAACGTGGCGGACGGCAAGAACTGGCTGGGGCTGGTGCTGGCCGGCGAGAAGAACCGCGACGTGGTCGGCGCCCGCGTGGTGGTGACGAGCGCCGGCGGCACGCAGACCAAGTTCGCGAAGGGCGGCGGCAGCTTCGCCTCGACGTGCGACCCGCGGCTGCTGGTGGGCCTGGGCGCCGACGCGGCCGTGACCGGCGTGACGGTCCACTGGCCGTCGGGGAAGACGCAGGAGTTTTCAGGCGTGACGCCCGGGGCGTACTGGGTGCTGACCGAGGGTGGTGTCGCGCGGCGGCGGTGATCCGCCGCTCGCGGCGGGCTGATCACGCCGCCAGCGACTCGCGCAGCGCCGCCAGCGCCGAGCGCTCGATCTGCCGGGCGCGCTCGCGGGTCAGGCCGAACTGCCGGCCCACGTCTTCGAGCGTCATCGGCTCGCCGCCGTCGAGGCCGAACCGCAGCCGTAGCACCGCCGCCTCGCGCTCGTCGAGCTGGTCGAGTGAGCCGAGCGCCGCCCGCACCTCGTCGGCCGTGGCGAGCCGGTCCTGTGGGGCCGCCGCGTGAATGTCCGCCAGCAGGGCGTTCGGGTCCTCCTCGCCGCCGGTCGCGCGGGCCGAGCCGACCGCCTTCAGCGCCTTGGCCACCGCCCGCGCCTGGCCCCGCTTCAGCCCCAACTCCGCGGCGATTTCGGTCGCCAGCGGCTCCCGCCCCAGCGAGTCCCGCAGCGCCGCTTCCGCGCGCCGCCACTTCGGCAGCAGCACGCCCATGTACTGCGGCAGCCGCACGGCGTGGCCGTACTTGTTCAGCGCCACCCGCACCGCCTGCCGGACCCAGAACGCGGCGTAGGTGCTGAACCGCGTGCCGGCGGCGGGGTCGAACCCCTCCACGGCCCGCAGCAGGCCGACGTTCCCCTCGGCGATCAGGTCTTCGAGCGCCAGCCCGCGGCCGCCGTACTGGCGGGCGATGCTGACCACCAGCCGCAGGTTGGCGCGGGCGAGTTGGTCGCGGGCCTCCACGTCGCCGGTGGCGATGCGGCCGGCCAATTCGCGTTCCTCGGCGGCGGTCAGCAGCGGGGTGCGGTCGATCTCGGTGAGGTAGCTGGCGAAGGGGTCGCGGCTCACGGTGGGCCTCGCGTGATGACGGCGCCCCGGCGGGCCGGCGTGCGGCCCGTGGCGGCGACTGTGTGGGGGTGGTTCAGACCCGGCCGGAGATCGGGTAGACGCGGGTAACGTGGGACACGAAACGGCGGCGGTCAAACGGAAAAATCGACACGATCGGTTCCGCCCGGAAACCCCGGCGTTTCGGAACCGTGTCAGGAGCGTCTGGCGGGTTAACAACCGGTGAACGTCACGAAGCCTGGGGACGGCCGTACCCGCGCTGTCACCCCTGCTCAGCTCGACTCGTGCCGTTCCTGGAGCAGGAGCCGACCGGCTCGGACGCCCGGTTCAGCCACGGCATCTGCCCCGATTGCTGGAAGGGCGTGCTGGAGCCGCAGTTCGCCGCCGAGGGGATCGAGGCCGAGTCGCCGTACCCGGGGTGATCCGGGCGCGGGCCGTATCATACCCGGCATGTCCGCCCCCGTGCTCGCCGCCGACGGCATCCGCAAGGCCCACGGCGGCACCCTCGCCCTCGACGGCGTCTCGCTCGCCGTCGGCGAGGGCGAAGTCTTCGGCCTCCTCGGCCCGAACGGCGCCGGCAAGACCACCCTCATCTCGATCCTCGCCGGCCTCGCCGCCGCCGACGCCGGCGCCGTCACGCTGTTCGGTCAGCCGTTCACCCCCGCCGACCGCGGCCGCCGCCGCCTCGTCGGCATCGGCACGCAAGACCTGAGCATCTACCCCGACCTGACGGCGCGCGAGAACCTGCGGTTCTTCGGCAAGCTGTACGGCCTCCGCGGCGCCGACCTGAACAGCCGCGTGACCGAGCAGCTCGCCGCCGTCGGCCTCGCCGACCGCGCCGACGACCGCGCCGGCACCTTCTCCGGCGGCATGAAGCGGCGGCTGAACCTGGCGGCGGCGGTCGTCCACCGGCCGCGGGTGCTGTTCCTGGACGAGCCGACGACCGGCGTGGACCCGCAGAGCCGCAACCACATCTTCGAGCAGGTAAAGGCGCTGAGCGCCGCCGGCATGACGGTGCTGTACACGAGCCACTACCTGGAGGAAGTTCAGGCGCTGTGCCCGCGGCTGGCGGTGCTCGACCACGGCCGGGTGAAGGCGTGCGACACGCTGACGAACCTGCTGCGCCGGCTGGACACGACGCTGCGGTTGGGCGTGTCGGCGCCGGCCGGGTTCACGGAGCGGCTGGCGGCGCTGCCGGGCGTGCGCTCCGTCGCGCCGACGGCGGACGGGTTCGAGCTAGTGGTGGACGAGGCGGCGCCGGCGCTGGCCCGCGCCGCGGCGGCGTGCGCCGCGGCCGGCGTTGAGTTGACGGCGGTGACCGCGACGGAGCCGACGCTGGAACGCGTGTTCCTGGAGCTGACGGGGCACGCGCTGCGGGACTGACGCGGCTACTCGCTCACGGGGAACAGGTGCCCCCAGCCGAGGAGGCGGGCGTCCGGGGGCAGCGGTTCGACGGGTTTCAAGTACCCGGCCATCACCAGCGTGCCGGCGTGGAAGAAGCAGGCGTCGGCGTCGGACGGGCTGCCGGGGTAGTGGCCGAAGCCGCCGTCGCGGTTGCGGCACGTCAGCGACCAGGATGCCGCCTTCCGCAGCGCCTCCCGGGCCGCGGGCCGGTTGCCGCCGAGCTGCCGCACCACGAACACCGCGTCGAACGTGGCGTGCCGGTCGCGGGCCGGCGGGTTCAGCATCCAGCTGCCGTCCGGCTTCTGGTCGCGCAGCACCCGGGCCAGCATCGCCTCGCCGCGCGGCACCGGCTCGCCGATCAGCCGGTAGTAGTGGGCGGCGTGGAACGTCGCGGCGACGTGGTCGTGCAGGTAGCCGTCGGCGTCCTGCTCCATCAGCGCCTTGATCTTCCGGTCCGCTTCCGGCGGGATGGCCTTGCCGCTGGCCAGGTACGCGAGCGGGAAGAAGCTCGTCATGTACGCCGGCAGCTCCTTGTAATCGGTCTTCAGCACGGCGTCGAAGACGGGGAGCGGGTCGCGGCGCGGCTTCGTGTTCAGCGCCTTCAGCGCCATCACGGCCATCGTCGTGTTGTAGGCCCGGCCCGCGGCCGAGTCGGGGCCGACGGTGCCGGCCACGTTGAAGAACGAGCCGTCGTCGCGCTGCCGGCCGAGGAGGAACTCGCGCGTCTTGGCCTCGTCGGGGAGCTTCCAGCCGAAGGTTTTGTGGAGCACGACGGCGTAGGCGACCGGGGCGAGGTCGCTGAACGCGCTGTCGGACATGCCCTCGTAGGCGGGGTCGATGCCGGGGCGGAACGAGCCGTCGGGCCGGGCCGTATTTGCGAAAAAGCCTCGGAGCGTGGAAGCGATGTAGCCGGGTTCGGCGGACTCCTGGGCCGGCGCGGGAAGTGTGGCGACGAGGGCGGCGAGGAGGGCGGCAGTGGTGCGCATGTCGCCACGGTACACGGGGCCGGGCGCGCCAGCAACCCGTTCGGCCGGTTGCCCCCGCCGCGCCGCCGGTGTAGCGTGGCGACATGCGCACCACTGCCGCCCTCCTCGCCGTCACCCTGGTCGCCGCGCAACCGGCCGACGACGCCCGCACGCTGAAGGGCCACACCGGCTGGGTCGGCGGCGTGGCCTTCTCGCCGGACGGGAAGCGGCTCGCCACCGCCAGCGCCGACAAGACCGTGAAGGTGTGGGACGCCGACACCTGCCGCGAACTCGCGACGCTGAAGGGTCACACGGATTACGTCTCTGCCGTGGCGTGGTCGCCGGATGGTAAGACTCTCGCCAGCGCGAGCTTCGACGGCACCGCGAAATTGTGGGATGCCGCGACCGGCGGCGTGAAGCACACCCTCACCGGCCACAGGGGCGTCGTCATGGCCGTGGCGGTATCGCCCGACGGCAAGGCGATGGCCACCGGCGGCATCGACACGCGCGTGGTGCTGTGGGACGCCCGCGAACCCGTCGCGACTCTGGACGGGCACAAGTCCTGGGTCAACGCCGTGGCCTTCACGCCCGACGGCCGCACGCTCGTGTCCGGCAGCTCCGACAACACCATCCGCCTGTGGGACGTGGCGACCCGGAAGGAGCGGATGGTGATCCGGCCGAACGCAGCGGAGGTGCGGTCGGTGGCGGTGTCGCCGGACGGGAAGCGGCTGGCGGCCGGCACGCGGTACGGCGTCGTCAAGGTGTTCGACCTGGCCACCGGCGCCGAGGTGGCGTCGCTGAAGGGGCACGCCGGCGATGTGTGGGCGGTGGCGTTCTCGGCCGACGGCCGCACCCTCGCCAGCGGCGACGGCGACTGGAACCGCCCCGGCGATGTCCGCCTGTGGGACACCGCTGGCTGGAAGGAGCGGGCGGCGCTCCGCCACACCGGCGAGGTGCTGGCGCTGGCCTTCGACCCGACACGGCCCCGCCTCGCCGCCGGCAGCTGGGACAAGACCGTGAAGGTGTGGACGCTCCCGCGGTGACGCCGCGGTGTCACTCCCGCCGAACCCGGGCGGCGTCGGCCGTCGTCATCGAGCCGTAGCCCTCCGGCCACCGCGACTCCACCTCCACCGCGCCCGCGTAGTCGTCGGGAACCCACGCCCGCCGCCAGTCGGCCGCCTTCGCGCCGGCGCGGTCCACGTACACGCGCACCAAATACTTCCCCGCCGGCAGTGCCGCCTTCCCCGCGGCCCACGCCTTCGCCCGCTCCGAGCCCGGCGCCGCCAGCAGCGTCAGCGTGTGCTGCCACGCCTTCCCCTTGCCCCACACCACGCGATCGGATGTCGCCACCGGCGCCGCCTCCCACTTGTTCGCCGCCGCGTCCCAGGCGTACACGTCGGCCTGGAGGAGCTTGTCGCCCCACTCCGGCGGCGTGTTCGTGAGCTTCAGCCAGGCCTCGGAGCCGAACCGCCGCTCGCGCTCCGGCGGCGGCAGGTCGGCCGCCTTCGCGTACTTCCCGGCGCGGACTGCCGCCGCGTCCTCGATCCAGCCGCGGAAGGCGCGATAGCCCTGATCGCCCGTCACGAACTTGATGCCGCCGCCGTGCTTCACGCCCCCCAGCGGCTTCCGCAGCAGCAGGCTGTTCTCGGGGTTGGAGAAGTCGAGCAGGCCGCTGCCGAGCAGGTAGTTCATGGTCGCCTCGGGGCCGCCGCGCTTGAACCACGCCACGCGCTCGCCGTGCTCCTTCACGTGCTTGTCGCACGCCGGCGTTCCCTCCGTGTGGCAGTTCATGCAGCGGAACCGCATCGCCCACACGTTCGACGCGAACGACTCGGTCACGCGGTCGGCGCGGGCGTGCCGCACCACCTCGACCGGCTTCACCGCCAGCGCCGGCGCCTTGGCCTTCGCGGCCTTCAGCTGCGGGTCGTCGGCGCAGGCCTTGATCCACGCCGAGAACGCGGCGTACTCGGCGTCGCGGACGCCGGCCGGGATGAGCTTCGCCCCGGGGTCGGTCTTGCCGCGGCCGATCAGCTTGAGGATGCGCGAGTCGTCGGGCCGCTCCAGGTCGATGAGCCCCTGGTCGCGGAGCGCGAGGAACGTGTCGCGCGAGCTCGGCAGGATGTAGTCCTTCAGGTCCACGGCCGCGAGGTGGCACTGCACGCAGCTGCTGGGATTCGGCGACTTGAAGATGGGGAGCAGCCGCTGCTCGAAGACCTTGACGGGGTCGTCGGCGCGGGCCGTTTGGGAAACGGCGGCGAGGACGGCGAGCGCGAACAGCGGGCGCATCGGGCACCTCGGAGCGGGCGGGCGGGCGGGTACGAGGCTGCATGTTACCCGAGGCGGGGCGCCGCCTCACGACCCGTCGCCGACGGGGGCGTAAACTGAGCCCCATGTCCGACCCCTGGTTCCACCCGCGCACGGCCTACGTGCACGTCCCGTTCTGCGCCCACCACTGCGGGTACTGCGACTTCGCCGTCGCCACCGGCAGCGACCACCTCGTCGAGCTGTACCTGGACGCCCTGGCCGTCGAGCTGGCCGGCCTCGGCGAGCCGTTCCCCGTCGAGACGCGGTTTATCGGCGGCGGCACGCCCACGCACCTGAGCGCCGACCAGCTCGCGCGCCTGCTCGCGCTGCTGAACCGCTGGCTCCCCGCGCCGCCGGGCAGCGAGTTCAGCGTCGAGGCGAACCCGGAGACGTTCAATGCCGAGAAGGCCGCCGCGCTCGCGGCCGGCGGCGTGACGCGGGTCAGCCTCGGGGTGCAGTCGTTCCGCCCCGGGTCGCTCGCGGCGCTCGAACGCCGCCACACTCCAGAGCAGGTGCCGCGGGCCGTGGACGCCGTCCGCGGGCGCGGCCTGGCGCTGTCGCTCGACCTGATCTTCGCCGCCCCCGGCAGCACCCCCGCCGACTGGGCCGCCGACCTGGACGCCGCCCTGGCGTTCGCCCCGGACCACGTGAGCACGTACGGCCTGACCTACGAGACGGGGACGCCGCTGTGGAAGGCGCGCCGCCGCGGCGCGGTGCCCGCCGTGCCCGAGGACGCCGAGCTGGCGATGTACGAGCACGCCATCGACCGCCTGACCGCGGCCGGGTTCGAGCACTACGAGGTGTCGAACTTCGCCCGGCCGGGGCGGCGCTGCCGGCACAACGAGCGGTACTGGGCGAACGAGGCGTACCACGGGTTCGGCACCGGCGCGGCGCGCTACGTGGGCGGCCGGCGGGAGCTGAACGTCCGCGACACGGTGCTGTACGTGCGCCGCGTCCTCGCCGGCGAGTCGCCCACGTTCCAGGGTGAGGAGCTGCCGCCGCGCGACCGCGCGTTCGAGACGCTGGCGACGCAGCTGCGCCGCGCCGACGGCATCGCCCGCGGCCGCTTCCGCGAGCAAACGGGGTTCGCCCTGGACGAGCTCGTTCGGGGGCGTGTGGCGGCGCTGGTGGCGGCGGGGCTGCTCGCCGACGACGGCGCCGCGGTGACGCTCACCCGCCGCGGCCTCTGCGTCGCCGACGGCGTGGTCGAGGATTTGCTGAAGGCGAACGCGACCGGGTAGCATCGCCTTCGTGCCCGCTAACGCCGTAAGCGCTTGGAATCGCCAAGCGATTGAGCCAATTCCCAGAGAACTGGTTTCACGATCTTCTAGTGGCTGCTGGTGGCAGGTGCAGCTGAACCGCGGTATTCAGCCGGCGATCCGCTGTAACATGCGCTTCGGCAGCTGTCCGTGCCGGCTCCTTTGAAAGTCCATCCCCCAGCGTCGGCGCTACACCCGCTCGATCGCCGTTTGGCACTCCCAGCAGCGGACTGCTTGGGGTACGTTGGCCAGCCTGTGTAACGGGATCGGCTGCCCACACCTCAAGCAAGACGGGCCAACTGGCTCTTGCTCGAACTCCTCAACCCGCATCGCTCCGACCGCTGCCGCGACCCGTTCCGACGCCGGGACGCGGTACGTCAGTATGAGCCGGTCCGCGTCCGGGGCGAGGCAGGCCAACCAGCTCACCCCGGCCGCCGCCAACTCCGGCACCGCGGCCAAGTGCTCAACCATGCGGTTGGCCACCGCCGGCGGCTCCGACAGCAGGTGCGAATAGACGAGCGCGGTGCAGTCCGGGCCGGGGCGCTGGCAGTGGGCCACATATACCGACAGTCGGACGCCGTTCAGGAGATCCACCACCTCGTCCCGCTCCGGCTTCGGATGCGGGCATTGCTTACAGCAGTTACGGGCGGCCTCGCGGGCCATCCGCTCGTTCTCCTCGCGGACGGAGGCCATCGCTGCTTCGCGGAGCCGAGCCGCACGCGCCAACCGATCCGCCTCCTCCATCCGCGGAGCCCTCCGCCGCCGAACTAGGATTCGCGCGCTTCGTGGCGCATTGCAACGCGGCGCCTGCATCGTGGTCGTTACCTGCGACCAAACGGGTCGCAGAGTTCCGCCCTACCGGGCTCGCTACAGTGGCGTGCGCGCCGACTATACGCCGTGGAGCTGACCAGACCTACCTTGCGCACGGGCGATGCTACCGCACCCGGCGCATCAGCGGTCGGCGACGAACTCGACGTACCCGAGGTGCATCTCGTTGAACGTCTGCGGGCCCCAGCGCACCGGCACCGTCGGGTCGGGGTTGGCGGGGTTGCCGCGGCTGTTGTCGTACCACGCGGTGTACTTCAGCTGCGTCACCGCCGGCACCGGCACCGGCTCCGCGTAGCGGTACTCCAGCTGCCAGTTGAAGTCGTACCGCGGCACCTCCAGCAGCGTGCGCGACGGGGCGCCGCCCTCGCCCGGCAGCTCGAACTTCATCGCCTTGCCGCGGACGTGGGCGTGCGGGAAGAACGCCAGAATCCGCGCCGGCGTGTACCACGCCGGCTGCATCAGCCGCGGCGGGAAGAACTTCGCGTCCGACTCGATCTTGTAGTTCGGGTCGCCCGGCGGGATCTCGAACCGGCCGTTCACCAGCGCCGCCACCCGCGCCTCGTGTCGCGGCGGCGCCTTGGCGAACACCAGCCCGATCCGCGTGCGGTCCTCGGTCGCGGTGCCGTTCGGAGTGTAGTGGAGCTGGAACCGCAGGGCCGCGTCCTTCGACAGCTTCTTGGCGTAGCCCTCGGGGTACACCAGCGCCACGGCCCCCGGGGCGTAGGCGGCGAAGAACCCGTCGCCCTCGCCCTTGGTCGGGTCGCCCGGCTTCGCCGCGAACACCAGGGCGTGGTGCGTCACCTGTCGGGCCGTCGGCTGCACCTCCAGCGCGGCGACCCACTTGTCCTCGGTGAGCCCGGTGGGGACCATGATGTTGACGTAGGGCATCACGCCCTCGGCCTTAATCGGCACGGCCCGCGGCAGCTCGATAATCATGTCCGGCTTGCCGATGCTCCAGCCGGTCTCGAACGAGCGCGGGCGGGGGGCGTCGGCCGGGTTCCCCTTCGGACGGTCGCCGTCGAGCCAGGCCAGCAGGTCGGAGCGGTCGGCGGTCGTGAGGGAGCGGTCGTTCATCCACGGCGTGTGCTCGCCCGCGGCCGGCGCCGCGGCGTACCACGGCGGCATCACCTTGTCGGTCACGGCCCGCTTCACGGCGCCGCGGCGGGCGGCCAGCTGCTCGTAGGTGTCGAGCGCGAACGGGGCGGTGCCGCCGGCGCGGTGGCACTCGACGCAGTTCTGCTGCACGATCCGCTCGACGCGGGCGTGGTAGGTGAGCGGCGTCGGCGGCGCGGCCGGGGGCGAAATTTCGCAGCCGGGGGCGGTGGTGGCGGCGACCTTCGGCACGCGGCCGGCGAGGAGGTGGTCGAGGGCGGCGGCGAGGTAGTTGTAGCGCGGCGCGTCGAGGCTGTAGCCGAGGCCGTACTGGTCGCTCACGGCGCCGCGGTACACGACCGTGCGGGCCGGGTCGAGCACGACCACTTCCGTGGTGCTGGTGGCGCCGACGGCGGCGGCGAACTTCTCGTCCGCCAGCGGGTTCACGAACAGGAAGGCGACGTTCTTCGCCGCGTACTCCTTCTCCAGCCGGGCGAGGGCGGGGGCGAACTTCTGGCACAGCGGGCAGCCGGGGTCGGTCATGGCCACGACGAGGTACGCCTTGTCGCGAAAGTCCGAGAGCTTGCCCGTCTTGCCGGCGCGGTCGGTGAACGGCGCGTCGGCGACGAGAACGCCGACGCGGTGGTCGACGGCGCGGCGCACCTTCGGGGCGGTCTTCAGGTCGGGGGCGGACGGTGCGGGTGCGGGCGACGGCGTGGGTGTGGGGCGCGGCGTGACGGGTTTCGCGGTGGGGTCGACGCCGCCCTTGCCGGTGCCGTCGCGGAACGGGTTGCGCCGCGGCTCGTCGGCCGGGACTGCGGTGACGAGGGCGACCGTGAGCAGCAGTGCGGCAACGCGCATGGACCGGTTCCGTGGTTCGTGGGCGGCTATTGTACCTGGGGGAGAGGGGAGGGGTTTCAGGACGCCGCCGCTCGCGGCGTAGCGACACGGCGCTACGCCGCAAGCGGCGGAACAATCAGGCCAGCACCTCGCGCACCACGGTGCCCTTCACGTCGGTCAGCCGCATGTCGCGGCCGGCGTGGCGGAACGTCAGCTTCTCGTGGTCGAGGCCCAGCAGGTGCAGGATCGTCGCGTGCCAGTCGTGGACGTGGACCTTGCCCGTCACCGCCTCGAAGCCGTAGTCGTCGGTGGCGCCGTGCCGCAGCCCGCCCTTCACGCCGCCGCCGGCCATCCACATGCTGTAGCCCTTGTTGTTGTGGTCGCGGCCGTTGGCGCCCTGCGCCGCCGGCGTGCGGCCGAACTCGCCGCCCCAGATCACCAGCGTGTCGTCCAGCAGGCCGCGGCGCTTCAGGTCGGTCAGCAGCGCCGCGGCCGGCTTGTCCACGGCGGCGCAGTTCCGCTCCAGCGACTCCTTCAGGTTCTGGTGGTGGTCCCAGCCGCCGAGGTTCACCTCGACGAACCGCACCCCCGCCTCGACGAGGCGCCGCGCCGACAGGCAGGCCCGGCCGAAGCTGTCGCCGCCGCCGGGGCCGAAGCCGCCGCCGAACCCGCCCCCGCCGCCGCGACCGCCGCCGATGCCGTACAGCGCCTGCGTCTCGCGCGTTTCCTGGGTCAGGTCCATCACCTTCGGCATCTCGGCCTGCATGCGGAACGCCAGCTCGTAGGAGCCGATGAGGCCGTCGATCGCGGCCGCGTCGCCGCCGCGCTCCGCCTCGGAGCGGTTCAACTGCTGGAGGAAGTCGAGCTGCTGCCGCTGCGCGGTGACGGAGCGGCGCGGGTTGGCGAGGTTGGCGATCTGGCCCGAGCGATCGACGCGGGTGCCCTGGAACGCCGCCGGGAGGAACGAGCTGCCGTAGTTGGCGGGGCCGCTGTTGTTGCTCGGCGGCGAGATGCTGACGAACCCGGGGAGGTTGGCGTTCTCGGTGCCGAGGCCGTAGAGGACCCACGCGCCGAGGCTCGGCCGCGGGAACTGGAAGATGCCGCAGTGCATTTGCAGGAACGCCTGCGGGTGTGCCGGCAGGTCGGTGTGCATGCCGTTGAGCAGGCACAGGTCGTCGGCGCGGTTGGCCAGCTCGGGGAACAGGTCGCTGATCCACTGGCCGCTCTGGCCGCGCTGCCGGAACGCCGCCGTGGGGCCGAGGAGGGTGGCGCCGCCGAACCGGCCGCGGTTCGAGGGCTTGCCGTTGTCGGCGATGAGCTTCGGCTTGTAGTCGAACGTGTCGACGTGGCTCGGGCCGCCGTCCATGCACAGGAAGATGACGCGCTTCGCCTTTGGGGCGAAGTGCGGCCGCTTCGGCGCGAGGGGGTTGGCGTCGGCGGCGCGCTCCTGGGCCTGGGCCAGTGCCGAGAACGCGAGGTAGCCGAACCCGGAGGCCGTGGTCTGCAACAGGTGACGGCGTGAGAGCATGGGTGCGGTCCGGGTTAGGGGTGTGCTGGTTACGTTGCCGCTTGCGGCTTCGCGTTGGGCAGCGCGAAGCCGCAAGCGGTCGCGTCACTTGCGGTACTGGAACTCGGCGCTTGCCAGCAGCGCCTGCATCAGCGCCGACCACGTCTCGCGCTCGCCGCGCGGCCCGCGGCCGCCGCTGCGGTACTGCTCCACGAACCGCGTCGCCGTCGTCAGCTCGGCGTCCGTCGGCGTGCGCGAGTAGGCGATCTGGTACGCCGCCCGCACGCGCTCGCTGTCGGCCGTGGTGCCCTTCAGCACGCGCTCGGCGGCGGCGTCGGCGACCCGCAGTGCGAACGGGCTGTTCAGCATGAACAGACCCTGCGCCGGCACCGTCGTCGTCGGCCGCTCCGACACCACCAGGCTCGGGTCGGCGCCGTCGAACAGCTCGAGCGCCTCCGGCAGGTTGTCGCGGACCACCGGCAGGTACACGGAGCGGCGGTTGTCGCGCGGGTCGTTCGGCCCCGGGCCGGCGCCCAGGCCGCCGAGCCGCGGGCGGTTCGACGGCCCCTCGCCCGCCTGTGCCACCGCGGAACCGACCGGCGGCGTCAGGTTCAGCAGCCCGCTCGCGGCGAGCATCGAGTCGCGCAGCGCCTCGGCGTCCAGCCGCCGCGGGCTCATCCGCCACACCAGCGCGTTGTCCGGGTCGGCCTCGGCGTTCTTCGCATCCGTGCGGCTGTCGAGCTGGTAGGCGCGGCTCAGCACGATGCGGCGGATGAGCCGCTTCACGCTCCAGCCGTCGTCCATGAACGACACCGCGAGCGTGTCCAGCAGCGCCGGGTTCGTGGGCGCGCGGCCGGCGACGCCGAAGTTGTCGGGCGTCGGCACGAGCCCCTGGCCGAACAGGTTCAGCCACACGCGGTTCACCATCACGCGCGCCGTCAGCGGGTTGTCCTTCGAGGCCACCCACTCGGCCAGTTCCTTGCGGCCGCTGCCGGCGCGGATCGGCTTCGGGCTCGGCGTCAGCACCTGGAGGAAGCCGCGCGGCACCACCTCGCCCGGCTTGTCCACCTCGCCGCGGATGTACAGCGGGCTGTCGGCCACGGTGCGGCTGCCGAACAGGCCCGGCCCGAACCCGCCCTTCATCCCCTTCGGCTGCGGGCCGAAGCCGCCCGGCCCGAACCCGCCGCCGAAGCCGGCGGGCTTCTCGCGGGCGCCCATCGCCAGCAGTTTCGGGGCGCCGTCGGCGTCGAACGAGTCGAGCTTCGACTTGTTCAGCGCGACCTGCGCGGCGTTGAAGATGTTGTTGATCGGCTCCTTCGTGTCCTTCATGCGCTGGGTGAAGTCGGCGATCGTCTTCTCCGTCGCGGCGCGGCCGGCGGCGCTGAGCGGCTCCACGGCCGCGGGCAGGCCGCACCCCTTCGGCAGCTCCAGCAGCGCGCTGGGCCGCTGGCTCTGCACGAACCGCACGGTGCCGTAGCACGTCTCGGTGCTGCGGAAGATGCCGGCGAGGGCGTAGTAGTCGCGCTGCGGGATGGGGTCGAACTTGTGGTCGTGGCAGCGGGCGCACGCCGCGGTGATGCCGAGGAACGCCTGCGTGGTCACGTCGATCTGCTCGTCGGCCACGTCCAGTTCGTACTGGAGGCCGTTCCGCTCGTTGAGGGCCTTCGGGCCGATGGCCAGGAACCCGGTGGCGATCAGCCGCTCGGCCTGCACCTTCGGGTCGGCGCTCGGCATCAGGTCGCCGGCGATCTGCTCCTTCACGAACACGTCGTACGGCTTGTCGGCGTTGAGCGCGGCGATGACGTAGTCGCGGTACCGCCACGCGTGCGGGAAGTTGAAGTTCGCCGTCTTGCCGCTCGTCTCGGCGTAGCGGGCCACGTCCAGCCAGTGGCGGCCCCACCGCTCGCCGAACCGCGGCGACGCCAGCAAGTGGTCAACGACCTTCACGAACGGCTTCGCGTCGGTGTCGGAGGCGAACGCTTCCACTTCCTCGGCCGTCGGCGGGAGGCCGGTCAGGTCGAGGTAGACGCGGCGGATGAGGGTGCGGCGGTCGGCGTCGCCGACGGGGTGCAAGCCCTTCGCCTCGAGCGCGGCGAGGAGGAAGCGGTCCACGTCCGTGCGCGGCCACGCGGCGTCCTTCACGAGCGGGGCGAGGTGCATCTTCGGCGGCTGGAACGACCAGAACTGCCGGCCCTTCACCACGTCGATTTCCTGGCGCGCCACCTTCTGCCCGTCGCGCGGGTCGGGGGCGCCCATCTTCACCCACGCCTCCAGGTCGGCGATCACGCTCTCCGGGAGCTTCCCCTTCGGCGGCATCGCCGTGGCCTGGTCCGTCGAGCGAATCGCCCTCACGAGCAGGCTGCGCTCGGGGCTGCCGGGCACGACGGCGGGGCCGGTGTCGCCGCCGGCGCGGGTGCCGGCGCGGGTGTCGAGGGCGAGGCCGCCGCGGAGCTTTTCGGCCGTTTCGGAGTGGCACTTGTAGCAGTGCTCGACGAGGGCCGGCCGCACCTTCTTCTCGAAGAACGCCAGCTGCTCGGCGGTCGGGGCGTCGTTGAAGCCGGACCCGGCGGGCGGCGCCTTCCCCGGTGCCTTCTCCAGCTTCCCGCCCTTCTTGTCGCCGAGCACCTTGAGCTCGTCGGCGGTCAGGAAGCCGTCCATGTTGGCGTCGAGCCTGGAGAACACGGCCTTGCCGACGGCGGGGTTCTCCTTCCCCTTCGGGCTCTTGGCGAAGGCCTTGAGGAAGTCGTCCTGCGACAGCTTGCCGTCCTTCGCGGCCTTGGCGAGCTTCAGGAGCGGGTTCGGCTCGGGCTGCCCGCCGGCGACGCCGACCAGCCCGACGGCGGCGGCGAACAGGGCGGCGACCTTGGCGGCACGGATCACGGCTTCCCCCGGCGGTGGGCAGGGCTCGATTGCCTTATTTAACTCCAAAACGGCGGGCGGGTTTCACCGGCGACCGATTCTCACGCCGGCTTCACATCGCCCGCCACGAATGCGGCCGGCCCTTACAATCCCCCCATGAGTCACGCCGCCGTGTTCGTGCTGCTGGCCGCCGGGGCCGGGGCGTGCATCGCCCTCCAGGCGTCGGCCAACGGCAACTTCAGCCGGAACATCGACAGCCCGTTGTTCGCCGCGTTCTTCTCGATCTGCGGCACCATCCTCACGGCCGCCGCCGCGATGCTGCTGCTCCGCCCGACGGCGCCGTCGGCCGAGGCGCTCCGGCAGGCGCCGTGGTGGAACTGGATCGGCGGCCCGCTCGGGGCCCTGATCGTACTGGCTGGCGCCACGCTGGTGTCGGAACTGGGCGCGGCGCTGTTCATCGCGTCGGTGGTGGCGGGGCAACTGCTGTGCTCGCTGCTGCTGGACCACTTCGCCCTGCTGGGGCTGCCGGAACAGGTGCTCACGCCCGGTCGGGTGCTCGGGGCGCTGCTCGTGGTGGCGGGCGTGGTGTGCATGAAGTACCTGTGACCCGCCCGGCGCAACGCCGCAACCGGCGGGAACCGATAAAACCACCCCCATGAATCCGATCGATGCGCTCTTCCGCCGCCTCCGGGCCGAGAACCGGCGGGCGTTCATGCCGTTCGTCACCGCCGGCGACCCCGACCTCGCCTTCACCCGCGACCTGCTGCCGGCCGTGGCCGAGAGCGGCGCCGACCTCGCCGAAATCGGCATCCCGTTCTCCGACCCCATCGCCGACGGGCCGGTCATCCAGGCGTCGTACACCCGCGCCCTCACCCCCGGCCTGAAGCTCGCCGACGTGTTCGCCGCCACCGCCGCCGTCGCCGCCCGGCCCGGCTGGACGATGCCGATGGTGGCGATGGCGTCGTACTCGCTCGTCTACAAGCGCGGCCCGGACGCCTTCATGACCGCCGCCCTCGCGGCCGGCCTCAGCGGCGCCGTCGTGCCGGACCTGCCCGTCGAGGAGGCCGAGGAACTGTCGAAGCGCGCCGCCGACCGCGACTTCAAGCTGATCCTGCTGGTGACGCCGACCACCTCGCCGGCGCGGGCCGAGAAGGTGGTGAAGGCGTGCGGCGGGTTCGTGTACGTGGTGAGCGTGGTCGGCATCACCGGGGCGCGCGACCGGCTGCCGGTGCAGATCGGCGACATGCTCGCCCGGCTGCGGACGATGACCGACCTGCCGCTGTGCGTCGGGTTCGGGGTGAGCCGGCCGGAGCACGTCCGCGAGCTGAAGGACGTGGCCGACGGGGTGATCGTCGGCAGCGCGCTGGTGAAGAAGCTGGAGGCGGCCGCCGGCGACCGGGCGAAGGCGCTGGCCGACGTGCGGGCGCTGGTCCGCGAGCTGAGCGGGGCGCTCCGCTGATGCCGCTTGCGGTGGTGCGCCGCGGCGCACCGCCGCAAGCGGCGGAACCCTCACCACTTGTAGCTGTACTGCAAGTAGAACAACTCCGGGTCCGCGCTCCTCGCCGCGCCCGCGGCGCCGGTGCCGGCCGTGTTGCGGATGAAGTCGCCGGCGAACAGGCGCGAGTACCCCACCAGCACGTCCGAGTGATGCGTCAGGTGGGCGTTCACCCGCAGGTCGATCGCGTTCCCCACGTCGTTGCCGGCCCGGCCGGTGCGGTCCTGCCGCAGCACCGTGCCGTTCGCCGCGTACAGGGCGTCGCGGTCCGAGTCGAGCCGCAGGACGTGGAACTGGGCGATGCACGTCAGCCACTTCTCCGGGTACAGCACGGCCTGCGCGAACACGTCGTTGATGTTCTGCCGGCCCACCACGTCGGTGAAGCCGAAGTAGTAGTGGCCGAACGGGAACAGCTGGTTGAACGTCCGCCGGGTGCCACTTGCCTGCGGGTCCGGGTCGCCGCTGGCGTAGTCGTAGCCGACCCACACCTGCGGCTCCCACAGCGCGTCCTTGAAGTGGTACCCGCCGCTCACCGACGCCGACCGGGCGATGATCGCCTGGTTCGCGTAGCTGCCGAACTGGAACGCCCCCTCGGCGTCCCACAACCAGTTGTTCTTCGCCCCCACCAACCGCGTGCCCATCGTGTTCACGTTCTGCCCGCCGACGGCGCCGTACTGGCCGCGGGCGGTCGGGTTCGTGTTGTCGAGGTTCAGGTAGTACAGGTCGAGGTTGATGCCCGCGGCCGGGCGGTACGTGAAGAACGCCCCGCTGAACACCTGGTTGTTGTCCACCGAGTCGAACCGGCCGGCGTTCGGCACCACCGGCTGCACCACGAACAGGTCGAAGTCCCACTTGTCGGTGCGGGTGAACGCCTTGACGCCCTGGAAGGTGCGCCGGGTGTTCACCCACTCCAGCGGGCTGACGAGCCGCTGCGAGCCGTAGATGAGCTCCTGCCGCCCGGCGCGGACGTACACCGGGTTGTCCTTCTCGCCGAACTGGGCCACCCGCGCGTCCACGAACAGGTTGAGGATGTCGCCGCGGTCCGCGTCCGTCGCCAGCGGGGTGAAGCTGCGGCGGGTGTAGTCGGCGTACAGGAACTCGCCGTAGACGCGCAGCCAGTCGTCCACCCACAGGTCGGCGTAGGTGCGGTTGCGGTACAGGTCGTAGTTGTCCACCTGGCCGGCGAGGCGGTTGTTGCTGTTCACCTCCTGCATCAGCCGGTACCGCACGTCGCCGCCGAGGGTGAGCGTGACGCCGTCGCAAACGTGCATCCACTTCAGCGGGTCGGCGTAGTCGTGCTCGGCGTTCTGGGGGTTCTTCAGGTACGACCAGTTGATGTCGAAGTTGGGCTGCTGCATGAGCCCGAACCGCGGGTACGGGTACTTCGGCGGCGCCTGGCGGGTCTCGCCGCGGAGCTGGTCGAGGGCCGAGTAGTAGCCGCAGCCGACCGGCGGGACGATGAACGAGCCCGACCGCGGCGCCGGCGTCACCCACTTCGGGCCGGCCGGCGCCGGGGCCGGGGCGGGCGCCGCGAGCGTGGCCGTACCCGCAGCCGGTGGGGCGCCTTTCGGGGCGGCTTCCTCCTCGCAGACCTGCGGCACCTCGGGGAGCGTGACCACCGGCGGCAGTTCGGCGGGCGGTTGCGCCGCGGCGGGGCCGGCGGCGAGGGCGACGCCGGCGACGGCGGCGCGAAGGCGTGGGAGGACGTGGCGCATGGGATGTTCCTGGGGCGCCGCCGGGGTGGGTTGGTCGGGCTGAAGGGGTTATCGGCGGCAGACGTGGGCAACCACGCGAGACGGGCTGTGCGGACGGCACCGGGCGCGAGCGGGGGCCGGAATCACCGGCAGAGTTTGCGCAGGTTCACGCGGCGAATTGCGAATACCAGGGGCGTGCCTCAGCTGCGGGCGCGAGTGAAGCGCCGGCAGCGCGGGTCGTTCACACGGTCGTCAGCGCCGCCTGCCACACCGCGTGCGCCACCTCGGGGTGGCAGATGTCGCTGTGCGCACCGGACACGCCGGAGCCGTTGCAGATGACCTCGCTGCCCTCCAGGTTGTACACGCCGCCCGGGGCGAAGGCGTAGTCGCGGTCGGGCTTCACGAGCGACAGGTCGGTCGCCGTCACCCCGGGGCCGCGGACGCCGTGGGTGCCGATCGCGCCGTACTTCGGCAGCTCGCCCGGCGCCGCGAACGCCACCTGCCGCGCCACCCCGGCGCCCAGCGGGTACCACTTCCCGGTCGCCGTGTCGAACGCCGACTGGGTCGAGACGATCGGCCCGCGCACCCGGCCGTCGGCGATCACCTGGCGGAAGTAGCCGCGCTGGCCGGGCACGCCGGGGATGTCGTCGCAGAACGACCACAGCGACAGCGCCCCTTGCAGCAGCGACAGCGACTCCACCGGCTGCGCCACCCGGCCGCGGCCGCGCGGCCCGCCGAGCGTCGCCGCCATCACGATGCACCCGAAGCTGTGGCCGACGAGGTGGAAGCGCAGGTGCCGCGGCGCCGCCTGCATCATCTTCGCCAGCAGCTTCGACCCGGCCGCCTCGCCGAACGCGCGGGCGCGGTCCTTCATCCGCCAGAACGACAGCGTCCGCAGCACGCCGAGCACGCCGCCGCCGCCGAACAGGCCGAAACTCGGCGCGTCCTCCTTCAGCGACTCGTAGATGCCCTGCGGGTCGAAGCCGCTGCGGTCGGCCGCGGGCGTGGCGCCGGCGGCGCCCAGGTCGGCCTCCCAGTTCAGCTCGCGGTACGCCTGCACCACCTCGGGCGAGAGCTGGTCCGGGTCCACGTCCTCGACTGCGGCCGAGACGATGCGCTGCAGCGCCTCGCGGGCCTTCGGCGTGTCCACGATGCGGCTGGCGTAGTCGTCCACGAGCGCCGCCACGGGGTCGGCGGGGCCGTCCACCGGGACGGCGAACGACCCGCCGCCGCCGAACGACTCGTCGCCCCACGGCAGGCTCGGCCAGTGGATGCCGACGACGTGCGGCTTGAAGCCGGGCCGCTGCTGCGCGGCGCGGGCCAGGTCGGCGCCGCAGCTGCCCATCGCGGTCAGCCAGGCGTCGTACTGCGCCTTCGAGGCGGGCAGGTCGCCCATCCACCCGTGGCTGACGACGAACACGTCGGTGATGCCGGTGGCGTCGTCGGCCAGGGTGCGGAGGGTGAGGTCGGACATGACGCCGCTGGGGTCGTCGCGGCGCTCGTCCCCGCCGGCGTCGAAGCCGATGAGGTCGTACCCGGTGCGGCCTTCGTCGGGGGCGATGCGGGGCACGGGCGACTCCCCAAATGGTGAGCCGGGGGCGACTGCCCCCGGATGCTTGAACCACGCGCCACGAGAAGCCGGGGGCTGACGCCCCCGGCTCGCCGGGGCAGCTACCGCCGCACCTGCACGATGACGCGCACGCCCTTCTTGTTCGACGAGATGATGTCCAGCAGCCCGTCGCCGTTGATGTCGGCGACCTCGAACTGGGTGCCGATGCCGCTGTCCTCGTCGATCGTCATCGGGGTGAACGTGGTCATGCCGTCCGGGCCGCGGGCGTTCTTCAGCCAGTAGATGGCCGCCGGCCCGTCCGACCCCGGCTCGGCCATGCCGTGGCTCCACCACCGCTTGCCGGTCACGAAGTCGGGGAGGCCGTCGCCGTCGATGTCCACGAAGTGCGCCGCGTGCGTCTCGCTGACGAGCCGCGGGAAGAGCACCATCGTCTGGAACGCCGGGTGAGCGCCGGGCGACGCCGCCGGCCGCTGCTTGTGCCACCAGATGCCGAACTGGTGCGCCGAGCTGCTGAGCACGTCGGCCTTGCCGTCGCCGTCCATGTCCCAGACGTACATGTCGGCGGCGGCGTTCCCGAGGGCCGCCGGGTGGAACACCCACGGCGTCTTGCCGTCGGCCTTCTCCGGCTGCTCCCACCACCCGGCGGTGCAGATCACGTCCTTCCGCTTGTCGCCGTTCACGTCGCCGACGCCGAGCCCGTGGCTGAACCGCTGCGTGCCGGGGATCTCCTTGCCGGTGCCGGGGACGGCCTTGCCGTCCTTCACCTCCGCCGGCGTGCTCGGCGGGCTGATCGGGTGCATCACCCACTTCGCGGCGGGGTCCTTCTCGTCCGGGGTGAAGTAGGCCATCTGGCCCTCGTTCCCCTTGCCCGGCGGCTGGGAGCCCATCACGAGGACGCGCTTGCCGGTGCCGAGCAGGTCGGTGTACAGCGGCGTCTCGTTACACGCCGAGTGCCAGATGGTGTGCTTCGCCCAGTGGCCGGCCTTCCCCTTCGGGTTCTCCATCCAGTAGCAGGGGGCGCCGGGGAAGTCGATGACGATGAGGTCGGGGAAGGTGTCCTTGTTGACGTCCTCGGCCCAGCAGGCGAAGACGCGGCTGTAGTTCCGCAGGCCGTCGCCGTGGTCCTTGAACGGCTGGAGCTCGTGCGGCGTCCAGTTCGGCGCCTCGTACCAGTACTCGCCGTTGAGCACGTCGACCTTGCCGTCCTTGTTGACGTCGGCGACGGCCACGCCCTCGGAGCGGAACTTGGTGTCGAGAACGGTCTTCTTCCAGCTGATCTTGGCGCCCGCGGCGGCGGGCGTCTTGTCCTGGCCGAGGGCGAGCGGGCCGCCGACGCCGACGGCGGCGCCGAGGGCGACCGCGAGCGCGGGGAGGAGGTGGCGCATGGGGGGAGGCCTCCGGGAGGGGTTCCCCGCCACTGTACGACCGCGGACGGGCGCCCGCCAGCACGAACCGCCGTCACTCCGCCGTCAGCCGCTCCACCTCGGCGAGGCCGGCGGCCGCCGGCGGGAAGCCGGGCCGCACCCGCAGCGCCTCGCGGAAGGCCGCCGCGGCGTCGGCCGTGCGGCCGACCCGCATCAGGGCGCTGCCCAGGTTCGTCCACGGCTGCGGCACGCCCGGTTCGCGGCGCGTCGCCTCGCGGAGCGGCTCCACCGCCCCGGCCGCGTCGCCGGCGTTCAGCAGCGCCGTGCCGAACTGGTAGTGTACCCGCGGGATCGTCGGCTCCAGCTCGGCCGCCCGGCGGAACGCGACCGCGGCCGCGGTGTACTCGCGCTTCCGGTTGCGGGCGACGCCCAGGAACTCGAACGCGGTGGCGTTCGTCGGGTCGAGCCGGGCGGCGGCGTCGAGGGCGGCGATGCCGTCGTCCTCGCGGCCGGCGTTCACCAGCGCGCCGCCGAGCCGGGTCTGCGCCCACGAGCTGGTCGGGTCGATGTCGACCGCCTTGCGGTGCCAGCTTATGGCCTCGGCCGTGTCGCCCTTGTGGGAATAGGCCACGCCCAGGAACTGGTACGCCGGCGAGTGCCCCGGGGCCAGTTCGACCGCCCGCCGCAGCGCCGCGATCCCCTCGTCCGGCCGGCCGGCGTCCACCAGCGCCCCGCCCAGGTGCGTGTGGAAGACGGCCTGGTCCTGCGACTTCCCGACGACCTCCCGCAGGCCGTCGATGTGCTGGTGCGGCCGGTCCGTCCGGGCCGCCAGCACGGCCAGCCGGTCCCACACCCGCTTGTCGGCGGGGTCGGCCCGCGTCGCGGCCCACGCCGCCTCGACCGCCGCCGGCAGGTCGCCGGCCTCGTCCAGCACCCGGGCCAGTTCCAGTTGCGCGTCCACGTACCCGGGGAAGCCGCGGGTCGCCTTCAGCAGCGACGCGGCGGCGCCGAGCAGGTCGCCGGTGGCGGCGAGGGCGCGGCCGAGGTTGTACGCCGCCAGCGGGCTGTCGGGGTCGATCCGGGCGGCGAGCAGGTAGGCGTCGCGCGCCCCGGCCGGGTCGCCGGCCTTCATCAGCGCCACCCCGAGGTTGACGTTGGCGGCGAAGTTGTCCGGCCGCATGGCGCGGGCGGTGCGGTAGAACCCGGCGGCGCGGGCCGCGTCGCGGTGGACGGACAGGTCGCCGAGGTGGAAGGCGATGCGGTAGTCGGCCGGGTGGGCGGCGTGTGCCCGCAGCAGCACCGGCGCCGGGTCCAGCCGCGCGGCCATCATCACGCGGGCCAGCGCCACCAGCGCGGCGGACGTGAGCTCGGCCGGCTCGGCCGCCGCGGCGAGGTCCGCGAGCCGACCGGGGTCGGCCCGCACCTCCGGGTCGCGGAGCCGGTCGGTCCACGGGCCGGGGTCGGCCAGCCGGGTCACCTCCAGCGCCCGCGCCGCCAGCCGCCGGTCGTCCTCGGCCGCCGTCCAGTCGTCGAGCGCGGCCACCAGTTGCGTCCTGATCGGCGACGCCGTCACCTTGCCGACCAGGGCGTCGATTTCCTCGGCGGCGAAGTCGAGGCCGGCGGCGGCGAACGCGGCGCGGAAGTCGCCCGAGGCGTCGGCGTACCGGCCGAGGCTCCCCTGCTGCTGCACCCACACCAGCTGCCTGGTCCGGGCCGCGTCGAGCGCCCGCACGGTGTCCAGCTGCGCCTTCGCCTCGGCCGCGCGGCGCACCAGGTCGTCCGCCTCGACGCGCGCCGCCAGCGCGGCGGCCAGCGCCACGGCCCGGTCGGCGTCGTCGAACCGGAAGCGGTCGCGGAGGTCGGCGGCCAGCGCCAGGTGCTGGGCGGCGTTGGCGCGGGTCGAGCTCGACTCGCCGTCGGCCCGCTCGTGGGCCAGGTCGCGCTCCAGCTGCAGCCGGGCCTGCGCCGCCGCGGCGTGACCGGCCTCCTGCTGGCGCTCGCGCTCCACCCGGTCGTGCCACCACCCGGCCAGGCCGGCGGCCGCGCCCATCACGACGAACGCCGCCCACAGCCCGGCGTGGGCGCGGCGCGTGCGGCCGTCGGCGGCGGCGCGGGCCGCGGACGCGCGGGCCTCGGCGGCGACGCGCGCCTCCGCCGCGGCGCGGTCCGACTCGGCCCGGCGGGCGCGGTCCTCGGCGCGGGCCCGGTACGCGGCGACGGCCTCGGCCACGGCCTTCCCGTCGGCCGGGCGGTCGTCCGGGTACGGGCTCAGGCAGGCGTAGGCGAGCCGCGTTAACTCGGGGTCGGCGCCGGCGTGCGGCAGGTCCGCGCGCAGCGCCGCCGCCGCCTCGATGCCGTCCTCGGCCGCGCTGCCCGCCGTCCAGTCGTCGGGGACCGGTTGCCGGCCGGTGAGGACGAGCGCCAGCACGCCGCCGAGCGCGAACACGTCGGCCCGCGCGTCGATGGCCTCGCCGCGGGCCTGCTCCGGCGCCATGTACCCGGGCGTGCCGAGGACCGTCCCGGCCAGCGTGAGTGCGGAGTGCGTTGAGGTGGGCGCGGAGTCCGGAGGCGCCGGCCGCGACTCGGGCCTGGCCGCCGCGCGCCGCACGCCGCACTCCGCACCGTCCGCCGCGAGCCCCCAGTCCATGACCTGCACCTCGCCGAACGCCCCGACCATGACGTTCGCCGGCTTCAGGTCGCGGTGGATGATCCCCTGGCTGTGGGCGTACCCGACGGCCTGGCACAGTTGCTCGAACACGCCGACGAACCGCCCCAGTGCGTGCCGCGGGTCAGGCCGGTCGCCGAGTAGCGCGGCCAGGGTGCGGCCGCGGACCAGCTTCATCACCAGGAACGGCTGCCCGGCCGGGGTGCGGCCCAGGGCGTGGACCGGCGGCACGCCCGGGTGCGGCAGCCGGGCCGTGATCTCCGCCTCGCGGGCGAACCGGTCGGCGGCCGTCGGGTCGGACGTGGGGAGGAGGAACTTGATGGCCACTTCGCGGTTCAGCTTCGGGTCGCGGGCGGCGACGACGCGCCCCATGCCGCCGCGAGCGATCTCGTGGATCACCACGTACCCGGGGGCCGCGTCGGCGGCCGACGGCGGCAGCGGCGTGCTGACCGCGGTCCCGCCCGCGATGACGCAGGTGGGGTCGGGTTCGGGAGGGTGTAGGCTATGGGTGCGGGCGTCGGGCACGGACGGACCTCCGCTGTCGGGTCGTGGCGACCGGACCGGTTGCGCGGGTGGTGCGGCTGTACCGTAGAACAGGATTTGGCAGCGGGGGCGTCCGTGTGGTCGTGCCGGTGTCATGGTGTCCGGCGGACGGCTACCCCGCTTTGCGGCCGACGACGTGGCCTAAAACAGATCGCCGCTCGAGCGACGATTGCATACCGGCAGTCGGTCCCAAGTTGCCACCGCGTAGGTGGTTCCGGCCGACCGCCGGGCGGGACGGTCGTCGGACGAGGTGAGCGGTTCAGCGGGGACGAGTCGATTCGCTCGCCATCGGACGCCGGCTCGAATGCCTGGGGCGGCGGTCACGCCGGCTCGGCCCCCGGCACATGGCCGGCGTCCTTGCCGCCGCGGGCCACGGCCTTGGCCTGATCGTACCGCTCGCCGCGCTCCTGGGCGGGAGTGGTCTCCTGCTCGTGCTCCGCCGGTTGCAACTTCACGTCCGGGGCCGGTTCGTTCTTCGCGGGCGGGTTCGGGTCGGCGGCCATACAGCATCTCCGTGGGGGTGCGACCACCCACCCAGGGCAAAGGCTGTGCCGGGGGCGACATGCCGGAACGCGACGCGGTCATCGTCGGCAGCGGGCCCAACGGCCTCGCGGCCGCCATCGAGCTGGCCCGCGCCGGCCTGTCGGTGCTGGTCGTGGAAGGGGCCGACACGATCGGCGGCGGGGCGCGGTCGGCGGCGCTGACGCTGCCGGGCTTCACCCACGACGTGTGCTCGGCGGTGTACCCGATGGCCGCCGCGAGTCCGTACCTGCGCACGCTGCCGCTCGACCGCTTCGGCCTGGAATGGCTCCACCCGCCGCTGCCGTTCGCCCACCCGCTCGACGGCGGCACCGCGGCCGTGTTCCGCCGCTCGGTCGAGGACACCGCCGCGGGTCTGGGAGAAGACGCGGACGCCTACCGCCGGCTGATCGCGCCGCTCGTCCGCGCCGCCGACGGGCTGTTCGCCGACCTGCTGGGGCCGCCGTTCACGATCCCGCGGCACCCGCTGGCCGCGCTGCGGTTCGGCCTCCCCGGGTTGCGCTCGGGTCGCGGCTTCGCGGAGGCGTACTTCCGCACGCGGGAAGCCCGTGCGCTGTGGGCGGGGGTGGCGGCGCACGCGATCCTGCCGCTGGAGTCGCGGCCCGGCGGGGCGGTGGCGCTCATGCTCGGCCTGGCCGGCCACGCCCACGGCTGGCCGGTCGCACGCGGCGGCGCGCAGGCGCTGACCGACGCCCTCGCCGGCTACTTCCGCTCACTCGGCGGCGAGATCGAAACGGGCCGCTGGGTGAAGTCGCTGGCCGACCTGCCGCCGGCGAAGGCGGTGCTGTTCGACACGTCGCCGCGGCAACTTCTGGCGATCGCCGGCGACGCTTTGCCGGCCGGGTACGCGCGGCGGCTGCGGAAGTACCGGCACGGCCCCGGCGTGTTCAAGGTGGACTGGGCGCTGTCGGCCCCGGTGCCGTGGGCGGCGGTGGACGTGCGCGGGGCCGGCACCGTCCACGTCGGCGGCACGCTGGACGAGGTCGCCGCCGCGGAGCGCGCCGGGTTCGAGGGCCGGCACGCGGAGAAGCCGTTCGTGCTGTTCGTGCAGCCGGGCGTGATCGACCCGTCGCGGGCGCCGGCGGGGAAACACGTCGGCTGGGGCTACTGCCACGTCCCGCCGGGCGGCGGGGAGGACATGCTGGGCCGCATCGAGGCGCAAATGGAGCGCTTCGCCCCGGGCTTCCGCGACGTGGTGCTCGGCCGGCACGTGACGACGGCGGCGGCGATGGAGGCGTACAACCCGAACTACGTGGGCGGCGACATCAGCGGCGGCGTGACGGACCTGTGGCAGCTGTTCACGCGGCCGGTGGCGAAGTTCGACCCGTACCGGACGGCGAACTCGCGGCTGTGGCTGTGCTCGTCGTCGACGCCGCCCGGCGGCGGCGTTCACGGGATGTGCGGCTGGGCCGCGGCGCGGTCGGTGCTACGGCGGCTGGGGGTGAAGCCGGCGGCGTAGGGATGCCTCGCCGACTCGGACCAATACCGTGGCGGCCCGGCGAAGGTATTCCCCGGCGAGGGCGAGCGAGTTAGCCTGTGATTACTTGATCACCGGAGGGCGGTCGGTGGGCATCACAGTCATCCTCGCTGCGGTCGTGACCGCCCTGGCACTCGGCGTGGGCCTCGTGGTCGGGCGCCGTCGTGGGCCGGCCACCGGTGCCGCCGCGGGCGGCGGGGTGGTGGCCGCGGGGGTCCTCGGGTACGTCGGGTTGGTCGCAGCGACTTCGTGGATGTGACGCAACCGGCCGGAGCGTTGGCCACCTTGGAGCCGCGAACGGCACCGCCACTTACGTCTCCCAGCGGATCGCGTCGAGCAGTCGCCACAACTTCCGCTCGCGCGCCGGGTTGACCGCCGCCGTATGGTCGTGGGACGGCGCCGCACCCCCGTTCGTCGTAACCCACGGCGCCGCAACGTTCCACGCCGCCGGCGTCGCTCCAATGTGCCATCGTGAATCGGGCTCACATCGTGCGAGTTAGGGGGCGCACGCGCCGCACCATGAAGGAACCCGCCCGACACTCGTGCCACCGAGTACAGCTGGGCTCGCGTCCGCCGGCGGAATTGCCGATAACCCCGGAATGACACCGTCCCCCACCTCCGACCGCCTCCGGACCTGGGAGCGCGTCGGCCTCGCCCTGCTCGCGCTGCTGCTGGTCGCGTTCGGGGTGCTCACCGAAATCCGCTCGGCGTTCCAGACCACGCCGAAGACCGACTTCGGCGTCTTCGCCCGCGCCGGCTGGGCCGTCCGCGCCGGCCTCGACATTTACGACGTGACCGACGACAACGGCTGGCACTACGCCTACCCGCCGCCGTTCGCCGTGGCGATGGTGCCGCTGGCCCACCCGTACAAGTTCCTGCCGCAAGCCGGGTACGTGCCCTACGCCGTGTCCGTCGGCGTGTGGTACGCGCTGAGCCTGCTGGCGATCGGCTACGCGGTCCACACGTTCGCCGGGGTGGTGCTGCCGACACTGGAGCGTGGCTCGCGGCGGTGGTGGTACGCCCGGCTGGTGCCGGTGTACGTGTGCCTCGGCGGGCTGGGTCACACCCTCGGCCGCGGGCAGGTCAACCCGATGGTGGTGGCGCTGTGGGCGGCCGGGTTCGCCGCCGTGGTGCGGAACCGCCGCTACGCCGGCGGCGCGTGGCTGGCCGCGGCCGCGGTCCTGAAGATCATCCCGACGCTGCTGGTGGTGTACCCGCTGGTCCGCCGCGACTGGCGGGCGCTGGTCGGCGCCGCGGCCGCGGTGGTGGTGCTCATCGGCGTCGTGCCGGCGGCGGTGTGGGGCGTGCCGGGCGCGGTGGACGTGAACGCGAAGCTCGTGCGGGTGGTGCTGGGGCCGGTGTTCGACGAGCACGGCGACCAGACGCGGGCGAAGGAACTGCACGGGGCGGCGGCGACGGACAGCCAGTCGGTGCTGGCGGCGGTCCACGCCTGGCAGCACCCCGACCCGGCGGCGCGGCCGGACCAGCCGGGCCGGGCGGCCAAAGTGGCGCACCTGGCCGTGAGCGGCACGATGCTGCTGGTGACGGCGTGGGTCGGGTTCCGCCGTGCGGGGCCGGCGCCGGCCGACCAGCTGGTGCTGTTCGGTGGCCTGTGCGCGGTGATGATGTTGATGACGCCGGTGTCGCACATGCACTACTACGCCTTCGTGCTGCCGCTGGCGTGCGGGCTGTGGCTCCGCGGGCTGGCGGCGCGGCCGGGGGCACTGACGGCGGACGCCCGCACCACGACGGCGCTGGCGGCGTGGGCTATCATCACCGCGGTGCCGCTGTTCCCCGGCCCGGTATTCGACCGCCTCCGCGAGGGCGGGCTGGGCGCCGCCGCGACGATCGGCCTGTGGGCGCTGGGGCTGGCGGCGATCGCCCGGCGGCCGGAGGCGGCGGCGGAGCCGCTGCCGATGCGCCGCGCCGCCTGACCCCCCGTGACGCCGTGGACTCCGACCTCATCCCCTTCGACCGCCCCGACGCCGACGAGCCGAGCAACCTCGGCAAGCTCGCCCGCGGCACCGACTACTTCGCCGACGTCGGCCGCTGGCCGCGCCTGTTGGGCGCCGCGGCTCTCACCCCGGTCGCGGCGTACTTCCTGCTCGCCGGGTTGCTCACGCCCGTGGCCGCGGCGCACTTCGCGTGGCGGAACGAGTGGCCGCTGGCGGGGCTGCTGCTCGGCATCGGCGCGGGTCACGGCGTGGTCGGGTTCGCGCTGGCGTGGCTGGCCCGGCGGCTGTGGCGCGGCGTGCCGTCGGCGAACCGGCGGACGGTGCTTCCGTCGTGGCTCGTGGGGTCGTTCCTGGTCGGCTTCCTGACGCCGATGGGCCTCGGGCTGACGGCCGCGCTGGGCGCGAAGGCGTGGCAGGCGGCGGGCGCCGGCGACGCGACGGTGGCGCTGTGGTGCGCGGCCGGCGCGGTGGGCTCGGTGGCGGGGTTGTGGCGGGCGTACCGCACGTTCGCGCGGCTGGTGCGCGGCCGGCCCGGCGGGTAGGATGGGAAGGACTGCCGAGGAGCGACAATGACGATCCCCGAACTGCTGGCGCGACACCCGTGGATGGAGGAACCGATGCGGACGTACTACCGCGCCCTCCCGGAGATGCTCGCGGAGCTCGGGGGCGAGGGCCGGTACGTCGTGGTGCGCGGCAGCGAAACGTTCGGCACCTGGGACACCTACGGGGACGGCCTTCAGTACGGGCTCGGCCAGTTCGAGCCCGGCACGTTCCTGGTTCAACGGATCGACGCGAAGCTGCTCGACCCACTCGCCGAGGTGTTCGGCACCGTCCCGGCCGCGGAGGCCGCCCCGTGCCCGGCGTGAGCGGGTCGTGGAACGAGGCCGACGGGGCAGCGCTCCGGGTTTGGATCGGACTGAGCGCGAAGGAAGTCCGCCGCCTCCGGGCCGCCGGCAGCCCGATACCGCAGCCGATCGACGTGCTCGCCCTCGTCGACACCGGGGCACAGGTGACGTGCGTCGACCCGGACGTGCTCGCCCGGCTTCCGCTCGACCACTACGGGTTCACTCACATCAACGTGCCAGCCGCGGGCGGGCTCGGGTACGCGGTCCAGTACGCCGCCTCCTTGACCATCCCGCACCCGAGTGGGCGTGTCGCGGACAACTTCCACAAGGCCGACCTGCCGCTGACGGAGGTTCCGCTCGGCCCGTTCGGCTGCGACATTCTGATCGGCCGCGACCTGCTCGTGCTGTGCGCCTTCCGCCTCGACGGCCCGTCGCTCACCTTCACCCTCGACTACTGACCCCCCATGCGGATCGTCTGCGTCAGCGACACCCACGGGGGGCACCGCGACCTGACCGTGCCCGACGGCGACCTCCTCGTCCACGCCGGCGACATCACCCGCCGCGGCGAACTCGACACCGTCGCCGACTTCGACCGCTGGCTCGGGGAACTCCCGCACCCGCACAAGGTCGTCATCTGCGGCAACCACGACTTCGCGTTTCAGGAACAGCCGCGGGCCGCACGGGCGCTCCTCACCCACGCCCACTACCTCGAAGACACCGCGGTCACGGTCGGCGGACTGACGGTGTACGGCAGCCCGTGGCAGCCGTGGTTCGGCGGCTGGGCGTTCAACCTGGAGCGCGGCCCCGCCCTCGCCGCCGTGTGGGCGAAGATTCCCGACGGCACCGACATCCTCATCACGCACGGCCCGCCGGCGGGAATCCTGGACCGCACGATTCGCGGTGAGCTGGTCGGCTGCCGCGACCTGTTCGACCGCGTGATGGAGGTACGGCCGCGGCTTCACGTGTTCGGCCACATCCACGAGGCCGCGGGGCGCAGCGACATCGACGGCACCACGTTCGTGAACGCCAGCTGCTTCGACGGGCGCGGCCGGCCGGTGGTCGTAGAATGGGACGCATGATCCGCGCCCGCGTGTCGAACCCGTACGAGTACCCGCTCGACTTCGCCGCCCTCAAGGACGCCGCCCGCGTCGTGCTCGAGGGCGAGGGCGTGCGCGAGGCCGCGGTGACGCTGGCGTTCGTGGACGACGCCCACATCCACCGGCTGAACAAGCAGTTCCTGAACCACGACGAGCCGACCGACGTGCTCACCTTCCCGCACAGCGCCGCCGGGGCGAAGAAGCTGGAGGGCGACGTGGTCATCGGCTACGGCGTGGCGACGGAGTACGCCGCCGACCGCGGCCACGCCGTCGGCCCGGAGTTGGTGCTCTACGTCGTCCACGGGTGCCTCCACCTGTGCGGGTACACCGACACCGACGACCGCGGCGCCGCCGCGATGCGGGCGAAGGAGCGCGAGTACCTGACGAAGCTGGGCCTGCCGGACATCGCCGGGGAGTGAGTGGATGATCCCGCAACTGACGGTCGCCGAGCTGAAGCGGATGCAGGACGCCGGTGAGCCGGTGTACCTCGTGGACGTGCGCAACCCCGACGAGTACGCCTACTGCCGCCTGCCGGGGAGCCTGCTGATTCCGCTGCCGGAGTTGGCGGGACGCACGGACGAAGTGCAGCCGCCGGCGGGGGCGCTGGTGGTGGTGCTGTGCCACCACGGGGTGCGGAGCCTGCGCGGGGCGGCGGTGCTGCGGGCCGCGGGGCACGATAACGCCGCGTCGCTGGCCGGCGGGATCGACGCCTGGAGCCGGCTGATCGATCCGTCGGTCCCGCGGTACTGACGCCGCTTGCGGCTTAGCGTCCCGCGACGCTAAGCCGCAAGCGGCAACTTCGCTTACACCGCTTCCGTCTCCGCCTCGCCGATCCGACGGGGGGCCGTGTTCGCCTGCGCCGCCATCCCGCGGTTGAAGGCCATCGCCACCGGGATGAACACCACCACCACCACCACCATCGCCCCGGCCAGCATGGCGAAGTACACACCCGGGGCCATCACCGGGTAGAGGCGGGTGATCGGCGCGTTGATCAGCAGGTTCGCCAGGAACACCACGGCCAGCCAGCACCCGGTCACGAAGCTCTTCATCGACTGCGGGGCGGCCACGAACGCCAGCTCCAGGCCGGTCACCGAGATCAGGATTTCGGCCACGGTGATGATGAGGTAGGCCAGCACCTGCCACCACACCGTCACGCGCTCGGCGGGCTTCACCCAGTCGATCACCTCGGCGGTCGCCTTGGTCGGTTCGGTGCCGGCCTTGGCCCGGTCCTCGCCGGACTTCAGCAGCGGCTCCAGCACCCCGCCGCGCTCCCACCCGGCGGCGTCCGGGAACTCCTCGGCGACGAGGTGGCCGCCGGTCACCAGCAGCTCCTTCCCGTCGGCCAGCCGGACGGTGCCGGACGCGAACGTCAGCCGCTTCTTCCCCTCGTCGTAGGCCCAGTCGGCGGCCGTCACCTTCACCGGGCCGAACTCGGCCGTGCCGGCCTTGACGTCCTTCAGCGGCGTCTTCGCCACCGGCACCACGACGGCGCCCTCGGGCGTGGTGATCTTCACCGCGTCCTGCTTGGCTCCGGCCATGAACCCGGCCAGGCTCATGATCGCCATCGCCAGCCCGGTGAAGAGGAAGCCCACGGCCATCTTCTGCGTCGCCTTCACCTTCAGCCCGGCCTGGTCGAGCGACTTGAACAGGAACACGCTCGCCGGCACCAGCAGCACGATGAACCAGGCGTTGAACGCCTGAATCTGGTCGGCCGTGACCGGCACGCCGAACAGGATGTTCTCCATGTACGTGTCGGCGAAGAAGATCCACGTGCTGGCCGACTGGTCGAAGATGGCCCAGAAGAACATCACCAGCAGGAACACCAGCCCGATCCGGCTGAGCACCTGAATCTTCAGCGCCCGGTCGGCGTCCTTCTCGGCCTGGGTCACCGCCTTGTACCGGACCGGGATGCCGGTGATCGTCGTCGTGTCCTCCGGCGGGGGGCCGTCGGTCACCACCTTCCGCTCGATCGTCTCCTTGGCGTAGTACCGCTTGCCGGCGGCGAACAGCATCAGGGCCAGCGCCATCAGCCCGGCCGGGAACAGGAACGCCACCTGGTAGCTGTAGTTCGTCCGCAGCCACGGCATCGCCAGCTGCGAGATGCCGGCGCCGAAGTTGATCGCCATGTAGAACCAGCTGAACGCGCTGGTCAGGAGCTGCTCCTGGCCGGGCCGCTGCTGCTCGTAGGTCATCCCCATCAGGGTCGAGATGTTCGGCTTGATGACGCCGCTCCCCATCGCCAGCAGCACCAGCGCCCCGAACACCACGTACTTGTCCTCGATGCCGACGAGGAACTGGGCCGCGACGTACGGCACCGAGAACAGCACGATCGTCCAGTACTTGCCGAGGAAGTTGTCGGCCACGTACCCGCCGACGAGCGGGAAGAAGTAGCACGCCGCGATGAACAGCGACATGAACGTGCCGGCGTCGGCCTTGTCCACGCCGAGCTTCTCGGTCATGTACAGGGCGAGGATCGCCCGCATCCCGTAGTACGAGCAGCGCTCGGCGAACTCGCCCCAGAAGAAGAATCGGAACCCGACCGGGTGGCTGGTCGGCACGGGGTCGGTAGCGGCGTCGGTTCCCACGATTTGGCCCTTGGCGAGTCGGCTGGCGGGAGGGGTGGGGCCATCCTAATGACGCGGCCCGCCCCGGGATAGCACAATCCCGCGGCCGCGGCCGGAACCGCCGCCGCCTTCACGCCGGAATTCACGTCCGATCTTAACGATTACGCCGCATCCGCAAACTTTGCCGGATCGGGTAGTCAGGCCGGTGTTGCCGGCTGTACACTTCATGAGTCATTGTCGGCGAGGCCGTTACCCCCCGGTAGCGCCTCCCGACCCGATGCGGCCGAGAGACGTGCCCGGTCGAATGCCGATCCCGTTACCCCCCAACGGGTTCCGATTCGCCCACCCCGCCCGTCCGGGAACGCACCCCCGACGGCACCAGGTGTGCCACACGGTCCCCGCTGACGCGGTCCGTGGCACCCCCTGATCTTCCGGCCACGCCGCAACCGGTTTCACACCGAGGAGCCCCGTCCGATGCGCCCCGCCCTCATTACTCCCCGCCGCCTTGTCGCGGCACTGCTGGTCGGGGCCGCCGCCCTGGCCGGCCCCGGGTCCGCCCGGGCAGCGTTCGTCGCCTACGACAGCAAGGTGGACATCAAGAGCATCGCCCCGAGCTTCGGCTCCGGCGGCAGCTACACCGGCTCGATCGAAGTCGACAACAACGGCCCGACCAGCGCCAGCGTCCGGATCACGCTCACCAACACCAGCGGCAGCCAGTACCTGACCGCGTTCGGCATCAGCCTGCCGGGCACGCTCACCAGCGGCTCCCTGGCCTCGAAGCCGACGTCGAACTGGCAACTGCTCGCCGACGCCGACTACAGCAACGGCTCGATGTTCGACACGGGCTCGTTCGGCCAGTTCGACATCGGCGCCGCCGTCGGCAGCAGCTGGCACACGTCCGGCGCGTCGGTCAACGGCATCGCCATGGGGGCGACGGGCGTGTTCGTATTCGACCTGGTCGGGCCGGGGGCGAACATCACCGCCGACGCCCTGATGACGTACCTGAGCACGAACGGCAGCGCCGGCATCGGCGCCCGCTTCCGCACGGCCGGCAGTTACAGCTCCAGCAACGGGAGCAAGGTGCTGGCCACCGTCACCAAGTCGTACCCGCCGCCGACCACGCCGCCGGGCGCCGTGCCGGCCCCGCCGGCCGTGCTGCTGGCGCTGGCCGGCGTCGGCTGCCTCCTCGGCCGCGGCGCCTTCCGCCGCAAGCCGGCCGCCACCGCCTGACCGACCGGCGGCCGCCGCACCACACGACCCCGGGGGCGACCCCGGGTTCGTTCGTTTCCGTCCCGCGGTGGACGCCGCCGCCCCGACGTGGGATGATGACAGTCCCCCGTCCCCGAGGTCGGCATGGCCGGTCGCCGCGCCGCGTTCACGCTCATCGAACTGCTGGTGGTGATCGCCATCATCGCCATCCTGATCGGGCTGCTCCTCCCCGCGGTGCAGAAGGTCCGCGAGGCGGCGGCGCGCGCGAAGTGTACCAGCCAGCTGAAGCAGCTCGCGCTGGCCTGCCACGGCTACCACGGCACGACTGACCGCTTCCCGACCGCGTGCGAGGCCGGCGGGTCGCGCTACACCACGCTGTTCGTCGAGCTCCTGCCGCATGTCGAGCAGGACCCGCTGTTCCGCCGCTGGGACTTTGTGAACACCGGCAACAACAGCGCGCTGGCGCAGACGGCGCTGCCGCTGATGCTGTGCCCGAGCCACCCGACGCTCGACGCGGCTTCCGGGCTGACGACCTACGGGGGCAACGGCGGCACGCGGCCGTACCCGCTCGACGCCAACACGAAGACCGACGGCATGTTCCACAGCACCGGCCCGGGGTCGAAACCGGCGGCGAACCAGGTCGGGGTGCGCTTCGGCGACGTGCTCGACGGCACCTCGAACACGCTGCTGCTGGGCGAGCGGCAGGTCGGCGACGCGGGGCTGGACACGTACCAGCAGCCGCAGTCGATGGGGATCATCATGCCGCCGCCGACCCCGCCGCTGCAGCCGGTGGCGGCGTACGCCCGGTGGTACCCGTTCCCGGCGTCGACGCCGGACGCCCCGGCCGGGACCGCGGCGGGCGGCTTGTTCGCGTCGGGGGCGGCGGTGGGGATGTCGAACCCGAGTCACTGGGAGCCGCCGCCGCCGCCGGTGCCGCCGATCGTGATCCCGACGCCGCCCCCGCCGGTGAACGGCACCCAGCTCGCCGCCGAGTACCGGGCGCGGCTCGGCGCCTACGGCAGCTACCACACCGGCGGCGCGAACGTGGCGCTGGGCGACGGCAGCGTGCGCTTCCTGCGCGCCACGACGAGCGCGGCGGCGCTGCTGGCGCTGACGACGCGCGCCGGCGGCGAGCTCCCGGTGTCGGAGTGACGACGGTCGGCTCGCCCGGTCGGCTTCGGGCGCCGCGAGTATAATCCCCTCACCCGCCCCGCGCCACCCTCGAGCCCCGCCGCGCCGATGACGGTCCCGCCCCTCACGGGCCTCTCCCACGCCTGCTTCGGGCTCAGCTACCTCCTCGCCCTCGGCCTGGAGATCGCCCGCCTGTTCTGGCCCGGCCGCGGCTGGCGCCTCGCCGGCCTCGCGGCCGGCGCCGCCGGCGTGCTCGCCCACACCGCCTACCTCGCCCTCAACCCGCCCACCCCCGCTGCGCCGTACGGCTCGCTCCTCCTGCTGGCGTGGGTGCTCGCGCTGTTCTACCTCTACGGCACCCTCCACTACGCCAGGCAGGCGTGGGCCGTGTTCGTCCTCCCGCTCGTCCTCGGCCTCGTCGGGCTGTCCCTGGCCCTCGCCGCGAGCGACACCACCGCCGCGCCCGACTGGCTCCACGGCGACCGCTTCTGGGGCGCCGTCCACGGCTTCCTGCTGCTCGGCGGGGCCATCGGCATCAGCGTCGGGTTCCTCGCCAGCGTCATGTACCTGGTGCAGCTGCGGCGCGTCCGCAACCGGGTGAACCCGGCCGTGGTCGTGCCGATGCTCAACCTCGAACGGCTTGAGGCGATGGCCCGCAACGCCGTGAACTGGGCCTTCCCGCTCCTCACCGCCGGGCTCCTCGTCGGCACGCTGTTGCTGCGGACCGGGCACGGCGGCGCCGAGACGTGGCTGTCGCTGAAGGTGCTGACCACGGCGTCGCTGTGGCTCGTGTTCGCGGTGCTGGTGTACCTCCGCTACGCCACGAACGTGTCGGCCCGGCGGCTGGCGACGCTCCACGTCGCGGCGTTCGGCCTGTTGCTGCTGGCGCTTATGGCGTCGCACCCGTTCGCGGGGGGCGACCGATGAACCTCCGCGCCATCGGCTGCAACGTCGGCTCGGCCCCGGTCGAGCTGCGGGAGAAGCTGGCGTTCGACGCCGACAAGACGACCCGCGCCCTCGCCGAACTCACCGCCCGCTACGGCGCCGAGGCCGTGGTGCTGGGCACCTGCAACCGCGTCGAGCTGTACCTGGCCCGGCCCGAGACCGGCGCCCCGGTCCACTCGCCGCTCGTCGCCGAGTACCTGTCCGAGTTGCACGGCGTGCCCGCCGCCGACATCCACCCGCACCTCTACGAGCACGCCGACGCCGACGCCGTGCGGCACGCCTTCCGCGTCGCCGCGGGGCTCGACAGCGTGGTGCTCGGCGAGGACCAGATCGCCGGGCAGGTGAAGGACGCCTTCGAGTCAGCCCAGCGCGCCGGCGCCACCGGCCCGCTGCTGAACGCCCTGTTCCCCGCCGCCGCCCGCGCCTCCAAGCGCGTCCGCACCGAAACCGGCCTCGGGCAGGGGCAGGTGTCGGTGGCCAGCGCCGCGGTCGGCTTCCTGAAGGAGGTGTTCAACCGCTTCACCGACAAGACGGTGCTGGTGATCGGCGCCGGCGAGATGGGCCGGCTGACGCTCACGCACATCCGCGAGCTCCAGCCCGCGGCGGTGCTGGTGACGAACCGCAGCCCCGAGAAGGCGGCGGCGCTGGCGGCCGAGTTCGGCGGGGCGCCGCTGTTGTGGGAGCAACTCGACGACGGCCTGGCCCGCGCCGACATCGTGGTGAGTACGACCGGGGCGGACGACTTCATCGTGCCGCGGCGGCGGTTCGACGAGAAGGTGCGGCCCCGGCGCGGGCGGCGGAAGCTGGTGGTGTTCGACCTGGCCGTGCCGCGCGACTTCGACCCGCGGATCGACGACGGCGACGCGGTGACGGTGTTCAACGTGGACGACCTGAACCGCGTCCGCGACCAGCAGCTGGCCGAGCGGCGGCGGCACCTCGCCCCCGCGGAGGAGCTCGTGGCGGAGGAGGTGACGGCGTTCCTGACCGACTGGAACCGCCGCAAGGACGGCCCGGTGATCGGGGCGCTGACGGAGGAGGTGAACCGCATCCGCGACGAGGTGCTGGGGCCGCTGCTGGGGAAGCTGAACGGCCGGCTGACGGCGGCCGACAAGGCGGCGGTAGAGGCGGCGTTCCGGCTGATGGGGAACAAGATGCTGCACGGCCCGATCGCGGCGCTGAAGGAGGCGAGCCGGGAGGGCCACGGCCCCGGCCTCCGCGAGGCGCTGATGCGGCTGTTCGGGCTGAAGTGACGCGGGTTACGGGACGGTGAACACGCCGTGGACGATGACGCGCTTGTCGTCCTCGATCACCTCGAACTCGACGCCCAGGCCGTCGAACGACCCGCTCCGGTGGACCGACGAATCGATCGGCCGGCCGAAGCGAAGTGGGTCGGAGGCGAGGCGCTTGTCGAGCCACGCGGAAGCGGCCGTCACCGCGGCGCGGTCGGCGGCAGCGGTCCACACGGCGGCGAGCTGCCGTTCGGCGGTGGGCGCCCACACGACGGCGTAACTCATCCCCGCGCCTCCAGGTCGCGGAGGATGTCCTTCAGCGGGCGGCCGGAGCGCTCCTTGCGCATCTCCGCCCGCTCCTCGTCGGTGAAGGGCGACTTCACCCCCGGCGGGAGCATCCCCAACCCCTCGACGGCGAACGTGCCGATCACGTTCCCGTCCGGGTCGGTCAGCTCGGCGCTGCCGGCCTCCCGCAACTGGGCGATCAGGGCAGGGTCGGTGATCGTGATGGACATGCGTGGCCTCCGTGAAGCTGCCCGCATCTTACCCCAGGGCACCGGCCGCGTTCAACCGCCCTCACTCGTCGTCGCCGTCGAAGAGGTGCTCGGCGAGGTACTTCTCGAGGCCGATCGTGCCGATCACGTTCAGCTGCGTCTCCAGCCAGTCCACGTGCTCCTCCGAGTCGTGGAGGATTTCGAGCGCCAGCTTGTGGGTGCCGTTGTCCTTCACCTGGATGCACAGGTTCACCAGCTCGTTGTACGCCGCCACGCCGCTCGACTCGAGCTTCAGGTCCACCTCGAACTGCTCCTTCACGTCGCCGCCGGCGCGGATCACGTCGTACCGGCCGATCTCCGGCACGCCGTCCAGGAACAGGATCCGCTCGATGATCTTGTCGGCGTGCTTCATCTCGCCGATGCTCTCCTCGTAGTGCTTCTTCCCGAGCTTCAGGAAGCCCCAGTTCTTGCACATCTTCGCCTGGATGAAGTACTGGTTGATCGCCGTCAGCTCGATGGTCAGGGCGCGGTTCAGCGCGTCGATGACCTGGTCGTTCCCCTTCATGGCCGCCCCCCCGTAGTTGTTGATGCGGCTGTTGTAGGGGGGCGAAATCCGCTGGCACCCGCGGCCGGCCGGTGGTATCGTTCGTATGTCGGCCCTCCCGCCTGCCCCCGCCCTCCCCGGGCCGCGTCCCATGCCCACGCCCCTCGGCTGTGCCGACTTCCGCCGCACCCTCCGCACCAGCCGCCGCGGCTTCGTGAAGGCCGGCCTCCTCGGCGCCGGCGTCGGCCTCGCCGACGTGCTCCGCGCCAACGAGCTGAACACGCCGAAGCGCGTGAACTCCGTCATCCTGCTGTGGATGCGCGGCGGGCCGAGCCACCACGACACCTGGGACCCGAAGCCCGACGCGCCGGCGGAAGTGCGCGGCGAGTTCGGCACCATCCCCACCCCCGTCGCCGGCGTGCGCCTGTCCGACCTGCTGCCGATGTCGGCTCGAATCATGCGGAAGTGGTCGATCGTCCGCAGCCTGCACCACCACGACGCCGGGCACAGCACCGGCGATCAGATCTGCTTCACCGGGTACAACAGCGGCCCGGCGCCGGACGAGAACGTCCACCCGTCGGTGGGGTCGGTGGTGTCGAAGCAGCTCGGCCACCTCACGCCGCACCTGCCGGCCTACGTCATGATCCCGCGGGTGCTCCCGGGCGCCGGCTCGGCGTACCTCGGCGTGGCGCACAAGCCGTTCGAGACGCAGGCCGACCCGGCCCAGCCCGGCCCGTTCCGCCTGCCGAACTTCACGCTGGCCACGGGCGTGACCAGCGACGGCGCCGCCGACCGCCGCTCGCTCCTGAGCCGCTTCGACACCCTCCGCCGCGACGCCGACACCGGCGGCCAGCTCGACGCCCTCGACCGCTTCCAGACGCGGGCGTGGGACATCCTCACGTCGCCGGCGGCGCGCGACGCCTTCGACCTGGACAAGGAGCCGATGGCCGTCCGCGAGCGGTACGGCTTCCTGCCGGCGTTCGACCCGAAGGCCGCGAACCGCTGCGGCGCCCCGAACTGGGCACAACGCATGCTGCTGGCCCGCCGCCTGGTCGAAGCCGGGGTGCGGATCGTGACGGTTGACCTGCGCTGGTGGGACACGCACGTGAAGGGCTTCGAGTCGCTGCGGGAGGGGTTCCTGCCGCGGTGGGACCGGGCGTACTCGGCGCTGCTGGAAGACCTGGAGGCGCGGGGCCTGCTGGACACGACGCTGGTGCTGGCGTGGGGCGAGTTCGGGCGGACGCCGCGGGTGAACAACGACGCCGGCCGCGACCACTACCCGAACGTGTTCAGCGCCGCGCTCGCCGGCGGCGGCGTGGTCGGCGGGCGCGTGGTCGGTGCGTCGGACGAGCTGGGGGCGTTCCCGAAGGCGAACCCGAAGACGCCGCAGGACGTGCTGGCGACGGTGTACGCGCACCTCGGCGTGGACGTGGGTGCGAGTTACCTCAACAACGGCCGGCCGATCCCGGTGCTGCCGCACGGCAAGCGCATCGAGGAGCTGTTCTGAATCAAGGCATTTTTTGACGGGATGAACAGGACAGGACAGGATGGAAGCCAGAGACAGGAATCATGTTCAATTCTGTCTCTGGCTTCCATCCTGTCCTGTCCTGTTCATCCCGTCAAAAAATCTTCCCCCTCACCGCTTCCGCGCCACGAACACCCGCGGCAACCCCGCCACGTCCTTGAGCGTCTTCACCACGTCGAGCCGCTCCGCGAACAGCGCCGTCACCGCGTCCTGCTGCGTCGCGCCGATCTCGGCCAGGAGCCAGCCGCCGGGCTTCAGATACGCCTCCACGCCGGCGGCGATGCGGCGGTAGAACGCCAGCCCGTCGGGGCCGCCGTCCAGCGCCAGCCGCGGCTCGTGGTCGCGCACCTCCGGCTGCAACCCGGCCAGCTCCGTCTGCGTCACGTAGGGCGGGTTCGTCGCGACCACGTCGAACTGCGCGCCGGCCGGCAGCGCCGCGAACAGATCGCCGGCGCGGAAGTCGATCCGGTCGGCGACGGCGTTCCGAGTCGCGTTGCGGCGGGCCACGTCGAGCGCGTCCGGCGACACGTCCGTCGCCGTGATGATCGCCTGCTTCGCGTTGCGCGCCAGGCTCACCGCGACGCAACCGGAGCCGGTACAGAGGTCGAGCGCGGCCGCGCCGGGCTGCTTCTTCAAGAGCGTCAGCGCCTCGCCGACCAGCGTTTCGGTTTCGGGCCGCGGGATGAGCACGGCGGGCGTCACCTCGAATGGCAGGAGGAAGAATTCCTTCTCGCCGAGGAGGTACGCCACGGGCCAGCCGTCCACGCGGCGCTTGATGAGTTCGCGGAAGGTGGTGCGGTCGGCGTCGGTCGGCTGCTCGTCGTAGCGGACGAGCACGTCGATCGGCTTGCACTTCAGGACGTGGGCCAGCAGCAGGCGGGCGTCGGTCTTCGCGGCCGGGCCGGGGACGTTCTTCTTGGCGAGGAAGTCGGTCGTCCACTCGAGCAGCGCCTTGACCGTCCAGACCGGCGGGGCAGCGGGTGACATGGGTCCGTCCGTGGAAGTGACCGGGGGCGTTCGGGTGGTGTACGGAAACTCCGGCGAGCCGGGAGCGTGAGCGAGCGGAGTCTGACGCATATCGAAGCCCCTCGGACTCCGGTCGCTCACGCTCCCGGCTCGCCGGGTGTTACCCCTTCGCGTGGGCGATCTGCCCCGTGCGCAGCGACCGGTTCGCCAGGTGCGCCGCCGCGGCGGCCGTCACGCCGGCCTCCGCCGGGCAGCTCGGCTTCCGCCGCGCCCGTACCGCCGCCACCCAGTCCGTCAGGTGCAGCAACTCCCCGTCGGGCTTGTCGTAGAAGTCGAGCCCGCGCGTGCCCGTGCCCAGGATCAGCTCGCGCGGCCGGCCCGCCTTGCCGCGGTCGGGGATGAACTCGAACCGGCCGCGGTCCAGGTACAGCGTGCCTTCCGTGCCCATGAACTCGACCATCGCCCCGTTGCGGTTGTTGCTGAACGTGCCCTCGAAGTACACCTGCACCTGCTTCTCGGGGTACCGCAGGATGGTCTGCACCGTGTCCGGCGTCTCCCACACGTCCTTCGCCGAGTAGAAGTCGCCGGCGCTCGCGGCCGTGGCCGGCACGCCGAGGTCCAGGAACCAGTGGACCACGTCGATCCAGTGGACCATCAGGTCGGTGAAGATGCCGCCGCCGAAGTCCCAGAACCAACGCCACTGGCGGAACTTGTAGGCGTCGAACGGCTGCTGCCGGGCCGTGCCGAGGAAGCGCGTCCAGTCCACCTTCGAGGCGTCGAGCGTGTCCTTGAACCGCGTCGCCCGCGCGGCGTTGCGGTTCCACGTGCAGTGAACCTTGTGGACGGTGCCGACGGCGCCGCTCTTGAGGAAGTCGTAGGCGGCGCGGACGTGGGTCATGCTCCGCTGCTGGGTGCCGACTTGCACGACGCGGCGGTGCCGGTCCTGGGCCTCGACGGCGGCGCGGCCCTCGTCGAGGTCGTGCGTCAGCGGCTTCTCGACGTACACGTCCTTCCCCGCGGCGCACGCCGCCACGGTGAGCGGCACGTGCCAGTGGTCGGGGGAGCCGATGAGCACCGCATCGACGTCGTTCCGCGCGAGCAGGTCTTCGTGCCGGCCGGTGGCGAAGGCGGCGGGGTCGGCGAGCTTCTTCCCCTCCTCGCGGTTCGTCTCCCACACGTCGCACACGGCGGTGATCTTGACGTTCGGGATGGTGGCGAGCGACCGCATGAGGGTGCGGCAGCGGCCGCCGGTGCCGATGCAGCCGACGCGGAGGGTGTCGTTGGCCTGGAACCCGCGGGCGGACTCGGCTCCCAGCATCGCGGCGGTGGATGCGAGGAAGGTGCGGCGGTCGGGCATGGGGGTGGCTCCGGGGAGGTACGCCCCACGGTAACCGACGGCCGCGGGGAAGGAAAGCTCCGGGGCGGCGCCGGCAGTTACCAACCCGTTACGCCCCCGGCTCGCACTTCCGGTTAGAATCCCGTCAGACGGTGGAAGGCTTCCCCGATCCGGAGGTTGCTCATGTCCCGCCTGCTCGTGTGCGCCGCGGTCCTCGCCGTGCCGCTCGCCTTCACCCCGGCCCCGGCACCGGCCCAGGAGCCCGCCCGGCCTCGCCCCGTTGCCGCCCCCAAGGCCATCGACCTCGTGCTGTGCCTAGACACGTCCAACAGCATGGACGGCCTCATCGACTCGGCCAAGATCAAGCTGTGGGACATCGTCAACGAGCTGGCCCGCCTCCGGCCGACGCCCGACCTCCGCGTCGCCCTGTACAGCTACGGCAACGACAACTACGCCCCCGCCACCGGCTGGGTGAAGAAGGAACTCGACCTCACCGCCGACCTCGACGACGTGTACAAGGCGCTCAACACCCTCCGCACCCGCGGCGGCACCGAATTGGTCGCCCGCGTCGGCAAGGCGGCGCTCACCGAGCAGCCGTGGCACCGCGGCGCGCTCAAGCTGCTGTTCGTGTGCGGCAACGAGCCCGTCGACCAGGACCGGCAGACGACGCTCGAAGAGGTCGCGGACCTGGCGAAGGGCCGCGGCGTGATCCTGAACACCATCTACTGCGGCCGCGGCGACAGCCACGAGGCGAAGGGGTGGGCCATGTTCGCCGACAAGTGCGGCGGCCGGGCGCTGACCATCGACCAGAACCGCGCCGTGGTCGCGGCCGTGCCGAAGACCGAGTTCGACGACCAGATCCTCAAGGCCGGCGACGACCTCGGCAGGACGTACCTCGCCTACGGCAAGGAGGGGGCGGCGCGGTTCGAGAACCAGAAGGCGCAAGACGCGAACGCCCTGAAGGCGGCCCCGGGTGCCGCCGCGGGTCCGGGCGGGTTCGGCGGCGCCGCCCCGCAGGCGGCGCTGGCGCGGGCCGCGTCGAAGGCCGGCGACCTGTACCGCAACGAGCGCTGGGACCTGATCGACAAGCTGAAGCAGGACAAGGCGTTCGACATCACCAAGGTGCCGGACGCGGAGCTGCCGGCCGAGGTGGCGAAGCTGCCGCCGGCCGACCGCGCCGGGTACGTGCAGAAGAAGGCCGACGAGCGCGCCGCCCTCCAGAAGCGGATCGCCGACCTGACGGCGCAGCGGCAGCGGAAACTCGACGAGGAGCGCGCCAAGGCGCCGCGCAACCCCGCCGACCAGGCCCTCGACGAGGCGGTGAAGGGCGTCGTCCGCGACCAGGCGCGGGCGGCCGGGTTCGAGGTCGGTAACGGCCGCGACGAGAAGAAGTAACCGCCCGGTTCGGAGTTCTGCCGCTCGCGGCGTAGCGGCGTACACGCCGCTACGCCGCGAGCGGCAGATCTCCGAACCACCCACCAACGGAACCCCTCCCATGCGCCGCGCCCTGCCGCTCCTCGCCGTCGGCCTCCTCGCCGCGCTGTCCGGCGCCCGCGCCCAGGACGGCGCCGTCAAGGCCGCCCCGAGCAAGATCACCGCCGTCACCCTCTACCAGCAGACCGCCCTCGTCACCCGCGAGGTCACGCTCCCCGAGGCGCCCGGGCTGTCCGAGGTGGTCGTGTCGCCGCTGCCGGCCCACACGCTCCAGTCGTCGCTGTACGCCGAGGGCGGCGAGGGGATTCGCGTGCTGAGCGTCCGGTTCCGCACCCGGGCCATCGCCGAGGACACCCGCGAGGACGTGCGCAAGGTCGAACTTCAGATCAAGACCCTCACCCAGAAGCAGGCCACCATCCAGGCCGAGCTCAAGGCCGTCGAGGACAACCTGAAGCTGCTCGACAAGCTCGAAGGGTTCACCGCCAAGGGGCTCGACAACCTCACCGACAAGGGGCAGCTCGACGCCGACAAGATCATCGTCCTGGCGAAGTTCGTCCAGGACGACCGCTCGAAGCGGAGCAAGGAGGCGCAGCTGCTCAAGCAGGAGCTGGAGGGGAACACCACGCAGCTGGCGTTCGCCAAGCGGCTGCTCGGCGAGAAGTCCGGCGGCGTGGTCCGCACCGAGCGGGACGCCGTCATCACCGTGGACAAGAAGGCCGGCGCCGCCGCCACGGTGCGGCTCAACTACCTCGTGTCGAACGCCAACTGGCGGCCGGTCTACAAGCTCCGGGCCGGCACCAAGGACAAGGACGCGGTGAGCCTGGAGTACCTGGCCGCGATCGAGCAGCAGACCGGCGAGGACTGGACCGGCGTGAACCTCACCCTGTCCACGGCCCAGCCGCTGCTCAACGCCGCCCCGCCCGACCTGCGCGTGCTGGCTGTAACCGTCGGCGGGCCGGGGCTGGCGATGAGCGACCCGAAGGCGCCCGGCCAGCCCGGCTCGAGCGCCAGCGGCCCCGGCGGAGGGATGCCGAGCGCGTCGGCGATCGCCCGCGACCTGGACAAGCAGGCCAAGGGGCAGCGCGCCGCGGCGGCCGAGAACTACCGCCAGAACAAGGACGACGTGGCCGCCAAGCTCACCAACGACGCCGCCGCCGTCGAACAGTTCTGCGACCTGTTCCTCGACGACGCCGCCGGCAAGGGAATCCCCGGGGCCGCGGCCGCGCGCGAGGGGCCGAGCGTCGCCTACCGGGTGAAGGGTGGCGCCAGCCTGCCCAGCCGCGGCGACGAGCAGGTGCTGGAGATCGACCGGTTCGACCTGGCGCCGAAGTTCTACTACAAGGCGGTCCCGGTGCTGACGCCGAACGTGTACCGCCTGGCGGACCTGACCAACACGAGCGACCACGTCCTCCTGCCGGGCGAGGCGACGATGTACCTGGGCTCCGACTTCGTGGGCCAGACCAAGCTGCCGCTCGTCGCCGCGGGGAAGGGGTTCACGGTCGGGTTCGGCGCCGACCCGCAGTTGCAGGTGACGCGCACCCTGACGGAGAAGAACCGCACCACACAGGGCGGCAACCAGGTGTTAACATTCAAGTACCAGGTGTCGCTGAGCAGCTACAAGCGCGAGCCGGTGCCGGTGCAGGTGTGGGACCGCGTGCCGAGCGCCGAGTCGGCGATGACGATCGCGGTGACGGTGAACAACCCGACGCCGGCGCTGAGCACGGAGGCGGCGTACCTGCGCGAGGACCGGCCGAAGGGGCTGCTGCGGTGGGACGTGTCGCTGCGGCCGGACCAGAACGGCGAGAAGGCCCTGCCGATCGGCTACGAGTTCAAGATGGAGCTCGACCGGAACGTGAACATCGGCGGCTTTTTGGCCCGGTAGCGACTGAGGGTTTCGCCGCTCGCGGCGTAGCGCCGCGGCGCTACGCCGCGAGCGGCGAAGCGAAAGAGGATCACGATGCCGAAGGCACGAATCGTCGTCGTCGAGGACGAGCCCGCCATCCGCCGCGGCGTGTCCGACGCCCTGCGCCTCAGCGGGTACGAGGTCACCGAGGCGCCCGACGGCGCCGCCGGACTCACCGAGGGCGCCGCCGCCGGCGTCGACCTCGTGCTGCTTGATCTGCAACTGCCCAAGCGCGACGGCCTCGACGTGCTCGCCGAAATCCGCCGCACCTGCCCCACGCGGCCGGTCATCGTGCTGACCGCCCGCGGCACCGAGGACGACCGCGTGAAGGGCCTCAAGATGGGGGCCGACGACTACGTCGTGAAGCCGTTCTCGGCGAAGGAACTGCTGGCGCGGGTGGAAGCCGTGTTGCGGCGAACCCTCAAGCCCCCCGCGGAAGTCAAAGCAGTGAAGGTCGGGAAGGGGAGTGTCGATCTCCACCGGCGGGAGGTGCGGTGGCCGGACGGCACCCGGCACGACCTGTCGGAGACGGAGACGGCGCTGCTGAAGTATTTGGTGGTGAACCGCGAGCGGGCCGTGTCGCGGGAGGAGCTGCTGAACCGGGTGTGGGGCATCGGCACGGCCGGGCTGGAGACGCGGGCGGTGGACATGCACATCGCCCGGCTGCGGGCGAAGCTGAAGGACCCGGCCGGCGACGACCACCAGCCGGAGGCGATCGTGACGGTGCGGGCGCACGGGTACATGGCCGGCCCGGCGCTGACCGTGCGTGTGGAAGCCGTGGCGGCGACGTGAGTGCGCCGTCAGGCCGGGGCGCGAGCCCCGTCGGGCGTCTGAACCCCGACGGGGCTCGCGCCCCGGCCTGACGGGTGGATGGTTCCCTCCGGAGGTGTTCTCGTGAGACGGTGTCTCGGCCCGGTCGGCGGGTCGGTCGCGTTCCTCCTGGTCGCCGGGCTGGTGTTCGCCGGCCTCGGCTGGGTGACCGTTGCGGCGCTGCGCGTCGAGGACGCCCAGCGCGCGGCCGCGGCCGAGGCCGCCGTCGCCAACAACCTCCGCGTCGCGCTGTGGCGGCTCGACGGCCGGCTGCTGCCGGCCCTCGGCGCCGAGAACGCCCGCCCCTACCTCGAGTACGAGGCGCCCGACCCGGACTCGGCGTACGGCCCCACCTGCGCGCAGCTCCTGGCCGCGCCGCTCCCCGACTGGATGAAGCTACACGCCCAACTCGACCCGGAGACCGGCTGGGCGTCGCCGCAGGTACTCACGCCGGACGCCCGGCTGAGGTTCGAGGAGGCGTGGCCCGAGCTGACGCCGACGAACGCCACCCCCGACCGCGCCCGCGCCCTCGACGCCCTCCGGCGCCGCCACGCGGCCAAGGTTGCCTACGCCGCCTTCGCCCGCCACGACGGCATACCCGTGCCGACCGACCGCGGCCGCCCCGTCGCCGACGCCGCCCCGGCCAAGATGATGGCGCCGCCCGCCTTCGGCCTGGCCAACGGCCCCGCCGTTCCCGAGCTCGCGCGGCCGAAGGAGGACGAGCGCGTCGCCCCGGCGCCGAAGGCGGTCGATCCGGCCGGCGTCGCCCCGGCCCCGCCGCCGCGCCCGGCCCCCGTCGCCGCCGACAACACCGCCCGTAACGGGGAGTTCGACGCCAACCGCGGCGACCTCCAGTTCCGCCGCCGCGTCGCCGACCTGGCCGCCGACGCTCGCCAGCAGCAGACGTACATCTACCCGCCGAACTACCGGCAGAACACGACTGACCCGCTGACCCAGAACGGCCTCGCCAACAACTTCGCCCGCAACACCGTGCCCGTTAACCCGGGCCAGAACCCGCCCGGCCAACCGGGTCTCGGCGGCATCCTCAACCGGTACGCCGCCCCGCCCGGCCCCGCCGACCGCGACTCGCGGTCCGGCACGAAGGCCGACGAGAACGGCGCGACGGCGATGGCGCAGATGGCGAAGGGCGCCGGCCCCGGCGGCGGGCCGCGTGCCCTGGAAGGCGGCGCGCGAGCCGAGGCGCCCTCGCTCGGCGGGCTGGTCGACTTCCTGGCCCGCGGTCTGAAGGAATCGCAGCAGAAGTACAAACTCCAGGATCAAGACGGCGCCAAGGCGAAGGGCGCGACCGACGGGCTGGCGATGCTCGACCGGGCGAAGGCGGAGCGGATGTTCGCCACCCCCGGCGCCTCCGGCGGGGGCGGCTTCGGCCGCGGTGGCGTCGCCGGCGGAGCCCCGGCCCCCGCGCCCCCGCCGGGCGTCGCCGGGCCGTTCCCGAAGGCGGCCGCCGGCGCCGAGAGTCCGTCGCGCTCCGGGCCGGCGCTGCCGCTCGCCGGTCGGCTGCCCGTGCCCGACTTGAAGGCGGTGCCGCCGGGCGGCCCGCCCGCTGGCGGCACCGCGCCGGCCGCACCCGCCAGTGCGTCCGCCCCGGCGCCCCCGACGCCCACCCCGGTGGTGCCGCCGACGGCGCCGGAAACCGCCCCCCGCGCGCCGGCCGCCGAGCCCGCACCGCCGGCCGACGCGCCGGCGCCGCCGGTCGTGCTGTTCAACGTGCCGCCGGTCGCCGTCCACCTCGGGCCGGTCCGCCCGCAGTGGCTCCCGGCCGGCGACGGCGGCCCCGACTCGCTCGTACTCGTCCGCACCGCCCGGCTCAACGACCGGACCGTCTACCAGGGGGTCGTCCTCGACTGGCCGGGCCTCCAGAAGGTGCTCCGCGAGGACGTGCAGGACCTGTTCCCCCACGCGCAGCTGGTGCCGGTGAAGGCCGGCGACGCCACCCCCGACCGCGCCATGACGGCGCTGCCGGTGCAGCTCGACCCCGGCCCCCCGGCCGCCACCGACGAGCCCGCCGAATGGTCGCCGCTGCGGATCGGGCTGGCGCTGGCGTGGGCCGCGGCGCTGATCGCGTTCGGCGCCATTGGCCTGGCGGGCTGGTCGCTCATCGACCTGTCCGAGCGCCGCATCCGCTTCGTGTCCGCGGTCACGCACGAACTGCGGACGCCGCTCACGTCGCTGCGGCTGTACCTCGACCTGCTGCTGAGCGGTATGGTGCAGGACGAGGCGAAGCGGACCGAGTACCTGGCCACGCTCGCCGTCGAGTCCGACCGGTTGCACCGGCTCGTGGACAACGTGCTGGACTTCGCCCGGCTCGAACGCCGCCGCGCGAGTTCGGACCTGAAGCCGGCGAAGGTGGCCGACGTGCTGGCGGCCGTGCGCGACACCTGGACCGATCGCTGCGGCGCCGACGGGAAGGAACTGATCGTCGTCTCCACGCTGCCGCCCGAGGCCGAGGTGACGACCGACGCGGCGCTGGTGGGGCAGATCGTGGGGAACCTGATCGACAACGCGCGGAAGTACACGCGCACGGCGAGTGACCCGCGGGTGTGGGTGTGGGCGAAGCCGGAGGGGCGGAAGGTGGTGTTCGAGGTGGAGGACCGCGGCCCCGGCGTGCCGCCGCGGGAGCAGAAGCTCATCTTCCGCCCGTTCCGCCGCGGCGAGACGGCCGACACCACCGCCGGCGGCGCGGGCCTGGGGCTGGCGCTGTGCAAGCAGTGGGCGGAGAGTTTGGGCGGCACCCTGGGCTACCGCCCGGCCGACGGCGACACGGGGGCGTGCTTCCGGCTGGAGCTGCCGGGGAAGTGACGCAACCGGTTGCGGCGTGAGTGTTTACCGCTATCGATGTGGCGCCGGCTGGAGCGAACGGACTTTTTTATGAGTCGGTGACATGGTTCCGGGGATCGACCCCCCCTGGGCGGAAACAATGAACCCGGTGCGAGCGTGACCGCGGCCGGGCTGTTTGTAGTGTTCCCGGCCGCGGACCGACGCTATACTCAATTCCGTTCCACCCCACGGGAGGCCGACGATGGGCAAGCTGATCGCGATTCTGGCGGCGTCGGCGGCGGTCGCCGGCGGGGCGACGTTCGCCGTGTTCCACCACCTCGACCCGAACAACTGCCCGCTGTCGGGGTGCAAGACGGCCCAGGTGCGCTGCTGCGACACTCCGACGGAGGCGGCCGCGTCGCCCGCCGAGATGACGGTGGCCGCCGCCGGGCCCGTGGCGCTGTTCACGGAGGGCACGGTGCCGGTGAGCACCGACGCGAAGCCGGCCGGGTGCCCGGCGTGCGCCGCCCGCGCGGCTGCGGCGTGCTGCACGGACGGCGCGACCAGCCGCCCGACGAGCGTGGCCGCCGTCGTCGGCCCGGCCGCCGCGGTGCGCTGAGTCAGGCTTGAATCCCGTCCCGCAGCGGGTCGTCGGCCGAGGCGATGAGCGTCGCCTCGGCCGTGACGTAGGCCGTGCCCGTGACGCTCGGCACCACCACGCCGGGCTCGTCGCCGATCTCGATGCTCCCCTCGAAGACACTTCCCGTCACGCTCTCCTGCCGCCACACGTCGCCGGGCTTCAGTTTGCCGTCGGCGAACAGGCACGCCAGCTTGGCGCTGGTGCCGGTTCCGCACGGGGAGCGGTCGTAGGCGCCGCCGGGGCACAGCACGAAGTTGCGACTGTGGTTCGCCGCGTCGGCCGGGGCACCGAACAGCTCGACGTGATCGACGAGTTCCCCCTCCGGGGTGGCGTTCACGGCGCGGCGCACGGCCGACGTGAACGCCGTGAGCCGGGCCACGTTGCCGACCGCCAGCGGCCCCACGTCGTCGCACTCGCGGACGAGGTAGAACCAGTTCCCGCCCCACGCCACGTCGCCGGTCACGCGCTGGCCGTCCACGGTGACGGCGAGCCCCGCGGCGCGGCGGTAGCTCGGCACGTTGCGGACGGTGACGCGGGCGCCGCCGTGGTACGTCGCGGTGACGACGCCGACGGGGGTGTCGATGCGGTGTTCGCCGGGGGCGAGTCGGCCGAGGTGCGCCAGGGTGACGACGAGGCCGATGGTGCCGTGCCCGCACATGCCGATGGTGCCGACGTTGTTGAAGAAGATCACCCCGGCCGCGCACCCCGGCGCGTGCGGCTCGCAGAGGAGGGCGCCGACAAGCACGTCGGCCCCGCGCGGCTCGTTGACGACGCACGAGCGGAAGGCGTCGAAGTAGTCGCGGAAGCGGCGGGCGCGGTCGGCGAGGGGGCCGGTGCCGAGGTCCGGCCCGCCGGCGACGACGACACGCGTCGGCTCGCCGCCGGTGTGCGAGTCGATGACGGTGATGCGGTTCATCCCGCCGATTGTAGGCCGGCGCGGCTTGTGGTCACCGCCGCGGGGCGGTACGCTTCTGTGGACGGCGTCGCCCTGGCGGGGTGCCGCCCCTGAACCGGCGAGTACGCCTAATCACTGTTCATCGTTGAAGGCGAAGGGGTGGAATGCGTGCGGGGTCGGCGTGGCTTCTGATGGCCGTACTCGCCGGGTGCAGCGGGCCGACAGGCCCGGCTTCGACCGACACGTCCAGCAATGCGCTGCCGTCGCTGGAAGCGCGCGTCGAGTTCCTCCAGCGGTACGTCACGTTCCGCCGTGGGTACACCGACCTGGGGTTCCGCGTCGTGTACCACGACAACGGCGGCGGCCTGGTGCCAGGTCCGTCCGACTGGGACATCCGGGTGGTGGCCACAGTCCCGCCCGCGGAACTGGCCGACTGGGTGCCCGCGGGCGCGGCCGCGACACCATCGGCGGATACGGGTTGGTTCGTTGGTGTTCCCGGTGCAGAGCGTGCGACCGGGATTACCGAGTGGTACGCCGGCCCGGGGTCGGTGGTCGGGATCGACCGCGAGCGGTCGGTGGTCGCGTATCGCCGCTGGACGCGCTGAGCGAAGGCACACGACGCGAACCCTACTTCCCCGCCCCCGGCCGCGTCGCCTTCGCCTTGCGGATGATGCCCAGGACGCGTTCGCGCTCCTCGCCGACGAGCGGCAGCCGCGGCGGGCGGCACAGCTCGGTGCCGTAGCCGCACTCGGTCGACGCCAGCTTGATGTACTGCACCAGCTTCGGGTGCGTGTCCAGGTGCAGCAGCGGCGTGTACCACCGGTACACCGCCCGCGCCTCCTCCCACTTCCCGGCCGTCGCCAGGTCCCACACCAGCCGGTTCTCCGCGGGGAAGGCGTTCACCAGCCCGCTCACCCAGCCGACGGCGCCGAGCAGCAGGCACTCGAGGAACAGGTCGTCCACGCCGGCGAAGATGACGTAGCGGTCGCCGGTCAGGTTGATGATGTCGGTGATCCGCCGCGGGTTGTCGCTGCTCTCCTTGATGCACGCCAGCGTCGGCTCGTCGGCCAGCTCCACGAACATCTCGGGCGTGATGTCGGCCTTGTACGCCGGCGGGTTGTTGTAGACCATGATCGGTCGGTCACTCGCCTTCGCAACGGTGCGGAAGTGGGCCAGCGTCTCGCGGTCGTCGCCCTTGTAGACCATCGGCGGCAGCACCATCAGCCCGTCGGCGCCGAGCTTCGCGGCCTCGGCGGCCCAGCGGCAGGCCTGCGCCGTGGTGTACTCGGCGACGCCCGTGAGCACCGGCACCCGGCCGCCGACGTGCGCGATCGTGGCCTTGAACAGCTCGCGCTTCTCGGACGGCTCCAGCGTCGTGTTCTCGCCGACGCTCCCCATCATGACGAGCCCGTGGACGCCGGCCGCGAGCATCGCATCGACGTGCGCCAGCGTGCCGGGGATGTTCAGCGCGTAGTCGCTGTGGAACTGCGTGCAGACCGCAGGGAAGACACCGGTCCAACTTACGGCAGGCATGACTTACCTTTTGAAAAGGATGAAGGAGGAAGGATGAAGGATGAATCAAGCCCGGCGGCGGTCCTTCACCCGTTTCACGCAAGTCGTGAGGATTGCAATCAACTCGTCGCATTCCCGTGTCAGGTCGGCGAGCCGGGATTCCGTGACGATGTCCCCTTCCGTGAGCAGTTCGAGCCAGTATCGGTTTCTTCGAGTTCTTGTAGCGCCCCGCCCCACTTGCTGATGATCTCCGCGTCAGACCGGCTCCTCATCCCCTCGCGGTAATGCGCGCCGACCGAGGTGCCGGACCGGAGAATCTGGTTGCCAATCGTCCGGCCCACGGCGTTTTCCGGCAGGCCATTGTAGAGACGGATGATCCGTAGCGCGAACTGCCGCGTCCGCGTCTTCAGATCTACCGGTGGCTGTCCGGATTCATCCTTCATCCTTCCTCCTTCATCCTTTCGGCGAAGGAGCGTACACCACGCGGAACCCGACCGCCCCGGTGACGGGGTTGTGCGACTCGCCGCCGGTGTCGAACGGCCGCACGCCCTTGCGCGCCGCGCTGCGGCAGGCGCTCGCCGGGTCGCGGAACGAGCCGCCGCGGACGACGCGCTTGTCGCCGCCCGACGGGCCGGTCGGGTCGGTGCGCGGGCCGTCGGCGGGGTAGCCGGGCTTGAACCAGTCGTGGCACCACTCGGCCACGTTCCCGTGCATGTCGTACAGCCCCCACCGGTTCGGCGGGTAGCTCCCGGCCTTCCCCGGCAGCGTCAGCGGGGCGATCGGGTCGGCGTCCTCGCACGGGTCGGCGCCAGTCACTGTGTACAGCGCCGTCACCGACTTGACCTGCGGCCGGTACACGAGCTTGTCGGTGCCGCCCTCGCCGACGCCGAACGGCGCGGTGGTGCCGGCCCGCGCCGCGTACTCCCACTCGGCCTCCGTCGGCAGCCGGTAGGCCCAGCCGGGCCGGGCGTGCGGCTCGTTCCGGTCGCGCTCCGTCAGGCGCTTGCAGAACTCGACCGCCTCGCCGAAGCTGACGCCCTCGACCGGGTGGTTCTGCAGCTGGTTCGCGCCTCGCGCCTTCGACACCGACCCGCGCGGGCTGGCGTTGTTCATCACCCTCCAGTACTGCCCGAACGTCACCTCGGTCGCCGCCATCAGGAACGGGCCGCCGATCGTCACCTCGTGGGGCGGGCCTTCGGGGTCCGCCTCGCCGGGGGGCGTCGGCGGTCGGCCCGGCTCGCCCGGCGGACTCCCCATCACGAACGTGCCGCCGTCGAGCTTCACCATTTTCATCCCGGCCGCGTTCGTGAACGAATCGACGGGGCCGAGCCGGTTCCCGAACACGGCGCGGTAGCCGGCGAAGCCGAGCACGGCGACGACGAACAGGATGCCGGCGCCGATGCCGACCATCGCCCACGGGAACGTCGGCCGCGCCCGCTGGAGGACCGGGCTGTTGTCGGCGGAGTGGTCCGGCAGGCGGAACACCTGGCTGCTGGAGTGTGGGTTCGGCAGCGGCAGCGGGGCGGGCACCGGAGCCGGCGCCGGCAGGAACCGGAGTGGAGGCGCGACCGGGTGCGGCCCGCTCGGCCGCGGCGCGGCCGGGCAGAAGGGGGCGAGGGCGGCCGCGAGCTGCATCGGCGTCTGCGGCCGGTCCTCGGGCCGCTTCGCCATGCACCAGTGGATCAGCGCTTCGAGCTGCGGCGGGGCGTCGGGGCGAAGCACCCGCAGCGCCGGCGGCGGCTCGGTGCAGTGCTTCAGCAGCTTCTCCGTGGGGTTCGCCCCGGAGAACGGCACCTTGCCGGTCAGGACGTAGTACAGCGTCGCGCCGAGGGCGTAGATGTCGGCGCGGATGTCCACGCTACCGGGGTCGCGGGCCTGCTCCGGGGCCAGGAAGTCCGGCGTGCCGATGACGAAGCCTTCCTGCGTCACCCGGGCGTCGGCGCCCGGCTCGTCGAGCCGGGCCAGGCCCAGGTCCACGAGCTTCGCCGTCTTCCAATCGGGGGTGACGAGGATGTTCGACGGCTTGATGTCGCGGTGAACCATCCCCGCCTCGTAGGCGTGGTGGAGGCCGAGCGCCGCCTGCCGGACCGCCTCGCACGCTGGCACCAGCGGGAGCGGCCCGCGGGCCTGCACGATCTTCGTCAGGTCCTGGCCGTCGATGAACTCCATCACCACGAAGTGCGTGTCGCCGGTCTGGCTGGCGTCGAACGCCTTGACGACGTTGGGGTGCTGGAGCTGGCCGAGCGCGACCATCTCGTGGCCGAACCGGGCGACCGCGGCCGGGTTCGACAGCCGCTCCTTCCGGATGATCTTGAGGGCCACGTCGCGGGCGAGCCGGGTGTCGTGCGCCTTGAAGACGCGCCCCATGCCGCCCTCGCCGAGCAGGTCGAGGAGGACGTAGCGGTCCACGAGTAAGTCCTTGCCGCGGCCGCGGAACACTTCCTTGATCTGGTAGTTGGTGAGCCAGCCGCGGCGGGCGACTTCCTTCGCCAGGGTGGTGGGGTCGGGCTTGGTCTGGGTGGCCCAGGCGGCGAGGTCGTCGGCCTGTGCGGGAGTGAGGAGCCCGGACCCGCGGAGGGAGGAGAGGAACGCGGCCGTCGGGTCGGCGGCAGGGCTCATCGGGCGGCGCGTCTCGGGGGGCGGGGGACGCGGCTTGTTGTACCGGGTATGCTGAACGCATTCCAGAAACCGGGGGGCGTACGCCCCGGGCTCGCCGGGGTGTGCCATGCCGACCGTCACCGTGAACGACCAGCCGCGGACGCTCCCCGACCCGGCCACCGTCGCCGACCTGCTCCGGGCGCTCGGCAAGGACCCCGGCAAGCTCGCGGTGGAAGTGAACCGCGAGGTCGTGCCGCGCGCCGACCACCCGGCCCGCCGCCTCGCCGACGGCGACGCGGTCGAGATCGTCACGCTGGTGGGGGGAGGTTCGGGGCCGCCGGCCGACAAACCCCTGAAGGTCGGCCCGTTCACCTTCAGCAGCCGGCTTTTCACCGGCACCGGGAAGTACGCGACCCACGACCTGATGCAACGCTGCATGGTCGCCAGCGGCTGCGAAGTGACGACGGTCGCCGTCCGCCGCGAGCGGCTGATCGACGCCACCGGCAAGAGCCTCCTCGACAGCCTCGATCTGTCGAAGCTCACCATCCTACCGAACACCGCCGGCTGCTTCAGCGCCGAAGATGCCGTCCGTCACGCCCGGCTGGCGCGGGAGCTGTTGGGGAACCTCGGCAACCCCGGCGCCGGGTGGGTGAAGCTCGAGTGCCTCGGCGACAAGAAGACGCTGCTGCCCGACCCCATCGACACGCTGCGGGCGACGGAGGTGCTGGTGAAGGAAGGCTTCCAGGTGCTGGTGTACACGACGGACGACCCGATGCTGGCGCGGCGGCTGAAGGCGGCGGGGGCGGCGAGCGTGATGCCGGCCGGGAGCCCGATCGGCAGCGGGCAGGGGATTCAGAACCCGACGAACATCCGCATCATCCTGGAGTACCTGAAGGACGGCGACCCCGACTACCCGGTGATCGTGGACGCCGGCGTCGGCACCGCGTCGGACGTGGCGGTGGCGATGGAGTTGGGCTGCGACGGGGTGCTGCTGAACACGGCCATCGCCAGCGCGCAGGACCCGGAGCGGATGGCGTGGGCGATGCGCTACGCCTGCGAGGCGGGCCGGTTGGCGTTCCTGGCCGGCCGCATCCCGCGTAAACTGTACGCGAACGCCAGCAGCCCGATGGACGGCCTGATTCGCTAACCGATGGGTGAGCCATGAGCACGGCCGAGGTGCAGACCCCGCCGCCGAAGGCGTTGCCGAAAGACCCCTACGACCACGATTGGTACGAGATCGTCGACGGCGTACGCGTGGAACTCCCGCCCATAAGTACGGAATCGACCGGCATCGCCACCATTTTGACACTCGCCCTCGGCAACTACGGAATGGGTCGGAACGTAGGGATGCCGTACACGGAGATGCTCATCAAGCTCCCGATCAACCGCGACCGGAGCCGCAAGCCGGACGTGATCTTCGTCCCGTTCACCACCTGGGCGCGTGGCCGGCGGCTGCCCGACACCGCCGCCTGGGACATCGTCCCCGACCTGTGCGTCGAGGTGGTGAGCCCGACCGACCGGGCCGGCGACCTCAACAACAAGATCGAGGAGTACCTGGAAGCCGGCGTGCGACAGGTGTGGGTCGTGTACCCGGAAACGGCGGTGGTAGACGTCTACGAACCCAGCAGCGCCGCCCGCCGGCTCACGCGCGCCGACACGCTCGACGGCGGCACCGTGCTGCCCGGATTCACGCTGCCACTCGCCGAGTTGCTCTGGGATCCGACGCCGGCGGCGTTCGAGTCGGACGAGTGACCGTCACGCCGCCGGCGCCGCCTCGACCGCGGCGCCGAGCTTCGCCACGTCGCCGGCCACGCACTTCTTCATCGTCCCCATCATCAGGTACGACAGCGGCGTGAACAGCTTCGCGTACACGGACACCGCCTTCGTCCGGAACGCCACCGACACCCGCGTCTTGCCGCCGTCCGGCTCGAACGTGAACCGCGTCGTGAACACCGCCCCGCAACTCGTCGCCGACAACTCGACCAGCTTCCCCGCCTCGAACGCCGACACCGTCATCGTCTCGGTACACTCCTTGCCGAACATTTTGCGCGTCTCCTTGAACGCCGTGCCGACGCCGACTGGGCCGGGCGTCAACATCTCGACGCGGAGGATCTCGGGGATGCGCTTCGGGGCGCTCGCGAAGTCGGTGAACGCGTCGAACACGACCGGCAGCGGCGCGGCGACGGTGTGCGTCAGGTCGAACCCGGGCATGGTGGACCTCGTGGGAATGGTGGGAGAGTAGTTTGGGTGTACCCCACCCGAGCGCGGCCCGCGAGGTCCGTTGCGGCGGAAGTGGTCAGCCGTCCAGATTCACCACCCGCAACCTCAGCGCATTCCCGATCACCGACACCGAGCTCAGGCTCATCGCCGCCGCCGCCAGCATCGGGCTCAGCAGCACGCCGAACAGCGGGTACAGCACGCCCGCCGCGACCGGCACGCCGAGCAAGTTGTAGGCGAACGCGAACGCCAGGTTTTGGCGTATGTTTCGCACCGTGGCGCGGCCCAGGGTGCGGGCGCGGGCGATGCCGAGTAGGTCGCCCTTCACCAGCGTCACGCCCGCCGCCTCGACGGCCACGTCGGTGCCGGTCCCCATCGCGATTCCGACGTCGGCCGCCGCCAGCGCCGGGGCGTCGTTGATGCCGTCGCCGGCCATCGCCACCCGCCGGCCGGCGCGTTTCAACTCGGTCACGACCGCGGCTTTGCCTTCCGGCGGAACGGAGGCGTGAACCTCGGTGATGCCGACCTGCCGGGCCACGGCGTCGGCGGTGGCGCGGGCGTCGCCCGTGAGCATGACCACGCGCACGCCGGCCGACGTGAGGCGGCGCACGGCCTCGGCCGCGGTCGGCTTCAGCGGGTCGGCGAGGCCCAGCACGCCGGCCGCGGTCCCGTTCACGGCGACGAAGACGGCGGTTTGGCCCTCGCGGCGCAGTTCCTCGGCGCGGGCGGCGAGGGCGCCGGGGTCGGCGCCGATGAACGCAGCGCTGCCGACGCGTACGTCGGCGCCCTCGAGGGTGCCGCGGACGCCCTGCCCGGCGACCGCCTCGAAGTGCTCAGGGCGCGGGAGTGCACCGCCGCGAGCGGCGGCAACAACGGCGGCTGCCAGGGGGTGCTCGCTCCCCGCCTCCAACGCGGCGGCGTAGCGCACCACCTGCTTCTCGTCGAAGCCCGCGGCGGGGACGACGCTCACGAGCGCCGTCTTCCCCTCGGTCAGCGTGCCGGTCTTGTCCACCACCACGGTGTCGATCGTCGCCAGCCGCTCCAGCACGTCGGCGGTGCGGACTAGCACCCCGGCGCGGGCGCCGCGGCCGACGCCGACCGTCACCGACACCGGCGTCGCCAACCCGAGCGCGCACGGGCAGGCGATCACCAGCACCGCCACGGCGTTCACCACGGCGTAGGCGAGGGAAGGGCCGAACGCCGCCCACGCCGCGAACGTGACGAGCGCCGCCAGCACGACCGCCGGCACGAACCACGCGGCGACGCGGTCGGCCAGCGATTGCAGCGGCGCCCGCGTGCGCTGCGCCGCGGCGACCAGCGCCACGATCTTCGCCAACACCGTGGCCTCGCCCACGGCCGTCGCCGTCATCACGAAGGTGCCGGTGGTGGCGCGGGTGCCGCCGGTCACGCGGTCGCCCGGCGCCTTCATCACGGGCACGGGTTCGCCCGTCAGCATCGACTCGTCCACCGGGCCGCTGCCGTCGTGGACCACGCCGTCCACCGGCACGTTGCCGCCGGGCCGCACCCGTACCTGGTCACCGGGCCGGACGCTCGCCAGCGGTACGTCCTCCTCCGTGCCGTCGAGGTGAACGAGGCGGGCCGTGTCGGGCCGGAGGCCGAGCAGGGCGCGGATGGCGTCGCCGGTGCTGCGGCGGGCGCGGAGTTCGAGCACCTGGCCGAGCAGCACCAGCGTCACGATCACCGCCGCGGCCTCGAAGTACACCGGCAGGTGGCCGTGGGCGTCGGCGTAGGTGGCGGGGAACAGCGACGGAGCCAGTACGGCTGCGGCACTGACGCCCCACGCGGCCGCCGTGCCGAGCGCGATCAGCGTGAACATGTTCGCCGTCCGGTGTCGCAGCGCCGTCCACGTCCGCGCGAACACCGGCCACCCGATCACGAACACGACCAGCGCCGACAGCGCTAGCGACAGCCCGTTCCCCCACGCGGTCAGCGTGTGGCCGAGCGACACGCCCGGGAGCATCGGCCCCATCGCCAGCGCGAACACCGGCAGCGTCAGCGCCGCGGCGGCGACCAGGCGGCGGGTCATGTCGCGCAGCTCGGAGTCGTCGGCGGGGCCGGCGGTCGGCGTCATCGGCTCCAGGGCCATGCCGCACAGCGGGCACGTCCCCGGGCCGTCCTGCACGATCTGGGGATCCATCGGGCAGGTGTACTTCGTCCCGGGCGCGGCCGGCGGCGCCTCCGCGGCGCCGCGGCCGCAGCAGCCGTGGGCGTCCGCCGCGGGCGGGCCGGTGAGGTACTTCGCGGGGTCGGCGCGGAACTTCGCCACGCAGTGCGTCGAGCAGAAGTGGTACGTCGAGCCGGCGTGCGACACGGAGCCGGCGGCGTGGGCCGGGTCCACCGACATGCCGCACACGGGGTCGATAACGCCCGCCGGCGACGGTTCGGGGAGTAGTTTCAAGGAGAGAGTGGGGCGGTCGGCCATCGGACGGTCCTCCTACCCCACTGTACACGTGGCCGCCCACAGGGTTACAGGCGCAGTCGTTACCGTTCGCCCAGGTTCCCCGCTTGCCGGCGCCGCGCGCCGTCATATCATCACCCACCGTCAACACGGCGTTCCGCACCAGTTCCCGCCGCGGGGGCCACCCCCGGCGGGCCGAGACCGACACCAATGCCGACGCCCGCGATCCAGGTCGAGCACCTGTCGAAGAACTACGGCCCCGTCCTGGCCGTGAACGACGTGTCGTTCGAGGTGAAGCCCGGCGAGCTGGTCGGCTTCCTCGGGCCGAACGGCGCCGGCAAGTCCACGACGATGCGCATCCTCACCACGTTCCTCCCCGCGTCCAGCGGCTACGCCCGCGTCGCCGGGTACGACGTGATGTACCAGTCGATGGAGGTCCGCGAGCGGATCGGCTACCTCCCCGAGAGCGTGCCGCTGTACCCCGAGATGCGCGTCAGCGAGTACCTCAGCTACCGCGCCCGCCTCAAGAGCGTCCCCCGCGCCGGCCGGCTCGCCCGGCTCGACGACCTCATGGTCCGCTGCCGCATCAAGGAGGTCCGCAACCGCCTCCTCGGCACGCTGTCCAAGGGCTACCGCCAGCGCGTCGGGCTGGCCGACGCCATGCTCGCCGCCCCGCCCGTGCTCATCCTCGACGAGCCGACCAGCGGCCTCGACCCGATCCAGATTCAGCAGACGCTCGAAACCATCAAGGAACTCGGCGGTCGGCACACGGTGCTGCTCTCGACGCACATCCTGTCCGAGGTCGAGAAGGTGTGCGAGCGGGTCATCATCATCAACAAGGGGCGGGTGAAGTTCGACAACACGCTGGCGTCGATCAACGAGCAGGAGCCGACCTACGAGTTTGAGGTCCGCGGGCCGGCCGGCGAGGTCGGCGAGTTCCTGAAGGCCCAGCCGGAGGTGGTGGCCGTGGTGGCGCACCCGGTGCCGGTCGGGGCCGACGGCGTGGCCGGGTTCGAACTGAAGTCGAAGGGCGGCAAGGACGTCCGCGAGGCGATGGCGGCCCGGCTGACCGGCAAGGGGTGGGGCCTGCGCCACCTCGGGCTGAAGCGGGCCAGCCTGGAAGACCAGTACACGCAGGTCGTGTTGCGGCAGGAGGCGGCGGCCACGCCGGCCCCCGAGCCGGAGCCGACTCCGGAGCCGGAGCCGGCCGCGCCCCCCGCGGCGTAACACGACCCCCGAGCCACCCCGAACGGGCCACCGATGAGCACCAGTACGACCGACCCGATCGCGCCGCCGCCGGCCGCCGACGCCGTCGCCCGCCCCGCCGAGACGGCCCCGTCGCAGAGTTACGACGAGGGGCAGTCGTTCGGCCGGCTGGTCGGCTTCGTCGGCCTGTTCGGCCTCGTCCTCGGCAGCGTCGTCATCATCACCAACCAGGCGATGACGCCGCGGCTGTTCGGCAGCGGGTTCGGCTACCTCGCCGCCGCCGCCGGCATCGTCCTGATGTTGTACCACGCCAGCCGCGACGGCGAACAGGAGGTGCGCCGGCTGTACGGCCTCCTCGCCGCCGCGTTCCTCGTGCTGGGTGTCGGTGCCTCGGTCCTCAAGGGGCCGATCTTCAGCACCACCGCCACCAAGACGTTCGGCTACAACCTGCTCCCGTGGGGCGTGACGTTCGGGGCGCTGAGCCTCGTCTTCGCCATCCCGTTCGTCCGCCACGAGACCGACCGCCGCTACCGCGACGCCGCCATCCTCGCCATACTCGCCATCGGGGCGCTGCTGGCCGTCGGCAGCATCGTCGTCGGCGTGATGAAGCCGGACACTCTCGTGGGCCCCGGGGTGGCGCTGGCCCTGCTCGGGCTCGCCTTCCTCTGCGCCTACATGACGCAGGTGGACACCTCGGAAGGGATCGGGTTCCAGGTGGCGTTTCTGCTCGGGGCCGTCGGCGCGTGCGTGGCGGCGGGGGCGTTCGCCCGGTCGGCCTTCCCGCCGGTGCTGGTCGAGGGGCCGAACGCCATCCGCCGGGTGACCGGCGAGATCGACATGTGGAAGTTGATCCCGCGGCTCGTCAGCATCGGCATCTTCCTCGGCGTGGCGTACCTCGGTTACCGGGCGAAGTCGCTGCCGGGCTGGCTGCGGGGCGTGATCGGCGCCGCCGGCCTCGCCGCCGCCGGCGTGTTCGTCATGGCGTCGGTGAAGGCCAACCTGCTGACCACCAGCCCGGCCCCGTACCTGGTGCCGACCGGCGTCATCCTGATCGGCCTCGGCCTGCTGTACCTGGCGGTCGCGCTGGCCATCTGCTCGGACAACCCGTTCGTCACCCTCACCCGCCGCGAGCTGGCGGCGTTCTTCCTGTCGCCGGTCGGCTTCCTGGTGCTGGCCGGGATGGCGGCGATCGAGTGGGTGGGGTACGCGTTCTTCGTCGAGCAGGTGCAGTCGGCCAGCCGCCGCGGCGGGCTCGACGAGCCGATCGTGTCGCAACTGTTCGTCGCCCTCATCCCGGTGATCGGGCTGCTGCTGGAGGTGCCGGCCATCACCATGCGGCTGATCGCCGAGGAGAAGAAGACGGGGAGCCTGGAGGTGCTGCTGACGGCCCCGGTGAACGAGTGGCCGGTGGTGGCCAGCAAGTTCCTGGCGGCGTGGCTGTTCTTCATGCTCACGTGGGTGCCGATGGGGCTGTACCTGATCGCCCTGCGGGCCGAGGGCGGGGTGCCGTTCGACTACCGGCCGCTGCTCAGCTTCTACATCGCGCTGGGGGCGCAGGGGCTGGCGTTCGTCGGGTTGGGGCTGTTCTTCTCGACGCTGACGCGGAACCAGATCATCGCCGCGGTGCTGACGTTCGCCGTGATGATCCTGTTCCTGGCGACCTACCTGGTGAAGTTCTCGGCCCTGCCGTTCCTCCCGCCGCTGCTCCAGACGCTGCTCGGCAAGCTGTCGTTCATCCACATGTGGCAGGAGTCGCTCGGCGGCCGGCTGCCGCTGCGGGACGTGCTGGTCTTCGCGTCGATCGGCGTGTTCAGCCTGTTCCTGTCGGTGAAGGTGCTGGAAGCCCGGAAGTGGAACTAGCGGCCTGACGGCCCACCCGCCGCGGCGGGTGGGCATCGCCCCGGACGACCCAACGCACGAGCGGACCCCATGAGCGCCGACCCGACCCTGCCGCCCGCCGCCGCCCGCCCCGGAGTGCTCGTCGAGTTCGTCCGCACCGAGCGGGCCAACTCGGCGTACGCGCTGCTCGTGCTGGCGGCCGCGTTCCTGGCCGGGGCCGTGTACTACGCCACCCAGGCGACCAAGGCCGGCGCCGCGCCGGAAACCCCGGCGGTGGACCCGCTCAACCCCGACGCCCCGCCGCCGCCGCCGCCCGAGGTCGACAACCCGAAGAAGGGCGACTACTGGTTCGGCTGCATCGGCCTCGGCGTCGGCTGCCTGATCGCCGCGGGCGCCGGCACCACTCTGCTGGCCCGCGTCCCACCGACCGGCGTCGCCGAGCAGCGGAGCTGGACGCGCGGGTTCGTCCTCGTCGTCGGCGGGCTCCTCGGCCTCACCGGGTTTCTCCTCGGGATGGCCCTGCTGCTCAAGTGGAACGAGGGGGTGGTGGCGGCCGTCCAGGCCTACGACACCGGCGGCACGGCAACGGCCCGCGCCGGCGCCCGCTGGCTGGTGATGCTCGTCATCGGCATGATCATCGCCATCGGCGTGGTGTTCCTCGCCATCCAGCCGGCCCGCGCCGAGGAGCGGAACAACCAGACGCTCCGCCGCCTCGTGTACGGCGGCAACCTCGTCCTCACCACGCTGCTGCTGTTCGGCTCGCTGCTCGTGCTGAACGTCGTGTTCGCGCTGAAGGTGCCGAACATGCTCGACACCACCGACAGCGGGTTCTACACGCTGTCGGACGCGACCAAGAAGACGGTCGGCAGCCTGGCCGAGCCGGTCACGGCCTACGTCATCCTGCCGGACGACAACAGCCGCGAGATCAACGACGTCCGCACCCTGATGTACTCGGCCCAGGAGATCGGCGGCGGCAAGTTCACGCCGAAGTTCGTGAGCCCGGTGACCGACAAGGCCGAGTTGCAGAAGCTGCAGGAGAAGTTCACGAAGCTGGACAAGACCGGCGTCGGCGTCCTCCTGGCCGTCGGCGAGGACGGCAAGCGGCACGAGTTCATCCCGGCCACCGACCTGTTCAAGAGCGACTTCCAGCCGGGCGGCGCGCAGAAGGCGTCGTTCGTCGGCGAGGCCATGCTGGTGCAGAAGTTGCGGTTCCTCAGCGACGCCGACGCCCGGCCGGTGGTCTACTTCACCCAGGGTAACGGCGAGCTGGCGCTCGCCGCCGACGCCGGGGCGGGGTTCAGCAAGGCCGAGCGCGAGGCGAGCCAGCTGAAGACGCACCTCGAGTCGTACAGCCTGGACGTGAAGCCGCTCGAACTGGGGACCGGGGCCAAGGCCGCGGTGCCCGCCGACGCCAAGCTGGTGGTCGTGGCCGACCCGATGACCCCGCTGTCGGACGCGGCCGCCAAGGCGCTGAAGGACTTCATGGGCCGCCCCGGCCCGGACGGGAAGAAGACCGGCCTCGTGGTACTGGCCGAGGCCCGGCCCGGGGCCAAGGACCGAAAGATGGCCAAGACCGGCCTCGAAGGGCTGCTCACCGAGTTCAACGTCCGCCTCGGCGAGCAGTTCGTCTACAGCGTGCCGATCCCGCAGTACCAGATCGGGCCGCGCGAGGCGACCGTGCTGTTCGCCGGCGGCCGCGACGGCGGGCACCCGATCGTCGCCCCGTTCGCCCGGACGGCGGCGCTGATCTGGAACGTGCCGCGCGAGGTGGCGCCGCTGTCGGCCGCGCCGGGCGGGCCGTTCACCGTAACCCCGCTGATGGTGACGCTGCCGCAGCGGCCGACGTGGCTGGAGGACGAGCAGCTGGACAGCCCGAACCAGGCGCTCCAGGACATGGTCGAGAACGACGCCCTCCGCGCCCGGAAGCGGCTGACCGGCAGCCCGCGGACGGTGGCCGTGGCCGTGGCCGAGGGCGGCGCCCCGCCGAACCCGATGAACCCGCACGGCGGCGGCGGCGAGCAGACGCCGCGGGCGGTGGTGTTCGCCAACTCCGAGATGTTCTCGAACGCCGCCCAGCGGCCGCGCGGCGGCGGCACCCCGGCGACGCACGAGCTGATGTCGGCGTCGCTGGACTGGCTCCGCGGCAAGCCGCCGATCGCCCCCGGCACGGAGAAGGTTTACCAGACGTTCGAGCTGCCGCCGGGCGAGACGCTGAACTCGACGCGGCTGTACCTGCTGCCGATCGGGCTGGCCCTGCTGTCCATCGCCGGCCTCGGCGCCGGCGTGTGGGTGATCCGCCGGAAGTAGCACACGTTCTCGCCGCCCGCGGCGTTCCAGGGCCGTGCCCTGCGACCCCGCGGGCGGCGTAACCAGACCCCCGTTGCCGCCATGCCGACCGACCCGAACCAGCCGGACGCCCCGCGGGCCGACCACCGGAGCCATGCCCCGATGAACTTCCGCTTCCCCGCCATCCTGTTCGGGATCGTCGCGGTCGTCGGCCTGCTCCTCCTCTGGCAGTCGTTCACCGAGCCGGAAGACCCCACCAAGTCCGGCGACCTCATCCTGAAGGCCCTGGCCGGCGAGAAGGCCGACGCCGTGGCCGAGGTCGAGGTCGAGAAGCCCGACGGGAGCAAGGTCGTGTTGCGCCGGGCCGGCAAGGACGACTGGACGGTCGAGGCGCCGCCGGTCAAGGCCCGCGCCGACAAGGCCGCCGTCGAGGGCGTCGTGACCGCGGTCCTCGGCCTGCGGGCCGTCCAGTACGGCGAGCTGCGCGACAACCCGGCCATCCACGGGCTCGACAAGCCCCTCAAGGTCACGCTCCGCACCGGCGACGGCAAGAGCGAGACGGTCAGCGTCGGCGACGTGACCGTCGGCGGCAGCAAGGCCGTCGCGTTCGTGTCCACCGCCGACCGCCCGCGGCCGATGGCCGTGGCCAAGGCGTCCGTCGACGCCCTGCTGAAGGACGCCGGCAAGGGCGTCGGCCACGCCGCCGACCTGGCCCGGTGGACCGCCGACTACCGCACGAAGGCCGTGTTCGCCGCCGACAGCCGCGCCAGCGGCGACGACGTGACCGCCCTCAAGCTCACCCGCGGCGGCAAGGAATTGGCGCTGACCCGCAACAAGGCCGGCACCTGGGAGTTCGCCGCCCCCGCCGGCTGGGGCGACGCCGCCGGCTCCCCCGACACCGCCGCCGCCCCCGGCTCGCTCACCGGCGTCCGCCCCATCCTCGCCGGCCTCACCGGCCTCGCCGCCGGCGCGGCCGACGACTTCCTCGACGCCCCCGCCGACCTCGCGCAGTACGGCCTGAACCCCGGCAACCCGGAGCGCGTCCGCGTCGAGCTCAAGCTCCGCGACGGCAAGACGGAAGTGGTGTTCATCGGCAAGAAGGCCGACGTCAAGAAGGACGAGAAGAAGGACGCCTTCGCCCCGGCGGGCGGCAAGCTGTACGTGCAGCTCGAAGGCACGCCGGGCGTCGTCCGCGCCGCCGCCGTCGGCCTCGACGGGCTCGCCGCGGTCATCGACAACCCGACCCCGCTCCGCGACCGCGACCTGCTCCGCGACGACACGAAGACCCGCATCGACGCCGTGGACGTGACCACCAGCGGGCAGACGGTGCAGCTCCGCAAGGGCGGCGCCGACTGGAAGCTGGCCGGCGGCCCGAACGACCCGCAGGCCGCCAACCAGACGGTCGCCAAGGCGCTGCTCGACCTGGTGTCGCAGGCCCGGCTCGTGAAGGAGTTCCCGGCGACGACCGACGCCGCGTTCGCCGCCCCCGCCGCCGAGGTGAAGCTGTACGCCGACGCGCTCGAAGCCAACGCCGACCCGAAGGCGGCGCCGAAGCTCAAGGCCGGCGTCGTGCCGACGGTGCTCGTGTTCGGCAAGAAGGACGCCGCCGGCGTGTGGGTCCGCCGGATCCGGCCGGACGGCAGCAAGACCGACTTCGTCGTCCCGGACAAGATCAAGGTCGGCGCCGCCCCCACGGAGTCGGACGTGCTCGCGGCCGTGACGAAGACGCGGTTCGACTACCTCGACCCGGCACTCCCCGGCTTCTCGCAGTTCCAGGCGACGAAGCTGACGATCAGCGACGGGCCGACCGTCAAGAACGAGGTCGAGAAGGAGAAGACGACGGGCGTCGCGGAGCCGGCGTGGAAGTACCTGAAGCCGGACGCGATGAAGGGGCAGACGGCCGACGCCGGTAGCGTGGGCGACCTGCTGAACCTGCTGGCGACGCAGCAGGCGGGCCGGTTCGTCCGCGAGCTCGGCGACGCGGACAAGGGGAAGGAGAAGGACATCTACCTGGGCTACGGCCTGGCCGCCGAGGCGCCGCGGCTGAAGGTGGTGGTGGGGCTGGACGCCCCGGCCCCGGGGAACGAGCGGGTGTACTACCTGGGCAACGAGACGGACGACAAGCAGTCGGTGTTCGCCCGGGTGGAGGGGCGGCCGGTGGTGTTCACGGTGCCGAAGGGGATCGTGGCCGACCGGCTGGCCGGGGCCGACCTGCGCGACCGGACGCTGGTGCGGTTCGACGCCTCGAAGCTGAAGCGGGTGCAGGTCCGCGGGTGGAAGGACGTGACCGGCGGCGAGATGCTGGTCCGCGAGTTCCGCAAGGAGGGCGGCACCTGGGTGGCGAAGCAGCCGCCGGGGTTCAGCGTCGACCCGCCGAAGGTGGACGACCTGGTGCGGGCGGTGCAGGGGCTGCGGGTGAAGGACTTCCGCGAGGGCGGCGAGCACCCCGACCACCGGGTGAACCCGGAGGCGAACGGGTTCGAGGTGACGCTGGAGTTCGACGGCGCGCCGACGCTGGTGGTGTCGATCGGGGCGGAGGTGGAGGGCGGTGCGGCGCGGATCGCGCGGGTGATCACCGCGGGCACGCCGCCGCGGACGCAGATCATGACCGTGCTGCCGGACGCCCTGAAGTCGTTCCGCGAGAGCGCGAAGTCGTTCGCCCGCTGACCGTCGCTCGCGGCGTCGCACCGCGGTGCGACGCCGCGAGCGGCAACTCCACTCACCCCAGCTTCGTCGGGTTGAAGTCGCGGCATACGCGCACCAGCCCGCCGAACACTACCGCGAAGAACGTCAGCACGCCGGCCGCCGCCCACGTCTCGGGCTGGCCCAGGAACGCCAGCACCTCCGCCGACCACGCCACCTTCGGCTTCTTCGGCGCGTCCGACCGGTCCAGCAGCTTCATCTCGTCCTCGCGCGGCTTCACCACCGACGCCGGCAGCCGCTCCTCCGGCGGCGCCGCGCCGTCCGGCTCGTTCACCACGTACGTGCCGTCGTCGTCCGGGTCGCGCTGCCGCGGGTGCTCCGCCTCGGCCCGCACCCGCGGCTTCGCCGGCTTCGGCTCGTCGGCGAAGGCCACGTTATAACCGCTGAGCGGCCCCTCGTCGGGCGTGTCGATCGGCGGCAGTTCGCTCGGCTGGCGGAAGCCCTCGGCCTCCTCCTCCGGCGGCGGCGGCGGTTGCACCGGCGGCAGCTCGTCGCGCGGCTCCGGCTTCTTCTTCGGCGTCAGCCGCGACTTCGTGTACCGCAGCACGAACGCCAGCCGGCCGAGCAGCCGGGCGTACAGGTACAGGCTCAGCACCAGCAGCCCGCAGCCGAACAGCAGCCACGGCAGCCCGTCGAGGCGGAGCACGGTGTTCGCGGCGAAGCCGACGCCGGCGAGGGGGAGCAGGCTCAGCGCCAGGAACCCGAGCACCACGCGCGGCTTCTGCGCCAGCCGGTCGAACACGCCGGGGTGCAGCGGCAGCCACACGCTCGACGCGCTCAGCGACGACAGCTGACTGACCGGGTAGCACAGCCACACCACCAGCAGCGGTGCGGCGGTCGTCAGCCAACCGCCGCCCCCGGCGCGGGCGACGAACATCGCGGGTCCGGCCCACAGCCCGGCCAGCCACAGCAGGTAGAACGGCTTCCAGAATCCGTCGAACACGCCCTCGTCGCCCCAGGTGACGTGCCGCGCCCCGGCCGCGGTGCTCTGGAGAACTGTCAGATAGTGGTTGGCCGCGAACAGGGCGAAGACGAACCCCATGACGGCCGACGCGGCCAGCGCCGGGACAAAGATGATCGCTCCGGCCATAAGCACTCTTCGGGCAAGCGGATGGGGACCATCCTACCCGACGCCGGCCGCCGCGGGCCATCTCAACCGCTGCCCAAGCGGGCGGGTCGTTCAAGCCCGGATGATTGTTTCCAGCGGAGAGAGAGACCCCCTTCCCAGAAGCATTGACTCAACTGGAAGAATCATCGTTGGAGCGACGCCGTCCGCTGTTGCCGCTTGCCCGCGGCGCCCGCGGCCGCGAGAATCACCCCGTCCAGGCCCCGGAGGCTCCGATGCGCCGCGTCCTCCTGCCGCTGCCGTTGCTCGTACTCGCGCTGCCCGCCCCGGCTCAGGTGCTTGCCCCCGGCGACAACCTCATCGTGGACGGCATCCCGCCCATCCCGGCGGCGCTCGCCGAACAGGTGAAGCGCTACACCGAATCGCGCAGCGCCACGCTGCTGGACTGGCACCCGACCCGCCGCGAGATGCTCGTCAGCACGCGGTTCGGGCAGACGGCGCAGGTCCACCGGGTGAAGATGCCGGGCGGGGCCCGCACGCAGCTGACATTCTTCCCCGAGAAGGTGAGCGGCGCCCGCTTCCGCCCGGCCGGCGGCGAGAGTTTCGTGTTCGGCCGCGACGTGGGCGGCAACGAGCGCTACCAGTCGTTCCGCTTCGACCCCGAGACGGGTAGCGCGACGCTCTTGACCGACGGCAAGGCGCGGAACAGTTTGGGCGTGTGGTCGCGCTCGGGAACGAAGCTGGCGTACACCAGCACCCGCCGCAACGGCACCGACGCCGACCTGTACGTGGTCGACCCGACCGACCCGAAGAGTGACGCGAAGGTGGCCGAGCTCGGCGTCGGCTGGGCTGTATTGGATTGGGCGCCGGGTGACGCGACGATTCTCGCCAGTGAGTACATGTCGATCAACCAGAGCTACCTGTGGCTGGTGGACGTGAAGACAGGGGCGAAGAAGGAACTCGTGCCGATCGTGCCGGAGAAGGTCGCGTACTCGGGCGGTCAGTACAGTCCGGACGGTAAATACATCTGGACCACGACCGACCGCGGGAGTGAGTTCAAGCGCCTCACCCGCATCGACGTGGCGACCCACGCGGTGAGCCAGTTTACTGCCGACGTAAATTGGGACGTGGAGGAGTTCGAGCTGTCTCCGGACGGCAAGACGGTGGCGTTTGTGGTGAACGAGGCCGGAGTCGGCACGTTGCGGCTGATCGAGGCCGAATGGGGCAAGACGCACGCCCGGCCCGAGATCACGGGCTCGGTGAGCGGCCTGAAGTTTCACCCGAAGACCGGCGAGCTAGCGTTTAGCGTGGCGTCGGCAAAGGTGCCGACGGACGTGTTCTCCTTCGACCCCACCACTGGAAAGACAGAGCGGTGGACGGAGAGTGAGACGGGCGGGCTGAACGCCGCATCGTTCGCCGAGCCGCAGCTGGTGAAGTGGAAGTCGTTCGACGACCGCGAGATCAGCGGCTTCCTCTACCCGCCGGCGAAGAAGTTCACGGGGAAGCGGCCGGTCATCATCAACATCCACGGCGGCCCCGAGGGGCAGGCCCGGCCGGGGTTCCTCGGCGCCGGCAACTACTACACCAACGAGCTCGGCGTGGCCGTGCTGTTCCCGAACGTCCGCGGGTCGGAGGGGTTCGGCAAGACGTTCCTGACCCTCGACAACGGCGTGAAGCGCGAGGACAGCTACAAGGACATCGCCGCGCTGCTGGACTGGATCAAGGGCCGCCCCGACCTGGACGCCGACCGCGTCATGGTCACCGGCGGCAGCTACGGCGGGCACATGACGCTGGCGATCGCCACGTACTACCCGGACCGCATCCGCTGCGCCGTGGACGTGGTCGGCATGTCGAACCTGCGGACGTTCCTGGAGAACACCGAGCCGTACCGCCGCGACCTGCGGCGGGCCGAGTACGGCGACGAGCGCGACCCGAAGACGCGCGAGTTCATGGAGCGCACCGCCCCGCTGACGAACGTGGCGAAGGTGAGCAAGCCGCTGTTCATCGTGCAGGGCCAGAACGACCCGCGGGTGCCGGCGAGCGAGGCCGAGCAGATGGTGAAGGCGCTGAAGGCCCGCGGCACCCCGGTGTGGTACCTCAACGCCAAGGACGAGGGCCACGGCTTCGCCAAGCAGAAGAACCGCGAGTTCCAGACGGCCGCGACCGCCTTATTCGTGCAACGGTACCTTCTGGACGAGTCCGCGAAATGACGAATGCCGAATGACGAATGACGGAACCAGGCGTGGGCCATGCGTCATTCGGCATTCGTCATTCTCCAACTCAGGAGCCTGTCGATGCGCCGCTTCGTGCTATCCACCGCCCTCGCCGCCCTTTCAATGGGGTTCGTCCTCGCGCAGGACGCGGCCCCGCTGACGCTCGCCGACGCCCCCAAGAAGGTGGACCAGAAGGTCACTGTGGAGTTCGAGGTGAAGTCCACCGGCGGCAAGGCCGGCGTCTACCTGAACTCGGAAGCGGACTTCAAGAGCGACAAGAACTTTACGGTGTTCCTCCCGGCGAAGGCCGTCGAGAAGTTCAAGGCCGCGAAGGTGGACGACCCGGCGGCGCACTTCAAGGGGAAGACCGTCCGCGTGACCGGCACGGTGACGCTGTTCAAGGAGAAGCCGCAGATCAAGGTCGAAGGGCCGGACCAGGTCAAGGTGGTCGAGAAGAAGTGACGTACTTCCTGGGCATCGAGACGAGTTGCGACGAGACCGCGGCGGCGGTCTTCACCGACGACCTGGCGGTGCGGTCGAGCGTGGTCGCGTCGCAGACCGACCTGCACGCCCGGTTCGGCGGCGTCGTCCCCGAGATCGCCAGCCGGGCGCACCTCCGCAACCTCCTGCCGGTGATCGACGAGGCACTCGCCCGCGCCGGCATCGGCGTGACGGACCTCGGCTGCGTCGCGGTACACCACACCCCGGGGCTGGTCGGGGCGCTGCTCGTCGGGGTGACGGCGGCGAAGGCGCTGAGCCTGGCGCTGGGGGTGCCGCTGGTCGGGGTGAACCACGTCGCCGGGCACGTGTTCGCCTGCCGGCTCGCGGCCGGGCGCGACATCTTCCCGTGCGTCGGGCTCGTCGTCAGCGGCGGGCACACGGCGCTGTTCCGCTGCGACACCGCGCTGTCACTCGAACTCCTCGGCGGCACCCGCGACGACGCCGCCGGCGAGGCGTTCGACAAGGTGGCGGCGGTCCTCGGCCTCGGCTTCCCCGGCGGCCCGGCGGTCGAGCGCGAGGCGGCGCTGGGCAACCCGAAGGCGCACCGCTTCCCGCGCACGTTCCTCGACACCGACCGGCTGGAGTTCAGCTTCAGCGGGCTGAAGACGGCGGTGCTCTACGCCTGCCACGGGCAGGACGTGGCGAAGGCGACGCCGCCCGGCCCCGGGCAAAAGCGCGCCGACCTCGCGGCGAGCTTCCAGGCGGCGGCGGTGGACGTGCTCGCGGGCAAGTGCAAGCAGGCACTGCGGCAGACGGGGCTGAAGCGCCTGGCGGTGGGCGGCGGCGTGTCGGCGAACGGCCCGCTGCGGGCGGCGCTGACGGCCATGTGCGCGAAGGAGGGGGCGGAGCTATTCATCCCGCCGCTGTCGCTCTGCACGGACAACGCGGCGATGGCGGCGCTGGCGGTCGAGAAGTGGAAGCGCGGCGAGTTCGCCCCGCCGGACCTGGACGCGGAGCCGAACTTCATTTAGCCGGCGAGCCCGCCGCCGTCGGGCGGCAGGTGGTTCGGAGCTCCGAAGGGGCGGCAGCCAATAGCCCAGGGTGTCAACCCTGGGCTATTGGCTGCCGCCCCTTCGGAGCTCAGGATTACTTGGCCGGGGCCGGCGCCGCTGCCTTGGCCGCGGCCTTTTCCTTGCCGCGGGCTTCGCGGGAGGCCTTCACGACCTCCTCGCCCTTCTTGATCTCGGCCTGGAGCTGCGCCCGCTCGTCCTTCGGCAGGTAAGCGCCCGGCCCGAGCCGCAGCTCCTGCCGGTTTCGCCGCTTCTCCTTCAGCTTCCGCTTGTCGCCGGCCGGGTTCCCCATGATCGCCTCGGGTGAGGATTCGCTTCGGGTCGTATTCTCCCTACTGTACAACCCCCGCCCCCAACGGCGAGAGCGCCGCGCTTCATGGACGTACCCACCGCCCGACACCTGACCGGCCCCGACGGCACACCCGTGCTCGCCGCCGCGGCCGCGGCGCTGCCCGGCGGCACGCTGGGGGCGCTGGCGGCCCTGCGGAAGCGGTTCGCGCCGGAGCTCGCGGCGGCCGCCGTCGAGGTGGTGACGCTCCGGGAGCGGGCGCGACCGAAGTTCGCGGCCGCGGGCCGGATGTGGTTCACCCGTGAGGCGCTGGAGCAGGCGTCGGGTGACCTCCCGGCCGCGCACCGGGCCGAGCGCTTGAAGCCGTTCGCCGCCGTGCTCGACCTCGGCTGCGGGATCGGGGCCGACGCGCTGGCGCTGGCCGCGGCCGGCTGCCGCGTGGAAGCCGTGGATGCCGACCTGGTGCGGCTCGTGTTCGCAGAAGCGAACGCCGTCGCCCTCGGCGTCGCCGACCGGGTTCGCTTCCATCTCGGCGACCTGCTGACGCTCGCGCTGCCGCCGGCGGACGCCGCGTACACCGACCCCGGCCGTCGCGCCGGCGACCGCCGCTTCCTCGACCCCGATCAGTACGAGCCGCCGCTGTCGGCGGTGCTGGCGCGCTTCCCGGCCGGCTTCCCGCTCGCGGCGAAGATCGCCCCCGGGGTGCCGCGCGACGCGCTGGCGCGGTTCGACGCCGAAGCCGAGTTCGTGTCGGCCGGCGGCGAGTTGAAGGAGTGCGTATTGTGGTTCGGCCCGCTCCGCACCGTCGGCCGGCGAGCGACGCTTCTGCCGGGGCCGCACACGCTCGCGGCCGAAGCAGATGCCGAGATGCCGTACGCGGAACCGGTGGGCGAGTACCTGTTCGACCCCGACCCGGCGGTGATCCGCGCCGACCTGGTGGGGCTGCTCGCGGCGCAGCTCGGCGCGGCGCCGGTGGAGCCCGGCGTGGCGCTGCTGACGGGGCCGGATGCGGCGTCGCCGTTCGCGGCGGCCTACCGCGTGGAGCACGTCGCGCCGCTGGACGCGCGGAAGCTGCGCGACCACTTCCGCGCCGTGGGCGTCGGCCGGGTCACGGTGCTGAAGCGCGCCATCGACGCCGACGCGGACGCCTTCCGCAAGGGGCTGAAGCTCGGCGACGGCGGCGAACACCGGCACGTGGTGCTGACGCGCGCCGGCGGCAAGGCGGTGGCCGTGGTCGCTACCGGCTCTTCGCCATGAAGCTGATGCCGGCCCGCGGCGGGGCGCCGACCTGGCACAGCGTGTCGAACCCGAAGTGCTTCACCAGCCGGATCAGCCCCTCGGCCTCGGCCTGGTCGGCGGCGTCGAACAGCTGGCGGCCGTTCTCCGTCACCGCCCACCGGCTGCCGTAGGGCGACACCCGCAGTCCGGCCGGGTCGAACCGGCGGCCGACGGTCGAGAACGGCACCCGCGTCGGCGCCCGGCCGTTGACCAGGAAGAACGTCTGCCCGCCGGCCCGGCAGAACTCGGTGAAGCGCCCCTCGGTGATGATCCGGGCCGCGTCACGTGCCGTGAACTCGGCCGGGCCGAACTTCGCCAGCACCTCCGCCCCGCACGCCACCACCCACTCCGACCCGTCCCGCCGCGAGTCCACGCGCCGCGGGTCGATCTTCACCAGCTCGCCGAAGTAGCCGACGCCCGGCACCGGGATGCCGACACGCGTCAGGTTCTGCTCCTGCAGCGCCGCGGCCAGCGGGTGCTGCTGCGCCACCGGGCCACTCCCGCCGTCGAGGGTGGCGAACAGGAACGTCACCGCCGGCGCCTGCGGGTTGCTGCCGATGGTTGCGATGCGGTTGAATCCGTAGCGGCGGATGGCGGCGGCGGCCTGTTCGGCGTCCGGCCGGTGGAGGCCGCAGTTCAGGTGGATGCCGGCGTCGTCGCGGACCACCCACACGCCGCGCACGGCGTCGACGCGGACGGTCTTCAAATCGATAGCGGTGACGGTGCGCGGCGGGGCGGACAGGAGCGCCGCGCGGCCCTGGTGCAGGCCGTACTCGACGAGCGGCCGGCCGGTGCCGACGACGACCCACTCGGTCGGCCGCTGCGCCCGGAGCACGCGGACGATCTCGTTGGCCGCGGCCTCGTCGTCGCCGAGCTCGCGGAACACGCGCGGCCCGGCGGCGACCTGCCACCCGTTCACGGTGCGGCGAGCGAGCATCTGGTCGGGGTCGATCGGCGTGCGGTTCTCGGGGTACGGCAGCGCGTCCAATTGCGTCGGCGGGGCGACGACGCCGGGCGGCGCGACGGGGAGCGGCGCCGTCTGCGGCACCGGCAGCGTGACCGGCCGCGACGGCAGGACGGGCGGCGAGGGGAAGCGGGCGGGTTCCGGCTGGGCCGCGGCCGACCCGCCGAGCGCGACCCCCAACCCGGCGACCAGCGAGCGCACGCGCATGACCCCTCCCCCGCGGCGGCGGACTTTCCGGGTGGTATCGGTCGTGCGGGGTAGGGAACTTGAGCCGGCGTCAGCGGCGGCGCGGCCGTGGCGGCTCGGGGCGCCCCTTCCCCTCGGGCGGCACCAGCCGGAAGTCGAGCATCCGCTTCGGCAGGTCCACGCGCGCCACCTCGACGCGCACCCGGTCGCCGAGGCGGAACCGCCGCCGCGACCGGCCGCCCTCCAGCGCGTGACCGGCGCCGTCGAAGTGGTAGTAGTCGTCCACCAGCGACGAGATGTGGACGAGCCCTTCCGCGGGGAACTTTTCCACCTGCGCGAAGAAGCCGTACTCCGCGACGCCGGTGATGACCGCGTCGAACTTCTCGCCGAGCCGGCGGCTCAGGAACGTCAGGATGCGCACCTTCACCAACTCGCGCTCCGCGGTTTCCGCGCGCCGCTCCAGCTTCGAGCAGTGGTCGCCGAGCGCCGTCAGCTCGTTCATGTCGGCCGAGGCGCGGCCGGTCTTGATCCACCGGTCCAGCAGTCGGTGCACGACCAGATCGGGGTAGCGGCGGATGGGCGACGTGAAGTGGCAGTAGTGGGTGCTGGCGAGGGCGTAGTGCTCGTCCTGCACCGGCGAGTACGCCGCCTGCTTGAAGCTGCGCAGCAGCGCGAAGTGGACGGCGGCGCGCTCCGGCTTGTCGGCCGTCTCGTTCAGCACGCGCTGCAACTCGCCGCGGTCCTTGTGCCGCTTGATGGGGTAGCCGAGGATGCCGGCGAACTGCGCGAACGCCTCCAGCTTCTCGTCCTTCGGCGCCGGGTGGACGCGGCGGAGGAAGGGGATGTCGTGGTGCGTCAGGTGCTCGGCCACGGCCTCGTTCGCGGCCAGCATGAACTCCTCGATCACCTGGTGGCTGAGGTTGTGCTCGGCGAAGTGGGCGCCGGTCATGCGGCCGTCGGCGTCGTACTCCAGCACCGCCTCGGGCATGGAGAGTTCGAGGGCGCCGCGCTTGAAGCGCTTCTTGCGGAGGAGCAGCGCCAGGTCGCGCATCCGCTTCAGCATGGCGAGGATGTCATCACCCGGCGAGCGGCCCGCGTGAGCGGGCTGTTCCTGAGCGTGTTCGATGCGATCAGGAACAGCCCGCTCTCGCGGGCCGCTCGCCATCGCGTCGAACTCCGCCTGCACCTGCTCGTAGGTGAACCGCCGCCGCGCGCGGATCGCGCCGTTGAAGAACGACACGTGCCCCTTCTGCACCCCCGGCGTGAACTCCATCCGCACCGTCTTCACGAACCGTACCTTGCCTTCCTGGAGGCTCGCCAGCCCGTTCGAGATCACCTCCGGGAACATCGGGATGACCTTCTGCGGCAGGTAGATGCTGGTCGCGCGCCGCCGGGCCTCGGTGTCCAGCGGGCCGCCCGGCTTCGCAAAGTGGGCCACGTCGGCGATGTGGACGGTCAGCACCCAGTGCTTCGTCTTCGGGTCGATGGTCACGCTCACCGCGTCGTCGAAGTCGCGGGCGTCGGCCGGGTCGATGGTCACGACCAGCTCGTCGGTGAAGTCGGTGCGGCCGTGCAGGTCGGATTCGGAGAACGCGGCCGCGGCCTGCCGCGCCTCGGCGAGCGCCTCGGGCGGGAATTCCTCGGGCAGCCCCAGCGCCTTGATGATCGACAGCGTGTCCACGCCGGGCGCGCCGTGGGCGCCGAGCACTTCCGTGATGACGCCCTCGCCGCGGTCGTTGACGGTGGGGAACCGCAGCAGGTCGATGACGACCTTGTCCTGCGGCTTCACCCCCTTCGCGCCGGGGTCGCCGACCGACACGCTGTGCGCGAAAAGGGTGCCGTCCACGCGGACGAAGCCTTCGCCGTCGCGCTCGAAGTAGGTGCCGACGAACGTGCGCGTGGCGCGGGTGAGGACGCGCACCACCTCGCCGGCCGCGTCGCGGAGCTTCCCCGCGACGCGGGTGATGCGCACCACCACCTCGTCGCCGTTGGCGGCGTCGGCGGCCTTGTCCTCGCGGATGAAGATGTCCGGCGCCTGGGTGCCGTCCACCGCGTTGGGGCGGACGTAACCCACCCCGGACTTGCCGCGGCGGTAGACCCCGACGGCGGTGCCGTGCGGGTCGGCGGGGCGGAGGGTCTGGTTCGCGCCGACGGCGAGCCGTCCCTCGCGGACGAGCGCCTTCAGCGTCTGGCGGAATTCGGGGTACTCGTCGTCGGAGACGTTCATCCGCTTGGCGAGTACCTTCGCCTTGACCGGCGAGTAGCTCGGCCGGGTGACCGCGTGGATGATGCGGGTTACGAGTTCAGACATGAACGGCGGGTTGGTGGGCGGATGTGGGTCCGCCCTATTATACCCGCCCGGCGGTCAGGGGCGGCCGGGACTGGTTGTCGGGCGGGCCGGGGTCGTCGGGCGCACGTTGCGTGGCTGCACCGCCGGTGCGGGCGGTGGCGCGGCCTTCGTCGTCGCCCCCGAGGCGGGCGCCGGGCTGGTGCGGGGGCGGGTGACCGGCGTGCGCATCGCCTTCTCGGCCGCGGCGGCGGCGGCCGCCGCCGCCTTGACCTCCGGGTATTCGAGCCACACGACCGACCCCGGAGTCCCCCGCTCCACGACGCCCTTCCCGGCGGCGGTGACGCCCGACTTCACGGCGTGAATGTCGCGGATCGCGGGCGTGCGTGCGAACGGCCGGAGGCCGGAGTCGTCGGCGGGCGTGTCGTTGACGTCGAGAAAGGCCAGCGCCGGGGCGGCCTTGGCGATCGCCCCGAGGCCGTCGGCGGTGACCGGCGCGCCCGCCAGGTGCAGGTACTGCAACTTCGGGAGCGCGCCGCCGGCGAACCCGGCGCCGGTCACGGCGGAGCCGGTAAGCTTCAACTCGCCCAGCACCGGGAGTCTCGCCAGCGCCGCCGCGCCGTCGTCCGTGACCCGGGTGTAGTCCAGGTCGAGGTGCGTCATCACGACCCAGCTCGCCGCCTCGGGGACGCCGGCGAGGGTGACCGGGTGGCCGCTCAGGCTGAGCTCCTTCAGCCCGACGATGTTGGTCAGGTGTTTCACCCCGGCGTCGGTGATCTTCCCGCGGTCGACGACGGCGCCCCGCGCTTGCGCCCCGCCGAACCGGCCGCGGGAGTTCCAGCGGTAGGCGGCGGTGTAGGCCGGGCGGGCGTAGTACGGGTAGTTGCCGAGGTCCAACTTCGTGAGCCGGGTGAACCCGCCCAGGTGCTTCGCCCCGACGTCGCCGACGGCCACTTCCCCGACGGTAATCACCTCGAGGTTGGCGGCGCCGGCGAAGTGGGCGAGCGCGGCGCCGGTGAGCCCCGAGCCGCCGAACAGGTGTAACTCCTGGAGGCGGGTGGCGCCGGCGAACGGGGCCAGGTCGGCGTCCGACGCCGCGGCGGGGACGTGGGCGGACAGGTACGCCAGGTCGGTCAGCCGGGCGAGCGGGGCCAGGCTCCCGGCGGGCAGGTCGATCTCCAGGTGCGTGAGGCCGGTACACGCGCCGAGCATCTTCAGGTCGGCGGCAGTGAGGCGCGGCGACTGGTTCACGACGGCCCGACCGCCCCAGCGGCCGAAGCGCCGCCACTCGTCGTGCTGGTGCAGCACGAGGTACTGCAACTCGGGCAACTCGGCGAGCCGGCCGAACGTCTCGCCGGTCACCTCCAGGTTGTCCAGGTATAGCGCCTCCAGTTTCGGGAGCGCCGTGAGGTGCGCGGTGCCGGCGTCGGTGACCTTGGTGCTGCCGATGTCGAGGCCGGTGAGCGCCGGCAGGTTGGCGAGGTGCGGCACCGCCTTGGCCAGGTCGGCGTCGGTGGTGTTGGCCGGAAACGTCACCAGCCGGACGTGCCCGAACCAGACGTCCTTGTTGTCCTTCTCCATCCCGAACCGGCAGCCGGTTTTCTGCAGTGCGTAGAACGCCGCCTGGGCCTTCTGCACGTTGTACTTCGGCGTGGGCGCCTTTTTCACCTGACCGGCGGCCGGCACGGCGGAAGCGGCCAGGGCGAACAGACCTGCGAGCAGGGCGACGCGGGCGAGCATCGGGCGAGTCTCCCGGGGGCGATCGCACCAGCGTACCCGAATGGCGGTGCGGTGTCTACAGCCCGAGCACGTCGGCCATCGAGTACCGGCCGGCCGTCTTCGTCGCCAGGAACGCCGCCGCCAGCAGCGCCCCGCGGGCGTAGCTGTCGCGGCTGTGCCCCTTGTGCACCAACTCCAGCGTCTCGCCGAGCGTGCTGAACACGATCGTGTGCTCGCCGACGTTGTCGCCGGCGCGGACCGCGTGTACCCCGATCTCGTCGGCCTGCCGCTCGCCGACGATCCCCTCGCGGCCGTGGACGAACCGGCCGCCCTGCACCTCGCGGATGACCTCGGCGAAGTGCATCGCGGTGCCGCTCGGCGAGTCCTTCTTGAACCGGTGGTGTCGCTCGATGATCTCGGCATCGAACCCCTTCCCGTTCAGCGCCTCGGCCGTCAGCCGCACCAGCTTAAACAGCAGGTTCACGACCAGGCTCATGTTCGGGGCGAACAGGATGGCCGTTTCGTGCGCCGCGGCCTCGATCTCGGCCTTCTGCGCGTCGGTGTGGCCGGTGGTGGACACGACCAGCGGGATGCGGCGCGCCACGCACACCGGCAGCACCGCCATCGTTCCCGCGGGGGCGGAGAAGTCGATGACGCACGCCGGCCGCGGTTCGAGCGGCAGCTCGCTGGTGATCGGCACGCCGATGCGGCCGACGCCCGCGACCTCGCCGGCGTCGCGGCCGAGGGCAGGTGAGCCGGGCGCGTCGAGAGCGGCGACGACCTTCAGGGATGCGTCCTCGTTGGCAAGGGCGACGAGCCGCTGCCCCATCCGCCCGCCGGCGCCGTTGATGGCGATCGTGGTCTTCACGCGCGAATCCCCGTGTGCTCAGAGTGCTGGTCTAGCGGCCCAAAAACCACCGCATCAGGTGCCAGCCCGGGTCGAACGCCAGCGCCGCCGCGGCGGCCGTCGGCTCGTCGTAACTCGCCTGCCCCGCCGCGGCGACGCCCGCTCCCGCCACCGCGAACGGCACCGCCCCGTGGGCGTGCGCCCGGGTGCGGATCGTCGTGCGGTGGTCCGGCGACACCAGGATGCGCCAGTCGCCGAACCCCGGCAGCGCGTCCAGCAGCGGGCCGACGATGTCGGCGTCGATCCGCTCCAGCGCCTTCACCTTCTCGTCGGCGCGGCCCTCGTGGCTGGCCTCGTCCGGCGCCTCGACGTGGACGCACACCAGGTCGAACGCCCCCAGCGCCTCCACCCCGTAGCGGCCCTTCGCGGCGTAGTCCGTGTCCAGATACCCGGTCGCCCCGGGCACGTCGATGCGGTGCCAGCCGAGGAGCACGCCGACGCCGCGGACCAGATCGACGGCCGAGATGATCGCCCCGCGCGGGCCGTAGCTCTCCTCGAACGGCGTGATCCGCGGCGCCTTCCCCTGGCCCCACAGCCACACCTGCGTGGCCGACTTCTCCCCCGCGGCGACGCGCTTCGCGTTCACCGGGTGCGCCGCCAGGATCGGCTTGCTCAGCTCCATCAGCTCGCGGAATACCTCGCCGCCCGGCCCGCTCGGCAGGTAGTCGGCGACCGGCCGGTCGGGGATGTCGTGCGGGGGCTGACACTTGGTGTGCTTGAACGGTTCGCTGTCCGTCCTGCCGCGCCACACGAGGATATTGCGGTACTGCACGCCGGGATGGAACTCGATGACGCCGCCGAGCACCTCGCGGCCGCCGAGCTGCTTCTGCAACTCGCGGATCAGCGGGCCGCCGTCCTCGCTGCTGATGTGGCCGGCGGTGAAGTCCCGCATGTGGCCGTCGGGCGTGTGGACGAGGTTGCAGCGGATGGCGTAGTCGTTCGGGCCGAGGTGGATGCCCATCGCGGCGGTTTCGAGCGGGGCGCGGCCGGTGTACACGGCCAGCGGGTCGTACCCGAACAGCGACAGCGTGGCGACGTCCGACGCGGGCGTCAGCGTCGGCGGCACGTTGTTGGCGCGGCCGACGACGCCGGTGCGGGCGATGCGGTCCATGTTCGGGAGGCGGGCCGCTTGCAGGGGCGTTTTGCCGCCGAGGGCGTCGAGCGGCTCGTCGGCGCAGCCGTCGGGGATGACGATGGCGTACTTCATGCCGGGGATTGTACCGCCGCGCCCCGCGGGCGGCGGGGTTCGGGTACACTCAACGTCCGGATTCCGGAAAAATCGCGGACCGCCCGGCGGACGCCGCGGCACAGTACGGCGACAGCAGCGGAGGGGGCGATGGGTACGGCCCAGCTCGGGGCGGTCCGCCGGGTGTTCGACCGCGTCCGTGACGACGCCGGCGACGACGCGCTCCTCGCCCGCTACCGGGCCGGCCGCGACGACGACGCCTTCGGCGCGATCGTCCGCCGGCACGGGCCGATGGTGCTCGGGGTTTGCCGCCGCGTGCTCCGCGACCCGCACGCCGCCGCCGACGCCTTCCAGGTCACGTTCCTCGTGCTGGCGAAGCACGCCGGCCGGGCGCCGGACCTGCTCGGGGCGTGGCTGTACGGCGTCGCCGTCCGCACCGCGCTGAAGGCGCGCGGCCGCGACCTTCGCCGTCGGGAAGTCGAAGCTGACTACGCCGCGCGGCCGCTCCCGGCGCCGCCCGCTGCCGACACCGAACTGCTCCGCCTCATCGACGCCCAGGTGGCGGAACTGCCGGAGAAGTACCGACTGCCGCTGGTGCTGTGCGGCGTGCAGGGGCTCGGCAAGGCGGAAGCCGCCGACCGCCTCGGCCTCCCGGAAGGCACCGTGTCGAGCCGCCTGGCCCGCGCCCGCGACCTGCTCCGCGGCCGGCTCGAACGGCGCGTCGTCGTCGTCCCCGCGCTGCTGCTCCCGGCCGTCGTCCCGCCCGCGCTGTCGGCCGCAACGATCGATTCTGCCGTCTGGGCCGCGCCGGTGCCGGCCCCGGTCCTCGCCCTATCTCAGGAGGTTCTCGCCGCCATGTCCGCACCCGCCTGGAAGCTCCCCGCCGCCGTCGTGGCCGCGTTCGCCGTGTCCGCCGGGGCCGTCGGCCTGACCGGCGCCCAGCCGCCCAACCCCGCCGACAAGGCGCCTGCCGCCAAGCAGAAGGACAAGCCCGCCCGCCCGGCCGGCGCCCGCGTCGCCGGCACGCTCGGGGCCGTCGACGCCGGGGCCGGCACCATCACGCTGGCGCGGAAGAACGAGGCCGACCTGATCGTGCCGCTTGCGAAAGACGTGGCCGTCACCGCCGACGGCAAGGCGGCGCGGCTCGGCGACCTGAAGGCGGGGGCGACCGTCGAGGTGGAGCGGGCGTCCGAGAAGGGGCCGGCGACGAGGATCGCCGCGACCGGCCGCCGCGTCACCAGCCTGCTCGTCGGCGTCGGTGACAACACGCTGTCACTGAAGGCGAAGCCGAACGACCAGGAGTACACCCTGGCCGCCGGCGCGAAGGTGACCCGCGACGGCAAGGACGTGAGGCTGAAGGAGTTGCCCGTCGGCGAGCCGGTGACGGTGCAGCTGAGCGTGGACGGCACCGCCGTGCTGGGCGTGAGCCACGGCGCGGCGAAGCGGAAGCCCGACGGCGGCGAGGCGGACGAGGCCGAGTTCGTCGCCGCGCAGGACGGCGAGAAGCGGCCGGCCCGGGTGGCCCGCCAGACCGGTACGGTCGGGGCGGTGGACGCGGCGGCCGGCACGATCACCCTCGTCCGCAAGGGCGACGGCGGCGAGCGCCGCGACACCATCCCGGTGGCGAAGGACGCGACGATCATCGTGGACGGCAAGGCGGCGAAGCTCGCGGACGTGATGGTGAAGGCGAGTGCCGACGTCGAGCTCCCCGGGGAGCGCCAGCCGGCGACGAAGGTGACCGTCAGCGGCGAGAAGGTGCCGGGGGTGCTGATGGCGTTCGACAAGGACTCGGTGACCGTCGGGTTCCGCAGGGACGGGCGGGCGCTGGCGGAGCGGAAGCTCGCCCTCGCCCCGGCCGCGAAGGTGACGCTCGACGGCAAGGACGCGAAACTGTTCGACCTCCAGACCGGCGACCGGGTGATCGTGACGCTGACCAGCGACGGCACTGCCGCGCTGACGATCGTGGCCGGGGTGCCGAAGCGCGACGGCGACCGCCAGCGTCCGCCGGAGGTGGAGCGGAAGTAAGGTCAGCCGCGCTCCCGCCCCGTCGCCGCGGTGTAGACTTTGCGAATCTCGCCCGTCACGCGGCGGTGCTCCGCCAGGAACGCCGCCGCCGACTCGAACCCCAGTCGCCGCGCCAGCTTTGCCAGGTCGTCGGCGGTGTCCGGCAGTTCGGTCAAGGGGCGGTTGGTCACCACCCGCAGCCGGGCCTCCACCAGCCGCAAGAACGAGTAGCCCGCCCGCAGCGCCGACGCCTCCGCCGCCGGCAGCAGCCGCGCCGCCTCCAGCGCGTCCAGCGCCGCCCACACGTTCGGCACCAGCACCGCCGGCCGCGCCGCCCCGTGCTTCAGTTGCAGCAGCTGAACCAGGAATTCCACGTCATTCAGCCCGCCGGGGCCGCGCTTCAGGTTCCGCGCCGTCGTCCCCGCCTCCAGCTTCTCGCGCATCCGCCGCACCTCGTCGGCCGCGGCCGGCGTCCACGGCGCGCCCGCCGCCGCGGCGCGGACGCGCGCCATCACCCGGTCGCCGAACGCGGCGTCGCCGCGGACCACGCGGGCGCGGGTGAGCGCCTGCCGCTCCCACAGCTGCGCCCCGCCGCCGGCGTAGTAGCGGTCGAGCTCGCACAGCGGCAGCACCAGCGTGCCCGACTTCCCGGTCGGCCGCAGCCGCATGTCCACGGCGTACAGCCGGCCCATCGGCCCGTGCGTGCTCGCCGCCTTGATGAGCCGCTGCGCCAGCTCGGTGAAGTACGGCCCCGCCGCGGCCGCCGCCTCGCGGCTGTCGGCCTCGTACACGAGGAGCAAGTCCAGGTCGCTGTGATAACTGATCTCGCGGCCGCCGAGCTTGCCCAGACCCAGGAGGCTGTAGCAGGCCGCACACCCGCCCTTCGCCGCCAGGTCGGCTTCCACCAGCTCGCACATCTGGTTCAGCAGCGTGTCGGCCAGGTCGGACAGCGCCGCGGTGGTGTCGCGGATCGCGGCCATGCCCAGCAGGTCGGCGACGCCGATGCGGAGCAGCTCCTTGTCCTGGAAGCTGTGCAGGATGGGATCGGGGTCGCTCGCGCCGCGGCACAACTCGGCCAGCTCGGCCCGCAACTCGTCGGCCGTCCGCGGCTGGTTCAGCACCAGCGAGTCGAGCAGCTCGTCGGCCATGCCGGGGTTGTTGATCAGGATGCCCGACAGGAACGGGCTGCCGGCGCACAGGTCCACGTACAACCGCAGCGTCGCCGGGTTGGCGCTGAACAGCTCCCACAGCACCGCCTTCGCGCCGAGCGACGCGCTCACGCGCTCCAGTTGCGTCAGCGCCTCGTCGGGGTCGGGCGTGTCGGCCACGGCCTGCAACAGCCGCGGGGCGATCGACGCGAGGAAGTGGCGGCAGCGGCGGTCGGACAGGAACGGCACCGACTCGCGGGCCAGGCCGAGCAGGTTGTGGTACGCCTTCGGCACGTCGCGGAACGGGTAGCGGCCGAGCACGGCGCGCACGGTGGCGTCGTCCGGGTCGGGGTCGAGGATCAGGTCCGTCTCGGGTTCGTCGCCCTCCCCGGCGTCGGGGAACGATTGGTGGAGCAGGTGGTTGAGGACGGCCCGGTCCACCTCCGTCTTGTCGTGCAGGTCCTTGAGGAACTGGTCGAGCGGGTCCACGAGCAGGTGGCGGACGCCCGGCGGGGCGGGGAGCTCGTCGAGGGGGCTTCGCCTCTGAGGAGACCGGAGGCGGGAGACAGGAGACTGGTCCGCCCCACCGTCGTCTTCCGTCTCCTGCCTCTTGCCTCCTGCCTCTTCGCGCTCGGTATACCCCATCCGCCGGGCCAGGGTGCGTAGCTCGTCGTCGCTCGTGGGGAGTTTGTGCGTCTGCAGGTCGAACAGGAGTTGCAGCCGGTGCTCGGTCTTGCGGAGGAAGCGGTACGCGTCGGCGAGCGTGTACGTCTCGTGCGGGGTGAGGCAGCCGGCGATCTCGAGCGCCTCCAGCGCCAGCAGCGTGTTCCGCTGGCGGACCGCGGGCAGGTCGCCGCCGTTGAGCAACTGCAGGAACTGCACCGTGTACTCGATGTCGCGGATGCCGCCGCGGCCGGTCTTCACGTCGGCCGGCGTCGTCCACCGGCTCGCCGCCTCGCCCTCGCCGCCCGACCCGCCCTTCGGCCGGCCCGCCTGCCGCTCCATCTGCCGCTTCAGCGCCTTCACCTCGTTGATCTCGGCGAAGCTGAAGTACTTCCGGTACACGAACGGCTCCACCGCCGCGAGGAACTCGCGGCCGAGGTCGATGTCGCCGGCGACCGGGCGGAGCTTGATGAGCGCCTGCCGCTCCCACGTGCGGCCGCGGGTGTCGTAGTAGCTGAGGGTGCCGGCGAGCGACCGCGCGAGTGGCCCGCGGGCGCCCTCCGGCCGCAGCCGCAGGTCCACGCGGTACGCGAACCCGCGGTCCGTGACGGCCGACAGGAGCCGCACCACCTCCTGCACCACGCGGGCGTAGAACTCCGCCGTGGGGATCGTCGTCCGCCGGCCGGTCGTCTCGCCCTCGGCGTCGTACACGACCATCAGGTCCACGTCGCTGCTGTAGTTCAACTCGTCGCCGCCGAGCTTGCCGAAGCCCAGCACCGCGGCGCGGGACGGGCCGCCGCCCGCCGCCGCGGGCGAGCCGAACCGGTGCGTCACGAGCCGGGTGGCGTGCGCGAGCGCGACCTCGACCGAGGCGTCGGCCAGGCGGGCGAGCTCGCGCGTGACCTCTTCGAGCGGCCGGTCGCGGAGGATGTCGTTGACGCCGATGCGGAGGGCGTGGCGGGCGCGGAACCGGCGGAGGGCCCGGAGCACCCCGGGGTCGTCGGCCGCGGCGTCCACGTCGGCCCGCAGCTGGGCGACGAGCTCGGCGGTGGTGGGGTTGCGGCGCGGCGGCGTGCGGACGGATTCGAGGAAGTCGGGGTAGAGGGCGAGGGTGTCGGCGAAGAACTGCGACGCGGCCAGGAGCGTGAGGGCGGCGTCGAGCCCGCGGGCGCGCGATTCGAGGAGGCCGGGGAGGAACGGGCGCGCGGCCGGCTGCGCGAACAGCCGTTCGAGGTTGTTCAGCGCCATGTCCGGGTCGGCGGCGCGGGGCAGCAGCCGGCCGAGGGCGGCGACGAGCTCGGGGGCGGGGCCGACGTGCGCGGCGAGGGCGGCGAGGTTGCGGCGGCCCCGGTCGGCGTCGCGGAGCGCCTTCAGCACGGGTTCGTCGGGGGTGGCCATGCCGGCATCTTACCGCGCGAACCCGGGCGGAAGCGGCACGCCGGATGCTCCCGACACCCGTAGGAGGTGCACCATGACCGAACCCAACCCGCGCGACCAACTGCTGACCCGTCCGGCGGCCGAACCGCTGCCGACGCCCCTGGACCCGAGCGGCCCCGCGGCCCGCGGCCTTCCGGCCGACCCGAAGCCGGTCCCGGAGCGCGGCCAGGGCGACCCCGACGAGCGGAACCCGGCCCCGTCGGACGTCGACCGCTCCGCGTGAGCGAAGCCGCGTTCGACGGACGCCGCCGTGCCCTCGGACGAACGCGGCGGCCGGTCGGATTCGCGGAATAGTCTTGGAACCACGGCGGCCGGCGACTAGGCTCAACGCATCGACCGGATGCCCTCCAACAGTTGCTGCCCCCGTGGTCCCGCCGCCCCCGATCCACCCGCCCCCGGCCGCCGACAACCAGACCCCCGTCAATTCCCTGACCGGCGCGCCGGAGGGCGCCGCGGGGGCCACCCTCGACTACACCGGCAGCGAGTCGGCGCCCCGATCCCCCGACCTCGCCGACGACCTGGACGCCGCCTTCGGCGACCGCTTCTCGCTGGAGAAGGCGCTGGGGCAGGGCGGGTTCGGCACGGTGTATGACGCGTTCGACCGCCGCCTGAGTCGCCGCGTCGCCATCAAGGCCACCCGCACGCGCTCCGGCAACCCCGACCAGCTGCTGCGCGAGGCCCGTGCCCTCGCCCAACTGCGGCACCCCGGCATCGTCGCGGTGTACGACGTGGCCGTGGCCGGCGGGCACTGCTTCGTCGTGTCCGAGTTGCTGCCCGGCCCGAGCCTCGCCGAGTGGGCACGAACCACTCCGCCGACGCCGGTCGAAGCCGCGCGCGTCACCGCCGAGGTGGCCGACGCCCTCGCCCACGCCCACGCCCGCAGCATCGTCCACCGCGACCTGAAGCCGTCGAACGTCGTCTTCGGCGACGGCCGCCGGCCGGTGCTGGTCGACTTCGGGCTCGCCCTCTCGGACCAGGACGCGGCGGCGGAGCGCGGCGTGGTGTCGGGCACGCCGGCGTACATGAGCCCGGAGCAGGCCGCCGGCCGCGCCCACCGGCCGGACGGCCGCACCGACGTGTACGGCCTCGCGGCGACGCTGTACAGCGTGTTGTGCGGCCGGGCGCCGTTCCGCGGCGCGACCACCGGCGAGGTTATCCGGCAGGTGCGCGAGGACGACCCGGCGCCGCCGCGGCAGCTGCGGCCGGACCTGCCCGCGGCGCTGGAGGCGGCGTGTCTGAAGGGGCTGGCCAAGCTCCCCGCCGACCGATTCACGACGGCCGCGGACTTCGCCGAGGCGCTCCGCCGGGCCGTCGGCCTGCTCCCATCCCTGGACGCGGCGCCCGCCGCGGCGCCGGTTCGCCCCACGACACCGACGGCGCCGCGCGGCCCGCGCACCGAGCGCCGGCCCGTCACCCTCGTGCAGTTCGCCTGCGAGCCGGCGACCGGTGAGGACGACGACCCGACGGAGGTGCTCGCCGCGTTCCAGGCCGCCTGCGCCGCCGCGACGACCGACCACGGCGGCCTCACGCTCCAGGCCGGCGGCAGCGGGCTACTCGCCGTGTTCGGCTACCCGATCGCCCACGAGGACGCCCCGCGCCAGGCCGTTCGCGCGGCGCTGGCCGCGTGCGCGAAGGCCCCCGGCGCCGCGGCCGCGGTCGGCACCGGTACCGCCGTCGTGACCGAAACGCCGGGCGCGACGCCGACCGTCGTCGGCGACGTGACCTCCGCGGTCGCCGCGGTGACGGCCGCGGGCGCGGCGGGCGTCACGCTCACCGACGGCACGCACCGGCTGACCGCGGACTACTTCGACACCGAGCCCGCGGGCGAGGTGAAGCCGCGCGGCGCGACCGCCGCGGTGCCGGTGTTCCGCGTCACCGCCGAGCGCGACACGCGCTCCCGGGTGGACGCCGCCGACCCGGCCCGGCTGACCCCGCTCGTCGGCCGCGACCGCGAGGTCGAACTCCTCCGCGAGCGGTGGCAGCAGGCGGCCGACGGCGTGCGGAACGTGCTGCTGCTGGTCGCCGACCCCGGCCTCGGCAAGTCGCGGCTCGTGCGCACGCTGAAGGACTTCGCCCTCGGCCGCGGCGACTCGCACGTGGCCGACTCGACACAGGCCGGCGGCCCGGCCGCGGCCGTCGAGTGGTACTGCTCGCCGTACCACGCCGGCAGCCCGTTCTACCCCGTCACCGACTACTTCGACCGCGCCTACGGCCTCGGCCGCGAACCGGACCCGGCCCGCCGCCTCGACCTCCTCGTGTCGCGCCTCCGCGGCGACGGCGTCCACGACGCCGAGGAGTTGGCCCTGTTCGCCGCGATGCTGTCGGTGCCCGCCGGCGCCCGCCTGCCGGCGCTCGCCCTCAGCCCCGACCGCCAGCGCGAGCGCACCCTCGACGCGCTCCTCGGCTGGCTCGCGGCCCGCGCCGAGGCGGCGCCGGTGCTGTTCGTCGTCGAAGACCTGCACTGGATCGACCCGTCCACCGAGGCGCTCCTGGCGCGGTTCGTGGAGGACGGCGGCGAGGCGCGGGTGCTCGGCGTCTTCACCTTCCGCCCCGAGTACGACCCGCCGTGGAAGGGGAAGGCCGTTCAGACGCAGGTGGCGCTCAACCGCCTGACGCGGGCGCAGGTCGGCGAGCTGATCCGCGCCCAGGCCGGTCCCGACGTGCCGGCCGACGTGGTGGAAAAGATCGCCGAGCGCACCGACGGCGTGCCGCTGTTCGTCGAGGAGTTCACGCGGCTCGTCGCCGAGGGTGGGAAGGACGGGCTTCAGGCGGCGATCCCGGCGAGCCTTCAAGACTTGCTGCTGGCGCGGCTCGACCGCATGGCCAGCGACCGGGAGGTGGTGCAACTCGGGGCGACGATCGGCCGCACCTTCGGGTACGACCTGATCCGCGCCGCGACCGACCGCGACGAGGCCGTGTTGCGGGCCGAGCTGCGGAAGCTGGTGGACGCCGGGCTGCTGTTCCCGAAGGGCACGATCCCGCGGGCGACGTACACGTTCAAGCACGCCCTGATCCAGGACGCGGCGTACCAGTCCCTCGTGAAGAAGACGCGGCAGCAGCTCCACCGGCGCGTCGCGGGGGCGCTCGAGGCGTCGTTCCCCGAGGTGGTCGGGACGCAGCCGGAACTGCTGGCGCACCACTTGTCGGAAGCCGGCGAGACGGCGCGGTCGGTCGGGTACTGGCGGACGGCCGGCGAGCGCGCGCGGGGGCGGTCGGCGTACCCGGAAGCGATCCGGCATTTGAGCCGTGGGTTGGCGCTCCTGGCGACGCGGCCCGAGGGCGCGGAGCGCGACGGCGAGGAGTTGCAGTTCCGGCTGCCGTTGGCGGCGAGCTTCCTCGCGGTGCGCGGGTACGCGGCCCCGGAGGTGGAGGAGCAGATCGCCCGCGCCCGCGCCCTGTGCGAGCGGCTCGGCCCGACGTCGCCGCTGTTCCACGTCCTGATGATCTCGTGGGCCGTCCGCTTCATCCGCGGCCAGTCCGACGCGGCGGTGGCGGCGAGCCAGGAGATTCTGGCCCTGGCCGCGGACCGCGACGACAGCTTCAAGACCGAGGCGCACTGGGCGCGCGGCTCGTGCGAGTGGTGGGCGGGGAACTTCGAGCGGTCGCTGCACCTGTCCACGCGCGGCGTCGGCCTTTACCAGATCGAGCCGAGCCGGCCGCACGCCGCGGCGCACGGGCAGAACTGCGGCCCGCTGATGACGTGCTACGTGGCGTGGGGGCACCTGGTGCTCGGCCGGCCGGACGAGGGGCGCCGCTGGCTGCAACGGGCGCTCGACCTCGCCGACGAGCTCAACGACAAGTTCCTGCGGACGGCGACGCGCTGGCACGTGGCGTTCTTCTACGCCCTCGGCGGCTGGACGGCGGAGAGCCGGGCGCTATGTGAAGAGGTACTCGCGGTCTCGACCGAGGAGTCGTACGCCTTCTGGGTGGCGCTCGGGCTCGGCGTCCGCGGGATGCTGTTGGCGCAGGAGGGGAAGCCGGCCGAGGCGGTGCCGTGCCTCCGCGACGCCGTCGCCGGGTGCGACGCCATCGGATCGGGGATTCTCCACACGTGCTTCCTCGGCGAGCTGGCCGAGGCGCTGTGGCGCGCGGGAAGCCGCGACGAGGCGCGGGCGGCGCTGGCGCGCGGCCGCGAGCACAACGACCGCCTCGGCCAGCGGGCGTTCGAGAGCGAACTGCTGCGGCGCGAGGCCCTCTTTCTCGCCGACGAGGGGGACACGGCCGGCGCCGCCGCGGGGCTGGAGGCGGCGCGGGCGGTCGCGGCGGCGCAGGGGGCCACGCTGTTCGAGCGGCGCGCGGCGCTGGCGCTGGAGCGGTTGAGAAGCACCTGAGTGCCGCCGGTTGCGGCGAAGCCCCGAGCAACGATCACACCGGAGACCGTCGCCCATGCGTGCGTTCTGGGAGCGGATGAAGCTGTGGCTCGCCGCCCGGTTCTTCATCGTCACCGTCATCCTGTGGATCAACGTCTTCCGCCGCCGCATGTCGCACAACGCCGGGTGCGGCGGCCGCGGCAAGCTGCGTATCGTGAGCGACCCGAAGTTTCCGGCGTCCGACTTCTTCGAGCCCGGCCGCGAGTTCCCGTGCCGCATCCGCCACGGCGCCGCCGGCTACCTCGACGAGGCCATGAGCCAGGTCCGCAGCGGCAGCCTGAAGTTCGCCGACACGCCGTTCAAGAGCCCGCTCGACCTGCAGATGAACACCGGCCGCCACTGCTTCTTCTGGAACGCCAGCAGCTTCCTGGAGTTCGTCGGCACCCGCATCAAGGAGTCGATGTTCCGCAGCACCGACAACCTCATCCACTACCGCTCCTACCACCGCAAGTACGGCGACGGGCGGAAGTCGGCGGCGGACGCGCAGTTCCGCACGCCGCAGTCGAACGCCACCATGTACTACCACAGCCAGACGCCGTTCGACTGGCGGGCGAAGGACGGCGTGCCGCGGTACGTGCGGTTCCGCCTCATCCCCGGCGACCGCGCCCCGGAGTTCGACCCGTTCCCGCCGAACCCCGAGTGGGTGGCCCAGGTGGCGGCCGACGTGAAGCTCGCCGAGACGGCCGCCGACCAGCACGCGGCGCAGGGCGAGCCGCGGCCGGTGGACTACCTGCGCGAGGAGTGGTACGCCCGGCTGAAGGCCGGCCCGGTGCGGCACGTGCTGCAAATCCAGTGGCACGACGTGAAGCCCGACGACCCCGACGTGATCCGCAACCCGCTGGAGCCGTGGGACGAGGCGACGCACCCGTGGGTCGATCTGGCGGAAGTCGAGATCACCGAGCCGCTGAGCTACGCGGACCAGGACTACATGGCGTTCGAGGTGACGAACCTGCCGCCGTGTATGGCGCTGCTCCCCGCGAAGTCGATGCAGGACTACAACTCGCTGAACTACATGCGGCAGTTCGCCGTGTACTCGATCCGCGCCCGGCGGTTCTTCACGTGGCTGATGGGCCGGCCGAAGGAGACGACGGCCGGCGACCGGGCCAGGGTACGGAACCGCCGCCCGTGGGGGATTTGAGCCGCGCAGCGGTTTTGGTTGGTAGCCTGCGGCTATCAGACATCGGCACGATCCGGATTCCGCGCCGCCGGCCTTGATTAGTGGACAGATGTTCCGTATGCTGCCTGGTGAGGTGTCGGGGCGGTTCAGACCCACGACGTTGCGACCCGGACAGCGCGACCGGATGGGTTGGTCAACCGCACTCGACCCGTGAGTCCCCAACCGCGTGCCGCGCGGTCCGTCCCCGTAATGGGGCGCCGGGGGGAGCCGGTCGTCCGGGCGACCGGCAGCAGGTGACGAGCCTGTAATCCCCCTGGCCGACAGGCGCGGTCCGGAGGGCGCGTTTGTGCCGAACTCGACACCCCGCCGCCGGCGGCCGTCGAACCGCGCTTCACCGCGCGACCGACGGCCGCCGGTTGGCGTTTCCGCAGTTCCCGCCGGCGGGGCACGATGAACCACTGGGCGACGGTCGGTGCGGCGGTGTTCCTGCTCGCGGGGCTGAACGTGGCCCGGCAGCTGCCGGAGGTCCATTCCCTCGGGGCCGTCGTGTTCGGCGACCCCGGCCTCGGTCTCGCCGTGGACGCGCTGCTCGACGACGGCCGCGTCCCCACCCGGGACTTCGCCTACTTCTACGGCCTCCTCGGCGTCGCCGTCGACCGGGCGTGGTACGCCGCCCTCGGCCGCACCGCATTCGCCGACACGCTGTTCCTGTTCGCCTGCAACGGGCTCCTCGCGTGGGGAATGCTGCGCTTCGGCCGCGCCGCGGCCCTGCCGCCGGCGGCGCGGTGGGTGCTGGTCGTGGGCGTACCCGTGGCGGTGATGCCGCTCCGCTACACCAGCCCGACCCACGCCCTCGACGCGGTGATCCTGGCGCACGCCCTGGCGTGGCAGGCCCGCGGCAACCTCCGAGGCGCGTTCGCCGCCGCGGTCGCCGGCGTGTTCGTCAAGTCGGCCCTGGTGTCCGTCTACGCCACGGGGCTGCTCGTCCTCATTCTGATCGGCCCGCGGCCGGCCCCGACGAATCTGCGTGCCCGCCTCCGCGAGTTGATTCCGGGAGCCATGCTGGGGTCGGCCGTACTGGCGCTGCTGGTGTCGTGGTTCGGCGTCGAGCCGGTCGTGAAGACGCTGTTCCCGGTGGCGGGGGCGAAGACCTACGCGGGCGAGGGCTTCGGCTTCTTCGGCGGCGTCGGCCGGCGGTTCTGGCTGCCGGAGAGCCCGAGCGTGCTGTACTACCTGTTCGGCCCGGCCGGGTTCTGGCTACTGACCTCGGCCGTGGGTTTGGCGGGCGTGCCGGGACTGCTGCGCGACCGCCGCGACCCGCGCGCCGTCGCGGTGCTGACGTGCGTGGCGCTGCACGTCGCGTTCGTGTGCCTGCTGTTCGGCAACGAACTGTCGTGGCTGTACTACTCGTTCTTGCCGGTGCTCGCCGCCGCCGGTGTGGTCGGCCGCGGGGCGCCGCGGTGGGTGGTCGTGGGGTTGCCGGTGATCGGGGTGTGCGGGTGGGTCGGGTTCGCGTTCCACGGCGCGGCCCTGTGGCGCGACCGCGTGCAGACCGAGGCGACCGGCCGCCTGTTCGCCCCGCCGGCGGACGCGGCCGCGTGGGCGGAGGTGCGGCGGCTGGCGGCGACGGAGCGCGTGCTGGTGCTCACGCCGTCCGGCGCGGGGCGGGTGGTGTTCCCGGGGGTGGACAGCGTGCGGTCGTCGGCGCTGCTGCCGGTGGTGGCGCCGGCCGCGGAGGTGGACGACTTGTTGGCGCGGCTGAAGGCGGCGGACGTGGTGGTGATCCACGACGTGACGGGGCCGCTGTTCGAGCGGTGGCCGCCGTTCGTCGCCGAGTTGGCGGCGTTCGCCGAGGTGCCGGGGCTGCGCGGCGAGACGTTCCGCGTGCTGCGGCGGGTGCGGCGCGAAGCCGCGGGCGGCGGAACCCCATAAGATTCCTCCGTCCCGGTCCCGCCCCCGAAAGGCCCGCGCATGCGGCACGTGCTCTCCGCCCTGGTCCACAACCAGCCCGGCGTCCTGGCCACCGTCTCCGGCATGCTCGCGTCCCGCGGGTTCAACATCGAGAGCCTCGCCGTCGGCGAGACCGAGCGGCACAACGTCTCCCGCATGGTCTTCGTCGTCAACGGCGACGACACCGTGGTGGACCAGGTCCGCAAGCAGCTGGACAAGCTCGTCCCCGTCATCCGGGTGGACGACATCAGCGCCGAGGACTTCGTCGAGCGCGACCTGATGCTCATCAAGGTGCAGTGCCCGTCGGACAAGCGGCCGGAGGTGTTCCAGCTCACGGAGAGCTTCCGCGGCCGGGTCGTGGACATCCAGCACGCCAACGTGATGATCGAGATCAGCGGCACCGAGGGGAAGGTGGAGGCGTTCATCGAGCTGATGCGCCCGTACGGCATCCTGGAACTGACCCGCACCGGCCGGATCGCGCTGGTCCGCGGCGACGCCCGCCCGCAGACGGCGGAGGAGGGGACGTGAGCGACACCATCGTGCTCCCGACGCGCCGGCTCGACCCGGCCGTGGTCGAACTGCTGCGGGCGCTGAAGCCGGGCGACAAGGTGCGGGTCGAGCAGACGGTCCGCGTCGGCAAGCGGGAGTGGCCGGCGGTCGCCGAGGGGGAGTTCCGCGGCCTCGCGTACCTGGCGACGGGCGTGACCACCGAGCGGGTGAAGGACGACGACCTGGTGGTGCCGGTGGTGCGGTTCACCAAGCCGAACGGCGAGCTGACCAGCATCTCGATCGACGAGCGGACGAAGGTGACGAAGCTGTAGTGGGGTGTGCAGGCGAGCGGCCCGCGTCAGCGGGCTGTTCCTGAGCGCACCACACGCGCTGAGGAACAGCCCGCTGACGCGGGCCGCTCGCCCCGTTACCGGGCCTCCGCCTCCACCGGCACCGTCACCGTAGCCCCGCCGTCCAGGTCGGTGCGGATGCGCAACTCCGCCGCCACCGCCCCGAGCCGCGTCGGGTCGAACTTCACCGTGATCGCGTGCAGCGGCAGCGGCGTCATCGTCGCCGGGACCTCCGCGGAGATGTCACCGGCCGGGCAGTCCACGCCGAGCACGCGGAACGGCCGGCCGGCCCGCACCAGCACCCGCTGCGTCGCCGACTGGCCCACCGCCACCGGCTCGAACCGCACCCGGGCCGGGGCCACCTCCAGCGGCACCGCCACGGCCCCCGTCACGGCCAGCGTCACCACCGGGTTCGCCGGGTCGTTTGTCTTCAGCGTCAGCGTGTCGGCCAGCGAGCCGGACGGGGCGTTCGGCTTCAGCGCCACCGTTACCGTGTACTCGGCGCCGCCGCGGAGCGGGCCGCCGCGGCTCGTCTCGTTGAACTGCACGTCGAACGGCCCGTGTGGCGTCACGGCCTCGGTGATCCGCCAGTCGCGCATCCGGCCCTTGTACTCCACCTTCACCGCCTGCGCCGCCTTCGCCCCCGGGCTGACCGTGCCGAACGCCACCGCCCCGGGGTTCACCGACACGTCCGTCTTGCTCACGGCACTCACCCGCACCACGGCGGTGGACACGAATTTCGGCCCGAACGTGACGTAGAAGGTCTGCGAGTTGGCGCCCACGAACTTGCCGGCGTCCATGGTCACCGTAAGCGGCCCACTCTCGTTCGGCTGGAGCACCTTCGAGAACGGCACGAAGTTGAGACAATGGCAGCTCTTCCGGATGTCCACGACCTGCATCGGCGTGTCGTAGATGTTGGTGACCGTAAACGTGTGCGTGCAGACGGTGCCGTGCGGCACGTCGCCGAAGTTGTGGGTGATGACCGGGGGCGCGGCCTGGTCGCGCTTCTCGCCGATGTCGGGGAGGAAGAACTTGTTGGCCCACGGGGCCGGGGCGGCGGGGGGAGAGCCGGGGGCCGTCGGTTGCCCGCCGGCAGGAGCCGCCAGCCCGATCGCCGCGGCCACGAGCCCGAGTGCGCGCCTCATCCGTGCAGCCTCCGTGCGGTGCGACCGGCGGCAGCTCCGGCCGCCGGGTGCCCCATCGTATGCATCGGTCGGCGCCGGCGTCGGCGCTTTCCGAAGCTGCCGCCCCGCGGGCGCAACCTGCGGAGGGTGGGAACAAAGAAAGCCCACCCGTTGCGACGGGTGGGCTTCGCGCAACCGCGCCCGTCGGCACGACCCGACTCACCGCCACTCGCGCGGGATGTGCTCGCCCGGCGCCCGGCGGATCACCCCGGCCCGGTCCAGGCCCAGCGCCGGGATCAGCCAGTCGTGCGTCTGCGCGCCGCCGACGAAGGCGCCGTTGCGGAGGTACTTCTCCGCCAGGTTGCTCGTGCCGGGCTCGCCGACGCGAAGCACCGGCTGGCGGTAGCGGCTCACGGCCGGGTCGGCGTACGTCACCGCGTGGACGCAGTGCATCACCTCGCGGTTGCGGCCGAGCGAGTCGAGCGTGCGGAACCGCACGCCGCCGGCCTCCAACGTCGCTACCTGCTGACACGCCAGGGCGTATCGACTCGCGTCCACCTCGAACGGCCCCCACACGGAGACCTGCGAGTGCTCGCGGGCCATGATCGCCAGCGTCTCGTCGAGCGTGAAGTTGTGACCCGGGCCGCAGCGGAGCCGCCACGGGTGTACGCGGCCGTCCGGTGGGAGCCAGCTGATGGTGAAGCTGTCCACCATGACCGGGCCGGCGCCGGTGGGCGTGGCCTTCACCCACGTCGCCCAGGTGTGCCCGGTCCGCGGCTTGAACGGCACCGACTGCCCGCCGAACAGCAGGAAGTAGTAGCGGGTGCCGGGCGGGTCTTGGGCCGCGGCGGGGCCGGCGGCCAGGGCGAGCGCGAGGGCGGCGTAGAGGAAGCGGCTCATGGCGAGGTTCGTCCACGGGTGTACTGGTGAAGCGTACCCGGCCCCCTCGGGTTGCGCCGCCGCGGCACCGAATCGGGTCGGGAAGTGGCGCGAACCTTGGCGGTGCGTGCGGGTCGTGCCGGATGCACCAGCCCCTTCCCGCCGGCGCCGCCCCGCGGTACACTCGCTCCGTTCCCCACCGGAGGACGGGTCATGCGGGTCGGCACGAATCGGCGGGCCGCGCGGGCGGTGCTGGCGCTCCTCGGCGGCCTCCTGGCCGGCGTGTGGGTCGGCGGCGGCCTCGTCTGGGTGTTCAACCGCACCAAGATGAGCGAGGGCTCCGGCCAGGTCGCGGCCGTGTCGCTGGCTGCGGCCGACGAGTTCAGCCTCGTCCCCGCCGACGCCGCCGGGTTCGTCCACGTCCGCGCCGCCGACCTGTGGCGGACCGAGGCCCTGGCCGAGTACCGCCGTGTCGTCGGCAAGGCCGGCGACGACGCCCTCAAGGCGCTCGACGAGGGGTTTACCCCCGCCCCGTCCACGCTCGACCGGGTGACCCTGGTGTCGCTCGTGAAGCCGCCGACGAAGGCTGGCGGCCGCATGACCCTGACGCCGGGCAAGGGCGGCGCCCCGGCGCCGCCCCCGGCCGACGCCCCGCCGGAACTCCAGACGGTGTACCTCCTCTGCTTTACCGCCCCGTTCGACGCGGCCAAGGTGCGGGCCGCGTACGCGCCGGTGGCGAACAAGCAGATGGTCGGCGACCACGAGATGTGGGCCGGCGAAGGGCTGGCGGTGTCGTTCCACGGCGACAAGACGCTGGTCGTCGGCCCGGAGCCGGCGATGCGGACCTTCCTGATGCGGAGCAAGACGCCCGACGGCCCGCTGGCCCCGGCACTGAAGCTGGCCGCCGGCGGCAGCCGGCACGTCGTCGGCGCGCTGAACCTGAAGGCGAACAAGCTGCCGCCCGACATGACCCGCGACCTGCCCGGCGAGGCGTCGCCGCTGCTGCGGGCCGACGCCCTGACCGCCGGCGTGGTCGTTGGCCGCGGCCTGCGCGTGGACCTGCGGGCGGCGTACCGGGACGACGCCACCGCGGCGACGGCCGAGAAGGAGCTGCGGATGTCGGCCGAGTCCGGGCGGAAGTCGCTGTCCGACGCCAAGAAGAAACTGCGGGAGGCGATCGCCGGCGGCCCCGACAACAAGAAGCCGCGGCCGGCGGCGGAGTTGCCGCAGGCCGTCGGCGGGCTGTTCGCGCTCGGCGCCCTGGAAATGGCCGACGAGTGGCTCGCCAACCCGCCGCTGGAGCGGGCCGGGTCGGAACTGTCGGCGGCCGTGACGGTCGACTCGATCGCCGGGGCGTACGGCACGGTCGCGGCGGTGGGGGCGGGGTTCATGCTGCCGGCGGTGCAGAAGGTGCGCGACGCCGCCGGCCGCGCGCAGGGGCAGAACAACCTGAAGGTGATGGCCCTGGGAATGCACTCCCACCACGACGCGACTGGCAAGCTGCCGCCGGCCGGGCTGCCGGCCCCGGGCACGACGCGTGGCCGGCCGCTGTTGAGCTGGCGGGTGGCGATCCTGCCTTACGTCGGGGAGGACGCGCTGTACCGCGAGTTCAAGCTGAACGAGGCGTGGGACAGCCCGCACAACATCCGGCTGCTGCCGCGGATGCCGAAGCTGTTCGCCGCGCCCGGGGCGACGGCCCCGCCGGGGAAGACGCACTACCAGGTGTTCGTGTCGCCGGACAACGCCGCGGTCCGGTCGATGTTCGGCCGGTCGACGGGCCGCAGCCTGCTGGTGCCGGACGGCACGTCGAACACGATCATGATCGCGGAGGGGGCGGAGGCGGTGGACTGGACGAAGCCGGAAGACCTGGACTTCGACGCGGACGCCGACCCGCCACTCCTCGGGCTGCCGGGGGCCAGCGGCTTCAACGCGGCGCTGGGCGACGGGTCGGTGCGGTTCTTCCCGGTGTCGACGGCGCCGGCGGCGCTGCGGGTCTGGATCGGGGCCAACGACGGCATCCCGAACACGCCGTAGGCGCGGCCCAGTCCGGCGGGTCCGGCGTCTCGCCGGACCCGCCGCGACCGACCACTACCCCACGTCCACGCCCGGCTCGCCCGCCACGACCTCGCCGATCACCCACGCCGGCACGCCGAGCTTCTCGAACTGCTCCACGATGCTCGCGGCGAAGAACGGCGCCGCCACCACGCAGAAGCCCACCCCGCCGTTGAACACCCGCCGCATCTCCGCGTCGGCCACGTTGCCGAGCCGTTGCAACCACCCGAACACCGGCGGCACCGGCCACGACCCCGCCTTCACCTGCACCCGGCAGCCCGGCGGCATGATGCGGCCCAGGTTGTCCGGCAGGCCGCCGCCGGTGATGTTAGCAAGCCCGTGGATCACGCCTTTCTTCTTCACCGGGTAGTGCGCCAGCACCCGCCGCACCGGCTTCACGTACAGCCGCGTCGGCGTCAGCAACTCCTCGCCCACGGTCTTGCCCAACTCGGGGACGTGGTCCGTCACCGACAGGCCGGCGGCGTCGAAGACGATCTTGCGGACCAGGCTGTACCCGTTCGAGTGGAGCCCGCTGGAGGCCAGGCCGATGACCGCGTCGCCGACCTCGATGCGGCTGCCGTCGATCACCTCGGGCTTGTCCACGACGCCGGTGCAGAACCCGGCCATGTCGAAGTCGCCGGGCTGGTAGAAGTCCGGCAGGATGGCCGTCTCCCCGCCGACGAGCGAGCACTCGGCCTCGACGCACCCGTCGGCGATGCCCTTCACGAGTTGCTCGGTCATCGGCGGGTCGTCGGCCGGCATGGCGATGTAGTCGAGGAACACGAGCGGTTCGCCGCCGGTGCAGATCAGGTCGTTCACCGACATGCCGACGAGGTCGATGCCGACGGTGTCGAACTTCCGGGCCAGCGCCGCGACCTTGAGCTTGCTGCCGACGCCGTCGGTGCAGGTGACGAGGACCGGGTGCTCGTACTTCTTGCTGAACAGGCCGCTGGGGTCGAGGTCGAACAGGCTGGCGAAGCCGCCGACGCCCTTGCCACCCTTCCGCGGTGGGAACGGCGGCGGCAGCACGCGCGTCCGGTCCTGGGTGCGGGCGAGGTGCGACTGGATGCGGTGGATCGTGTCCTCGTACTTGCCGAGGTCGAGGCCGGCCTTCTTGTAGTCCCACTGCTCGGCCATCTGGTCGTCCCGGGGCGGCGGCGGTGTCGTGTGAGGCGGTTAGGATACGGGGTTGACCGCGTTTTCCCCCCCTCGCTATAGTCCGCGACCTACGCCCCTCCCACGGACGGGACGGCCGAATGCCGCTCAGCTTGTTCGCCACCGCCGCTGCCCCTCCGAAGACGGACTGGCCGTACTTCCAGAAGCTCGCCGAGCTGCTGCCGGAACCGTTCTTCCACACGTCGAACTTCCTGCTGTTCTTCGCCGCGGTGCTCGCCGTCTACTGGAGCATCCCGCGCAAGTGGCAGATGACGCGCATCTGGGTGCTGGTCGCCGCCAGCTTCCACTTTTACGCCGCGTGGAGCGCCGAACTCGCGTTCCTCGTCACCGCCACCACGCTCGCCGACTACGTGTTCGGCCGGCTCATGGACGCCACCGAGCGCCAGAAGCTGCGCCGCGCGATCATGATCACCAGCATCGGCATGAACCTGTCGATCCTGTGCTACTTCAAGTACCGCGGGTTCTTCCTGAACGAGCTGCACAACCTGCTGGTGAGCGCCGGCCGCGACCCCGGGTACGCGAAGTACGACATGCGGGCACTGGCGCTGTTCGTGCCGTTCGGCATCAGCTTCTACACGTTCGAGGCGGTGAGCTACGCCGTCGACGTGTACCGCCGGAAGATCAAGGCCGAGACGAGCCTGCCGCGGTTCCTGCTGTTCATCCTGTTCCTGCCGCACCTCGTGTCCGGCCCGATCGTCCGCGCCGGCGACTTCCTCCAGCAGACGCGGCGGCCGAAGCGGTGGAACTGGGTGCGGATGCAGGTGGGCGTGCAGTTCCTGCTGATGGGCGCGTTCAAGAAGATGGCCATCGCCGACCGAATGGCGGTGTTCTGCGACCCGATCTTCGCCGACCCGGACAAGTACAACACCGGCGCGGTGTGGATGGCGGTGCTGGCGTACAGCCTCCGCATCTACGCCGACTTCAGCGGCTACTCCGACATGGCCGTGGGCCTGGCCCACCTGCTCGGGTACAAGCTGACGAACAATTTTAACATGCCGTACCTCGCGGCGAACGTGTCGGAGTTCTGGCGCCGCTGGCACATCAGCCTGTCGACGTGGCTGCGCGACTACCTGTTCATCCCGCTCGGCGGCAGCCGCGGTAGCAGCTTCGCCACGAACCGAAACCTGATGATCACGATGACGCTCGGCGGCCTGTGGCACGGGGCCGCGTGGAGCTTCGTGCTGTGGGGCGTGGCGCACGGGCTGCTGCTGATCATTCACCGCCAGTTCGCGGCGTTCGCGCAGGCCCGGCCGGCGCTCGACGCGGCGCTGAAGACGACGCTCGGCACCTGCGGCCGGGTGGGGCTGACGTTCCTGAGCGTGAGCCTGTGCTGGGTGCTGTTCCAGCCGGACTTCTACCCCGACCCGAAGCGGCCGGAGTACGTGATTACGGGGCTGGAGCGGGCGACGGCGATGTTCGGCAAGATGTTCAGCCTGCAGATGGGGCTGCCGCTGCCGCTGCACAACCGGAGCCTGTGGTACACGGCGGCGTTCGTGCTGCTGTGCCACCTGCTGGTGTCGCGCGGGTGGTGGCAGCGGGTGTACGACCGGCTGCCGGCCCCGGTGCTGGGCGCCGGCTACGCGGTGTGCCTGTGCGCCGCGATGGTGCTGGCGCCGGATAGCGGGAGCAGCTTCATCTACTTCAACTTCTGAACCCGGCCCTTGAAGCTCACCCCCCGATTCGCCGCTCTCCTACCCCGGCTCGCGCCCCCGCCGCGGCGGCGCGTGCCGCGCCGCCGGCGCGCCGCGGTCGCCGTCGGCGTGGGCGCCGCGCTCGCGGTGCTGCTGCAACTCGGCCTCGGCGTCGCCGCGGAGCTGTCGCTGTTCGTCCGCGACCCCGGCTACGCCGACAAGGAAGTCCGCCTGCGGAAGCAGTTCGCGGCGCACCCCGGGGCGCCGAGCGTCGTCATGCTCGGCACCTCGCGCACCGGCTACGGCTTCTATTCGGCCCGCATCCGCGAGCAGCTGGCCGCCGAGCTCGGCGGCGACGCGATGGCCTTCAACTACGGCATCCCCGCGTCCGGCCCGGTCACGCACCTGACGTACCTCCGCCGGCTGCTCGACGCCGGCCTGCGGCCCGACCTGCTACTGGTCGAGGTGCTCCCGCCGAGCATCGCCGCGCTCGACGACGGGCCGCTGGAGGCGCGATTCCTGTTCGGCGACCGGTTGAAGCACGGCGAAGTCGAACCCGCGGTCGGCTACGGCTTTCCCGCCGAGAAGACGCGGCGCGACTGGCGGCGTTCCGTGACGCTGCCGTGGCACCAGCTCCGCTTCCCGATCATGGGCCGCGTCCACCCGAGCGCCCTGCCGTGGCACCTCCGCTACGACTGGAGCCGCACCGAAGACCCAGCCGGGTGGTCGACGCCGGTGGTCACCGACCTGACGCCCGAGAAGCAGGAAGAAGGCCTGAAGCGCGCGGCCGGCGAGTACGGCGCGATTCTCGCCGACATGCACCCGACCGGCGGCGGGGCGCGGGCGCTGGCCGACCTGCTGGCACTGTGCCGCGAGCAGAAGCTGCCCGTGCGGCTGGTGCTGATGCCCGAGTCCGAAGGCTTCCGCGCCCTCTACCCGCCGGCGACGACGGAGCGGCTGTACGCCTTCCTCGCGGCGTTGGAAGCCGAGTACGGCGCGCCGCTGATCGACGCCCGGACCTGGCTGTCGGCGGCGGCGTTCACCGACGGCCACCACATGCTGCGGCCCGGCGCGGAGGCGTTCTCCGACCGGCTCGTACGCGAGGCGGTGCTGCCGTTCTTCCGCGGGCGGAACGAATCCCGATGACGCCTACCACGATCCTTCGCCGCCTTAAGACGACCGCGCCGCGGCCGCGCGTCGGCCGGGTGGCGGTCGTCGTCGTGCCCGCCCGGCCGGGCCGCCGCGACCGCGCCCGCCGGGCCGCCGTCGCCGTCGTCACCGGCGCCGTCGTCGCCCTGGCCGCGCAGGTAGCCCTCGGCGTTGCCGTAAACACGGAAGTGTCGCCGCTCCGCGACCCGCTCTACTTCGACAAGCTCGCGCTGCTCCGCACGCACCCCGCATTCTTCGCCGCCGCCGACCGCCCCACGACGGTCTTACTCGTCGGCAGCTCACGCACGCTGAACGCCGTCAACGCTCGCCGTGCCACCGACGCCCTGACGCAGCACCTCGGCCGGCCCGTGAGCGTGTTCAACTTCGGCCAGGCCGGCGCCGGCCCGGTCACGAACGCCGTCTACCTCCGCCGCCTCGCCGACGCCGGCGTGCGGGCCGACTTCGCGCTCATCGAGGTACACCCGGTGTTTCTCGCGGGCCAGCACGCGGTCACGCCCGAGGCGCGCTGGCTGCTGCCGACGCGGCTCCGGCCCGCGGAACTCCCCGTCGTGCGCGGCATGGGCTTCCCCGCGGACGCGCCGCCGACGCACGGCCCGCGCGGGCTCCTCGCGTCCGTCTACGAGCAGCGCTTCCTGCTGCTCGACCGCTACGCCCCGTGGATGCTGATGGACAACCGCCGGCTCAACGGCGGCCACGAGCCCGACGCCTTCGGGTTCTGTCGCCCGCCGGACGTCTGTACGCCGAAGGATCGAGCCGCGCTCACCCGCCTGACGCACCTCCAGTACGCCGCGTACTTCCCCGGCTACCGCCCCACCGGCTGCGGCGCGAGCGCCGTCCGCGACACGCTGGAGCAGTGCCGCGCCCGCGGCATCCGCCCGGCGCTGGCGCTGATGCCCGAGTGCGGCGGCTGGGAGACGTGGTACGACGCCGAGGGGCTGAGGCAACTCGACACGCTGCTGGCGAACCTGTCGGCCGAGTTCGGCGCGCCGCTGATCGACGCCCGGCGGTGGGTGACGGTCGAGGAAACGATGGACGGCCACCACCTGACCGGCCGCGGCGCCGACCGGTTCACCGACGTGCTGGCCCGCGACGCCCTCGCCCCGTGGCTCGGGGGCGCCCGATGACGCGCACCACGCTGCTGAAGCTGTTCCGCCTGCCGGCGCTGGCGCCACCCCGGCCGCGGCGCGCCGAGTCGGTGTTCCGCCGCCGCCGGTCCGCGGCGTCGGCGCTGCTCGTCGGCGTCGTCGGCGTGCTGGTGATCCACGCGGCCGCGCTAGTGCTGATGGAGACGGCGTTCCCGCAACTGCGCGACCCGGAGTACGGCCGCCGCGCCTCGGCGCTCCGTGCCCGGCTCGCCGAGCACCCCGGTCGGCCGCTCGTGCTCGTGGTCGGCAGCTCGCGGACGTGCATGGGCCTGAGCCCTGCCGCGTGGGAACAGTCGCGCCCCGGCGGCGCCGACGACCCGCTGCTGTTCAACATGGGCCTCGTCGGCGGCGGGCCGGTCATCGAGCTACTGGCGCTGCGCCGCGCCTACGCCGACGGCTTCCGCCCCGACGTGGTGGTGCTGGAGTTCTGGCCGCCGTTCCTCCGCGAGGACGGCCCGTTCCACGAGCCCGACCGCATCGACCACGCCCGCCTGTTCCCGGCCGACGAGCCGCTCGTGCAGGCCTACTTCCCGAAGCCGGAAGAAACGGAAGCGAAGATGCGGCGCGACCGCTTCTTCCCGCTGTACGAAACGCGACACCGGCTGCTCGCCCAGATCGCCCCGCGGTGGCAGCCGTGGGACCGGCGGATGGACCTGGCGTGGGGGAACCTCGACGGCTGGGGCTGGCTGCCGGGCCTCGACGAACACCCGCCGCGGCCCGACGAACGCGTGAAGCGGCTGGCCCACTGCGAGCCGATCTACCGCGGCCAGTTCGAGGGGTATTCGGTCCACCCGCTCGCCGACCGGGCGCTACGCGAGTCGGTGGCACTGGCGCGGGCGAAGGGCTCGAAGGTGGCCCTGGCGTACTTCCCGGAGGCGACGGAGTTCCGCGGCTGGATGCCGGCCGACGCCGAGCGGCGGGCGCAGGAGTACTTGGCGACGCTGCGCCGCGAGTTGGACCTGCCGCTGATCGACGCGCGGACCTGGATGCCGGACGATCTGCTGGTGGACGGCTTCCACCTGTCGAAGCACGGGGCCGGCGAGTTCACGCGGAAGTTCGGCCCGGTCGCCGCCGCCCTGCTGGCGGGGGAGCGGAAGTGACGCCGCAACTGGTGCGGCCGCTCGCGTGGGGCCGGTTTCCAACCGGCCTCCATGCACGGCCGGTAAGAAGCCGGCCCCACAGCCGCGCCCGCGCCGCGCTTTACTCCGGCGCCGTCATGTTCGTCGTTGCCGTGATCGGCCTCGCCGGCGCCGTCGAGACGGTGAAGCCCGAATGGCGCGACCCCGAGTACGGCCACCGCCTCCGCCAACTCCGTGCCCTGCGTGCCGCCCACCCCGGCCGGCCGCTCGTACTCGCCGTCGGCAGCTCGCGGACGCAGATGGGCGTCAGCCCCGCGGCGATGGGCCTCCGCGACGCGCTCGCCTACAACTTCGGCCAGTCCGCCGCCGGTCCGCTCCGCATTCACCTCACCGTCGAGCGTCTCGCCGCGGAGGGGATCGTCCCCGACGTGCTGCTCGTGGAGTTCTTCCCCGCCGCGTTCGCCCACGACGGGCCCGCCGAGGAGCAACTGAAGGGCATGACGGCCCGCCTGTCGTTGGCCGACGTGCGCCGCCTCGAACCGTTCACCGCCGACGCCGCTCTGCTGCACCGCCGCTGGGCCGCGGCGCGCGCGAACTCGTGGCACTCGCTGCGGCTGGTGCTGATGAACCACGCCCGGCCCGACTGGCTGCCGTGGCGCGACCGGCTGACGCACCAGTGGGACATGCTCGACCCCTACGGCTTCTCCCCGCACCCGCACGAGTCGATTTCCGAGCCGGACCGCGAGCAATCGATCCGGCGCGTACGCGACCAATACGCCTGGCTGCTGTCCGACTACAGGATCGGCGCGGCGTCCGACCGCGTGTTCCGCGACCTGCTGGAGCGGTGCCGGGCGCGCGGTGTTCGCGTGGTGCTGTTCCGCACGCCCGAGGGGCCGTCGTTCCGCGCGCTGGCGGCGGGCGCGGAGCCGGCGGCGCGGGCGTTCCTGGCCGGCGTCGGCGTGCCGCTGATCGAGCCGGACGGCGACTACGCGGAGGCCGATTTCGCCGACGGTCACCACCCGCTGCGGCCGGCCGCGGAGCGGTTCAGCCGGCAACTCGGCGCGGCGGTGCGGCCTTGAGGCCCGCAACGTCGTAAAACGGACCCCGTTGTCCCGTTTCACGCTGGGGGCCGCATGCACACCGAGGCCGTCACCTTCTTCCGCGGGCTCCAGGACCGCATTTGCGCCGCACTCGAGCGTGTCGACGGTGGCGGCACGTTTCGCGAGGACACGTGGCAGCGCCCCGGCGGCGGCGGCGGCCGCACCCGCGTCCTCGCCGACGCGGGTGTCATCGAGAAGGGTGGCGTCAACTTCTCAGAGGTGTTCGGCGAGTTGACCCCCGAGTTCTCCAGGCAGATGCCCGGCGACGGCCTCACGTTCACGGCCACCGGCGTGTCGCTGGTACTCCACCCGCGCAGCCCGCACGTGCCGACAGTTCACGCGAACTTCCGCTACTTGACGCACGGGTCGAAGGCGTGGTTCGGCGGCGGCGCCGACCTGACGCCGTACTACCCGGTGCGTGAGGACGTGGTCCACTTCCACCGCACGTGGAAGGCCGCGTGCGACCGCCACCCCGGCGCGGCCGACTACGCGGCGATGAAGCGCGAGTGCGACGACTACTTCTTCCTCAAGCACCGCAACGAGCCGCGCGGCGTCGGCGGCATCTTCTTCGACTACATGCCGGCGACGCCCGAGTCGTGGGCGTTCGTGCGCGACGCGGCCGACACTTTCGTGGCGTCGTACGTGCCGATCGTCGAGCGCCGCAAGGGGGCGGCGTGGACGGCGGACGAGCGGGCGTTCCAGGAGTACCGGCGTGGGCGGTACGTGGAGTTCAACCTGGTGTACGACCGCGGCACGGTCTTCGGCCTGAAGACGGACGGCCGGACGGAGAGCATCCTGATGAGCCTGCCGCCGGTGGTGCGGTACGTGTACGACTACCGCCCCGCGCCGGGCTCCCGCGAGGCGGCGCTGACCGAGGAGTGGCTGAAGCCGCACGACTGGGCGGCGGGCTGAGCGGGCGTCGGGAATCTGTTTGTGGGCACCCGGCGGACCCGCTACACTCCGGCGCATGGCGAGCGAGCGGTTCACCGTCGGCGACCTGACCGCCGTCGTCGGCGACAACGCCGCGGCGGGCGAGCACCGGGCCGGGTACAACGGCCTCTGGTCCCTCACCCACCGCACCGAGCCCACCAACCTGTTCGTCCCCGCCGTCGCCGGGTTCAACCTCGAACACATCTTCGACGGGCAGACCCTCGACCCGCCCGACCAGAACACGCTGTTCTTCGAGCCGCGCAACGCCCCGATGCGGCTCCGCCGCCTCTCCGACCGCGCCGCCGAACTGCACCAGCCGCCCACCCCCACGTTCCACCTCGAGAGCTGGACGCGGTTCACCTTCGTCGAGCCCGACGCCATCGACATCACGTTCCGGTGCAAGGCGCACCAGCACGTCTTCCGCCGCGGCTACATCGGCCTGTTTTGGGCCTCCTACATCAACGCCCCGGACGACAAGAGCTTGTACTTCCGCAGCCCGACCGGGTGGGCGCAGCACTGCACGCCGGCGCACAACGCGCTCAGCACCGTCCGCCACGCCGCCGACGCCTTCGACGCCACGTTCGCCGACGGGCACCGCGACTGCCTGTACAAGAGCCTATCGCCGCTGCGGTTCCGGGAACCGTTCTTCTACGGGCTGTTCCGCGGCCACGTCCTGATGGTGATGTTCGACCGCACCGCCGGCATCCGCTTCGCGCACTCGCCGAGCGGCGGCGGGTTCAACAAGGAGGCCGACACCTCGAACCCGGCGTGGGACTTCCAGCTGCTGGTGCCGAAGTACGACGTGATGACCGAGTACGGCTTCCGCGCCCGGGTGGTGTACCGCGAGCGCTGTTCGCGGGCGGCGGTCGTGGCCGAGTACGAGAAGTGGCGGGCGTCGCTAGCGGGAAAGTAGCAGGTCAACGCACCGGCGCTACCCGCACGCCGTCGGGGTCGTGGGTGCGACGCACGCTACGCTCCAGCCGCGACACCACCGCCCGCTCCCCCGCCGGGTAGCGAGCCTCCACCACCACCCGGTACACGCCCTTCGCGCCCGCGTCCGGCTGCACCGCCACCGTCACCTCGCCCCACGGCAGCGGCGTCGCCTTCTCGCCCGTGTAGCCCTCGGCGGTCAGCAACCGGTCCACGGCCAGTTCGTACCCGGCCCGCGCCAGCCACTCGGTCTGGAGCCGGTTGCGGTGCGCGTCGGCGTGCTTCCGCGACGCCACCAACCGGGCCGTCGCCGCCAGAGTCAGTGCGGATACCACCGCCACCACCGCTAGCGCCCACACCGACGCCACCGCCCGGCGGCCTCTCACGCCCGTCATCGTGCGTCCCCCCCGAGCGCCGCCGACACCTCGGCCGTCCGCACCACGCCGCCCGGGATCGTCTGGACCAGCCGCAGCGTCGCCACGCCGTTCGCCGGCCGCGGGAACTCGACCCGCTCCTGCGCCGACCCCAACGGTAGCGGCATCCGCGACTGCCCCTCCGCGCGGAACAACCCCTCGTCGGTCCACTCGTAGGTCACGACCGCGCCGCCCGGCAGGCGCAGGAACAGCCGGTCGGCCCCGGCGCTCAGATCGTTGTGCATCTCCGGCGCGGCCTCGGCGCGGGCCACGTCGGCGCGGAAGACGCGGCCCAACTCGGCGCGGTAGGCGGTGCGCGTGTCGGCGGCCTCGCCGAGCTTGGTGGCGCGGAACGCCGTCACCAGCACGAACCCGCCGACGGCCATCGCCACCCCCATCCCCCACATCACCACCACCATCTCAAGCAAGGTGAAACCGGCGCGGCGGCCGGTGCGGCGCCCCATCACGGCTTGCCTCCTGTCGTCCGCGCCGCCAGCAGAGTCGTCATCGACACCGGCGGCCACGGCTCCATCTCCGGGCGGTCCCACGTTACCGCAGCCGTCACCCGCTTCACCCGCGGCCGGTCCGGCTCGGGCTCGACTTTCAGCGTCAGCTTCGCGCCGGGCCAGCGGGCCAGCGCCGGAGGCGTCGGCCGGGCCGCGGCCCACGCCGGCGTCAGCTCGTCCCACGGCCGGGCGCGGGCTTCTTCGAGCGCGTTCGTCGCCGCCTCCGTGGCCTCCAGCCGCGCGTCCAGGCGTGACCGGTCGGCCAGCAGACTGGTGAGGGCCGTGACCGCGAGCGCGCCCGCGGCGGCGAGGAGGGCGAGGGCCAGCAGCACCTCGCCGACGGTGAAGCCGCGGCGGGTCATTCGGTCAAGCTCGTGATGAGTTGGATCAGGGGTAGGAACATGGCCAGCGCGACGAACCCGACGGCGGCGCCGACGAGCACGACCAGCAGCGGCGACACCACCAGCGACGCCCGGCGAACGAGCCGCACGGCCCGGCCGGCGAGGTGGTCGCCCAACTCCGCAAGCGCCCACGGCAGGTTCCGCACCCGCTCGGCCGAGCGGACCAGCGCCGTCATGTGAGGCGGCAGTAGCCCAGCTGCCCCGAGCGCCTCGTCGAGCGGCCGGCCGCGGTTTACGTCCGCCGCCGCGGCGCGGAGTCTCCTTCGTGCCACGCCCGGGAGGTCGTCGGACGCGGCGAGGAAGGCGAGGGCGTCGGGCACGGTTCGGCCGACGACGAGGAGTCGGCCGAGGGTACGCAGGACTTCCGCCTGCACGCCACCGCGGTACAGCCCGCCGAGGAGTGGCGCGTGCCACCGGAGCGTGGGGTTGATTACGACTGCGGCCGCCGCAGCGAGCACCGGCAGCACCACGAGAACGAGCGTTTCGGGGTCGCCGAGCGCGTCCCACGCCTCGGAGAGGGTGCGGGTGAACTGCGGGAGCGTCTGGCCGAACTCTTCGAAAATCTTCTTGAACTTCGGGAGGATGAATACCATCAGGAACGCGGTGATGGCCGACACGAGGGCCAGCACGAGCAGCGGGTAGATGACGCGCGGGGCGACTTCGAGCCAGGCCGCGGACCAGCGCTCGCGGTCGGCGCTGCGGAGGGCCGCGCCGAGCCCGCCGGCGGCCTCGCCGACCGCCGCCGCGAGTCGCACCTCGCGCGCCGCCACGCCGGGCGTCTCCCGCAGCGCCGCGGACAGTGGTAGGCCGGCGTCGAGGCGGGCGGACAGGTCGTCGAGCAGGCGGTCGAACGGCTTCCACCCGGCCCAGATGCGGGCGTAGGCGTACAGCGGCAGGCCGACGAACGACGCCCAGCGGAAGAACGGGGCGAACGCCCGCGGGCGGCGGTCTGCGCGGTAGGCGTCGACGGCTGGTGCCAGCGGCAGACCGGCCTCCGCGGTCGCGGTGAGGACGGCGAGGAACTCGTCCTGCTGGCCGTGGCGGTGGTGGAAGAAGGCGTACAACGCCCACCCGTTGAGCAGGAGCAGCAGCAGCACGCCGACCACGCCGGGGCCGACGAGGGCGACCGGCACGCCGACGAGCAGGGCGAACAGGAGTACGCCGCCGCCGAGCCGGCCGACGGTACTCAAGAGGCGGCGCGTGAGCGAATCGGGTTTCAGGTCGGGCCCTCGTTACACCAGGCGGGCGGGTTACGGACCGCCCTACTTGCTCAGCCCTTCGAGCAGCTTCAACAGCGGGGCCATGATCGCCACCACGAAGCACGCCGTCAGCGAGCCGGCCGTGACCACCACCACGAACGGCGGCAGCACGCTCCGCAGCACCGCCGCCCGCGCGTCCACCTGCCGCCGGTACACCGCCGCCGCCTCGCGCAGCGCCGGCCCCAGCCCGCCGCGCCGCTCCCCCGCCGCGGCCAGCCACGCCACCCAGTCGGGCACCAGGCCGCGCCCGCGGAACGCCTCCGCCAGCCCCGTCCCTTCCGCCAGTCGGGCCTCGACCGTCTCCGCCTCGGCCGCCATGTTCGGGTCGCTGGACGCGCCGCCGGCGAGGCGCACCGCGGACGGCAGCGGCACCCCGTACTCGACCAGCAGCCCGAGCAACTCGGTGAACGCTGCCAGCCGGGCCGTGCGGATCAGGCTGCCCACCATCGGTACGAGGTACACCGCCCGCGCCCACAACCGCCGGCCGCGCGCCGACCGGCGCAGCACCGCCCGCGCCAGCAGCGGCCCCACGAACAGCACCGCCGCGGGGACCACGACCAGCTCGATTGGGTGCCGGCCGAACACGAGCACGGCCTCGGTGATCCACGGCAGCTGGAGGCCGAACTCCCGGAAAATCTGGTCGAACTGCGGCAGCACGAAGCCGGCGAGGGTAGCGAACAGGGCCACGCCGAGGGCCAGCACCACGGCCGGGTAGAACAGCGCCTCGGTGACGATGGTGCGGGTGGCGGTCACGGACCGGGCGTAGGTGGTGAGCGTCGCCAGCACCTCGGGGAGGCGGCCGGTCTGCACTCCGGCGAGGACGAGGTTGGCGTAGTACGCCGGGACGCGGCCTTCTTGCCGGGCCAGGGCTTCGGGGAGGGTGTGACCGGCACGCAGATCGGCGGCCAGCGCCGCGGTGACGGCGCGCAGCCGACCGCGGGCCATGTCGCGGGCCAGGCTGTCGAGCCCCTGGTCGAGGGGGAGGCCGGCGCGGGCGAGGGCGGCGATCTGGTCGTTCAGCGCGGTCAGCTCGTCGGCCGTCATCCGCACCTTCTTACGGTCGGGGAACGAGGGGCCTAGCGGGTAACTCCTACAACGCCACCCGCGGCCGGGCATTTCACGCCAGCCCCAGTACGCGCTCGACCTCCGCCGCGGTCGTCCGCCCGTCGGCAACCGCCGCGTCCGCGGCTTCCCGGATCGTCCGCCAGCCGACGCCGCGGGCCACCGCCTCCAGGGCGTCCTCGTCGGCGCGGCGCAGCACCGCCTGCCGGAACTCGGGCGACGGCGTCAGTAACTCCGCCACCAGGAGGCGACCGCGGTATCCGGTGCCGCCGCAGTCGCCACAACCGCAGCCGCCGCACCCGCCGCAAGCCCGCCGCAGCAGCCGCTGGTTCAGGATGCCGCGCACCCCCGCCGTCAGCAGATACGGTTCGACGCCCATCTCCAGCAGCCGCCCCACGACGCCGCATGCGGACCCGGCGTGCAGCGTCGTGAACAGCAGGTGTCCGGTCAGCGCCGCCTCGATCGCCACGGCCGCCGTCTCGCGGTCGCGCACCTCGCCGACCATGATGACCTCGGGGTCCTGCCGCAGCAGGCTCCGCAGGCCGCGGGCGAAGTCGAACTCGCTCCCGGGCCGGGCCTGCGACTGCGTCACGCCGTCGAGCGCCCGTTCCACCGGGTCTTCGATCGTCACGACGTGCCGGCCGGGGCCGTCGGCGATCAGCTTCCGCAGGCAGGCGTAAATGGTGGTGGTCTTGCCGCTGCCGCTCGGGCCGGTCAGGAACACCGCCCCGGAGCGCGTCCGTAGCAGGGCGTCGAGCCCGCCGCGCACGTCGGCGGGGAGGCCGAGCTGGTCCAGGTCGAGGAGGCCGGCCGACGGGTCGAACACGCGGACGACGGCGCACTCGCCGTGGACGGTGGGGAAGGTGCTGACGCGGCGGTCGGGGCCGCCGCCGGCCGGGCGCGTGCTCCCCTCCTGCGGGATGTCGGTGCGGTACGTCAGCAACTCGGCCATGACCTTGAGCCGGGCGACGACGTTCGGGGCGACCTCGCGCGGCAGCGCCGTGAGCGGTCGCAGCACGCCGTCGACGCGGACGCGCACGGTCAGGTCGCGGGCCGTCGGCTGAAAGTGAACGTCGCTTGCGCCGTGGCGGTCGGCTTCCGCCAGGAGCAGGTCGACGGCCCGGACGACGCCGTCGGGGCCGGAGCGGACGGCGGCGGCGAACGGGTCGGCGGGCACGGCGCGGCTCCGGACGGGTGGCGTCATGGTAGCAGTGTGCGCCGCACGCCGGCTCGACACACCCCCCGCTGCGGGGTATGATTCACTCTCCCACCCGCCCGCGCCCATTCCCCTGAGCGCCATGCTGCGCGTCCTCGGTTCGCACAAGCGGTTCTGCGACGGCCTCACCCGCCGCGACCTCCTCCACGTCGGCGCCCTCGCCCCGCTCGGCCTGACGCTGCCGGACTGGTCCCGCGCCGCGTCCGAGCCCGCCGCCAACGGCTTCGGCTCCGCCAAGCGCTGCATCCTCCTGTACCTGTGGGGCTCCCCGAGCCAGATCGACACGTTCGACCCGAAACCGAACGCCCCCGCCGAGATCCGCGGCGCCCTCGGCTCGATCCAGTCGTGTCTCCCTGGCGTGCGCGTCGGCGAGGTGCTGCCGAAGGTCGCCGCCAACCTACACCGGCTCACCGTACTCCGCTCTCTCGGCCACCAGAGCCCGATCCACGGCACCGCCTTCGCCCTCACCGGCGTCCCCGCCACCGACCTGCCACTCGAAGGGAACGTCCGCGACCCGCGGCACTGGCCGTTCGTCGGCTCCGTCGTCGACCACCTGGCCGCCCGCGCCGACCCGACCGCGCCGGCGGTGCCGCGGAACTACTGGCTGCCGTTCCCGTTCGGGTCGAAGCGCGGCCCGTCGCGGCCCGGCCCCTACGGCGGCTTCCTCGGCCCCGCCCACGACCCCGTCTGGGCCGAGTTCCGCGCCCCCGGCACGCACACCGTCCTCCGCGACTCCGGCGACCCCAATACGCCGAAAAAGGAAGTTGCCGACCCCTACGCCGGCGTCCGCCCGGGGGACCGCTTCGACCTCGGCCCGGCCGACGACACGCTGACGCTCGACCGCCTCCACGGCCGCGGTTCGCTCCTCGACCAACTCGACGCCGGCCGCCGCGCGATGGACGCGGCCCCCGCCGCCGCCGCGTTCGACCGGCACCGGGCGCTGGCCCGCGCCGTCGTGTCGTCCGGGAAGCTGCGCGCCGCGCTCGACGTGCAGCGCGAGCCGACCCGCGTGCGCGACCGCTACGGGATGACGCTGTTCGGGCAGTCCTGTCTCGCGGCCCGGCGAATTTTGGAGGCCGGCGGCACGTTCGTGACCGTGTGCTGGGACGAGTACGGCCTCGTGAACACCGGCTGGGACACGCACGTCTACCAGACGCCGCGGCTAAAGGACGAGCTCGGGCCGGGCCTCGACGCGGCGCTGATCGCGCTGCTGGACGACCTCGAAGCGCGCGGCATGCTGGCGGACACGGCGGTGGTGGTGCTGAGCGAGCACGGCCGGACGCCGCGGGTGCAGAGCGTGGCCGGCGGCGGCCGCGACCACTGGGCGCGGGCGTACTCGGCGGCGTTCGCCGGGGCCGGGTTCGCCCGCGGCCGCGTGGTCGGCCGCACCGACAAGATCGGCGGCGACGTGATCGAGGTGCCCGTGTCGCCGAAGGACGTGGTGGCGACGGTGTGTCACGTCCTCGGCATCGGCCCGGACACGGAACTGCACGACCGCCTCGGCCGGCCGTACCCCGCCGCCGGCCCCGGCCGCGTGCGGCCGGAGTTGCTCGGGTGAGCCGGCGGCTCGACGCGGCCGCCCGGAAATGATTCTTCCGGTCGGGGGGGGGCGGGTCGCGGAAACATGTCACCGACTCATAAAAAAGTTCGTTCGGGCGAAGATTTCGCCGCGTGTCGATCCGAAACCGTTACCCCGCAGAGGGTTTCTGCAGCGGATCCGATTCGGTCATGCATCGTGAGTCGTAGCCCATGCCAACTTCGTTACGGCGTGCGGCCCGGCCTACAATGCCCGCCTCCCCCCGCCGAGGTCCCGCATGGGCCGTCTCCTCCCCCTCGCTGCCGTCGTTGTCGCGCTCGTGCTCGCCGTCGGCAGCACGCCCTCCGCGCAGCCGCAGCCGCCCGCCGCGGACTTCGACGCCGTCCGGCCGCTTCTCAAGACGTACTGCCTGAACTGCCACTCGGCCGACAAGAAGAAAGGGAGCCTCGACCTCGAACGGTTCGCCACGCCCGCCGACATCCGCAAAGAAGTCAAAGTGTGGGAGCAGGTCGCGGAGCAGGTCGAGGCCGGCGAGATGCCGCCGACGGGCCGGCCGCAGCCGACCGCCGACGAGCGGAAGCGGCTCGTCGCCTGGGTGCGCGGCTTCCTGGATGCGGAAGCGCGTGCACGCGCCGGCGACCCGGGGTTCGTGCCGCTGCGGCGCCTCAGCAACGCCGAGTTCGACTACACGATCCGCGACCTCACCGGGGTTGATCTGCGGCCGGCTCGCGAGTTCCCGGCCGACGGCGCCGCCGGCGAAGGGTTCACGAACGCCGCCGAGGCGCTGTCCGACATCTCGCCGGCGCTGTTCGCCAAGTACCTCAACGCCGCGAAGATGATGGCCGACCACGCGGTGCTGCTGCCGGACGGGTTCCGCTTCTCGCCCGCCACGACGCGCCGCGACTGGACCGACGAGGCGACCGCGGCGCTACGCCGCTTCTACGCCGGCGTCGCCCCGCCGGGCGGCAAGCTGAACCCGACGCCGTACCTGGCCGCGAGCGTGAAGCACCGCGACAAACTGCTCGCGGGTACGACAACGGTGGAAGCCGTCGCCGCGGCCGAGAAGCTGAACCCCAAGTACCTGGCGGCGCTGGTGCGGGCGCTGAGTGACAGGACGCCGTCACAGCCGCTTGATGCCGTGCGGGCGTCGTGGCGCGCGGCGACGGAGAAGGACGTTCCCGCGCTCGCGGCCGAGGTGGCGGGCTGGCAGGCAACGCTGTGGACGACGACGCGCGTCGGCAGCTACATGCGGCCGGTCGGCGCCGGCTTCGCGCTGAACGAGTCGCGGCAACTGGCCGTCGATCCGCCGGCCGTCGAGAGCGTGCCGCTGCGGGTGAAGGTGGCGCCGGCGCCGGGGCAATCGGAGGTGCAGATCACGCTGGCCGCGCGGTCGCTGGCCGGGGCCGGCGGCGTGATGGAGTGGCACCGCCCGCGGTTCGAGGCGCCCGGCAAGGCGCCGCTGCTGCTCCGCGACTACGCCGACTTCGGCCCGGCGTTCGAGGCCGACCTGCGCACCGCCTTCGCCGACGCCGCGAAGTATTTGGCCGCCGTCGCCGACCCCGCCGCCGCGGCGAAGGGGCTCGACCCGACGTACCTGCGCAGCTGGACCGAGGTCGTGGCCGTGCCGCGGCCGGGGAAGGTTGGCGACGCCTTCCCGCTCCCCGCCGCGCCGCTCGAACTCCTGAGCGAAAAGGCGCCGCCGCCGGCGGGTCACCCGACCGTCAGCGGCTGGCGCAAGGCCGGCACCGACCTGCCCGCGGTGGTGGCGAACAGCGGCGACAAGGACGCGCTGATTCCGGGCCGCATCGCGTCGCACGGGGTCGGCGTTCACCCGCTGCCGCAGGAGTTCGTCGCGGTGGCGTGGACGAGCCCGCTGGCCGGGGCGGTGAAGGTGGAGGGCACGGTGGCGCACGCCCACCCGGCGTGCGGCAACGGCGTGGCGTGGCGGCTCGAACACCGCCGCGGCGGCCGCATGGCCGTGCTCGGCGCCGGGCCGATCGACCTGGGCAAGAGCGCCCGCCTCCCCGCGGCTTCGCCGACGGTCGAAAAGGGCGACCAACTCGTGCTGGTGGTGGACGCCCGCGACGGCGACCACGTCTGCGACATGACCGGCGTGTCGCTCACGCTCGCCGCCGGCGGGCGGGTGTGGGATTTGGGCCGCGACGTGTCCGCGAACATCACCGCCGGCAACCCGCACGCGGGCACGTGGAGCTTCGCCCGCGGCGCGAGCGGGAAGGGCGGGCCGGCGCCGACGGTGCCGGTCGATTCGCTCCTCGGCCGCTGGCGCCTCGCCGCCGCCGACCCCGCCCGCGCCGCCGAGGCGACCGAACTGGCGGGCAAAGTTCAGGCGCTGCTGTCCGGCCCGCGCCCGGCCGACGCCAAGAGCCCCGACCGCGTTCTGTACGACAAGCTCGTCGTGCCCGAAGGCCCGCTGTTCGTAGGCGTCGATCTCGCGCGGATCACGGCGCCGCGGCCCGCCGCGCCGCCGTTCGGGCTGTCGCGGGCGGCGTTCAAGGGCGACGTGCTGCTGTCGTTCGGCACCACCATCCGCCTTCCGGCGGCGCTGCTCGCGGGGCGCGAGTTCGTGGTGGACGCCAAGGCGAACGGGCCGCTCGGCGACCGCGTGATCCAGGTGCAGGCCGGCACCGCCCCGCCGACGAGCTGGACCGGCCCCGTGCTCGCGTCGCCGACCGGCGCCGGCTACGCGAAGTTGAAGGCCGGCAACGACGCCTTCCGCGCCGTGTTCCCGCTGTACGTCGCGTTCCCGAACGTGGTGCCGACCGACGAGGTGGTGTCGCTCCGCATGTTCCACCGCGAGGACGAGCCTCTGCGGCGCTTGTTCCTGAGCGACGAGCAGGCGAAGCAGCTCGACCACCTGTGGACCGAGCACCGCTTCGTGAGCCGGCAGGCGGTCGCGGAGAACAACTACCTGCCGCAGTTCATCGGGTTCGTGACGCAGGACCAGCCGAAGGCGATGGAGACGTTCTTCGTCGGCCTGAAGCCTGCGTTTCAGGCCAAGAATGACGCCTTCCTCGCGGACGAGGCCGCGGCCGCGCCGAAGCAACTCGACGCGCTGCTGGCGTTCGCCGGCCGCGCCTACCGCCGGCCGCTCGCGGAGAACGAGAAGGCGGGGCTGCTGACGCTCTACCGCACCGTCCGCGAGAAGGGGGCCGGGCACGACGAGGCGTTCCGCGGCGTGCTGGCGCGGGTGCTGGTGTCGCCGGCGTTCCTGTTCCGCGTCGAGGCGGCGCCGCCGGGGAAGGCGGCCGGCCCGGTGTCCGACTGGGAGCTGGCGTCGCGCCTCAGCTACTTCCTGTGGGCCAGCCAGCCTGACGAGCAGTTGCGCGAACTCGCCGCCCTCGGCCGCTTGCGCGACCCCGCAATCCTGGCGGCGTCGGCCGAGCGGATGCTGCAAGACGACCGCGTGCGGGCGCTGGCGATCGAGTTCGGCACGCAGTGGCTTCACGTCCGCGGCTTCGACGAGCTGAAGGAGAAGAACGAGACGCTGTTCCCGACGTTCGACGCCAAGCTGCGCGGCGCCATCTACGAGGAGTCGATCCGCTTCTTCGACGACTTCTTCCGCGCCGGCCGCCCCGTCACGAGCATCCTGGACGCGGACCACACCTTCGTGAACGACACGCTGGCGAAGCACTACGGCATCCCCGGCGTGACCGGCCCCGAGTTCCGCCGCATCGACGGCGTGAAGAAGTACGGCCGCGGCGGCATCCTGGGGTTCGCCAGCGTGCAGGCGCGGCAGAGCGGCGCGTCGCGGACGAGCCCGGTGCTCCGCGGCAACTGGGTGGTCGAAACGCTGCTCGGCGAGAAGCTGCCGCGGCCGCCGGCGAACGTGCCCCAACTGCCCGAGACGGAGGGCGCCGACAAGCTCACGATGCGGCAGCAGGTGGAGCGCCACGCCAAGGACGCGAGCTGCGCGACGTGCCACGTCCGCATCGACCCGTTCGGCTTCGCGCTGGAGAAGTACGACGCCATCGGCCGGCTGCGCGAGAAGGATTTGGGCGGCCTCGCGGTGGACACGCGCGCCACGCTCCGCGACGGCACCGCGTTCGACGGCATCGACGGCTTGCGGACGTACCTGCTGACGCGGAAGCGCGACGTGGTGGTGCGGCTATTCTGTCGCCGCCTTCTGGGGTATGCTCTGGGAAGGGCCGTGACGCTGTCCGACTCGTCGCTGCTGGACGAGATGGTGGCCGAGCTGAACCGCAACAACGGCAGCGTGACCGCGGCGGTACAGACGATCGTGCGCAGCCCGCAGTTCCGCATGGTCCGCGGCCGCGACGCGGAGTAACGGAGGCGGCCGTGGGCGAATCCGTGGCCGACCGGGTAGCGGGCGCGATCGTCGGCCTGGCGGTCGGCGACGCGCTGGGCTACCCGCACGAGTTCCGGACCGTCGCGCAGGTACGGCGGGAGCTCGGCCCGGACGGGATCACCGACTTCGTCCGGGTGAAGGACCCACACTTCACCCGGCCGTACATCCTCGGGCCGGATCACCCGCCGGGGACGTTCACCGACGACACGCAGATGAGCGTGTGCGTCGCCGAGGCGCTGGTCGCCGGTGGCCGCGGCCCGCGGGACGCCCTGCTCGACGACATGGCCCGGCGGTTCGTGGGGTGGTGCTTCTCCCCGGACAACAACCGCGCCCCGGGGGAGGCGACGTCGACCGCCTGCGAGCGGCTCCGCGACGGGGTGCCGCGCACGGCGTCGGGCGTTGAGGGGTCGAAGGGGGCCGGGGCGAACATGCGGGTCGTCCCGGTCGGCCTGTACTACGCCGACCCGGACGAGGCGGCGGAGGTGGCCCGGCAGCAGGCCGACATCACCCACCACCACCCGGCCGCCCGCGAGGCGGCAGCGGCGACGGCGCTCGCCGCGTGGCTGCTCGTGCGGGACGTGCCGCCGGTTGCCGTTGCTGACGAGGTTCGCCGCCGGTGCGGCGGGCGGAGCCCGGACTTCGACGAGATCGCCGGCCGGTTCGACGCGGCCCTCGCCCGCGAGCCGGACGAGGTGTTGGTCCGCCGCGACCGGTCGGCGGTAGCCCTCGGCGAGGGGTGGGTCGCGGAGGAGGCGGTCTTCGCGGCCCTGTATTGCGGCTGCCGCGCGCCGGACTCGTTCCGCGACGCCGTGCTTATGGCGGCGAACACGGACGGCGACTCCGACACCGTCGCCACGCTGGCCGGCGGGTTTCTGGGCGCTCGGCTCGGGCTCGGCGCCATCCCGGAAGCGTGGCGGCGGGGCCTCGAGCGCTCGGCCGACCTCCACGACCTCGGCCGGCGGCTCGCCGCCGCGCGCGGCTGATTCGGTTCCACGCACGTGATTCTTCAGGAGCGCCCCAAATGCCCGTGCAACCCCTCTCCCGGCGGACGTTCCTTCGCGGCGTCGGCGTGTCGATGGCCCTGCCGTGGCTCGAATCGTCCCCCGTCTGGGGCGACGACGGCGCCCCGGCTCGCGGGTCGTCCGAGCCGCCGGTGCGATTCGCCGCGCTGTTCTGCGGCAACGGCTTCCACCGCACCGAGTGGTGGGCCAAGGACGAGGGCCGCGGCCTCGAGTTCGGCAAGGTGCTCGAGCCGCTCGTGCCGCACCGCCAGAAGCTGAACTTCATCCGCGGCCTGTACAACCAGGAGGCGCTGATCGGCGGCATCCACAGCTGCCAGACCGGCAACCTCCTCACCGGCGCGCATCTGGCCCCCGGCGGGGAGGTCCGCTCCGGCATCAGCTGCGACCAACTCCTCGCCGAGCGCACCCGCGGGCTCACGAAGGTGCCGAGCCTCGTGCTCGGGTGCGAGCCGCCGATCGCGGCCATCCACAAGAACTACTCGATGATCTACAGCTCCCACATCTCGTGGAGCTCGGCCACCGCCCCCACGCCGCTGGAGCTGTACCCCGCGCTGGCCTTCGACCGCCTGTTCCGCGACGACGTGGGCCGCGCCGACCGCAGCGTCCTCGACGCCGTGCTGGAGGACGCGCGAGGCTTGCAGCGGAACGTCAGCACCGCCGACCGCCGCCGGCTGGACGAGTACCTGGCGAGCGTCCGCGACGTGGAGCAGCGCATCGCCGGCGCCGGGCAGGCCGGGCGCTTGCAGGGCTGGCGGCCGACGTTGGAGAAGCCGGACGTGCCGCGGCCGGCCGGCGGCGTGCCGCAGGACATCGACCAGCACATGCGGCTGATGTGCGACATCCTGGTGCTGGCGTTCCGCACCGACACCACGCGCGTGTGTACGCTGAAGCTGAACAACGACCACTCGTCGCTGCGGTTCCCGCACCTCGGCGTGGACTACATGATCCACCACCTGCTGAGCCACACCGACAACGCCGACTGGCTGAAGGTGAACCAGTTCTTCGTGCAGCAGCTGGCGTACATCGCGCAGAAGCTCGACGCCGTGCAGGAAGGCAACCGCACGCTGCTGGACAACAGCATGATCCTGTTCGCGTCGAGCATGATGACCGGCGGCCACAACAACGACCAGCTGCCGGTGGTGCTGCTGGGCAAGGGCGGCGGCCAGATCCGCACCGGCCGCATCCTCGACTACCTCGGCAAGCCGAACCGCAAGATGTGCAGCCTGTACCTGTCGCTGCTGGAGAAGGCGGGCGTGCGGCTGCCGGCGTTCGGCGACTCGACCGAGAAGCTGACGGAAATCTAATCACATGATTTTTGACAGGATAACAGGATGAAGCAGGATGGAAGACAAAGACAACTTTTAAATTGATTTCTGTCTTTGTCTTCCATCCTGCTTCATCCTGTTATCCTGTCAAAACTCGGCTTCAGAAATCTACCATGCCGCACGCCCACGCCTTCGGCGCGTTCCACCCCACCCGCCGCGGCCTCCTCCAGGCCGCCCTCGGCGGCGTCGGCGGGCTGTCGCTCCCGAACCTCCTCCGCGCTCAAGACGCCGGCCGCGGCAACCGCGCCAAGTCCGTGATCCTCCTGTGGATGGCCGGCGGGCCGAGCCAGATCGACACCCTCGACCCCAAGCCCGACCGGCCGCCCGAGAACCGCGGGCCGTTCGGCGTCACCCGCACCCGCCTCCCCGGCGTCCTCGTCTGCGAGCACCTGCCGAAGCTCGCGGCGCAGCTCGACCGTTACACCGTGATCCGCTCCGTGGACTGCCGGCACAGCAACCACGAGCCGAACACGGTGATGCAGACGGCCAACCTCCTGGCCGAGCCGCGCACCAACCCGGAGGCGCGCCACTACCCCGCGGTCGGCTCGCTGGTGGCGAAGTTCCGCGGCCCGAACCGGCCCGACGTGCCCGCCACCGCCGCGTTCATGCGGTCGCGCAGCCACCTCGCCTTCGGCGGCTACCTCGGCCGGCAGTACGACCCGTTCCTCGCCAACACCGCTGCGAAGCTCCCCGTCTACGACCTGGTCGGGAAGGACACCGGCCGCGTCAGCGACGGCGGCCTGTTCGAGCTGCCGACCGACGTGCCCGCCGACCGCCTCACCGACCGCCGCGCCCTCCTCGGCACCTTCGACCGCCTCCGCGCCGACATCGACCGCACCGGCGCGATGGACGGGTTCGACAAGTACGGCCGGCAGGCGCTCGGGATGCTGACCGGCGGCCGCGTCCGTGCCGCGCTGGACCTGAACCACGAACCCGCCGCCACCCGCGACCGCTACGGCAAGCACCTGTGGTGTCAGCAAGCGCTGCTCGCCCGCCGGTTGGTCGAAGCCGGTGTGTCGTTCGTGACCCTCGACCTGAGTTATCACACGGCGTCGGGCACGTGGGACACGCACGGCGACAACATCCCGCCCTACGGCGGCATCAGTAAGGGGCTCGGCCCGCTGCTGCCGCTGTTCGACCACCTCATCACGACGCTGGTCGCCGACCTGGAGCAGCGCGGGCTGCTCGACCAGACGCTGGTGCTGGCGATGGGCGAGTTCGGCCGCACCCCGCAACTCGGCACCCAGGGGAGCACCGACGGCCGCAACCACTGGCCCTACGTGATGTCGATGCTGCTGGCCGGCGGCGGGCTGCGGCACGCCCAGGTGATCGGCAGCAGCGACAAGGACGGCGGGCAGATTGCGACGCGGCCGGTGTCGCCCGGCGACCTGGCGGCGACCGTGTACCGCCACTTCGGCGTGCCGCTCGACGCGACCTACACGGACGCGAGCGGGCGCGTGCTGAATCTGCTGCCGCACGGCGGCGAACCGGTGCGCGAGCTCTTCTGATTTCGCCGCTCGTGGCTGTGCCGCGTACCCGCACCCTTCCCCGCCCCTTCTCGCAATCTTCACAATCGGGGGGTAAAACAAACGGCGACCTTCCCACGCGCCGGAGCCGCGCTGTGACCCGTCTGTTCTCCGACATCATCGTCACCCGGGCGGCGTCCAACTCGGCCGGCTTCACCGCCGCGCCGCCGGGCGCCGACCGGCTCGCCGTCAAGGACGTGAACTTCTGGTACGGCCCCAAGCAGGCGCTGTTCAACATCTCGCTGACGGTCCCCGAGAAGTCGGTCGCCGCGTTCATCGGCCCGAGCGGGTGCGGCAAGAGCACCCTGCTGCGGTGCATCAACCGGATGAACGACCTGATCGACGGCACCCGCCTCGGCGGCCACATCCTCCTCGAAGGGCGCGACATCTACGCCCCCGGGCTGAACCTCGTCGACCTGCGCCGCCGCGTCGGCATGGTGTTCCAGAAGTCGAACCCGTTCCCGAAGTCGATCTACGAGAACGTCGTGTACGGCCCGCGCGTCAGCGGCGTCCGCGACCGGGCGCGGCTCGACCACCTCGTCGAGCGGTGCCTGAAGCAGTCGGCGCTGTGGAACGAGGTGAAGGACCGCCTCCACGCCAGCGCCCTGGAGTTGTCGGGCGGCCAGCAGCAGCGGCTGTGCATCGCCCGCGCCCTCGCCACCGACCCGGAGGTGCTGCTGATGGACGAGCCGGCCAGCGCCCTGGACCCGAAGAGCACGCAGGCCATCGAGGACCTGATCTTCGACCTGAAGCGGGATTACACGATCGTGATCGTGACGCACAACATGCAGCAGGCGGCGCGGGTGTCGGACACGACGGCGTTCTTCTACGAGGGCCGGCTGGTGGAGAGCGGCCCGACCGAGCAGCTGTTCACCCACCCCCGCGAGAAGCAGACCGAGGACTACATCACGGGCCGGTTCGGGTAATTGGGAATTTGTTTGTTGTCCGTTGGAATTTGGGAACGCGCGTCGGAGGCGTTCCGAGCTCGGCCCACGGCGAACGACAGTCGAACCCAAATTACCAATTGCGACTGACAACAAACGATGGGCAAGCACCTCACCCGCGACCTCGACGACCTCCAGCGGCGCGTCACCGGCATGGCGGCGCGCGTGGAGGAGGCCATCTACGCGGCGCTCAAGGCGCTGCAGGCCCGCGACCGCGCCCTCGCCGCCGAGGTCATCGCCGGCGACGAGGCCGTGGACGTGCTGGAGAACGGCATCTACGAGGAGTGCCTGAAGATCCAGGCGCTGCACCAGCCGGTGGCCATCGACCTGCGGCGGATCGCCACCACGTTCATGGTCACCACCGACCTGGAGCGGATGGGCGACCTCGCGGTGGACATCGCCGAGCGGGCCGAGGCGCTGGCCGGGCTGCCGGACGTCCTCACCGCCGGGCCGCCGGCCGCCGACGGGGTGACGCTGTCCGAGAAGCTGGTGGGCATGACCGACACCGCCACGGCGATGGTGCGCGAGGCGCTCGACGCGTTCGTGAACCTGGACGCGAAGCAGGCCCGGCGGGTGGTGCGGATGGACGACCAGGTGGACCGGATGCACGCCGAGATGATCCGCGACCTGATCGCCAAGATGAAGGCCGACCCGGCGCTGGTGGAGCCCGGGGTCTCGCTGTTCAGCGCCGTGCGGCACCTGGAGCGGATCGCCGACCACGCCACCAACATCGCCGAGGACGTGGTCTACCTCGTGGACGGCGACGTGATCCGGCACCGGCCGGAGTCGATGCGGGAGTCATGAAGGGGTGAGGGGGGTGAAGGGGTGAAGGGGTGACGAGAAACGCCGGGTCGTCACCCCTTCACCCCTTCACCCCCTCACTCCTTCATGCGAAACCAGCGGCCGTCCGGGGCCGACAGCCAAGTTTCGCAACGAGGGTAAGCATGGGCCAGCCGCGCATCCTGATCGTCGAGGACGAACGGGGGCTGACACAGACGCTGTCGTGGTACTTCACCCGCGAGGGCTTCGAGGCGGTCGTCGTCCACGACGGCGCGGAGGGGCTGCGGAAGGCGCAGGCGCTGCTGCCCGACGTGATCCTTCTCGACGTCATGCTGCCGGGGATGAGCGGCCTCGACGTGTGCCGCGAGCTGCGCGGCGGCGAGCGCACCAAGGACATCCCCATCATCATGCTCACCGCCCGGTCGGAGGAGACCGACCAGGTGGAGGGCTTCGCCCGCGGGGCCGACGACTACGTCACCAAGCCGTTCAGCAACAAGGTGCTGCTCCAGCGGGTGAAGGCGGTGCTGCGCCGCAGCGAGGGGCCGGGCGAGGCCGCCGACGTGGTCGAGCACGAGGGCGTGAAGATCGACCGCGTCCGCCACCGGGTCACCGTCGGCGACGAGCCGGTGGACCTGACGCCGACCGAGTTCAAGCTGCTGCTGTGCATGCTGCGGCAGCCGGGGCGGGCGTTCAACCGCCACCAGCTCATGGACGCGGCCATCGGCGAGGGGTCGATCGTGCTGGAGCGCACCATCGACGTGCACGTGAAGACGCTGCGCCAGAAGCTGACGAAGGCCGGCGGCGCGGCCGAGCTGATCGAGACGGTCCGCGGCGTCGGCTACCGGTTCCGCGAGGCGGTGGCCCCCTGAGCCGGCCCCGTCAGGGGTCGGAGCCTGTCGGGCGCCGGACGCTCCGACCCCTGACGGGGCCGGCTCGGAAGGCGCGATATAACAGACGGCCTCCCCCGGAGCCGTCCCATGTCCCGCCTCGCGCTCGCCCTCGCCCTCCTCGCGGCCGTACCCGTCGCCGCCGCCGACTGGCCCATGTGGCGCGGCCCCACCCGCGACGGCGTCGCCCCGCCCGGCCCGCTCCCGCCGCTCACCTGGTCCGAGACGAAGAACGTGCGCTGGAAGGCACCCGTCCCCGGCCGCGGCCACGGCTCGCCGGCCGTCGCCGGCGACCGCGTGTTCCTCACCGCCGCGGAGCCGGAGGCGCAGCTGCAATCGGTGCTGTGCTTCGACCGCGCCACTGGCAAGCAGCTGTGGAAGACGGTCGTCCACAAGGGCGGCTTCGAGCAGACCAACGGCAACGCCAAGAGTTCGTTCGCCTCGACCACGCCGTGCTGCGACGGCGAACGCGTCTACGTCACGTTCATGCACGGCAAGACGATCACCGCCACGGCCCTCGGCCTCGACGGCAAGCACCTGTGGCAGACGGTCGTGAGCCCCTACGTGCTCCACCAGGGCTTCGGCTCGTCGCCGGCCGTCTACAAGCACCTGCTGCTCGTGACCGCCGACAACAAGGGCGGCGGGGTCGTGGCCGGGCTCGACCGCGCCACCGGCGCGTTCGTGTGGAAGCAGGAGCGGCCCAAGCTGCCGAACTACGCCTCGCCCATCGTGCTGAACGTCGCCGGCAAGGACCAGCTCGTGCTGACCGGGTGTGACCTCGTGTCCGGCTTCGACCCGCTGAGCGGCAGCCGGCTGTGGGAGACGAAGGGGAGCACCACCGAGTGCGTGACCTCGCCGGTGACCGACGGCAAGCTCGTGTTCACGAGCGGCGGCTACCCGAAGAACCACGTCTCGGCGGTGGCCGCGGACGGCAGCGGCAGGGTGGCGTGGGAGACCAAGACGCGGGTGTACGTGCCGTCGATGCTGGTGAAGGACGGCCACCTGTACGCGGTGCTGGACGACGGCGCGGCGGCGTGCTGGCGCTGCGACACCGGCGCCGAGCGGTGGCGCGAGAAGCTGAACGGCACGTTCAGTTCGTCGCCGGTGCTGGCGGGCGACCGGGTGTACGCCACGAACGAGGCGGGGAAGACGACGGTGTTCAAGGCCGACCCGGCGGGCTTCGAGCAAATCGGCGAGTCGAAACTGGGCGACGAGGTGTTGACGACGCCGGCGGTGTGCGGCGGCCGCGTCTACACCCGCGTGGCGGTGAAGGCCGGCGGCAAGCGCGAGGAGTTCCTGTACTGCCTGGGCGAGTGACACGGGGCCGACGCCGGCTGGAACCGGCCCCGCGAGGGGAGTTTGACACTCCTCCCCGCGGCCGGTAGCCTGAGGCATCGCCGCCGGAGACCGCCGTGTCCGTACTCGTCCGCCCCGCCGCCGAGGCCGACCTCGCCGCCGTTCGCGCCATCTACAACCACTACGTCGCGCACTCCACCTGCACGTTCCAGCTCGAACCCGACACGGAGGCCGAGCGGCTCGCGTGGTTCCGGCGCCGCGGCCCCACCCACCCCGTCACCGTGGCCGAGTTCGACGGGGCCGTCGTCGGCTGGGCGGCGCTGTCCGCGTGGAACTCGCGCTGCGCCTACGCCCGCACGGCCGAGGCGTCGGTGTACGTCCACCCCGACCACCACCGCCGCGGCGTCGGCCGCACGCTGCTCGCCGACCTCATCGTCCGCGGCCGCGCCGCCGGCCTGCACACCATCGTCGGCGGCACCTGTACCGAGCACACGGCCAGCCTGGCGCTTCAGGCGGCGTTCGGGTTCCGCCAAATCGGCGTGCTCCGCGAAGTCGGCCACAAGTTCGGCCGCTGGCTCGACGTGGCCTACACGCAGCTCATTCTCGACCCCGCGACCTGACCGACGAACCCGTACTGCCCGCCGCCGACGTCGCGCCGGGGGGCCGGCGTACACGTCCACTGCTCCCGACTTTGTCGAAACCGGGGGCTCACGCCCCGGCTCGCTGGGCGCTCACGCCCCCGGCTCGCCGGGCGCGCCTCAGTTCAGCGGGATCGTCTCGGCACCCATCGACGTGCCGGCCGCCCGCCACGCCGCCAGGTCGACCGAGTCGCGCACGAACCGGACGCTCCCGTCGCACATCCCGGCGACGACCCCGCCCGTGTGCTGGCTTCGCGCCAGTTGCATCCGCGCCAGCGAGCTCGTCGAGGACGTGGTACACGGCATCCGCGGCTGGCCGGTCAGGTCGTTGACACAGCCGGCCCCGGTCATCACGTCGGGGGCGCTGGCGTGGTTCGGCGTCTGAAAAGTCGTGAACCCCGCCCCGCCGCCCCACCACGAGAACCCGCGGTAGTCCCCCGACGTCCGCCCCTGGATCACCTCCGAGACGCACAGCGTGTTGCTCGTCCCGTCGGTGATGGCCGTGATCTTCCGCGGCTGCCCGGACTTGCCGTTCGCGGCGTTCCCGCCGGCGTAGTCCACCGGCGACGAGTCGGCGCCGGCGGCCAGTGTCGCCGGGTCCTCGTACCACCCGAACGGGGCGCCGCCGAACTGCACGCACCCGGTCGCCGCGGTCGTCGTCCCGCCGGTGCAGCCGGTCGGCTGATTCACCTGGTATAGGTTGGTGTTGCCGGCGTTCAGGACGTAGTTGTGGAGCGAGATCGACCCGATCTTCCGCGGCGTGTCGCTCGGGCAGGTGAGCGTGGTCAGCGTCCGGCTGCTCACGTTCGTGAGGTTGGCCCCGCCGGCGTACCGGCTGTTGGACGTGGCCGGCGTGCCGCCGCCGTTGTCCAGCCCGCCGAAGTTCGAGTACCCGGCGAACATGGCCTGCTGTTCCATGTACGGCAGGATGGGGACCATCCACGTCCCCCAGCAGCACCCGGTGCGGCTGACGCCCGGCAGGAAGGTGCCGTTGGAGCTCTCGTAGGCCATGTTGGCCAGCGAGATCTGCTTGATGTTGTTGGTGCACTTGGCGCGGGCGGCCGCCTCGCGGACCTTCTGCACGGCCGGCAGCAGCAGGCCGATCAGGATGGCGATGATGGCGATGACGACCAGCAGTTCGATCAGCGTGAACCCGGTACGGGAACGAGGACGCATGGCACACTCCTCACGAAACGACCTGGGATGAGAGGCAAGGGACAGAGATGAGGCACGGGCGAGGTCACGGGATGTCGAAGTTGAAGACGTTGGGGCCGCCGGCCTTGACGGTGACTTCCTGCTTGGAGTCGCGGCCCCACGCGGCGGGGACCACGTCCTTGGAGACGATGTTGGCGCCGCCGCCGGGGCCGGGCGGCTGGTCGGAGTCGACCGGGTTCACGGCCGTCTTGCCGTCGCCGGCGGTCATCCAGACGCGGTACCGGCCGGGCTTCAGGCCGTTCTGCCGGGGAATGTCGTACTTGCCGCCGGTGACGACCGACGGGGCCGCGGTCCCCTGGTTCTCCAGCGGCTCGAACGTGACGAGGCCGCCGTCGGGGAACGCCTTCGCCTTCAGGGTGATGGCACCGGACACGGCCTCCTTACCGTCGCTGCTCCCGCAGCCGACGACGACGAGGGCGGACACGAGCGCGACGAACAACCGGGGCATGGGTCAGCCTCCGGAGAGGAGTTGATGGTAGAAGTAATGCAGGCGGCGAGTCGTCTGTTGGGTTGAGTGTCTCGCCGCGTCGGTCCGGTGTCAAGCGGATTCAGCCGGCTTGCCCCGCCCGCCGCCGGCGCGGACAATGGCCGTGCCCTCCCGAGACTCCGCCATGCCCCGCCTGTCGGCGCTCGTCGCCGTCGCCGTCATCGCCCAGCACGCCGCCGCCGACCCGCCCGACTTCGACGCGGCGGTCGCGCCGCTGCTGGCGGCGCGCTGCCTCGACTGCCACAAGGGCGCGAACGCCAAGGGCGGCCTCGACCTGTCCCGCCGCGACGCCGTGGTCGGCAAGGACGGCGCCGTGGTGCCCGGGAAGCTGAAGGACAGTGCGCTGTGGGAGCGCGTCGCGGCCGGCGAGATGCCGCCGAAGAAGGGGCTGCCCGCCGCCGAGAAGGCGGTCCTGAAGGAGTGGATCGAGGCCGGTGCGAGGTGGGGCACCGACCCGATCGACCCGTTCCGCGTCACCACCGCGGCCCGCGCCGGCTACGACTGGTGGGCGCTGCAACCGCCGCGGGGGCGGAGCGGCCGGCAGCCGGACGCGCCCAACCCGATCGACGAATTCGTACGGGCGAAGCTCCGCGACAAGCGGCTGTCACCGTCGCCGCCCGCGGACCCGCTCACGCTCCTGCGCCGCGTCACGTTCGACCTCACCGGCCTGCCGCCGACGCCCGACGAGCTCGACGCCTTTCGCCGCGACGCGGCGCCGGACGCGTACGAGAAGGTGGTGGCGCGGCTGCTCGCGTCGCCGGCCTACGGCGAGCGGTGGGCGCGGCACTGGCTCGACGTGGTGCGGTACGGCGAGACCGACGGCTTCGAGCGGAACACCCGCCGGCCGCACGCCTGGCCGTACCGCGACTGGGTGATCCGCGCCCTGAACGCCGACATGCCCTACGACCGGTTCGTGCGCCTCCAGCTCGCCGGCGACGTGTTCCACCCCGACGACCCCGACGCGGTCGCGGCCACCGGCTTCCTCGTGGCCGGCGTCCACAACACCGTGGTCGGCACCGACGCCATGCGCGCCGCCGCCCGGCAGGACGAGATCGAAGACCTGGTCGGCGCCGTCGGTCAGACGTTCCTGGGGCTGACGCTGAACTGCGCCCGCTGCCACGACCACAAGTTCGACCCCGTCAGCCAGACCGACTACTACCGCTTCGCCGCGCTGCTGGCGGGCGTGGGCCACGGCGAGCGCACCCTCCCGGACCGGGCCGCGACCGAGGCGCTGAACAAGCTGACGCGCGACGCCGCGGCCGTGCGCGCGGAACTGGCGGCGATCGAGGCGCCGGTCCGCGCCGCGGCCGGCGGGCCGGAGCCGGTCGCGGCCTGGGACTTCCGCACGGGGCCGAGCGACCTCGTGGGGAGCCTCCACGCGAAGGCCGTCGGCGGGGTGCGGCTGACCGCCGCGGGGGCGACCTTCGACGGCAAGACCGGTTACCTCCGCACCGCCCCGCTGGCCGCGCCGCTGCGGGCCAAGACGCTCGAAGTCTGGGTGAAGCTCGACGGCCTGACCCAGCGCGGTGGGGGCGTCGTCAGCGTGCAGACCCCCGACGGCGGGGTCTTCGACGCGATCGTGTTCGGTGAGCAGGAGCCGGCGAAGTGGATGGTCGGGAGCGACGGCTTCCGCCGCACGAAGTCCTTCGCCGGGCCGCTCGAAACGGACGCCGAGAAGGACGCGGTTCACGTCGCCATCACCGTCGCGGAGGACGGCACCGTCACCGGCTACCGCAACGGCCGGCCCTACGGCGCGGCGTTCAAGTCGAGCGGCCCGCAGCCGTTCGACGCCGGCAAGGCCGAGGTGGTGTTCGGTATGCGGCACGGGCCGGTCGGCGGGAACAAGATGCTCGCCGCCACCGTCGTTGCCGCCCGGCTGTACGACCGGGCACTGACCGCGGCCGGTGTCGCCACGTCGTTCGCCGGCGGGCCGGCGCTCGTTCCGGAAGCAGTCATTCGGGAGAAGCTGTCGCCCGCGGACCGCGACCGGCGCGAGCGTGCGAAGGAGCGGCTGCGCGAACTGTCGGCCGCCGAGGCGGCGCTGCGGTCGCGGCTCGGCGTCAAGGTTTATGCCAACGTCGTCCAGCCGGCCGGCGTCACCCGCGTCCTGGCCCGCGGCGACGTGACCACGCCGCGCGAGACCGTCGCGCCCGCGGCGCTGCCCGCAGTCCGCGGCCTCCCCGCCGACTTCGGCCTCGCCCCCGACGCGCCCGACGCCGCGCGGCGCAAGGCGCTCGCGGAGTGGGTGGCGTCGCCGAAGAACCCGCTGTTCGCCCGCGTGGCGGTGAACCGGCTGTGGCACCACCACTTCGGCACCGGGCTGGTCGAGACGCCGAGCGACTTCGGGTTCAACGGCGGCCGCCCGACGCACCCCGAGTTGCTCGACTGGCTCGCCGCCGAGTTCGCCGCGAAGGGGTTCTCGCTCAAGCACGTCCACCGGCTGATCGTCACGAGTGAGACGTACCGCCAGGCGTCGCTGCCGCGCGCCGACTGCGTGAAGGTGGACGCGGACAACCGCCTGCTGTGGCGGATGAAGCCGCGGCGGCTGGAGGGCGAGGCGGTCCGCGACGCGATGCTGAGCGCGGCCGGTCTGCTCGACCGCACGCTCGGCGGGCAGGGGTTCAGCGACTACCGCGAGCGGAATTTCAACGGCACGGCGTACTTCGACCCGTTCGACCCGGAGACGCCGGAGGCCCGGCGGCGGAGCGTGTACCGCTTCCTGCCGCGCGGCGGCAACCCGGGCCTGCTGGAGGTGCTGGACTGCCCCGACCCGGCGAGTGCGGCGCCGCGGCGGGCGGTGACGACGACGCCGCTGCAGGCGCTGGCGCTGTGGAACGGGGCGTTCGCGCTGCGCACGGCCGACGCCCTGGCCGCGCGGCTGGAGCGCGAGGCGCCCGGCGACGTGGGGAAGCAGGTGGGCCGGGCGTGGGTGCTGGCGTTCGGCCGCGAGCCGACCGCCGCCGAGCGCGCGTCCGCGGAGCGGCTGGTGCGGGCCGCGGGGCTGCCGGCGCTGGCACGGGCGCTGTTCAACGCCAACGAATTCCTGACCGTGGGCTGAGGGCCGTGATGACGAGCGTGTGCGTGTTCTGCGGCTCCGCGACCGGCGCGAACCCCGCCTTCGCCGCGGCCGCGCACGAGGTCGGCACCGAACTGGCGCGCCGGAAACTGGCGCTGGTCTACGGCGGCGGCCGCGTCGGGCTGATGGGCGCCGTCGCCAGCGCGGCGCTCGGCGCGGGCGGCACCGTCGTCGGCGTCATTCCGCGGGCGCTCTCCGCGAAAGAGATCGCGTTCGACGAGGCGACCGAGCTGATCGTGGTGGAGTCGATGCACGCCCGCAAGGCGCTCATGGCCGACCGCGCCGACGCCTTCGTCGCGCTGCCCGGCGGGTTCGGCACGCTCGACGAGCTGTTCGAGATTCTGACGTGGGCGCAGCTCCGCATCCACGCCAAGCCGGTCGCGCTGCTGAACGTCGCCGGCTTCTTCACGCCGCTCCTCGCGTGGCTGGATCAGGTCGTGGCCGCCGGGCTGCTCAAGCCGAAGCACCGCGAGCTGGTCATCGTCGCGGACACAGTACCCGAGCTGCTCGACCGGCTGGCCGCGTTCACGCCGCCGGCCGCGGTGCGGAAGTGGGACGACGCGCCGCCGCCGCCGTGAGACGCCCGCTACAATTCCCGCTCCCACCCGGAGACGCCGCATGTCCGCGCCCCTCGGCTTCGCCCTCGTCGGCTGCGGGATGATCGCCCGGTTCCACGCCCGCGCCCTCGCCGAAATCCCCGGCGCCCGCGTCGCCGGCCTCGTCAGCCGCACCCCGGCCAACGCCCTGGCACTCCTCACCGAGACCGGCACGCCGCCGTGCCCCGTGTTCGCCACCGTCGAGGAAGCCGTTCGCGCCCCGGGAGTGGATGTGGTCGTCATCACGACGCCGAGCGGGGCGCACCTGGAGCCGGCGCTCGCGGCCGCGGCCGCGGGGAAGCACGTCGTCGTCGAGAAGCCGCTGGAAATCACGGGGCCGCGCTGCGAGCGCATCATCGAGGCGTGCGACCGGCACGCGGTCAAGCTCTGCACCATCTTCCCGAGCCGGTTCGCCGACGCGAACGTGACGCTGAAGGCCGCGGTGGATGCCGGCAAGTTCGGCCGGCTGACGCTCGGCGAGGCGAGCAACAAGTGGTGGCGCAGCCAGGCGTACTACGACGACGGCGGCTGGAAGGGCACGCAGGCGCTCGACGGCGGCGGGGCGCTGATGAACCAGGCGATCCACAACGTCGATCTCCTCCTGTGGCTGATGGGGCCGGCGGCCAGCGTGTGCGGGCTGACCGCGACGCTCGCCCACGAGCGTATCGAGGTGGAGGACACGGCCGTCGCCGCCATCCGCTTCCGCAGCGGCGCTCTCGGCGTGCTGACGGCCACCACCAGCGTCCACCCCGGCTACCCGAAGCAGATCGCCGTCCACGGCGACAAGGGCTCGGCGGTGATCGAGCAGGAGGACGTGCTGAAGTGGGACTTCACGCCGGGCACGGCCGACGACGCGGCGGTGAAGGAGCGGTTCGCGGCGAAGGTGGGGGCGAGCGGCGGTGCGGCCGACCCGAAGGCGATCAGCCACGAGGGGCACCGCCGCCAACTGGCCGACTTCGTGGCCGCGATCCGCGACAACCGCGCCCCGCAGGTGGACGGCCGGGAGGGGAAGCGGGCCGTCGATCTGATCTGTGCCGTGTACGAGAGCAACCGCACCGGCCGCGTCGTCACCCTGGCGGAGTGACAGCGGGCAGTCGCAGGAGCGTGCCGGCGCGGGCGAAGTAGGCGTCGTCGAACCCGCAGGCGTGTTTCACCAGCACGTCGCGGCGGAGCCAGTTCCCCTCGGTCAGCAGCAGCTTCAGCGCGGTGAACACGCCGGCCCGGAACGTCGCCAGCGACGGGATCGGCCAGTCGCTGCCGTGGACCAGCTTCCGCCGCACTGCGTCGTCGCCGAGGATGGTGGGGATGGCGTACGAGCGGTTCGGCGAGTTCAGCGCCGCGGTGTCGCCGTAGAAGTGCTCGTGTTCCTTCGCTATCCGGCAGAACGCCGCCAGGTGGTCGGTGTCCCACGGGTGCGACCGCGTGCCGCAGTGCGCCGCGATGACCGTGACGCCGCGCTTCAGCGCCGGCTCCAACAGCTCGGGCGAGGCGTAGTTCGGGAAGTCCTGCGGCAGCGCGAGTTCGCCGCCGGTGTGGCACAGCAGCGGCAGCTTGTGGTGGGCCAGCGCCTCGTAGAAGGCGAAGCACTTCTCCGACGCCGGGTTCATCCCCTGCACCAGCGGCAGCCACTTCAGCAGCACGGCGCCGGCGGCGACACACCGCTCCAGCTCCGCGAGCGCGTCGGGCCGGTACGGGTGGACGGACGCCCCGAACAGAATCTTCCGGTGCTTGCGGGCCAGCTCCGCGGCGTACTCGTTCGCCACGTACAGGTGCGTGCGGGCGTCGTCGCGGCGGCCGTCGTCGGTGTAGATGGCGTCGAACGCGAGGCCGACGCCGGCGTCGAGTTCGGGGCAGCCGGCGAGCGCGCGGACGAGCACGTCCTCGCAGGCACGCTCGACCTTCGCGTCGGAGCCGCGGAGCGGGATGCCGAGGCGGAGGCGGATGGCGGCGACGTTTGGCCGGCGGCGGAGGTAGTGGGACATCACCCCGTGCCCCGGCAGCGTGGCAAGGATGTGGACGTGGACGTCGATCCGCATGTGTCGGCTCCGCGGGTGCCGGTTACAGTAGAGCGAAACGGCGCTAGGGAAACCAAGACGGGGGGCGGCGGTGGGCCTGTTCAACGTCGTTTGCGGCGGTGTGACGTGCCCGCGCTGCGGCCGGCGGGTCGAGGCCGCCGTCGAGGTGCGGCTCGGGTACGTCCACGAGGCGCGGACGCTGCGTGTCGGCGATCCGTACCCGTGGAACCACCCCGCGATGCCGTCGGAGCGGCCGCCGGGCGGGAACGCCGTCGGCGACGGCTACGCCGAGTGCCCGGCGTGCGGCCGCGACTTCTTCGTGCGCGTCGTGGTCGAGGGCGACGTGATCCGCCGCCTGGAACCCGACCCCGACCGCCCCGGCTACGTCCCCGACTGAGCCGACTTCCCCAACACCCCGTCCACCACCCAGCAGCAGAGCGCGTGGGGCCCCGGGCCGCGGCAGTGGCCGAGTACGTCCGCGTCGGCGCAGCCGGCGTCCTCCAGCGCGTCGGCTAGCACCGGGAGCCGGTCGAAGGCGCGATCGGCGGCGACGCCGGTCGCCAGGCCGACGACCGCCTCCGTCCGCCACACCGGGTCGAACGTGATCGTGCGGAACGGGTTGCCGAACGCGCAGCGGGTCAGGTCGCACTCGGCCGCCGCACCGCCCGGACCGGACAGGTCGCGGGTCACGGTGATCGCCATCGACTGTCCCTCCAGCGAGTCGTCGGCCAGCCACCCGAGCACCCGGTGTGCCAGCGTGTACTCGCTGGTCCGTCGGCCCGCGGCGCGGACGAGCCGGCGGGCGGCGAGGAATTCGGCCCGGGGGGCGGTGCCGTCGGCGAAGCGCTCGGCCACGTCGATCACCGGGCCGAGTTGCGGCGGGAGCGCGGTCGGCGGGATGAGCCGGGCGCACGCGACGGCCAGCAACCGCAGCCTGCGCGGGTCGCGCTTCATCCGGTGGTAGTCGAGCAACTGGCGCGGGTCGTGGCACGCCGCCCACTCGGCCTCGGTCATCGCCGCCCCCGTGCGGAAACCGCGTGCGGATCAGTACCCGCCGCGGTACACTCACTCTACCCGCCGAACCGCCCCGTGGTCCCGTCGTGAACTCGTTCCGCCCCACCCGCCGCGACCTCCTCCACGCCGGCGCCGTGCTGCCGCTCGGGCTCGGCCTCCCGGCGCTGCTCGCTGCCCCGGCCCGGCGGCCGAAGTCGTGCGTGTTCGTCTACCAGTACGGCGGCCTCAGCCAGCTCGACTCGTGGGACCCGAAGCCGAACGCCCCCGCCGAGCTGCGCGGCCCGTACCGCGCCGTCCCGACCGCCGTCCCCGGCTTCCGCGTCGGCGAGCTGATGCCGCAACTCGCGGCGCGCGCCGACCGCTTCGCCGTCGTCCGCAGCATGACGCACGGCGAACCCGTCCACGACCGCGCCAACAAGATGCTGCTCGCCGGCGCCACCGTTCCGGCCGCCGACGCGCCGGCGTTCGGGTCGGTGGTGGCGAAGTTGAAGCCGACCGCCGCCGCGGTGCCGCCCTACGTGTGGCTCCAGAAGTTCGGCGGCGGCGCCGCCCCGCCCGACCCCACCTACCTCACCGGCGGCTTCCTCGGGTCGTCGGTCGCGCCGGTGCTCGTCGGCACGAGCCACGACGACAACCTCGCCACGCCCGGCTACCGCGTCACCGCCTTCGACGCCGACCCGACCCTGGCGGGAAGCCGGCTGGCGTCGCGGCGCGAGTTGCTGGAGCGGCTCGACCGCGACAACCCGCTGCGGCCGGAGCAGCGACGGGCGTTCGACGTGCTCACCGGCCCCGGCGTGCGCGCCGCGTTCGACCTGGAGCGCGAGCCGGCGAAGGTCCGCGACCGCTACGGTCGGAACCCGCTGGGGCAGAACCTCCTGCTGGCGCGCCGGCTGATCGAGGCGGGGACGCGGCTCGTCGGCGTGGTGGCGTGGTGCGGGCTGAAGGCGGGCGAGAAGTTTCAGAGCATCGAGACGTGGGACATGCACGGCAACGGCGGTGTCGGCATCTTCGAGGACGGCTGGAACGGTCTCGGCTTCGCCCTGCCGCGCTGCGACAACGCCGTGGCGGCGCTGCTCGACGACCTGGAAATGCGCGGGCTGCTGGACGACACGTTGGTGGTGCTGGTGGGCGAGTTCGGGCGGACGCCGCGGGTCACGCCCGGCGGCTCCCGCGTGCCGGGCCGCGACCACTGGCCGCGCTGCTACTCGGCGATGTTGGCGGGCGGTGGGATTCGCGGCGGCGCGGTGTACGGCGCGAGCGACGCCCACGCCGCTTACGTGAAGGACGCCCCGGTGTCGCCCGAGGATTTCGCCGCGACGCTGTACGCGGCGCTCGGCATCGACCCGGCGACGCGGCTGAGCCCCGACGGGTTCACGCGCCCGGCCAGTACGGGGGTGCCGGTGGCCGAGTTGCTCGGGTAAGCCTTCGGCCGCTTGCGGCGCAGCGGCGATAACGCCGCTGCGCCGCAAGCGGCCGAACAACGACGCTACTTCACCCCGCTCCGCTCGCGAGCCGGGCGGAACTCGTCGCCGGGGTTCCACGTCGGCAGCCGGTCGGCATCCGCGACAGCTCGCGCCACGTCGAGCGCGAACCCGCCGAGCACCGGGAAGCCGCTGAAGTCCCACTCGGGCCGTACCTCGTCCTGCGGCGAGTGGTACGCCCCGTCGTTGAACCGCTTGTACGCCTCCCGCGCGACCTCGGGCGGCTTCCCCTTCAGCTTCATGCCGCCGCCGACCGAGAACGCCGGCACCCCCGCCCGCGCCAGCGAGAAGTGGTCGGACCGGTAGAAGATGCCGAGGTGCGCCCGCTGGTCGGCCTCGATTTCGAGCCCGTGCCGCTTCGCCGCCGCCTGCACCGCCGGCCACGCGGTCGTGCGGTCGGCGCCGGTCACGACTAACGACTCGGGCACGCCCAGCGGCAGGATCATGTCGAAGTTCAGGTTCAGCGCCGTCTTGCCGAGCGGCACGACGGGGTGGGCCGCGTAATACTTCGAGCCGAGCAGCCCCTTCTCCTCCGCGGTCACGGACAGGAACAGGGCGGACCGCTTCGGCCGCGGGCTCTGCTTCGCCCAGGCGCGGGCCAGCTCCAGCAGCAGCGCGGTGCCGGTAGCGTTGTCGGCGGCGCCGTTGTAGATGGCGTCGCCGACCACGGCCCGGCCGACGCCCAGGTGGTCCCAGTGCGCCGTGAACAGGACCGCCTCGTCCTTCAGCGTCGGGTCGCTCCCCTCCACCTTCGCCACGACGTTCTTGCTGTGGATGTTGTCGACGCGGGTGGGGATGCTGGCCTTCAGCGTGACGCCGAGCGGGTACGCCTTGAAGCCCTTCGCGTCGGCCTCCTTCAGCGCCGCCTCGACGGTCTTGCCGGCCATCGCCAGCAGCTTCTCGCCGGCGCCGCGGCTCAGCCACCCGGCGAAGGTCAGCGCCGGCTTGCCGGGCTCGCGCTTCAGCTGCGCCCCCTCCAGCGGGCGGACGACGGAGTACGGGTACCCCGCGGTGGCGTCGGTGTGGATGATGTAACACGCCTTCGCCCCGCGGCGCAGCGCCTCCTCGTACTTGAACGTCCAGCGGCCGTAGTACGTCAGCGCCGGGCCGCCGAAGAACGCCGGGTCGGTGGACGGCGGCTCGTTCGTGAAACACACCACGACGCGGTCCTTCACGTCCACGCCGGCGTAATCGTCCCAGCCGAACTCCGGGGCGGTGATGCCGTGGCCGACGAACACGGCCTCGGCCTCGAACTCGGCCAGTTCCGTTTGCAGGTGGCTGGTGCCGGACCAGTCTTCGTCCGGGCGCAGGTCGAGGGCCTGGCCGCCCTTCGTGGCGCGGAGCGTGCTCTTGGGGCTGGTGGCGACCTTCACCAGCGGCACCGGCTGGAAGTAAGTGCCGTCGGCGCCCGCAGGGGCGGCACCGGCCTTCTTGAACTCGTCGGCGAGGAAGTCGGTGGTGAGGTCTTCGCCGCGGGTGCCGGGGGCGCGGCCCTCGAACCGGTCGGACGCGAGGGTGACGACGTCGGCCTTTATGCGGTCGGGCGAGAGGCCCGGCGGGTCGGCGGCGACGGCGGGGAGCGCGGCGACGGCGAGGAGTACGAAGGCGCGGTAGGGCACGGCAGGTTCCTGGGTGTGAGAGCGATCGGGCTACTTCTTCTTCGGGTCGAGGTTCGCCATCATCTCCGCCTCCGTCACCCGCGACACGACCCCTTCCGCGGGCACGTCCAGCTTCACCAGCCAGACCAAGGCGTTGAGCACGACCTTGCGGAAGTCGTCGGTCGCCCAGTTGCGGTGGAAGTGGCCGCCGGTGAAGCCGACGCCGCGGCCGCCGTCCGGCCGCTCGACCGCCCACATCATCGTCTCGGCGCGGCCCTTCGCGGCCTGGATGTGCGGGTACGGGCCACGCGGGTACACGTACGGGCCGTCGCGCACCTCGTCCGACGGCTTCGCCGACAGGATCGGCGTGACGCCCTGCATGTTGTCGCGGAACCGCATGTTGAAGTACCACTCGTCGCGGACGGCGAACGGCCGCACCCCGTTGGCGATCGGGTGCCGCGGGAACTCCGAAAACTCCGGCCGCCACATCGGGTTGCAGGAGAAGCCGCTCTCGTAGTACCCGCCGATCCAGCGCTGGAACTCGGGGCCGCCCAGGTCGCGCGGCACCTCCACGCCGTAGTGCGCGCACATCAGGCCGACGCCCTTCCGCATCAGCGCGTCGATGCGCGTCAGGCGGCGCTCGCGGACGAGCGGGTGGCCGGCGCCGCCGTCGGCGAAGCAGAGGATGCCGTCGGCGGTGTCGAGGATGCTGTCGTCGGCCGGGTAGCCGTTGCGGAACACGACGGTTTCGAGGCCACGAACGTCCTTGAGGCAGTTGGCCAGCAGTTGCACGCCGGCGTTGAACTCGTGGTCGCCGGGGCCGTGGCTCGGGGTGCCGGCCATGAGGACGAGCTTCTTCGCCTTCGGCGGCTGGGCGAGGCCCGGGGTGGCGAGCGTCGCGGCTGCGGTGCCAAGGAAGGCGCGGCGGGAGAGGGGCATGTGCGGGCTCCGGGCGGAACGGGTCCGGTGATTCTACCGGCCGATCGGCGATAATGGCAGGATGCCCGACGACCCGCCCACGCCCGTGATGGACGTCGCCGACCGCGAGGAGGCCCGCGCCCTGAGCGCCCGCGGGGGTCGGCCGCCGGCGCCCGTTCCGGGGTACGAGCGCCTCACCTACCTCGGCCGCGGCGCCTACGGCGAGGTGTGGGTCGGCGTGGACAGCAACAGCGGCCGCAAGGTCGCCGTCAAGTTCTACACCCGCCGCGGCGGCACCGACTGGGCCGCACTGGCCCGCGAGGTCGAGAAGCTCCGCTACCTGTTCAACAGCCGGCACGTCGTCCAGCTGCTCCGCGTCGGCTGGGACTCGGACCCGCCGTACTACGTCATGGAGTATTTGGAGAACGGCTCGCTCGAGGACCTGCTCCGCGGCGGGCCGCTGCCCGTGGGCCAGGCGGTGACGATGTTCCGCGAGATCGCGCTCGCCCTCGTCTACGCCCACGACAAGGGCGTCCTCCACTGCGACCTGAAGCCGGCGAACGTCCTGCTCGACCACGACCGCCGGCCGCGGCTCGCCGACTTCGGCCAGGCCCGGCTCGCCACCGAGGTCGCCCCGGCGCTCGGCACGCTGTTCTACATGGCCCCGGAGCAGGCCGACCTCGGCGCCGCGCCGGACGCCCGGTGGGACGTGTACGCCCTCGGCGCCGTCCTGTACCGGACGCTCACCGGCAGCCCGCCGCACCGCGACGACCCGACCGCCGGCACCCTCCCCGCGTCCGGCGAGCTCCCCGCCCAACTCGACGCGTACCGCACACTCATCCGCACGGCACCGCCGCCGAAGGGGCACCGCGCCGTGCCCGGCGTCGACGCCGGCCTCGCCGCGGTCCTCGACAAGTGCCTCGCCGCCGACCCGGCCCGGCGCTACCCGAACCCGCAGGCCGTCGTCACCGCGCTGGACGCCTGGCGGCTCCGCCGCGTCCGCCGGCCGATGCTCGCCGTCACGGCGCTGGGCTTCGCCGTGCTGCTGGTGCTCATCGGCGGCATTGGCGCCGTCCTGTTCCGCGACGCCGTCTCGACCGCCACCGAGGAGGTGGTGCAGCGGGCGCTGGAGGGGAACCGGTTCGCCGCGAAGTCGGCCGCGGAGCGGCTCGCGCTCCAGGTACAGTACCGCTGGCAGGTGCTGGAGACCGAGGCCCGCGACCCGGCGCTGCGGCAGTGGCTCGCGGCCCCGGCCGGCGAGTTCCGCGCGGTCAACGGCGGCGACGCGCTCGACGCCTGGCTCGCGAAGCGGAAGGCGAAGTACGACGCGCAACTCGGCGACCGCAGCGGCCTCTGGTTCGCCGACGCCGCCGACGGCGTCCAGTACGGCACCGCCCCGCCGTTCCCGGACCACCGGATGAAGTACCGCGGCTTCCGCGACTACTTCCACGGCCTCGGCAAGGACTTCGCCGAGCGCACCGGCCCGCCGCCGGCCGTTATCCGGGCGCCGCACCGGTCGATGGCCTTCCGGCGGAAGGCGGAGCGGGACGACGAGTACTGGACGGTCGCGTTCAGCGTGCCGGTGTGGCCGCACGCCGACCCCGGCGGCGACCCGCTCGGCGTGCTGGGGCTGACGCTCGACCTGCGCGGCCAGACGCGCCTCGAAGCGGGCCGGGACCGCTTCGTGGTGTTGGTGGACACCCGGCCGGACGCGACGGGCCGGCGGGGGCTGCTGCTGCGGCACCCGTACCTGGAGCAGTACCACCCGAGCGGCAAGGAGCAGCTGCCGCTGTACTACGCCGACGCGGTCGTGAACCGGGCCGACGCCGGCGGCGACGCCGTGTGGTCCGACTACGCCGACCCGGCCGGCGGGGCGTATTCGGGCTCGTGGCTGGCGGCGGCGGAGCGGGTGCGGGTGCGGGGGGAGGGCGGGGCCGAGGTCGATCCGGGGTTCGTGGTGCTGGTACAGGAGCGGCGGTCGGAAGTGCTTCACCCGGTGGCCGACCTGCGCGGGCGGATCGCGCTCGGGGCGGGCGTGGCGTTCGTCGTCGTGCTGGCGACCGTGTTACTGATGTGGGCCGGGCTCGTAGCCGTGGCCGACGGCGCCCCGCCTACCCGCGTCACCCAGTTGCTCCGCCGCTGGGCCGGACTCCCCCCCGGCACCAACACCCCCGGCACCGCCCCGACCGGGGAGTCGGGGTAACCCGGCCCGGTCGTTTCGGCCGCGGTCATTGTGTGCCGCCGACCCCCCCGGGGGGTCGAGGCACGCATTGAGTCGATGCCACAAAAGATTGTCAGACCGAATCCCGGCGGTGGCGTGGAAGAAATCCGCCCGCCGGGCGACTTTTTCGAGAATCCTTCGGCCGCGCGTCCCCCTCTAGGGGTGCGAGCCGCGGGTCACCCCCGCTACCCACCACCCGAGGACGCTCATGAACCGCGTTCGCAACCCGTTCAACGCCCTGTTTAACGAAGTGACGACCGTTCAGGATGAGGTGGCCCGGTTGTTCGGCCGCGTCAACCCGTTCGCCGCCACCGCCCCCGGCGGCCCGCCGCTGAACGTGTGGGAGGACGACCACGCCCTGTACGTCGAGGCCGACCTGCCGGGGCTCGACCCCGCCGCCCTCGACGTGACCGTGACCGAGGGGAACCAGCTGACCATCCAGGGCGAGCGCGCCGCCCCCGAGATCCACGGCGCGGTGTGGGTCCGCCAGGAGCGACCGGCCGGCCGGTTCACCCGGGCCGTGACGCTGCCGGCCCTCGTGGACGCCGACAAGGTCGAGGCCGTGTACGCCGACGGCGTGCTCAAGCTGACCCTGCCGAAGCACGAGGCCGCCAAGCCCCGCAAGGTCCAGGTCAAGGCCGGGCAGTAAGGGAAGATGAAGGGTGAAGGGGTGCGCGGGTGACGGGGTGAGAAGGTGGCCCCTTCGTCGCCCTTCACCAGCTCACCCCTTCACCCCTTGACGGGGTGCGAATCACGAACACGACCATCCAGCCACTTAACCCACAGGAGAACGTCCATGTCCGATCTCGCGCTGAAGTCGAACGGGGCCCCCGCCGCGGCCGCCGACGACGCCCGGGCCGCGACCGTCGCCCCCCGGGTGGACGTGCTTGAGACCGAGAACGAGTTCCTGCTGCTGGCCGACCTCCCCGGCGTTCGCCCGGGCGACGTGGACGTCCGCTTCGAGCAGGGCGAGTTGACCGTCCACGGCCGCCGGACCGCCGCCGAGGGGAAGCGCCGGGCGCTGCTCGGCGAGTACGGCGGGGCCAACTTCCACCGCGTCTTCTCGGTCACCGACACGGTCGCCGCCGACCGGATCGAGGCCGACCTGAAGAACGGCGTTCTGACCGTCCGCCTGCCGAAGATCGAGGCGGTCAAGCCCCGCAAGATCGCCGTCCGCGGGTAACGGGTGAAGGGGTGGACGGGTGAGGGGGTGAGGGGGTGACGAGGAGTTGTTCTTCTCACCCATTCACCCCCTCACCCTTTCACCCCTTCATCTACAATCACCGCATGGCAGGCAACACGTTCGGCACCCTGTTCCGCGTCACCACCGCCGGGGTCAGCCACGGCCCCGGCTACGTCTGCATCATCGACGGCTGCCCCGCCGGCCTCCCCCTTTCGGTCGACGACCTGCTCCCCGACCTCGCCCGCCGCCGCCCCGGGCAGAGCAAGCTCACCACCCAGCGCGACGAGGCCGACGCCCCGGAAATCCTGTCCGGCGTCTTCGACGGCAAGACGGACGGCACCCCCATCGGCCTCCTGTTCCGCAACGCCGACCAGCGCAGCGGCGACTACGGCGACATCGCCGAAAAGTACCGCCCCGGCCACGCCGACTACACGTTCGACGCCCGCTACGGCTTCCGCGACTACCGCGGCGGCGGCCGCAGCAGCGCCCGCGAGACGGTGTGCCGCGTCGCCGCCGGGGCCGTCGCCAAAAAGCTCTTGGCTCGCAGCGGCGTCGCCGTGCTCGGCTACGTCACCCGCGTCGGCGACGTGACCGCGGACATCGCCGACCCCACGGCCGTGACGCTGGAGCAGGTGGAGGCGAGCCCGACGCGCTGCCCGGTGCCCGAAGCCGCGGCGCGGATGGAGGACCTCATCGACTCCGTGCGCAAGGACCGCGACTCGATCGGCGGCGTGTGCGAGTTGGTGGCGACGGGCGTGCCGGCGGGCCTGGGCGAGCCCGTGTTCGACAAGCTGAAGGCCGACCTGGGCAAGGCGCTGCTGTCGCTGCCGGCGGTGACGGCGTTCGAGTACGGGGCGGGGTTCGCCGTGGCCGGCATGCGCGGCAGCGAGCACAACGACGTATTCGCCCCCGGCCCGCCGCGCGTCCACACCGAGACGAACCGCCACGGCGGGATGCTCGGCGGCATCTCGTCCGGCGAGCCGGTGGTGTGCCGGGTGGCGATCAAGCCGACGAGCTCGATCCCGCGGGCGCAGCGGACCGTGACCCGGGCCGGCGAGCCGACGGAGATTCTGGTGAAGGGCCGCCACGACCCGTGCCTGCTGCCGCGGTTCGTGCCGATGGGCGAGGCGATGGTGGCGCTGGTGCTGGCCGACCACCTGCTGCGCACCCGGGCGGCACGGGTGTGAAGGAAGTCGCGTATCATCGTGGTGCGCGACGTGGACCTGTGACCCGAGGAGGGGCCGCCATGCGGGCGGTGATCGCCGACCTGCCGAAGCACTGGCTCGCCGAGCGGAAGAACTCGGAGGCCGCCCAGTGGGACGAAGTCTGGGAGGGGGTGCTGCACATGCCACCGATGCCGAACGGGCTTCACCAGGACTTCGTCCTCGACCTGGCGTCGTACCTCAAGTGGGAGTGGGCTAAGCCGCAGGGGGCCCTCGTCCGCCACGAAGTCAACCTGACGACACCCGAGGACGAGGACCGCTGGACGCTGAACTTCCGCATCCCGGACGTGGTGCTTGTGAGCAAGGACCGGCTGTACATCGACAAGACCGAGTACATGGCCGGCGCCCCCCTCGTGGTCGTCGAGGTGCGGTCGCCGCGCGACGAGACGTACGACAAGTTCCCGTTCTACGCCGCGCTCGGCGTGCCCGAGGTGTGGGTGTTCGACCGCGACACCCGCGCCCCGGAGCTGTACGCCCTCGCGGCCGGCCCGGCGTACCAGCCGATCGCCCCGGGCGCGGACGGGTGGCTCGTCAGCCCCGCGGCGGGGGTGGCGTTCCGGCACGCCGGCGGGGCGAAGGTGGCCGCACGCGTCGGCGACGGGCCGGCCGTCGAGTTGCCGGACGGCTGACCGTGCGGCGTTGACACCCGCCGCCGCGTCCGCGACACTCAAAGCCACCCCCACGCGGCCCGCGATGCGCCTCCTCCTCCTCCCCACCCTCGTACTCCTCCTCGCCGCTCCGGCGCGCGGCGACCACTGGGCGTTCACCCGGCCCGCCCGCCCGCCGGTCCCCGCGGGCGCCGCCAACCCCGTCGACGCCTTCGTCCGCGCCAGGCTCTCCGCCGCGAAGCTGACGCCCGCCCTGCGGGCCACGCCCGAGCAGTTGCTCCGCCGCGTCACGTTCGACCTCACCGGCCTGCCGCCGACGCCGGACGAGATCGACGCGTTCGTCCGCGACCCGGCCCCCGACGCCTGGGCGAAGGTGATCGACCGCCTCCTGGCGTCGCCGCACTACGGCGAGCGCTGGGGCCGGCACTGGCTCGACCTCGCCCGCTACGCCGACACCAACGGGTACGAGTTCGACGAGCCGCGGCCCGACGCCTGGCGCTACCGCGACTACGTCATCCGGGCGCTGAACGCCGACGTGCCGTACACGCGGTTCGTCGCCGAGCAACTGGCCGGCGACGTGTCGAACCCGACCGACCCCGCGGCCCGCGTCGCCACCGGGTTCAACCTCCTCGGCCCGGACATGACCGACGCCTCCGACCAGGCCCAGCGGCGGCTCAACACGCTGAACGACATGACCGACACGGCGGCGCTCGCCTTCCTCGGCCTGACGCTCACCTGCGCCCGCTGCCACGACCACAAGTTCGAGCCGGTCCCGCAGGCCGACTACTTCCGCTTCCAGGCGTTCTTCGCCGCCGCCGCCTTCCGCACCGACGTGCCCGTCGGCACGCCCGCCGACGACCGCGCCGCCGCCGAAGCGGAGGCCCGCTACCGCGAGCGCACGAAGGACACGGTCGCCGCCCTGGAGGCCGTCGAGGGGCCGCCGCGGCAGAAGCTCTTCGACGCGAAGCTCGCGAAGCTGTCGGCCGACGCCCAGGCCGCGCACCGCACGCCGGCCGAGCAGCGCACCGGCGGACAGCTCGAACTCGTCGCCGAGACGGCGGCCAAGGTGCGCGTCACCGACGCGGACGTGGCGAAGGCGCTGACAGCGGACGAGAAGGTGCGGGCCGACGCGCTGCGGGCGAAGCTGAAGTCGTTCCCCAGGCCGCCGCCGCGGCCGGTGGCGCTCGGCCTGACCGACCGCCCGGGGGCGCCGCCGAAGACGTTCGTGCTGGAGCGCGGCGAACTCGGCAACAAGGGTGCGGAGGTGCTCGCCGGCTTTCCCACGGCGCTCGGCGGCGGCGAGGGGAAGGGCGGTCGGCTGGGGCTGGCGAAGTGGGTGGCGTCCGCCGACAACCCGCTGACAGCCCGGGTGATCGTGAACCGGCTGTGGCAGCACCACTTCGGCCGCGGCATCGTCGCCACCGCCAGCGACTTCGGCACCCGCGGTTCCGCCCCCACGCACCCCGAACTGCTCGACTGGCTGGCGTGCGAGCTGGCCGACGGCGGCTGGACGCTGAAGCGGACGCACCGGCTCATGCTCCTGTCGGAGACGTACCAGCAGTCCACGGCGGTGAGCGCCGACGCGGCACGCATCGACCCCGAGAACCGCCTGTTCTCGCGGATGAACCGGTTGCGGCTCGAAGGCGAGGCGGTGCGCGACGCGATGCTGGCGGCGAGCGGCCGGCTGAACCCGAAGGCCGGCGGCCCTGGCGTCGTCCTGCCGGAGCTGGCCCGCGCCGCGGGCGGGTCGCGGCCGGTGCCGGTGACGGCGGACGCGGCCGAGCACACGCGGCGGAGCGTGTACCTGTTCGCCCGCCGCAACCTGCGCGACCCGTTCCTGGAGGCGTTCGACCTGCCGGACAGCAACAACAGCTGCCCGAAGCGCGAGCGCAGCACCACCGCCCCGCAGGCGCTGGCGCTGCTGAACTCGGCCGAAGCCGTGGCCGCCGCGAAAGCCCTGGCCGCCCGCGTGACCCGCGAGGCCGACACCGACGCGGCGCGGGTGGCGCGGGCGTACCGGCTGGTGCTGGGACGTGCGCCGGCGGACCCGGAGCAGGCGCGGGCCGCGGCGTTCCTCCGCGAGTCGCCGCTGACGGAGCTGTGCCGGGCGCTGTTCAACCTGAACGAGTTCATGTACCTGGATTGAAGTCGGCGTTAGGCCGGGGCGCAAGCCCCGTTGGTTTCGCAACCCCAACTGGGCTTGCGCCCCGGCCTAACGCTGAACCGACGCCGAAAGGCCTTCCGATGCCCCCGCTCTCCCGCCGCGACATGCTGCGATCCGCCGGCGGCGGCTTCGGCGCCCTGGCCCTCGCCGCGATGCTCGCCGACGACGCGGCCGCCGACGCCCCCGACCCGCTCGCGCCGAAGCGGCCGCACCACGAGCCCACGGCCAAGCGCGTCATCTTCCTGTTCATGTCCGGCGGGCCGAGCCACGTCGACACATTCGACCCCAAGCCCGAACTCACGCGCCTCCACGGCCAGCCGCTGCCGGCCAGCTACGGCCCCGTCAAGACGCGCCGCGGCGTCGATCGCAACCGCCTCCTCGCCTCCCGGCGCACGTTCCAGAAGTACGGCCAGAGCGGCATCGAGGTGTCCGACTGGTTCCCGCACGTCGGCGCGTGCGTGGACGACATCTGCCTCCTCCGCGGCTGCCACGGCGACAGCGTGACGCACCCGGAGTCGGTGTACCTGATGAACACCGGCTCCATCCTGATGGGCCGGCCGAGCCTCGGGGCGTGGGCCAGCTACGGCCTCGGCACCGAGAACCGCAACATGCCGGCGTTCGTGGTGCTCCCCGACCCCGGCGGCTGGCCGAAGGGCGGCGCCCCCGCCTGGGGCAACGGCTACCTCCCCGCCGCGTTCCAGGGCACCCTCGTCCGCGGCGGGGCGCAGCCGGTGGCGCACCTCACGTCGCCGGTCCCAGACGCGCAGCAGCGGCGCACCCTCGACTTCGTCGGCGAGGCGAACCGCGCCCACGCCGCCGCCCGGCCGCACGACACGGAGCTCGCCGCCCGCGTCGCCGCTTACGAGCTGGCGTTCCGCATGCAGGCCCACGCCCCCGAGGTGGTGGACCTGTCGAAGGAGACCGACGAGACGAAGCGGCTGTACGGCGTGGACCGGCCGGAGACGGCGGAGTTCGGCACGCGCTGCCTGCTGGCCCGGCGGATGGTCGAGCGCGGGGTGCGGTTCGTGCAGCTGTACAGCGGCGACACCAACGGCTGGGACGGTCACTCCGACCTGGAAGGGAACCACTCGCGGCTCGCGCTCGCCAGCGACAGGCCGGTCGCGGGCCTGCTGACGGACCTCAAGCGGCGCGGGCTGCTGACGGACACGCTGGTGGTGTGGGGCGGCGAGTTCGGGCGGACGCCGATGAGCGAGGGGACGAACGGCCGCGACCACAACCCGCACGGGTTCTGCATGTGGCTCGCGGGCGGCGGCGTGAAGGGCGGCACGGTGCTCGGCGCGACCGACCCGATCGGCCTCCGCGCGGCCGAGGGGAAGGCGCACGTCCACGACGTGCACGCCACGATCCTGCACCTGCTCGGGCTGAACCACCTGCGGCTGACGTTCCGCCACAACGGCCGGAACGAGCGGCTGACCGACAACGCCGGCGAGGTGATCGAGGCCGCGCTGGCGTGAGTCAGCCGACGGTGGCCGGCGCACAGTAGGTGTCGGCGCCGGCCCGGCGGTGGGCGGCCAGCCGGCCGGCCAGTTTCGCCGCCAGCTCCCGGGCGCGGGTTTCGTCGGCCCGCGTCCAGCGGCTGCGGGCGGACTCGCCCTGCGCCCGCACCCATTCGCGGACCGCCGGCGGCCCCTCGCCGCGCGCCATCGCCGCCCGCACCAGCGGCAGTACCGCCGCCCCGTCGCTCGCCATGGGTTGTACCTCGGGTGTGTGAGCCGGGTCACGAGCTCGGGTTGATCTCGTAGTAGGCGATGTTCGACGCCAGGCCGTCGGCTGTCGTCTGGGCCGACGCCGTGCCGCAGTCGTTGCCGTTGGTCTGCACGGCCACCAGGAGGCTGAACGTCCCGTCGGCCAGGGTCGTGGCCGTCTTCCCCTCCAGCGCCGGGATGCCGCCCAAGGTAACCGTCAGCCCGCCGACCGTCGCCGAGCTGGTGACGCGGCCGGTGAACCGGTACCACCCGAGGCCCGTCTCGACGCCGACGAAATCCACGATTTGCGGGGCGACGAGGACCGGACTGCCGGCGAGGCCGCTGCCGAAGCCGAGGTCGGTGTCGTACCCGCTCGGGGTGATGCGGTCGGACAACCATTCGAGCCGCAGGCGGGTGCGGACGACGGGCCGGGGGCGCGCGGCCCTGCGTAGCCAGAGCATGGGAGTGGGGGGGTCGGTGGGTGGGACCCGGTCGTCGGCCTGCGGAGCCGCGCCCGCCGGGGCTGACGTGTCAATCGAGATTGGGGAGAAATACCGGACATGAAATCCGGCGCGGGCCGATAATTTTTTCGGCCGGCGGCCGGGCCCGGCTGACGCGGTCAGCCCCGGGTGACGAACTCGTCGAGGTTCAGCAGCGCCCGCGCCACCAGCACCCAGGCGGCCGCGTCGACCGGCGGCACGCCCGCGGGTTGGTACGCGCCCACCACCCGCGCCGCGGCCGCCGGCCGCGCCTCGGCCAGCAGCCGCAGCAGCCGCGTGCGTTCGGCGTCGGTCGGCGCGCGGCCCAGCGCCAGCCGCACCGCGTGCGTCACCCGCTCGGCGTCGCTCCGGCCCGGCGTCTCCGTCAGGATGCGCTTCCCGAACGCCTGCGCCGCCTCCACGAACACCGGGTCGTTGAGCACCGTCAGCGCCTGCAGCGGCGTGTTCGAGCGCTCGCGCTTCACGGTGCAGACGGCCCCGTCGGCGGCGTCGAACGTCGTCAGCTGCGGGTACGGGCTCGTGCGCTGGTACCACGTGTACAGCCCGCGGCGGTAGCGGTCGGGGCCGGTGCTCTCGACCCAGCGGGCGGAGTTGGCGTAGGTCAGCTCCGAGATGCCGGCCGGCTGCGGCGGCCGCACCGACGGCCCGCCGACCGTTCGCGTCAGCAGGCCGCTCACGGCGAGGGCGTTGTCGCGCACGAGCTCCGCCTCGAGGCGCAGCCGCGACTGCCGCGCCAGGAGGCGGTTCAGCGGGTCGCGGGCGGCCAGCTCCGGCGTCACCGCCGCGGAGCGCTTGTAGGCGGCGCTCAGCACGACCGTGCGAATCAGCGCCTTGAGGGACCACGCCTCGCCCTTCGCGGGCGCCACGAATTCGCACGCCAGCCAGTCGAGCAATTCGGGGTGCGTCGGCCGCTCGCCTTGAACGCCGAAGTCCTCGGGAGTGCCGACCAACCCGCGGCCGAACAGCTTGCCCCACACCCAGTTCACCGCCACGCGGGCCGTCAGCGGGTTCTCCGCGGCCACGAGCCACCGCGCCAGGTCGAGCCGCGTCGCGCCCGCGCCGCCGCCGACCGCCGACAAGTGCCCCGGCTCGACGCGCACGCCCTTCCGCAAGAAGTCGCCGCGGATCATCACGTGCGTCGGCCGCGGCGGGCCGAGGGCGAGCGTCATCGCCGGCGTCGGGGCCGGCGCCTTCTTGGCGTGGTCGGCCGCCGCCTTCTGCCGCTTCGCCAGCTCGGCCGCGGGGAGGTTCTTCGCCTTGCCCTCGGCCACGGCCGCCGTCAGCTTCGCAGCTTCGGCGTCGAACGCCGCGCGGCGAGGCTTCAGCGTCTCCTCCTCGCCGGGGAGCGGGGCGGGGATGTCGGCCTCGCGGTCCGAGTTGAAGAACGCCAGCAGCTGGTAGAACTCGCGCTGGCTGATCGCGTCGTACTTGTGGTCGTGGCACTGGGCGCAGCCGACGGTGAGGCCGAGCCACACGGTCGCGGTCGTGTTCACGCGGTCCACGCACGCGGCGACGCGGAACTCCTCCGGGTCGGCCCCGCCCTCCTTGTTCGTCAGCGTGTTCCGGTGGAAGCCGGTGGCGATCCGCTGCTCCTGCGTCGGGGCCGGCAGCAGGTCGCCGGCCAGCTGCTCCACGGTGAAGCGGTCGTAGGGCAGGTCGGCGTTGAACGCCCGGATGACGTAGTCGCGGTAACGCCACGCGAAGGGCCGGCCGGTGTCCTTCTCGTAGCCGTCACTGTCGGCGTAGCGGGCGAGGTCGAGCCAGTGCCGGCCCCAGCGCTCGCCGAAGTGCGGTGACGCCAGGAGGCGGTTCACGACGGTCAGGTACGCTTCCGGCGTGGCGTCTGCGAGGAAGGCGGCGAGCTCGTCGGGCGTCGGCGGCAGGCCGGTGAGGTCAAACGTGACGCGGCGCAGCAACGTGGCGCGGTCGGCTTCGGGGTTCGGCGTCAGCCCGTCCCGCCGCAGCCGCGCGAGAATGAAGGCGTCGATCGGGTTCGGCGCGATCCCCGGCACGGCCGGCCGGGTCGGGCGGACGAACGCCCAGTGCGTCGGGCGCGGGGGGCCGGACGCCTGCGCCGCCACCGCGCCGCCGGCCCACGGCGCGCCGCCGTCGATCCACGCCCGCAGGACGCCGACCTGCGCCGCGGTCAGCGGCGCGTTCTTCCCCGGCGGCATCTTCGCGTCCGCACCCACCCCCGCGACGGCGTGAATCAGCCGGCTCTCGGCGCTCTTGCCGACCACGACCGCGGCGCCGCCGTTGCCGCCATCCAACAGGCTCTTGCGGTCGTCGAGGCGGAAGCCGCCCTTCTGCTTGTCGGGGCCGTGACAGCCGACGCAGTGCGCCGCCAGGATCGGCCGCACGTCGCGGTCGAAATCGACCTTCGCGGCGCTGGCCGGCGGCAGCGCGGGCGGCTCGGCGGACACGAGCGCGAGCAGCGGCAGGAGGCGGAGCATGGCAGGCCCGGGGGACGGGGGCACCCCCGATGCTACCCCGAGGAACCGGAGTACGCTACCCCTCGCCTCCGGGCCGGTGCCGCGGTATCATCGCCGCATCCCGCCGGTTCACGCTTCTCCCGAGGTCCGCCATGTCCCGCCGCCCCGTTTGGGCGTTCGCCGCCTTCGCCACCGGGTTCGGGCTCCTCGTCGTCTTCGGGGGCAACCCCACCGCGACCGGCCAGCCGAAACCGCTCGTCGTGCCGCCCGCCCCGCAGGCGCCGAGCCTGACGAGCGCCGCCAACCTCGGCGCCAAGCCCGGCGACACGGCCGAACTCACCCTCCCCGGCGGCAACCTTGCCGACGCCACCGGCGTCAGCATTTCCTGCCCCGGCGCGAAGGCCGAGGTCGTTCCCGACGCGAAGGCCGACGCCGGCAAGGTGAAGGTGAAGGTGACGCTGCCGGCCGACGCCGCGGTCGGGCTGTACGGCCTGCGGGCGGCCACGAAGCACGGCGTCTCCAACCTGCGGCCGTTCGTGGTGGACGACCTGCCGGCGGTCGCCGAGACCGACGCGAACCGCAGTAAGGACACGGCCCAGCCGGTGACCGCCCCGTGCGTCGTGCTCGGCCGCACCGACGCGGAGGTTTCCGACTTCTTCAAGCTGAAGGTGAGCGCCGGCCAGCGGCTGACGTTCGAGGTGCTGGCCCGCCGCATCGGCTCGCCTCTCGACCCCATCGTCGTGCTGCACGACGGGGCCACGAAGCGCGAGCTGATCGACAAGTACGCCGACGACACGCCCGGCCTCCAGGCCGACGCCCGGCTGACGCACACGTTCCCGGCCGCCGGCGAGGTGCTCGTCGAGGTCCGCGACACGACGTACCGCGGCGGCGCCGACTTCTTCTACCGCCTCCGCATCGGCGACTTCCCCGGCGCCACGACGGCGTTCCCGCTGGCCGTGGAGCGCGGCAAGGACGCGAAGGTCGGCTTCGCCGGCCCCGGCACCGAGGACCTGCCGCCCGTGACGCTGAAGGTGCCGATGACCGCCGCGGGCGTGAACGCGGCGCCGAAGCGCGCCGGCGGCCCGAGCGGCTGGCCGGTGCCGGTGATGGTCAGCCGCAATCCGGAGGGCGTGGAGGCGGAGCCGAACAACGAGCCGGCGAAGGCCAACCCGCTGCCGGTGCCGGGCGGCGTGTCGGCGAAGTTCGGCAGCAAGGGCGACACGGACCACTTCAAGATCGCCGGGAAGAAGGGGCAGAAGCTGGTGATCGCCGCGCTCACGTACGAGGTGAATGCCCCGACCGAGGTGCTGGTGCGGGTGCTCGACGCGAAGGGGGCCGAGCTCGCCAAGAGCAACCCGGCCGCGGTGCCGACGCGGTTCGAGTTCACGCCGCCGGCCGACGGCGACTACGTCGTCGCCTGCGAGCACCTGAACTACTTGTTCGGCCCGAACGAGGTGTACCACCTCTCCGTGGTGCCGGCCGGGCCGGACGTGGCGGTGACGCTGGCGCTGGACCGCTACGAAGCCCCCGCCGGCGGCGGCACGGCGGTCGCGGTGACGAACGTGGCGCGCCTGAACGGATACGCCGGGCCGGTGGAACTGAGCATCGACGGCGGCCCCGACCTGAGCGGCAAGGTGACGCTGCCGGCGGGCGCCACGCAGGCGTTCGTGCCGCTGCTGGTGAAGGCCGGGGCGAAGCCGGGGCCGCTGGCCTTCCGCGTGAAGGCGACCGCCGGCGACGTGGTGCGGTACGGTCAGCTGACCGACCTGGTGAAGACGACGTTCGGCGGCATGTCGAACCCGCCGCACGAGTTCCTGGACGGCTGTGCGGTGGCGGTGGTGGAGAAGGCGCCGTTCGCGGTGGCGTTGAAGCTCGACCCGGCGAGCCTGGAGAAGGGGAAGGGGGGCAAGCTGCTGGTCGAGGCGAAGCGCGAGAAGGAGGCCGACGGCGACATCGCCCTGGCCCCGCTGTTCGCCCCGGCGAAGGTGACGATCGCGCCGAAGGGCTCGCTGGCGAAGGGGGCCACGAAGGGCGACCTGGCGGTGACGACGGCCGCGGACGTTCCGCTCGGCCCGGCGCCCCTGGTGATCCGGGCGACGACGAAGGTGGGCGGCAAGGACTACGCGGTGACGCCGCCGCCGGTCGTGGCGGACATCGTGGAGCCGAAGAAGGCCGAGCCGAAGAAGGCTGAGCCGAAGAAGGACAAGGACAAGAAGTGACTTCGCCCCGGAAACCCGCCATGAACCTGTTCGAGTCGTTCGCCGACGCCCTGCCGCTTCCCGCGTTTCTGGACGCCTACGGCAGCGCCTCCGACAGGGCGCGCTGGGCCGCGGCGCACGCGGCCATCACGCTGACCGACGCCCAAAAGCAACTGCTCGGCCGGTTCACGCGCGAGACGAACGTGCTGGTGCTGGCCGGGGCCTGGTGCGGCGACTGCGTCGCCCAGTGCCCGGCGTTCGACCGGTTCGCCGAGGCGGCGCCGGTACTGAAGGTCCGCTACCTGGACCGCGACGAGCACGCCGACGTGCAGCAGGCGCTGCAGGTGAACGGCGGCAACCGCGTGCCGGTGGCGGTGTTCTTCTCCGAAGACGGCTTCGAGGTGGCCCGCTACGGCGAGCGCACGCTGGCCCGCTACCGCGCACTTGCGGCCCAGCTCGCCGGCGAGAGCTGCGCCACGGGGCTGGTGTCGAAGTCGGACCCGGTGGCGGCGCAGGTGGTGCAGGACTGGCTGGACGAGTTCGAGCGGGTGCAGTGGATTCTGCGCCTGTCCCCACGTCTGCGGCGGGCGCACGGCGACTGACCGCTGTGTGGTTGCATCCGGCCGGCGGGCGGGTAGGATGGGGCCGTTCCCACCCGCCGGGGCCACCCCATGCCGACCGACCCCACCCGCCGCGACTTCCTCCGCACCGCCGCCGCCGGCGCGGCCGTCGTGGGAACCACGGGCTTACACCCGGGGCTCGCCGCGCCGCTCACCCCCGCCGGCAGCGCGAAGGCGTGCATCTTCATCAACCTCGTCGGCGGCCCGAGCCACCTCGACACGTTCGACCCGAAGCCGCACGCCGCCGCGGAGGTGCGCGGCCCGTTCGCCCCGATCCCGACGCGCGTTCCCGGCGTGTACCTGAGCGAGCTGTTCCCGAAGCTCGCGGGGCTGGCGGACAAGTTCAGCCTGATCCGCTCGATGCACCACGACGCGCCGCCGATCCACGAGGCGGGCTTGCAGCTGAACAACACCGGCCGCCTGTTCCGCGACGGCCCCGCGTGGCCGAACACGGGAGCGGTGGTGGCACACTTGAGCGGACGGCGCGACAACGGCCTCGCTTGGTGGAGAATGCCCGGACACGACATCGACACCGGCATCCGCGTCGGCCACGGGCAGGACCGTGGATTCCTCGACGTGCCCTTGTGCGAGGACGGCAGGGCGTCCACGTTCCGTGATGCGTGCCATTTCGCAGCCTACGTGGTCTTCAATGGCGCCCGGTTCGTCACGATCAACCAGTTCCCGACTGTGTTCGACGCCCCTTCCTGGGACTGCCACGCCGACCGCGGCTCGCTGAACACCACCCTCGACGACTACCGCGCCACCGTCGCCCCGTCGTTCGACGCCGCGTTCTCCGCGCTGCTGACCGACCTGGACGACCGCGGCCTCCTCGACACGACGCTGGTTGTCGCCGTCGGCGAGTTCGGCCGCACTCCGCGGCTCAACGCCAACGGCGGGCGCGACCACTGGGCCGGCTGCTGGACGGCGCTCGTCGCCGGCGGCGGGGTGAAGGGTGGTCGCGTGGTCGGCCGCTCCGACGCCACCGGCAGCGAACCCGCCGACCGCCCCGTCACGCCGCCGGAACTGGTGGCGACGGTGTTCCACGCCCTCGGCGTGCCGGGCAGCGCGACCATGCCGGGGCCGGACGGGGCGCCCGTAGCGGTGTACCCGGCGCGGCCGGTGACGGAATTGTTCTGACGCACCCGTGACACCGCGGACGTCGCCCGGGGTTTCCACCCCGGGCTATGGACGAACGCCCCGCCGGGGCTGAAGCCCCGAGCCAGGGTTTTGAGCCCCGGAGAGGCGGCCGTGTTTAGCCCGGGGTGGAAACCCCGGGCGGCCTACGGCGCCAAGCCAACCACCTTTCCCCTTTCGCACCCCACCCATGAAACACCTCCTCCCCACCCTCTTGCTCCTCGGTGCTGCCTCCGCCGCGCCCGCGGCCGAACTGCCCAACACGAAGCCGCTCACCGACACCGACGACCTGGCCAAGAAGATGGTCGCCGGCCTCCACAAGTACCTCGACCGCGCCACCGCCGACTCGGCGAAGCAGCGCGCCGCCCGCTGGAAGCCGAACTTCGACAGCCAGGACGACTTCGAGAAGTCCGTCGAGCCGAACCGCGAGCGGCTGCGCAAGTACCTCGGCGTCGTCGACCAGCGCCTCGAACCGCGGCTCGAGTTCGTCAGCAGCCCGACCGCCTCCGCGCTCGTCGCCGAATCGGACGCCTTCCGCGTGTTCAACGTCCGCTGGGCGGCGCTGCCCGGGGTGGACGCCGAGGGGCTGCTGCTGGAGCCGAAGGGGAAGGCGAAGGGCGTCGCGGTCGTGGTGCCGCACGCCGGCTGGACGCCGGAACAGGTGTGCGGCCTCGTTCCCGGCGTGCCGGTGACGGTGCAGATCGCCCCCAGCATCGCCCACCAGTTCCGCGTGCTGGTGCCGGTGCTGATCGACCGCAACGACAACCACTCGGGGAACCCGAAGCTGAACCGGCAGACGAACCAGCCGCACCGCGAGTTCGTCCACCGCATGGCCTACGAGATGGGCCGCACCATGCCCGGCTACGAGGTGCAGAAGATTCTCGCCGGCGTGGACTGGCTCACGGCGAACACCCCCGGCGACGCCGGGAAGCGCGTCGCGCTGTACGGCCACGGCGAAGGCGCGTACCTGGCCCGCTTCGCCGGCGCGCTCGACCCGCGCATCAAGTTCGTCGCCCCGCTCGGCGACATCGTGCCGGCCGAGACGACGTGGGACCGCCCGCTCGACCGCAACGTCTGGGGCCAGCTGACCGAGTTCGGCACCGCCGAGTTGAACCTGATGATGGCGGGTCGCTTCCTGCCGGTCGAGCCGCAGACCGACCCGGTGGGTGACGGGAAGGCGCTCCACCCGTTCCTGGCGTGGCCGTCGTGGCCAGGACCACTGCCGCCCGCCGCCGGCCGCGGCGGCGCGGCCCCCGGCAAGCTCGCCCCGCCCGACGTGGAACCGTACCTGGCTGAGATGCGGCGGGCGCGGGCGCTGAACAACGGCAACCTCCTCGAAGGCGACGCGCACGTGCTGTCGATGGTGCTCGGCGTCCACACCGACAACGTGCCGCAGTACACGAAGGCGAGCCCGTTGCCGCCGATCGAGGTGGCGAAGCGGCACAAGCGGCAGTTCGACCAACTGGTGGTGTTCACGCAGAAGCTGTGGCGCGACAGCGAGGCCGTGCGCCGCGGCGTCTGGGCCAAGGCCGACGCCACCACCCCCGAGACGTGGCAGAAGTCGAGCGACCAGCTCCGCGAGTACTTCCACAGCGAGGTCATCGGCAAGCTGCCGGAGCCGACGATGCCGCTGAACCCGCGGACGCGGCAGGTGTACGACGAGGAGAAGTTCACCGGCCACGAGGTCGTGCTCGACGTGTACGACGACGTGTTCGCGCTCGGCATCCTGCTTCTGCCGAAGGACCTGAAGGCCGGCGAGAAGCGGCCCGTCGTGGTGTGCCAGCACGGCCTCGAAGGCACGCCGCGGCACACCATCGACGTGGAGAAGAGCCCCGTCTACGACCACTTTTCGCGGCGGCTCGTGGAGCAGGGTTACATCGTGTACGCGCCGCAGAACCCGTACATCGGCCAGAACACGTTCCGCCAGCTCCAGCGGAAGGCTAACCCGCTGAAGCTGTCGCTGTTCAGCTTCATCATCCGCCAGCACCAGCGCACCATCGACTGGCTCGTCACGCTGCCGTACGTGGACCACACCCGCATCGCGTTCTACGGCCTGAGCTACGGCGGCAAGACGGCGATGCGGGTGCCGGCGGTCGAGATGCGCTACTGCCTGTCGATCTGCTCCGGCGACTTCAACGAGTGGGTCGGCAAGAACGTGTCGGTGGACCTGGACCGCAGCTACATGTGGACGGGCGAGTACGAGATGTACGAGTTTGATTTGGGGAACACGTTCAACTACGCCGAGATGGCGTACCTGATCGCGCCGCGGCCGTTCATGGTGGAGCGTGGCCACGACGACGGCGTCGGCACCGACGAGATGGTGAGCTACGAGTACGCGAAGGTCCGCTACCTGTACGCCAACCGGCTCAAGCTTCCGACGCGGACGGAGATCGAGTACCAGGTGGGCGGGCACCGGGTGTTCAGCCGCGGCACGTTCGCGTTCCTGGCCCGGCACCTGGGGCGGTAGTGGCCGCCGTGTAACACCGGCGTCACGGCGGCCCGCCGGCCTTGACCGCGGCCCGCGGTCGGGGACAATAACACTTCGCCACCCGAAGGGGGAGGAGTGATGGCCGATCGCCCGCGGTACTACTGCCGGGACTGTAGCTACCAGTGGCTCCCGCGGGGTACCGAGCGCGCCACGCAGTGCCCCGGCTGCCGCGGCCCGAACGTCGCCGCCGTGCTGTCGCTGGACGACGCCGCGCCGCCACCGCCCGCCCGGCGGTCGGCGCCGACCCCGCACCCCGACCGCCGGCCCCGGCCTCCCGGCGCCGAGCCAGCCGCGCCGTCGGTGCTGCCGCTCGTCCTCGCCGTCGTCGGCATTCTCGGCGTCGGCGTCGTCACGGCCGGGGGGTTGGCGATCTACCTCCTCCGCGACCCCGCCCCCAAGCCGACGGAAGTTGCCGCCGCGAAGGCGAACCCGCCGGCCCCCGCACCCGAACCGAAAGTAACGCCCAAGACACCAGAGCCGGAACCCGAGCCGTCGAAATCGAGCGTGAAGCCGAAGACGGTCCCGGTGCCGGTCGAGCCCGAGCCGAAGATGCCGGATCCGACGCCGCCGGAGCCGGCGCCGAAGACGCCGGAACCAACGCCCGTTCCGGAGCCCGCGCCGAAGACGCCGGAACCCGCACCGAAGCCGCCCGAGCCGGCGCCGAAGCCGCCGACGGTGGTGGAGCGGCCGCCGTCGCCGTTCCCGCCGCCGCCGAAGAGCTGGGAGTCGAAGTGGGAGAAGGCCGGCGACGTGCGCATCCGGGTGGTAGGCGTGGCCGAGTCGAAGGTGCCGCTGGTGGCGCGGAAGCGGAACTTCCTGTCGCCGGAGTCGTACTTCGTGGTGTGGGTGGAGGTGGAGAACACGGGGAAGGCGAACCTGACGTACCGCCGGTGGCAGCCGGTGGCGACCGGCGAGTGCACGCTGAAGTACGCGGCCGGCGGCGTGCTCGGGCACGCCATCTACCCCGCGGACGCCGGCCGCGAGTGGTTCACCGAGTTCGCACAACCGCTGCCGCCCGGCGGGCCGCCGGCGCTGGAGTCGCTCGTGTTCAGCCGCCCCGACACGACCGCGGACGGCCCACTGACGCTGACCCTGGACGCGACCCGCGCCGGCGGCGTCGGCCGCGTGGCGATCGACATCCCGCGCACGGCGTGGGCGCGGAAGTAGCTTCGAGAAAGGATGAAGGATGAAGGATGAAGGATGAAGGCCGAACCGGCTGCTCCGGTTCATCCTTCATCCTTCATCCTTCATCCTTGACCCGGAATGGCCTTGATCCTCCAGCCGCCGACGCACCCCAGCCGCGGCCCGGTGCGGCTGCCCGACCGCCTCGCGGCGCTCGGCCGCGCCCGCCGCCGGGCCGCCGCCGGGGCCGCGGCGCTGGCGCTGGTCGGCACCGTCGCCGCGGCGCTGGCGGTGGTCGGCGCCGCCGACGCCCGCTGGCACCTGCCGCCGCTCGCCCGCGGGTTCGCGCTCGTGGCCACGCTCGCCGCGGGCGGAATCCTCGTCCGCCGCCTCCGCGCCGCCCTCCGCCTCCGCACCGACGCGCTGTCCGTGGCGCTCGCGCTCGAAGCCCGCCACCCGAAGCTGAACGACGCCCTCGCGTCGGCCGTCGCCTTCCTCGAAGACGCCGACGACCGCGGCGTGTCGCGCCGCCTCCGCCACGCCGCCGTCCGCCGGGCCGAGCGCGTCAGCGGCAATCACGACCTCGGCGCCATCGTCCCACGCTCGCGGGCGATGAAGGCACTCGCCTTCTGCGCCGCGGCGCTGCTCGCGGCCGTCCCCGCGGCGCTCGTGGACACGGACCGCGCCGCCACCGCCGCCGTCCGCTTCGCCGACCCGTTCGGCCCGCACCCGTGGCCGGCGCGCACGCGGATCGAACTCGTGACCCCGTCCGAGTTCCCCTCCCGGCTGCCGAAGCCCGACCCGTTCGAGTTCCAGTTCGTCGTCCGCGGCGTGCTGCCGGACCGCGCCCACGTCGCGTTCCGACTCCACTCCGGCGAGGAGTTCGACGAAGCGTACCCGCTCACCGCCGCCGACCCGCGCACGCCCGGCTCGATCCCGCAAGGCGTGAGCCCGGTCGGCCCGCTGGCCGTGGTCAGCGCCCGCGTCGAGCCGGCGCGGCTGAACCACGACTTCGACTTCCGCGTCACCGCCGGCGACGGCGACACCGGCTGGCTCCACGTCGCGGTGGTGCCGCCGCCGCGGCTCGTGCCGCTCGACGGCCGACCGTCGCCGCAGTTGCACGTCACGCCGCCCGAATACACCGGCCAGCGCCTGACCGAGTTGCCCGACGGCGCCGCCGTGGTCGAGGTGCCGGCGGGGACGACGGTCCGCCTCCGCGCCGCCGCCGACGTGCCACTCGGCCGCGCCGTGCTGGCGTTCCAGGGCGACCGGTCCGCCGTCGAGCGCGCCGCGCCGCTCGCGCACCTGGGCCGCCTCGATTCGCTCGGCGCCGCCGGCAGCGCCTTGCTCGCCGACGCCCTCGGCGACGACGTGCCACTCGCGCTCTCCGGCGACGGCCGCGTGATGTGGGCCGAGTTCACGCCGGCGTTCTCCGGGATGTACGCCCTGCGGCTGACAGACCCGACCGGCCTCACTGGCGTGCGCCTGCTGGAGATCCGCCTGACGCCCGACCCGGCGCCGAATGTCAGCCTGCTGCGGCCCGCCCCCGGCCGCGACCCCACGCGGCTCGTGCCGACCGCCAACCTCCGCGTGGACGTGCTCGCCACCGACCGCGTGTACGGCCTGCGGCGAACGTTCCTCGAATACCGCGTCGGCGCCGCGGGCCGGATCCGCACCGTCCCGCTGGCCGACTACGAGCCGACGAGCCGCGCCCTGCCCGCGGCGGTCGGGGCGGCGCTGGCGAACCTGCCGCCCCAGCCGCCGGAGTACGACGCCGCGTTCGTGCTGAACCTGAGCCGCTTCCTCCGCGACGACGGCACTCCCGTTCGCGCCGGCGACGTGCTCTACCTCCGCGCCGCGGCCGACGACTGGGACACGGTGACGGTGCTAAAGGAACCCGGCCGCAGCCGCACCGAGGTGGCCGCGGCGACGGACCCGGAGGAGGCCGAGGTCGAGCCGACGGGTGGGTGGGTCGTCATCCGCGTCGGTTCGCCCGAGGCTGTGGACGGGTTCATCCACCGCCGGCTCGCCGAGCTACGGCGTGCGGCCCAACGGGTGCGCGAGGAGCAGCGCGAGGCGACCGACCGCGCCGCCGTCCGCCCGCAGGCCGACGGCTCGCTCGGGCCGGCCGACCGCGAGAAGCTCCTCGCCGCCGGCAACGCCCAGGATCACGTGAGGAACGGCGTCGCCGGCCTGCGGCAGAAGGTGGAACTGCTCGACGATTTGGCCCGCTCCAACGGCCTGCCGAAGTCGCCGGCGACCGACCGGCTCGCGGCCGCGGCCGGCTTGCTGCGCCCCGCCGAGGGGCAGGACGCGGCCGCCGTCGATCGGCACCTGGCGGGGGCACGCGACCAGATCGCCGAGGCGCTGCGGCAGCCGCCGACTCAGCCGCTGGCCCGCGCCGCGCGGCACCAGCGCGGCGTCGAGGACACGCTGACGGACCTGATCGACCTGCTGAACCAGTGGGGCGGCGCCGCCGAGCTGCGCGGCGACGCCCGGCAGCTGCGCGACACCGTTCTCCGCGAGGCCGACACCGCCGACCGGCTGCCGGACCGCGTTCCCCCGGGGAAGGCCGCCGACGCGCTGACGCCGGAGCAGCGGGCCGAACTCGACCGCGCCGCCGCCCGGCTCGACCGCCTCGCCGACCAGGCCGGGGCACTGCTGGGGAAGGCCCGCAACCTCGCCGCCGAGAAGGACCAGGCCGCCGCCGCCGCGAAGGCCGCCGCCGCGTCGAAGGAGGCCGACGCGAGTGCGCTCGACGCCAAGGCCGGGATGCTTCCGCAGGGGAGCGAGGCGCGGTCGGCGGCGGCGGCGAAGGCCGAGCAGGCGCGGCTCGACGCCGCCGACGCGACCGCAGCGTCGACCCGCGCTGCCGCAGAGGCCGCGGCGATTCGCGCGGCCGTGGCAGCCGCCGGCGGGCAGGCGGTGCCCGACGAGCTGCGCCAGGCCGCGGTCGCGGCCCGCGAGAACCGTCAGGGCGAAGCTGGTGCGAAGGACCGCTCCGCGGCCGCGCGGCTCGACCGCTTCGCCAACGGGCTCGCCGAACAGCAGCCGGAGAACGTGCCCGAACTGTCGCGCCGGCAGCGCGCCGACGCCGACCAGGCCGACGCCACCGCCGCGGCGCAGGACGACTTGCAGAAGCGCGCCGCCGAGGCCGCCCGCGTCCCCGACGCGACCAAGCGCGGCGACGAACTGCGCCGCCTCGCCCCGGAGCAGCAGAAGCTCGCCGAGCAGACGCGCGACCTGGTGCAGCGGCTGACCCGCGACCGGGCCGACGACGCGGCGAAGGACGCCCGCGCCGCGCTGGAGAAGATGGAGGCCGCCCGCGATTCCCTGGAGAACGGCGCCGACCCGACCGCGGCCCAGCGCGACGCCACGGCCAAGCTCGACGACGCCCGCGACCGCCTCGACGGGCAGACGGCCCGCGCCGAGGAGCGGCTGGCCGACGAGACGCGCCGCCGCCTCGCGGCGCAGGTGACGGCACTGCTCGACCGTCAGAAGGCGGCGATAACGGAGGCCGGCCGGGTGCAAGAGGCGGTGCTGAAGGGGAAGGCGTGGACCCGGCCGCTGCTGGCGAGCCTGTCCGAGCTGGAGGACCGCGAGCGGGCGCTGGCGGGCGAGGTTCGCGGGCTGGCCGACCGCGAGTTCGCGCAGCTGGCCGTGTTCGCCCGCATCGTCAACGACGCCGCCGACGCGATGGACAAGGCCGGCGACAAGGCGAAGGCCCGCCGCCAGGACGCGCTCGACGCCGACCCCGACGCGGCGTTCGACCCGGCCCTGGAGAAGGCCAACCACGACCGCGTGGCGCGCCCGATGGGCGTCGCCGTGCGGCGGCTCGAACAGGTGCTGGAGGCGCTGAAAGAGGATCAGCCGAAGGCCGGCCGCGCGCCGATGCCGACGGGCACGCCGCCGACGGGTATGCCGATGCCGATGCCGATGCCGGCGGGGAACGCGGACGCGATTCCGCCGCTGGCGCAGTTGCGGGCGCTGCGGGCGCTGCAGAACGAGCTGAACGAGCGGACGGCCGCGTTCGCCAAGGCCAACCCCGACCCGGCGGCGCTGTCGGACGACGCCCGCGAAGAGTTGGCCGAGATCGAGGCCGCGCAGCGGCGGCTGGCGGAGCTGTTCGCGGGACTCGCCGCCGAGTTCCGCCGCACCCCGGAGGAGATGCCGTGACCCGCCCCGCCGCGCTGTTCGTGTTCGCCGCGCTGGGCGTCCCCGCGGTCGCGGCCGACCCGCTGCCGGTCGCCCCGCCGCCGCGCGAGGTCCGGCCCGACGGCTCCCGCGACCCGGCCCCCGCCGAAGACCCCGCCGCCGTCGTGGAGCGCATTATCGCCGGCGCCAAGCAGGCCAGCGACAAGCTCGCCGCGGCCGACGCCGGCGACGGCACCCGCGCCACCCAGGCCGGCATCCTCAAGGACATCGACGCGCTGCTGAACCCGCCCGACTCGCCGCCCAAAGACGGCGGCGGTTCGAGCGACATGAACAAGCAGGACAAGAACGACGGCAAGAGCGACAAGGGGAACGACAAGTCGGACGCGAAGTCGGACATGGGGAAGGGCGGCGGTCAGAAGGAACAGAAGGGCGACGGCAAGGGCAACGCCGGCGGCAAGCAACCGACGGGCGGCACGGAGCCGACGGGCGGAATGGGGCAGAAGGAAGGCCAGGCGAGCGGCCGGCGGCCGCGCGCCGGCGCGCCGAAGGACGGCAAGGAACCCGGCGGCATGGCGCAGGGCGGGAAGGGCGCCGACAAGCAGCCGATGACCCCCACGCAGACGGCGAAGGCGGGAACGCCGAAGGACCCGGCCGGCGTCGCGCAGGCGGCCGCCGACAAGAAGAACGACCAACCGCCGCCGCCGGTGCAGCCGCAGCTGCCGATCGCGGACGTGGTTGCGAAGGAAGTGTGGGGCCACCTCCCGGAGCGGGTGCGGGTGCAACTCACGCAGCACTATCGGGAGGAGTTCATGCCGCGGTACGCGGGCCTGCTGCGGCAGTACTATTCGTCGCTGTCGAGCAGCCCGGCCGGGCCGCCCGCGCCGCCGCGGTAGCCGTACACTGGCCGCATGACCCGGCCCGCCGCCCTGTACGCCGCCCTCGTCGTCGGCTTCCTCCTCGTCCGCGCCGGGCTGTGGGCGGTCACCACGGCCGGCGAGTACCGCCTCTACCGCGACTACGCCGACGCCGCCCGCACCACCGGCGTCGCCGAGCTGTACCGCACCCGCACCGTCGAGTACCCGCACCTCGCGGTTCTGTTCGGCGTCGCCCCCGGCTGGCTCGCCGACCGCCTGCCGGGCTGGGCGCCGCTCCTCGTCCAGACCCGGTACTACAAGACGCTCCCCCCGTACACCGAGGAGTCGGCCGCCGCACGCGAGGCCGGCGACCGCTACGAGGTGGCGCTCGGCCTCGTCCTGTTCGGCGTTGATGCCGCGTCGCTGGCGCTGGTGTGGCTTGTCGCGCGGCGCGTGTACCCGGACGACTCGACCGCCGCGCGCGTGGGCCGGCTGGCGCTGTACGTGCTGCTGACGGCGTCGGTCGGGGCGATCCTGTTCGACCGGCAGGACCCGGTGGTTGCGTTCGTGGCGCTGCTGGCGGTGTGGGCGCTGACCGCGTGCCGGCCGCGACTCGGGTACGCGGTGCTGGTGCTCGGCGCGGCCTACAAGCTGGTGCCGGTGCTGCTGCTGCCGGCGTGGGTGTTCGCGGCCGCGGCGGCGCGGCCGGGGCGGTTCTGGCGAAGCGTCGTGCTCGAAGCGCTGATCGCCGGCGCGATGCTGGCGGCGTGGCCGGCTCTGACGTACCTGTTCGGCGGCGGCGAACGCGGGTTCCAGTACCTGACGTACCACTCGGCCCGCGGCCTCCAGCTGGAAGCGCCGATCGCGTGGCCGGTGTTCCTGCTCGACCCCGGCGCCCACGTGGGCGCCGGGTACGGCAGCTTCAACGTGACCGGCGCCCTCGCCGCCCGCGGGGCGGAGCTGGCGAAGTGGCTCATGGTGCTGTCGGTGCCGCTAACCGTTGTACTGATGGCGCGCGGCTTCTGGCGCGCGTCTCACACGCGGCCCACCACCGCCGCCCTCGTCCCGCACGTCGTCGCCGCGTCATTGTTGGTGTGGTTCGCGTTCATCACCGCGAACAAGGTCGGGTCGCCGCAGTACCTCCACTGGGTCATGCCGCTCGTGCCGCTGCTGCCGCTGCGGTCGCGCGCCGAGCGGTGGTGGGCCGCGCTCGTGCTCCTCGCCGGCGGGCTCACCACGCTCATCTTCCCGTGCTTCTACCGGTGGACGTACGGGGACGACCTCCCCACCGTGCCCGCCACCTGGGCCGGGCCGATTCCCGCCACCCTGTTCCTTCTCGCCGCCCGATCGGTTACGCTCGTCTCCACAACCGCCTGGCTCGGGTGGCTCGTCTGGAGTCGCCCGCACGTTCCTTCCGCACCGGAGGCTCTCCCGTGATCCCCGCCGCCCTCCTCGCCGCGGCCGTCGCCGCGCCGGCCGACTTTCCCCCGCCCGAGCCCACGAAGGCCGACGAGCCGGTGGCGAAGGCGTACTCGCCGGCGAAGGCCGCCGCGTACCTCGACGGCGTCGGCGTGGGCTGGACGCGCGAGCGAAAGTGCGTGACGTGCCACACGAACTTGCCGTACCTCATGGCCCGCCCGAAGCTCGCCGGCGACGCCGGGTGGAAAGAGGTCCGCAAGTTCTTCGAAGCCGACGCGACCGCGTGGGCGGCGGGTGCGAAGCCGCGCGGGCCGGCCTACGTCGTCGGCACCGCCCTCGGCCTGGCCGCGACCGACTCCCACGCCGGCAAGCTGACCCAACCCACCCGCGACGCGCTCGCGCGGATGTGGAAGGACCAGCGGGCCGACGGCGGGTGGAACTGGCTGAAGTGCGACTGGCCGCCGATGGAACACGACGACTACTACGGCGTCACGCTCGCGGCGCTGGCCGTCGGGCTGGCGCCGGACGGGTACGCCAAGACCGACGCCGCGACGGCCGGGTTGACGAAGCTACGCGGCTACCTGGAGAAGAACGCGGCGCCGGACCTGCACCACGCGGCGATGCTGCTGTGGGCGAGCACGAAGGTGGACGGGCTCATGAACAAGGGGCAGCAGGCGGGCGTGGTAGCGCAGCTGCGGGCGGCGCAGCGGGCGGACGGCGGGTGGTCGCTGCCGGCACTTGGGCAGTACCGGCGGCGCGACGAGGCGAAGTCGCCGAACGAGGCGACGGCCAGCGACGGGTACGCGACCGGGCTGGCGGTGTACGTGCTGCGGCAGGCGGGTGTGCCTGCGGCCGACCCGGCGGTGGCTCGCGGGGCGGCGTGGCTGCGGGCCAACCAGCGCGAGAGCGGCCGATGGTACACGCGGAGCCTGAACACCGACCGGGCGCACTACATCACGAACGCCGGTTCGGCGTTCGCGGTACTGGCGCTGGCCGCGTGCGGGGAATAAGTTGAGTTGCCGCTTGCGGCTTCGCGCTGGGCAACGCGAAGCCGCAAGCGGCAACATTACTTCAGCAGCGGCCGGACGACGTGCTGCTCCTCGACGCCGGTGAGCCGCTGGTCGAGCCCCTGGAACTTGAACGTGAACCGGCCGTGGTCGATGCCGAGGCAGTGCAGCACCGTCGCGTTCAGGTCGTTCAGGTGGACCGGGTTCTCGGCCACGCTGTAGCTGAAGTCGTCCGTCTCGCCGTAGGTCTGCCCGCCCTTCACGCCGCCGCCGGCCAGCCACATGGCGAAGTTGCGCGGGTGGTGGTCGCGGCCGTAGTTCGTCTTCGACAGCCCGCCCTGGCAGTACACCGTCCGCCCGAACTCGCCGCCCCACACCACCAGCGTGCTGTCCAGCAGGCCGCGCCGCTTCAGGTCCGTTAAGAGCGCCCCGGTCGGCTGGTCGGTGTCGAAGCACTGGCTGCGAATCTCGGACGGCAGGTTGCCGTGCTGGTCCCACCCGCGGTGGAGAATCTGCACCACGCGCACCCCGCGCTCGATCATGCGGCGGGCCAGCAGCGCGCTCGCGGCGAAGCTGCCGGGCTTCTTCACCTCGGGGCCGTACAGGTCGAGCGTCTCCTGCGTCTCCTTCGACAGGTCCGTCAGATCGGGCACGCTGCTCTGCATGCGGAACGCCATCTCGTACTGGGCGATCCGCGTGAGCGTGTCCGGGTCGTGGTAGCGGTCGAAGGTGCGCTGGTTGAGCTGGCCGAGGGTGTCGAGCATGGCGCGGCGGCCGTCGCGGCCGAGGCCGTCGGGGTTCTGCACGTACAGGACCGGGTCGCCGACGCTGCGGAGCGCGACGCCGGCGTACTTGCCGGGGAGGAAGCCGTTCGACCACATGCGGGCGAACAGCGCCTGGGCCGCGCCGCGGCTCGTCCACCACGGCGTCAGCACGACGAACGCCGGCAGGTCGTTGCTGACGCTGCCGAGGCCGTAGCTGAGCCAGCTGCCGAGGCTCGGCTTGCCCGGCACCTCGCTGCCGGTCATCACGAACGTACACGCCGGGTCGTGGTTGATGGCGTTGGTGTGGACGCTCTTCACGACGGCGATGTCGTCGGCGTGGCGGGCGGTGTGCGGCAGCAGTTCGCTGAACCACGTCCCGGCGCGGCCGTGCTGGCCGAACTTGAACATGCTCGGGGCGACCGGCAGCCGGGCCTGGCCGCTGGTCATGGTGGTGATGCGCTGGCCCATGCGGACGGACGCCGGCAAGTCCTTGTCGAAGTGGTCGATCAGTTTCGGCTTGTGGTCGAGGAGGTCGAGCTGGCTCGGGGCGCCGTTCATGTGCAAGTAGATGACGGCCTTCGCCGTGGGGGCGTGGTGCGGCAGCCCCGGCAGCGGCGGGTGGACGCGCACCGCGGGCTGCGCGGCGGCGCGGCCGGCCATCAACGCCATCGCGGTAGACCCCAGGCGGAGGCCGGTCGAGCCGAAGAACTGGCGGCGGGTGGGGTCGAGGAGCATGGCGGTCGCCGTGTGGCAGGAAGAAAATGGACAGGATAACAGGATGAACAGGATTAGAAACCCGGGGGTTCCGCCTCGGGTAGTACACGGAGCTTGCGTCGGACTTCGACCTTCGTGTCAGCAAAGTTCAGGAGGATGCCGACATCGACGCCGGTTGCCTTGAGGTAGTTCACGAGTTGGGCCTCGTGGACGGGCTGGAGCGAGCGGACGGCCTTCAACTCGACGATCACCCGGCCGTCGATGAACAGGTCGGCGAAGAACTCTCCGACGACCTGCCCGCGGTACAGTACTGTGATCGGATGTTGGGTCATCACTTCGTGCCCCGCGGCGAGAAGTTCGTACTTCATGGCCTTCTCGTACACGGACTCCAGGAACCCGCTCCCGAGTTCGTTGAAGACGGTGTACGCGACCCCGATGACCTTTCCGGTCAGCGCGTCGTGGAGCACTGCTCGGTCATCCTGTTCATCCTGTTATCCTGTTCATTTTCTTCGTCCTGATCTCAGTTCCGCATCACCGTCTCGTCCAGGTTCAGCAGCAGGTTCGCCACCATCGTCCACGCCGCGATTTCGACATCGCCCGCGGCACGGCGCGGCACACTCTCGCCGGCGCGCACCAGCCGGCCGGCGGCGGCGGGGTCGGCGGCGAACAGCGCCCGCTGCCGGTCCAGCGCCGCCGACACGAGCTTCAGCTCGTCCGCGTCCGGGCGGCGCGACAGCACCGTGCGGTACAGGTACGTCAGCCGCGCCTCGGTCGTCGCGCCGCCGTCGGCGAGGACGCGCTCCGCCAGCGCCCGCGCCGCCTCGACGTGCTGCACGTCGTTCATCAGCTGGAGCGCCTGCAGCGGCGTGTTCGTGCGGTCGCGGACGGCGCACAGCTGCTCGCGGTTCGGGGCGTCGAAGTTCGACAGGAACGGGGCCGGCGCCGTCCGCTTGATGAACACGTACAGGCTGCGGCGGTACAGGGCGCCGCCGTGGTCCTGGAGGTAGTAGCGGGTGTTGCTGTCGCCGTACCCGATCGGCTCCCAGATGTTCGGCGGCTGGTACGTCCGCACCGCCCGGCCGCCCACGTCCAGGTTCAGGAGGCCGCTCACGGCCAGGGCGTTGTCGCGCAGTTGCTCGGCGTCGAGGCGGAAGCGCGGGCCGCGGCTCAGCAGGCGGTTCTCGGGGTCCTTCGCGCGCTCGGCGGCGCCCTGCGCCGCGTCGCGCTTGAACGCCGCGCTCGTCACCATCAGGCGCATCAGCTGCTTCACGTCCCACGTCACGGCGAACTCGGCGGCGAGCCAGTCGAGCAGTTCGGGGTGGCTCGGCGGCTCGCCCTGGGAGCCGAAGTCGCCGCTCGTCTTCACGAGCCCGACGCCGAACAGTTGCTGCCACAGGCGGTTCACCTGCACCCGCGCCGTCGTGGGGTGGTCCTTCGCCACGAGCCAGTTGGCGAGGTCGAGCCGAGTCGGCCGCGGGCCGGCGGCCTTCAGCGGCGGCAGCACCGCGGGCACGCCGGGCGTCACCTTGTCGCCGGGCTTGTCGTACTGGCCGCGCTGCATCACGAACGCCTCGCGCGGCATCCCCAGGTCGCGGAAGACGAGCGTCGCCGGGATGGCCGCGTCGGCGGCCTCGCGGTCGGCGCGGGCTCGCTCCCACGTCGCACGCAATGCCACCAGCTCGCCGGACGGCCGGGCCACGTTCGCCAGGTAGAACGCCGTCCGCTTCGCCGCGTCGGCCGGCACCTCGGGCGGGTTCTTCGCGCCGAAGCCCTTCAGCCACGCGGCCTGCGATTCGAGCTGGTCGGTGGCCGGGTTCACCTCGCCGGCCAGCGCCACGTCGTCCCAGTACGCGACCCCGCCGTACTCCTGGAGCGTCAGCGTGCTGATGCCGTTGCCGGCCGTCAGGCCGAGCTCGGCCGCGGGCACGGTCAGCTTCGCCCACGCGCCGGCCTTGGGCAGCGGGCCGCGCGTCTTGCCGAGCTTCGCGCCGCCGTATCCGGTGTTGTCGCCGGCGTCGGCCCCCCACGCCACGCGCTTGCCGCCGCCGAACTGAACCGTGATCGCCGTCGGGGGTTGTTTGGGGTCGAGGTACACCCACGCCTCGAAGGTGCCGTCCTTCGGCACGACCGGCGGCCGCACGCGGAACGTGATCGCGTCCTGGTGGAAGAACGAGTTCGCCTGCCGCAGCACGCGCCGGCCGCTCTTCGTGCCGAATGCGGGGTCGGTCGCCCACTCGGTCGCGTTGCGGGTGGTGTTGCTCGCCGTCGCCCACTGCGGCAGGGCGTCGTCGAACAGCACGTCACGGACCGCCTTCTTCCCCTCGGCGGGCTCCTTGTACTCGGCCTTCGCCGCGGCCGCGTCGAGCTTCGCCCGCGCCTCGGCTTCGGCCGTCTTCGCGACTTCCAGCGTGCGGGTTTGCTCGGCCGTCGGCAGTCGTTCGAACGGGCCCACGAGGCTGACGTTGCCGTCCAGCGCCGGGTCGGCGGCGCTGAGGAAGAAGGCGTACAGCCCGTAGAACTCGCGCATCGACAGCGGGTCGAACTTGTGGTCGTGGCACACGGCGCACCCGGCGGTGAGGCCGAGCCACGCCTGCGCCGCGGTGCTGGTGCGGTCCACGGCGTTGCGGTAGACCCACTCGGCGTCGATCGACCCGCCCTCGCCGGTCGTGACGTTGCAGCGGTTGAACCCGGTGGCCGCGAGCTGGTCGGGCGTCGGGCTCGGCAGCAGGTCGCCGGCCAGCTGCCAGACGGTGAACCGGTCGAACGGCAGGTTCTGGTTGAACGCGCGGACGACCCAGTCGCGGTAGCCCCACAGTGCCCGCTCGTTGTCGAGGTGGAGGCCGTGCGTGTCGGCGTAGCGGGCCACGTCGAGCCAGTGGCGGGCCATCTCCTCGCCGTACCGCGGCGACGCCAGGTAGCGGTCCACCATCCGCTCGTAGGCTCCCGGTGCCGCGTCGGCGAGGAACGCATCGACTTCCGCGACCGACGGCGGCAGGCCGGTGAGGGCGAACGACACGCGGCGGATCAGCGTGGGGCGGTCGGCTTCGGCGGCGGGCGTTAGCCCGGCCTTCGCCATGCGCGCGGCCAGGAACGCATCGACCGGGTGCGCACCCAGCGGGACGGTGGCGCGTCGAACCGGCTCGAACGCCCAGTGTTTTTGGTACTTCGCCCCCTGCTCGATCCACCGCTTCAGCGTGTCCTTTTGCGCGGCCGTCAGCTTCTTGTTCGTGTGCGGCGGCGGCATGACCGCGTCGGGGTCGGCCGACGTGATTCGCGCCCACACCTCGCTCGCCTTCGGGTCACCGGCCTTGATCGGCCGCGTGCCGTCGCGCTCCAGGAAGGCGCCTTCCGGGGTGTCGAGGCGGAGGCGGGCCTTGCGGGCCTTGCCGTCGAACCCGTGGCAGCTGAAGCAGGCGTCGGACAGGATCGGCCGCACGTCGCGGTTGAACTCGACCGGCTCGTCCGCGCGGGCGGCGGTGGCGGTGAGCAGGAGCGCGACGGCAAGGGGGTAGCGCGGCATGAGGAGAGCCTGGCGGGGGGGACGGATTGAGTCTACCCGACGCGGCGGGCGGGGGGAAGCGGCGGCGCTGCTGTCCGGAGCCCCGAAGGGGCGGCAGCCAAACGCCCAGGGCGTCAGCCCCGGGCAGACTGTGATGGAGTTCGTGGGGTCACGCCCCCGTGACACCGCCTACGTGTCCCAGGGTTGACACCCTGGGCGTTTGGCCGCCGCCCCTTCGAGGCTCCGGCATCCGGCTGTCACCTCACCGTCTCGACCGTCCACCCCTCGGTCGCCCGCCGCGGCTCCGCCCGACCGCCGCCGCTGACCCACCACGCCGGCGTCTGAAGGTTGGCGATCGTCTGCGCCCCGAACGGCCCCGCCTCCACGCCCAGCGCCGACTCGACGTGCAGCGTCAGGAAGTCGCCGGCGTCGGTGCCGAAGTAGCGGAGCCCGTCCGGCGTGCGGTCGTGCTCCACCGCCGCGCCGGGGTCGGCCGGCACCCAGCCGACGCCGGCCGCGTAGAATTCCGCCTTCACGTGCCACTGGTAGTACGCCACCCCGCTCAGCTTCGCGTCCTGGGCCGCGGACGTGGCCCACCGGCCGTACAGCGTCCGCGCCGGGATGCCGTTCGCCCGCAGCACCGCCGCGTACAGCGCCGCCAGCCCGCCGCAGTCGGACGTGCCCGCGGCGCACACCGCCGACGCCCGCCGGTCCAGGTCGGCGGCGTAGGCGTACTTCATCGTGTCGCGGACGCGCAGGAAGGCGGCGCGGGCGAAGGCGATGTCGTCCTCCTTCGCCCGCACCAGCCCCTCGTCGCGGAGCCACTTCTGGAACGTGTCGTGCGCGAAGTTGATGTCGCCGTGTTCGGCCAGGTACAGCTTCCGCTCCGCGGCCGACAGCGGCTCCACCTTCGGCGGCGCCGCCGCCGCCGGCAGTTCGACGAGCGTGCGCGCCCGCAGCGTCGCCTCGTAGGTGACGCGGATCGGCAGCGTCGTCTTCAGCTCGGCGGTGCTCGCGGGAACGCGCGCCGTGGCGAGCCCGCGGGCCAGCGGGCTGCGGTCCTTCGCGGTGGTGCCGGCCGGGGACAGCGTGGTCTTCACGTTCGCCTGCCCCGGCAGCTCCGGGGCAGCGGCAGCGAAGACGTACCACTCCTTCGCCTTCAGTTCGGGGCAGCTGACGTGGTACGTCAGCACCGCGGTAACGCGGCGGGCGTCCTTCGCCTCGACGGCGTAGCGCGGCGGCGCGGCCGGCTGCGCGGCGACGGCCAGTGTCGCGGCCGCGGCGACGATCAGCGAGTGTGTCATCGGTGCTCGATCTGGACGGTGGAGTCGTCGGCGACGACCCGGGTGTACACGAACAGGCTGCTCGGCCCGAACGTGAACCGCTCCGACCGCACGACGCCGTTCGGCCCCTCGACGGAGGCCGAGCTGTAGCCCGGGTTCAAGAGTGCGAGGAACCCCAGGAGGAGCAGCCCGGCGAGGAGGAGCCGCTTCGTGGACCGGGACATGGGAGCGCTAGCCTTGGTTCTTCCACATGATGACCTTGGCGATCATGTTGGCGTCGTCGCCGCTGAGGCCGAGGGCGCGGCGGAGGTTCTGGATGAACTCCTTCTCCTCGTCCTCGACGACGCCGTCGGCCAGCACCTGGTTGACGGCGTTGGCGAACACCGCCCGGTGGAGCGGTTCCGGGAGCGCCTGGGCGAACAGCTTGAGCGCCTCCTCCGGCCCCTTCTGGCGGATGACCTTGTTGCCGCGGTCGATGAGGCGGTTGACCTGGTCGCCCGTCAGGTCGCGGTACATCTTCATCCGCGACACGGCGGTGACGAACCCCTGCATTTCGTCGTCGCTGACGGTGCCGTCGCTGTAGTCGGCGAGCATGAGGATGCCGAGGAAGGCGACCTCCTTGTTGAGTTTGTCCGGCTTACTCTCGCCGAACGCGTCGTCGAACAGTCCCATAGGCGGGCTCCTCTGCGATGGGCAACGCCGCCGTTATACCCGACCGCGGGACGGACCGCACGCGCGAACCGGGCGGTCACGCGATGCCGAGGTCGGCGCACGCCGTCTCGTAGCTGGCTTCCAGGTCGAGCGGCAGGACGAGCCGCTCGGACAGCCACAGCGGCAGCGTCGGCAGCGGCTTCCCGACCGCGAGCGGGTGATACCACGTGCGGAGCCGGGTGCGCTGCTGGCCCGACGGCGACAGGTGGAGGCGGCAGGTCGCCGCGTAAATCCCCGGCGGGTTGGCACCGAGCGCCGGGTCGGCGCCGAGGCGCGCCATCAACTCGGCGTACAGGTTCGCGTTTCGGTCCGTGACCACGTCCACGATGCTGACCGAAACGCCGGCCCCCATCATCGCCGCGCACTTGCTCACGATCTTGTCCCGGGTAGCCGGGCGGTCCTTGTTCGACGGGCTGACGATCTCGACGGCGGCGACGAGCTGGCGGGCGCGGCGGAGGTCGTAGACGCGGACCTCGTAGGTGTCGCCCGGAGGCTCGACGGTGACCGCGACGGACGGCGCGGGCGGCGCCCACGCGGCCGTCGCCACGCCGCCGTTTCCTGCGCCCGGTGCTTCCAAAAGGAGTTCGTCGTCCTCGAACGTCCCCACGTCGATTTCGACCAGCGACCCGAGATGCACGTTCGGCCCGACGATGTAACCCTCGGGCAGTCGCGGGCGGAGGAGCCGGACGATCGTTCCCGGCCACATGCCGTGGAGTTCGTCCCACGAGCGGCGGTCGTCGAGTGGTGGGTGGAAGTGGTCGCGCAGCGGCATGGGGCGGGCCTCCTGGTGGTAGTGTACCGCAGGGCAACCGGTCGCACGCCGCCGAGCGATTACGGTTGAACTTCCAGCCACCGGAGGATCTCGGGGTCGAGCTGTTGAAGTGCCTTTTGGCTACGGGCCGCGGCATAAACCCACGACCCGTCATGCGTGCCGACGATGAGGTCGGTTCCCTCGTAGAACCGGACGGGACTACCGACCCAGTAGCGCTCGGGGAGATCGGCACGGCTGAGCCCAGAGTGTTCCAACCGCCACATCACGTCTTCGGGCACCTCACCGTAAGCGGATGCGGTGCCGCACCAAATCGCTTCCATGAGCAGAGCAACGCAGGCGAACGCGCTCACCGTCGGGCTCGCCATCACGCCCGCCTCAAGCTCCCAGACTGGCGGGTCGTCCGCGCGAATGTCGTCGAGCAGAACGCCCCACGTCTCGCAGCTCTGGTTCTCGGTGCGGACGACGAGGAATTCGCCGCCCGCTGTGACGACCGTGCGGCTCGGGAAGTTCAGACGGTCCTGAAGGGACCAAACGTCGTGTCGCCGCCCCGACAGGGCGTGCCACTCGCGCAGCGCCGCCGGGAGTTTGAACCCTAATCGCTCCTCGGCCGCACGCAACTCCGCTTCCGGGTGACCGTCGGCGTCGGCGAGCGGTCGGTGCCAGACCTCGATGAAGTCCTCGATCAGGCGCCAGCGGTCGGCACGGGACTCGGGCAGTGCGGCAAACAGCGGGCGGTGCCGCGGCTGGTAGCCGAGCCGATTCGCCCAGGGGGCATCGATCCGCGGGCGCAGAGCCCGGAGGCGGGTGCGGAGTTCACCGTACCGCCAGGCGAGAACCGCCGTCCGGTCGATCTCGACGTTGAGGCGGATGAATTCGGCCCGGTCCGAGTCGCCGTGGTCGTCGAGCCAGTCGGCGTATACGAGCCGCGGGGTATCGTCGGCCGGGCGGTCGGCGATGGCGGCGAGCAGGGCCGGTTCGTCGGTCATCGGTCCCTCACGTCGCCTCGGCCATCACCCCCAGCTGCACCACGCTCCGCGCCTGCTCCTTCTCCAGGTACGCCCGGCCCTTCTTCACGTTGATCACGTCCCACGGCAGTACCTCGTCCGTCGGCCGCTGGCGCTGTGCGTACCACGCGAAGTCCACCCCCAAGTCCTCCACCACCTTCCACCACAGGCCCGGCTTGAAGCACTCGTCCCACGCGTCCAGGCCGGCGCCGCGGCGGTACGCCTCCAGCAGCACCGGCGCCGTGCGGCGGTCGCCGCGCGTCAGCAAGCCCTCCAACAGGCTCCGCTCGATGTTGTGCTGCTTCAGCTTCACGCTCTTGAGCCGCTTCCGGCGGTGCATGTAGTCGCCCGCCCAGCGGAAGTACTCGCGCGTCTGGATGCCGTTCCACTGGTACGGCGTGTGCGGCTTCGGCACGAAGTTCGACACGCTCGCCACCACGTCCGTGTGCCGCCCCGTCACCTGCCGGCCGATGTCGCTGATCTGCTCGCTCAGGTCCACGATGCCGTCCAGATCCGCTGGCCGCTCGCCCGGCAGGCCGCACAGGAAGTACAGCTTCACCCGCCGGAAGCCGAGCTTGAACGCCTCGCGGCAGCCCTCGAACAGGTCCGCGTTGTCGATCGGCTTGCGGATCTGGTCGCGCATGTCGTCGCGCGCCACCTCGGGGGCGAGCGTCAGCCCCTGGGTGCGGATGCCTTTGATGAGTTTGGGCAGGCTGCGCCACTGGTGGTTGACGCGGAGGCTCGGCACGCTCACGTTCACCCCGAGCGGGTGGAACACCTCGTGCATCCGCGTCACCAGTTCCTCGAAGTGCGGGTAGTCGCTCGAACTCAGCGACAGCAGGCTGATCTCGTTGTACCCCGTGTTCCGGTAGCTCTCCAGCGCCGCGTTCACGATGCAGTCCACGCTTCGCACGCGCAGCGGCCGCTTGATGACGGTGCTCTGGCAGAACCGGCACTGCCACGGGCAGCCGCGCATGATCTCGATGGCGATGCGGTCGTGCGTGGTGGCGATGTTCGACACGATCGGCTTCGTCGGCAGCGGGATGTCGTCGAAGTCTTGCCGGATGGTGCAGGCGGTGATTTGCGCCGGCACGTCGGACCGGGTGCGGGCGAGGCGGGCCAGCGTGCCGTCGGCCTTGTACTCGGGCGAGTAGAACGCCGGCGCGTACGCCCACGGCGCCCACCCGCCGTCGGCCACGCTGGCGACCAGCTCGCCGATCATGTCGTGCCGGCTCTGCCCGCCGCGCTCCTTCAGCGACATCCACTTGTCCATCAGCCACGGCAGGCTCTCCTCGCCGTCGCCGACGATGAACACGTCCACGAACGGCGCCAGCACCTCCGGGTTCTGCGCCCCGGGGCCGCCGCAGATCACCAGCGGGTCGTCGAGTGTGCGTTCGTCCGCCATCAGCGGCACGCCGCCGAGGTCGAGCATGCCCAGGATGTTCGTGTAGCAGACCTCGTACTGGAGGCTGAAGCCGAGCACGTCGAACTCGCTCAGCGGCGTGAACGTTTCGAGGCTGTACAGCGGCAGGCCGTGCTTCTTCAGCTGCGCGACGAAGTCGGGCCACGGGGTGAAGACCCGCTCGCAGGCCCACTGCGGGTCGCGGTTCATGATGGAGTACAGCACCTGGAGCCCGTGGTGGCTCATGCCGAGTTCGTAGGCGTCGGCGAACGACAGGCAAAGGGTGCCGCGGACCTGGCGGTGGTCCTTGACGACGCTGTTGAACTCGCCGCCGATGTACTGGCCGGGCTTGAGGACGCGCGGCAGGACGCCGAGTACGGCGTCGCGGAGTTTGGTGTTCAACATGGGTGCGAGTCCTTCGGGTGCGGCGGGCGGGGTTACCGTAGCGGCCCGCCGACGGTATGAATAGTAGGCGAGGCTGCGCCGCGACCGTTCGTGTTCGCTTCGGGGACGCCGATGACAGGTTACCGCGTGGGGGTGATGGCCGGGGTCGTGGTTCTGGCGGGGCTGGCGCGCCTCGCGCCGCACCCGCCGAACTTCGCCCCGGTGACGGCGCTGGCCCTGTTCGCCGCCGCCACCCTCCGCCCGTGGTGGCTCGGGCTGGCGGTGCCGGTCGCGGCCATGTTCCTCAGCGACGCCGCCCTACACGTCGGCACGCAGCTCGGCGTGTTGGACGGCTGGATCGCCGGCGGCACCGGCTTCTACCACTGGACGGCGATCATTTACCTGACGGTCGCGGCCGTGGCCGGCTTCGGCTTCCTGCTGCGCGGCCGCATCGGCGTCGGCTCGGTGACGCTGGCGACGGTCGGCGGGTCGCTGCTGTTCTTCGGCGTGACGAACCTGTTCGTGTGGAGCGAGTCGCTGTACGGCGGCCCGCTGGCGATGTACGCCCCGACGTGGGACGGCCTTGTCGAGTGCTACGCCGCCGCGGTGCCGTTTTACCGCACGGCGCTGGTCGGCGACCTGTTCTACTGCGGCGTGCTATTCGGCGGGCTGGCGCTGGCCGAGAAGCTCGCCCCGCACCTGGTCCGCGAGGCGCTGCCGGTGCGCGACTCAGCGGAGTAACACGTCCTGCCCCGCGGCGAGCACGCCGCGGGCGTAGCGGCCGTAGTTCCCGCGCAGCAATTCCCCGACCACCCCCGGCAGCCGCGCCGGCAGCCACGCCCGCCGCCGCAGCCACGCCCGCTTGCGGTGGAACGCCACCTTCCCCGCCAGCAACTCCAGCCGCTCCGCCGACACCCCCGGCAACTTTTCCAGCCGCGCCAGCGCCGCCGCGTACCGGTCGGCGACGGCGTCGCAGCCGTTGGCCGTCAGCCGCCTCGCCGCGTCGAACTCCTCCCCGACCGACCGCAGCGTCGCGCCGACCTGCTGGCCCCCGTGCCGGCGGTAATGGACGAGCGGTTCCGCGACCGGGATGCCGCGCCCGACGGCCGACAGAACCAACGCGAACCAGGCGTCGTGGACCCAGCCCCGCGGCACGGGCAGCAGCAGCTCGCGCAGCGCCGCGCGGACCATCAGCGTCGCCCCGGTGACGCGGTAGCGGCGCAGCAGGCACTCGAACCCCTCGCCGGCCGCGAACTGCTTCTGCTCGCGCCGCCCGAAGCCGATCGACCGCCACAGCGTGTAGCCGAGCGGCTCCCCGTGTTCGTCCACCACGTCGGCGTCGGAGAAGGCGAAGTTCGCCCCCGGGTCCGCGGCCAGCGCCGCCTCCTGCGTGGCGAGCTTGTCGGGGTGCCACACGTCGTCCTGGTCGCACAGCGCGATCAGGCTTCCGGTGCAGTGCGACACGGCACGGGCGAAGTTGTCCGACGAGCCGAGCCGCGTCGGGTTCACCTCCACGCGGACGCGGAACGGCGACTCGGCCGCGAACGCCCGCAGCAGCTCGACGGTGCGGTCGGTCGAGCCATCGTCGCAGGCGACGAGTTCGTCCGGCAGACGGTCCTGGCCGCGGATGCTGGCGAGCTGCGCCGGTAGGAACCGCTCGCCGTTGTACGTACAGAGCGCGACGGACACGCGCATCAGGTGCCCCCCGCGGGGCGCGTCCAGCGGTACGCCCACCACATAAACACGCCCTGGAACGGCAGCCGCGCCAGCAGCACCCACGCCGGAATCTCGGGGAACAGCTCCGGGTGCAGCGCCATGTGGACGTTCGCCGGGAAGACGGCGACGAGGAGCGCGACGAGCCCCCACCCGGCGGCGGGTGCGGTGCGGGACGGCAGCGCCAGCAACCCGAGCGCGACCTCGGCGACGCCGCTGAGGAGCACGAGTTCCGCGTGCCACGGCAGCCACGGCGGCATGATTCGGGTGTAGAAGTCGGGCTGAACGAAGTGGTTGACCCCGGCGGCGACGAACGCCAGCCCGAGCACCCACCGGCGGACGACGGCGACCCGGGTCATGCGAATGTGTCGGTGTCGGTCCGGTCGTGAGCGGGCACAGGCCACCTCCTGCGGCCATGATACGACGCGGGCCTCAGCCCACGTACACGCCGTCCAGCGCCGCCACGCCGTTGAACGGGTCGAACGTCGGCGCCGTCGCCAGGCCCGCGAGCGACAGCACCCGCACCCGCGCCGCTGCCTTCGCGCCGCTCGCCACCACTAGCTCGGCGCGGCCGTCGCCGGTCAGGTCGCGGGCGGCCACCCGCAGGCCGCTCCGGTCGGTCTCGTCGAACGCGAAGAAGTCGGCCACCGCCGGCAACTGGTCGGCCCGTACGCCCGGGTTCGCCACCAGTACCGCCCCCGACACGATCCGTAACCGCGGGCCGCCGGTGTCGCCGGTGCCGTAGGCCAGGTCCGCGTAGCCGTCCGCGTCCAGGTCCGCGGCCGTGATGAACACGCCGCTCCGCAGCGACGAGTCGAGCGCGAAGAAGTCGGGGATCAGCCGCGACGGCGAGCCAGACAGAACCGACTTGCCCGCGTACACCGCCACCCGCGGGCCGCCGCCGATGCCGGCCCCCACCACCAGGTCGGCCGTGCCGTCGCGGTTCACGTCGCCGACCGCCACCCGGCTGCCGCCGCGGAAGTTCGGGTCGTCCAGCGCGATGAAGTCGGCCGCCGCGGTGAGCGTGCGCGCCACGCGGAAAACGGTGACGCGGGTGCCGCCGCCGGCGTCCGCGGACACGGCCAGCTCGTCGCGGCCGTCGCCGTCCAGGTCGCCGGCCGCGACGTACACGCCGCCGCCGAAGCCGTCCAGCACCGTCGTCAGGCCGCCCAGGTCGGCGCCGGTCCGGCCGTTCAGGATCCGCACCGCCGCGGTCGAACCCGGCCCGGTGGCGAACGCCAGGTCGGCGGTGCCGTCGCCGTTGAAGTCGCCGACCGTGGCACGCACCACCGAGCCGCCCACGAACGGCGTGATCGTCGGCCCGACCGCGGTGAGGGTGCCGGCCGCGTTCGCCACGAAGGCGCGGGCGGTGCCGGCGGTCACGCCGCTGAGGACGACCACGTCGCGGCCGGCGAGCGAGGTCCAGGTGCCGGCCCACGGGCGGGTCGTCGCTTGCGTCGTCACCGGGGTGGTCGTGGTGCCGTCGCCGACCGTCCAGCCGATGTCTTCGAGCGCCGCGAAGTCGAGCGCCGAGAACGGGATGCGGGTGCCGGTGGTCGTGGTCGGGTCGAGGCTCGCAGGCTGGCCGTTCACGGTGACGCCGTCGCGCCAGTGGGCGCCGCCCGACGCCAGCGGCACCGGCCCGCCGTACACCGCGACGGCGTTCGGGCCGACGAAGGTGCCGCCGCTGATCTGCGCCGTCCAGCGCGACGACGTGCCGACGCCGAGGACGTGGCCGATCTCGTGGACGGCGACGGAGTAGAAGTCGGTCTGGGTGCGGCCGATGCCGGCGGCGCTCGTGCCGAAGTACCAGTTCGTGTTGGCGTCGAAGGCGACGCTGCCGCCCCAGGCGGTGGAGCCGTTCGGGGCGCGGGTGCGCAGCAGCGTCCGGAATGCCGACGAGCCCGACGCCGAGAACGTGCCGGGGCCGCCGGAGCCGATGGTGCTGCTGCCCAGCTCGCGGGCGCCGACGTACACCACGAGCGTGTTCGCCGGGAGCGCGGCGTTGCTGACGCGGCCGGTGCCGCCGGTGGCCGGGTTCGTGAAGATCTCGGTCCAACTGTTCCCACTCGGATCGACGGCGGCGAGCGGCGTGTCGAGGCGGGCGCCGAGGTCGGCCGCGGCCTGCTCCACGACGGCCCGGCGGGTGGCGTCGGCGAAGAAGCCGGAGGCGTCGAACGAGTAATCGACGACGACGTTGACCGCCGGCACCTCGCGGGCTTCGAGCACTTCCAGGGCGACGCGCGGACGGGTGTGCATGGCGCTCCGGGGCGAAGGGGGGCGGGTGCCGCGCATTGTAGCCGCGGTACCCGGCCGACGCGATTCGCCGCTCACGCCTGGGTCAGCGTTAGCGGGTCGGCGGCGCGTACCGTGCGGACCTGGAGGATGCTGCCGCCCGAACCGGTCGAGCGGTCGGACACCACGAGCCAGCTCACGGTCACGGTGTCGTCGGCGACCACGCCGTCGAGCGTGTAGTCGGTAGCGCTGCCGGTCGGCGTGGCGCGAATGGTGAGGCCGCCGCGCGGGGCGTCGGCGGTGCCGCCGGCCAGGCTCAGGGTCCCGGTGAAGGCGTAACGCACCGGCGCCACGTCGCCGACGGTCAGCGTCACGGTGCCGGTCACGTTCAGCAGCCGCAGCGGGGCGTCGTCCGCGGCCGTGATGGTCGCGGTGTCGATGTCCACGGACACGGTCACGTCCGCGTCGTCGGACGTGGGCGCGCCGCCGGGCGTGGTCGAGAGCGTGCTGAGAGTGCCGGTGCCGTCGTAGGTCGCGGCGGTGAGTGCCGCTTCGACCGCCGTCGCGTCGGCCCCAGTGAGCGACGAGCCCTCGAACGGCGGGGCGCCGACGCTGCCGTGACGGCCGAGTCGGCCGCGGCCGCGACCGTCCGGCGCGAACAGCCGTGCCTCGCCGCTCGCCACGTCGGTGCCGACGGTCGACGTGGTGCCGTCGTCGGTCGTCACGACGCCCGGCTCGACGCCCTGCCGGCTGCCCGGGTCGCCGGCGAAGAAGCTGGCCAGTTCCGTCTCGGTGCCGTCCACCGCCCCCGTCCTCCGCGCCGCCCGGCTGCCGCTGTCCGAGGCCGGGCGGTTCGCCGCGAACATGGTCGCCCGGTGGCGCGCCGGCGCGCGGCCCACCGCCGCCGACTACGCCCGCCGCCACCCGCGCCTCCGCGCCGACCCCGACGCCGCCCTCGAACTGATCGCCGAGTAACTCGCCCTCCGGGACGAGTACGTCGAGCCGACCGATGCCGACGTCGTGGCGGCTCCTCCCCGCGTGGGCGGCGCAGGTGCGGGCACTCGTCCGCTGCCAGGCCGCGCTCGGCCCCCCGCCGGCGCCGCTCTTCCCCGCCGCCGGCCAAGTCCTCGGCGAGTTCCGGCTCGTCGCCGAGCCCGGGCGCGGCGCCGTCGGCCCCGTCTTCGTCGCGGTTCAACCGGCGCTCGCCGACCGGCCCGTGGTGCTGAAGCTGGTCCCCGCCGGCGGCGACGAGCACCTGTCGCTGGCGCGGCTCCGGCACACGCACGTCGTGCCGCTGTACGCCGCCCACCGGTTCGCCGAGGTCGGGCTCGACGGGCTGTGTCAGCCGTACTTCGGCGGCGCCACCCTCGCCGTGGCGCTGAAGGCCGCCGAGCGCCGCGTCGGCGGCGCCGACCTGCTCACGGCGCTGCGCGAACCCACGTCCGCCCCCGCGCCGCCACGCGGCCCGGCGTGGGCGGCGATCGAGCGGGCGAGCTACACCGACGCCGTGTGCTGGGTCGTGGCGTGCCTCGCCGACGCGCTCCAGTACGCCCACGACCGCGGGCTGCTCCACCTGGACGTGAAGCCGTCGAACGTCCTCCTCGCGGCCGACGGCACGCCGATGCTGCTTGACTTCCACCCGGCCCGCGCCCCGCTCGCGGCGGGGGCGTGCCGCCGCTGGTGCTCGGGGCACTCCCGGGTACATGCCGCCCGAACAGGCCGCGGCCGTGGAGGCGGTGAAGTGGCTGGAGCCGGTGTCGCGCGCCGTCGACGCCCGCGGCGAAGTGTTCGCGCTGGGCCACGTCCTCGGCGAGGCGCTGAACTGGGCGCGCGTGCCGCCGTCGCCGGCGGCGCTGGTGGCACGCTGCACCGCCGCCGACCCCGCCGCCCGCTACCCGAGCGCGGCCGCGGTCGCCGCCGACCTGCGCCGGCACCTCGCGGAGCAGCCGTCGAGAGGCGTGCCGACCGGCTCGACGGCCCGCGGCCGGCACTGGACCTGGCCCGTGCCGCACAGTTGTGTGTCTCGGCGACACACCCGCTTCCGAGGAAGCGACCCGCCGCGCCGCCGCGACCCCGTGCCGCACCGCGTGGGACCACCTGGCCCTCGGCCGCGTGCGGATCGCGGCGGGAGACCCGACCGCGGCGGCGCCGCACCTCGACCGCGCCGCCCTGCTCGACCCGGGCTCGCCGTGAGCGAACTACCACGTCGGCGGGTGTCGGTTGCGGACCGGCGACGCTGCGGGGGCGCTGGCGGCGGTCGCGGCTTACGCGGCGCTGGCCCCGGCCGAGCGTGGTGCGTGTACAACCGCGGGCTGGCGTACCAGCCGCTCGGCCGCGCCGACGCCGCGCGGGCCGACTTCAACCGCGCCCGCGAACTCGACCCGGGCCTGAACTCGCCGCCGGTTCCCTGATCGGGAACGCGGTTGTGGTCAGTCGTCCGCGGATTGGTCCGGAACACCGCCGGTGAGGTTCGTCCACACGGCCACGACCGTCCAGATCGGCCCCCAGGGGAGCCCCCACGGCCCGAGCGCCAGGCTGGCCAGTGCGTAGCGAATGCCCAGCCCCAGCCGCTCCCACGCCGATCCGGTGTCGTGCGCGGCCGACCGCCAGCGGACAGTCAGCACGACGACGGAATAGCACACCTCGAATCGTACCCGCCGCCCGGCCGGGGCTTGGTCCGCCGTTTGCACAGCCTGAGCGGCCTCGCTGCTCATCACGCTACTGCCATGAGTCTAACCGAATCTGCCCGCCGCCCGGGCAGCCGTGCCGAGGAGACGCACACGGCTATGAGTACGACCCCGCCGACCCTCAGCGAACGCGTCCTCGCGAGCGTCACGACCCGCACGAGCCGGCGGGTCCGCGATCTGGCCGTGGAAGTCGGCTCGGACCGCGTCACGCTCCGCGGCCGCGCGGATTCCTACCACGTGAAGCAGTTAGCGCTGCACGGCGCCCGTGAGGTCGTCCCCACGCTGCGGCTGGACAACGCCATCGTGGTGGGGTAATCGTGGTTACGCCGCCCGCTCGTACACGCACGTCACGTTCGTGGAGATGCCGCCGCGCGGCGTCCACCGGCTGACGACCTCGCACCGCACCGGCGAGCACGCCGCCACGAAGTCGTCGAGCAGCTGGTTCGTCACCTGCTCGTAAAAAATGCCCCGGCTCCGGAACTTCTGTAAATACAGCTTCAGCGACTTCAGCTCGACGCAGGTGTCGCCGGGGACGTACCGGTAGGTGATCGTGCCGAAGTCCGGCTGGCCGGTCTTCGGGCACACGCTGGTGAACTCTGGGCAGACGATCTCGATGGTGAACTCGCGGCCCGGCCGCGGGTTCGGGAACGTCTCGAGCTGGTCGGCGGCCGGCGTGTCCGTGTGTTCCATGTCGGTCCGGGGGTGACGGGGCTACCCTTCAGGGATAGTCGCGCGGGCGGCCCGGTTCCAGTGCGGGGGCGAAGGATGGCGCGGCCGCGGGCGGTGGTCCTCCTCAGCGGCGGGCTCGACAGTACCACCACGGCTGCGGCCGCGAAGGCCGACGGCTTCGACGTGTACGCCCTGAGCGTGGACTACGGCCAGCGGCACCAGGTGGAGCTCGAGCGCGCTGCGGCGGTGGCGGCGGCGCTCGGCGTGGCCGAACACCGCACCGTGAAGCTGGACCTGCGGGCGATCGGCGGCTCGGCGCTGACGGCGGATGTGGCAGTGCCGAAGGACCGCAGCGCCGACGACATGGGCCACGGCGTGCCGGTGACCTACGTGCCGGCGCGTAACACGATTCTACTCGGCCTCGCCCTCGGATACGCCGAGACGGTCGGCGCGTTCGACATCTTCATCGGCGCCAACGTGCTCGATTACAGCGTCCACGGCGATACCCGCGTCTGGCTGCGGACCCGAGAGTGGGCGCGGCTGATGCCGATCCGCGAGGCGCACGCCCTGCCGCCGCGCGAGTACGAGACCATCGCGGTCGACCCCGCCTCGCTGCGGCTCGGGTGGTTCCCCGTCACCGCCCGCGCCCGCCACTGGACCGCGACGCGCCGGGCGTTCGAGGTCCGGCTCGACCGCGGGCAGACGGTCACGGTGTCCGAGGACCATTCGCTCTTCACCCTCGACCCGGACACGGCCGCGGTCGTGCCCGTCCGCGGCGACTCGATCACACCGGGGATGCCGCTCGTCGTCCCGTACGATTTGTCGATCGCGGCCGACGCCTGGGCGGCCGACCTGGCGGAACTCAACATCAGCGAACTGCCGGCCGCGTGCGCTACCCGGTTTGCCCGGCCGTCGATCGTGCGCGACGGCGATTTCGTCACGAACCGCCTCCGGAAGACGCAGCTACCGGTCCGCTTCCCCGTGGACGACGAGTTCCTTTACGTCGTGGGGTTGTGGCTGGCGGAGGGTGGGAAGGAGCCCGCGTCGCGGAGGCCGGTGCTGAGTTTCTCCGTGGGCGGCATCCCCGGCGCGGCCGAACGGCTGACGGCGTATTTTGCCCGGTACGGGGTGAACGTCCGCCCGTCGCCGGCGAACCGCTTCGACTTTCAGGTGGCATCGTCCGTGTTCGCCACGCTGTTCTGGCATCTCGGCCTGTTCGGGACGGCGAAGGCCGGTCGGAAGCGGTTTCCGACGTTCTTCTGGAGGCTGTCGCAGCGGCAGCGGCGGCTCGTTGTGGCCGGGCTGTGGGACGGCGACGGCAGCCGGGTGTTCAAGGGCCGGACGGTCCTGGCTCAGAAGTCACACGCGCTGATCGACGACCTGTACCACGTCCTGCTCCTCGACGGCATCTTCCCGAACGTGAAGCGCGGGCCGAACGCGCAGAAGTTGCTCTACCTCGGCCGCAGCCGGGACTTCGCCCGGTTCGTCGAGTTGTACCCATTGGCGCACCCGGACAAGCGGGCAGACTACGCCGCCGCGGCGGCACGGACGGCACGGGACAAGGCGACCGGCCTGTGGAAGTGCTCCGGCCTGTGGCGGGCGGTGGCCGCGGCCGCGCTCCCCGCGGGCGGCAAGACGGCGGTCTACAACCGCGGTGGGAAGTATGACCCCGGAGTGCGGGCGCAGCGGGCGGCGTTCGCAGACGTGCCCGCGCTGGCCGCGCTGGTTCGTTCGCCGCTGGCATTCTGCCAGGTCGCCGCGGTGCGGGAACTACCGCCGGTCGAGCACATGTACGACCTGTCGGTGGCAGGGGCCGAGACGTTCGTCGCCGACGGCGTGCTGGCCCACAACTCGGGCTATCCCGACTGTCGGCCGGAGTTCCTGGCGGCGTTCGAGGGCATGGCGAACCTCGCGACGAAGGCCGGCACCGAGGGCGCGGGTCGGTTCCGCGTCCATGCCCCGCTGCTGAAGCTGACGAAGGCCGAAATCATCCGCGAGGGCGTGCGGCTCGGCGTGGACTACGCCGGCACGCTCAGCTGCTACGACCCCGACGCCGCCGGCCGGGCGTGCGGCCGGTGCGACTCGTGCCAGCTCCGCCGCAAGGGCTTCGCCGAGGCCGGCGTCCCCGACCCCACGGCCTATCAACCGTAGCCGCCGCTCATGCCCACGTCGCCCCGCCGGACTGTGCTCTGGGTCGTGGCCGCCGCGCTCGCGGCGCTGCTGTACGGGCCGGCGTACCTCGCCGTCGTGCGCCCGCCGCCGGGGTTCGTCGGCGACTTCGTGCAGGACTGGCTGTCGGCCCGCGACCACGCCGCCGGCCTGCCGGTGTACGGCGACCTCCGCGCCGCCCTGTTCCGGCACACTGGCCTCATCCCCGACCCGCGCGACGAGTTCCTCGCCGTCAACGCGCACCCGCCGGCGTCGGTGCTGCTGGTGCTGCCGCTCGCGCCGCTCGCCCCGGCCGACGCGCACTTCGCGTGGAACCTCGCCACCCTGCCGCTGGCCGGTGTCGCCGTGTGGCTCGTCGTGCGCGAACTCGGCTACCGGCCCGGCTGGCGCGGCGTCGTGATCGGCGTCGCGCTCGGGCTGCCGTGCGCCCCGCTGTTCGACCAGGTGATGTTCGGCCAGTTCAACGCGCTCCTGGTGTTCCTGCTCGCCGCCGCGTGGGCCGCCGACCGCCGCGACCTTTCGTGGCTCGCGGGGGCGTGCGTCGGCGTCGCCGCGGCGGTGAAGCTGTTCCCGGCGTTCGTGGCGATGTACTTCGTGGCCGCCGGCAGGTGGCGTGCCGCGGTTGCGGCCGTGGTCGCGTTCGGGGTGATGAACGCGGTCGCGGCCGGCGTACTCGGGGGCGAGACGTTTCAGGTGTACGTCGCCGAGGTGATCCCGGTGGTGAGCGGCGAGTTCGCCGGCGTGTGGCGGAACCTGTCGGCCGAGTCGTACTGGCTGCGGGCGCTCGCGCCGCCGCCGCAGAGCCGAATCGACCCCGCGCCCGCGTTCCCGCTTCTGGCGCGGGCGTTGATCGTCGCGTCGCAACTGGCCGTGGTCGGGGCCGTGGCGTGGGCGGCGTGGGCCGGGCGCGGCACGACCACCGGCCGCGACCGCGCCTTCGCCGCGGCGTGTGCCGGGATGCTGCTGCTGGCGCCGACGAGCTGGCCGCACTACTTCCTGTTGCTGGCGGTGCCTGTGGGGCTGCTGGTGGCGCGGCTGCCGGCCGGGCCGGGGCGGTGGGCGATGTGGGCGTGCCTGGCGGTGGCGTGGCTGCCGGACACGCAGGCGTCGAAGCTGGTACTCGGGCCGGAGCGGGCGTTCGCCATGATCAAGAACCGCCACGACCCGCTGACGCCGGCCGAGAACCTGCTCGTGGCGTCGGTGCAAACCTACGCCCTGGCGGGGCTGTTCGCGCTGACGCTACGCCTGCCCCGCGACCCGTCGCCGTCGTAGAACGTCCCGATGCCCGCGACCCGACTCGCCGCCCTCGCCGTCGTCGTGGCCCTCGTCGCGCCGGCCGGCCGCGCCCAGGACCACCCCCTCAGCCTTCAGGGGCTCACGCCCGTCGGCGGCCGCGCGCGCCTCACCGACACCGGCGGCACCCTCGGGTTCACCGTCGCCAACGCCGGCGACACGCCGCGCGACGCCCGGGTCGTGGTCGAGTACGACGCACGGCCCGGGGCGCGGTTCGCGCGCGACATTTGGGTGCCGCCGCGGGCCGCCTTGTCGGCGTGGCTCCCCCTCGGCCCCGCGCCGCCCGCCGGCGACGCCGTCGAAGTCCGGTCGCTCCTCTACGACCGCACCGACGGCACCGAAACCCTGGTGCTGCGGCCCGGCGAGGGGGAAAAGATTCGCGCGCGGCCGGTGCCGTTCCGCGCCCGTACGCCGACGACGGCGCTGATCGCCGACGAGCCGTACCACTCCGCCGCGGCCGCATTCGTGAAGCTGGTGCGGAAGGCCGCCACGCTGCCGGAAGAACTGACGGTGCCGCCCGACGGGCCGCTGCCGCCGACCCCGGAGGCGTTCGACGGGGTCGATCACGTCGTCGTGGCCGGGAACCGACTCGCGGCCGACCCCGTCGGCCGGTGGGCGCTGCGGCAGTGGGTGGCGCGCGGCGGCCGGCTGTGGGTTCTCCTCGACCTCGTCGATGGGGGCAGCGTCGCGCCGCTGCTCGGCGACGACCGGCCGGTCGAGGTGGTGGACCGGGTCGGCCTCACGCGCGTCCGCCTCGGCCCGCCCCGTCAGGCGGCGCAACACCGGGACTTCGACCAGCCCGTCGAACACGTCCGCGTCCTGCCGGCCGTGGGCGACCGGGTGTTCGCGGTGGCGAACGACTGGCCGGCCGGCTTCGCCCGGAACGTCGGCCGCGGCCGCGTCCTCGTCACCACGCTTGGTGCCGCCGGGTGGCTGCCCCCGCCGCCACCCCCGCCGCCGCCGGCGGGCACGAAAGGGCTGTCGCGCCCCGGGCCGCCGCCGGGCGCCGACGCGGTGCAGGAGTTGGCGGCCGAATTGCACCCGCCCAACCGGCCGGCGCCGCTCCCAGCCGACGCCCTCCGCCCGCTCCTCGACGACGAGGTGGGGTACGCCGTGATGGGCCGCGGCACCGCGGCCGTCGTGCTCGGCGGGTTCCTCTCCGTGGTCGCCGGCATCGGCGTCGGCCTGCGCCGGTCGCGGCGGCCCGAGCTGGTCGGCTGGCTGGCTCCGGTCGCGGCGGCGGGCGCGGCGGGCGTCTTCGTCGGGCATGCGGAGCTGACGCGCGGCAGCGTGCCGCCGACGGTCGCCGCCGTGGCCGTGGCCGAGCCGGTGAGCGGGACCGACGAGGTCACGCTGTCCGGTGTGCTCGCCGTGTTCCAGCCCGACTCCGGCCCGGTGCCGCTGGCCGCGCCGCGCGGCGGCGTCCTCGACCTGGACGCCGCCGGCCTCGAAGGGCAGACGCGCACCCGCGTCGTCACCGACACCGACGCCTGGCACGTCGAGGGGCTCGACCTGCCGGCCGGCGTGCGCACCGGCGCCTTCCGCGCCACCACGCGGCCGGGGGCGGTGACGGCCGCGGTGCGGTTCGGCCCCGCGGGAGTCGAAGGCCGCCTGACCGCACCGGGACTGTCGGCGCCGGCCGACGCGCTGGTCTTCTCCGCGCAGCGACAGTTGCTCGCGGCGCGGTTCGCGGCCGACGGCACGTTTGTCACCGACGACGACTTGCCGCCCGGCCAACTGCTGCCGGGTGCGGTTCTGAGCGACCGCCAGCAACGGCGGCAGGCGGTGTACCGGCAGATGCTCGGCGGCCCGCTCCCGGCGCACCTCGACGGGCGCGACCTGCTCCTGACGTGGGCCGACGCCGCCGGTGTGCCGTTCACCGGCCGCGACGGGAGCCGGGCGGTCGGAACGGTGCTACTGGTCACGCCGCTGGCGTTCGAGCGGACGCCCCCCGGGACGCGGGTGGCGGTGCCGGCCGCGTTCGTGCCGATCCGCCGCCCCGATCTGGGCCGCCCGACGCTCGACTCCTCGGCGCCCACCGAGCAACTGCTCCGCTTCCAGTTGCCGGCGGCGGTGCTGCCGCTGGAGGTCGAACGCGCTGTTCTGAAGTTGCGGGTGCGCGCGCCGGGCCGGCGGGTGGCGGTGCGCGTGGGGGCGGAGACGCTGTTCGTCGCCGACGCGCCGGCCGAGCCGGTCCGCGTGCAGATCGCGGACCCACGGCACCTACGGCCGGACGCCGACGGGGGGTTGTTGTTGACGGTGTCGATCACCGACCCGGCGCCGGCGCCGGTGCCGTGGAAGATCGAGGAACTGGGGCTGGACGTGGTCGGCCGGACGGCGGGCGGACCGTGAACGGGGGGACCGGCATGGCGGACGGGGCGGTCGTCGAGACGCGCGAGCTGACCAAGCGGTACGGCTCGTTCGTGGCGTTAGACCGGCTGACGATTTCCGTCGGCCGCGGGCAAATCCTCGGGTTCATCGGCCCGAACGGGGCCGGCAAGACGACCACCATCAAAATCCTGGTCGGCCTCGCCCGCCCGACGAGCGGCACCGCCACCGTCGCCGGCATCGACTGCGCCGCCGACCCACGCCGCGTCAAGCGCCTCATCGGCTACATGCCCGACACGTTCGGCGGGTACGACGGCATGCGCGTCGCCGAGTACCTGGACTTCTTCGGCGCCGCGTTCGGCCTGCCGCGGAAGGGCCGGCCGAAGCGCGTCGAGGAGGTGCTGGAGACGGCCGGCGCCGGCACCTTCCGCGACCTGTACGTGGAGGCGCTGAGCCACGGCATGAAGCAGCGCGTGGCCATCGCCCGCACGCTGCTGCACGACCCGCCGGCGCTCATCCTCGACGAGCCCGCCAACGGCCTCGACCCGCAGGCCCGCATCGAGATGCGGCAGGTGCTGCTCGGCCTCGCCGCCCGCGGCAAGACGCTCATCGTGACGAGCCACATCCTCCCCGAGCTGGCCCGCATCTGCGACCGCGTCGCCATCATCGCCCGCGGCAGGCTCCGCGCCGCCGGCACCCTCGCCGAGATCGCCCGCCAGCTGAGCCCGCTGCGGACGATGGAGGTGCTGCTGACCCGCGCCGAGGCCGTGCCCGCGGCGGCCGACGTGGTGCGGCGGTACGTCGGCGACGCCGTGACGCCGGCGCCGGCCGAGTTCGCCGTCCGCTTCCGCACCGCGAAGCCCGACGACGAACTCGCCGCGCTGCTCGGCACGCTTGTGGCCGCGGGCGTGGGGGTTGCGCAGTTCCGCGAGGTGCAGACGGACCTGGAAGACGCCTTCATGACGGTGTCGCAGCAGGCCGACGGCGAGGCGGCCCGATGACCACCAACCCGATCGTCCGCCGCGAGTTGCTCGAACTCCTCCGCACCCGCCAGGCCGTCGCCGCGCAGCTGCTCCTGGCCGCGGCGTGCGCCGCGCTCGTGCTCGTTCGCTGGCCGACCGGCGGCGTCACCGACGTCGGCGGGGCGCGCTCGGTGCAGGTGCTGCGCGTGTTCGGCTACGGGCTGCTGGCCGGCGTCGTGTTCCTCGTTCCCGCTTATCCCGCAACGGCGATCGTCCGCGAGCGCGTGAAGGGGACGCTGGCGCTGCTGCTGAACTCGCCGCTGACGCCGTGGGCGATCTACCTCGGCAAGCTCGGGGGCGTCCTCGGCTTCACCGCGCTGCTGCTCCTGATGACCGCCCCCGCCGCGGCGGCGTGCCACGCCCTCGGCGGCGCGCCGGTCCGCGGCGGCGTCGCGCTCCTGTACCTCGTTCTCGCCGTCGCGGCGCTGCAACTCGCCACGCTGGCGCTGTGGGTGAGCGGCCGGGCGCGCTCGACCGACGCCGCGCTCCGCGCCGCGTACGCGCTGGCGATCGGCGTCTGCGCCGTGCCGCTCGCGCCGGCGTGGCTCGTCGAGGGCGATTCCGGCCTGCTCGGCGGCGCGGCCGCGTGGGTGAAGGCGCTGTCGCCGATTCCCGCGATCATGGAAGTGCTCGGGCAGGGCGGCGTCGGCTCGCACGGGCTCGCCACCGCGACCGGGGCCGTGCCGCGCTTCCTCCTGCTGGCAACGGTCGTGAGCGGCGTCTGCGCCGCGAGCACGGTGCGCGCGCTGGCCCGGTCGCCGCTCGACGTGGCCCGCGCCGCCGGCGTGATGACCGAGGACCGCTCGGCCGGCGAGCGGCGGCGGCGGCGGCTGTTCTTCCTCGTCGACCCGAACCGCCGCGCCCGGCCCATCAGCCGGTGGGTGAACCCGGTCATGGTGAAGGAGTTCCGCACCCGCCGGTTCGGCCGCGGGCACTGGACGCTGCGGCTCATCGCCGGGTGCGCCGTGCTGTCGCTCGGGCTCACCTACGTCGCGGCCGGCGGGGCCGTGGACTGGGGGGCGGGACGCATCGGGGCCGCGCTCGTGCTGCTGCAAACGGCGCTGCTGTTGCTGTTCGCCCCGAGTCTGGCGGCGGGCTTGATTAGCAGCGAGCGCGAGGGCGGCGGGTGGACGCTGTTGCGCACCACGCCGCTGACGCCAGGCCGCATCCTCCGCGGCAAGCTCCTGAGTGCCGCGTGGCCGCTCCTGCTGCTGATGTGCGCCACGCTGCCCGGGTACGTGGTGATGATGACGGTGAGCCCCGAACTCGCCCCGCAGGCGCGGCGGGCGGTGGCGTGTCTGGCCGGGACGGCGGTGTTCGCGGTGCTGCTCGGCGCCGCCGCGAGTAGCCTGGCGCGGACCACAGCCGCGGCGATGGCGACCGCGAACGTGGTGCTCGTGGCGGTGTGCGCCGGGCCGCTGCTGGTGTGGCTCGCCCGCGACGCCCCGTTCGGCCACACCGCCGTCGAGGCCGCGCTGACGATCAGCCCCGTGGCTGCCGCGCTGCACGCCGCCGAGGCGCCGGGGTTCGTCGAGTACGACCTGCTGCCGGCGAACTGGTACGCGGTCGGCGCCGCGTGCGCGGTTCTGCTTCTGGTCCTGGTGCTACGGGTTCGGCAGCTGGGCCGGCCGGAGTGAGTCTGGCTTCTCCTTCAGCAGGTCGCGGATCTCGGCGAGCAGCTTCTCCGTCGGCGACGGCAGCGGCGGCGGGGCGGCGGCCTCCTGCTTCAGCAGGTGCTGGTGCAGCGCGTTCACCCCCTTCACCACCAGGAACATGCAGAACCCGATGATGACGAAGTTGATGACCGCCTGCAGGAACTTCCCCCACTTCAGCACGGCGTCGCCGTACAGCGTGGTGTGCATCCCCTCGACGTTGAACCCGCCGGTCAGCACGCCGACCACCGGCATGAACATGTCCGCGACCAGCGAGTCGACGATCTTGCCGAACGCGGCGCCGATCACGACGCCGACGGCCAGATCGACGACGTTGCCGCGGAGGATGAACTTGCGAAACTCGTCCAGGAACGGGCGCACGGCGAGCCCTCGGGCGGGAGTGTGACGGCGGGTGTTCTACAGGTTCGCCGCGCCACCGCCCCTACAACACCACTCACCGCCGGAGTCCCGCCTATGCGCCGCGCCTGGCTCGTCCTCCTCCTCGCACTCCCCGCCGCCGCGGCGCCGCTGCCGGCGCCGACCACGCTCCCCGGCCCGCTCGTCGTCGTCGGCGGCGGGCGGCTGACCGACGACATTCGCAAGGCGTTCTTCGACCTGGCCGGCGGCGAGAAGGCGAAGATCGTCGTCGTGCCGACGGCGAGCGCGGACGCCGACGACGCCGCGAAGGCCGATGCGTTCCTGGGCGAGTGGAAGAAGCTGAACCCGGCGTCGGTCACGCTGCTGCACACCCGCGACCGCACGACCGCCGACGCCCCCGCGTTCGCGGCGCCGCTCGCCGACGCCACCGGGCTGTGGTTCTCCGGCGGCGACCAGGCGAAGATCGCCGCCGCGTACCGAGGTACGGCCGCCGCGAAGGCGTTCCACGAGTTGCACGCCCGCGGAGGCGTGGTCGGCGGCACGTCGGCCGGGGCCGCGATCCAGTCCGACCCGATGATCACCGGCGGCAAGGACAAGGCCGACATCGGCCCCGGCCTCGGCTTCTTCCCCGGCTTCGTCATCGACCAGCACTTCACCCAGCGGAAGCGCCTGCCCCGGCTGCAAGGGATGATCGCCGACAACCCCGCGCTCGTCGGCCTCGGCATCGACGAGGGCACGGCCGTGGTCGCCCGCGGGCGGACGTTCCGCGTCATCGGCGAGGGCACGGTGTCGATCGTGATGGCGAAGGGGGCGGGGCACCCGGCCGCGGTGCAAGTGGCGAAGGCGGGGAGCCTGTTCGACCAGGCCCAGCTGCGCCGCGCGGCCGCGAACCGTGCCGCCGCGGAGCCGTTCCCGCCGGCGAAGCCGCGCGACCCGGTGGTGGCGAAGGGGGCGCTCGTGATCGTCGGCGGCGGCGGGGCCGGGCCGGAAATCTGGAAGCGCTTCATCGAGCTGGCCGGCGGGCCGGACGCGCCGCTCGTCGTCATCCCCACGGCGCTCGAAGACCCGCTCCCGGTCGAGATCGGTGAGACGAAGGCGCTGAAGCGGTTCGGCGCGACGGCGATGACGCAGTTGCACACCCGCGACCGCAAGGTGGCCGACGACCCGGCGTTCAGCGAGGCGCTGGTGAAGGCAAAGGGCGTGTGGTTCAGTGGCGGCCGGCAGTGGAAGTTCGTGGACGCCTACGAGGGGACGCTGACCGAGAAGCGGTTCCACGCCGTGCTGGCCCGCGGCGGCGCGATCGGCGGCAGCTCGGCGGGGGCGAGCATCCAGAGCGAGTACATGCCGCGCGGCCACCCGCTCGGGAACACGGTGATGGCGGCCGAGGGGTACGAGCGCGGGCTGGCGTTCCTGCCGGGGTGCGCCGTCGACCAGCACTTCTTCAAGCGGAACCGCACCGCCGACATGACGGGCCTGATGGCCGAGTACCCGCAGTACCTCGGCATCGGCATCGACGAGGGGACGGCGCTGGTGGTGCGCGGCAGCCGGGCCGACGTGATCGGGGCGTCGAAGGCGGCGTTCTACGACACGCGCCGCAAGGGCGGTGAGCGCGACTACGAGGAAGTGCGGGCGGGCGAGAGCTATGATTTGGTGAAGCGGGCGAAGGTGGAATAACCCGGCCGCTTGCGCGTAGCGGCGCAGGCGCCGCTACGCCGCAAGCGGCGGATCAATTCGCCCCTCTCGTCCGCACCCGGCGCGCGTACCGGGTGCCGTTCACCACGACGACGAGCCGGTCGTCCGCGAACCACACCAGCTCGACGCCGGCGCCGTACACCGGCGGCGCGACCACGCCGCACAGCCGGCCGGTGGGATCGAACACCTGCACCCCGACGGGCGTCGCCGCGTAGATGCGGCCGTCGAGGTCGGCGGCGAGTTCGGTCACCTTCGGTTGGCCGCCGCTCGGCACCCGCAGCGGCGCGTAGGGTGCCCGCACGCCGTTCGGCAGCTGCCGGGCGTGAAGGAAGAGTTCGCCCGCCTTCCAGCTGTACTCGGTCGTTCCGCCCGCCGTGGCGACCGCGACCTCGGCCCGCGAGAGGTGGTTCCACGGGCCGTCGAGCTTCGTCCAGTGCTCGCCGTCGATGAGGAGCTGGGAGAGTGGCACGTCCTGCGCCGCCGCGGCCGGGGCGACGAGGAGTACGACGGCGACGCCGAGCGGGCGCATGTGAGGACTCCGATGGAAGCGAATGACGCGGCGAGCGCTCACACCCGCGTGACCCGCACGTCCGCCCCCGGGCGCGTGCGTATGTCGGGCAGCAGCGCCGTGCCGAGCCCCGACCCCGTCGGCGCCAGGATGTGACCCGCTTCCACCGTCGGCAGTTCGGTCACGAGGTCGGGGTAGTTGACCCGCAGGTACGCCCGCACGCTCTCCTGGTACACCGCGTTCGTGGCGTTGATTGCCAGGTGAATCCCCGCGTACAGCGTCAGCGGGCCGGTGCAGTCGTGCATCGCCACCGGCCGCTTGTACGCCTCCGCCAGGGTACACACCTTCTTGCACTCGGTGATGCCGCCGGCCCACGTCGGGTCGATCATCACGATGTCCGCCGCCTGCTTCTCCAGCAGCGGCCGGTACTCGTACCGCGTAGCGAGGTACTCGCTCGCCAGGATCGGGCACGTCGTGCCGCGGCGCAGGTCGGCGAGCGCGTCCAGGTCGTCGGCGCGGATCAGGTCTTCGAGCCACGCGGGGCGGAACTCCTCGAGCGCCCGCGCGATCTGCTTCGCCGCCGGCAGCGACCACAGCCCGTGCCCCTCCACCATGATGTCCATTCGGTCGCCGGCGGCCTTGCGAATCTGCCGGAACGGCTCCAGCGCGCGGTCCAAATCCGCGGCGTCGATGCGGTGGCCGCCGAGGGTGCGGATGGTGGGGTCGAACATGCCGCGGAAGGTGCGCCACTCGTCCCAGCCGCCGGGGCGGTGGGCGCAGTAATCGAACGGCCACAGCTTCATGCCAGTGAGGCCGTCTTCGAGCAGGTCCAGCGCCAGCTCGCCGGGCCGCTCCATGAACGCGACCAAATCCTCGTAGCGGCCGGCGGGCGCGCCGTCGGTGCCGTAGCCGGTGCCGCCGCGGGCGGAGCGGCCGTAGTGGGGGCCGCCGCACGTGTTGTAGGTGCGGATGCGGTCCCGCGCCGCGCCGCCGAGGAGCTGCCACACCGGCATCCCCGCGGCTTGCCCCAGAATGTCCCACAGGCACACGTCGATGGCCGAGAGCCCGCGCAACTCGGCGCCTTTCCCGACGGTGTGGGCGATGACCTCGTAGAGCCGTCGCCAGTGCAGTTCAATGGCGCGCGGGTCGTGGCCGAGGAGCATCGGGGCGGCGAACCCGTGGACGTACCCGGCCACGGCCTCGGGGGCGTAGCAGGTGTCGGCGTACCCCGTCAGCCCGGCGTCGGTGTGGACGGCGACGAACAGCAGGGACGGAAAGTCCGGCAGGTGGACGGTTTCGAGGGCGGTAATACGCATGGGATGGTGGCGTCGGCGGTGAGGGTTTCGGGTACACTACTCACGACCGCACGGTCCGGCCCCGCTCCGGAGCGCAGATGCCACCACCGCCCCCTCCCCCGCCGGCCCGCCCGGCGGCGTCCGGCGACCTCGACCCCAAAGACCCGCAGCTCATCTTCCAGGCCGTCTGGGACGACCTGAAGCAGCAGTACGGGGCCGAGAACCTGAAGTTCCCGCGCGAGTTCATCTGGCTCGGCGGCGCCCCCGGCGCCGGCAAGGGGACGAACACCCCGTTCATCGCCCGCCTCCGCGGCATCGACGCCGACCCCGTGGTCATCAGCGGCCTCCTCACGTCGCCGCGGGCGGTGGCGCTGAAGAACGCCGGCAAGATGGTCGGCGACCGCGAGGTCATCGGCCTGCTGTTCGACGAGCTGCTCAAGCCCGAGTATCACGACGGCGTCGTCGTGGACGGGTTCCCGCGGACGCAGGTCCAGGTGGAGTGCCTGAAGCTGTTCTACCACCGGCTGCTCGGCCTGCACGACGAGCACCGGGCCACCCCGCAGGCCCGCGACTTCCGCAAGCCGATGTTCCGCATCGCGCTGTTGTACGTCAGCGAGGACGTGAGCGTCGCCCGGCAGATCAAGCGGGGCGAGGAGATCCGCCGGCACAACCAGCTCGTCCGCGAGGCCGGCATCGGCAAGCCGCTCGAGGAGCGGGTGACCGACCTGGACGTGCAGCTGTGCCGCGGCCGGTACCGGACGTTCAGCGAAAGTACGTTCGCCGCCCTCCAGTCGCTGCGGCAGATCTTTCACTTCCACTTCATCGACGCCGAGGGCGACCTGGCCGAGGTGCAGCGGAACATCGAGAAGGAGTTCGGCTACCAGAGCTCGCTGGAACTGAGCCAGGAGGTGTTCGACCTGGTGCGGGCAATCCCGGTGGCCAGCCAGCTGGCCGCTCACGCCCGGCAGGAACTGGTCGAGCGGCTCGACAGCTACGAGGAGGAGCACCGGCCCCTGTTCGAAAAGGTGGTGCGGCTCATCACCGACAAGCTGATCCCGGTGGTGAAGGCCCACGCGTTCACCGGCCACGCCCGGTTCAACACCGAGGACGAACTGCTCGACGACCCGCTGGCACTGCGGATGATGATCGACGTGATGTCCGAGCGCGGGTTCCACACGTCGGTGGACATCCACAAGATGGACGTGCCGGTGCGGGTGAACCCCGAGACGTGGGAAATTTGTTGCCGCACGAAGAAGGTGTACCGCATCGAGGTGCGCTACCAGCCGTCGGACATCCGCCGCGGGCACTGACGCCTGGGTTGCCGCTCGCGGCTTAGCGCTGCCCAGCGCTAAGCCGCGAGCGGCAACGTATCTTGTTAGTACCGTCCCCGCCGGTCGTCTGACCCTACCCACCCCCGAGGTTCCCCATGCGAACCGCCGCCGGGCTTCTCGCCATCGCGTTCGCCGGCACCCTCGCCGCCCAGCCGGGCGGCGGCGACCGCGAGCCGGCCGCCAAGCTCCTCTACGGCCACGACCTCAGCGTCCGCCCCGGCGGCAACCCCGACTGGCCCAAGGCCGCCAAGATCGGCGTCGAGGTGTTTCAGGACGACGGCCTCAAGGCGCTCGTCGCCATTTCGGACGCCGGGCACCTGGCCGTGGCCCCGAGCGGCCCCGTCGGCGCCGACAAGAAGAGCCGCTGGCAGACCGGCCTCGACCTGAAGGTGCGCAAGGCCGGCGAGCCCGAGTTCACGCAGAAGACCAAGGCGTTCGGCGTCGAGGTGTACCGCGACCTCGGCACCAACCGGCTGCTCTACGCCGCGGAGGGCGGCTGGCTCGCGCTCGCGCCGGCGCCGGGCAACCTGACCGCGGACAAGTCGCCGAAGTGGCACCACGCCCTCGACCTGAAGGTGCGGGCGCTCGACCAGGACACGTTCGAGAACGCCAAGAAGATCGGCCTCGAGGTGTACCGCGACGAGAACACCGGCGGGCTGCTGTACGTGACCGACGTGGGCGCCGTGGCGGCGACGCCGGCCGGCCCGGGCTCGGCGGACGTGGCCAAGGCGAAGGGCTGGGTGCCGTCGCACGGGCTGTTCCTCCGCGTCCGCAAGTCGGACGAGCCCGACTTCACCGAGAAGACCCGCAAGCTGCCCGTCGAGGTACTCGTGGACGAGACGACCGGCAACCTGCTGTACGTGAGCGAGACGGGGTCGATCGCGGCGGCGCCGCCGGCCGGCAAGGCCGAGACGCGCGGCGTGACGTGGCGCGCGGCGATGAACCTGAAGGCCCGCAAGGCCGGCGAGACGGATTTCGCCAAGGCCGCGAAGTACGGCGTCGAGGTGTTTCAGGACAACCGGACGGGGAACCTGGTGTTCGTGAGCGAGACGGGCTCTATCGCCGTGCTCCCAGCGGCGAAGTAAGCCCGAGAGGAATTGCCACAAAAAGGCACGAAATGACGCAAAAAGGAAGACCAAGCCAAGACCAAATCTTGGTTTTGTTCAGTCTTCCTTCTTGTGTCTTTTCGTGCCTCTTTGTGGCAATTCTCTTTGGCTCCTACCCCGCGCGGCGGATCGTGTAGCTGAGGGTGAGCACGGCGAACGCCGTCGCCAGCTCGGGGGCGTTCTCCAGGAACGCCCGGTTCTCGTTCACCCAGCTGCCGTTCGCCGCCTGCCGGCGCTTCAGCTCCTCGAACAGCTCGCGCCGCCACTCGTGCTTCACCATCCGGGCGTCCTCGAACTCCTCCTCGCCGAGCGCGTCCATCGCCTTGGCGAACGTGTGGTAGTAGTAGAACAGCCCGGCCTGCCCCATCCCCGGGTTCTCGGTCAGCGTGTAGTTCCGCTTGATCCACGCCACTGCGGCGCGCACCCGCGGGTCGTCGCGCCCCACCCCGGCGAACAGGAAACTCTTCAGGCCCGCGTACGTCATGCCGCCCTCGCTCCGCAGGCCGCCGGTCGGCGTGCGCTTGTCGCTCTTCTCGTTGTCTTGCTCGGTGACCGAGTACACGAACCCGCCGCGGTCGCCGTCGGTCGTCTTGGTGGCGAACGGCTGGCGGTTGTGTTCGCTCACCAGGTTCTGGCTGCGGCTCACGAACCCGACGGCGTTGCGGATCGACGGGTCGTCGCGGCTGACGCCGGCCGCGAGCAGCGCCTCAACCATGAAGTTCGTGTTGGACAGGTCCGGCCGGTCGCGGCCGCCGGGGTTGCCGTAGCCGGCCCCGCCGTGCCGCACGTCGGTCGGCTCGCCGCCGAACTGGAGCGACTTCACGAACCCGCTGGCGGCCGCAATCACCTTGTCGTACCGGCCGCCGGTGTTGGCCTCGCGGAACGCCAGGATGGCCAGCGACGTGGTGTACGTGGCCAGCCCCTGCCCGTAGACGCCGCCGTCCGGCTTGATGTGCGTTTCGAGGAACTTGATCCCCTTCGCCACCACGTCGTCGGTGGCGGGGACGCCGTTGCGAAGCAGCCCGACGACGGCCAGCGCCGTGATACCGGGGCCGCCGGCGCGCGGGTCGGGGGCCAGGTCGCCGTTCTCCTTCTGCCGCGTCTTGAGGAACGCCAGCGCCTTGTCGATCACGACCTTCTTTTCGGCGGGCGTGACCGGTGCGGCGTGCGCGGGCCGGGCGGTGAGGAGGACGGGCGAGACGGCGGCGGCCTGGAGCCAGGCCCGGCGGCTGAGCGGGGTCATGCGGGAACCTCGGGTGCGGGTGAACGCGACCGTCGCGGCAAACCCGGTGCCGCGCACCGGCGGGGCGGTGGACAGTGGACGCCGGGCCGTGCAAATATTCAAGGGGTGGTCACGCGGCGCCCACGGGCGGGCGCCGAATGGCCGGCCGGCGGTCGAGTTCGAGATGCCGGCGATACCACGGCCGGTTGCCCGACTCGTGTGCGTCGCGTATCCTCGGCTGGCAGCCCCTCTCGGAGCCTGGCCGATGCCCGACGACCTCACCCGGCCGGCGACGCCACGGCCGATTCCGACGGCGGACTCGACCGCGGTGCCGCCGAACAGCAATCCCGAGAGCACGACGGCGGCACCGGTCGGCACCGTGCCGGCCGAGGTGGTCGAGGTGCCGGGCTACGAGGTGCGCGGCGAGATCGCCCGCGGCGGTATGGGCCGCGTCCTCGCCGCGTGGGACCCGGTGTTCGGCCGCGAGGTGGCGGTGAAGCTCGTGCTGCACGGCCCGGCGGCGGCGGCGACGGCTGGGCGGTTCGTGCGCGAGGCCCGCATCACCGGCCGGCTCGCCCACCCGAATATCCCGCCCGCGTACCACCTCGGCGAGCTCGCCGATGGCGCCCCGTTCCTGGCCATGAAGCGCGTCCGCGGCCGCACCCTCGCCGACCTCCTCGCCGACCGGCCGACGCCGGCCCACGACCTGCCGCGGTTCGTCGGCGTCGTCGAACAGGTGGCCCAGGCGGTCGGGTTCGCGCACAGCCAGGGCGTGATCCACCGCGACCTGAAGCCGGCGAACGTCATGGTCGGGGCGTTCGGCGAAGTCCAGGTGATGGACTGGGGGCTGGCGCGCGACCGGGAGGAGGGCAGCGAGACGCGGGATGAGACGATCGTCGAGCCGCAGCTCGCGGGCGGCCCCGGCATCGATTCCACGCTCCGCAGCCCGCACTCCGCCGTCCGCGCCACGCTCGGCGACGACCACACGCAGGCCGGCGCCGTGATGGGGACGCCGGCGTACATGTCGCCGGAGCAGGCCCGGGGCGAGCCGGTCGACGCACGGACCGACGTGTTCGCGCTCGGCGGCGTGCTCGCGGCGGTGCTCGTCGGCCGCTCCCCGTTCCGCGGTGCGGACGTCGGCGGCACCCTGGCTCAGGCCGCCGCCGGCGACACGTCCAGCGTCCTGACGGAACTCGAAACCTGCGACGCCGACGCCGAACTGGTCGGCATCGCGCGGCGCTGCCTGGCCGCGTCCGTCGACGACCGGCCGGCCGACGGGACGGCCGTGGCGGAGCTCGTTGCGGCGTACCGGGCGGGTGTCGAGGAGCGGCTGCGGGCCGCGGAGGCGGAACGGGCGGCCGCCGCGGTGCGGGCGGTCGAGCGGCGGAAGCGGCGGCGGGTGCAGGTGGCGCTGGTGGCGGCGGTCGCGGTGCTGGTGGCCGGCGGGGCCGCCGGGGCGTGGTGGAAGGACGCCCTCGAGCGCGACCGCCGCGAGCTGGTCTTGAAGGCGGACCGACTGGACGCCGAGCGGCAGGCCGAGGACTTCCGCCGCGCCGCCGAGGCCGAGCGGGCCGCCGCCGACCGCCGCGTCGCCGAGGCCCGCCGAGACCAGGAGGTGCTGGCGCTGCTGGCGTCGGCCGAGAGCGCGGTTCGGGAGTCCGACGCCGAGCGGGCCGACCTCCTCCTGCGGCAGATCAGCGACGCCGACGCCGACCGGCTCGGCCCGGCCGCGGCCCGCCTCGCCCGCTGCCGGGCCGACCTGCGGCTGCTGCCCGAACTCGACCGCGTCGAGGACATCCGCTGGCAGGTGCAGGGGAGCAAGTACCGGAAGGCGGAGGCGGCGGCGGCCATGGCGAAGGCGATGGCCGGGCTCGGCATCGACCCCGGCCGCACGCCACCGGCCGACGCGGCGGCGGCGGTCGAAGGGTCGCTGGCGTCGGCCCGGCTGGTCGCCGAACTGACGTGGTGGGTGGCGGCGGCCGTGGACGAGCCGGCCACGCAGGCCGCGGTGGCCGACGTGCTCGCACGGGTGGACCCGGACGAGTTCCGGGTCGCGGCCCGCGCAGCGGTCGTCGGCCGGCGGTGGGACGAGGTGGCGGCGGTGCTCCGCCGGGCGGACGAGGCGCGGCAGCCGGCGTGGTTCGTGGCGGCCATCGCCAGCTTGAGCATGGTCGATCCGGTGCCGCGCGCCGCGGCGGCCGAGGCGGCGCTGCGGCGCAGCCCGAGCGACTTCCCGACGCTGATGATCCTCGGGCAGTTCGAGCTGCCGTCGCGGTCGGGTACGGCCGCCCGCCGCGCCCGCGCCTGTCAGGCGGCCGTGGCCTTGCGCCCGGGCACGGCGGCGGCGTGGCACAACCTCGGGGCGGCCCTCCGCGACGGCGGCGACCCGGCGGCGGCGCTCGCCGCCTACGACGAGGCCGTCCGCCTGTCGCCGACGTACGCCGCCGCCCGCACCGGCCGCGGCACCGTGCTGGCGGCGCTCGGCGACCAGGACGGCGAGGCAGCGGAGTACCGCGCGGCGCTGGCGGCCGACGCCACGTACGCCCCGGCCCACACCAACCTGGCGCGGCTGCGGGCGGCGCGGGCAGTCGGGTACCGCCGGCTGCCGACGGCGCTGCCGGTTCGGCTCGTGAACCTGGCCGCGGCGGAGGCCGGCTTCACGCGGGCGGTCGAGCTCCAGCCGGGGTTTTCGACGGCGCTGTCCGGGCTCGGCGACGTGTGGCGGGCGCGCGGCCGGCCGGCGCGGGCGGTGGGCTTCTACCGGCGGGCGATCGAGGCCGCGCCCGCCGACCCGGCCGGGCACCTCGGCTTCGGGTTCTCGCGGGAGGCGGAGCAGGACTGGCCCGGGGCGACGGCGGCGTTCCGCAAGGGCGTCGCCGACTGCCCGGGGTCGGCGGCCGCGCACTACTTCCTGGCCCGGGCGCTGGCCCGCGACGGCCGCCTGGGCGAGTGCCGGGAGGTGCTCCGCGCGGCCGTCCGCCTCGACCCGCGGCACGAGGACGCTCACGTCGCCCTCGGCCGGCAGTTGGAGGAGCGCGGCGAGTTGGAGGGGTCGCTCGAGCACTACGAGGCGGCGCTGGCGGTGAGCCCCGGGCGCGCGGAGGCGGCGGCCGGCCGCGACCGCGTGCGGGCGCGCCTCGCCGTTCCGGGGGGCTAACCACGCGACGCCGCGGGCGACACCCGGAACAGCGGCAGCGGGCCGCCGCCCTTCGGCAACTGCTCCACGCCGACGAAGTCGCACGCGAACCGGCCCGGGTCGCGGACCGCCAGCTGGGCCGCGCACTGCTCGCTGGCGTAGACGCAGCCCGGCGTCGTCACCGGCTCGATCCGGGCGGCGCGGTTGACGTGCCGGCCGAACACGTTCCGCCCCTTCAGCACCGGGTTGTCGGCCCGCTCGAACACCGGCCCGACGTGCAGCCCCACCCGCAGCGGGTTCGGATCCGGGAAGCCGACCGCCTGCCAGTCGGCAGCCGCCGCCTCGAACCGCGCCAGCAGATCGGTCGCGAATTCGGCCGCCTCCACCGCCCCGGGGAAGACGGCGAAGAAGCCGTCGCCCCACGTGTTGGCCATGAGCGCCGCGGGGCCGGCGGCCGCCAGCGCGGCGGCGAGCAGGTCGGAGAACCGCGTGAAGAACGCCGGCGCGAACTCCTCGCGCATCCGGCTGAAGGCGGCCACGTCGGCGAACAGCATGGCCCGGATCGGGCGGGGCAGGGAGGCCGGCGGCGGCTCCCGGCCGTCGCCCGACCGGCCGGATCGGGCCGCCGCGAACCCGCGAACGGCCTCCAGGTCGATGGTGCGGCACGGCCGGCCGGCCGCCGTCCACACGTCGCGGAAGTGCCGCGTTCCGCCCTCGTTCGGCGTGGCGGCCGGGTCCAGCACCACGACCGCCTCGGGCGGGAAGCCGAACTGTGCCGCCCGGACCAGGGCCATGCCCTGGATCACCTCGTTCGTGTACGCGAACAGCTGCCCCGAGCCGAGGTACGGCTCTTCCGTCGCGTGGTGGATCTGGTCCGGCCGTAGTCGCCCGAGCACAGCGGCCGCGCGGTCGGCCCAGTGCCGCAGTTCGGGGCGGTCGTAGTCCACGCTCGTGCGGCGGAAGTCGTCGGCGGCGCACGGCAGAACCACTTGCAGGTCGGCGCCGCGGTTCAGGAGTTCTTCCGCGAACAGCACGTCGGCCCCGCCGGCCAGCGACCCGAACGCGAACCGCGCGTTCATCGCCGCCAGCTCGGCGCGGACCGCGGCGCGGACGCGCCCGACGAGGGCGGGGTCGTCGGGGAAGCGGACCGCGGCGCCGGGCGGGTCGATGCGGTGGCCGGAGTAGACGACGACGCTGCCCAGGCGGGCGTGGATCCAGTCGAGTTCGCCGCCGACGCCGGCCGCGGCGAGCAGCCGCAGGTTGCCGATCAGCGCCGCCAGCGAGCCGTAGTCCTCGGTGATGATCATCCGGCCGACGGCGGCGTCGAAGTGGGCGCCGGCGGCGTCCAGGTTGCCGGCCACCAACTCCGCCTCGCCGGCGGTGGCCAGCGCCCAGTAGTCGTCGGCCGTCAAGCGGACGGCGGCGAGCACGGCGGCGGCGTGGCGGCGCGCGGCGGCGAGATCGCCCGCGAGGCGGCGCATGGTCGCGGCGTTCACCAGCGGGTACGTCGGGTCGGGCGCGCGGGCGGCGGCGGCCTCGTACCAGCCGGTGCTCTCGGCCGCGAGCGCTGGGTCGGGGTCGCGGCGGTAGCGGTCCTTCAGCAGCCGGCCCCGGAGGGCGACCACGTCGGCGCTGAGGCGGTCGAGACCGGGCGGGCCGGCGAGCCGTTCGCGGAGCAGCGGGTCGAGGGCGTGCCCGGCCGAGCGGGCTTTGCCGCCGCGGGCGAAGCCGAGGGCGACGAGGTAGCGGAGCTCGGCGTCGCCGGGGTAGGCGGCGACGCCGCGGCCGGCGAGGCCGAGCCCCTGGGCCGGGTGGCCGCGGGCGATGAGCCGGGCCGCGAACGCCCGGTACAGCCGCGGGCCGGCCGGGTCGGCGTCCCACGCGGCCGGGAAGCGGTCGGGGTGCGCGACGGCGAACTGTTCGAGGATCGACCCCGACGCGGCCGCGCCGAGGAGTTCGTCGGGCGTCATGGCGGCGGCTCCGCGAGGGCGGCAGCGAACGCGGCCGGCGGGGCAATCATCGCGTTTTCGGCTTCGGCCGCCCAGCGGCGGGGGTATCCTCGAAGCAGGCGATTCCGACCCGACCCCCACCGACAGCCGACTCATGACCTACACCCCGCGCCCCCTCGACACCTCGGCGGTGGCGCTGACGCCGGACGTGCTGGCGCTCACGGAGCGTCTGGCCGCGCACGCGCACGACGTGTGGGCCCTCGGCCGGTTGGCCCAGGGGTGGAGGTACGGCCCGGCCCGCGACGACGTGGCGAAGACGCACCCGAGTCTGGTGCCGTACGCGGAGTTGTCCGAATCGGAGAAAGAGTTCGACCGGCAGACGGCGCTCGGGGCGCTGCGCGCGCTGCTGGCCCTGGGGTACACGATCACGCCGCCGGCGCCCGCGGGCTGATCCGTCGCAGGTGCCGGCCGTAGAGCGTTGGCCGTACCCGGACTATTGTGTCAACGATCGTTCCGGTCGAGGGGAGGATTCACGGGGCGTTCGTGCCTCGCTGAGCGGGTACCGGCTGCCGACGGACGCCGAAGTGGAGTACGCCAACCGGGCCGGCACCCGGACGTGCCGGTACTACGGCGAGACGGAGGAGCTGCTCGGCGAGTACGCGTGGTACGAGAAGAACTCGGGCGACCAGCGGAACTCGGACGAGGCGACGCACCCGGTCGGCACCCGCAAGCCGAACGACTTCGGCCTGTTCGACATGCAGGGGAACGCCTTCACGTGGTGCCACGAGCGGACGGACCGGGTCGGGGCCGACGGGCCGGAGCCGGCCGTGGACCCCTCGGCCAAGCGAGTCCTCCGCGGCGGGGCGTTCTACTTCATGGCCATCAGCCTGCGGGCCGCCCGCCGCCACGACGACGTGCCGACGATGCAGGGCTTGTACTACGGGTTCCGGGTGGCGAGAACATTCCCGTAGCCGCCCGACCCGCCGGAGGAAGAATTGAGTCACGACCGCCTCGCGTACGCCGGGATGGTGCTCACCGCTGCGACCACCGCGGTCTGCGCGGCGGTCGCGGCCGCGTACACTCTCCGCGCCGCCCGGCGGGCCGCCGCCGCTGCCGCGCCGGTCGGTGCCGTGGCCCACGCCCGCCGGTGGCTCGGCACCGCCGCGGCCGGCGGCTTCCTCGGCCTGCTTCTGGCCAGCCTCGCCTACCAGTACGAGGCGCTGTCGCACGCCGCGCCGCCCGGGTGGCACGACGCCCCGCCGCGCACCGAGACCGTGCAGTCGGCCGAGTGGCGGGCGTGGCGCGACCAGGTCCACTCCGTCATGACGGCCGGCGAGGTGACCGACGAGACGGTCGTGCGGGCGCTGCGGTTGCGGCCGCCCGGCGTCGAGGGCGCCGACGCCGAGGGCGGCGCCCTCCGCCGCGACCAGGCCGTCGCCGACGTGTACATGAGCTACCCAGCGGTGCAGAAACTGCTCGACCGGAAGCTCGGCATCAAGCCGGACTTCCTGGGCACCGGCCTGTCGAAGCCGCTGGGGCAGCCGTCGTACGCGTTCGCTGCGGTCCACGAGTACCTGGTCGAGAACCACCCCGACACGCACGACCACGTGTGGCTGTGGAAGGTGAAGCCGCCGGGGCGGTACTTCTCGCGGCCGCTCCAGGACTTCCTCGGCGGCGGCCCCGAGGACCGCGTGGCCCCGGAGAACCCGAAGAAGCCGGCCCACGGCTTCGACGACGAGTTGAAGGAGATTCAGCTGCGGGTCAAGAACAAGGACCACCCGTTCCCGCCGATGGTGCGGTTCGCCCGGTTCGACGAGAAGTTCTACAAGGGGACGCTCGGCCGGCCGGACGCGAAGCGGGTGTTCACGTCGAACCTGACCGAGGTGTGGGACCTGACGATTCAGCAGGCGGCGGAGCGGTCCGGGTACTCGTACCGGGGCGGCGGCGACACGCTGTTCGTCTGGGTGTACGTGCCGTACCACTCGAACGAGTTCACCCCGGCGACGTGGCACCACGTGCTGGCCCGCCTGCCGGACTGGCTCGACGGGCCGGCGCCGTAGCGCGTTACTTCTTCTTCCCCATCGCCTCCACCACCGCGGCGCCCAGGTCGGCCGGCGTCGCGGCCACGGCCAGGCCGGCCGCCTTCAGCGCCGCAATCTTGTCCGCCGCGCTGCCGCTGCCGCCGCTAATGATCGCCCCGGCGTGGCCCATCCGCCGGCCCGGCGGCGCCGTCTGGCCCGCGATGAACGCCGCCACCGGCTTCGTCACGTGCTTCTTGATGTACGCCGCGGCTTCCTCCTCCGCCGTCCCGCCGATCTCGCCGATCATCAGGATCGCCCGCGTCCCCGGGTCCTTCTCGAACAGCTCCAGCAAGTCGATCTGCGTCGTCCCGATCACCGGGTCGCCGCCGATGCCGACGCACGTGGACTGCGGGTAGCCGAGGTTCGTGAGCTGGAACACCGCCTCGTACGTCAGTGTGCCGCTGCGGCTGATGACGCCGATGCCGGCCTCGCCCGGGGCGCACGGCTTGTGGATGTAGCCCGGCATGATGCCGATCTTGCACTGGCCCGGCGTGATGATGCCGGGGCAGTTCGGCCCGATCAGCCGCACGTTCGGCTTCGCCTTCAGGTAGCGCTTCGCCCGCGCCATGTCGAGGACCGGCACGCCCTCGGTGATCGCCACGATGAGGCGGATGCCGGCGTCGGCCGCTTCCATGATGGAGTCGGCGCAGCCGCTGGGCGGCACGAACACCATGCTGGCGTCGGCGCCGGTGGCCTTCACGGCCTCGGCCACGGTGTTGAAGACCGGCAGCTTCCTGCCCGACTTATCGCCGGTCCACGTCTGCCCGCCCTTGCCGGGGGTCACGCCGCCGACGAACTGGGAGCCGTAGAGGAGCGATTGATCCGTGTGGAGGCTGCCGGCCTTGCCGGTGATCCCCTGGCAAATGACCTTCGTGTTCTTGTCGACGAGGATGCTCATGGGCAGGTTCCGGGAGGCGGCGGCGGTTGGGGGTGTGATACGGCCGGCGGCCGGGACAGGCACCCCCACGCGGCGACCTTCAACACTCGGCCCGAATTCATTGTGTGCACGGCTCCCCCCCTGGGGGTCGCGGCACGCATTGAGTCGGTGCCACAAAAGAATTTTAGAGCGTCGCCCGGGGCGTTCCCCTCGGCCGGGCTTGGTGTTGCGGCGATCTCGCCCTGCGTGGTACGGAATCGGCCGTCCCGCGACGCCAACCCCGGACCCGTGCCGTGCCCGCCGACAGCCTCCGCTCGAAGCTCGTCGTTCGCACTGCGGTCGGGCTGTGGGTCGTGCTCCTCGGCGTCGTCTGCGTCCGCACCGTGTTGAAGCCGCTGTCGGCGAACATCTACCCGACGTACGCCTGGGCCGGCGAGCGGTTCGCGGCCGGGGAGCCGCTCTACGGCGTGTTCGCGCCGTACGTGGACAACTACCGCTACAGCCCGACCGTGGCCGCGGGGTTCGTGCCGTTCGGGATGATGCCGTGGGGGCCGGGCGGGGCGCTGTTCCGCCTGCTCGGCGCCGCCCTGTTCCTCGGCGGGGCCGCGGCCTGGTTCCGCCGCAGCTGGCCGAACGCACCCGTCGCGGCGGCGCTGGCCGTGATGCTCCCGCTGGCGATCGGCAGCGTCAGCAACGGGCAGGCGAACCCGCACATGGTGGGGCTGATGGTCGCGGCGGGGGCGCTGGCGCTGGGGAACCGGTGGGCCGTGGCGGGGGCGTGCGTCGCGGCGGCGGCGCTGTTCAAGGGCTACCCGCTGGCGCTCGGGATGCTGCTGGCGTTCGCGGCGCCGGTGCGGTTCGGCGTCGGGCTCGTGGCCGCGCTCGCCGCCGGGCTGGCGCTGCCGTACCTGCTGCAGAGCCCGGAGTACGTGAACGGCCTGTACGCCGAGTGGTGGATGAACATGAAGGGGGACGACCGCACCGGCTGGGAGAACTGGCGCGGCTACCAGGACTTCCACCTCGTGCTGAAGAACCTGGGCTGGACGGTGCCGCGGTCGCAGTACCTGTTCGTGCAGGCGGGCACGGGCGCGCTGTGCGCCGTGGTGCTGGCGTGGCAGCGCTGGCGCGGCACCGACCGGCCGACGCTCACGACGAACGCCGTGGCGCTGGGCCTGTGCTGGATGACGGTGTTCGGCCCCGCGGTGGAGTCGAGCACGCTGATCCTCATCGCCCCGGTGCTGGCGCGGGAACTCCTCGACCGCACGGGTCAGCCTCGTTGGGCGTGGCGGTCGGCGGTGGCAGGGGCGGTGTTGTTCCTGGCGGCGGTGGTGCTCTTCGCCTTCCCGTACGCGGTCCACCGGCCGGTGATCGGACTCGGCATCCAGCCGCTTGCCGCGGCGCTGGTGGCGGCGGCCGGCGTGGCGCGGGTGTTGCGGAAGCCGGCACCGGCAGCCGTGGACCGGCAAGAATCGCTCACCCGGCTTGCGGCCTGACGCCGAGCAGTTCGGGAACCCACGGTGTCGATCCATGCCCGCCGTCGTTCCCGCCTGGCTCGGCTACCACCGGTGGAACCGCCGCGACGAGCGGATGGCCGAACTCTGGGTGCGCGACATCGTCGCCCACCTCCGCGGCCTGCCGTGGCTCGGGCCTAACAGCGCCGTCCTCGACTTCGGCTGCGGCTACTTCGACGCCGGCGCCCGCCTCGCCGACCGTGCCGGCCGCGTGGACGGCATGGACACCGACCCGCACGCCGTGGCCGTGGCCCGCACGCGCGCCGCGGGATTGCCCTCGGTCATCTACGGCAGCGCGGCCCATCTGCCGGCGGCGAGCTACGACCTGATCTTCGCCAACAGCGTGGTCCAGTACCTCGGCGGCGACGCCGGCGTGGCCGAGACGCTGGCCCTGTTCCGCCGGCTGCTGAAGCCCGACGGCCGCGGCGTGGTGGTGCTGGCCGACCTGATCCCTACGCGCTACTCGAAGCCGCTGGACGCCTGCCGCTCGCTGTGGGTGGCGACGCGGAACGGCGTGCTGCCGGCGATGCTGGTTCACCTGTGGAAGGCGGCGCGGAGCCCGGACGGGGTGGTGCTGCACCGGATCGACGAACGGCGAATGGTGGAACTGGCGGCGGCCGCGGGCTTCGGCTGCGAGCGGCTGGCGCGGAACCTGACGCCGTCGCGCCGGCGGTACACGTGCGCGCTGACCGCTCGCCCCGGCGAGCGGCCGGCGTGAGCCGGCGGTTGGCTCGATCGCTATGGCACGGGCGTGCGGGGCTGCTCGCTCTCGTCGTGGGTGGTTCGCCCCCTCACCCCGCGTGCTTCGCCGCGACCCTCTCCCCCGAGTGGAGAGGGTGAGAGGCACCCGGCCCCCGTCGTGGGCGGGCAACCACGCCCGTGCGTCCGCGGGTCGATGCCCGCCTGTGCGTGGCGCGGACCACGCCCACCCTCTCCCCTCGCGGGAGAGGGTCGCGGCGAAGCACGCGGGGTGAGGGGGCTACCACCCGCGGCGGAGTCCGAAGGGGAGCAACGCACGACTGCCGGCGTACGGGTCACGGCGCCACCACGTCCAGCGCCGCCTCCGCGACCACCGGCGTCCGCCCCGCGGCGAGCGTGGCGCGGACCGTCAGCGGCTGGTTGAACGGCCCCGCCCCCGGCGCGAACCGCAGTACCAGCTCACCCGCGCCCGACCCCGCCGGGATCGTCAGCTTCTCGGCCGTCGCCCCCGACCAGTGCGGCGGCACCACCGCTTCCACCACCACCGGCCCGGTCAGGTCGCGCCCCCGGGTCACGGTGACCGGCAGGCGCACCTCGCCGCCGCCGCGGACGCTGCCGCGGCCGAGTTCCAACCCGAGCCGGCCCGGGCCGACGACCACGATCATCTGCTGGTTTTGCCCCGTCGAGCTGAACACCACCGGGTGCTCGGTGCCGTCCGCGTCCTTCACCACGCCCGTCGCCTGGACGCAGACGCGGCACGTGCGGCCGAGCTCCATCCACGGCGGCAGGTAGGCCGGGTAGTCGAACACGTCGCGGCCGGCGGGCACCTCCACCGTCGGCCCGGTGACGCCTTGCAGGTGCCGCGCCTGGCGGTCGGCCAGCGACACGCGGACGGGGCCGGCGAAGCCGGCGTCGCGTTGCACGCGGTAGGTGCGGCGGTAGATTTCGCCGCGGGGCGCCGAGGTCATCACGTACTCGTCCACGAGCTTGAACGGCGTCGGCACCGCGGCCGTGGCGTACACCTCCAGCGGCTCGACCTTCACGTCGCCGGCCCTGGCGCTGATCGCAACGCGGGCCGGCCGCACGACCGCGGTCGCGTCCGCCTGGATGGTCAGCTCGCCGGCCGACTGGTTGGGCGGAACCGTAACCGACTTCGCGGTCAAACCCGGCGGCAACCCTTCGGCGGTCAGTTCGACCGGCCCCGTGAACCCGCCCGTGCGCCCGACGGACACCTTCAGCTTGACCGCGCCGCCGCGGGGGACGCTGAGCGCGTCGGCCGGCAGCTTCGAGTTGCCGTCAACCGGCAGCTTGAGCGTCACGCCGGGGGCCGCGTCCGGCGTCACCTTCAGGCGGTAGGTGAACGCCGGCCCGCCGCGGCTGCGGAAGCGCTCGGCGACGCGCACGGTGTACGTCCCGTCGGCCGGCGCAGTGAACGTCAGCGTCGGGTCGGCGGTGGCGTCGGCGGGCTCGGCCTTCGCCAGCTCCTTGCCGGCGGCGTCGGTGACGGTCAGCACGCCGCACAACGGCGAGCCGGCCCGCCGGGCCACGAGGTCGAACGTGGTGCGCTTCCCCTTCGTCAGCGTCAGCTTCCACGCGGCCGCGGCGCCGGGCGAACCGATGCGGCCCGTGAGTGCGACCGGCGCGGCGTGCGTGGCGGCCGCGTCAGCGCTCTCCTTCAACCCGTCGGCCGGGCGCGGTTCCGCGCTCAACCCGGTCGTGATCGTGAGCCGGTAGACGTGCGCCGGTCCGCCCTGACCGCGGGCGTCGGCGACGCGGACGCGGTAGACGCCGGCTGCTGGCGCGGTGAAGCGCGCGGCCGCGTCGGCGCCCGGCGGCGCCACGTCGAGTTGCTCCGCGACGACACGTCCGGCGGCGTCCAGGATGTCGAGCCGCAGCGCCGCGGGCGAGTTGATCGCCTTCCCGACGGCGGTCGCGGTAACGGTCTGGCCGGCGGGCAAGGGGAACTCCCACAGGTCGAGGTCGTCGCGCGGGAAGACGCGGCCGTTGGCCGTCACCGGCAGCGTGACGCGCTCCGGGATCGGCTCGCCGTCGGCCTCCTTCTCCACGACCTCGGGCAACTCGCCGACGACGAACACGAGCCCGCCGGCGGCCCCCTGCGACGTGAACAGGTAACCCTTGCGCGGGCCGACGGCGGCGTCCGGCGCGAGCTTGATGCGGCCCGCCACGTCGGCGGGGTAGTCCTCGGCCTGTTGCGAATCGGGGAGCGGTATGACCGGCCCTTCGAACCAGATTCGCGGCGTGCGGGTGAGTGTCGGCGGCGCGGTGACGCCGGGGCCGCTGAGGGCGAAGCCGCACCTGTCGTGCAGGAACAGCCCGCCGACGCGTACCGCCACGGTGGTGCCGCGCTGCCCGCCGGCCGGGAACACGTAGCTGGCGACGGGTGGGGATGCGCGGAGAAAAGCGGGATTCACCACAGAGTCACAGAGAGCACCGAGAGAAGCCAGTAGACAGAGGGGAAGACACTTTGAATTCGGCCGCCAATCGCTGTTCATGATTCCCCTCAGTCTTCGGCTTCTCTCGGTGCTCTCTGTGACTCTGTGGTGAATCCTCCGTCTTCATGTCAGCCCCGGGATCAGCCGGCCGTTGTTGACCGCGGCGACGGGGCGGCCGTCGGGGGTGTGGAACTCGGCCTTCGGGTCGATGCCGAGTTGGTGGAACACGGTGGCGAACAGGTCCTCCGGGCCGAACGGGTCCGACGCGGGGCGCTCGGCACGCGCGTCCGAGCGGCCGACCACCACGCCGCCCTTCAACCCGCCGCCGCCGAGCAGCACGGTGAACGCCGGCCCCCAGTGGTCGCGCCCGGCGTTCTTGTTGATTCGCGGCGTACGGCCGAACTCGCCCGTCACCACCACCAGCGTGCTGTCGAGCCGGCCGCGGTCGGCCAGGTCGCGGAACAGCGTGCTGATCGCGGCGTCGAACCCCGGCAGCAGCGACCCGCGGAGGGTGGCGAAGTTGCCGTCGTGCGTGTCCCAGTTGCTGTGGTCGATCGTCACGCAGCGCACGCCGGCTTCCACCAGCCGCCGGGCCATGAGGCAGCTCTGGCCGAGGCTGCTGCGGCCGTACTCGTCGCGGAGGCGGTCGGGCTCGGCGTGGATGTCGAAGGCGCGCTTCGCGGCAGGGGAGGTCATCAGGTCGAAGGCGCGGTCGCGGAACGTCGCCACGGCGCCGGCGTGCTGGTTCGCCCGCGCCTCGGCGCCGCGGTGGAAGCGGTCCACGGTGTCGAGGAGGGCGCGGCGGTCGGTCAGCCGGTCGGCGGCGACCACGGCCGGCGGCATCAGGTCGGGCACGCTGAAGTTCGGCGCGTTCGGGTCGGCGTCGATGGTGAACGGGGCGTGGTTGGCGCCGAGGTACGCGGGGCCGCCGCTGGGGTGGAACTTCGGTAGCGCCACGTAGGCCGGCACCGACCCGCGCGGGCCGAGCGTCCGCGACACCATCGAGCCGATGCTCGGGCGCTGGTTGTTCGGCGACAGGTTCGGGTTGAACCCGGCCTGCGGGAAGTAGCCGGTGAGGATGTAGTGGTCGGCCGGGCCGTGGTCCGAGTTGTGGTGGCGGAACGAGCGCACCAGCGAGAACCGGTCGGCCTGCTGGCCCAACTTCGGGAGCAGGTCGCACAGGTCCATCCCGGGCACCTTCGACCGCGTCGGGTTGAACTCGCCGCGGAACTCGGCGGGCGCGTCCGGCTTCATGTCGAGGGTGTCGATGGTGGACAGGCCGCCGTGGAGGAACACGAAGATGAGCGACGTGTCGCGGCTGCCGCCGTCGGCGGCGCGGAGTAGCTGCGGCAGGCCGACGGCCGAGCCGAACAGCGCCGCGGAGCCGACGCGGAGCGCGTCCCGGCGGGAGAGGCCGTCGCAGAACATGGGTCGGGCTCCAATGCAGGTTGGCCGCAAAAAGGCACAAAAGACACAAAAATAAGAACGACCGAAAAATCAGATCAAACTCGGTCTTCGTTTTCTCTTCATTTTGTGTCTTTTGTGCCTTTTTGCGGCCATTCCCTCTTAAGTCATCAACCCCGCGATCGGGTCGCCGTCCACGAGCGTGTACGGGCGGTTCTCGCGGTCGCGGAGCTCGGCGTGCGGGTCGATCCCGAGCACCGAGTACAGCGTCGCCAGGAAGTCGGCCGGGCTCACCGGGCGGTCGGCCACGTACGCGGCGTTGCGGTCGCTGCGGCCGATCACCTGCCCGCCGCGGACGCCGCCGCCGGCGAACAGGGCGCTCTGGCAGGCGCCCCAGTGGTCGCGGCCGCCGTCCTTGTTCACCTTCGGCGTCCGCCCGAACTCGCCCGCCGCGGCGATCAGCGTGCGCTCCAGCAGGCCGCGCTCGGCCAGGTCTTCGATGAGGGCACTCAGCCCGCGGTCGAGCGCCGGCAGGCACGTCGGGCCGCGGAGCAGGTCGTAGCCGGTCTTGGCGCCGTGGATGTTCAGGCCGCTGTGGTTGTCCCACACGTTCGCCACGTTGCCGTCGGGGAAGATGTACATCCAGCTGATCGTTACCAGCCCGACGCCGGCCTCGACGAGGCGGCGCGACAGGAGCAGGCTCTCGCCGTACTCGTTGCGGCCGTAGCGGTCGCGGACGCGGCTCGGCTCGCGGCCGAGCTCGAACGCCTGCCGCACCGCCGGCGTCGCCAGCATCCGCAGGGCGCGGTCGTGGTTCTCGTCGATGGCCGTGCGGCCGCGCTGCAGCGCGGCGTCCTGGTGCTGCAGGCGCGTCAGCAGGGCGGAGCGGCCGGCGATGCGGGTGTCGGGCAACTCGGGTTGCGGGTCGAGCGCGTGCGTCGCCACCTCGCGGGTTTCCTTCGCGGGGGCGCGCTCGAACGGGTCGTGGCGCGGGCCGAGCCAGCCGGCGTGGGTGCCGGCGTAGGTCGAGCCGTCGTGCCCGATCGGCCGCGGCACCGTCACCGCCGCGGGCACCCCGGTCGGCGGGGTGAAGTGCGACACCACCCCGGCGACGTTCGGGAAGTCGGCCCGGGTGCGGTTGTTGTTCGGCACGCTGAACTGCCGCGGTGGCACGCGGCCGGTCATCATGTGGTAGACGCTCGGCTCGTGGTTGTCGCTGCGGTGCGTCAGCGACCGCACGAGCGCGTACTTGTCGGCGAGGCGGGCCAGCCGCGGCAGCTGCTCGCAGACGTCGATGCCGGGCACGTTGGTGCGGACGGGGCGGAACTCGCCGCGGATCTCGGCGGGGGCGTCGGGCTTCAGGTCGAACGTGTCGTGCTGCGGGGGGCCGCCCCAGAGGAAGAGGTAGATGCACGAGTCGGCGCTGCCGGCGCGCGGGGCGGCGGCACGGGCCTGGAGAAGACCCGGAAGCGCGCAGGCGCCACCGAGCTGCCCGAGGCGGAGCATCGCGTCGCGGCGGTGGAGCATGCGAAGGGCTCCCGGCGGAAAGACAGTTGGCCACAAAAAGGCACGAAAAGACACAAAAAGTTAGGCAGGAAACCAAATTCGAACTCTACGTCTGTTCTTCATTTTTGTGTCTTTTCGTGTCTTTTTGTGGCCATCTTCTTCGGCCGCTCACCTAGTGGTTGAACAGGAACTCCGTGCTGTTCAGCAGCGCCCACGCCAGGTCTTCCGCGCCGCGGCGGCGGTCCGCGGCGTGCTTGCGCAGGTGGGCCACCGCCACGGCCGTCTCGTCGGTCGTCGGCCGGCGCGAGAAGAACGTCAGGTACAGCTCCTCGGTCAGTTTCGCGTCGTCGGGCTGTGAGCGAACCAGCGTCGCCACGGTGCCGGCCTCGTGGTTCAGCTTCGCCTGGATGTCGGGCGAGTTCAACAGCGTCAACACCTGGGCGACGCTCGGCTCGCGGGTGCGCTCGCACTCGCACGCCGTCACCCGGCTCGGGCGGCCGAAGCGCTTCAGGAAGTCGTGCCGGGCCTTGCTGTCCCACAGTTGCACGGCGCGGGTCACGCCCGGCGAACCCTGGAACTTCTCGCCGACGCCGGTCGCCTGGCTCACCATGTCCAGCAGCACCTCGGCCTCGGGCCGCTTCAGCAGCGCCCGCGAAAAGTTCCGCTCGTCGCGCTCGTTGGTCGCGTTCGGGCGGCTGCTCGCCTGGTAGGTCCGCGACGCGGCGATGAAGGCGATCAGCTTCCGCACGTCGTACCTGTTCTCGACGGTGAAGCGGGCAAGCGCGTCGAGCAGTTCGGGGTTCGACGGCGGGTTTGTGGCGCGCACGTCGTCCACGGGTTCGACGATGCCCACGCCCAGCAGCCAGGCCCAGACGCGGTTCGACAGGTTGCGGGCGAAGTACGGGTTGTCCGGCCGCGTCATCCAGTCGGCCAGCGCCTCGCGGCGATCACCCGCGAGTTCGCTCGCGGGCGGGGTCGAACCGAGGGCGTGAGCGAACACCGGCTGGCCGGTGCGCGGGTGCTTCAGCGTCGCGGCGGGGCCGGCGGCGACGGCGCCGCCGCGGGCGCTCACCGGGGTGAAGAAGCCGACCATGCCGGCGTAGTCGGCCTGTGTCCAGCGGTCGAACGGATGGTGGTGGCACTCGGCGCAGCCGATCCGCACGCCCAGCAGCACCTGGGCCAGGTTCGACGCCATCTCGCCGGGCTTGGTCACCACCTGGTAGAAGTTCGCCGGCCCGACCTCGGCCAGCGGCCCCTCCGCGGTCAGAAGCTCACGGGCGAAGCGGTCGAACGGCACGTTCTCGGCCACGCTGCGGCGCACCCAGCCGTAGTAGCTGCGGGCGCGCTCGGGGCCGAGCGCCTGGCGGTCCACGCGGAGCAGGTCGGCCCAGCGCATCGCCCACAGGTCGGCGAACTCGGGCGTCGTCAGCAGTTGTTCGACGAGCCTGGCGCGCTTGTCGGCGGCGGTGTCGGCCAGGAAGCGGCGGGCGGCGGCGGGCGTGGGGAGCGTACCGGTCAGATCGAGGTACACGCGGCGGAGGTACTCGGCGTCGTCGCACACGGGCGAGGCGGTGACGTTCAGCTTGGCGAGCCGGCGGTCCACGAGTTCGTCGATGGCGTTGAAGCGCGGAAAATCAGTCGCGACCGGCGGCCCCGGCCGCGGCACGACGGCGCGGAACACGCCGACCTCGCCGAGGTAGCCGGCCATCACCGCAGCCTCGCCGGGCACGTCCAGCGTGCTGACGCGGCCGTCGGCCGACACGGCCGCGACCGCCTCGCGGTTCGACTGGTAGCGGGCGTGGCGGGTCACGTCCTTCTCGCCGCCGTCGGAGTAGCGGGCGATCACCTTCAACTGCTGCTCGGCCTTCGCCCCCATGACGCGCTCGGCCGGTTCGACGCGCAGCCCGACCACGCGTGGGGCGTCGGCCGCGCCGAACGGCATCCCGGCGGCGACCCAGCGGCGCAGGGTTTGGTAGTCGTCGGAGCCGAAGGGGAGTTTGGTGCCGCCGCCGTGCGCCGTGCGGCCGGAGCCCTTGCGGAGCAGCAGGCTCTCGTCGGGGCTGGTCGGCATGAGCCGGCGGCCGCGGGCCTCCTTCGTGAGCGCGGCGAAGTCGGCGTCCGGGTCGGAGCCGAGGACGGACAACTTGAAGCCGCCCTGACCGTCGGACTTGCCGTGGCAGCCGGACGAGCTGCACCCGTAGCGGCCGAGGACGGGGAGGATGTCGTTCTCGAAGTGGAACGCGGGCGCGTCGGCGGGCCGGGCCGCGGACGGCAGCGCGATCAGCGCGAGAATGGCAGCGAGCCGGGCGGTCACGGGCGGGAATCTCTGGCGAGCCGGGGGCGTCAGCCCCCGGATTCAGGCGGGTTATCTACGCTTGTACCACGACCCGAGAGCCGGAGCAAGCGCCGAACCGGCGGCGGACCTGTTCTACACTGCGGGTACGCACCCCGGAGCCGCCGTGACCCGTAACGCACTCGCCCTCCTCGCCGCGGCCGGGCTCGTCGCCGGGTTCTGGCGGCAGGGCGAGCGCGCCATCGCCGCCAACGGCCCCACCTTCGACGAGGTCGCGCACCTCGCCGCCGGCTTCGGCTACTGGGTGGCCGGCGACTTCGCGCTGAACCCCGAACACCCGCCGCTGCTGAAGCTGTGGTGGGCGCTCCCGCTGCTCGTGGGCGACGCGCCCGAGTTCCCGCGGCAGTTGGCCCGCGACACGAACGACCACTGGCAGGTGGCGCTGGCGTGGGGCTACGCCCCGGGCGTGACGTACCCCGACTTCCTGGCCGCGCCGCGGCGGATGAACTTGGCCCTCGGCGCCGGCGTGGCGCTCCTCGCCGGGTGGTGGGCGTACCGACTGTGGGATTCGCGGCTGGCCGGCGTCGCGGCCGTGGCTTTCGCCGCCACCGACCCGACGCTCGTGTCGCTGGCGTGCGTCCTGAGCACCGACGTGGGGCTGACGTTCTTCGCGCTGCTGTCGGCGTACCTGCTGTGGGAGTACGCCACGAAGCCGTCGCGTGGCTTGCTGGTCGGCGCGGGGATGAGCCTGGGGCTGATGCTGGGGTCGAAGCTGTCGGCGCTGGGGATGGTGGGGGCGCTCGGGCTCGCGGGGGTGGTCGTGCTGCTGCGCGGCGGTCGGCTGGCGCTGACAGGAGCGCCGGACACGGGGAAGCGCCTCGGGCCGGCGCTCGACCTGGCGTTCCGGCTGGGCCTGATCGCGTTCGTGACGCTGGCCGCGACCTACGGCTTCGTCCACTTCGGCGAGTGGGGCCGCGGGCTGAAGTTCCAGCTCACGCGGGCGCAGCACGGCGACGGCGTCATGTACCTGTGCGGTGAGCTGTCGCGCACCGGGTGGCTGCACTACTTCCTCGTGGCGGTCGCGCTGAAGCTGCCGCTCGGGCTGCTGCTCGGCAGCGCCGGCGGACTCGCGTCCGGGGCGTGGCGGGTGACGTGGCTCGTGGTACCGCCGCTGGCGTTCGTCGCGGTCGCGTCGTGGTCGCGGGTCGATCTGGGCGTGCGGGTGGTCCTGCCGGCGATCCCGTTCCTGTACGTGATCGCCGGCCGGCTCGTGGCGGGGCGCGGGAATTGTGTCGCGGTCGCGGCCCTGGTGTGGGCAGCGGTGGCGGCGCGGCAGGCGGAGCCGTACCCGCTGGCGTACTTCAACGAGCTGGCCGGCGGCAATGGCACGCGCTACCTTGCGGACTCGAACGCCGACTGGGGGCAGGGGCTGCCCGCTCTGCGCGACTGGATGGCGGCGAACGGCGTGGCCGCGGTGCAACTCGGCTACTTCGGCACCGACCGGCCCGAAGCCTATGGCATCCGCTACGAGGCGCTGCCGGGGTACGGCCGCGTCGGGCCGCCGAGCGATGTCGTGCTGCCGCCGGGGCGGCGGTTCGTGGTCGTGAGCGTGAACCACCTGCGCGGGCTGTACCTGCCCGACCCCGACACGTATGCCGCGCTGCGGGAGCAAAAGCCGGTCGCGATCCTGGCGGGGAGTCTGGTGGTGTTCGACGTGACAGACTGACCACCGCTCGCGGCTTCGTGTCGGGCGACGCGAAGCCGCAAGCGGCAACTCGACTCAGCGGCCTGGCCCGGGGCGGTTGAAGTTGTCCGGGTCGAACTCGTCCTTCGCCGGCACCACCGGGATCGGCGGCGGGGCGGTCCGGCCGAAGCCGGGGTTGTCGCTCGCCGGCGGGATCGGGGGGATGCTCCCCTCGGCCGGCGGGATTGCGGGCGGGGCCGGAACCGTCGGCGCCGGGGCGGGCACGGGCGGCGGCGGCGGCGGCAGCGTCGGCCGCACGTCCGACACCGGCGCCGGCGGCAGCACCGGGGCCGCCACCGGCGGCGCGGCGGCGACCGGCGGGGCCAACTCGCCCACCGACAGGAACGCCCACGCCTGCAACATCCGGAACGCGGCCGCCTCGCGGTCCACGAACGCCGGCGTCACCTGGCCGCCGTGCGCCGTCACCGCCTTCAGCAGCAGTGGGCTCGCGGCCGGCTCCGTCTTCTTCACCTGGGCCGCGGCCGCCCGCAGGTTCGCCCGCGTCGCCGCGGCGTTCACCTCGTTCGACGGCACCGCCGTCAGCTTGAACGCGCTCGTGTGCGTGGAACTGGCGTGGCAGGTGGCGCACTGGTTCATCAGCACCGGCTGCACGCGCGGGCCGAACGCCACCGCTGCCTCCGGGGCCACGTCCGGCTCGGGCACCGTCGTCACCGGCGGCGGCGGAACCGCGGGCAGCGCCGGCGTCGGCGCGGGCGCCGACACGCGGGTGGTGCCGTCGCCGGGGTACAGCTTCAGCGACTCCTCAAGCGTCCGCACCAGCGTCGCCGCGGTGCGGTTCGCGGGCTCGAGTCGCACGACCTCCTTCGCCTCGGTCAGGGCGTTCTCGCGCATCCCGTTGTACATGCACCACCGGGCCAGCCGCAGCCGGGCGGCCGCGTCGTCGGCCTTGGTGTCCTTCAGCGTCAGGCGGTACGCCTCGTCCTTGCTCCCCGCCACGTACTTCACCTGCTCCGTCGGGAACTTCTGGTCGACCGACGCCCGCCGCACGATCACCTTCCCCTCCGCCCGGCTGACGTGGCCCTCCACGACCTTGCCGTCCTGCAGCACGACCACGCCCCCGTTCGTCGGCGGCGTCGTGGGCGTGACGGCCAGCGGCGGCGGCAGAGGCTGCGCGACCGGCGGCGGCACCTTCGGCAGCGCGGCCGGCGGCGGAAGCGGCAGCGGCTGCGCGACCGGCGGCGGTACCTTCGGCAGCGCGGCCGGCGGCGGAAGCGGCGCGGGCTGGGCGACCGGCGCCGGCACGGCGGGAAGGGGAATCACCGGCGGCGGCGGCACCGCGGGCAGCTTCGTCGGCTCGGCCTTCGCCGCGGGCACGATGGGCATCGGCACCGGCAGCGGCGCCGGGGTCACCACCGGCAGCGGCGGCAACTCCACCTTCGGCGGCGGCGGCACGGCCGGAAGCGCCGGCGGCGGCACCATGTCGGCCGGGGCCGGGGCCGGCAGTCGGATGCCGGGGTCGAGCACGACCGGCGGCAGCGCCGGCCGGTCGGGGGCGGGTTGCGTGTACGCCGCCCCGACCGCCGCGAGCACGGCCGCGGCGGCGGCTAGGCCGAGTGTGGTTTTCATAGTGCCGCCCCAATACCGGCCCGCGCCGCGGAGTCAACCCCAACCCACGCTCTCGCCGGAATCATTGTTTCCGGCCGAGGGGGGTCGATGCGCGGAAACATGTCACCGACTCATAAAAAAGTTCGTCCCCGCGAACCCCGCCCCGAACGTGAACCCGAACCCCTCCGCGCCCGCGGCCTTACGGCCGCCGGCTCCTCCGGACGCTCCCGCGCCCTACCCCTGCTCTCCGAACGCTGCTACGATACCCCCATCATGCCGACCCCGACCGCGCTCATCCGCAACTTCTGCATCATCGCCCACATCGACCACGGGAAATCGACCCTGGCCGACCAGTTCCTCCTCAAAACCGGGGCCGTCTCGGAACGCGACATCAAGGCCCAGACGCTCGACAGCATGGACCTGGAGCGCGAGCGCGGCATCACCATCCGCATGCACCCGGTCACCATTTATCACGAACACCAGGGTCAGAAGTACGAACTGAACCTGATCGACACCCCCGGCCACGTGGACTTCAACTACGAGGTGTCGCGCAGCCTCGCCGCCTGTGAGGGGGCCATCCTCCTGGCCGACGCCTTCCAGGGGGTGCAGGCCCAGACCGTCGCCAACGGCTTCCTGGCGATGGACGCTCAGCTGAAGATTATCCCGATCCTCAACAAGATCGACCTGCCGCACGCCCGGCCCGACTTCGTCATCGGCGAGATGGAACAGGCGCTGATGATCGACCCCGACGACGTGCTCCGCGTCAGCGGCAAGACCGGCGTCGGCGTGGACGAGTTGCTCACCGCCATCATCGACCGCGTGCCGCCGCCGGCCGGCGACCCGGCGGCGCCGCTCAAGGCGCTCATCTACAACAGCCACTTCGACACCTACAAGGGCGTCGTCGTCTACGTCCGCATGATGGACGGCAACCTGAAGATCGGCCAGCGCATCAAGCTCATGCGGACCGGCCGCGAGTACGTCGTCACCGACATGGGGCAGTTCCGCCCCGAGATGACGAAGATCGACGAGATCGGCGCCGGCATGGTCGGCTACTTCACCGCCAACATCAAGAACATCGACAACGTCAACATCGGCGACACGGTGACCGACGCGCTCCACCCCACGGCCGAACCGCTGGCCGGGTACAAGGAGCCGAAGCCGATGGTGTACTCCGGCCTGTTCCCGGTCAACAACAACGAGTTCGAAGACCTCCGCGAGGCGCTCGGCAAGTTGAAGCTGAACGACTCGTCGTTCACGTTCACGCCCGAAGTGTCGGACGGCCTCGGGTTCGGCTTCCGCTGCGGCTTCCTGGGGATGCTGCACCGCGAGATCATCCAGCAGCGGCTCGAGCGCGACAGCGAGCTGAACCTGGTTCAAACCGCGCCGAACGTGACGTTCGAGGTGCTGAAGCGGGACGGCACCGTCGTCACCGTCCACGGCCCGCAGGACGTGCCGGACGCGGGGCTGATCGAGGAGTTCCGCGAGCCGATCGTGAAGATCAGCTTCCTGATCCCGGCCGAGAACATCGGCGCCCTGATGGGGATGTGTACCGACCGCCGCGGCACGTTCGTCCGCACCGAGTACCTGAGCAAGCAGCGCGTCATCCTCGTGTACGAGATGCCGCTCGGGGAGGTGATCTATGACCTGTACGACAAGCTCAAGAGCGTCACGCACGGCTACGGCACGATGGACTACGAGGTGCTCGGCTTCCGCGCCGCGGACCTGGTGAAGATGGACATCCTCGTGCACGGCCAGAAGGTGGACGCGCTCTCGGTGGTGGTCCACCGGTCGAGCGCCGAGCGGCGCGGCCGGCTGATCCTGAAGAAGCTGCGCGAGGAGATCGACCGGCACCTGTTCGAGGTGGCCTTGCAGGCGGCGATCGGGGCGCGGGTGGTAGCCCGCGAGAACATCGCGGCGATGCGGAAGAACGTGACCGCGAAGTGCTACGGCGGCGACATCACCCGCAAGCGGAAGCTGTGGTCGAAGCAGGCCGAGGGGAAGAAGCGGATGAAGCAGATCGGCCAGGTGGAGGTGCCGCAGGAGGCGTTCCTGGCGGTGCTGGAGCAGGACGAGTAGCGGGGGAAGCAGGAAACCGGGATTAACCACAGAGTCACAGAGAGCACAGAGGAAAACAGAAAACCGAGACAACCCATGGTTTGAAATCACAGTTTTCGTTCTTCCTCGGCTTTGGTCTTCCCTCTGTGCTCTCTGTGACTCTGTGGTTAATCCGGATTTTGCTTCTGCTTCTGTTCCGGGGCGTGGGATCACGATGAGCGACGCCCCCCTCGAACTACCCCCCGACGAGCCGCCGACTTCCCGCCCACCGCCGCGCCCGTCGCACCTGCGCGGGCTCGCCAACCTCGCCGCGCTCGTGCTGTGCGGGTTCGTCCTGTTCCGCGTTGTCGTCGCCGAGCCGTTCGGCGTCCCCACCGGCAGCATGGCCCCCACCCTCATGGGGAACCACCGCCAGGCCGACTGCCCCCGCTGCGGCGCGCCCGTCCGCGTCGGCCTCCCCACCAACGGCGAGCGCGCCGGCCACAACGCCGACATTCCCTGCCCCAACTGCGGCAAGAAGCAGAACCTCGCCGACGCCCCCGCGGTCAACGGCGACCGCGTCCTCGTGGACAAGCTCGTGTACACGCACCGCCGGCCGCGCCGCTGGGAGGTGGCCGTGTTCCGCTGTGCCGCCGACCAGTACAAGGCGTACGTGAAGCGCGTCCTCGGCCTGCCCGGCGAGGAGATCACGATTCAGGACGGCGAGGTGTACGCCGACGGCGGTCTGCTGCGGAAGGCGCTCGCCGAGGTGCGCGAGACGCAACTGCGGGTGTTCGACCTGGCGTTCGCGCCGCCCGGCGGGTGGGGGCCGCGCTGGTACGTCTACCCGCCCGACCGCGACGGCCGGCTCCCGCCGAACGGCCCGCCCGCCGCCCCCGCCGACGCCGGCGTGCTGAACAACGGCCAACTGATTCTCGACGCGGCCGCCTCCCCGCAGGCCGAGGTGCGGCTCGAATACCGGCACGTCAACCTCGACAACCCGGACCCGAACGGCGACGTGGTCACGTCCGACAACGGCTACGACGGCGGCACCCGCTCGCGCAGCAACGTCTACGCCGCGCACGATTTTTCCGCCCGCTGCGACATCGTGGTCCAGGAGGCGCAGCCCGGCGCGACGCTGGCCCTGCGGCTGTTCGACGGCACGGACGCGGTGGCGGCGGAAGTGTCGGTCGGCCCGCGGGCGGAGGGGAAGGCGGCGCTGAGCCACGACAAGCTCGGCGGCCTGTCGGCGTCGCGCGGGGTGGGGCTGGAGCCGGGCAAGAGCTACACCGTGGAGTTCGCCTTCGTCGACCGCCGCGCCACGCTCGCCGTGGACCGGCGGGTCGTGCTGCCGCCCGCGGACCTGCCGGCGGAGGCGAAGCGCGGCGAGGTGCGGCGGCCGTTCCAGCTCGGGGCGCGCGGGTGCAAGCTGGTGGTGACGCGGGTGCAGCTGTTCCGCGACATCCACTACACGAACGCCGGCCGGCACGGCACCCGCGTCCCGGCCCGGCTGGGGGCCGACGAGTTCTTCGTGCTCGGCGACAACAGCGGCAACTCGCAGGACAGCCGGGAGTGGCCGCACCCGGGCGTGCCGGCGGGCGACTTTCTCGGTAAACCGATTCTGGTCCACCAGCCGCTGCGGCCCGGCCGGGTGACCGCCGGCGGCCAGGAGCGGGTGTTCCAGACGCTCGACTGGGCCAGGTTGAGGTGGCTGCACTAATTGTTTGGCTGCTTGCGGCACAGCGGTGTCTACGCCGCCAAGCCGCAAGCGGCCAATCCGTGGCCCCCGCCGGCGAATACCCACGGTCCCCCGACCGTCCCCCGCGAGACCGTGATGGCCCCCGCCGACCCCAAGACGAAGCCCCCCGCCCCGCCGCGCGACCACACCCGCGAGGCGGTCGAGACCATCGTCTTCGTCGTCGTGCTGGTGCTGCTGCTCAAGCTGTTCGTCACCGAGGCGTTCGTCATCCCCACCGGGTCGATGGCCGAGACGCTGTACGGCATCCAGAAGATCATCACCTGCGGGAAGTGCGGGCACGAGTTCCCGATGAACGCCCACGACGAGGTGCAGGGCCAGCAGGGGAGCGGCCGCAAGCTCGTCGCCGCCGGGTACTGCTGCCCGAACTGCCGGTACCACGGCCGCGTCGCCGACCTGAAGCCGGTCCCCGAGCCGCGCACCGGCGACCGGGTGCTGGTGCTCAAGCCCATCTACCACTTCAACGGCACCGGCCGCCCGACCCGCGGCGACGTGGTCGTGTTCAAGTTCCCGCGCGCCCCGCAGGAGAAGTGGGAGGCGGCCAACTACATCAAGCGGTGTATGGCCTTCGGCGGCGAGACCGTGGGCATCCACCGCGGCGACCTGTACGCCACCACCACCCTCACCTACCCGCCGGACGCGAAGGACGCCAGCGGCAACCCCCTGTACCCGCGGCCGGACGACCCCAACGACCTGTGGCGCGGCGGCGAGTCCACGCAGACCACCGACTTCCGCTACCCGAACAACGACCAGGCCGTGGACTTCTTCGAGAAGAGCCGGCAGACCGGGTTCGCCCCCGGCAACGGCGGGTTCGAGATCCTGCGGCCGACCGAGGAGCAAGTGCTGGCCCGCGCCCGCGTCGTGTGGGACAACGACCACCAGCCGCCGGACCTCGCCGGGAAGACGCCGCCGCGCTGGTTCTCGCGCCCCGAGGCGACCGGCAAGTGGAACGGCGACAACCCGAGCCAGCCGAAGGCGTTCGGCCACACCGCCGACAGCCTCGACTTCATCCGCTACCAGCACCTCGTGTGGAAGCGCGAGAAGAAGAAGGACGACGCCGGCAAGGAGGTCGGCGACTGGCAGCGGACCGGCGAGTACTGGACGTGGGGCGACTGGCGGCCGAACCAGACCGACCCGTTCGAGACGCTGACCGCCGGGCCGGTGGACAACTTCCTGGGGTACAACGACGGCCTGGACGTCGACCCGACCACGACCCTGCCGCACGAGCGGCGCGGCAACCGGTCGGCGCAGGACACGACGTGGGTCGGCGACCTGATCCTGGAGTGCGAGGCCGACGTGCAGGCCGGCGCCGAGGTGGTGCTGGAGGTGAGCCGCGGGCAGACGCGGTTCCAGGCCCGGTTCGCCGGCGGCGAGGTGGAACTCGTCTCGACCGGGCCGGCGGGCAAGTCGTTCGGCAAGCGGCCGACGAAGATCACGGCGGGAAAGTACAAGCTCCGGTTCGCCAACGTGGACGCCCGGCTGTGGGTGTGGGTGGACGGCAAGCGGATCGACTTCGGCACCGACGCCGACTACCCGCCGGCGAGCACGGTGGCGGCCGGGCAGGAGGACAAGGAGGGCTGGACGGAGGAGAACGACGTGGCGGCCCCGGCGAGCGTCGGCGCGAAGGGCGGGGTGACGGTGCGCGGGCTGAAACTGATGCGCGACATTTACTACACGCGGTTCGGCGGCCACGCCAGCGGGGCGGACCTGTACTACGTGCAGCCGGGTCACTACCTGTGTTTGGGGGACAACAGCGCCCACAGCTCGGACAGCCGGTCGTGGGGCGTGGTGCCGGAGCGGCTGATGCTGGGGAAGGCGGTGTTCGTGTTCTGGCCGGCGTGGCCGCACAACCGCGTCGGGTTCATCCGGTAACGTGGCGAACGACATGCAGACCGGCGAGGTGAAGATCCGGGTGCGGTACGCCGAGACGGACCGCATGGGCCTGCTCCACCACGCGAACTACCTCGTGTACTTCGAGCAGGCCCGCACGGAGCTCCTGCGCGACGCCGGCAAGACGTACAAGGACCTGGAGGACGCCGGGTTCTTCCTGGTGGTGGCGAAGCTGGAGGTGCGCTACCGCCTGCCGGCGCACTACGACGACGTGCTGACCATCCGCACGACGGTGACGAGGGCCAGCCCGGTGCGGCTGGAGCACCGGTACGAGGTGGTGCGGGACGGTGCCGTGATCTGCGAGGCGACGAGCACGCTGGCGTGCGTCGGCCGCGACGGGCGCTTGCAAGCGCTGCCCGACTGGTTGAGCGGGTCCGAGTAGGAGTAATACGTGCGCCGGTTCTGGATCCACCACGTCCTGCCGGCGGCGTTCTGCGCCGTGCCGCCGCTGGCCGGGGCGCTCGTCTTCGCCGCCATCCCCGCCGACGCCCGCCGCGACTACCTCGCCCGCGCCCAGGAATCGGGCATCGACTGGATCATCATCGCGCTCGGGTTCACGCTGCTGGTCGTGCAGCTGATCTTCGCCTGGCGCGCCCTCCGGTGGAGCCAGACGGCCGGCGACTTCGACCCCGCCGCCGACCGCTGGCTGAGTCACCTGGCGCAGGCCGCCGAGTGGTTCCCGCTGCTCGGCCTCATCGGCACCGTCGCCGCCATCCTCCAGACGTTCAGCTCGTTCACCCCCGGCTCGAACCCGACGCCGCAGGACATCATCCGCAAGTACGCCCCGGCCATCACCGCCACCGGCAGCGGGCTGTTCATGGCGCTGATGAACATCCTCCCGACGTGGGTCGTCGGCGTCGGCCGCGACCTGATTCGCGCGCTGGCCGGCTACCCGACGCCGCAGCCGCCGGCCGCGGAGGAGGTGGCGTGATCACCCCGCCGCGCCGGTCCGTCACCCGGTTCTTCATCCCGCTCATCGACGTGCTCATCCTGCTGTTCTGCATCTTCCTGCTGATGCCGTTCGTCAGCTCCCCCGCCGCCGACGACGACACGAAGCCCGCGCCGAAGGCACCCGAGTTGCCCACGGACGTGGCCGAGCTGCGGAAGCAGCTGGCGGCGACGCAGAAGGAGCGCGACGAGGCGCAGCGGCGGCTCGACCGGTTCCAGAAGGACCGCGGCGAGCGGCTCGTCGTTCGCGTGCTGGAGATCGACCCGGACACGGGTAAGCTGTACTACTACGCCCCCGGCCGGCAGGAGGTGGCGGGGCAGGCGCAGGCCGAGCAGCTGATCGCGTACCAGAAGCGGCTGGCCGGCGAGAAGGACACGTACTTCCTGATCATGTACCCGCGGCGGGCGTCGGGCTACCCCACGCGGGCGAACGTCGAGACGTACCGGGCGTGGTTCCAGGACGTGCCGTACGGGTTCGACATTCCGTGAGGCGCCAATGTTCGCGGCGACACCGCTGTTCTTCGCCGGCGGGGGGAACTGGCTCGAGGAGTTCGCCCTCGGCTGCCTCGCCGTCGCCGGCGGGTACGTCGTCGGCTACGCCGGCGGCGGCGTCCTCGGCTGGGCCGTCGACAAGTGGGTGTTCAAGAAGCCGTCGCCCGAGCCGGCCAGGAAGCTCCTGCGGATCGTCTGCGGCATCGCGCTCGCCGTACTCGTGTTCTGGATCGTGTTCAAGGACCGCGGCACCGGCGGCGGCAGCGGCGACGGCGTCGGGAAGGGGAGCGGCTCGCCGACGGACTCGACGGGGAAGGGCGACCCGCCGAAAGCGGACGACAAGCGGCCGCCGGTGAAGGTGGACCCGCCGAAGCCGGCGGAGGTGGACGCCAGCACGCCGCAGGTGCGGGTGACGTTCCTCGGCGGGGACGCGGCGCAGCCGGCCGGCGGGCGGTTCTACTACGTCGGCGACGAGCCGGTGCTGAAGACGTTCGACGAGGTGAAGGCGGCGGTGGAGGCGAAGAAGCGCGACGCGGCGGGGGCGCAGGTGCTGCTGGTGGTGGTGTACCCGGCCGACCGCACCCGCGCCGCCGACGAGCGGAGTCGCACCGTGTCGCAGGTGACCGAGTGGGCCGATCGCGCCGGCGTGCGGGTGGTGCTGGGCACGGGGACGAGGTAGCGAGAAATGCAGGGTTAACCACAGAGTCACAGAGGGCACAGCGGAAAGACAGAAGACAGAGACGAAGCAGGGTTTGAAAACAAATTCCCGTCTTCACTCGGTTTTCTGTCTTCCCTCTGTGCCCTCTGTGACTCTGTGGTTAAATTCGGATTTGAAGGGCTACCCCATGCTCGCGCCGCCGCAAATCCTCCTGTTCGGCCACCCCGGGTCCGGGAAGACGCACCTCCTCGGCGCCCTCCTCCGCGCCTCCGACGCCCAGCCCGCCGCGCTCGGCGGCACCGTCGCCGACCTCACCGGCCACCTCGAACCGGTCCGCGCCGCCGTCTACGCCGACGGCAACCTCAAGGCCGCGGGCACCGAGGTCAACACCTTCCGCGTCCAGTACCGCACCCCCGAGCCCACCGACTTCGTGCTGATCGACTGTGACGGCCGGGCGTCCACGGCGCTGCTCAAGGCCGCCGACGCGCTCGAGGCCCGCCGCGTCACCGGCACCGTGGCGCGGGCCGTACTCGGCTCCGACCTGCTCGTGCTCGTCATCGACGCCACCCTGAACGACGACGACCGGGCGGAGCGGTTCGAGGACTTCCTGTTCTTCCTCGAACAGGTCCACGGCCGGCGGCTGCGCGACCGCGAGGTCGGCGGGCTGCCGGTGTTCGTCGTGCTCACACGCTGCGACCTGCTGGCGAAGCCCGGCGACACCACCGCGACGTGGGAGGCCGAGGTGCGCTGGCACCTGGCCAAGGTGCGGCGGCAGTTCGAGGAGTTCGTGGACGACCAGCTGCCGTTCGAGGGGCACGGCTCGTCGTCCCTGCCGTTCGGCAGCGTGGACGTGGAGGACTACGCCACCGCCGTCCGCCGCCCGCCGCTGGCCGACGCCCCGAAGCCCGAGGCCGAGCCGTTCGGCGTCGCCGAGCTGTTCCACGACGCCTTCCGCGCCGCCGCCGCGCACCGGACCCGCGCCCGCGCGTCCGACACGCGCCTGCGGCACACCGTGTGGGCGGTCGCGGCCGGCGTGCTGGCGCTGCTCGCGGGTGCCGTCGCGGTCACGGTGTTCGCGCCGGCGACGGCCGACCCGCAGCTGCCCGAGCGGGTGAAGCTGTACGCCCGCGGCGAGCCCGCGGCGGCGGTCCGGCTCGCCGAGCCGACCGCGACGCGGAACAAGCGGCTCCTCGCGTCGTACCGCGCCGACCCCGGCTTCTTCGCGCTGCCGGCCGACCTGCAAGCCTTCGTCGAGGGCCGGCTGCGCGAGGTGGACGACTACCAGGCGTACCGGGCGAAGCTGGCCGCGCAGCCGGCCCCGTCCGAGGCGCGGACGCTGGACGAACTGGAACGCGTCCGCGCGAAGCTGGCCGGCGAGCTGGCCCTGCCCGCGGAGTACACCTGGGGCGACACCGAGGCGGCGAGGCTGCGCGACAAGTGGCTCGCCGACGCGGCGAGCATCCGCGGCGCGGAGGCCGCGTGGCACGACTGGTACCGCGGCCTCCTGAACCAGGCGACGGCGCTGACGCTGACCGGTTCGTTCGCCGGCGACTGGCGCGACCGCGTGAACCGGCTGGCGGACGCCGGCACGCAGCCGCCGTTCGCGCTGGGGTCGCCGCTGCCCGGGAGCGAGGCACTGCCGGGGCGCGACGCGGTGACGTACCGGGTGCCGTTCGAGTACGACCGCGTGTACCAGGCCCGCCGCGACTGGGAGTACGCCCGCGGCCGGCTGCTCCACCTCCGCGACCTGGCCGACGCCCTCGCCCTCACGCCGAGCGCCGAGCGCCGCCCGCTGCTCATCCCGCCGCCGGGCAGCGGCCTCGACGCGACCGCGTTCCCCGCCGGCCAACTGGCCGAGCTGCGGACGCGCTTCCCGCGCGGCGGCGAACTCTACCCCGCGGACGTGAGCGGCTACCCCGAGTGGGAGCTGAGCGGCTTCCCCGACCCGGCGCGGTCGGTGCTGGCGGGCCGCGTGCGCGAGTCGTTCGCCAGCGGCGCCGCGGCGGTTCGCACCCTCGTGGCGGCGCGGCTGAACGGCGACGACACGCCGGCCGGTTGGGCGCGTGCCGCCGAGGGCTTGTCGGCGCCGCCGTTCGCGGAGTGGGGCCGATTGTTGCACGTGCTGGCGAAGCTGGAGGAGCGCGCCGCAGGCGACCCAGTCGCGGGGCTGGCGGCGTTCCTGCGGGCGCCCGAGTTCGCGTTCGACCTGCGCGGCGCGGAGCTCACCATCCCGCTGGTGCTGCGGAACCCGCCGCTGGTGCCCGCCGGCCCGTTGACGGTTACGGTGACGCCGCGGGCCGGCGGCGAGCCGGTGGTGCGGACGTTCGCGCCGGTCGGCGAGCCGGTGCCGCGCGACCTCACGACAGCGTACACCTTCGGCGCCGCGCCGCCGTTCACCTATCGCCCCGGCGACGCGCTGCGGGCGGAGTTGCCGGTGCGGTCCGGGGCGCAGGCGTTCACACTGACGTGGGACGCGGGCGGCTCGCGGACGTTCCAGTTCGACCGGCTGGCGCGCGAGCCGCGGCTCGGCACCGAGCCGGCAACCGGCGTGCGGCTGGCGCCGGCGGCGGGGTCGGTGGTGCCGCGGGTGCCGGCGCTGCTGCCGGAGGTGCGGTAAGCTCGGTTGCCGCTTGCGGCTTCGCGTCGCCCAGCGCGAAGCCGCAAGCGGCAACCTAACTTCCCCCTCCCCCGCGGCGCCGTCGTTCTGGTATAACTCCCCCCACACGCACCCCCGCGCACGGACCGCCGCCATGCACATTCGGGACATCTTCGCCCAGCACCGCACCACGTTCAGCTTCGAGTTCTTCCCCCCGAAAACCGACGAGGCCAGCGACGAACTGTTCCGCAACATCGCCACGCTGCAAGAGCTGCAGCCGTCGTTCGTGTCCGTCACCTACGGGGCCGGCGGCTCCACCCGCGACCGCACCCACGATCTGGTCGTGCGCATCCAGAAGGAAACGAGCCTCACCGCGGTGTCGCACCTGACGTGCGTGTGCCACTCGCTCGACGAGATGACCGCGATCCTCGACCGGTACGCGGCCAGCGGCATCAAGAACGTGCTGGCCCTCGGCGGCGACCCGCCCAAGACGGTGGTCGGCTACAAGCGCGAGGACGACGCCTTCCAGTACGCCGAGCAGCTGGTGAGGTTCATCCGCAGCCGGCCGAACGCCCCCGACCGGCGCGGGTTCGGGGTCGGCGTCGCCGGCTTCCCCGAGGGGCACCCCGGCTGCCCGAACCGGCTCAAGGAGATGGACTACCTCAAGGCCAAGGTGGACGCCGGCGCCGACTACATCTGCACGCAACTGTTCTTCGACAACCGCGACTTCTACGACTTCCGCGAGCGGTGCGAGCTGGCCGGCATCACGGTGCCGATCGTGGTCGGCATCATGCCGATTGGCTCGAAGGCGGGCATGGTGCGGATGGCCGAGCTGGCGCTCGGGGCCAAGATTCCGGCGAAGCTGCTGCGGGCCGTCGGCCGGTGCGCCGACGACGAGGCGGTGAGCCGGGTGGGCGTGAGCTGGGCCACCGAGCAGTGCGCCGACCTGCTGCACAACGGCGTCCGCGGCATCCACTTCTACACGCTCAACAAGTCGGACGCGACCCGGCAGATCTACAGCAACCTCGGCGTCGCCGACTCGGCGGCGCTGCGGGCGGGGTGAGTGCGTCTTGGCGAGCCGGGAGCGTGAGCGACCGGAGTCCGACGCATCTCGTACCGCGTCGGACTCCGGTCGCTCACGCTCCCGGCTCGCCGGGTAAATCGCTTTCCACGGAGCCCCTCTCATGCGCCTCGCCCCCGTTCTGCTCCTGCTCCTCGTCGCCATCCCCGGCGCGGCCCAGCCGCCGGCGCCGCGCGTCGCCACCGAGGCGACGAATGGCATGGTCGTGTGCGTGTCGCCGCCCGCGGCCGACGTGGGCGTGGCCATCCTCAAGAAGGGCGGCAACGCCGTCGACGCCGCGGTCGCCGTGGCGCTGGCGATGGCGGTGACGTGGCCGGAGGCGGGCAACCTCGGCGGCGGCGGGTTCATGATGATCGCGCCCCCGGGGCAGGCGCCGACGTGCGTCGAGTACCGCGAGACCGCCCCCGCCGCCGCCGGGCCGAAGCTGTTCGCCGACGGCACCGTGAGCGCCTTCAGTCACAAGGCGTCCGGCGTTCCGGGCACCGTCCGCGGGCTGGGCCTCGCCCACAAGAAGTACGGCAAGCTGCCGTGGAAGGACGTGGTGATGCCGGCCGTGGAGCTGGCCGAGAAGGGCTTCACCGTGACGGACGGCCTGTCGTGGAGCATCGGCTGGGTGCTCGCCAGCCCGACCACGACGAACGCCGAGTTCCACCGCGTCTACGACAAGCCGGGCGGTGGCTACTGGCGCCCCGGCGACACGATGAAGCTGCCGGACCTCGGCCGCACCCTGCGGCTGATCGCGGAGAAAGGGGCCGACGAGTTCTACACCGGCGACCCCGCCGACAAGCTTGCCGCCGAGATGAAGGCCGGCAACGGCATCATGACGAAGGACGACATCGCCAAGTACCAGGCGAAGGAGCGGACGCCGGTCACGACCAACTACCGCGGCTACGACGTGTACGGCCCGCCGCCGCCGTCGTCGGGCGGCGTCGGCATCTGTCTGATGCTCAACGTGCTGGAGAACTTCGACCTGAAGAAGCAGGGCCGGTGGTCGGCCGCGACGAACCACCAGATCGTCGAGACGATGAAGCGGAGCTACGCCGACCGCGCCCGCCACCTCGGCGACCCCGACTTCACGACCATTCCGCCGCACCTGACGACGAAGGCGTATGCGAAGAAGCTGGCCGCGACGATCGACATGAAGGCCGCGACGCCGAGCGAGAAGGTGGCGCCGGAAATCCCGCTGGCCGGGGAAGGGGACAGCACCACCCACTTCAGCGTGATCGACAAGGACGGCCTGGCCGTGAGCAACACGTACACGCTGGAGCACTCGTTCGGCAGCCGCGTGGTCGTGAAGGGGAGCGGCTACATCCTCAACAACGAGATGACCGACTTCAACCCGGTGCCCGGCGTGACGACGAAGAGCGGCCAGATCGGCACGCCGGCGAACCTCGTGGCGCCCGGCAAGCGGATGCTGAGCTCGCAGACGCCGGTGATCGTGCGGAAGGACGGCAAGCCGGTGCTGCTGACCGGGAGCCCCGGCGGGCGGACGATCATCAACACGTCGCTGTGCGTGGTGCTGAACGTGCTCGAGTTCGACATGCCGGTCCAGGAGGCGGTGGACGCCCCGCGGTGGCACCACCAGTGGTTCCCGGACGTGGCGCGGTTCGAGGGCTTCTCGACGCACCCGGCCCTGGTGCAGGAGCTGACGAACCTGGGGCACCGGGTCAGCCCGGGGCGGCAGGGCGACGCGCACAGCATCCGCGTGGACCCGGTCACGGGCCGGTTCCTGGGCGCGGCCGACCGCCGCATCGAGGGCGCGGCGAAGGGGTACTGACCGGGCGCGTACAATACCCGGACCTCGCGGAGGAGCGGTGATGCGGAGTGCGATCATCCTGGCGGTGCTCGCCGGGCTGGCGGTCGGGTGCGGCGGGTCGCCGGCGCCCAGTTCCGGCTCGGGCACGCCGCCGACCCGGCGGTTCGACCGCGGCAACTTCGCCCCGCCGCCGGTCGAGCTGAACGAGGTGTCGGCCGACGAGCTCGTCAGCGTGGTGACGGGGCAGAAGGACAAGGTCGTGGTCGTGGACTTCTGGGCAACGTGGTGCGGGCCGTGCGTCAAGAAGTTCCCGCACCTCGTGGCGATGCACAAGAAGCACGCCGCCGCCGGCCTCGTGTGCGTGTCCGTGGACATGGGGAAGCTCGGCACCCACGACCGGGCCGCCGCGCTCGAGTTCCTCACCAAGCAGGGCGCGACGTTCCCCAACGTCACGCTCCGCAACCCGGCCGACGACAGCCCGGCGATGGACAAGACGTTCGGCGAGGACACCCGGCTGCTGCCGTACCTGGTGATCTTCGACCGCGGCGGCCGGCGGGTGTGGGACTCGGCCGCGAACCCGGACGCGACGCCCGAGCAGGTCGAGGCGAAGGTCGCCGAGCTCCTCAAGAAGTAACCGGAGGCTGCGATGCGGACGTGGGTGCTGGCGGCGGTCGCGGCCGGGGTCGTGGTCGGGTGCAACCCCGCGCCGCCGCGGCCGGCGGCCGGCCCGGTCGAGGTGACCGACGCCACCTTCGCCACCCTCGACGCGGCCATCAAGGCGCAGAAGGGGAAGGTGGTGCTGGTCGACTTCTGGGCCACGTGGTGCGGCCCGTGCCGCGACTCGTTCCCGGACTTCGTCGAGCTCCACCGCCGGTACGCAGACCGCGGGCTGGTGTGCGTGTCCGTCAGCCTCGACAAGGCGCGGGACGACATGGCCGTGATCGGCTTCCTCCGCGACCAGGGGGCCGCGTTCCCGAACTACCACTGGAAGAAGTACAACGACGAGCGGGCCGACTTCGTCAAGCACTTCCACTTCCGCGGCGGCATCCCGCACAAGGTCGCCTTCGACCGGGCCGGCGACCTCGTCTGGGACAGCGCCAGCCAGCACGTCTCCGACCGCGGCCTGGACGAGCTCGTCCGCCGGCTGCTCGACGCGGGCTGATTCAACGACGAAGCCCACCGGGGTTGCCGGTGGGCTCTCGGGCGACCGGGTGGTACTCAGCTGCCGCTCGGCGGGGCGATGGCCGAGCCGACGAAGCTGAACGTGCTGTTGGCGTTGCTGCCGAGGGTGGTCACGGCGGCGATGCACACCACGATGATGAGGGCCAGCATCACGGCGTACTCGACCGCGGTCGGGCCGTCTTCCTTCTTCAGGAACGAAACCAGCGTCTGGGTCACCTTGCGCATGTCACTCTCCGGCGGGGTGGGGTGGGTCGGGGGTCGGAACGATGGCGGACGGTTGTCCGTTACCAGGATGTAGAACCGTCTTCCGACTGGTGCGCGGCGGAGTGGCGATTTTTTCCGGCAATGTCGTGAGCGCGGTGTCGGGAAGATGGACAGCCGACCGACGCGTGGCGTACCACGGTCCGTAAACGCCGAACCCCTGCCGAGGTCGGCAGGGGTTCGCGTGTGGTTTCGACGGTCCGCCAGGCACTTAGCTGCCGCTGGTCGGCTTGATGGCCGAGCCGACGAAGCTGAACGTGCTGTTGGCGTTGCTGCCGAGGGTGGTCACGGCGGCGATGCACACCACGATGATGAGGGCCAGCATCACGGCGTACTCGACCGCGGTCGGGCCGTCTTCCTTCTTCAGGAACGAAACCAGGCTCTGGGTCAGGCTCTTCATCTCGAACTCCTCGGGCTCAGGGACTCGGGGTGTCCGCTCGACCGGAGGGTGATGGTCTCGCGGGGACGACAAGTACCTAGATCACCTTTCGGAGCCGTGCAAAGCGCGCGGTGGGAATTTTCCGCGCGCCCCGCAGCCCTTATCGCACCGGCAAAACCGCTCCGCCCGTAGCCGCAACACCGGGTTCCGGGGATAACAACTCTTCCGGTCGTGCGCGTCCTGCGGCGCGCGACCGTTCTCCGGGTGAAAGGGACGACGACATGGCCGAGGCGTTCGAGCGGAAGAGCCTGACCACCACCGGCGGCGACCGCCGGGCGCCCAACCGGGCCATGCTCCGCGGCGTCGGCTTCCAGGACGACGACTTCGACAAGCCGATGGTCGGCGTCGCCTCGCTGTTCAGCGACATCACCCCGTGCAACGCGCACCTCGACCGGCTGGCGCTCAAGGGCCGCGAGGGCGTCCGCGCCGCCGGCGGCGTGCCGCAGACGTTCGGCGCCCCCACCGTGTCCGACGGCATCAGCATGGGCCACCTCGGCATGCGCTACTCGCTGGTCAGCCGCGAGGTCATCGCCGACAGCCTCGAGACGGTGTGCGGGGCGATGAACCACGACGGCCTCCTGGCCTTCGGCGGGTGCGACAAGAACATGCCCGGCTGCGTCATGGCGATGGCCCGGCTGAACATCCCGAGCGTGTTCGTGTACGGCGGCAGCATCCTGCCGGGCGTGGGGCCGCACGGCGAGGACGTGGACATCGTGTCCATCTTCGAGGCCGTCGGGAAGCGGCAGTCGAACAAGATCGACGCCGCGGAGTTGAAGAAGGTGGAGTGCGAGAGCTGCCCCGGCCACGGCAGCTGCGGCGGCATGTACACCGCGAACACGATGGCCAGCGCGATCGAGGCGCTGGGCCTGTGCCTCCCCCACGGCGCGAGCACGCCGGCCGTGAGTGCCGGCAAGGAGCGCGAGGCGTTCGCCGCCGGCCGCGCGCTGGTGGGGTGCATCCAGAACAACCTCCGCCCGCGCGACCTCATCACCCGCAAGAGTTTGGAGAACGCCTACACCCTGGTGCTGGCGCTCGGCGGCAGCACGAACGCCGTGCTCCACCTGATGGCCATCGCCCGCGAGGCCGGCGTGGACTGGACGCTCGCCGACTTCGACCGCATCGGCGCGAAGGTGCCGCACCTGGCCGACCTGAAGCCGGGCGGCAAGTACGTGATGCACGACCTGTACAAGGCCGGCGGCACCCCGGCCGTGATGCGGGCGCTGCTCGACGCCGGCTACCTGCACGGCGACTGCCCGACGGTCACGGGGAAGACCATCGCCGAGAACCTGGCCGACGTGCGGAGCGTGTTCGCGGTGCCGCAGACGGTGGTGAAGCCGTTCGACGCCCCGATGTTCGACCACGGCATTATCGTCGTGCTGCACGGCAACCTCGCGCCGGAGGGCGCCGTGGCGAAGGTGGCCGGCCTGAAGCAGCGGAGCATCACCGGGCCGGCGAAGGTGTTCGACGGCGAGGAGGCGTGCTTCCAGGCGATCTCGGCGCGGAAGATCGTGGCCGGCGACGTGGTCGTGATCCGCGGCGAGGGGCCGGTCGGCGGCCCGGGGATGCGCGAGATGCTGAGCATCACCGGCGCCCTGATGGGGCAGGACCTGGGCGAGGTGGTGGGGCTCATCACCGACGGCCGGTTCAGCGGCGGCACCCACGGGCTGGTGGTGGGTCACGTGTCGCCGGAGGCGTGGGTGGGCGGCCCGCTCGCGCTGGTGAAGGACGGCGACAGCGTGACGATCGACGCCGACAACAAGGCGCTGACGCTGAACGTGCCAGACGCGGAGCTCGCGGCGCGCCGGGCCGCGTGGGTGAAGCCGCCGCTGCGCGTCGAGCGCGGGGTGCTGGCGAAGTACGCGAGGCTGGTGCGGTCGGCGTCCGAGGGGGCCGTGACGGGGTGATGGGTTCCGCCGCTTGCGGCGTAGCGCCGCGGCGCTACGCCGCAAGCGGCGGAAGACTGTAAGCCCCCGCCCGCCCCGACTGTATCCCCTGCCGCCCTCCCCAGCCCGTACCGGGCCGCCGATGCTCACCCGTAGCCCCACGCTCGACCACCTGTACCGTCTGTTCCCCGACTCGCCCGACCGCCCCGCGGCCGAGGTCGTGTCGGCCGCGGACGTGCCCGAGCCGTACCACCGGCTTCTCGTCCACACCGAGCACATGACGGTCACGGTGGAAGAGTTCTACGGCGGCCCCGTGGACGTGCGCGTCCTCGCCTGCCGCCGCGACGGCGACGAGTACGCCCGCAAGATTCTGCTAGCCCTGCGCGACGGCGGCCGGGTCGTGCAGTTCGGCCTCGTTCGCATCGACCTGGGGGTATGCCCGCCGGCCGTCCGCGACGCCATCGTCGAGGGCAAGACGCCGCTCGGCCGGGTGCTGATCGAGCACGACATGCTGCGGCGGATCGAGCCGGCGGGGTACCTGCGGGTGCGGCTGTCGGCCGGCATGGCCGACTGGTTCGCGGCCCCGCCCGGTCGTGAGACGTTCGGCCGCCTCGGCGTCATCTACACCGGCGACCGGCCGGCCGTCGAAGTGTTGGAAATCCTGGCGCCGGTGCGATGAGTCGTTGGGAGTCTGCGGGAGTCGAGGAGTAAGGCCAGGTTCTTACTCCTCGACTCCCGCAGACTCCCAACGACTCCCGAAGACTGCCCCGCCCGGTAGAATGCCCCCATGGACCTCCCCGTCGGCCGCGGCACCTGGACCATCGACATCCCCGCTGGCAAGCTCGTCGCCGTGCGCCCCGCAGCGGTGCCGTCGGTGCCGACGGCCGGGCCGCGCGAGCTCGTGCGCGCCGCGCTCGAGGCGCCGTTCGGGTTCGAGCCGCTCCGCCGCGCCCTCACGCCCGACGACCGCGTCGCCGTCGCCTTCGACCCCGCCCTGCCGGCTGCGGCCGAACTGCTTACCGGGCTGCTCGACCACCTCCGCACCGCTGGCATCGAGCCCGCGGCCGTTACCGTCATTTCGCCGCCGGGCGCGCCGCAGGGGTGGATCGACGACCTGCCGGACGAGTACGCCGACCTGACCGCCGAGACGCACGACCCGACCGACGAGAAGCGGCGCGCCTACCTCGCCACCACCCGCGGCGGCCGGCGCGTGTACCTGAACCGCACACTGGTCGAGGCCGACGCGCCGATCATCCTCACGGGCCGCGGGTACGACCCGCTCACCGGCTACGCCGGCGCCGAGGCGGCGGTCTTCCCCGGGCTGTCGGGCGAAGCCGTCGAGCCGCCCGAGCTTGAGGCGAAGGCCGCGCCCGACGCCGAGCCGACCGGCCTGCGGGCCGAAGCCACGGAAGTCGCGTGGCTGCTCGGCACGCCGTTCCTCGTGCAGGTCATCGAAGGCGCGGGCGACGCCGTTCAGGAAGTCGTCGCGGGGCTGCTCGACAGTTCCGCCGAGGGCGTGCGCCGGCAGGACGCCCGCTGGCGCGGCACCGTCCCCGAGCGCGTCGGGGCCGTGATCGCGGCCGTGTCCGGCAGCCCGGAGCGCGTCAGCTTCCTGGACCTGGCGAAGGCGGCGGCGTGTGCCGCGCGGGTCGTGTCGAAGGGCGGCCGCGTCGCCGTCCTGAGCGACGCGGCGCCGGCGCTCGGTGAGGGGGCGGCACTCCTACGCTCGCTCGACGGCCCGGAAGGCGCCTCGAAGAAGCTGGCGCGGCTGAACCCGCCGGACCGCGTGGCGTGTGCCCTGTGGGCGTGGGCGGCCCGACGGGCGAGCCTGTTCCTGGCGAGCGGCCTGCCCGACGACGTGGTCGAGGAGCTGTTCGCCACGCCGCTCCGCACGCCCGCCGAGGCGGCGCGGCTGGCCGCCTCGGCGGACGCCGTCGCGGTCATCGCCGACGCGCACAAGGCGATGGTGACGGTGGGCTGACACACGGAACCCGACATGACCCCCGACTACGCCGCCGCGCTCGAATCCGCCGCGCTGTTCGACCGCTCCGCGACCGGCAAGCTCGTCGCCGGCGGCGACGACGCGCCGATGTTCCTCGGCAACCTGTCCACGAACGACATCAAGAACCTGCCGCTCGGCGGCGGCTGCGAGGCGTACTTCTGCGACCCGCGGGCGAAGGTACAGTTCGCCGCGTGGGTCTACCACGTCCGCCTCGGCACCGAACACGCCCTGTGGGTCGAGACGACGCCCGGCCGCGGCGGCGAACTGCTGAAGTACCTCGACCGCTACCTCATCTCGGAGCGCGTCGAGCTGGCCGACCGCACCGCCGACTTCGCGCAACTCCACCTCGCCGGCCCCGCCGCGAAGGCCGTGCTGGAAAAGGCACTCGCCGACGCCGTGCCCGACCTGCCGGAGTTCGCCCACGTCGAACGCACCTTCGGCAGCCACCTCGTCGCCAGCGTCCGCCGCCGCGACCCGCTCGGGCTGCCCGGCTACGATCTCGTCTGCCTGGCAGACAAGGCCGAGGGGTTGCGTGGCTTGCTCGAAGCGGCGGGGGCCGTGCCCGGGACGGCGGAGACGTTCGAGGTGCTGCGGATCGAGGCCGGGACGCCGGTGTTCGGCCCGGACATCGACGCGACGCGGTTCGTGATGGAGGTCGGCAACGCGGCCCGCGCCGTCAGCTACGCGAAGGGCTGCTTCCTGGGGCAGGAGCCGATCGTGATGGCCCGCGACCGGGCGGGGCACGTCAACCGGGCGTTCTCGGCGGTAAAGGTGCTGCAGGGCGGGCCGCTGCCGCCGGGCACGAAGCTGCTCCGCGACGGGCAGGAGGTCGGCGTCGTGACGTCGAGCTGTCACTCGCCGCGGCTCGGGGCGCCGGTGGCGCTGGGCTACCTGAAGTGGAAGCACCAGGACGCCGGCACCGTGATGGAGGCCGGCGGCCGCCCCGTCGAGGTGCTGGGGCTGCCGCCGGTGAAGTAGTGCATCGCCGCAAGCGGCTTCAGACGATCTGCCGCATGTCCTTCGGCCGGTTCTTCGCGTCCACGAGCACCACTAGCGGCTCGTGCGCCCGCGCCTCCTGGTCCTCCAGCACCGCGTAGGTCGCAATAATCACCACGTCGCCGGGGCGGATCAGGTGTGCCCCGGCGCCGTTCACCTGCACCACCCCGCTGCCGCGCTCGCCGCGCAGCGCGTAGGTCACCAGCCGCGCCCCGTTGGTCACGTCCCACACGTGGACCTGCTCGTTCGGGAAAATGTCGGCCGCGTCCAGGAGGTCGGCGTCGAGCGTGATGCTCCCCTCGTAGTGGAGGTCGGCCGCGGTCACGGTCGCCCGGTGGAGCTTCGACTTCATCATCACCCGCTGCATGCCGGCGTCCTCGTCGGGGGTCGTCCCTATTCTACTCCTGGGCCACCCGTTGGAGCGGGTGCCCCAGCCCTCCCCCGGAGTCACCTTCCATGCGCCACCTGCTCGTCGCCCTCGTCGCCGCCGCCGGCACCGCGTCCGCCCAGCCGCCCGGCGGCTTCACCCCGATCTTCAACGGCAAGGACCTGACCGGCTGGAAGGCCACCGGCAAGGCCGACGCCTGGGCCGTCGAGGGCGGCAACATCGTGTGCAAGAGCGGGGGCGGCGGCTACCTCCTCACCGACAAGGAGTACGGCGACTTCGAGCTGAAGTTCAGCTACCGGTGGTCGAAGGAGGGCGGCAACAGCGGCATCGGCCTCCGCACGCCGGCCAAGGGCGACCCCGCGTACCAGGGCATGGAGATCCAGCTCATCGACGACGAGGGCTGGGAGAAGGTGTACAAGTCGAAGCTGGCCCCGTACCAGCACACCGGGTCCATCTACGACGTGCAGCCGGCGAAGCAGCAGGCGAACAACCCGATCGGCGAGTGGAACCACGTCCGCGTGGTGTGCAAGGGGCGCGACGTGCTGGTCGAGCAGAACGGCAAGGAACTCGTGAAGGCGAACCTGGACGACCACAAGGACCGCGCCGAGAAGAACCACCCCGGCCTGAAGCGGGCGAAGGGGCACCTCGGGTTCCAGAGCTACAACATCAAGGTGGAGTTCAAGGACGTGGTGATCAAGGAATAGTTGTTGGTGGTAATTTGCAATTTGTAACTTGGCTGGCGAGAGGATCAGGCCCCAGCATCACATCAGGGGCCACCGCGGCTCGTCAGCCAGATTGCAACTGACAAATTACAACTGCCAACGACGCTACCGCATCGCCGTCACCACCGCCGCGGTCGCGGCGGCGGCCGCCGCCGCGGCGCACACCACGACCCACACCAGCAGCGGAAACCCCTTCCGCTCCCGCGGGCGGCGCGGCGGCCCCGGCGTGTCGCCGAGCGTGTCGTTCGCCTGCGCCGCCGTCTCCGCCGACGGGTCGGCCCGGCGCATCCCGGAGCCGGTGCCGACTGCGGTCGAGCCGGGGTCGTTCGGCCGGCGCGCCAGCCCGGTGCCGCTCCGCATCGCGATCGTCAGGATTTGCGACGTGCTGCCCGACGCCCGCACGGGGCCGGGGGCGCTGGCGGTGCGCGAGGCCTGCACCCGCGCCGGCAGCGGCGGCATCCACTCGTCCGGCGGCACCGCCACGTCGGCGTCGTCCCACGGGGCCAGCGCCTCGAACGCCTCCGCCGGCGTCCGGAAGCGGTCCTCGGGCCGCTTCTGCAGCAGCGTGTGAACCACGTCCGCCAGCCCCGCCGGCACCTCCGGCCGGAACCGGCCGACCGGCACCGGCTCCTTGATCTGCTGCCACACCAGCTTCTGCGCCGTCCGCCCGTCGGGGAACAGCGTCCGGCCGGCGAGCAGGAAGTACAGCGTCGCGCCGAGCGAGTACAGGTCGGCCCGGATGTCCACGTTCGAGCTGTCCACCGCCTGCTCGGGGGCCACGTAGTCGGCGGTGCCGAGGATGGTGCGGTTGTCGAGCTTGCACGTCAGCCCGCCGGGGACGTCGGCCTGGGAGCGGACCAGGCCGAGGTCGAGAATCTTCACCACGCCGGAGCGGTCCAGCAGCAGGTTCGCCGGCTTGATGTCGCGGTGGACGAAGCCGAGGTCGTGCGCGTGCTGGAGGCCGTACAGCACCTGCCGGGCGTAGTGACACGCGGCCGTCACGTCGAGCGGGCCGGTGCGCGCCACCAGCGCCTGGAGGCTGATCCCCTCCACGTACTCCATCACGAGGTAGAGCAGCCGGCCTTCCTGGCACAGGTCGAAGACGCGGACGACGTTCGGGTGGTCGAGCGTGGCGGCGGCGCGGGCCTCGCGCAGGAACCGCTCGCGGGCCACCGCGTCGTCGGCGGCGAACACCGGCAGCACCTTGAGCGCGACGAGCCGCCGCATCGAGGCGTGCTCGGCGAGGTACACCTGGCCCATGCCGCCGGTGCCGAGCTGGTCGAGGATCAGGTAGCTGCCGATCTGGAAGCCCTTGTACTTCCCGGCGGCGAGCTTGTCGGCGTGGAACCGCGTGATCATCCCGGCGTCGACCATGCGGTCGAGCAGGGCGGCGGGCGTGGCGGGCGACTGGCCGGACGCGGCGAGGCCGGCGACGAAGCCGTCGAGCCGGTCGGGCGGCACGAGGCCGCTGCGGCGGAGCCGGTCGAGGAGTTCGGGGACGGACGCGGGTGCCGGCATCGGGCCTTCCGGCTCGGGGCGACGGTGCGGGTCGGGCAAACTCTGACGGCACGAATTCTTCTGGTAGCTTAGAACACGAGTCGCGGCACGTGGGAAAAAATCACCACGCCCGCGACGGTGCGCCCGCTTGACGGCAGAGTGCGGGCGAGCTCAGCCCATCCCACGCGGGCTCCCGGCGAGGCCGGACGCCCGGAGCGCACTTGACGGGTTACGGCCAGGGGGCACTGGCCGGTGTCCGAGAACCTCGTTCGGGAAGGTGGGGATTCTCATCATTCGTTAATGGGGGGGGGGCATTACAATCGGCACCCGAGGACGCACTCGTTGCAGGACGCGCGCACGATCGATCCGCTACCATGACACGGGGGATGCGATGAGGTGCGGTCGGATGCCGGCCCTGCTCGGGCTGGCGCTCGCGATGGTGCTGCTGGGCAGCGGGCAGGCGCGGGCTGACCTCGTGGACCCGCCCGAAGGGGCGAAGGTCGAGTTCACTACGACGAGCCCAGGGGTGACTTCGACATCGATTCAGCCGACCGGCACCTACATCTACCCGCAAGGGTGGTCCGTGTCCAAGGTCGAGGTCAACGTGTATGCGGTCAAGGCAGGCGGTGCGCAGGGAGACCTGATCAAGACGGTAGCCGCCGACACGAAAGATGGGTTCTGGGACGGACTCGTGACCGGTTTGAGCCCCGACACCGAGTACTGGGTCGAGGGGAAAATGACCCTCAAGAAGGGTCTCCTGGGTCTCGACCACGCCTACAAGTCCACCGACCCCCTGATCAAGGCCAAGACCAAGGCCAAGAAGGGTTTCAACGACGACGACGAGGGCGGTGGCGACCCGCCCCCGCCGTAAGAAATGGCCGTCGTGGTCATGTGTCGATCGCGACAGGAGGGAGTGAGTTGCGCCACGAGGAGTCGGTTATGACACGCCGGGCCATGACGCTGGTGGAACTCCTACTGGTCATCGCGATCGTGGGCGTCTTGATCGGCCTCCTGATTCCGGCAGTTCAGGGCGTGCGGGCTGCGGCCGCTCAGTCCAGGTGCGCCAACCAACTCCGGCAACTCGTACTCGGCCTCCACACTGCGGCGGGCAGCCATAACGGTCGCCTGCCGCGCGCCGACGCGCGCCTGCTCGTCTCAGCGCACACCTACGCCGAGGACAATATCTTCATTACGACGCTGCCGTACCTTGAGGCCTATCCGATCAGCCGATCGGACATCAAGGCGATGGACCGCCGAGTTCCCATCTTAATCTGCCCGCTCGACCCGACTGCATACGTCACCGACGCAAGTCTGCCGATCACGAGCTACGCCGGAAACGCCCACGTCTTCCAAGGCATCCCGTTCCTCGACCGGACGATTCCCGACGGCCTGTCGAATACCATCCTCTTCGCAGAGCACCACGCCTTCGAGTGCGGCCCGGACGAGGCACAATTCTGGTTCCGCATGTCCAAGGTGGGGTACCCTGTCCGCCGCGCGACGTTCGCGGACCGTGGCCCGATCGATTTGTTGTATCCGTCGGAGAGCGACGTATACCCGGTCTCCGACGCGGCGAATCTGGGCCGAACGGTCGCCAGCCGGCGCGGGCGGACGTTCCAGGTCCGCCCGCCGGCGCCTTACACCCGGAACTGCGACCCCCGCATCCCTCAAACCGGCCACCCGACGGCGATGCCCGTCGGGCTCGGCGACGGCTCGGTGCGCCACCTCCGCGCCAGTATCGATGAGGCCGTGTTCTGGGGCGCCGTCACCCCGGCCGGCGGCGAGGTACTCGCCGACTGGTAGCGCCGGCGCCCGCGCGGGCGTTACCCCACGAACACCCCGCCCGGCAGGACGGCGCCGCCGAACAACGCCAGATCCTGGAACGTCGCCGGCTCGGCCGAACCGGTAATGTTCTTGCCGAGGTACACCCGCACCCCCGCCGGCCGGTTCTGGCCGCTGCCGGCCAGCACGTCCGCCTTCTGGTCGCCGTCCAGGTCGGCCAAGGCCACCCGCACCCCGCCGCGGTCGTCGGTGTCGTTCGCCACGAAGAAGTTCAGCACCGGCGCCGCCTGCGCCCCGCCCACGTTGCCGGCGCTCACCAGCGCGCCGCTCAGCACGAACACCCGCGGGGCGCCGCCGGGGCCGCCGCCGAACGCCAGGTCGGCGAACCCGTCGCCGTCCACGTCGCCGGCGGCCACGAACGCCCCGTTGCGGAGGTTCACGGCGTCGGTGCCGGGGAAGGCGAAGAAGTCGCCCACGATCCGGGTCGGGGTGCCGAACACGGTGCCGCCGTCGAACAGGGCCACCCGCGGCCCGCCGCCGAACCCGGCCGCCACCGCCAGGTCGGGGGTGCCGTCGCCGTCCACGTCGCCGGTCGCGGCGCGGGCGCCGCCGCGGAAGTCGGCGTCGTCGATGCCGAAGAAGTTGGCCTTCGTGGTGGTGGTGCCGTCGGCGTTGCGGGTGAAGATGCTCACCCGCGGGCCGCCCCCCTCGTCCGGGGTCACGATGAACTCGGCCTTGCCGTCGAGGTCGAAGTCGCCGGCGGTGACGAACCCGCCGCCGGTGAAGCCGCCGCCGAACGGGTCGAACGGGTTGACCAGCAGAGTGGCGCCGTCGGCCCCGCTGAGCACCGCCACGCGAATGGCCACGCCCGGCCCGGTCACCAGGATGGCGTCGTCGATGCCGTCGCCGTCCACGTCGCCGACCGCGGTGCGGACGTTCGCGGCGACGGCGCCGAACGGCGCCCCCGTGAACGTCTGCACGGCCGGGAGGACGCCCGCGGCGTTCGGGTCGAAGCCCTGGGCGGCGCCGTTCGTTGACCCGCCGACCACGACCCGGTCCCCCTTCTCGACCGAACCGACGAACCGGGCCACGGCGAAGTCGTTGTTGCTGGTGGTGAACCCGGCCACGACGACGCGGCCGTTGTTGTCGATGGCCGCGCCGGCGCCCTGGTCGTCGGCGCCGAAGTCGGCGGTGGCCCGGCCGTCGGTGGCGAAGCTGGTGTCGAGCTTGCCGTCGGCGGTGACCCGGGCGACGGCGAAGTCGTTCGGGTTGCCGCCGGTGGCGTTGATGGCGCTGAACCCGGCGAGCACGATCTTGTCGTCCGGCTGGAGGGCGATGGCGTTGGCGCGCTCGACCACGCCGAGGGCGCCGAAGTTGAAGGTGAACCGGCCGGGGGCGCTGCCGACGGCGCCGGCGCCGGTGGGGTTGAACCCGGCGGTGTCCTGCAACCCGGTCGCGGTGAGTTGGGCGACGGCGAAGTCGGCGAACCCGGCGTCGCTGAACCCGCCGACGACGATGCGGTCGTCGGGCCGGACGGCCACGCTGGTGGCCTGGTCGTCGGCGCCGAAGTTCACTGTCTGAGTGCCGGTGCCGTTGAAGGCGACGTCGACGGTCCCGGCGGGCAGGACGCGGAGGACGCCGAAGTCGTTCGTGCCGCCGCCGTTGGTGAACCCGGCCACGACGATGCGGTCGGCGCTGTCGATGGCGACGGCCCGGCCGCGGTCGGTGCCGCCGAGGGTGCGGGTCAGCCGGCCGGGGGTGCCGCCGGCGTTGAAGGCGGTGTCGGTGGTGCCGTTGTCGTTGAATGACGCGACCGCGAAGTCGAACCCGGTGCCAGCGGTCGTCTGGTCGGAGGACCCGACGAGGATGATCTTCCGCGTCGCGCCGGTGCCGAGGACGGCCACGCCGAACGCCTGGTCGTCGTTGGTGCCGCCGCCGGCGAAGTTGCGGGTGGCCCGGCCGTCGGCGCTGAACGTCGTGTCCGCGCTGCCGTTGGCGTTGAGTCGGACCACGACGAAGTCGTCGTCGCCGCCGATGTTGCCGTACCCGCAGATGACGATCTTGCCGTCGTCCTGGAGGGCCAGGCCGGTAATCTGCGGGGTGAGGATGCCGGCCCCCAGGTCGTAGGTGGCCTTGCCGTCGGTGTCGAAGCTGGTGTCGAGGCTTCCGTCGGGGTTGTAACGGACGACGGCCACGTCGTTGCCGTTGGTGGTGAGCCCGGCGACGACGACCTTGCCGTCGGGCTGGACGGCGACGGCGCTACCCGTGTCGGTGGCTCCGAATGTCGTGCGGACGAGGCCGTCGGTGTCGAACGACGGGTCGAGGGCACCGACCGCGGCGGGGACGCTGCGGTCCTCAAGCAACTCGGGGCGGAGCTGGCGTGTCATGGTGCGACCTCTGGGAGAAGTGGGGGCACTGGTGTTGTACGCGGCGTTGGACCGGACTTGTCAGGAATAGTGGATAGGCGAGTCGGATTTCCGCGCCGGCGGGAGGGGTGGTCGTGCCGATGGTCGCGGTCGTGGGGGTGGCGTAACGTCCCCGGTTGCACCTCCTTTCCCCGCCGCGGGAGTCGGTGTACACTGGCGGCGGGAACGGCCGCCCTTCGGCGGCCCGCCCGCACCGAGACCCCCCGATGTCCCTCACCCGACTCCGCCGGGCCGCGGTCCTGGCCGCCCTCCTCGCCGGCGCGGTGCTGTTCGCGCCCGGCGCCGGCGGCCAGCCGCCCAGCACCCCCAAGACGCAGACCGGCAAGGGCCAGGTCAAGGTCGGCGTCCACCGGTTCAACATGCAGACCGGCTTCATGTACAAGGTGAAGGTCGAGGCCAACGGGTTCACCCCGTCGGTCCTCATCCGCCCCGGGTCGTTCCTCCGCACCGGCAGCGGGTTCATGGGCGGCAACGTGGAGGGCGACTCGTTCGAGGGCTACGTCCTGCCGAAGGAGAGCCGCGACTACCGCGTCGTCGTCACCCCCAACCTCGACGACGACGAGCTCGACGGCCAGCTGTTCGACTACTCGGCCACGGTCACCGCCATCCCGATGTCCAAGGAGCCGATGCTGGACAAGAAGGACAAGACGGTCGCCGGCGACCCGGTGTACCAGAACCCGAACGGCGGCGGGAACCGCGGCCCGCACAAGGCCTACGACATCAACTTCAAGGCCGGGCAGATCTACATCATCACCCTCGACATGGCGACGCAGGGGCAGTTCGACCCGTACCTGATCGTGGAAGGCCCGGGCGGCAAGGTGGTGGCCGAGAACGACGACGGCGGCGAGAGCCTCAACAGCCTCATCGTGTACCAGCCGAAGCGCGGCGGCGAACACCGGCTGATCGCCACCGGCCTCGGCAACCGTACCGGCGAGTACCGGCTGAAGGTCGTCACCACCGTGGCCGGCGCCGGCGGCGCGGCCCCGAAGGGCGGTAAGTCCAACCCGATCGACGAGAAGTAAGGGTTGGGACGGAGGGACGGAGGGACAGGAACCGAACTGCCCCCGTTCCTTCTTCCTCTTGTCCCTCCGTCCCTCCGTCCCTTCGTCCCTGAAAGAGGTTTCCCGATGCGCCTGTTCCGCCTCGCCGCCGCCGCCGTCCTGTTCGGCGGCCTCGTCGTCACCGGCCCCGGCGCCGGCGGCCAGCCGCCGCCGAAGGCCGAGAAGGAGTTCACCGGCCAGGGCACGGTCAAGGCCGGCGTCCACAAGTTCCGCATGGAGGTCGGCAAGCTGTACCTCGTCCGCGTCGACGCCGACGGGTTCACCCCCAGCGTCAGCCTCCGGCCGGGCAACTTCCTCGGCACCGGCGACGCCTTCGTCACCGGCGACCAGTTCAGCGCCTACGTGCTCCCGAAGGAGACCCGCGAGTACCGCCTGACCGTGCTCCCGACCGTCGGCGAGGACGACCTCGACAACATGTTGCTGAACTACTCGGTGACGGTGACGCCGATCCCGATGGCGAAGCAGCCGCTGGTCGCGCAGGAGTCGAAGCTGACGTTCAACGACCCGCCGTACGCGAACCCGGCCGGCGGCGGCCAGCGCGGGCCGCACAAGGCGTTCCCGGTGAATTTCAAGGCGGGGCAGATCTACATCGTCACCGTGGACGGGGCCGACAAGGGGAACTTCGACCCGTACCTGCAGATCGAGGGCGCCGGCGGCAAGGTGGTGGCCCAGGACGACGACGGCGGCGGCTACCCGAACTGCCGGATCGTGTACAAGCCGAAGCGCGGCGGCGAGCACCGGCTGATCGTCACGTCGGTCGGCAAGGGGGCGGGGTCGTTCAACGTGAAGGTGGTGACGACCGTGGCCGGGGCGGTGGAGCAGCCCGGCGCCGGCGCCAAGGACGCGGAGCCGGGGAAGGAGTAGCCGGCGGCGTCACGGCACCTCGACCACGACCGCCGGCGGCGTCACCCGCCCGACCGACAGCCGCACCGGCGGGTCGGCCGGGGTCGCCCGGCGGTATTGCAGCCGCGCCGACCCGGTCAGCGCCGCCACCCGCAACTCGCCGCCGCTCGTCAGCGCCACCGTCACGCGGGTGTTCGCCCCGCCGACGGGGGCGTCGAACGTCACCTGCCGGCCGACCACGTCCACGACCGACCCGCCGTCGACCGTCGCGCGGAAGACGACCGTGCCGCCGGGGGCGCGGGCGACGAGCCGGGCGCCGCCGTCGATCGGCCCGGTTACTTCCACCTCCGCGGCGCTGAGCTGGGAAGCGTCGAGCACCGCGCCGGCCTTCAGCCCCGGGACGACGAGCCGCTTGACCTGCCCGGCGAGGACGAGGTGCCCGCCGGGCCGCACCACCGGCCGCGTCTCGCCGTCGGGGTTGTCGAGCACGAGCGGCGTCGGGCCGGTCGGGCGGAACGGGTTCGGCTTGTCCTTCGCCGTGGGGACCGTCGGCGGCGCGACCGCGGGCGCGTCCGGCGACTTCGGCGTCGGCGGAAGGGGTGGCGTGTCCGCGGGCGGCGCGGCAGCCGCGACGGTGTCGGGTTCGGGGCTCGGCCGCGCCGGCCAGCCGAGGACGACGCCGGCGCCGAGGGCGGTCCCGAGCAGGAGGCCGATGACAAGGCCGAGCCCGAAGTGCGAGCTCGCAGCGGCCGGCGGCGGAGGTGCCGCGACCGGCTCGGGAGGAGGGGGCGGGGCTTCGACGGCGACGGGATGGCCGTCGGCTCCGCAGAGCGGACAGGGGGCGACGGCGAGGAGCTCGTCGGCCCGCGGCAGCCCGCAGGACGGGCAGTTGGTCATCGACATCGGCCGTGCTCCGGGCCGGCGGGCGCGGCCGGCTTTACCAGTGTGACAGGTGTGCGGTCGCGCCTCAAGGCGCGGAAGGTCGCCGCCCGCGGCGGATCAATCCTCCCCCCACAGCCACCGCAGCAGCGCCGCCTGGCAGCCGTAGTCCGGCACGATCACGTCCGCCCCCGCCGCGGCCAGCCGCTCGCGCTTCCCGGGGTGAACCCCCGACTCGCCCGGCTCCGCACTCGCCACGCCGACCATCACGCCGCCCACCCGCTTCACCTCCTTCGTCTCCACCACCCCGTCGCCGAAGCCGAGCAACTCGTCGCCGCCGAGGTCGAGGTCGCGGAGGAGGTCGGCGGCGACGCGGCCCTTCGAGAACGTCGGGTCGGCGGGGCAGGGGGCGAACACCCGCGGGCCGAACGGCGTCAGCACGTCCAGCAGCGCCCCCTCGTACACGACGGCGTCGCGGTCGGTGCCGCTGGCCAGGAACAGCGGCACGCCGTGCGACTGGAGCGAATCGAGCACCGCGTGAGCGTTCGGCACCACCCACGCGGCCGGGCGGGCGATGCCGCGCTCGAGCACGTCCCACCGCTGCCGCACGACGCGCATCAGCCGGTCGAGGTAGTCCTGCAAGTACACGTCGGCCGGCTCGGGTTCGCCGCCGCGGGTCCGGATTTCGTCGGCGAAGCGGGCCATCTGCACCACCGTCGGGTGGCCGTTCAGCTCCATCACGAAGCGCTCGACGAGCCCCCACACCTCGTCGGCCGGCTCGCGGACCAACCCCAGGGCGCCGAGGCGTTCCACCATCATGCCGATCATGACGCGCGGCCAGCCCTCGCGGATGAGGGACAGCGTGCCGTCGAAGTCGAACAGGGCGGCGCGGAACGGCCCGCGGCGGACGCGCGGGTTCAGCACCTCGAACGGCAGCGGCATGTGTTCCCCCGCGGACGGCGAGGGTATCATAGCTTTCCTCCCCACCTCCACCCCCGGGCCGCCCGCATGACACGCCGCGCCGTCCCCCTCGCCGGCCTCGCCGCCCTCGCCGCCGCGGTGCTCGCCGTCCGCACCGACGCGCCGGCCGCGGACCACCCCATTCCCGCGCCGCTCGCCGCGGCGCCGCCGACGCGCTTCGAGTGCCGCTGGGCCGACACGCCGATTAGCCTCGACGGCAAGGCCGACGACGCCGCCTGGGCGCACGCCCAGCCGATCGACTCGTTCCACCTGCCGTGGCTGAAGGAGAAGGCCCGGCTGTCGCGCACGGCCACGAAGGCCAGGCTGCTGTGGGACCGCGAGTACCTGTACTTCTTCGCCGAGATGGAGGACAGCGACCTCCGCGCCGCCGTGAAGGAGCACGACGGCGACACGTGGAACGACGACGTGTTCGAACTGTTCTTCCGCCCCGACCGCGGCAAGGCCGGCTACTACGAGTTCCAGGTGAACGCCCTCAACACCAAGTTCGACGCCTTCTTCCCGAAGCTGAACTTCGACGACTTCCAGAAGCAGAAGAAGGCCGGCGACTTCCACATCGAGTCGCGGGTGAAGGTGGACGGCCCGCTGAACGCGGCGAAGGCCGGCGGCGCGAAGGGGTGGGCCGTCGAGGGGCGCATCCCGTGGACCGACTTCCTCAAGACCGGCGGCCGCCCCGCGCCCGGCGAGAGCTGGGCGTTCAACCTGTGCCGGTTCGACTACCACCAGGGTTGGGACGGCCCCGAGCTGTCGTGCGTGGCCCCGATCCGCGAGAAGAAACTGAGCGCGTTCTTCCACCAGACGGAAGACTTCGCCGACCTCAAGTTCGTCGGCCCCGACGCCCGCACGTCGGCGCAGCCGGTCGGGCTCGAATCTCTGCCGCCGCTGACGACCAGCACCGTCGTCGGCTTCCCCGACCCGCCGCCGCCGTACCGGGCCGTGCGGGGCATCGCCGACTACCGGCCCGGCTACCCGATCCAGGTGAAGCCGGTGCCGGGCACCGACCAGATGTTGCTTCTTACGCAGCCGCGGAGCTACGGCCCGACGACGCTGTGGCGCTTCACCCACCACGGCGCCAGCGCGAAGGACGCCGTGAAGCTGCTCGACACGCCGCACGAGGGCACGGCGACGGACTTCACCTTCCACCCGAAGTTCGCCGAGAACGGCTACGTGTACGTCGGCTGGAACGGCGGCGCGAAGGGGACGAAGAAGAAGTGCCACGTCACCCGCTACACCATGCAGACGAAGGCGCCGTACGCGCTCGACGCGGCCAGCGCCGCCACCATCATCGAGTGGGAGTCCGACGGGCACAACGGGCTCGCGATGTGCTTCGGCAACGACGGCAAGTTCTACGTGACCAGCGGCGACGGCACCTCCGACTCCGACACGAACAACGTGGGCCAGAAGCCCGACAGCATCCTGGCAAAGGTGTTGCGCATCGACGTGGACCGCCCCGCGGCCGGGAAGCAGTACAGCGTGCCGGCGGACAACCCGTTCGTGACCGACGCGCGGTTCGTGCCCGAGACGTGGGCCTACGGGACGCGCAACCCGTGGCGCATCACCTGCGACCCGGTGAGCGGCCAAATCTGGCTCGGGCAGAACGGGCAAGACCTGTGGGAGTACGCCCACCTCGTGAAGAAGGGCGACAACTACGGCTGGAGCGTGACCGAGGGGAGCTACCCGTTCTTCCCGCAGCGGAAGGCCGGGCCGACGCCGGTGACGCCGCCGACGGTCGAGCACTCGCACGCCGAGGCGCGGTCGCTCACCGGCGGCGTCGTGTACCGCGGCACGAAGCTACCCGAGTTGGTGGGCGCCTACATCTACGGCGACTACAGCACGGGCCACATCTGGGCCGTGAAGCACGACGGCACGCGCCTCCTGTGGCACAAGAAGATCGCCGTCACGACGCTGAAGATCACCGCGTTCGCGCTCGACGCCCGCGGCGAACTGCTGATCTGCGACCACGCCGCGGACGGGACGGGCGGGTTCTTCACGCTCGAACCGAACCCCGCGCCCGCCGACACCGGCTTCCCGCGCACGCTGTCCGCGAGCGGGCTGTTCGCGTCGGTCCGCGACCACACGATGGCGGCGGGCGTGCTGCCGTATTCGGTGAACGCGCCGTTCTGGTCCGACGGGCTGTTCAAGGTCCGCTACCTCGCCCTGCCCGGCGGCACCGGGGTGGGCTACAAGGGGAACCGCGGCTGGTCGTTCCCCGACGGCACGGTGATCGTGAAGAGCTTCGCCATCGACCACGTCGACCGCGGGCCGAACGCGCGCCGGTGGGTGGAGACGCGCTTCCTGACGCGGCAGGGCGGCGAGTGGTACGGCTACAGCTACGAGTGGAACGCGGAGGGCACCGACGCGACGCTGCTGCCGGCGGCGGGCGCCGACCGCGAGTTCGTGCGGCGCACGCCGAACGGCGGCGAGAAGGTGGCGTGGCACTATCCGAGCCGGGCCGAATGCATGGTGTGCCACAGCCGGGCGCAGGAGTACGTGCTCGGCCTCTGCACGTCGCAGCTGAACCGCACCCAGGACTACGGCGGCCGGCCGGAGAACCAGGTGCGGGCGTTCGAGCGGCTGGGCTTGTTCCGCCACGACTGGGCCGGCGAGGCGAAGGGCCGCGTGAAGGGCGCCGAGAACGGTCAGCAGCCGGGGCAGCGCGAGCCGCGGCCGTCGTCGCTGTTCACGCGCTTCCCGACCGACATGACGGCGCTGGTGGACCCCTACGACGCGAAGCAGCCGCTGGACGCGCGGGCGCGGTCGTGGCTGCACGTGAACTGCTCGTCGTGCCACGTCGAGGCCGGCGGCGGCAACGCGGCGATGGAGCTGGAGTTCACGCGGGAGCTCGACAAGATGCGGATTCTCGACGTGAAGCCGCTGCACCAGACGTTCGACCTGCCGGACGCGAAGCTGGTGGCGCCGGGCCACCCGGAGCGGAGCGTGCTGGTCCACCGGCTGGGCCTGCGCGGCCCGGGTCAGATGCCGCCGCTGGCGAGCACGAAGGTGGACGAGCGCGGCGCCGCGCTGATGCGCGAGTGGGTGAGGTCGCTGAAGAAGTGATGCACGGGAAAGCCCGGGGACGGTCAGTCCCCGGGTTCCGCTCGACTCACGAGTTCAGCGGCATCCCGGCGTACGCCATCCGCGCCGCCTCGCCGACGGCCTCGCTCAGCGTCGGGTGGCCGTGGGTGCAGCGGGCGATGTCCTCGGCGCTGCCGTGGTACTCCATCACCGTCACGCACTCGGCGATCAGGTCGCTCGCCCGCGGCCCCAGGATGTGGACGCCCAGCACGCGGTCCGTCTTCTCGTCCGCGATCACCTTCACGAAGCCGTCCTGCTCGTCCATCGCCTTCGCCCGGCCGGTTGCCGCGAACTTGAACCGGCCCACCTTGTACGGCTTCCCCGTCTCCTTCACCTGCTCCTCCGTCTTCCCGACGCTCGCCACCTCCGGCCAGATGTAGATGACGCTCGGGATCGCGTCGTAGTTGATGTGCGGCTTCATCCCCGCCAGCCGCTCTGCGAACACCACGCCTTCCTCGCTCGCCTTGTGTGCCAGCATCGGGCCGGCGATCAGGTCGCCGATCGCGTACACGCCGGGGACGTTCGTGCGGAACGACTCGTCCACGGGGATCTGCCGCGTCTTCGGGTCGTACGTCACGCCCGCCTCGTCGAGCCCGAGCCCCGCTGTGAACGGCCGCCGGCCGACCGCCACCAGCACGCGGTCGCCCTCGAACTTCAACTCCTTGCCGTCTTTCGCCTGCGCCGTCACGGTCACGGTGTCGCCCTTGATGGCGGCGCCGGTCACCTTCGTTTCCAGGTGGAACTCCATCCCCTGCTGCTTGAGGAGCTTGAACACCTCGGCCGCGACCTCGCCGTCGCTGATGGCCAGGATGCGCGGCAGGAACTCGACGACGGTCACCTTCGCGCCGAGCCGCTTCCACACGGAGCCGAGTTCGAGGCCGATGTACCCGCCGCCCACCACGATGAGGTGCTTCGGCACGGGGCTGAAGTTCAGCGCCTCGGTGGAACTCACGACGTGCTTGCCGTCGTACTTCAGGAACGGCAGCTCGACGCTCTCGCTGCCGGTGGCCAGCAGCACGTTCTTGGCCTTCAGCGTGGTCGTCTTGCCGTCCTCGCCGGCCACCTCGACGGCGTTCCCCTTCAGCAGTTTCGCGGCGCCGTAGACCGGCGTGACGCCGTACTTCTTGAACAGGAACGCGACGCCGCCGGTGAGTTCCTTGACGACCTTGTCCTTGCGGGCGAGCATCGTCGGCAGGTCGAGCTGGACGCCGCTCACCTTCACGCCGTGGCGGGCGAGCTTGTGCAGCGCGGCTTCGTAGTGCTCGGAACTGTCGAGCAGCGCCTTGCTGGGGATACAGCCGACGTTCAGGCAGGTGCCGCCGAGCGCCTTCCCGGCGCGCTTCTCGACGCACGCCACCTTCATCTTCAGCTGCGCCGCGCGGATGGCCGCGGTGTACCCGCCCGGCCCGGCGCCGATCACCACCAGGTCGTACTCGTCCGCCATGAGGGCACTCCCGAGTTTGGCCGCAAAAAGGCACAAAAGTCACAAAATGAAGAGAGACAGAGTTCGACCCGAACTCCCAGTTCGTCCTCTTCTATTTTGCGTCTTTTGTGCCTTTTTGCGGCCAACCTCCTGATTCAAATATCCAGCAGCATCCGCTCGGGGTTCTCGACGCACTCCTTGACCCGCACCAGGAACTGCACCGCGTCGCGGCCGTCGATGAGGCGGTGGTCGTAGCTCAGAGCCAGGTACATCATCGGGCGGATCACCACCGCGTCGTTCACCGCCACCGGCCGCTTGATGATGCTGTGCATCCCCAGGATCGCCACCTGCGGCGGGTTCAGGATCGGCGTGCTCATCATCGACCCGAACGTGCCGCCGTTCGTGATCGTGAACGTGCCGCCCTCCAGGTCCGTAACCGAAATCTTGCCGTCGCGGGCCTTCTTCGCCAACTCGCCGATCCGCTTCTCGATGTCGGCGAAACCGAGGTCGTCGGCCCCGCGCAGCACCGGCACCATCAGCCCCTTCTCGGTGCTGACCGCGACGCCGATGTCGTAGAAGTGCTGGTGAACGATGTCGGAGCCGTCGATGCGGGCGTTGACGAGCGGGAACGCCTTCAGCGCCTCGACCGCCGCCTTTACGAACACGGACATGAAGCCGAGCTTGGCGCCGTGCTTCTTCTCGAACCGCTCGTTGTACTTCGCCCGCAGCTCCTGGATGGCGGTCATGTCCGCCTCGTTGAACGTCGTCAGCGTGGCGGTCGTGTTCTGCGACGCGAGCAGCCGTTCCGCGATCCGCTTGCGGATCGGCGACATCGGCTGACGGGTGATACGGGAGCCGGGGGCCGGGGCGGGCGCCGCGGGCTTCGGCGGCGGCGGGGTGCCGTTCGCGGGCTTCTTCGGCGCGTCGGTGTGCGCGATCACGTCGCCCTTCGTGACGCGGCCGCCGGGGGCGGTTCCGGCCACCGCGGTGGCGCTCACGCCCGCTTCCGCGAGCAGCCGCGAGGCGGCGGGGCCGGGCGCGGGTTGAGTTGCCGCCTGCGGCTTTGCGCTTTCGCGTGGCGGTTCCGCTGCCGCGGACCGCGAAGCCGCAGGCGGCGCCGGGGCCTTCGCGTCCGTGTCGATCGACGCGACCACCGATTCCACGGCGACCGTCTCCCCCTCCTTCACGAGGATCTTGAGGACTCCGGCGACCTGCGCGGCCACCTCCTGCGTCGCCTTGTCGGTGCCGAGTTCGAACAGCGGGTCGTCCACGTTCACGAACGCCCCGTCCGGCTTCAGCCAGCGGTTCAGCGTCCCCTCGGCGATCGACTCCCCCGCCCGCGGCACCCGCACCTGCTCGACCGGCATCGTGGGTTCCTCGAATGTGACTCGCCACCCGGCCCCGCGCGGGGCGCGGCTCGCCTACTTCGCGCCCGCCTCCGCCTTCTGCGGCGCGTGGCTGCCGTTCTTCCCGTTCGCCGCCGGCTTGCTCAGCGCCACCAGGTGCGGCACCGCGCCGCCGAACGCCGCCTCCACCAGCTCGCGCTGCTCGACCTCGTGGGCGTGGTGCGAGCCGGTCGCCGGGCTGGCGCTGGCGTCGCGGCCGACGTACTCGAACGGGAACCCCATCGCCCGCACCCGCGGCTCGACGAAGAACCAGCCGCCCATGTTCTGCGACTCCTCCTGCGCCCACACCCACTCCGTCGCGCGGCGGTAGCGGCTCAGCACGGCGTGCAGTTGCTCCTCCGGCCACGGGTAGAACTGTTCCAGCCGCACCACCGCCACCGCCTTCGTGCCGAGCTTCTCGCGCTGAACCATCAGGTCGTAGTACACCTTGCCCGAGCACACCACCACGCGCGTCACCGCGGCCGGGTCCGGCAGCGTGTCGTCGATCACCTCGCGGAAGCCGCCGGCGGCAAAGTCCTCGACCGGAGACACCGCGGCCGGCAGCCGCAGCAGGCTCTTGGGCGTCATCACGATCAGCGGCTTGCGGAAGCTCCGCTTCACCTGCCGCCGCAGGAGGTGGAAGATTTGCGCCGGCGTGGTCGGGTACGCCACCTGGATGTTGTCCTCGGCGCACATCAGCAGGAACCGTTCGAGCCGGGCGCTGGAGTGCTCCGGGCCTTGCCCCTCGTACCCGTGCGGCAGCAGCAGCACGAGGCCGTTCGACCGGTTCCACTTCGACTCGCACGACGTGAGAAACTGGTCGATGACCACCTGCGCGCCGTTGGCGAAGTCGCCGAACTGCGCCTCCCACATCACCAGCGAGCCGGGGTCGTCCATCGCGTACCCGAACTCGAACCCCATCACCGCCATCTCGGACAGCGAGCTGTCGAACACCTCGAACGGCGCCTGCTTCGGGTCCAGGTTCGCCAGCGGGTAGTGCGGCGCGCCGGTGGTCGAGTCGATGACGACGGCGTGCCGGTGGGTGAACGTGCCGCGGCGGCTGTCCTGCCCGCTGAGGCGGACCGCGGTGCCCTCCAGCACCAGGCTGCCGAACGCCAGCGACTCGGCCGTGCCCCAGTCCACCGGCTTGCGGCTCTTGATGTTGTCGCGCCGCTTCTCCAGGATCGGCCGCAGCTTCTCGTGCGGGGTGAAGCCCTCGGGAAAGCTGCCGACGGCGTCGGCGATGCGGTCGAGCGTGGCGAGCGGCGCGCCGGTGGGAAGCGCGTCGTGGGTGTACGCCTTGGTGAGCCCCTTCCAGCGGCCGGAGAACCCTTCCATGCCGCGCTTCCGCGGCGGGCCGCTCTTGACCGCCTTCAGCGCCTGGTCCAGCTTCGAGCGGTACTCGGCGGCGGCGCGGTCGGCCTCCCGAACCGCCTCCTCCAGCTTCTGGTGGAACTCCGTCTCGATGGCGCTGGTCATCTCCTCGGTGAAGGCGCTCGGCCCCTCCACGAGCGCCCGGCTGTACACCTTGCTGATGGGGTCGCGGGCGCGGATGTTCTTGTACTCCAGCGGCTGCGTGAACGCCGGCTCGTCGCCCTCGTTGTGGCCCCACTTGCGGTAGCACACCAGGTCGATCACCACGTCGCGCTTGAACCGCTGGCGGAATTCGAACGCGAGCTCCGCGGCGTACACGCACGCCTCCGGGTCCTCGGCGTTCACGTGGAAGACCGGCGCCTGGATGTACTTGGCGATGTCGGTGCAGTACTCGGTGCTGCGCGAGTCGCGCGGGTTCGTCGTGAACCCGATCTGGTTGTTCACGACGATGTGGACGGTGCCGCCGGTCCGGTAGCCGGCGAGGTTCGAGAGGTTCAGCGTCTCCATGACGACACCCTGCCCGGCGAACGCGGCGTCGCCGTGGATCAGAATGGGGACGCCGGTGGTGCGCTCGGTGTCGCCGTGGAGCCGCTGCTTGGCGCGGACGCGGCCCTCGACCACCGGGTTGACGATCTCCAGGTGGCTCGGGTTGGGCGCGACCGACAGGTGAACGGTGCCGCCGTCGGCCGTGGCGATGTCGGCCGAGAAGCCGAGGTGGTACTTGACGTCGCCGTCGCCGCTGAACGAGTCGGGGAGGAAGTTGTCCTCGAACTCGTTGAAGATTTCCTCGAACGGCTTCCGCAGCACGTTGGCGAGCACGTTCAGCCGGCCGCGGTGGGCCATGCCGATGACCAGCTCCTTCGCCCCCAGGCCGGGCGCCTGCTCGACCAGCGCGTCGAGCACGGGGATGAGCGTCTCGCCGCCTTCGAGCGAGAATCGCTTCTGGCCGACGTACTTGGTGTGGAGGAACTTCTCGAACAGCTCCGCCTGGTGGAGCGTGAACAGGGTGCGGTACTGCTTGCGGTGCGGGAAGTGGGGCCGGTTGTGCGTCGGCTCCATCCGCCCGCCGAGCCAGTGGCGGACTTCCAGCGAGTCGATGTGCATGTACTCGACGCCGACGGTGCGGCAGTAGGTGTCCTCCAGCGCCGCGATCAGGTCGCGGAGCCTCGCCGGGCCGCCGATGCCGAAGTGCATCGAGGCGTCCACGGTGCGGTCGAGGTCGGCTTCGGAGAGGCCGAAGTTTTCGAGCCGGAGGAACGGGTGCGGCGGCAGCGGCTCGGTGCGGAGGGGGTCGATGTCCGCCTGGAGGTGTCCGGCCTGGCGGTACCAGAACACGAGTCGGACGACGCCCGTTTGCAGGCGCAGGTCGGGGGCGTCGGAGCCGGCCGCGTGCCCGGTCGGGGCGCCACTCGCGCCCGCGAACTCCATCCCCGCGAAGAACGCCCGCCACGTCGGGTCAACGGAGCCGGGGTCGGCGCGGAACTGCTGGTAGACCGCGTCCAGCAGGTCGCGGTTGTACGGGCCGGCGAGTGGGTCGGTCATCGCGGGACGCTCCGGGTCGGCCGGTGGAGAGGCGGGCCGGGGCAGACAGGGCCATTGTACTCATAGCGGCGTCCCGCCCCGGAACCAAACCCCGCCTGGCGGATGGGTCCGTACAATCGGCCTCCGCCCGCCCTCCCAACCGGAGCCCGCCGTGAACCTGTCCGGCAAGCGCGTCGCCGTCCTGGTCGAACAGAAGTACGAGGAACTGGAGTTGTGGTACCCGACGCTCCGCCTCCGCGAGGCGGGGGCCGTCGTGGAGCTCGTCGGCCCCGAGGCCGGCAAGACGTACCCGAGCAAGCTCGGCTATCCCGCCAAGACCTCACTCGCCGCGGCCGACGCGAAGGCCGCCGACTTCGACGGCGTGGTGATCCCCGGCGGGTTCGCCCCGGACTACGTGCGGCGCTCGGGTGCGATGCTGGAGCTGGTGCGCGGGCTGCACGCGCGGGCCAAACCGCTGGCGGCGATCTGCCACGGCCCGTGGGTACTGTGCTCGACGACCGCGCTGAAGGGGCGGACGGCGACCGGGTTTCACTCGATCCGCGACGACATGGAGAACGCCGGGGCGACGTTCGTGGACCGCGAGGTGGTGGTGGACGGCCACGTCATCACGAGCCGCACCCCGGACGACCTGCCGGCGTTCACGAAGGCGCTGCTCGCGGCGCTGGCGGGGTGACGCCCGCCGCCGATTCCGCTACGTTTCCCACACCGCAACCCCCTCCCGAGAGCGCCCGATGAGCTACTTCCCCGACGTGCCCGACCGCATCCCCTACGAGGGGCCGGACAGCAAGAACCCGCTCGCCTACCGGCACTACAACCCCGCCGAGCTGGTCGAGGGGAAGTCGATGGCGGACCACCTCCGGTTCGCCGTCTGCTACTGGCACACGTTCCGCGGCACCGGCTCCGACCCGTTCGGCCCCGGCTGCGCGATCCGCCCGTGGGAGGACGGCACCGACTCGCTCGACATGGCGCTGAAGCGCGTGGACGTGGCGTTCGAGTTCATGCAGAAGCTCGGCGTGCCGTTCTACTGCTTCCACGACCGCGACGTGGCGCCCGAGGGGAAGACCCTCGCCGACAGCAACAAGAACCTCGACGCCGTCGCCAAGAAGCTCGGCCAGAAGCAGAAGGAGACGGGCATCAAGCTGCTGTGGGGCACGGCGAACCTGTTCTCGAACAAGCGGTTCGTCCACGGCGCCAGCACCAGCAGCAACGCCGACGTGTTCGCGTACTCCGCGGCGCAGGTGAAGAAGGCGCTGGAGGTGACGAAGGAGCTGGGCGGCGAGAACTACGTGTTCTGGGGCGGCCGCGAAGGCTACATGACGCTGTGGAACACCGACCTGAAGCGCGAGCTCGACCACCTCGCCAGGTTCTTCCACATGGCGGTGGACTACAAGCGGAAGATCGGCTTCACCGGCGCGTTCCTGATCGAGCCGAAGCCGCACGAGCCGACCAGCCACCAGTACGACTTCGACTGCGCCAACTCGCACGCCTTCCTCCGCACCTACGGGCTGGAGAAGGAGTTCAAGTTCAACGTCGAGACGAACCACGCCACGCTCGCCAAGCACACGATGGGGCACGAGTTGGCCTACGCCGCGGCCAACGGCATGCTCGGCAGCGTGGACGCCAACCGCGGCGACCCGCTCCTCGGCTGGGACACCGACCAGTTCCCGACCGACCTGTACCTGACCGCCCAGAGCATGCTCATCATCCTCGCGGCCGGCGGGCTCGGCGCGGGCGGGCTGAATTTCGACGCCAAGGTGCGGCGCGAGAGCTTCGAGCCGATCGACCTGTTCCACGCCCACGTCGGCAGCATGGACGCCTTCGCCCAGGGGCTGAAGATCGCCGCCGCGATCCGCAAGGACGGCGTGCTCGCGGACGTCGTGAAGAAGCGGTACGCGACGTGGGACGCGGGCGTGGGCGCCGAGATCGAGGCCGGCAAGCACGACTTCGCCAGCCTCGAGGCGTACATGCTCAAGAAGGGCGACGCCGACGCCAACGTCAGCGGCCGGCAGGAGCTGATCGAGAACATCCTCAACCGCTACATCCGCTGACGGGCTGATCGAACTGCCTCACGAGCCGCGACCGAACGGGAGCGGCTGCTGAACCGGTGATCCGCGACCGCGGTCTGCTGTGTTCGCCAGCCGCTCCCTTACGGCCGCGGCTCGTTTTCGGAGACTTCGTATGCGCCTCACACTCGCCCTCGGCCTGTTCCTCGTCGCGGCCGCGGCGCCGTCCCTGGCGGCGCCCGAGGACGTGGCCGAGGCCGCGCTGCGGGCGACCGTCCGCATCACCAACGGGGCCAGTTCCGGCACCGGCTGGTTCGTCGCGGTGCCCGGCCCGGACGGCGAGCCGGTCCACGTCCTCGTCACCGCCCACCACGTGTTCGACGCCATGAAGACGCCCGAGGTGTCGCTCGTGTACCGCGCCCCGGGCCAGGGCGGCACCTTCTCCCGCAAGGAGGGGAAGGTTCGCACCCGCGACGGCGACAAACTGCTCTGGGCGAAGCACCCCGAGCTGGATGTGGCGGCCCTGCGGGTGGACGTGCCGAAGGGCGTGGACCTGGCGCCGTTCCCGTTCGACCGCGTGGCCGACGAGTCGTGGGCGAAGCGGAAGAGAGTGCGGGCCGGGCAGGACGTGTTCGTGCCGTGCTTCCCGGTGCGGCTGGAGGCGAGCCCGGCCGGGTGGCCGCTGCTGCGGAAGGGCTCGATCGCCACCCACCCGCTGACGCCCGCCGCTGGGGCGAAGACGATGCTGGTGGACTACGCCCACTTCGAAGGGGACAGCGGCGCCCCGCTGGTGGCGTACCCGGACGGCGAGCCGCTGGTGGTGGGGCTGGTGTTCGCGCTGGTGCGGCACACGAACACGGTCACGTCGCCGTTCGAGGAGCGGAAGAGCCACTTCCCGCTGGACCTGGCGGTGGCCGTGCAGAGCCCGTTCGTCCGCGCCGTGATCGAGAAGGCGGCGAAGAAGTAGGGTTCACCGCGCCGCCCGCACCGCCTCCAGCGCCGCGGGGTCGTCGCGCACAAGCTCCGCGAGCGCGTCCAGCGCCGCCGTCCGCTCCGCCGGCGGCAACTCCTTCGCCCGCGCCAGTGCCGCGTCGAACGCCCGCCGGTCGGGCCGCGCCCCGGGGCCGCGTCGCTCCAGCGCCGCCAGCCCGGCCTTCGCGAGCCCCACCCACTTCGCCTCGGATTCGACGCCGCCGAAACCGGCGGTCACTGCCAGCCACGCCCGCCGGGCTGCTTCCGCCTCGCCGGCCTCGGCCAGCGCCAGCCCGCGGCGGAACCCGCGCTCGGCGTCCGACCGCACCACCGGCTTCACGCCCGCCGCCACCACGTCCCGGACGGCGTCGTCGTCGAAGTCGTCGCCCCGCGGCCAGAGGGAGTAGCCGAGTGCGACGGCGACCAAAACCGCGGGAATCGGCCAGAGCCACACCCAGCGCAGCTTCGGCCGCGGCGCCTCGGGATCGGGGTCGATGCCGCCGAGCGAAGCGGGGAGCGCCGGCGCCTCGGCCGTGTCCGGCTTCAGCTTCGGCGGGAACGTCACCGCCTCGCCCTGCCGTTCGAGCTTGCCGCGGATCCGCTCCAGCTCGTCGAGCACCGCCCCGGCACTCGCCGGCCGCCGCGTCGGCTCCTTCGCCAGCAGCGTGCAGACGAACTCGTCGAGTTCCAGCGGCACGTCCGGGGCGAGCATCCGCGGCCGCTCCGGGAGGGCGTAGCAGTGCTTGTGCGTGAGTTCCACGAGCGTCGCGGCGGCGAACGGCGGCCGGCCGGTGAGGAGTGTGTAGAGCACGCCGCCGAGGGCGTAGAGATCGGAGCGGCGCGTCGGCGGCTTGCCGCCGGCCGTCTCGGGCGGCAGGTACGACGCCGAGCCCAGCGGGCGGCCCGGGTCGAGTGGCGGCGGGAACACCTTCGCCAGCCCGTACCCGACGAGCCGCACGGTGCCGTCCGGCGCGCGGACGAGGTGCGCCGGCTTGAGGTCGCGGTGGAGCAAGTTACGGTTGTGGCCGTGCTTGAGGGCGCGGGCGGCTTCCACCGCGACGGCGAGCACCTCGCGCCACGTCAGGCGTCCGGTTTCGAGTTGCCTGGCGAGGTCGGTGCCGGGGGCGAGTTCGGACGCGACGTAGGCCCGGCCGGCGTGGGTGCCGCTGTCGAAGGTGCGGGCGATGTTGGGGTGGTCGAGCCGCTGGAGGGCGAGGAGTTCGCCGGCGAAGCGGTCGAGGAAGGCGGGGTCGGTGGCGGCGGGGAAGACCTTGACGGCGGCGCGCCGGGCGGGGTCGTCGTACCCGCGGGCGGCGTAGACCGGCCCGCCCGGCCCGTCGCCGATCTGGGCTTCCACGAACCAGTTCCCGACCCGCCCGCCGATCATGCCCGGTAGTATACGCCCGCCCGCAGGGGGGGTACGATGGGGGTAGTCCCGCGGAGGAGAAGCGATGTCGATTCCCATTCAGGATCAGGCGCTGGCGGCGGTGTTGGGCTCGGCGGTGGGCGTGCAGCACATGATCGGCCCCGACGGCAAGGTGCTCGGCCGGTTCATCCCGGAGCCGCGCCCGGGGATGGCGTTCCCCGAGTTCGGCGTGACCGACGAGGAACTGGCCCGCGAGCTGGCGGACCCGAACGCCCCCCGGTTCACCGCCGAGCAGGTGATGGCACGGCTGCGAGAGATCGACCAATGTACGCGCTGACCTGGCTGAAACAGCCGCTCGACCGGCTGGCGGACTGCTACGTCTCGGTTCCGGTCGACGTGCGGGAGCGGATGGCGGGGGCGGTCGAGAGGCTGAACGCCCGGCTGAAGCAGTCTCCGCTGGCCGAGGGTGAATCCCGGTCGGGGCGATTGCGGATCACGTTCGTGGCGGGGCTGACGATCATGTTCGAGGTCGACGAGTCGGCCCGATCGGTCACCGTCGCCCGGATCGGGCCGTTCAACCCGTGAACCAGAATGCCTGGGTATCCCTACCCGTTCGGCCACGGACGCGCGGCGGATGCATGGCGTGCGGGATCTCGAAGTGGTGTACGATTTCTACTGCCAGCCAGAGTGCGCCAGGCACTGTGGGCCGGATATGATTCGCTTCTTGGATACGGTCGCCGACATCCTTCGGACTAAACTCCTGTACTTCGGTACGTCGCACATGCGGCTGTTCCTCTCCCGCATCTCGACGTACCCGGAGTTCATGGACTCGCCGTCGGTGGGCGTGTATGCGGACGGGAGGTACGTCAACCTGTGGTACACCGAGTCCTGGCAGGATGGCGATTCCTTCCGGACACGCGAGGACAGCATCCGCTGCCCGGCGGAGCGCTCGCGGGCAGCGTTATTAGAATTGCTCGCCCGACTAAAACCGACAGGCGCCGAACCCCGCCCTGCACCTGACGCCGGCCGCTGATGCGTTCCTCGTGACATGTAGCTCCTGCGGCGGCTGGCGCAGGAGAGCTACTCGCTGGGCTCCTTTCGCCGTCGCTGTGGGTCGGGCGGCGGATACAATCCGCCCACGGGCCGAGTCCGGCCCGCGCACCTCTCCGCCCCACGTTTCGAGGCTCGCCATGCGGACCAACGTTCGGATCGCGCTCGTGCTCGCCCTCGCCGGCGGCGCGGCCATGCTCGGTGTCGGCCCCCGCTACCTCGCCGCCGACCCGCCGCCGCGCTGCCCCTGCACCGACCCCACCCCCAGCAACGCCAACATCAATCCCGCCAAGTTCGCCGGCGACTACGGGCTCCACGTCTGCGCCTTCCACGTGGGCAAGGCCGACCCGTCGCTGCAGGTCGAGTCGCACCACTACTGCACGCCGCTCCGTGACGGCGTGTTCCAGTGCGTGATTTTCGACAAGGACCGCGGCAACGCCAAGCTCATCGGCGTCGAGTACATCGTCAGCGACGACATCTTCAAGACGTTGCCGGCCGACGAGCGGCAGCTGTGGCACCCGCACGACTACGAGATCCGCGCCGGGCTGCTGACCATGCCGGGGCTGAAGATCGACTGCGAGGAGAAGCTGCTGAAGGGGCTGCTGAAGTCGTGGGGCAAGGTGTGGCACACGTGGCCCGACCCGAAGACGGACCTGCCGATCGGTCCGCCGGTGCTGATGTGGTCGGCCGGCAAGGAGGGCGACGTGCGGAAGGAACTGGTGAAGGCCCGCGACGAGCGCTACAAGGTGGACGTGGACGCCATCAAGAAGCAGCGCGAGAAGCTGTGAAGTGAAACACGGTGAGCCGGGGGCTGACGCCCCCGGCTCGCCAAGCTGTTAGGGCCGCACGGCGTCCAGCGCCGCGCGGGCCGGCCCCTGGATCGGCGCGATCGCGGTGCCGATGACCCGGCTCGGGACCGCCCCCTTGGCCTCGCGGACCGCCCCCTGGCGGAAGTCGTCGCGGGCCTGCTCCACCTTGCCGGCCGCGTACCGCGTCGCCCCCAGGAAGTACCACGGCAGCGGGCTGTCCGGGTCGTGCCACGCGGCGTCGGCCAGCGCCCGCTCGGCGGCCGCGACGTTCCCCGCGTTGTACGCCGCGATCCCCGCCCCCAGGCTCCGCGCCGCCTCGGCCGCGTCGCGGCGGCGCGTCGTGTCCACGGCCACCCGCGACGGCGCGGCCGGGTCGGTCAGCGCGGCCAGGCCGGTGTCCGCGGCGCGGCCCCAGTCCTTTGTCGCGGCGTACGCCGGGCTCCGCTTCGCCCGCTCGAACCGGTCGCGGGCGGCGGCCGTGTCGCCCTTCAGCGCCAGCGCCAGGCCCGACACCACGTTCGCCCGCGCGGCCGCCTCCGAGTCGGGCACGGCCGACTTCAGCACGCGGTCGGCGGCGGCGAGCGCCGGGTCGGCGTCGCTCGGCCGGCGGAGGTCGGTCAGCACGGCCTGCCACAGCGGCAGCGCCTCGGACGGGCTCACTGCGTTCGCCAACTCGGCGCGGAATTGCCGCTCCGCGACCAGCAGCGCCGCCTTCGCCGCGGCCGCGTCGTCGGCCAACTTCTTCTCCAGCGCCGCCGTCTCGGCCTTGTGGTCGGTCTTCAGCTTCGCCAGCGTCGCGTCGCTGTCGGTCTTCAGCTTCGTCAGCATCCCCGCCGCGTCGGTCTTCGCCTTCGCCACGTCCGCCGCCGCGTCGGCCTTCGTCTTCGTCAGCAGTTTCTCGGCGTCGGCCTTCGTGCGGGTCAACTCCGTCACGGCCTCCGTCTTCGTCTTCGTCAACAGCTTCTCGGCCTCGGTCCGGGTCGTGTCGAGCAGCTTGGCCGCGTCGTCGGTCGCCTTCTTCAGCGCGGCGTCGGCGGCGGTCCGGGCCGCGGCATAGTCCGACTCGTGCTTCTTCGTCGCGGTCAGCAGGTCGGCGGCGGCCTTCTTCGCGGCTGCGTCAAGCTTGCCGGCACGAGCCGCGAGGTCCACCAGCGTCCCGGTCGTCGCCGGACCGCCGACGGCGGCGGTCGACCCCGGCGGGATGAGGCTCGTCAGGTCCGGCCCGGTCGCGCGGCTGGCGGCGGACTTCGCGGCGGCGATTACCTCGGGCGGGGCGTACTTCTCGGGGAGGAGTTTTGCGGCCCTCAGCTCCGCGGCCACGCCGGCGACCACCGCCTCGGCGTCTTTGCGGCCCTTGGCCGCGGCCGCGAGTTCGCCCTCGAGCGTCCTGGCCTTCGCGGCGGTGTCGTCGGCCAGCTTCATCGCCGCGACGGCGTCCTTCATCAGCGCCACGGCATCGGTCTTAGCCTTCGTCAGGTCGGCGGCCGCCTTCTTGAGGTCGTCGCCGTACTTCGCCGACAGCTCCTTCTCGGTCTTGAGCGCGGCCTTCTCCGACTTCAGCGCCTCCTGCTCGGCGAGCAGCCCCTTCTGCGCCGCGACCAGCTTCTCGTTGGCGAGCTTGGCGTCGGACACGGCCGTGTCGCGCTCGGTGCGGTACCCGGCGAACGTGTCCAGTGCCTTGCCGGCGCCCTCGGCGCGGGCCAGGGCGCCGACCGTCGGGTGCTCGTAGATCGTGCGGCGGAGTTGCCAGTAGGCCTTCAGGTCGTCGCAGCTGCGGGGGAAGATTTGCTCCAGCGGGTCGGTCAGCGGGTTGAGGCCGCGGCCGGCCAGGGCGCGGGCGCGTTCCGCGTGCGCCTTTTTCGCCGCGTCGATGGCGGTGATGGCGTCGGCGTACTTGCCGCCGGCGGCGAGGTTGACCGCGCGCCAGAACTGCCCGCCGGCCTCGGCGGGTTCCGCGGCCGGTTCGTCCTGCAGGAACAGGAACGCCGCCGCGAGCACGAACCGCTCGGCGTCGGCGGGGTTGAGGCGCAACGACGTGGCACCCCCGGGCGCTGCCGGCGGGGCGGTGGCGTCGAGGCGGTCGACGGCGGCCTTGAACACGTCGGCGGCCTTGGGGAACTTCGCCGCCGCGGTCGTGTACACCTGCTTCGCCTTGCCCCGGTCGCCGGCCACCTCGTGCGTCAGCCCCAGGTGAACCGCCGCGCGAACGGCCGTTTTCTCGTCGGCGTCGGCCATCGCGGCTTCGAGGTCGGCACGGGCGTCCTTGAGCGCCGCGTCGTCGGCGGTCACGGCGGAGGCGTCGCGGAGGCGGGCCAGCAGCCGGGCCTGCCCGCGGCTGGCCTTCGCCTCGGGCGTGCTCACTCCGGCGGCCTCCAGCAGCTTCAGGGCCCGGGCCGGGTCGCCGGAGTCGAGGGCGGCGCGGGCGTCGGCCGGGGTCGCGGGCGGAGCTGTGCCGGGGACAGGCGCCTGGTTCGTGTCCGTCCCCTTGATCGGCGGCAGGACCGCGACCGGGCCGCCGGTCTTCCCCTGGTCGAGGACGCCGGAGAAGTACACGCCGCTTGCGATGCCACCGCCGAGCAGCAGCCCGAACAGCAGGCCGACGCCGGCGCCGCGGTTCACGCCGCCCCCGCCGCCGTCGCTCGCCGCGGGCAGGACGCGCGTCTCGCCGGAGGTGTCGTCCGCGCCGCGGGCGGCGGCGCGGCGGGCCGGCTTCACCGGCGTCTCCGTCAGCAGCAACTCGCTCGTGCTCGACCCGGCCACCCAGTCCAGCTCCACCGAACCGCTCGTGCCCGACTGGCTCGTGCCGGGGCGGACGGCGCGGACCGGCGCGGCCGGCTCGGCGACGAACCCGGGGCCCGCCTTCTTCGGCGACGACCCGCTCGCCGGCGCGGCCGGCTCGATCGCCGTCATCCAGTCGGAGCCCGCCCCCTCGTCCCGGCTCGCGGCCAGTACGTCGCCGGTGCTCGGCTGCGGCGACCTCGCCCCGTCCGGGTCGGTCAGGTCGAGTTCGTCGTCATCGGGGAAGGCCCGGTGGAGCGTTCGCTCGGGGGACGACGGACCGCCGGCCAGGTCGAAGTCGACGCCACTGGCCGCCGGGTCCGGGTGGTCCGAGAACTCGACCGCGTCGCCCTCCACGCGCACGGCGCCGGAGCCCCCCGTCAGGGGGGCGGTGGGGGTGGTGAAGATGCTCGACTGGGCCGAGGACAGCGACGGCTCCTCGCCGTCCTCGACGCCGGCGAACAGGTCGGAGGCCCCGCCCGCGTCCGGCGTGAGCTCGAACCGCGGGCCGGCGGCGCGGGGCTCCTGGAACAGGTCGGAGTTGCTCGGGTCGGAGTCGAAGTCCACGTCGTCCTGGCCGTCGTCCCACAGCCGGGCCCGGCCGGCGGTGCTGTCCGGGGCCGCGAACGCTGCCGGCAAGTCGTCCTCCGCCAGCGTCGGGTCGATGCCCGGCGCCTCGATGCGGACGGCCGACCCGTCGGTGAGCGGCCCGGCCGGCTCGCTCAGGTCGGCGAGGATGCTGCTGGCGTCGGTCCCGCGGGGGTCGGCGGCGCTGAAGTCCACGGCCCCGTCGTCCGGGAGCGGCGGCGTGCGGGCGAGCGTTGCCGAGTCGCCGAACAGCGACCCGCCGTCGGGCACGTCGTCGGCCACCGGCAGGTCGTCGGCCGGCTCCTGCACGGTGCTCCCGCCCGGCGGCTGGTCGAACGTCAGCGCGACGTCCGAGGTGCGGTCGGTGCCGCGGCCGGCCGGCGACGCGGGCGACGCGGGGCCGGCCCACGAGGTGGCCGCGATCACGTCCGACAGGTCGCCGAGGGCCCTCGGCGGCGGCGGCGACGCGAACACGTCCGACCCGTGGCCGTGGGCCGACGGCGGCAGCGGGCCGGCCAGCTCCGCCTCGATCCCGTCGGTCACCACCTGCACGGCCGGGATGTCGTCGCGGGAGAACCACCCGGACGCCGGCGCCACCGGCTCGACCGTCGGGTCCACGTTCACCGCCGAGTCGCCGACGGCTTCGGCCGTGGCGATGAACCCGGACGCCGGCCCGGCCTCGGGCACCGACTCGCCGAACAGGCTGGACGCCGACGGGCTCGGCCCGGCCAGGTCCACGATCTCGCCGGACTCGGCGGCCGACGCGAACGGCGCCGGCTCGTCGAACAGCGCCGACGACGACGCGGACGCCGCGTCGGGAATCTCCTCCGGCTCGGCCCCCGCGGTCAGCCAGCTCTCGGCCGGCGACACCGGCGGGATCGGCGGCAGCCCGGTCGCGTCGGCCTCCGACAGGTACTCGACGCCGAGCGTCCGCTCGCCGGGGTGGGCCGCGGGATTTTCCGGCAGGTCGTACGCCACGGCGTCCTCGACCAGATCCGCGGCGGGCACGGCTTCCGCCGCCTCGTCGAGGTCGCCGAGGGCCATCGGCACGTCGTCGGCGGGGTCGGGCGGCGGGACCGGCAGCGGCGGCAGGTCTTCGGGCCGGGGGTCGGTCGAGTTCGACATGGTGAAACGGCTCCGCGGTGTCAGCCGAAGGGTAATCGTTATTCTCCCCGGATTCGGCACGGGCACAAGGTTTTTGCCCCACTTTCCCATCCCCCCACCGCCCCACCCCGCAGAGCCGGCCCAACCCGCACGGCCTCCATCGGGTCGAGATTATTGTTTCCGCCGCGCCCCTGTGCGGGTCGCGGAAACAAGTGTGATAGACAGATCGAATTCCGTTTGGGTTTCTCCGGGGCTTCCCCTGCGGGCGGCGGCCTGGGATAATCACACTTCCCGCCGCCTCGTCTCCGCCGGAGACCACGTTCATGCCCCGTTCGCTCGCTGCCGTGCTCCTCGCCCTTGCCGCCGGCCCGGCCGCCGCCCAGGCGCCGGTCGACGACGCCTTCTTCGAGGCGAAGGTGCGGCCGCTTTTGGTACAGCACTGCCAGTCGTGCCACGGCAAGGACAAGCACAAGGGCGAGCTCCGCCTCGACACCAAGGCCGGGTTCGACAAGGGCGGCGAGACCGGCCCCGCGAAAGACCTGGTCGCCGCGGCCGTGCGCTACGACGGCGACCTGAAGATGCCGCCGAAGGGGAAGCTGCCCGACGCCGACATCGCCGTCTTCACCGCGTGGGTGAAGGGCGGCGCCCCGTGGCCGGCCGAGAAGGCACCCGTCGCCGGCGGGCCGAAGGGGGCGTTCGACCTCGCGGCGCGGGCGAAGGCGCACTGGTCGTTCCAGCCGGTGAAGCGGCCCGCGGCGGCGACGATCGATGAGCTGCTGCTGGCGAAGCTCGGCGAGAAGGGGCTGACGTTCGCCCCGCCCGCCGACCCGCGGGCGCTCGTGCGGCGCGTCTACTTCGACCTCGTCGGCCTGCCGCCGACGCCGGAACAGGTGGAGGCGTTCGCCGCCGACGCCGACCCGCGTGCCTTCGAGAAGCTGGTGGACAAGCTGCTCGCCGACCCCGGCTACGGCGAGCGCTGGGGCCGGCACTGGCTCGACCTGGCGCGGTACGCCGAGACGCAGGGGCACGAGTTCGACTACGACATCGCCGACGCCTGGCGGTACCGCGACTACGTGGTCCGGGCGCTGAACCGCGACCTGCCGTACAACCAGTTCCTGACCGAACTGATCGCCGGCGACCTGCTCCCGCAGCCGCGGCGGAACCCGGCCGACGGGTCGAACGAGAGCCTCACGGCGACGGGGTTCTGGTGGCTCGGCGAGGGGAAGCACTCGCCGGTGGACTCGCGCTCGGAGTACGCCGACCGCGTGGACAACCAGATCGACGCGTTCGGCAAGGGCGTGCTGGGGCTCACCATCAGCTGCGCCCGCTGCCACGACCACAAGTTCGACCCCGTGGCCACGAAGGACTACTACGCGCTGTTCGGCGTGCTCAGCAGCTCGCGCTACCACCGCGCCGAGGTGGGCGACGAGCGCGTGACGGTAAAGCTGCTCGACGAGCTGAAGGCGAGCGGCCCGCGTGAGCGGGCCGTTGTCGAGCGTGACGGTGGTGCTCAGGAACAGCCCGCGGACGCGGGCCGCTCGCCACTCGATGCGTGGCGCGCCAAGGCCACCGCGTTCGAGCGCTTCGACGCCGGCTGGCGCACCCGCTGGGACGCAGCCGGGCTCGCCTTCCGCCCCGGGGCCGGCGACGGCTTCCCCCACAGCGGCCGCGAGTCCGCCAAGCTCGCCGGCGCCCTCCGCTCGCCGACGTTCGTGATCGACCAGCCGTACCTCGCCGTCCGCGTCGCCGGCGAGCACGGCAAAGCGCGGCTCATCCTCAACGGGTTGCAACTGATTCAGGCGCCGATCTACGGCGGCCTCGCGCAACCGGTGAACGGCAAGGAGCAACTCCGCTGGGTCGTCTACGACCTGCGGATGTGGAAGGGCCAGCCCGCGTACTTCGAGCTGCTCGACGACGGCCCCGGGTTCGTGGCGGTCACGGAAGCGTGGTTCGCGGACACCCCCCCCCCCGCGGCCCCTGGCACGGTGCCGCTGCCGCCGGCAGACGACGCCACCAAGGCAGTGGAGGCGAAGCTGCCGCCGATCGCCTTCGCGCCGACGCTCCGCGACGCGGCCGGGCGGAACGAGCGCGTGTTCGTGCGCGGCAACCACAAGACGCCCGGCGTGGAGGCGCCGCGGGCGTTCCTCGAAGTGTTCGACAAGACGCCGCTCGCCGGCCCCGGCAGCGGCCGCCTCGAACTCGGCCGCAAGGTGACCGACCCGGCCAACCCGCTGGTGGCGCGGGTGCTGGTGAACCGGCTGTGGAAGCACCACTTCGGCGAGGGGCTGGTCCGCTCCCCGGACGACTTCGGCTACCAGGGCCAGCCGCCGACGCACCCCGAGCTGCTCGACTGGCTCGCGGCCGAGTTCGTGAGCCCGGGCGACGGCGGCGTGCCGTGGTCGATCAAGCGGATGCACCGGCTGATGCTGCTGAGCACGGCCTACCGCCAGGGCAGCCGGGCGACGCCGGAGCAGGCCGCGAAGGCGGTGACGGCCGACCCGCAGAACAAGCTGCTGCACCGGCAGAACGTGCGGCGCCTGGAGGCCGAGGCGATCCGCGACTCGATGCTCGCCGTGAGCGGCCGGCTCGACCGCACCATCGGCGGCCCCGGCATCCTGCCGTACCTGACGGAGCACCAGGTGGGTCGCGGCAAGCCGGCGAGTGGGCCGCTGGACGGGAACGGCCGCCGGAGCGTGTACCTGGCGGTGCGGCGGAACTTCCTGAACCCGATGTTCGTGGCGTTCGACTACCCGACGCCGTTCTCCGCGATCGGCAAGCGGACGGTGTCGAACGTGCCGGCGCAGGCGCTGGTGATGTTGAACAACCCGTTCGTGGTGCAACAGGCCGAGCTGTGGTCGCGCCGGGTGACGGCCGGCGGCGGCAGCGCCGACGAGCGCGTGACGCGGATGTACGCCGCGGCGTTCGGCCGCGCCCCGACCGCCGACGAGCGCGCGACGGCCACGGCCTTCGTGGCCGACGCGGCGCGGGAGGGCGAGCCGCGGGCCTGGGCCGACCTGGCGCACGCGCTGTTCAACGCCAAGGAGTTCATCTTCATCGAGTGAGGCGGGTTTCGCTGCCGCTTGCGGCGTAGCGGCGTATACGCCGCAGGCGGCCGAGCCGACCACCCCTTGGGTTTCGACATGACCGTCGAAGTGCTACTGACGGCCGAACAGTACGCCGACCTACCCGACGACGGTCGCTGTACCGAGCTCGTTGGCGGGCGTGTCGTCGAGGTGCCCCGTCCGACCTCGGCTCACGGCTACTACTGTGCAAATGTCGGCGGTATCCTTGGTGGTTACGTCAAAGCCAACGGCCTGGGGCGTGTCGTTTCCAATCGCTGCGGCGTAACGACCCGTCGAGACCCAGACACGGTGCGCGGCCCGGACGTGGCGTTCTACAGTTTCGACCGCGTGCCACGTGGCCCGATGCCGAAGGGGTACTGGCCGTCGCCGGAGCTGATCTTCGAGGTGCGGTCGCCGTCGAACACCTGGCGGGAGATCAACGCGAAGGTGGGCGAGTACTTCAAGGCGGGCGTCAAGGCCGTGTGCGTGCTCGACCCGGACACGGAGAGTGTCGGCGTGTACACGCCGGACGAGTTTCCGCGCCGGCACACGGCCGACGAGGAGCTAACGCTGCCGGAAGTGTTCCCCGACTTCCGCGTGCCGGTCCGCGAGTTCCTGGGCTGATGAGGCGTCGCCCCGTGCCGACCGTCCTGTTCGTGTACGGCACCCTGAAGCGCGGCCACGCCGCCCACGACCTACTCTCCGGGCAGCACTTCCTCGGCCCCGCCGCAACCGCGCCGCGCTACCGCCTCGTCGATCTCGGGCCATACCCTGGCCTCGTGTCCGACGCCGCCGCCGGCCTCGCCGTGTCCGGCGAACTGTGGGAGGTGACGGACGCCAAGTTGAAAGAACTCGATTTCTTCGAGGGGTGCCCAACACTGTACTGGCGCGGGGCGGTGGAGGTGGCCGACCACGCGGGGCCGGTCGAAGCTTACTTCTACGCGCGACCGGTGCCGCCGCGGGCGCCGACCGGCGCGGCGTGGCCGCTCGGCTAGCTCGGGCTGCTGTCGGTGCCGGCGTCGGGCGGCACCGGGCGGTACCCGCTCGGAACCGGCGGCCGCTCCGTCGAGCCGCCGAGCACGTCGCCGCAAACCTGGTACTTGAAGTTCCCGACGGTCAGTTCGTCGCCCGGCACCAGCTTCCCCTCGGCGACGCGCTGGCCGTTCACCTTCACGCCGTTCGTGCTCCCCAGGTCGCGGACGACGAGGTAGTCGTTCACCTGGGCGACGCAGCAGTGCCGCCGCGACACCTTCTTCGAGTGCAGCTGCACGTCGCACTCCTCGTGGCGGCCGAACAGCAGGATCGGCTTGTCCACCAGGATGCTGGGGCCGTCCGTCAGGGAGAGCAGGTGTACGGGCATTCGGTCGCCTTCGGGGCCGTGGGTAGGTTTCATACTCGCACGAAGGGGTGAAGGGGTGAAGGGGTGAGGGGGTGAGAAATCGTCCACCCCTCACCCCCTCACCCCTTCACTCCTTCACCCCTTCATGCGCCCCCGGCCAGCGATACAGTAACCCCGGTCCCCTCCCATAGGCGCAGAGCATGGCCGACCTCGCGTTCCAGCGGTGCATCGACCCCCGGTGCGGGGCCACGGCCGACCTGTCCGACACGTCGTTCCGCTGCCCCAAGTGCGGCGGCCTCCTCGACCTCGCCTACGACTGGGACCGCCTCCCCGTCCCCAAGACGCTGCGCGAGTTCGAAGCGGCGTGGGCCAACCGGTCCGACCCGCTCGACTTCTCCGGCGTGTGGCGCTTCCGCCGGCTGTTCCCGTTCGCCCCGCCCGACAAGGTCATGACCGTCGGCGAGGGGCAGACGCTGTGCCAGCGCGCCGACCACGTCGCGGCCTACGCCGGGATGAACCCCGGGTGCCTGTACCTCCAGTACGAGGGGATGAACCCGAGCGGCAGCTTCAAGGACAACGGCATGACCGCGGCGTTCACCCACGCCCGCATGGTGAACGCCCGCCGGGCCGCGTGCGCCAGCACCGGCAACACCAGCGCCAGCCTCGCCGTGTACTGCTCGGTCACGCAGCTGATGCGGGCCGTCATCTTCATCGGCAGTGGGAAGATCAGCTACGGCAAGCTGTCGCAGGCACTCGACTACGGCGCCCTGACCGTGCAGATCGCCGGCGACTTCGACGACGCCCTCCGCCGCGTCCAGGAGGTGAGCAGCCGGCTCGGCATCTACCTCGTCAACAGCGTGAACCCGTTCCGCCTCGAAGGGCAGAAGACGATCATGCTGCGCATCCTGGAGGCGCTCCGCTGGGAGGTGCCGGACTGGATCGTCGTTCCCGGCGGCAACCTCGGCAACGTGTCGGCGTTCGGGAAGGCGTTCGCCGAGCTGCGCGACCTGGGCCTGATCGACCGCGCGCCGCGGCTGGCGGTGGTGAACGCGGCCGGGGCGAACACGTTCTACCAGCTCTACGAGAAGCAGGGGGTGCGGTGGAACGGCGGCGCGTACGACGCCCCCAAGGTGGACCGCTACATGACGGCGATGGACGCGGCGAACCTGCGGGCGGACACGCTGGCGAGCGCGATCGAGATCAACCGGCCGGTGAACCTGCCGAAGGCGCTGCGGGCGCTGGAGCGGTGCGGCGGCGTGGTCCGCGAGGCGACCGACGCGGAGATTCTGGACGCGAAGGCGACGGTCGGCGCCGGCGGCCTCGGGTGCGAGCCGGCGAGCGGGGCGAGCGTGGCGGGGCTGCTGAAACTGGTGAAGGAAGGGGTGATCGCGCCGTCGGACCGGGTGGTGTGCATCCTGACGGGGCACGTGCTGAAGGACCCGGACGCGACGGTGGCGTACCACACGGCCGACCCGGCGCACTTCGCGGAGAAGCTCGGCAAGCGCGGGGTGAAGCGGGTGCAGTTCGCCAACCGCGCCGTGCAGGTGCCGAACGACCTGGCCGAGATCGTCAAGGCGATCGAGCTGTACGCCTGAGCGAGTGGGTCACCGGTCCGGGGGCAGCGGCACCAAGAACACCACGTCGGCGCCCCGGACCATCGTGCCGGGCACGAACGGCGCCGACCGGCCGCCGCCGTCGGCGCCGTCGGGGCCGACGCTCCAGATCACCGGCTGCCCGGCCTTCACCTGTACCGGCGGCGGCGCCCCGCGGCCGGGCGGGGTTCCGGTCACGTCTTGTAGCAACTCGTCGGCCGTCGGCACGCGGTACCGCAGCGCCGTGCCGGCCGGCGCGTACGGGTCGGGCGGCACCTCCGGCAGGTACGCCGGCACCAGCGCGGACAGGTCGGGTGGAAACGTGCCGCGGTCGTGGTGGTAGAGCCGACACGCCAGCGCCGCCGCGAGCCCCCGACGGGCCACCCGCAGCGCGCGGTCGGCGGCCCCCAGGTCGATGAGGGCGCCCGTCCGCGCCGTCAGCATCGCCGCCCCCGGCCGGCCGAGCGTCAGCCGGCGGTAGTCGTCGCCGTTGGTCGGGTCGAGGCCGTAGGCGACCAGCCTCCGCGTCCGCTCGCGCTCCCAGGGCACGCTCCACGCGAACGACACGAGATCGACCTCGGGGTTAGGTGCGTCCTTGTCGCGGCCCGGCGGCGTCACCATCGCCGGCAGCCACTCGCTCGGCGCCTTCATCAGCTCGCGGACGACGTACCGGTCGGCCAGCTGGTGCGGCGTCGGGTCGAACGGCTCGCCCCACCCGGTCGCCGGCAGTTCCGCCCCCGCGACCGTACCGTCCGGCCGGAGGCGCGTCATCAGTGCCCGCTCGTCGCGGAGCACCTCGTCGAGCACGGCGCGGAGGAGTTCCGGCCGGTTCTCGACGCGCGACAGCCACCGGCCGACGGCCGCCAGGGCCAGGGCGGTCACGTCGTTGCCGCGGTGGAGCGACGCGGTGAGCGACCCGTTCCGCAGCGACCGGGCGACGGCGAGCCCGGCGCGCAGGTCGGCCGCGAACGCGGCCGGGTCGCCGGCCGTCTGGCGGTACAAGCCGTGCGCCAGGACGACTACCGCCATGCCGCGGCCGCTCTCGAGCGTCGGCGAGCCGGACGTGGAGCGCGTCAGCCGCGGGTGCTCGAAGACGGCCACCGGCAGGGCCGGGTCGGCGGCGGCGGCGGCCTGGTCGAACCACGCCTCGTGCGGCGGCGGGGCGGGGCCGGCGAGTGGCCCCGGGCCGGGCACGAGGCGGTCGGCGTCGTACACCGCCTGCACCCACTCGGCGAGGTCGGCGTCGTCGCGGACGGCGGCGCCGCCGCGGAGTTGCTCGACGCGGTCGGCGGGGTTGTTCCGCTTCCCCGGCACGGGGCTCACCACCAGGGCCGCGACCCGCGCGAACTGCTCCGTCGCGGCGCGGAACTGCCGCCCCGTGTCGTTCTGCTGGAACGTCACCAGCCCGTCCTCGACGTACGCCACGTCGTCCGTGGCGCCGGGGCGGTCCGGCACCTCGACGGCGCGATACGCCGCCCCCGCGGCGACGGCGAGTACGGCCGCGACGGTGCCGCCGATCAGCGGGCCGAGCCCGCGGCGGGTGGCGACGCGCTCGGCGCCCCACGGCGCCAGCAGGGCGCGGCCGGCGGCCAACGCCAGCAGCGGCGGGAGCCACAGCCACAGGTGCCGTGTGCCGCCCGTGAGGAGGCCCGGCAGAACGGCCGCGAACGCCGTCCCGCCGGCGACCCCGGCCACGCCGGCGCCGACGACCGGCTTCTTGAACAGCATCCCGCACAGCACCCCGGCCGCGAACCCGTACCCGACCGGCGCCAGCAGGTACTTCCACCCTTCGGTGCCGAGCACCCGCGGCTCGAACATCAGCGAGCGGAACACGGCCGACAGCAACGCCTCGGCGCGCATCCCGCCGCCGCCCGTGGCCACCGCCCGGACCGCCGACGGCAGGGCGACCAGCGCCGCCAGCAGCAGCGCGAACGCGAGGTGAACCAGCACCTTGACGAGCCACATCCGCCCGGCCGGCAGCCGCTGTTCGCCCCAGAAGCGGGCGCTCCCGGTGGTCTGCTCGTCGGAGAAGGCGGTGATGCCGGCGAACACGCCGGCCAGGAGCCCGAGGGCCGGCCACGCCACGAACGGCTCGATCGTCGGCAGCAGGAGCGTGAGCCCGGCGGCGACGGCGAACCCGGCGATCGTGACCCCCGGGCCGGTCAGCTGCCGGGCGGCGAGCCACAGCAGCGCCTGGAGCCCGAACCGAGAACGCCGCGCGCGGACCGGCTGCTCGACGACCGGGGCCGCGGGTTCGACGAGGTACACGGCCGGCGGCGGCGGCACGCGGTCGTCGGCCTCGCGGGCGCGGTCCGGGCGGGTGTAGGCGGCGGCCGACCACAGCAGCGGCGTTGCGAACATCAGCCCGAGGAACAGGAACGCCCCCGCCGGCCGCGGGATCGCCGACCCCGGCGTGGCGAACACGAGCGTGATCGGCAGCAGGTAGGCGATGGCGAACAGCGTGGCCGCCGGCACCGCCACGCCGACCGACCCGAGCGTGGTGCGGGCGAGCGTCGAGCCGAGGGTGCCCCAGCAGAACGCGAGCATCGAATAGACGGCGACGGCGAACGCCCACCCGGTCGTGGCCAGGAGGCCGAGGGCGTACCCGGCGGCGATGACGAGCCCGGCCTGCGACGCGGCGAGGAGCCCGCCGGCGAGGAGTTTGGCGGTCCACAGCCCGGCGCGGGGGACGGGCAGGGCGTCGAGGAAGCCGTGCGTGCCGGCCTCGCGCTCGGCGGCGAACAGCGCCCCGCCGCAGACGGTGCCGGCGGTCACGGCGAGCAGCAGGGTGGTGAGCGGCCCGGGGCCGAGCCCGCGGAGCACGTCGCCGGGGGCGGCGCCCTTCTGCGGCGGGTCGGCGAGCACGGCGACGGCGACGAGCACGCCGCCGCCGAGGACGACAAGGGTGAGGCCGATCAGCCCCTGCTCGCGGAACTCCTTCCAGACGATCGCCCGGACCACGTGGGCACCTGCGATGAGAGTCGGGAACCCGCGCGGGCGCTTGCGGCTTAGCGCGCCGGGGCGCGCTAAGCCGCAAGCGCCCGCGCGGGTTCCTGGACCACCCCGTTACTCCGCCACGCGCGTCACCACCGGCGCGGTCCGCGCCATCAGTGCCGCGTACACCTCTTCCAGTGACACCGCACTGTCCTCGAAGTCCGTCACGCCCGGCGACGAGCGAAGTGCGTTCACGGCACCCGGGTCGGGGTCTTGCACCGTCGCCTGCCAGAAGTGGCCGGTGCCGTTCCGCGTCAGCACCGTCCCCAGCGCCGCGGCGTCCGGCGGCTGCTCCGCGAACCGCAGGCTGATCCGCCGCACCTTCTTCCGCAACTCCCCCAGCGGCGCGGACAGAATCATCTTCCCGTCGCGCAGCAGCCCGGCGTGCGTGCAGGCCCGCTCCAGTTCCGCGATCGAGTGGCTCGAAATGAGCACCGTCCGCCCCGCCGCCGCCAGGTCGGCCAGGCCCGCCAGGAACTCGCGGCGCGTCAGCAGGTCGAGGCCGCTCGTCGGCTCGTCCAGCAGCAGCACCTCGGGGTCGGGGGCCAGCGCCAGCGCCAGCCCCACGCGGGCGTACCCGCCCTTGGACAGTTCCTTCAGCTTCTTGGCGGGGTCGAGGCCGAGGCGGTCGGTCCACTCGCGGTAGCGGGGCAGGAAGCCGGGCCGGTGGAACGCGGCCGTGAACCAGCCGATGTCGGCGACCTTCATCCAGTCGTAGAACCGCGGCCGCTCCGGCATGTAGCCGACGCGGTGGCGCAGGTCCAGGGCGCGGGCGTAGCAGTCGAGGCCGAGGATTTCCGCCCGCCCGGCGTCGGCCGGGGCCAGGCCGGTGAGGATGCGCATCGTCGTCGTCTTGCCGGCGCCGTTGTCGCCGAGGAAGGCGTAGACGGCGCCGCGCGGGACGCGCAGGTTCAACTCGTCGAGCGCGGTCTTGCCGCGGTACCGGACGACCACCCGGTCGGCGACGATCACGTCCTCGGCCATGCACAGCCCCGCGGCGGGGGTGCGAGACAAACCCCCCACCGTCAGAATGAGAATCGGCCGCCCGCGGGTCAACCACCGGGCCTCACTTCGCCCCGCCGAACGACGCCGCCAGCCGCCGCAGTCCCTCGTCGACGCTCACCGCCGGCTCGTACCCCAGGTCGCGCCGGGCCGCCGCGATGTCGTACCAGTGCGACGTGCCGAGCTGCGCCGCGACGAACCGTGTCATGGCCGGCTCGCCCGACAGCCGCAGCCAGCGGTACGTCGCCTCCAGCACGCGCCCCGCGAGTCGGGCCTTCCACGCCGCCACGGATTTCGTGACGGGTGGCAAGCCGGCCGCGGCCAGGACGCGGTTCAAGAACCCCCACAACTCGACGGGCTCGCCGTTGGAGATGAAGTACGCCTTCCCCGCGGGGGCGGTCCCGATGTCCAGCTTTTCCGCCGCGAGGACGTGGGCGTCGGCGGCGTTGTCGACGTACGTCACGTCCACGCGCACGGGCCGGGTGCCGATGCGGCGGAGCTTGCCGGCCCGGGCCCGGGTCAGCACGCGCGGGATGAGGTGCGGGTCGCCGGGCCCCCAGATGAGGTGCGGCCGCAGGGCGACGGTCGCCAGGTCGGGGCCGTTCGCGGCCAGGACGGCGCGCTCGGCCGCGGCCTTCGTCTCGGGGTACGCGGCGTCGAAGTGTTCGGGGTAGGGCGTGCTCTCGTCGGCCCCTTCGAGGTCGCCGCCGCCGTGGACGACGCTCGGCGTGGAGGTGTAGACGAGCCGCCGCACCCCGGCCGCGCGGCAGGCGGCGATGACGTTCTCGGTGCCGGCGACGTTGGTGGCGACGTAGTCGGCGTGGCGGCCCCACACGCCGGCCTTCGCGGCGGTGTGAATCACCACGTCCGTCCCCGCGACAGCCTTCGCGACGGCGTCGGCGTCGGCGAGGTCGCCGAGGGTCTGCTCGACGCCGAGTTCGTCGAGCCAGGGGTAGGCGCTGCGGGTGAGGGAGCGGACGTGCCAGCCGCGGGCGCGGAGCCGCCGCACGACGGCGCCGCCGAGGAACCCGCCGCCGCCGGTGACGAGCACCTTCATGCGGTCGGCCTCCACGCCGGGCCGAGCTCGCGGTCGGCCCACGCGGCGAGCTTCTCGCGGAAGATCTTCGAGTTGTGCCGCACGTCCACCGGGAAGCCGGAGTGGCTGAGGAACGTCGTCACGGACCGGGTGTGGTCGAACCGGGCCGCGACCTGCCGCAAACCGTCAACGATCTTCCCCCACGGCCAACCGAAGAAGTTGGCGTCCACCTTCGACCATGGGAAGTGCCGGGGCAGGAGTCGCTCGACGCACAGTACCGGGTGCGTCACGCCGTCGCGCCGCGCGCCGACCAGCGCCGTCCGGTACACGCCCGCCACGGTGTTGAACACCGGCTCCACCTGGTCGGTGAACAGGGTGCCGTGCGGGGTCACCACGCGGTGACTCTTCCGGCCGCAGAACCACAAGCGCCCGATGTCGTCGTAGTATCCCACGTCGCCCATGCGGTGCCAGAGGGCGCCCGTCCGCGGGTCGCGGATTTTCGCCAGCCGCGTCGCTTCAGGCCGGCCGAAGTACGCCGCCGTCACCACCGGCCCGCACACGGCAAACTCGCCGACCTCGCCGGGGGGCAATACCCGAGCATCGTCCCACTCCGGAATCGCGTCGTCGGTGATGGGGATGACGCGGACGACGACGCCCGGCACCGGCCGGCCGACGCACACGCCCCTGCCCTCGTCGGTGAGGTGGCGCGTCTCCGTTAGGATTTCCCCGCTACCGATGTTGGCGACGGGTAGCGCCTCGGTCGCGCCGTAGGGCGTGAACACCTGCACGCCGGGCGACAACAGCCGGGCGAAGCGCTCGAGCTGGTCGGCACGGGCGGGGGCGCCCGCCGAGATGGCACGCTTCAGGCTCGGCAGGCGTTCGCCGTGGCCGCCGAGCGCACGCACCACGGCGGGCGAGCCGAACAGGTTCGTGGCGCCGAACTGCGCCACCTGCGCGACGGCCTTCCGCGGGTCGATGCGGGCCGGGCGGGCAAAGTCCATGTCGGGCACGACGCAGGTCATCCCCAGCGCCGGGCCGAACAGCGCGAACAGCGGGAACGTGCAGAAATCGACCTCGCCCGGCTCGATGCCGTACACCGCCCGCAGCATCTCGACCTGCGCCGCGAAGACGCCGTGCGTGTACACCGCCCCCTTCGCCACGCCCGTGCTGCCGCTGGTGAACAGCACCGCCGCCGCGTCGTCCCGCGCCACGTCCGGCACCGGGTACGGCCCCCGGCCGGCGCCCGCGGCGCGGAGCCGTGACACCCCGGTGTCACAGAAGAATCGCCCCCGGCCGACGTTCACCGTGACGCGAATCGTCCTCTTGGCCCACCCCAGCAGCCGGCGGGCGACGTGGGCCTTCGGGATGCCGATGAACGCGAACGGCTCCGCTTCCGCTAGGCAGGTGCCGAGGTTCTTCACGCCAATGCCGGGGTCGATGAGCACCGGCACGGCGGCGACCTTCAGCAGCGCGAACGTGAGGGCGAAGAAGTCGGCCGACGGCGGCACCATCAGCGCGGCACGGGTGCCGCGCCCGACGCCGGCGGCGGCGAGGCCGTGGGCGAGGGCGTCGGTGTCGGCGGCGAGTTGCGCGAAGGTGACGGCCCGGTGCGGCGTGTGGCCGTGCGGGCGGACGCGGCGCGCGGGCAGCAGCAGCGCCGGCCGGTCGGGCACGGCCGCGGCCATGCGGGCGAGGTGGGCCGCGACGTTCAGCGGGGGGGCCGTCATGCGGGCGACGGCAGCCCGAGCGCCGCCCGCTTCTCGCGGACGAACGGCAGGTGGTGCGCGACGTGCCCCGTCACCGAGCGGATGACCTGCTCCAGCGTCTGGGGGCCGCGGGTGCTGTGGACGCCGGTGCGGGCCAGCTGCTCGGCCGACAGGCTGCGGATGAGGCGGGCGGCGCTCGCGCGCGTCGCCTCGATGACGGCCAATTCCTCGGCCGCGTCGCGGTCGTGGTAGCGGAGCGCCGCGAAGAAGAGGTTCTCGTCGGCGGCCGCTAGTGGTGGTGAGTCGTAGGCGAGGATGCGCTTCATCCGCTCCACGAACACCGGCTCGAAGTCGGCCAGGTGCGCGAGCACTTCGAGCGTGCTCCACCGGCCGGCGACCGGCCGCGCCACCACCTGCTCGCGGGTCATGCCGGCGACGGCGGCGCGGAGGTCGGCGAGGGGGCGGAGGTAGTTCTCGGCGAGGTCGGCGGCGGCGGGCATCGGCTCTCCGGTCGGGCGGGCGCCGCCGGCCCGGTAGGCGGCCGCGAGGTCGGCGTCGGTCGGCATGGCGTACCTCGGCGGCGGGAGGACGTGTCGTGGTGGGCGTTCGCGGTCAGCCCGGGGGGCGGCCGGCGTAGACGCCGAAGTCGTTGAAGAACAGCCGCTTCGCCACCCGGTACAGCGGGTTCCGCTCCGGCACCTCGGCGGCGGGGTTGTACTGCGACGGCCGCGGCGTCATCGCCCCGAGTTCGGCCAGCGCCGTCTTGCGCGCCGTGGCGTCCGCGGCGCCGTGGGCCTCCACCAGTTGCTTCAGCAGGTCGGGCCGTTCGAGCACGATGCAGCCGCGGGTGGTGTCGGCGGCCAGCTTGCGAAAGTCGGCCAGGAACGCCGAGCGGAGGAACTTGTCCTTCAGCGTGCGGCCGTCGGGGTGAATCGATTCCGTGCTGAACTGCACGATCGGGCACGGCTCGATGCCGCCCCACGGGTTGATGTGGTGGCTGATGCCGGTCGCCGCGGGGCACAGCGCCTTCCCCTCGCCGTCGTGGTACGCGTCCACGATGACGATCGGCTTCGTGGCCCGCATCTCGACCACGAACTTCCGCACGCGCACGCCCTGGTCCTGCGTCAGGCACAGGTCGGGGTTCGGGTTCGGCCCCATCGGCCGGTACACGTGGAACCAGGTGTACAACACGCCCAGCTCGATCAGCCTGTCGATCCACTCCGGCTTCAGCAGGTCATCGATGTTCGTGCGGCACACGCTGGTGCACACGCCGGTGAACACGCCGGCGTCGAGCGCGTTCTTGACGCCGGTCAGCGTCTTGCTCAGCACGCCGCCGCGGCCGCGCCGCTCGTCAGACACGATCTCGGTCCCTTCGACCGACAACAGCGGCGTGACGTTGCCGAGCTGCCACATGCGGCGGGCGCGCTCGGGGGTGAGGAAGTGGCCGTTGGTGAACACCTGGAAGTAGCAGTCCGGGTGCTCCGCGAGCATGTCCAGCAGGTGCGGGTGCATGAACGGCTCGCCGCCGACGATGCCGAAGAAGCGGTTCCCCATCGCCTTCGCCTCGCGGATCAGGCGGTGGAAGGCGTCGGGGGAGATGGTCTGCTGCTTGTGGGCCACGTCCACCCAGCAGCCCTGGCAGCGGAGGTTGCAGCTGTTGATGATCGAAATGTACAGGAACGGCGGGAACACCTGCCCGCGCTTGAGGCGGCGCTTGTGCCGGTGCACGGACAGGGCGGCGCCGACGCCCATGTTGTAGGCGAGCTTCCACAGGAGGCGCTTGTCGGTCTCGACGAGCACCCGCTTGGCCATCTTCAGGAACACGGCGCACCCCCGGAGCGATACCCCGAGTGTAGCAGCAGTGCCGGCGAGCGGCCCGCCCGCCGGCGCCTCACGCCAGCGGCCGCAGCTTCGTGCCCACGACCACGCCGCCGACCGCCTCCCCGGCGGCGAGGCCGTCCGCGGCCGACGACGGGAACTGCACCCCGCCGGAAACGCCGCTTTGCGCCGCCTCCGCCGCGGCGTCGGCGAAGCCGGCAAAGGACCGCGTTACCCCCGGCAGCGCCGGCGAGTACGCGCGGAAGGCGTACCCCTCGCCGAAGAGCGCCGTCAGTACTGCCGCGCCAGCGGCGGTCACCGCCGCCGTGTCCGAGATGTAGTCCGGGTGGTTCGGCGTCGCCAGTAGCGGCGTCCAAGTCGGGTCCGCAGTCGTGCCGGGGTTGTCGTCGCCGCCCGCCTCGCGGACCGCGGTGATCGGCCGCCAGCGCGCGAACGTCAGCTTCGAGTCCCAGGCCACGATCGCGGCGTCGGCCGCGGCCATCGCCACCAGCGCGAACGCCCGCGCCGAGTCGAGCAGGTCGAGGTTCTCGCGGCGGACCACGTCCTGCGTCACGGCGCTCGCGCCCGCCCCGCCGGCCCAGAAGAGCGCCTGCTGCGTCTGGTCCGCGGTGCGGGTGCTACTGTCGATCCGGCCGAGTTGCTGCACCGCGTTCAGCTCGGCCGCGTACTCGAGGCTCGACACTTCCGGCGGGCCGTTCGGGCGGAACACGGCCGCCGACCCGATGGCGAACGTGGACACGTTGCCCCAGCCGGGGAGCAGGAACGGGGCGTTGTCGGGCGGCGTCGGCCGCCAGTCGCCGGGGTTGGTGCCCGGGGTGAACGGCACCGAGCCGGCCTCGGCCGAGCCGTCGAACCCCCGGATGAAGAGGAGGAATTCCGCTTCTTGGGCGCCGGTCTGGAGGCCGCCGTCCTTCGCCGTGCCGTCCGGGATCAGCGCCAGCCGGGCGTTGCGGATGCGGACGAACTCGGTGGCTTGCTCCGGGAAGAGGCCCGACAGCACCTGCTCCCCGGCGAGCAGCGCCGCCGCCTCGGGGTCGGCGTCGTCGGGCGACCCGGGGGTGAAACTGTACGACTCGTACCGCCGGACGATGACGTTCGCCGACTCGAAGACGGCGATGTGGAGCATCGCCAGCGCCCGGGCCGCGGCCGGCGCCGGGGTGGCGTCGGCGGCGACGGCCCGCAGCGCCACCTGGTTCCACAGTAGTGCCGCGTCCGGCGTCGCCTCCGCGGGGCCGCTCACCCACCCGTTCCCCGTCAGGCCGGAGGCGTCCGTCGGTTCGCCGGTCGGGGTGAAGCGGCCGACGCCGGCGCCGGGGACGACGGTGGCGATGTCGGCGGTGTACCCGCGGTGGACGACGCCGACGCGGACGCCGGCCCGGGAGCTGCCGTCGCCGATGACGAACGAGTCGAACGCGGTGCCGTCGCCGCGGAAGCTGTTCACCAGCGGGCCGCCGCCGGCGCCGGTGCCGGTGACGATGTCGGTCCGGCCGTCGGCGTCGAGGTCGCCGGCCGCGACGAACACGCCGCCGGCGAAGGCGGCGTCGTAGGCCAGGAAGCTGGCGAGTTCCCGGCCGCCGGCCGCGACGCTGACGGCCCGCACGTGCGGCGCCCCGCCCGGGCCGGCGCCCGCGATCACGTCGGCCCGGCCGTCGCCGTCCACGTCGCCGGCCGCGACGCGGACGCCGCCGCGGAAGCCGTCGCCGTACGCGAAGAAACTGCTGGCGACGGCACCGGTGCCGCCGTCGATGACGGTCACGGCCGGGCCGCCGCCCTCGCCGGCGCCGGCGATGATTTCCGCCTTGCCGTCGAGGTTCGTGTCGCCGGCCGCGACGTACACCCCGCCGCGGAACGACGCGTCGAACACGAGTTGGTTGTAGAGTTCGACCCCGGTGACGCCGTCGAACACCTTGACCACCGGCCCGCCGCCGGCGCCGGGCGCCGCGATCAGGTCGGTGACGCCGTCGCCGTTCACGTCCCCCGCCGCGACGCTGACGCCGCCGGTGAAGTCGGTGCCGAACGGGAAGACGCTGTAGCGCGGCGTGCCGGTCTCCGTGTCCACCAGCTGCGCGCGGCCGATGTCGCCGGCGTCGGAGCCGACGGCCGCGAACTGGGCCGCCGGCACGTCGCGGGGTTCGAGGCGCTCCAGCGCGAACCGGTTCCGGTGGTGACGCATGTCCGGATTCTTCGGGTGCCGGCGGGGGGCGACTTGTGCGAATCGCCTCACACCACCGGGTTCGACAGCGTGCCGATTCCCGTGATGCTGATGCTCACCGCGTCGCCCGGCTTCAGCGTGAACTCGTCCGGCGGCACGATGCCGGTGCCCGTCAGCAGCAGCGCGCCGTCGGGGAAGGCGTTTTCCTTGCCGAGCCACTCGACCAGGCTCTCCGGCGTCCGCGACAGTTGCTCCAGCGTCGTGCTCCCCTCGAACGCCGTCGTTCCGCCGCGCTTGATCGTCAGCTTGATCTCCACGCCGGCCAGCGGCGGCATCTTCGCGGCCAGCGTCACCAGCGGGCCGATGCTGCACGACTGCTTGTAGATCTTCGCCTGCGGCAGGTACAGCGGGTTCTCGCCCTCGATGTCGCGGGCGCTCATGTCGTTGCCGACCGTGTACCCCACGATCCGCAGGTCCGGCGACACCACCAGCGCCAACTCCGGCTCCGGCACGCTCCAGGTGCTGTCGGCCCGCACCTTCACCGGCTCGCCGGGGTGGACCACCCGCGCCGGCGTGGCCTTCAGGAACAGCTCCGGCCGCGGCGCCGTGTACACCTTGTCGTAGAACTGGGCCGCCCCCTTGCTCTCTTCCTCGCGGGCCACTTTGCTCCGCTTGTACGTCACGCCCGCAGCCCACACCTCCTGCTTGTCCACCGGCGCCAGATACACCTGCCGCCCGGCCGGCTCCGACGTGCTTCCCGCGTCGATGAGTTCGCGCGCCAGCCGGAGGGGGTCGGGGGCGTGGAGCACGTCGGCGAGGGTGTGGACGCCCGGCTTGCGGGTCATGTCGAGGTCGAAGACGTGGCCGGACTCGACGAGCACGACGCCGACGCGGCCGTTCGGCCGACGGACTTTCCCGAGCTGCATGGCACGCTCCGCAACGGAGAAGGACGCCGCTGTTGTATCCCGCGGCCCACCCTCAAGCCGGGATTCTTCTTTCCGGCCGAGGGGGGTCGGGTCGCGGAAACATGTCACCGACTCATAAAGATCAATATTGGATCGACAGCCGCGGCCACGGCCGTTCCGAACCCGTTATCCCGCCGGCGGTTCGGCGGTGACGCAGGAACGGAGTAGCCGGGCTGCCTCGTCCGATTGTCCGAATGCCAGCGCGGCGTGGGCGCGAGTCACCGTCTCGGCCAACTCCGGGGTGTACGGCACAGCGGCACCAGGCGGGAGCGAGTCGGGAACGAGCCGGTAGGCGATCCACGAAGCCAGCCCGGGAATCCCATCTCCCGTCAGGGCGGAGACAGGAACCGCACCGGGGGGTTGGTTGGGGGAACGGTCGAGGCCGCAGTCCGACTTGTTCAGAACGAGCACCCAGCGGGTCGTCGGCGGGGGAACGAGGGCAGACGTCTCGTCGTCGGGCCATTCGGGGTCGTCCGTACTCGCGTCCGTCACCCACAACACCAGATCGGCCGTCGCCAGCCGCGCCCGCGCTCGTTCGATCCCCTCCGCCTCAAGGCCGGCGGCGTCGCGCAACCCCGCGGTGTCGGCCAGCTCGACCGGCCAGCCGTCGAACGCGAGCGCCGTCGTCACCACGTCGCGCGTCGTGCCGGGGGTCGGCGACACGACCGCGCGCTGGTAGCCGGCCAGCGCGTTCACCAGCGAACTCTTGCCGACGTTCGGCGGGCCCGCGACCACCACCTTCCACGGCTCCACGAGGTGCCGGCCGATTGGGGCGAAGCGTGCGAGTTCGGCGAGGAGCGGGCGGGCGTCTGTGTCGTCGTCGAGAGCGACGAGGGCGGCGCGGACGGCCCGGTCGAAGGCGCCGTGCGCCTGGTCGAGCAGGATGTTCGCGGTGCGCAGCGTCGGGGCGCGGGACAGGAGTTCCCACACGTCGCTGCGGGCGGCCCCGTCCTCGACGCACCCGCGGGCGGTGAACGCCTCCACCGTCTGCCGCACGACGCGGCGGCCGCCGTGGCCGTGCAGCTCGACACACACCTCGGGTGTGACGGCCCGCACGGCGAGCACCACCTCGTCGCCGTCGGCGAGGCGGCCGACCCAGAAGCGGTGTGGCTCAGGGGCGTCGGGCAGCGTCCGGCCGCCGGCGGGGCGGAACAGCCAGCGTGTCAGCCCCCACGCGCGGGGGCCGGTCACCGCCACGGTGGCGATGGCGGCGGACCCGGCCGGGGTGAGGACGGACACGCGGGTCATGACGAATGACGAATGACGAATGACGAATGACGAAGAATGACTACCCGGCGACGCAACCACGGGCAACCCGTCCGGGATCTCGTCATTCGTCATTCGTCATTCCGAAGGCGCCACCTCGCCGCCGGCGCGGGTGGCGAGGATGCCGAGGGTGCGCACCGGCGTGCTCTCGCGCACGAACCGCACCGACCCGTCGGCCATCGTCACGTTCGCGCCGCCGGGGTGCATCGAGTAGAACAGGTAGCCCCACTCGTTCGACCCGTTCACCTTCATCGGCGTCGGCGGCAGGCCCGGCGCTGCCCCGCCGCCGCACCAGTTGACCAGCTGGCCGATCTCGAACGGGTTGTCGTTCGTCGCCCACGCCCCGCCGCGGGCGCGGGCGCAGTCGGCCGCGGCGGTGGTCGCGTTCGCCGCGGCCGCCAGCTTGCCGTTGCGGTACACGTCCTCGCGGCCGGCGTTCTCCCCGACGAGCATGGTGTTCGACGTGCCGTCGAGGACCGACGTGATCCGGTTGGACGGCCGCGGGGCCGTGACCGCCGTCCAGCCGGTCATCGCCCCGGCCCGGTCCCCGGTGACCTGGTCCGTGCCGGTCAGCCCGGCGTTGGTGTTGAAGTTGGCGTGGATTCCCTCGACGACGTAGTAGTCGGTGCAGGCGCCGACCTTGTTCGGCGGGGTGACCTCGATCTTGTTCTGGAGGCGGTCCGGGTTCGGGGTGGACGGGCACTGCACGACGCGGAGCTGCGTCTGGGCCAGGACGCCGTTGTTGCCGACCCACCAGTTCTCCCGCAGGTCGTACTGCGCCAGCAGGGCGCCCTGCTCGATGTACGGCAGGGCGTCGGGCATCCAGCTCCGCTGAGCCGCCTCGGGGAGGGTGGCGTCCTTGAACAGCCGCTTCGACATCGGGAACTCGCCGCGGGCGCTCTCGTAGTTGTGCAGCGCGAGGCCGAGCTGCTTCATGTTGTTGGTGCACTTGATCCGCGCCGCCGCCTCGCGGACCTTCTGCACCGCCGGGAGCAGCAGCCCGATCAGGATGGCGATGATGGCGATGACCACCAGCAGTTCGATGAGGGTGAACGCGGCACGGCGGGACGTTGGCACGAAACGGCTCCGGGTCGATGCGACGGGCGGTCGGTTCGGCCACTCCAAGGCATCCGGCGTGCCGGCGGCCGGAAGTGCAGAATTGACGGGGAAATCGCGGGGAAGTGGGGCGGCGGGCCGTGGCCGGTGGCAACCCTGTGACCGGGGGTGGTCACGCGAGGCTCACCCCAGCGCCGCCGCGGCGAGGCGGATGCCGAGGAGGTTCAGCGCCGGTTCGCGCGTCATCGTGACGTCCCGCAGGTGGTAGGGGGCCAGCACTGTGGCCGCGCCGCCGGTGATGAACACCCACGCCCCGGGGGCGGGGGCCGCGTCGAGCGCACCGCAGATCAGCCCGTGTACCCCGCCGACGACCGCCGACTCGATCCCGGTGCGGATGGCCGCGGCCGTGTTCGTCGCCGGCCCCAACCCCTCGGGCGAGCCCGTGAGTTCGACGAGCGGCAGTTGTGCGGTGCGGTCGCGCAGCGCCAGCGCCATGAGCCGTGGGCCGGGGAAGATGGCGCCGCCGCGGAACGCCCCCGCCGCGTCCACCAGGTTCACCGTGACCGCCGTCCCCACGTCCACGGTCACGGCCGGCGTACTGGGGGGGACGAGAGACCGGGCCGCCAGCGCGCCGAACACGCGGTCGATGCCGACGGCGGCGGGCTCGTCCACCAGGAGCGGGATCGGCAATTCCGTGGGTGACCGGAAGTGATGACAGGTTCCGCCGATGGATTCGACCCACGCGGCGAGGGCGTCGGCGACCGGCGGGTTGACGCCGCCGACGGCCCAGCGGGTGCCGCGGCCGAGCCCCCACGCGGCGACCTGCGCGGCCCACGCCGCGGGGTCGGGCGGCAGCGCGACCACGTCGGCGATGCCGTCGGCGGCGCACCGGCCCCATTTAACGCGGGTGTTGCCGATGTCCACGACCACGGCGGGAAGCATGGGGGCTCGAAGGGTTTTAGCTCGTGGGTGAGTCCGCTTGCGGCTTAGCGCTGCCCTACGCTAAGCCGCAAGCGGACACACCCCCGAGCCGACGAACACGGACTCACCCCCCCGCGTCGGCCGGCGGGGTGATGCTCGGCACCGGCTGCGTCTTGAAGTCCTCGGTCCGCACCGCGGCCTCCGTCGGGAACTCGACCGGCGGCCGCCGCACCTCCTTCGGCTCCGCCGCCTTCAGTTCCGTCAGCAGCGCCAGCACCCGGCCCACCACCCCCGACAGACCCTGACCGGTCACCGCCGAGAACAGGAGCACCTCGCGGCCCAGTTCCGCGGCCAACTTGTCGCGCACGGCGTCGGCGCCGGGCAGCTCCGCCTTGCTGACGCACACGATCTCCGGCCGGCCGTCCAGCGGGATGGTGTAGTCGGCCAGCTCCTTGCGGATGGTGTGATAGTTCTTCACCGGGTCGGCGGCGTCGGACGGGAACGGCTCCACGACGTGAACCAGCACCCGCGTCCGCTCGACGTGCCGCAGGAACTCGTGCCCCAGGCCCACGCCCTGCGCCGCGCCCTCGATCAGGCCGGGCAGGTCGGCGAGCACGAAGCCGGCGTCGCCGAGCGTGACGATGCCGAGGTGCGGGTGCTTCGTGGTGAACGGGTACGGGGCGATTTCCGGCGTGGCCCGCGACAGCCGGCTCAGCAGCGTGGACTTGCCGGCGTTCGGGAAGCCAACCAGGCCGGCGTCGGCGATCACCTTCAGCTCCAGGCTGATGTGCCGCTCCTCGCCGTCCTCGCCCGGCCCGAACTGGCGCGGCGTGCGGTTCGTGGCGCTCTTGAAGTGGTGGTTGCCGCGGCCGCCGCGGCCGCCCTTCGCCACCACCACTTCCTCGCCCTCGGTGGTCAGGTCTTTCAGGACGTTGCCGCGGTCGCGGTCGCGGATGATGGTGCCCGGCGGCACGAGGAGGATCACGTCCTCGGCGTCGGACCCGGCGCAGCGGGCGCCGGAGCCGGCTTCGCCGTTCTTGGCCTTCCAGTGCTTCTTCATGGTGAGGCCGGCGAGGTTGTCGGCGTTCGGGTCGGCGCGGACGATGACCGACCCGCCGTCGCCGCCGTCGCCACCGTCGGGGCCGCCGCGCGGGACGTACTTCTCGCGCCGGAACGACACGGCCCCGCGGCCGCCGTCCCCGCCCTTCACGTACAACTCGACACGATCGACGAACATGGGAGCCAGTTTCGGGTTCAGGGTTCCGGGTTTCACCCCGAAGGGGTGACAGCCCTCAGCCCAGGGCAAGGGAGCGTCAGCGACCGCCGCCCTGGGTACGCGGTGCGAAGAACGTTGCAGGCTGAAGGCCTGCGAGCCTCCCAGCCCTTCAGGCTGGGGGTGGTCTGCTTCCCGTACCCAGGGCGTTGCCCTGGGCTGAGGGCTGTCAGGCCTTCGGCCTGAAGCGACCGAGCCCGAGCCCTCGCACACCAATCCTACATCCGCTCCACGACGCGGATGCCGAGCAGGTCGAGCGCCCGTCGGATGGTGCGGCCCACGAGGTCCACCAGCAGCAGCCGGCTGTCGCGGAGCTCGGGCGCCGGCGCCTTCAGCACCGGGCAGTTCTCGAAGAACACGCTGTACGCCTTCGCCAGGTCCCACAGGTAGCCAGTGACGAGGTGGGGCAGGTAGTCCGCCGCCGCGGCCTCGACCGCCTCCGGGAAGCGGAGCAGCTGCAGCGCCAGCGCCCGCTCGGCCGGCTCGCCCAGGATCACCGCCGGCGGGTCGGTGCGGAAGCGGCCGGGGTCAATGTTCTCGCGGCGGAAGATGGCGCAGCAGCGGGCGTAGGCGTACTGCATGTAGCTCGCCGTGTTCCCCTCCGTCGCGGTCATCTTGTCCGCGTCGTAGACGTAGTCGCTGGTGCGGTTGCCGCTCAGGTCGGCGTACTTCACCGCGCCGATGCCGACCACCTCGGCGATGTCGCGCTTCACCGCGTCCGTCAGCTCGGGCACGTCGTGGCCGTGCGCCTTGCGGTCGGCGTAGCTCGCCTCGTACTTCGTCAGCGCCGCCTCCGCCGCCTCGTCGAGCAGCGACGACAGTTCGACCACGCCGCCGGTGCGGGTCTGGAATGGCTTCTTGTCCTTCCCCACGATCGACCCGAACTGGACGTGCTGGAACTCGACGCGGTCGTACCCCCAGCGGCGGGCGGCGGCGAACAGCGTCTTGAAGTGGAGCGCCTGGCGGGCGTCCACGACGTAGAGCATCGCGTCCGGCTTCCAGGTGTCCATCCGGTACTTGACGGTGGCGAGGTCGGTGGTGGTGTAGGTGAACGCCCCGTCGCGCTTGCGGACGATCGCCGGCGGCTCCTCTTTCTTCGCCTCCTCGTCCGTCTGCGGGATCACGCCCTTTGCGTTCGGGATGACGACGGCGCCCTTGCTCTCGCGCGCCAGCCCCTTCGCCAGCAGGTCGGCCACGACGCCGGGGAGCATCGGGTTGTAGAAGCTCTCGCCGAGCGCGTGGTCGATCTTCACGTCGAGCCGGTCGTAGATCGGGCGGAGCATTTCGAGGCACGCCGGCATGAACGTCTGCCACAGGGCGACGTTCTCGGCGTCGCCGGCGTGGAGCTTCGCCGTCTCCTCCTGGCAGGCCTTCTTCACCGGGTCGTCGGTCGGCCCCTCCTCGTCGTCGTCGCCGGCCTGCTTGAACAGCTTCCGCACCGCGACGTACAGGCGGGCCAGCTCGCGGACCGGGTCGGCGGCGAAGGCCGCGTCGTCGCGGTGGTGCTTGTAGCCGTACAAGAGGATGCCGAACTGCGTCCCCCAGTCGCCGAGGTGGTTGTCGCCGACGACGGTGTGGCCGAGCGCCCGGAGGACGCGCACCAGGGCGTCGCCGATGATCGTGCTGCGGAGGTGGCCGACGTGCAGCGGCTTCGCCACGTTCGGGCCGCTCAAGTCGATGACGTACGTCCGCGGGTTCGCCGCGACCGGCAGGCCGAGGCGCTCGTCGGTGGCCAGCTCGCGCACGGCGCGGGCCAGGAACGCGGGCGTGAACTTGACGTTGATGAAGCCCGGACCGGCGACGGTCGGCGGCTCGATGTCGGTGGTCACGGGGAGGGCGGCGACGATCTCGCGGGCCACGTCCGGCGGCTTCTTCCCCGCGGCCTTGGCGAGCGCCATGGCGAAGTTGGCCTGGTAGTCGCCGTGGTCGGGGTTGCCGGCCGGCTTCACGGCGGCGAGGTAGTCCGGCACCTTCGCCGGGTCCGCGGCCGCGGCCGACACCGCCGGCGCGAACAGGGTGCGGAGATGGGTCAACAGGTTCATCGTGCTGTTATACGCGGCGCACCAGTTTGCGGACGTGCTTGGCCAGCAGGTCGAACTCCAGGTTCACGGCCGCGCCGACGCCCTTCGGGCCGAGCGTGGTGTGCGCCCGGGTGTGCGGGATCAGCATCACACTGAACCGGTCCGGCCGCACGTCCACCACCGTCAGGCTCACGCCGTCCACCGCCACCGAGCCCTTCTCCACGAGCAGCTCGTCCCAGCCGGGCGGGAAGCCGAACCACACCGTCTCCCACTCGCCGGTCGTGGTGCGTTCTTCAATGCGCCCCACGGCGTCGACGTGGCCGGTGACGAAGTGGCCGCCGAGCAGGTCGCCGGCGCGGAGGGCGCGCTCCAGGTTCACCGCGTCGCCGGGGGCCAGCGCCCCCAGGTTCGTCCGCAGCAGGCTCTCGGGGCCGGCCTGGAAGGCGAAGCCGTCGGCGCCGCGGGCGGTGACCGTCATGCACGCGCCGTTCACCGCCACGCTCTCGCCGACGGCCAGTTCCTCGCCGAACCCGGCCACGCGGAAGCGGCGGCCGCCGTCGCCGTCGGCCTCGGCGGCCCGTACCGTGCCGAGCGTTTGCACCAGACCGGTGAACATGTACCCATTGTAGGGGTTTGGGTCAACCACGCCGGCGGGGGCGGTCGATACCGGGATACCGTTCGCCCCGGAGACTGCACGCATGGGGATGCTCGACCACTGGCAGCCGGTGCTTCGCTCGGCGGAGCTGCGGGCGAAGCCGGTCGGCGTCACGGTCGCCGGCGAGCCGATCGCCGTGTTCCGCACCGCCGCCGGCCTCGGCGCGCTGGCCGACGCCTGCCCACACCGGAAGCTGAAGTTGAGCATCGGCACCGTCGTCGGCGAGAAGCTGCGGTGCCAGTACCACGGGTGGACGTTCGACGCGTGCGGCAGCGGCGAGAGCCCCGGCAGCCCGAAGCTCCACGCCTGCACCACCAGCTACGACGTGCGCGAGGAGCACGGCCTGGTGTGGCTCAAGTCCCGCCAGTCGAGGCCGGAGTTCCCGCGGCTCGCCCCGGACGGCTTCCACCCGGTGTGCACGCTCAGCCACGTCTTGCCGGCGCCGCTGGAACTGGCGGTGGACAATTTCACCGAGATCGAGCACAGCGGCACCGTCCACACCACGTTCGGTTACGACCTGGAGCGGATGAACGAGGTGAAGGTGCGGTTCGAGAGCACCGCTTCCAGCGTCCGTGTGATCAACGAGGGGCCGACGAAGCGGCTGAACCCGGTGTTCGCGTGGTTCCTCGGCATCAAGCCGGGCGACACGTTCCACGACGACTGGACGACGTACTTCTCGCCGCTGTACAGCGTGTACGACCACTGGTGGACGAGCCCGGACGGGAGCCGCGAGGGGATGGTGCGGTGGCGGCTGTACCTGTTCTTCGTGCCGATCGACGACCGGAGCACGCGGCTGTTCTCGGTGACGTACGCGAAGTCGCGCTACCCCGGCCCGATGGGCGGGCTGCGGCTGGTGCGGCGGCTGTTCGCCCGGGAGATCGACCGCGAAGTGACGGCCGACGTGAACATGCTCCACCACCTGGCCGACTACGACACCGGCATCGCGGGCCTGAAGCTGAGCCGGTTCGACAAGGTGCTCGGGCTGACGCGCGAGCGGATCGGCACGATCTACCGCGGCGAGTCACCGCGGACGCTGCGCCTCGTGGCGTGACGCCCGGGCGCACGCCGCCGGGCGCTCGCCCCCTACCTCGCGTCGTACTCCACGACGCGGTTCCACGACCGCCGCAACAGGCCGACCACGGCCCACCCGGTCAGCATCCCGAGCACGTAGACCGTCAGCGCCAGCACCGGCACCGACACTGACACGGCGTTGCCGGCCAGGTTCACCGACACGTCGTGGCCGTTCGTGTACGCGAAGTAGCCGACCGCCGCCCCGAACGCGACCAGCACCAGAAAGCTGAAGAACCGCACGGCGCACCTCCGGGTGAGTGATCTCATTTCACCCGAATGCGAATCCGGTGCCGGCGGCACAGCGGTTGCCTGTTGTGAGCCGCCCACTCACCGGAGGACGACTCATGGCCGCCAGCACGACGACAGACCCCGAGAAGACCGTCGACCTGCCGCCCTACGGGCCGCGGAACCCGGACCCGATCACGAACACGCCGGGTTCGCACCCGATCGAGACGGGCGTCGGGGCCGTCCTCGGCGGGGTGGCGACCGGGCTGGCGGTCGGCACCCTCACGGCGGGGCCGCTCGGCGCCGTGGCCGGGGCCATCGTCGGCGGGGCGGCGGCCGGCGGGCTGGCGGGGAAGGGGATCGGCGAACTCATCGACCCGACGACGGAGGACAACTGGATTCGCGAGTACTTCGGCCGCACCGGCACGAAGCCGAGCGAGGACCAGTTGGCCGCGCAGCGGCGGGCCTACCGGTACGGCCAGGCGGCCCAGGCGCGGCACCCCGGGATGATGTTCTCGCAGGTCGAGACGAGCCTCCGCGACGGGTGGGAGGCGTCGGGCGAGACGTCCGCGTGGGCCGACGTGCGCGACGCCGTCCGCGGCGGCTTCGACCGCACGCTGTGAGCGCGATTCGTTTGCACGAGCCGGGCGAGCGGCCGGCGTCAGCGGGCTGTTCCTGAGCGCCGCTGACGCGCGGAGGAACAGCGGGCTGACGCGGGCCGCTCGTCCGCTCACCCCCCCTGATGAATCTGCTCGAACCGCGGGGCCGCGGTGGCGAACGCCGCGAGCAGCGTCGGGTCGAAGTGGCCCGCCGACTCCGTGGTGATGAGATTCACCGCGCGGGCGTGGTTCAGCGGCGGGCGGTGCGGGCGGCGGCTCCGCAGCGCCTCGTACACCGCCGCCACCGCCACCAGCCGCGCCGCCAGGGGAATCTTCGCCCCGGCGAGGCCGTCCGGGTAGCCGGTGCCGTCCCACCGCTCGTGGTGGCCGCGGGCCACCTCGGCGGCCAGTGGCAGGCTCGGCACGTCGGCCGCGAACTTCCCCGCCACCGCCATCAGCACCTCGCTGCCTGCCGTGGTGTGCGACTGCACCACGCTCCGCTCGTCCTCGTCGAGCTTGTCCGGCTTCATCAGCACGTTGCGCGGCACGGCCAGCAGCCCGACGTCGTACACCGGCGCGACCGCGGCCAGCAGGTCCACGTAGGTCGGGTCCTTCAGCCGGGCGTACTCGCCGCCGCCGGCGGCGGCCCCGGCCAGCGCCCGCACGTACCGGCCCACCCGGCTCCAGTGCCCGTCGGCCGCCAGGTTCGTCTCGGTCAGGAGCCGCGACGCGGTGTACGACAGCGCCTCGGCCGCGGCCGTCGGCCGCGCCGGCGGCGCGACCGGGCGTGGCGTGCGTTCGAGCGAACCGCGGCTCATCACCGCCGTCGCCTTCGACGCGGCGGCGGCGGTGCCCGGCCCGGTGCGGCCGCCGCGCCGCAGCACCAGTGAGCGGATGCGGGAGAGGAAGTCGGGCGAGCTGAACGGCTTCGCCAGGAAGTCGTCGGCCCCGTCCACGGCCAGCCCGCCGAGCGCCTCCGTCGGCAGCGCCCCGGACACGAGGAGAATCTTGATCGCGTCCGGGTCCGGGCAGGTGGCGCGGATGCGGGCGATCAGTTCGGGGCCGCTGAGGCCCGGGAGGTTCACGTCGGCCACGATCACGTCCGGCGGGTTGCGAACGACGTCGGCCAGAGCCGTCTCCGCGTCGCACGCCTCGCGCACCTCGTACTGGCCTTTCAGGACGGCGGTCATCCACCGCCGCAGCGGCGGCTCGTCGTCCACGAGCAACACACGCACGCGGTCGGCCTTCGCCGGCGGCATCGTCGCGGGCGCCCCGGCCGGCAGCCAGTGGGTGAACCCGGTGAGGGCCGCGGCGACGGTGCGGGCCGACGGGAACCGCTGGTCCGGGTCGTTGTCCATGAGCCGGGCGACGAGGTCGCTCACCTCCGCCGGCACCTCGGGGCGGACGGCGCGGACCGGGTCGGGCGACGTGCTGAACCGGCGGTGCAGGTCGCGGACCGGGTTGCCGCTCTCGGGGTACGGCTCGCGGCCGGACAGCGCCCAGTACATCGTGGCGCCGAGGCTCCACAGGTCGGCGCGGGCGTCCACGGCGTGCGGGTCGCGGGCCTGCTCGGGGGCCATGTAGCCGACCGTGCCCAGCAGCGTGCCGGCCTCGGTGACGTCGCGGTCGGGCAGCCGGGCGAGCCCGAAGTCGAGCACCTTCGCCTGCCAGTCGGGGGTCACGAGCACGTTCGACGGCTTGATGTCGCGGTGGACGAGGCCGTGCTTGTGGGCCTCGGCGAGGGCGTCGGCGATCTGGCGGAACAGGTCGCAGGCCCGGTGCGGCGTCAGCGGCCCCGTCTCGCGGACGAGGTGGTACAGGTCCTGGCCGGGGTAGAACTCCATGACGAAGTAGTCGCGGGCGCCGCCCGCGGGGTCGGAGCGCACGGCCAGGCCGGCGTCGGTGCAGCCGATGATGTTCGGGTGCTGGAGCCGGGCGACGGCGCGGGCCTCGGCGTAGAACCGGTGCAGCAGCCGCGGGTTCCCCTCGATGGCGCGGGCCATGACCTTCAGCGCGACCTGCCGGCGGAGCTGGAGGTGCTCGGCCCGGAAGACGGTGCCCATGCCGCCCTGGCCCAGCACGTCGAGGACGCGGTAGTGGCCGAGGATCAGGTCGTCGGCGCGGCCGTCGCGGACGGCCTCGGCCTGGTACCCGGTCAGCAGGTGGCGGGTGACGAGCCGGTCGAGGAGGGCGTCGGTGCCGGGGGCTTGCGTGATCAGGTCGCGGTCGCGCGGCGCAAGTTCGTCCCACTCCTCGGGGAGGACGACGAGGGTGTCGAGGAGGCGTGTCAGCAGCGTGAACGCCGGGGTGACGGCGACTTCGCCGGTGCCGTCGAGCGTGTCCGCGGGCAGGAGGGCGTTTCCGCGGGGGGGGGCGGCGAGCGAGGAGCTCATGGCAAGCCCGGAGGGATCGGCCGGTCGGCGGGGGCACACCAGCATGGGACCGGGTCGTGTCTCGCACAACCCGTCGGCCGCGAAAACCCGGCCTGGGGTGCGCCGGTCTCATCCTGCCGCATGAGTTTTCGCGCGGCGGCCGAACGCCGGCGGGCCCCGCGTGAGCTGACGGAAACACTTCTGGTCGCGGCACACCGCCCGCGCCCAGCCCGGCCGCGCCGGCACAACCGGCACTTCCGGTCAACTCGGCCGCGCCGGTGGTCGATACCTCCAATACGGCGGTGCCCGCGCCGGACCCCGTGGGGAGGCGTCATGACGGTGCCGAAACTGTCGGTCATTCTGCCCAACTACAACCACGCCCCGTACCTGCCGCGGTGCATCGAGGCCATCCTCGACCAGTCGTACACCGACCTCGAATTGATCATCATCGACGACGCGTCCACCGACGACAGCCGCGACGTGATCGCCGAGTACGCCCGCCACGACCCGCGCGTCCGCTTCCACGTGAACGAGAAGAACAGCGGCGTCATCGCCACCCTCAACCGCGCCCTGGGTATGGCCCGCGGCGAGTACGTGTTCGGCGCCGCGTCCGACGACTACGTCCTGCCCGGGTACTTCGAGAAGGCGATGGCGCTGTTCGCCGCGCACCCCGAGGCCGGCATCACCGTCGGCCTCGTCGAGTGCGTGGACGACGACGGGCGGCTGCGCTTCCTGTCGCCGGGGCCGTGGGCCGACGAGGCGTGCTACCTGCCGCCGAAGGAGCTGGCCCCGCGGATGACCCTGTGCGGCGTGCCCGGCCCGGTGATCTGGCGGAAGGACGAGTTCCTCGCCGCCGGGGGGTACCACGCCGACCTGCAGTGGCACGGCGACTGGTTCCCGCTGCAGGTGGTGGCGTTCCGCCGCGGCGTGTGCTTCCTGCCGGAGCGGGTGTCGGTGGTCCGCGAGGTGCCCGAGTCGTACTCGCAGAGCCAGAAGCGGAAGAAGACGCAGCAGGTGGTGCTGCGAACGCTGATGGCCCGGATCGCGGCGCCGGAGTACCGCGACGTGCTGTGGGGCTACACGGCCAGCGGCATCTTCCGCCAGTTCGGCCCCGAGCTGATCCGCGCCGCGGCGCTGACGCCGGACCTCCCGGCCGAGCTCCTGCCGCCGCTGCGCGACGCGGCGTTCGCGCACGCGGCGAACCTGATGCGCGAGCCGGACGCGGCGGTGCGGGCGGGGCTGGCGACGCTCCTGGGGCGGTACGGGCGGGAGGCGTTCGGCCTGTACGACGTGGTGAGCGCGCGCGGCGAGCCGGACCCGGGGGCGGCGGAGGTCCGGCGGGCGGCGCAGGCGGCGATCCTCCGGGACCTGCCGGCGCTGTCGCGGGTGAAGTTCCACGTGCGGTCGGCGGCGGCGAAGGTGCTGCGGGCGGCCGACCGGTGCGCCCGGCCGCTCTTGCACCGGCGGGTGGAGCGGCTGGAGCGGCTGCTGGCCGAGATGCTGGAGTTCCAGCGGAACGAGCAGTATCAGGCGCTGAGCGCCTTGTACCAGCAGCTGGACCGCGTGCAGGACGCGATCCGGGAGACGCACGCCCGCCCGGCCGAAGACGCCCGCCCGCGCCGCGCGGCGTGACGGCCGTCACCCGCCGATGGCGTGCATGGTGCGGCCGGGCTTCACGTACCCGGCCGCGTTGAACCCGTGCCCCTCCCACTTCGCCCACACCACCCGCCGCAGCAGTTCGGCGAGCCCGGCGTCGTCCGGCGCCGGCCGCAGCAGCGGCTTGGCGTCGGCCTCGTCGAGCGCGAACAGGCAGTTCCGCACCGCCCCCTCGGCCGTCAGCCGCAGCCGGTTGCACGCCCCGCAGAACGGCCGCGACACCGACGCGATCACCCCCACGCGCCCGCCGCCGTCTGCGTACTCGTACTCCGTAGCCGGCGCGCTCGGGTCCGCGCCCGCCGCCGGCTCCAGCGGCCCCACCCCGCGGCGGAGCAGCTCCAACAGTTCGTCGGCGAGCAGCGCCCGGGAGCGGTCCCAGGCGTCGGCCCCGATCGGCATCGACTCGATGAACCGCAGCTCGTAGCCGCGGTCGCGGCAGAACCGGGCCAGCGGCACCGCGTCGAGCTCGGTCACGCCGCGCAGCGCCACCGCGTTCACCTTGATGCGCGTGAACCCGACCCGCGTCGCTTCCTCCAACCCCGCCAGCACGCGCTCCAACCCGTCGCGGCGGGCCAGCTCGCGGAAGCGGCCGGGGTCGAGGGTGTCGAGCGAGACGTTGAGCCGCCGCAGCCCCGCGGCGTGGAGCGCCGCCGCCTGCTCGGCCAGCAGCACGCCGTTGGTGGTGAGCGCCAGGTCGGTCAGCCCCGGCACGTCGACCAGCATCCGCACGAGGCGGTCCAGGCCTTTTCGCACCAGCGGCTCGCCGCCGGTGAGCCGCACCTTGTGGACGCCGAGCCCGGCCGCGACGCGGACGAAGCGCGTGATCTCCTCGAACGTCAGCAGCTCGGCGCGGTCGCGGAACACGACATCTTCCGGCATGCAGTACGTGCAGCGGAGGTTGCACCGGTCGGTGACGCTGACGCGGAGGTTGGTGTGGACGCGGCCGTGGGAGTCGATGAGTCTGCGGGAGTCTGCGGGAGTCTGCGGGAGTGGGGGAGTCGGGGCGACCGGCGTGCCGGCGCCGGCTGCCGCGAGCGTCAGCGGGATGGGCACGGCTGTCCGGTTCTGACTCCTCAACTCCCCACTCCCGAAGACTCCCGACGACTACTGCAGGTGCCGGTCGTCGTTCCACAGCTTGATCGCCGGCTCGTCCATCGCCATGTGGTCGAACCCGAGGACGCTGACGGTCGCGGTCGAGAGCAGCAGCGCCCGGCCGAACGGCACCGGCTGCCGCACCCACCGGGCCGCCAGCACCCGCAGCACGTGCCCGTGCGCGAACAGCAGCACGTTGCCGCTCAGCGCTTTGAGGCGCCCCACCAGCCCGTCGATTCGCGCCTGGATGTCGGCCACCGACTCGCCGCCGGGGGCGCCGTCGCGGAACAGGTCCCAGCCGGGGCGCCGGGCGCGAATCTCGGCCGTCTTCAGCCCCTCGCACTCGCCGTAGTTCCACTCCAGCAGTTCCGGCTCCGGCGTCGGCGCGAACCCGGCCAGCTCGGCGGTGCGCCACGCGCGCTGCAGCGGGCTGCTGAACACGTGGGCGAACGCGGTGCCGGCGAGGCGGGCGCCGATCTTCGCGGCGTCGGCCTCGCCCTTGGGCGTCAGCGGGATGTCGGTGCGGCCGGTGTGCTGGCCGGACTTCGACCACGCGGTCTCGCCGTGGCGGGCGAGGTACACGGTCGGCGGCGTGTGCGTCGTCATGCGCCCTCCACCCACTCGGCGGCGCCGCCCGGGGCGTTCTCGCGCTTCCAGATCGGGGCCGTTGCCTTCAGCGTATCGATGGCGAACCGGCACGCCTCGAACGCGGCCGCCCGGTGCGGCGCGCTGACGGCCACGGCGACGCTCACCTCGCCGACGTCCAGGCTGCCGACCCGGTGAACCAGCGCCACCTCGCCGACGGGCCAGCGGCGGCGGACTTCGGCCTCGACCTCGGCGAGTTTCTTCTCGGCCATGGGGGGGTAGGCCTGGTAGTCGAGGCGGGTGGTGACGCGGTCGCCGGTGAGTTCGCGGACGGTGCCGAGGAACAGGGCGACGGCCCCGCACCGGGGGCCGCGCACGCTCTCGGTGAGGGCGTGGTAGTCGATGGGGTCGGGGGTGAGGCGGACCATGAGGCATCAACTCCGCAGCCCGAAATAATGCTCGAGGTCGGTGATCGCCTCCTGCCACCGCCCCTGGAAGCGGGTTCGCAGGTGCGTCTCTTCGCTCTCGGGACGCGCGAGCTGTCCGACCTGGGTCAACTTGCCCCTGACCGGCTTGTGGAATCGGGCAAAGCACTTGCGCACGACAGGGATCAGCCGGCCGTCCGCATCCGGGCGGATCAGTTGTCGCTGGCGGAACGTTCGGAGCGGGGGCTTGTCCGCCGATCGCCACTCCAGCAACGCCACGATGTCAAACCCTTCCGTTTCGTGTCGGTCGTCGGTGGCGAGTACCAGGACGGCCCCGAACGTTCCGTCGCCGAGTTCCGCGGCGAGACATGCCCCGGGCAGGTAGACGGGCGGGTGACGCTTCTCGACCGTCCGCTTCTTCGGCCTGGGGTTGCGTTGCCTGACCACGTGCAAGAACTCGCGGACGGCCTGCTCACGCTTCGCGAGCAGGCTCGGCCCCCCCTCCCGCCAGCGGTCGAGGCCGCGCCCCTGTTCCGCGATCTCCTGAATCCGCACGAGCAGATCGGCGTCGAGAGCGCCGAATTCCCACTGCGCGGCGGCGACCGCGAACCAAAAAACCGGGCCGTCATCGCTGTCCGCGATCGCCTCCGCCCAACCGAGTTCGAGCGCGTGGCGGACCGCCGCATGGTCCATGCCTTGGTTGTAAAGTCGGCGATAGTGCCGGACGACGTCTAACGCGTCGTCGTCGGCCAAGATCGATTCACTCCACGTCCCCATACCAACTCTCCCCGCTGCCGAACTCCGGTTCGCGGACTTCCTGCCCCCCGCGGCGGTCAGGTTCACCCGGACTGGTGGGTTCCGCAGAACCCAGACCGCGTCGTTGGAATCAACGCCGGTCCGGCGGGCGGGTTCAGTCGCACCATCGGCTTCGGGCGGTCCGCCGTCGTGGGCTACCGCACGACTCAACAACCAAATTGTACCCCCGGCCGCGTCGCGCCGGAAGCACCCGACTCAACCGCCGCTCACGGGGGGGAGCACCGCCACCTCGGCGGTGGCGGTCAGGACGTGCGTGTCGTCCGCGAACTCGTGATCGACCGCCACCGCCGAGCGCGCCAGCAGCGCCGCCAGCGCCGGGACGCACGCCGCCAGCGCCGCACGCAGGTCGGACACTGTCGAACGGTCGGGCAGGTCGATCGGCAGGGCCGCGGCACCGGCCAGGTCGCGGGCCGCGGCGAACAGGTGAACCGTCAGCGTCATGGTGCCGGCAGTATAGCCGGTCAGGCGGCGCGGCGGGCGGCCGGCAGTGCGGGCGCCGTCTGAAGGTGGCGGCGGACGCGCCACAGGCCGGCGAACATCCGCACGCTGTCGCGGACGACGCGCACCTTCGAGCCCGGCTGCTCGGCCCAGTTCACCGCCACCTCGGCCACCGGCAGGCCGAACCGGTCGGCCAGCGCCAACAGTTCGATGTCGAACAGGTAGCCGGTCTCGCGGCCGGCGCCGAACAGCGCCGCGGCGGCGTCGGCGGTGAAGAGCTTGAACCCGCACTGGGTGTCGCGCACGCCGACGCCCACCAGCACCCGCGCCGCGAGGCGGAACACCGACCCCATCACCGCCCGCCGCGGGTTGCGCGTCCGCGTCACGCCGGGGCCGTCCACGTACCGCGAGCCCACGGCCACGGCCGAACCCTTCGCCACCGCCCGCGCCAGCTTCCACTCCTCGGCGATCGGCGTGGCCCCGTCGGCGTCGGTGAACAGCACCCGCCGGCCGGCCGCGGCCCGCACCCCGGCCCGCACCGCCGCGCCCTTCCCGGCGTTGGCCGGCAGCTGCACCAGCCGCAGCTCGCGCCACCCGGCGGCCGTCGTGCGGACGAGATCGGGCGTGCCGTCGGTGCTGCCGTCGTCGACGACCAGCACCTCGTAGTTGGCGGGGTAGGCGGCGTCGAGGTGGGCGCGGACGTCGGCCAGGTACGGGCCGATGCGGCCGGTCTCGTTGAACGCGGGGACGACGACGGACAGTTGCGGCGTCATGCGGCTTCCCGGCGGGGCGGTAACGGGCCGGCGGCGCGGCGGGCGGCTAAGATCACGGCACACCCCGCCCCCGGACGACCCGCGATGCCCACCGGCCCCGAGATCATCCTGACCCTGAAGGTGCTGGTCGCCGCCGTCACCGTCATCCTGGCGGCGTCGCTGGCGGCCCTGGCCGCCGGCCGGCCGCGGCTGCACGGGCGGCTCAACACCGTGTTCTTCGTCCTCACCATGAGCACCGTCGTCGGGTTCGAGGCGCTCCTGCAGTTCGTGGACGTCAAGTCGGCGTTCGACCCGGCGGCGCGGGAGGCGCTGCGGGTCCACCTGTGGTTCGCGGTGCCGTCGGCGGTGCTGCTGCCGGCGATGTTCGTCACCGGGGTGCGGCGGCGGAAGCGGCTCCACCTCGGGCTGGCGGCGGTGTTCGCGCTCCTCTGGGCCGGCACGTTCGTCACCGGCGTGTTCTTCCTGCCGCACTCCTGACCCGCCGTCCGGGGGGTGTGGGATACCCCGGTGGGACGGGGGAAACAAGCCCGACTCGGGGCCGCGCGAGGCCGCAAGCGTTCGCTCGGGTGGCTACGTTGTCGCTCGCGGCTTCGCACCGCCGCAGGCGCCGGAAGATTTTCGCTACCGACCTACGCCGCGCCGGGAATCCTGGGTAAACTCGCACCCGCTCCCCGCGACTCAACATACCCTCGACCCTGAATTACCCACGGGCCGGTCGGCGGGGGCCACGAAAGGGACCAGTCATGGCGAAGGAACTGAAGGACGCGAAGGAGAACAAGGAGCTCAAAACCGCCCTCTCGGCCATCGAGAAGGAGTTCGGCAAGGGGGCCATCATGTCGCTCGGCGACATGAACGTCGACGACGTGGAGGGCATTTCCACCGGCTGCCTCGGCCTGGACATCGCCCTCGGCGGCAAGGGGCTCCCCCGCGGCCGCGTCGTCGAGATCTACGGCGCCGAGGCCAGCGGGAAGACCACCGTGGCCCTGCACGCCGTCGCCAACGTGCAGAAGAACGGCGGGGTGGCCGCGTTCATCGACGCCGAGCACGCCCTCGACCCGAGTTGGGCCAAGCGGATCGGCGTCGACCTGGATTCGTTGCTGGTCAGCCAGCCCGGCTACGGCGAGGAGGGGCTGCGGATCGCCGAGATGCTCATCAAGAGCAACGCCGTCGACCTCATCGTCGTCGACTCGGTGGCGGCGCTGGTGCCGAAGAACGAGATCCAGGACAGCGAGATCGGCGACACGAAGGTGGGCCTCCAGGCCCGGCTGATGAGCCAGGCGATGCGCATCCTCACCCCGACGATCAACAAGTCGCGGACGTGCCTGCTGTTCATCAACCAGATCCGGCAGAAGATCGGTGTCATGTACGGCGACCCGAACACGACCACCGGCGGGCTGGCGCTGAAGTTCTACGCCAGCGTGCGGATGGAGGTGAAGCGGATCACCCACGTCAAGGACGGCGACGAGACGATCGGCGCCGAGACGCGGGTGCGGGTGGTGAAGAACAAGATCGCCCCGCCGTTCCGCAACGCCGAGTTCGAGATCCTCCACGACCGCGGCATCGACTACGAGGGCGACCTGCTCAAGCTGGCCCTGGAGGACGAGATCATCGAGAAGAGTGGCGCCTTCTTCAGCTACAAGGAGCAGCGGCTCGGGCAGGGGAAGGACAAGGCGGTGACGTTCCTGCGCGAGAACCCGGCTGTGCGGGCCGAGTTGACCGCGGCCGTGCTGGAGAAGCGGAAGCCGAAGCCGTCGAGCCAGGAGCTGATGGACGCGGCGGCGGCGGCGGCGAAGGACGAGGCCGAGGCGGCGGCCGAGTTGGCGACGATCGGCGAGGCGCCGGAGGCCGAGGCGCCGAAAAAGCGCCGCGGCAAGGCCGCGGAGTAATGGCGGGGGAGGCAGTTATTGACAGGATAACAGGATGAGGCAGGATGGAGAACAAAGACAGGAATTAGTTTAAATTTCGTCTTTGTTTTCCATCCTGCCTCATCCTGTTATCCTGTCAAAACGTCTTCGTCTCGGAGCCACGCCCCCGTGCCGGACCCTCTCCCGCGCCCCGCGGCGCGCGCCGCCGACGCCGTGTCGACTACGCTCGTCCTCGTCGTCGCCGCGCTGGCCGCGTCGTTCGTCGCCCGCAACTCCGACGTGTGGCTCCACCTCGCCGCCGGCCGGCTGATTGCAACCGGCGACTACACGTTCGGCGCCGACCCGTTCGCCGCCCCCGCCGGCAAGTCGTGGGCGAACCACGCCTGGCTGTTCGACCTCGGCCTGTACCTCGCCTTCACCCACCTCGGCCCCGCCGCCGTCGTCGCGCTCAAGGCCGCCGCTGTGGCCAGCACCGCGGCGCTGATGCTCGCCGTCGGCCGCGGGCCGCGCTGGCTCGCGGCGGGGTGCGTGCTCCTCGCCGTGGCGGCGATGGCACCTCGGCTACAGCTGCACCCGATGGCCGCGTCGGTCCTGCTGCTGGCGGCGTGCCTGTGGTGCCTCGTCCGCGGCGGAACGGCGCTGCGGGCGGTGCCGGTGCTCGTCGCGGTGTGGGTGAACGTGGACGGCTGGTTCCTCCTCGGGCCGCTGCTCGTCGGCCTGTTCGCGCTGGGCCGGCGCCTCGACCGAACGCGCCCCGAGCCGTGGCCGCGGTGGCTGGTGCCGGCGACGCTCGCCGCGTGCCTCCTGAGCCCGCACCACGTCCGCGCGCTGGCGCTCCCACCGGAACTGTCGCCCGCCGCGTGGGCCGAATTCGCCGACGACCCGCGGCTGGCACCGTCGTTCGCGTCGCCGTGGTCGGCCGACGCCTTCCGCGGGTACAACTTCGCGGCACTCGCGTTCGTCGCGCTGCTGGCGCTCGGCGTCGTATCGTTCCTGCTGAACCGACCGGCGCTGCGGGGCTGGCGCGGCCCGGTGTGGCTCGTCTTCGCCGCGCTCGCCGCGTGGCAGGCGCGGCTGATCCCGTTCTTCGCCGTCGTCGCCGGGCCGGTCACGGCACTGAACTTCGGCGAAGCCTTCCCGACGGCGTGGCCGCGACTCGGGCGCATCGTCGTGCTCCTCGCCGGCGTCGCGCTCGCGGGGCTCGGCTGGTTCGGGAAGTTGACCGGCTTCCACGTCCGCGACCGCGGCGCCGCCTGGGGCGTCCACGCCGACCCGACGCTCGAACACGCCGCCGGCCGACTCGCCGAGTGGCGCGCCACCGGCGTCCTCCCCGCCGACGCGGTCGTGTTCACGTCGCACCCGGACGTCGGCCACTACCTCGCGTGGTTCGCCCCCGGCGAGCGCTCCTCGATCGACGCCCGGCTGGCGCTGTTCGCCGGCGACGACTACCGCGAGCGGTCGGAAGCGGTCGGCCTCCTCCCCGGCCGAGCCGACCCGCAGGCGCTCCTCAGCCGCGGTAGCGTCGCCGCCCTCGTGTACGACCCCGACCCGCAGCGGCTGACCGCCGCACTCCGCGCCGCCGCCGCGCGGTGGGACGTGGCCCGCGTCGCCGGCGGTGCCGTGCTCGTGGTGCCGAAGGGGGCCGCGCCGCGGTTCGACCCCGAGCGCGCCGCGTTCGGGCCGTCGCCGGAGGCCGCGGGCGTCGGCCCGGATTCCCTGGCGGAGCCGGCGCCGTGGTGGGACGTGACGCGCGGCACCGGCCGCCGCGGCTCGTGGCACGCCGACGCGGGGACGATCTACCTCCGCCTCGTCGGCGAGGCCGACCGCTCGCCCGCGCTGCCGCTGCTGGCGATGCGGGCTGGCCGCCTCGGGGCCGAGCGCGACCCGGCCGACGGGGTGGCGTGGCTCGTGGCGGCGCGGGCGGCGCTGGCGCTGGACGCGCGGACGTGGGAGCGCGACGCCGGCGAGCCGCTGACGCCGCTGGCGTTCGTCCGCCACGCGGCGGCGGCCGGGGCGCTGGTGCAGGCGGTGCGGCGGAACCCCGACTCGGCGCCAGCGCAAGAGGCGCTCGCCGGCGTGTACGGCCGCCGCGGGTTCGTCGACCTGGCCCACAAGCACGCCGCCGCGGCGCTGCGGCTGCCCGGCCACGCCGACGGCGTCGCGGCGGTGGCGGAGCAGGCCGAGAAGCTGGTGCACGACGCCGAGAACCGCTTCCTGGTGCGCACGGTCGGCCTGACCGGCGACCCCCTGGCCCGGGCCCGCGCCGCGGCGGGACTCGGCCTGCCGCAGCGCGCCGTGGACGTGCTCCTCGCCTCGCACCCCGACCTCTACGGCGTCGAGGGGCTGTCGCTGCTGGCGGACCTGCTGATCCAGACGGGCCAGCTGCCGGAGGCGCGGGTGCTGCTAGACCGGAGCGAGCTGCGCGACGCGGGGTCGCTCGGACTATTCACGCTGCCGGGCCGCGGCGGGGCGTGGGTGTACCGCTTCCCGGCGCGCGACTGGTACGACTTCTGCCAGTGCGCCGCCGCCGGCCACTACCCCGGCGCGTTCGCCGCAGTCGAGCGGATTGGCGCGCGGCTCGACGCGGAGGAGCGGCAGGTGATGCCGGCGGTGGCGCGGGCGCTGTCGGCGCAGGCGGGTCGGCTGACGGCGCTCGCGGCGGCGTGGGGCGGGCCGGCGGGCGTGGGGTGGGTGCCGGTGGTGGGCGCGGCCGGCCGCGACGGGCAGCGGGTGGCGGCGTTCGCGGCGGAGGTGCGATTCCTGACGGCGGCGCGGGCCGACCTGGGGGTGCTGGCCGGCGTGCTGGAACTGGAGCGCGGCAACCCGACCGGCGCCGCCGGCCGCTTCCGCGCGGCGCTGGCGCTGTACGCCCCCGACGCGCCGCGGCCGGGCGAGGCTCTCGCGCGGCGGTACCTGGAGGCGCTCGGCCGCTGACGCGGCTCCGCCGTACAACAGCCGAACGCCCCCCGCCCCGGAGCCATCGATGCCGGCTTACGCGATCGTGTTCGGCGCCCTGCTCACCGCCCTCGGGGCGGTCGCCTACTTCAACCCCGACCTGCTCGCCGGCGGCAAGCCGAACCAGATCTCGGCCGCGTCGCCGGCGTTCGTGGGGCTGCCCATCGCGCTGGCCGGGCTGCTGTCGCTGGCCGCGCCCGGTGCCCGCAAGCACGCGATGCACCTGGCCGCGGTGCTGGCGCTGCTCGGTGTGATCGGCGGGTTCGTGCCCGTCGTCCTCCGCAAGTTCGACGTGAACACGACCGCGGTGCAGGTCGGCCTGGGAATGACGGGGCTGTCGGCGGTGTTCCTGTTCCTGTGCGTGCGCTCGTTCGTCGCCGCGCGGAAGGCCCGGCAGGCCGGCACCCCGACGGCGTGAGCCGGTCACGGCACCAGCGGCCGGTCGCGGCCGTCGGCGAGGAAGTCCCAGCCGCCGGCGCCGTCGTCGGCGAGCGGCTCGTTCCCGTCGATCGTCAGCAGCGCCCGCAGCACCTCCGGCCGCAGCTCGGCGCGGAGCGTGTGTAGGCTACCGTCGAGCATCGCCACGCCCGGCCACGTGTACGGGCTGCTCACGCCGGCGGGGCTGTTCACCCGCAGGTCCATGTCCGCCAGCACCAGGTCGCGCGGCTCCATCCAGTGGACGCCGAGGCCCAAATTCTCCACCACCAGGATCGTGGACGCGAGCCGGTCGGTGACGGCGGCCGGCGTCACCTTCTTCGTACCCGGCCACAGCGTCTCGGGGCCGACTACGGCGAGGTAGTTCGAGGTCGTGGTGTCGGGCTCGGTGCCGGCGTGGAACCGGTACAGCGACGGCATCCGCCCGGCGAGGCGGCGGTTGTTCGGCCCGTCCCACGGCTCGTCGAAGCGGTACTCCTTGAACAGCGTGTACTGCTCGATGTACGGCAGGACGAGCACGCGCCAGCTGTGCCACGGCCGGCCGTCCGGACCCGGAAGGTACGCTGGCGGGTAGTGGCCGTTGGCGTCGGTGTAGTTGGCGACCGCCAACGCGAGCTGCTTGAGGTTTCAGAGGTCGCGCGAGCGGGAAGCGGACATCCGTACCTTCCGCACGGCCGACACCAGCCCGTAGCCGGCGGCGGCGACGACGCCCCCGGCGGCGGACGCGAGGAACGCCCGGCGGTGGCGGCGGACGAGCGGCGGGACGAGGTCGGGCATGGCGTGGCCCGTGCGATGTGTGGGGTGGCACGGCCAGCATACACCGGGCGGGCGCCCGCGTCACTTCTCGAAGCGGGCCAGCCAGTGCGTCACGATCGCGCTGTAGTACGTCGGCCCGGCGCCGGACGCCTCGCCGGGCACGACGCCGCTGCCGCCGTCGGCGTTTCGGCACGCCGCCAGGAACGCCCGCAGCCGGGCCGGCTCCGACGGCCGTTGCTCCAGCAGCACCAGCGCCCGCATCACCCGGTACGTCGTTTCCAGGTCTGACGTCTTCGCGCCAGCTTTGCCCCAGCCGCCGTCCGGCCGCTGGCCGCTCGTCAGGATGCCCGTCAGCAGGAGGTGCTCCTGCCGGCCGATCCGCGCGCCCAGCCGCGCCACCAGCGCCGCCGCGGAGCCCGCGGCGCGGGCGCCGCCGTCGCGGGCGTCGGGCAGTTCCTTCCGCATCTCGGCCGAGGCCGTGTCGATCCACGGGTTCACGCTGAACGGGCAGTCCTTCACGCCCCACGCCTCGACGCCCGCGGCCGCGATCCGCACCTCCTCGAACGTCTTGGCGTTGTCCCGCAGGTAGTCCAACGCCTTGCGGTAGCGATCCTTCGGCACGCCCAACTCGACCGCGGCCATGACGCCGACGCTGGTGAGCGTCACGTCCGCCTTGCGCCCTGGGGCGTCGGCGAAGCCGCCGGTCTTGGGGTCGAAGCACGCCATCACGAACGCCGCGTGGTTGTCCGCGTTCGGCAGCTTGGCGCCGCTGTACTTCAGCGTGCGGACGCACGCCGACGTGGCGCGGAGGCCCGGCTTGCCGCCGGCCGCGGGGGCGAACCCGCCGGCGGGGTCTTCGAGCTTGAGGGCGTAGCGGCTCGCTCCGAGCTTCGCCTGGATGGCGGCTTCGATCTCGGGCGTTTGCGCGCGGGCGGCGGGGGCGGCGAGGAGCACGAGCGCGAGCGCGGCGGGACGCATAGGGGAGGCTCCGCGGAAGGGGCGTGCAGAAGAGATTAACCACAGAGTCACAGAGGGCACAGCGGGAGGACACAAGGCCGAGAGGGAGACAGTAGGATGATTGAATTCAACCTCTGCTTCGTCTCAGCTGTGTGTCTTCCCGCTGTGCCCTCTGTGACTCTGTGGTGAATTCGTATTCCACTCCTAAAGCTTCAGAGCTGCGAGGTTCTCGACCCACCCCGCCACGCTCGGGTCGAGCCACCGCATGATGAGCCCCGGCCACACGCCCAGCAGCACCGCCAGCGCCGCGAACGGCACCAGCACCGCCGCCTCCCGTGCGCTCAGCTCGGGGAACCCCTTCGTGGCCGGGTTCGTGCCGAAGTACACCCGCTGCCACGCCCACAGCAGGTACGCCGCGGTCAGGATCACGCTCAGCACCGCCGGGATGGCCAGCCCCGGGGCGTAGTTCCACGCGGCCGTCAGCACCGTGAACTCGCCCACGAACCCGCACAGGCCCGGCAGCCCCATCGACGCGAAGAACAACACCGCCGCCAGCCCCGAGTACGCCGGCATCGGCTCGTACAGGCCGCCGAGGCGGTTCAGGTCGCGGTGGTGGGCCCGGTCGTACACCACGCCCACCGCGAAGAACAGCGCCGACGCCGTGATGCCGTGCGCCACCATCTGGAACACGGCGCCGCCGACGCCCCACTCCCAGTACTGCGCCCCCGACCCGGCGGACCACGAGGCCAGGCCCAGCACCACGAACCCCATGTGCGACACCGACGAGTACGCCAGCAGCTTCTTGAAGTCGGTCTGGCCCATCGCCACGAGCGCGCCGTACACGATGCCGACGACGCCGATCAGCCCCACCCACCACGCCAGCTCGTTCGCGGCCCACGGGCAGATCGGGAACGCGAACCGGATCAGCCCGTAGCCGCCGAGCTTCAACAGCACGCCGGCCAGGATCATGCTCACGGGCGTCGGCGCCTCGACGTGCGCGTCCGGCAGCCACGAGTGGAACGGGACGATCGGCACCTTCACGGCGAAGCCGACGAACAGCAGCACGAACAGCAGGTACTGCATGTTCGGCGTGCAGATCGGCTGCGCCTTCAGCCGTGCCGCCGCGGCGGCCGGATCGACGCCGACGGCGAACAGCTTGACCGGTCCGCCCTGGGCGCCGCCGGCGGGGTCGCGCGGGTCGGTCTTCGCGGCCAGCCGCTCCTCCTGACCCGAGAGGATCAGCATGACGGCGCGGCCGGCCTTCGCCAGCGTCACGAAATCGAAGGTGTGGACCTCGACCTTCTCGGCCGCGGCCTCGGCCGAGAGCGTCGGGTTGCGCTTGCGCAGGTCGGCGACCTCGGACGCGACGCGCTCCTGCGGCACGAAGTCGCGCACGTCCACGGAGTACAGCGCGATGACCGCCACCAGAAGGCCGACACTGCCGACCAGCGTGTAGAGGACGAACTTGAGCGCCGCGAAGCGCCGCCGGCCGCCGCCCCACAGGCCGATGAGCACGTACATCGGCAGGAGCATCACCTCGTAGAAGACGTAGAAGAGGAACAGGTCGAGCGCCAGGAACGCCCCGAGCACGCCGCTTTCGAGCAGCAGGATGAGCACGAGGTACGCCTTCACCGACTTGTCGATGGTCCAGCTGGCGGCGACGGCGAGCAGCGTGACGAGCGCGGTGAGGATGACCAGCGGCAGGCTGATGCCGTCGACGCCGAGGGCGTACTCGGCGTCGAACCGGTCGATCCACGGGCGGCGGGCGACCCAGTCGTCGGAGCGGTATTCGGGGACGGCCTTCGCCGAGTTGGCGGCGGCGAAGTCGGCGCGGCTGTCGAGGCGGGCGGTGGCGGCGTGACCGGGCCGGCCGGTGGTGCCGAGCTGGCGGCCGACGGCGTCGTCGTACCCGACGGCGACGCACAGCGACACGGACAGCGTGCCGGCGGCGCCGAACAGCGCGACCCACCGCTGCGCCTCGACCCACCGGGCGGGTACGACGAGGAGCAGCGCGGCGGCCGCGGCCGGCAGGAACACCAGCCAGGTCAGCCAGGACAGGTCGGCTTCGGGCATTCCGTACCCTTCGTGGTGGACTTAGGGACCGTGGGACTGAGGGACTCAGGGACCGGAGGAGAAGCACGGGAACCGTGCAATTCTTGATCGGTCCCTGAGTCCCTCAGTCCCACGGTCCCTAAGTCAGGCTCAGAAGCATCCCCAACAACCCGACGACGGTCAAGGCCAGCACCAGCACGTACCCGCGGAGCCGGCCCGTCTGCACGCGCCGCAGGCTCGATCCCGCGGCGCCGACCAGCTGGCCCGCCGTCGTGATCAGGCCGTCGAGCGTGAACACGTCGTAGCGGCGCGGCGGCACGGCGTCGGTCTCGCCGTCGGTCGGCCGCTTGTCCGCGGCCGCGGACGCAAACGCTAGCCCCACCGCCGGCTTCACCAGTGCCGCGTCATAAGCCTCGTCGAAGTACCACTTGTTCAGCAAGAACGGGTACACGCCGCCGGCGCGGGCGCGGACCGCTGCGGGGCTCAGCTTCGGCCGCCAGTACATTGCCGCGGCGAGCCCGGCCCCCAGCACCGCCGCCAGCAGCGCCAGCGCCCCGGCCGTCAGGTGGTTCTCGTGCGCCGCCTGGGCCTCGACGCCGAACATCGTCAGCCACGCCGCCGGCCGGCCCGCTTCGAGCAGGCGGCCGAGGGCACTCGCGTCCGCGTCCCAGATCGGCCAGCCCCACGCCACGCCGACGCTGAACACCGCCAGCACCACCAGCGGCACCGTCATCACGGGCGGCGACTCGTGCGCGTGGTCGTGAACGTGCTGATCCCGCGGCGCCCCCGTGAACGCCAGGAACCACAAGCGGAACATGTAGAAGCCGGTCATCGCCGCGGTGACGAGCGGCAGCACGAACAGGGCCATGTGCTGCCGGTGTTCCAGCCCGTACCCCAGCGCCGACGACAGGATTTGGTCCTTGCTGTACCACCCGCTGAACAGCGGCGCTCCCGCGATCGCCAGCACGCCGACCAGCATCGTGAAGCCGGTGATACGCATCTTCGTGAGCAGCCCGCCCATCTTCCGCAGGTCTTGCTCGTGGTGGCAGCCGTGGATCACGCTGCCGCTGCCGAGGAACAGCAGCGCCTTGAAGAAGGCGTGTGTCAGCAGGTGGAGAAGCCCCGCGGCCCAGCCGCCGACGCCGAGCGCCAGCATCATGTAGCCGAGCTGGCTGCACGTCGAGTACGCCAGCACCCGCTTGATGTCCGTCTGCACCAGCGCGATCGTGGCCGCGACGAACAGCGTGACGGCGCCGGTGTACGCGACGCCGAGCAGCACCTCCGGCGCGAACAGCACGTAGCACCGGCCGACGAGGTACACGCCCGCCGCGACCATCGTCGCGGCGTGAATCAGCGCCGACACCGGCGTCGGGCCTTCCATCGCGTCGGGCAGCCAGGTGTGCAGCGGCACCTGGGCGCTCTTGCCGACGCAGCCGAGGAAGATGCCGGCGCCCATCACCACGAACAGCCAGTACGGCATCGCCCCGAAGTCGAATAGCCGCTGCTCAGGCGGCGTGACGAACTCCGGGTCGCCCTTCTCGTGCCTCCTCGAGCCGCCGGGGGTCTTGAAGCCGAGGCCGTGGAAGTGGGTGGGGTCCTCCCACAGCAGCGGGAACAGGGCCAGGTGCGAGCCACCTTCGCCCGGCGGCACGACCGCGTACTGCGGGTGGCCGGTCGCCTTGTCCACGCCGTCCGGGTTGGCACGGACGAGTTGGCGGGCGAGCGGCAGGCTGCCGTGCGAGTCGCGATCCGGGGAGCGGACGCGGCGCGTCAGCTCCTCGATGTTCAGCGTGCCGAGGCTCGTCCACGCCACGAAGATGCCGACGAGGAAGCCGGCGTCGCCGACGCGGTTGACGATGAACGCCTTCGCCGCGGCCCGGCTGGCGCTCGGCCGCTCGTAGTAGAAGCCGATGAGGAAGAACGAGCAGACGCCGACCAGCTCCCAGCTCACGAACACCTGGAACAGGTTGTCGGCGATCAGCAGGTTGAGCATCGAGAAGGCGAACAGCGACAGGTACGCGAAGAACCGCCCGTACCGCCCGCGGCGGGCGTAGTGGTGGCTCCCCGGCGTCTGGTGATCGACCTCGTGGTCCTCGACCGTGGGTTTCGTCTCGTCGCGCATGTAGCCGAGGGAGAAGACGAAGATGAGCGTGCCGATCACGGCCACCATCGCCACCATGAGCGCGGTCAGGTGGTCGATGCGGTAGCCGAGTTCGAGCGCCCGCCCGGCCTGCGGCACCGGCGGCGCGGCGTCGCTGCCGTCGCGCACCAGCCGGGCGCTGTCGGACCTGTCCCACTCGGCGGGCGTGCCGGGGTCGGTGTTGCCGACGCGAATCCAGTCCACGCGGCCGGACCAGCGCGCGGCCATCTCGGCGGGCTTGAGTTCCTTCTTCACGTCGCCGAGGAACGTGACCAAGCCCACGACCGCGAGGACGGTGGCGCAGCCCATCAGCGCGGTTGCGAGGTAGGCGCCGGTGGTGAGCGGGCGGTCGCCGCCGAGGAGCCAGTAGAGGGAGCCGGCTGCGCCGCCGCGCTCGCGGTGCGGCCGGCACAGGGCACGGGCCAGGCCGCCCAGCAGCAGCAGGGCGCAGCCGAGCAGCGGCAGCAGCGTCGCCACCACGTACAGCCGGCCCGGCGACGTGTCGAACCACTCCGGCATCGGTCCCTCAGCCGCGCAGGTCGTCGGCCTTGTCCACGTCCACGGTGGCGTGGTTGTTGTAGAAGTTGAGGATGATCGCCAGCGCCACCGCCGCCTCGGCCGCGGCGAGGACGATCACCAGCAGCGCGAACACCTGGCCTTCGACGCGGAAGGCGGGGTTGTAGCGCGCGAAGGCGACGAAGTTCAGGTTCGCGGCGTTGAGGATGAGTTCGACGCCCATGAGGACGCCGATGGCGTTCCGCTTCACCGCGAGGCACGCCACCCCGCAGGCGAATAGGAAGGCGGAGAGCAGCAGGAAGGGTGGTAGTCCGAGTTCGATCACGCCTTCGCCCTCCGCTTGGCGCGGGCGAGGTACGCTGCGCCGATCAGCACCACCAGCAGGTGAACCGACACCACCTCGAACGGCAGCAAGTACGCCACCGGCGTCCGCAGCGTCCCGGTCTTCTCCGGCACGCCGGTGATTCGTGCCTCCGGCTGCACGTCGGTGAAGCCCAGGAACGCCAGCCCCAGCGGCCCGACGCCGGGCAGCGGCTCGGTGCCGGATTGCGTCGCGGGCGGGGCGTGCGGGCCGAGCGCCAGCACCGCCAGCAAGCCGAACAGCGCCGCGGCGAGGGTTCCGCCCACGGCCCACTCGGCGGGCTTCGCCGCGAGCGCCTTCAGCGGCCCCTGCGCGGTCAGCATCACGCCGAACACGACCAGCACGAGCGTGCCGCCGACGTAGACGATGAGCTGCGCGGCTCCGACGAACTCGGCCCCGAGCAGCAGGTACGTGACGGCGACGCCGATGAGGGTGAACAGCAGCCACACGGCGGCGCGGACGATGTTCGTGGACAGCACGACGCCGAGGGCGGAGACTGCGGTCGCCAGTGCGACGACGGCGAACAGGGCGACGGCGAGCGACATCAGGCGGGGTCCGCCGGGGAGGGTGTGGGGATGGGATAAGCAGCCGGCCGCCCCGCGACAACTCTGGCGGGCGGCCAATTTCCCACGACCCACCGCCGGCCACGAACCCACGCCCCAAGCCCGCTCAGCGCCGCACGAACTCGTACCCGCCGGCGGGGTAGTTCCCGTAGCCCGTCGAGCTGACGCCGTGCCGCGTGCTCGACACGAACTGCGGCGGCGACGCCACCACCCGCACCTTCACCACCGCCGTCTGCCCCGGCTGCACCACGCCCGCGTGCACTGCCGCGGCGGCGATGCTGGAGTCCAGCGTGTACACGTCCGTGCCCCACACGCCCGTCCCGCCCGCGGCGGGCGTCGTGCCGGTGATCGTGCCCACCAGTTCCTTCCCGAACTGGTGCTGGAACGCCATCATGTTCGCCGGCGCGGCCGGGGCGCCGGCCACGTCCTCGGTCGCGGCGCCGGCCCCCACCTTCAACCCGCGCACGTCCGCCAGCCGCAGCGACTGTTCGCCGAACGGGCCGGTCCGCACCTTCAGCGCCGACGCGCTCAGGAGCCCGGTCAGCTTACAGTCGTCGGTCACGACCACGTCGAACTCGCGCGGCTCGGGCACGCCGCCGGGCAGCTTGTGCTGGATGAACCGCACCGCCTCGTCGGCGCGGCGGCTGGCCTCGGGGTCGGCCGCCTTCGACGCCTTCAGCAGCGGGTGGTACGCCTTCTCGCGGTACTCGCGCAGTTGCGCCGAGGCGCGCTCGCGGGTGCCGTAGTCGGCGTGGCTCAGCTCGGCGATCAGGCCGGCGACCCGGGACTCGACCTCGGGCGAGGTACGCGTGGCGAAGTCGATGCGGCGCACGTCGGCGACCGGGACGCGTACGGTGCCGTACTTCGTGACCACCTCCAGCGACTCGTCGAGGAGCTTGACGCGCAGGACGCTGTCGTCCGCGCAGCGGACCTCGGCCTCGGGCGGCGTACCGGCCTTCCCGGCGGTCGGCGACTGGACGGCGACGGGCGTGGCGAACAGCGGGGCGACGACGGCGAGCAGGCCGAACGGGGCGGCCCGGCGGGCCGCGGCGAAGACGGGCATGTGGTGCCCTCCGTGGAAGTGGGAGGGACCGGGGCGGTCGTGTCGGGAGCGTCCCTGCGTCCCAGCGAACGAGAGAGGTCGGGCGGGAGGCTACCGGTTGTCGGACGCCGGGGCAAGAGCGGTTCGCGGCTCAGAACTCCACCCCACGCAGCGCCCGCGCGCCGGCGCGGAGCGGCAGCACCACCGCGGCCGCGCCGAGCGCCAGCGCCGCCGGCACCCCCGCGTACACCCACGGGCTCACGGCCGCGTCCGCGCCGCGCACCGTGCGCGCGAACTGCGCCCCGTGGAACGGCACCACCATCAGCCCGATCACCGCCAGCAGGAACCCCAGCCCTGCCACCATGTTCACCGTGCCGCCGAAGCCTACCACCACCTTCGACGGGTCCGTCTCGCGGAAGTTCGGCAGCACCGCCCCGAGCCCGACGTTCAGCCCGCTCAGCCCCAGCGCGATCACCGCCAGCGCCGCCGCGTGCAGGCCGAGCAGCGCCGGCGGCACGGCGAGCAGCACGTCGCTCGTCAGCACCAGCGCCTCCGCGATCAGCACCGAGCCCGTCGCCGCGAACGCGAACTTGCCCCACAGAATGGTGTCCCGCGACACCGGCGTCAGGCCGAGGATCCAGAACTTCCGCCCCTCCAGCGACACCAGCGGGAACACGAACCGGCTCAGCCCGGCGCACAGCAGCACGGCCGTGCCGCCGAGGTTCATCAGGCTGATGGCGTACTTGTCCATCACCGCCAGGTCGGCGGTCATGTACGACCGGAAGTTGCCGGCCCCGATCAGCATCAGGGCGCCGAAGACGATCAGCAGCGCCCACTGCGTCGGGTCGCGGCGGAAGGTGCGGAAGTCCTTCACCACCAGCACCCGCGTCGGCCGGTCGAGGTAGAACACGAGGAGGCCCATCACGCGGTCCAGCACGCTGTCGCGGTACACCTTCTTGTTGCGGCCGCCGCCGGCGAGGCGGTCGTAGCCGGGGCGGTACAGGCGCTTCGCCGCGGCGCAGGCCACGAGGTACAGCATCAGGCCGTTGCTCCACACCAGCGCGAGCGGCGCCAGCGCGTCGGCCACTTCGCCGCGGGCCGCGGCCAGCACGCCGCTCGTCATCCAGTGGCTCGGCGCGAACCGGCCGCGGACCAGCTCGAACTGGCCGATCAGGTCGTCGAGCTCGCCGCCCTGCGTGATGAGCGTGTACCGCACCGCCCGGTACGACCGGTAGCCCCACACGCCGAGCAGCACCAGCACCACAAGCCCGACGCCGATGAGGAACTGCTTCTTGTTCCGCGGCAGGTAGCGGACCAGGAGCACACACCCGAGCGCCGACACGGAGCCGGGGAGGAGTACGTACCCGAGGAGGAACACCGGCAGTAACGCGTAGAACCACCACGGCACCCCGGCGCTGACGCCGTAGGCGAGGAAGATCGGCACGCCGAGCGCGACGAACGCCCACGAGCTGAAGGCGACGGCGCCCTGGAAGCGCGTGGCAAACACATGATCGGCGCGGGCCGGCGTGCTGAGGAGGTAGCGCGCCTCGGGGCTGGTGTACAGGCTGGCGTACAGGATGATCCCGGTCGAGAAGATGAGCATCGAGCCGAGGGTGAAGAAGAGCAGGTCGAAGAGGAAGCCGACGATGGCGCCCTTGAACGGGATCTCCTTCGCGGCGAGCTGGCCGAACAGGTACAGGCTGAACCCGAAGGTGAACCCGCTGACGACGAGCGTACTGAGGACGACGCCGGCGAAGCGGACGCGGCCCGCCTCCAGGGCGACGCGGAGCCCGTTGCGTGCGAGCCGGACGCGCAGGCGGCGGAAGGCGGCGGGCTGGGTGGCGGTGGACATGGGGAGTGGTCCCGGGTTGTGATTCCAGTCGGTTCGGGTTTTGCCGCTCGCGCCGCTACGCCGCAGGCGGCAAAACCCGAACCCTCACGGGGTAGCCGCCTCGCGCCCCGCCTCCTCGGTGATCGCCAGGAACAGGTCTTCCAAATTCCCGTCCACCGCGGCGTGCTTCCGCAGGTCGGCGAGCGTGCCGCAGCCGAGCAGGCGCCCGTGGTCGATGATGCCGATGCGGTCGGCCAGTTCCTCCGCGATGTCCAGCGTGTGCGTCGACAGGAACACCGTCGTCCCGCCCGCCGCGAGCCGCCGCAGCAGCGTCTTCAGCTCGCGCACGCTCTTGGGGTCGAGCCCCACCGTCGGCTCGTCGGCGATGAGCAGCTTCGGCTCGTGAATGAGTGCCGCGGCGAACACGGTCCGCTGCCGCATGCCGTGGGAGTAGCGCTCGGTCAGGTCGTCCACGAAGTCGTCGAGGTGGAACAGTTCGACCACCTCGGCCATCTTGTCGCGGGCCTTCGCCGCCGGCATGCCGTAGAGGTCGGCGGTGAACTGCAGGAACTCGCGGCCGGTCAGCTTGTCGTACAGGAACGGCTGGTCCGGCACGTAGCTGATGAGGGCACGGGCCTGATCGCCTTCCGTCAACAGGTCGAACCCGCCGACGCGGACGCTGCCGGTCGTGGGGAAGAGGAGGCCGCACAGCATCTTGATGGTGGTCGTCTTGCCGGCGCCGTTCGGCCCGAGGAAGGCGAACAGCTCCCCGGCGGGGACGCTCAGCGACAGGTCTTTCACCGCCACCTTCGGGCCGTACCGCTTGGTGACGGTCGTGATCTCGATCATGTCGGCTCCTTCGGGCCGGCGCCCACGTTATTCGTCCCGTTCCAGCGCAATCATTTCGCCGTCGCGGGTGGCCTCCTGGCGCAGCACCCGGCCGTCGTCGACGCGCACCCAGGTCCGCACCCGGGCGCTGTCGCTGCGGTAGTCGATCACCCAGCACGGCACCTCGGCCCTGTCCTTGCCCCACGCCAGCGGCTCCGGCTTGTCGCCGACGGTGGCGACGTAGGCATCGCGCTTCTCGGCCGGTACGCCGATCCCGTGCTGGCCGACGAACCCCTGCAGCAGCGACCCCAGGGCGTCGCGCAGCGGGTTCACCTCGTGGACGACCCAGCGCTGCCCGGCCCGCACGTTGGCGATCCGCCCCACGGGTTGCAGCGGGCTCAGGGCGTGGCCGTCGGGCACGGGCACGGGTTCGAGTTCCTGCTTAGCCTTGAGCAGCGGCGAGTCGATGTCGCACCGGCTGTAGAACACGCCGTCGCGCGCCTCGCCCTCGACCACGGCACGGGCCTCGGCCACCGTGATGACCTCCGCCCCGCTGCGGAGTTGCACCTGCATCCGGCCTTTCATGCTCTGCTCGCGGAGCGCCCCGGACCGGGTGACGCGCGTGCTCAGCGTCACCTCGGGGAACACCACGCGGACGCGGTCGACGTCGAAAATCAGGTTCGAGTACTGGTGGGTGAGGCGGAACGTGTCGTCGGTGTCGAGGTACGTCATGCGGGTGGTGAGGCGGCCGACGCGCTGGTCGCCGCGGTAGACGTTCCACCGGACCGGCACCAGTTGGCTGGCCTCGTCGCCGAGGTCGATGGCGATGGGCGGCGGCCCGGCGGCGACGAGCCGCGGCCACACGTCGCGGTAGCCGACCCAGCCCACGGTGGCGAGCCAGAACAGGACGATGGCGAGGGTGATCGGGCGCGACGGCATGGGGCACCGACCGGGGAACCGGCTGACATGCGATGAGGGCTTGCCCCATCATAGGAACCGACGCCGGCCGGGTGGGGCGATTTCACGACGAACTCATTCGTCGCTGCATGCCGGGCGAACCGGCGGCGTCGGCCGCCGGGTGGGCGCGTCACGCACCTCCCACCCGGCGGCCGACGCCGCCGGTTCGCCCGTCGGATCCCCATTGACGCCGCCCGTTCCGCCAGCATACCCTCCCGCCGATGCTGGACGACGTGGACCTGCTGGTGTGCGGGGCCGGCCCGGCCGGGAGTGTGGTCGCCGAGCGCGCCGCGGCCGTCCTCGGCTGGAAGGTGCTCGTCGTCGACCAGCGCTCGCACGTCGCCGGCAACTGCCACGACTCCACGCACCCGTCCGGCGTTCTCGTCCACAACTACGGCCCGCACTACTTCCGCACCAACGACGAGAGCCTGCTCCGGTACCTGTCGCGCTTCACCGACTGGCACGAGGCCAACTACGAGGTCCGCAGCCTGGTCCGCGGGCAGTTGCTGCCGTTCCCGATCAACCTCACCACGCTCGAAGCCTTCTTCGGCAAGTCGCTCACGCCCGAGGCCGCGGCCGAGTTGCTGGCGTGGAAGCGGCACGACATTCCGGCGCCGACCAACTCCGAGGAGCAGGTGCTGAGCCGGGTCGGCCCGGAGTTGTACGACGCCTTCTACCGCGGCTACACGCTGAAGCAGTGGGGCGTGTCCGCCGCGGCGCTCGACCCCGGGGTGTGCGGCCGCATCCCGGTGCGCCTGTCCCGCGACGCGCGCTACGTCGATCACAAGTTTCAGGTGATGCCGACGCGCGGGTTCACGGCGCTCTTCCGTTCGATGCTGAACCACCGCCGCATCCGCGTGCTGCTCGGCTGCAAGTACGACGAGGTGCGCGACCTGATCCGCCCGCGGCGGGCGACGGTGTTCACCGGCCCGATCGACGAGTACTTCGGCCACCGCCTCGGTCGGCTGCCGTACCGGTCGCTGCGGTTCGAGTTCGTGGCGAAGCCGGTCGAGTTCGCGCAACCGTGCGTGCAGGTGAACTACCCGAACGACTTCGCGTACACCCGCTCGGTGGAGATCAAGCATGTCACGGGTCAGCGGCACGCCCACACGGTGGTGAGCTACGAGACGCCGAGCGCGACCGGCGACCCGTTCTACCCCATCCCGCGGGCCGAGAACCGGGCGCTGTACGCGGAGTACGCGGCGCTCGCGGAGCGGGAACGGGCGCGGCACGGGGTGTACTTCTGCGGCCGGCTGGCCCAGTACCGGTACTTCAACACCGACGAGGTGATCGGGGAGGCGCTGCGGTGCTTCGAGCGGCTCCGCGCCGAACGGGGGGCGGGTCCGCCCGGTCCGGCGCGGGAAAATTCGCCCGGCGCCCGACCAATGGGCCGCCGGGCGGCAAGTAGTAGTTGACGGCGGCAAAAGAACCCGCCGCGGCCGGCGAACACCGGGTAGCGACCCCGATTTCTCCCCGGAACGGACGACATGCGACGACGCACGAAGTGGGCGGCCGCGGGCGCCGCGGTGGTGGCCCTCGGCCCGTGGCTCCCCGGCTGGCTGGCCGCCGCCGGGCTCGACGCCTGGAACGTACCCGCCGTCCGCAGCCAGATGGCCGCGAATCTCCGCACCCAGGTCCGGCTCGACGGCGAGATCGCCGACCTGCAGTGTCAAATCCGGAGCAAGGACCGGCTGGTCGACGAGCTGATCGCCGGCCGCCTCTCACTCGCCGACGCGACCGACCAGTTCGAGGCGATGCTGGCCGCCCAGCCGCGGACGGCGGACGGGTTGCGCCAGATGTACCCGGACGTGGTGTCCGACCGCGAGCGGGTGGCCCGGCACGTGATGGACTACACCCGGTCGCGGCTGGCCGACGCGGCCGAGCGTGACCGGCTCGGCGCCCGGATGTCGGCCGAAATGACGCTGCTGTTCCCGCGTAACCACCCCGCGGGCATGGAATCGACGGGGTGAAGCCCGGCGGGGTAAGCGACACCCCGTTTCCCTCGCTCCGCCACTCGGAGGCGGAGCGAGGGAAACGGGGTGCCGCCCGCTCAGTCGGTCAGGTTCGCCAGGAACTCCTCGAACGCCTTCCGGGCCGCGAACTCCGCCGCCATCAGCGTCTTCTCGCGGGCCGTCAAAGTATCGATCTCGCGCTCCTGCTCGGCGAGGCGGCGCAGGTAGGTCTGGTACACCTCCGCCTCCCGCGGCGTCGCCGCCAGGTTCTTGCGGATGCGGTCCTGGTCGGTGCCCACCCGCGCCAGGTCGGCCTTCACCTGGTTCAGGTCGCGCAGCTGCCCGTCCCACGCGGCCTTCAGCTTGAGCGCCTCCGTGAGCTTCGCCTTCAGCGCCGGCGGCGCCTCGTTCAGGCTCAGGAAGAAGCGGATCTGCCCGTCCGGGTTGTTCGACAGCGCCACCTGCGTGGACACGTCGCGCTCCTCGGTCACCACGAACGTCTTCTCCTCGCCGGCCTTCACCGCCAGCTGGAAGCGGTACACGTCCTTCGTGTCCTCGACCGGCGCCGGCGTGTCCACGAGCTTGAACTGCTGGTTGGTGCGGTTCGGGTGTTCGATGACGAGCGTGCGGTCGGTCTGGCTCCGGTTGGCGATGCGGTACTTCTTCTCCTCCCGCACTTTCGTCACCGTCGTCACGACCCCCTTGTTCGCCTTCACACTCGTAATCCGCCCCGACCCCGGGCCGGTCTGCGGATCGACTTCGCTGCCGAGGTCGACGGCGTAGGACACGAGCCGCTCCTCGCCGGGCTGCACGTCCAGCACGCGCGTGTCGCCGGCGTAGGTACTGCCTTCGAACACCGTGATCGGGCCTTGCGACAGGTGCATGCCAGACGTGTTCTTGAAGCGGAGCCCGAGCAGCGGGTGCTTCGGCTGCACGCCCGCGTTGTAGATGCTGACGCGCGTCGCCTCGATGTCCTTGCCGACGATCGGCAGAAGGGCGCTCTTCTGGCGCGCGAGCGAGACCGGGTGGTCGATGGCGTACTGGAAGAAGTCGCCGAGCTTGCCCGCGGTGGCGGCGCTGCCGACGGCCGCGGTGCCGAGGCGGGCCGCCAGCTCGCGGTTGAGGCGCTTCGCCGCCTCGCCGTCGAAGTCGTTCGGGGCGACCGTGCCGCGCACGGCCATGCCGAGCTCCGGGGCGTTGTCCGCGAGTCCCCTGAGCCGCGCGGCGGCGTCCTTCCCCGGTGCCGGGGCGCCGAGGCGGTCGCCGTCGACGAACGGCCCCTGTTTTTCGGCCGCGTTCAGCGCCCGGAGCTGGAACGCTTCCTTGTCGTCCGGCGGGATTCCCTGCCCGCGGCGGGCGAAGCCGCCGTCGTAGGTCGGCGGCCGCAGCGACGCGAACAGCTCCGGCTCGACCGTCGGCCGCGGCACGTACAGCGGGTTGTACAAGTCCATCTTGAAGCTGATCGGCCGGCCGCTGATAAGCGCCATCCGCACGCCGGTCCAGTCCTCGTCGGTCGGGTTTTCGACGACCGCCCACCCTTGCAGGTACGGTTTCCCGCCCTTGCCCTCGGCATCCAGCACGAGCCGGTAGCTCGTCTTCCACACCGGCGCCTCGACGACGTAGCCGACCTGCACGCGGCGCTTCCCGTCGCCGGCGAAGTGGAGGCTCACCGCCTTCTTCGCGGCGTCGTGGTTCAGCGCCAGCACCTCGAGCGCCCGGCGGAACTCGGACTCGATAACCGGGTTGAGAAAGCGCAGCTGCTGCACCTCGGTCAGCTTGACGGCCCGCATCCCCTCGGCGCACCACAGGTTCAGCACCGACACCGGCACGCCGTTCGGCCCCGCCTGCGGCTCGACGCCGACGATCGAGCCGGTCACCTTCCCCGGCTGGTTCTGCGCCGTCGGTGTGGTCGTGACCTCGACCCGCTCGCCGCGGGCCTGCCGGAGGATGCCGGCGAAGGTGGTGTCGCCGTTCAGGTTGATCGAGAAGCTGGCCAGCGTCCGCGCGATCGGCTCGCGGCTGTCATAGCTCACCGCGGCGACGCGGCCGCCGCCGAAGTCCTCGAGCACCATGCTCTTGATCAGGTCGTTGACATCCGCTTCCTGGAAGGTGAGATCGACGCGGGCGTCGCCGTCCACCTCGCCACTGCGGCTGAAGTACCCGACGCCGCTGTTGAACAGCACGACGCGGCTGATCGGCAGGTTCACGGCGGGTCGGAGGTCTTGCCTGGCGTCCGCGAGGGCGGCGGCGGCGAGCCAGCAGTCGGCAACGGCGGCGGCCCCGACGGCGCCGGCCAGCGGGAGCCCCCACATTAGTGTTCGACGCAGCATGGCCCTTCCTCCGTTACTGCCTGTGCCGGGCGGCCCCTCACCGCCGCAGCAGGAACTCCTTGCTGTTGAGCAGCGCCCACAGCACGTCCTCCCACACCGCGCGGCGGTCGGTCGCGCCGCCGACGTAGCCCAGAATGCGCCGCCCCTCCGCGTCCGTCGGCCGGCGGCACAGCGCCGCCAGGTACAACTCGTCCAGCAGCGCCGCGTCGGTCGTCCCTTCCGACAGCCGCTTGCCGACGCGGTTGTCCGGGGAGCTGATCAGCCGGTTCACCACGTCGCCCGAGATCATCTGGAACGCCTGCAACAGGCCCGGGTCGTCGCTCCGCTCGCACTCGCACGTCAGCAGCCGCTCCGGCTTGCCGAACGTCTTCAGGAACAGGTCGCCGGTCGCGGCCGTGAACCGCCGGCCGGTCTGCGGCGGGGCCGGCACCTGGTTGGCCCGCAGGCCGAGCGGGTAGCCGCCGAACCGCACCGGCACGCCCGTCACCTGCGCCAGCGCGTCCAGCAGTTGCTCCGCCTCCAGCGGCGCCACCATCGCGTGCGAGTGGTGCAACTCGTCGGCCATCACCGCCGCGTCGCGCGTCGTCGCCGACAGGCCGTACGTGCGGCTCGTCATGATCCGCTTCACCAGCGGCTTGAGGCGGAAGCCGGTCGCCGCGAAGTCCTTCGCCAGCCAGTCGAGCAGCTCGGGGTTCGACGGCGGGTTGGTGGCGCGGAAGTCGTCGTTCGGGTCCACCAGGCCGCGGCCCATGAGGTGCAGCCAGACTCGGTTCACCTGCGCCCGCGCGAAGAACGGGTTGTCCGCCGACGCGACCCAGTCCGCGGCCGCGCCGAGGCGGTCGGCGTCGGGCGCGACAGCGGCCGCGCCCAGCAGCTTCGGCGGCGCCGCCTGCTTCGTGCGGCCGCTGACCATCTCGCCGTCGCGCTTCTGGAAGACGACCTGCTCGCCGACGAACTCGTGCTTGTCGAGGTCGTCGCGGCGGGCGTTCGACAGCACGCGGTAGTCCACCCGCGCGAACAGGGCGGCGAAGCCGTAATAATCGTCCATCGTCCAGCGGTCGAACGGGTGGTTGTGGCAGCGGGCGCAGCCGATTCGCACGCCGAGGAACACCTGCGCCACCGACTCGGCGCGCTGGAGTGGGTCGCGGACGGCGCGCCAGAAGTTCGCCGGCGGGTTGGCGTAGGTGCTGCCGGTGCCGCCGAGCACGTCGCGGGCGAATTCCGTGAGCGGCCGGTCGGCGGCGAGCTGCGCCGCGATCCACCGGTAGAACACGGCCACGCCCTTGCGGTCGAGCGCCTTCTCGTCGTTCCGCAGCACGTCGGACCACTTCTGCGCCCAGTACTCGGCGAACTCCGGCCGCGCCAGCAGCGCGTCGATCAGCCGCTCGCGGCGGTCGGGGCGCGGGTCGGCGAGGTAGGCGCGCGTCTCGTCCACGGTCGGCAGCACGCCGAGAGTGTCGAGGAAGGCGCGGCGGAGGAACACGTGGTCGGGCGCCGGCGCGGCGGGGGCCAGCCGCATCGCCCGCAGCTGGTCGAGGACGAGCCTGTCGATCGGGTGCTCGGTCGGGAACGCGGACAGTTCCGGGGCCGGGCGGTCGGGCAGGAACACGACCCGGACCGGCACGACGCGGGTGAGGTAGCGGACGATAAGCACCGTCTCGCCGAACTGCTCGCGGATCACCTCGCCAGCCGGCGTGATCCGCGCCACACCGACCGACGTGAACTCGCACGCCGCCAGTGCCGTCACGTCGCGGCTCGTGCCGTCGGAGAAGTGGGCGACGGCCTTCACGGTGAAGCGGTCGGCGGGGTCGGACAGGATGCGCGCCGCGGGGGTCACGTCGAGCCGGGCCAGCTGCGGGCCGCCGGGCGGGTCGGGGCGGCAGCCGGCGGCGACCCACGCCCGCAGCGCCGCGTACTCGGGGCTCGCCCTCGTGAAGCGAACGCCGCCCTCGTGCGGCACGCCGCCGGTGGCCTTCAGCAGGATCAAACTCTCGTCCGGCCGGTGCGGGTCGGTGCGGCGGGCGAGCAGGTCGCGGGTGAGGACGGCGTGGTCGCCGACCGGGTCTTCGCCGCGGAGCGACAGTTTGAGCCCGCCCTTGCCGTTCAGGTTGCCGTGGCACGCCCCGGAGTTGCACCCGGCGCGCGACAGGACGGCGCTCACGTCGCGGTCGAAGCTCACCGGCTGCGCGGCGGCGGGGCCGGCGGCGACCAGCACGGCGAGCAATGCGACGGGACGAGGCATGGCGGGCTCCGGGGTAATCCCCAGTGTACCGTGCCGCGAAGGCCGGCTCCACCACTCGTTGACGCGCGCCCCGGCCGGCTGTCGTGGGAGCTTGTGTACGGCGACCCCCGCGAGTACAAGGTGACGGTGCGGCTGGCGAACGGGCTGGCCGAGGAAATCCCGCTGGTGGTGCGCTGATGCTCGTGGCGATGGCGGGCCTGCCGGGCACCGGGAAGAGTGCGCTGGCCGCCCGGCTGGCGGCGGTGCTGGGCGGCGTCGTGATCGGCAAGGACGAGGTGCGGGCGGCGCTGTTCCCCGGCGCGGCTCTCGACTACTCCGCGGAGCAGGACGACATCGCCATGCAGGCGGTGTTCGCCGCCGCGGTCCACCTCCGGCGCACGCAACCGGGCCGGGCGGTGTTTCTCGACGGCCGTACGTTCTCGAAGGCGCGGCAGGTGGCGGCCCTGCTGGCGCTCGGCGAGCCGGTGCGGGTGATCGAGTGCGTGTGCCCGCCGGACGTGGCGCGGGCGCGGATCGCGGCGGACCGGGCGCACCTCGCGGGGAACCGCACGCCGGATTTGCACGACCGCTCGCGGGCGAATGCCGAGCCGCTGACGGTGCCGCGGCTCACGCTCGACACGGCGGCGCTGACACTGGACGAGTGCGAGCGGCGGGCGCGGGTGTATTTAGGCGGGAAGCAGGATTAATCACAGAGTCACAGAGAGCACAGAGGAAAGCCAGAAAACCGAGACAAAGGAGAGTTTGAAATCAAATTCTGGCCTTCTCTCGGTTTTTGGTCTTCCCTCTGTGCTCTCTGTGACTCTGTGGTTAATCCTGCTTCCCACCCCTACCCGCCCATCAAGTACGCGATCAGGTCGCGCACGTCCTCGCGCCGCAGCGCGTCGAGTTGCCCCTCGGGCATCAGCGACAGCGGCGAATCCGCCACGCCCTCCACGTCGTCCGCGGCCAGCGTCACCCGCTCCGTGGCGGTCTGCACCACCACCCGGGCCGCGCTCCGCTCCACGACGATGCCCGACACCACGCGGCCGTCCACGGTCCGCACCACCGACATGCGGTAGTCCTTCCCCACCTCCGCGCCGGGGTCGGTGAGGTTCGTCAGCCAGTAGTCGAGGTTGCCGCGGTTGACGCCGTTCAGGTTCGGGCCGATGTCCGTGCCCTGACCGTTCAACTTGTGGCACGCCTGGCACGTCCGCGCGTACACCGCCTTGCCGCTGGCCGCGTCCGCGCTGCGGAGGTACGCCGGCGTCAGCATCGCCCGGTACTTCGCCAGCACCTCCGGCTTCCCGGCCGTCGGCCGCACCTCGCCCCACACCTGCTTCAGCCGGTCGCGCACGGCGGCGTCGTTCAGCGCGAACATCTGGCGGGCGGCGAACGCCGACACGTCCGCCCGCGGCACCCGCTTCGCCTCCACCGCCCCCAGCAGTGACAGCGCGGTGTCACGCCGCGCCGCGAGGGTGGCGACGGCGTCGGCCTTGTCGCCGGCGTCGAAGCGCGGGTACGCGGCCAGCACCTTCGCGGCGGTGTCGGGGTGCGGGTACGCCGCGAGCCCGCGGACGGCGGCGCGGCGGGTGGCGGGGTCCGGCAGCAGGTCGAACAGTAGCGGCGCCAGGTCCGCGGCCTTCACCCCGACGAGCGATTCGACCGCCCCGGCGCGGTCGGCCGGCGGCGCCGCCTGGTCCGCGGCGAGGGCGCGCAGGTCGGTGACGGCGCGCGGGTCGCCGAACGCCAGCGCCAGCGACACCGCGTTGTCACGCACCTGGTTGTCGGCGTGGTCGCGGAGTTTGGCGTACACCGCGGGCCATCCCGCGGGCATCGGCAGGTTGCGGCGCCCCTTGATCCCCTCGCGGGCGCCGCGGAGCAGGTCCGGCACTGCGGCCGGCGGCGCCTCGGCGAGCACCTTCGCCAGCGGGGACAGGTCGGCCTTCGCCCCGACGGTCGCGGCGTGATCGAGGAACCGCCGCGCGGCGAACTGCCGGACGAGGGGGATTTGCCCCTTCGCGGCCACGTCCAGCGCCCGCTCCGGGTCCGCGGGAACGAGCGGCTCGAAGCCGTACCAGATCATCAGCGGCAGGTTCGCGTCGGTGGCGTCCTCGGCGCGCGCGAGCAGCGCCAGGGCAAGGCTCCATCGCTGATCCGTACGCAGCCGCTGAAGGGCGGCCGCGAGTTCGAGCCGGACGACGGGCGACGGATCGACAGTCGCCCGGACCACGAGTTGGTCGACACGCGGGTCGCGTGCCTCGCACAGGAGCCGAACGGCCCACCCACGGACGTGTTCGGCCGGGTCGGCGAGGAGATCCGTTAGCGTCACGGGGGAGTGCTCGCCGATCGCGTGGAGTGTCCACAGCGCCCGCAACCGACGGGTGACCTCGGGGTGGTTGCGGCCGGCACTGAACAGCGAGCGTCGGACGGCCTCCCGCTTCAGATCCGTCCACCCCGTCGAGCGCTCCTGGAGCAGCCGCCGGGCCGTCCGCACCTGCCACTCGTTCGGGTGCGTTTGGAGCTCCACCAGTTCCTTGTCGCTCAACTTCGACAGATCCACATTCGGCAGCTTCGGCTCGCCGTGGCTGATGCGGTAGATGCGGCCCGTCTTCATGTCCGGCTTGTACGTGTGGCACTCGCCGGTGTCGGACCAGTCGGACAGGAGCACGCTGCCGCCGGGGTCGAGGCGCAACGTTACGCCCATGAACCACGGGTCGGCCGACACCATCAAGTCCTTGCCGTGCGACGCCACGTAGCCGGACCCCTTCCGCTTCAGGATGTCGTTGTTGACGCGGCGGCCGTGGACGTTGCACGTCAGCACGGTGTTGCGGAACGGCTTCGGGAACGCGTCGCCGAGGTACACCAGCGTGCCGCAGTGGGCGTGGCCGCCGCCCATCGCCAGCGTCTCGGCCTTGCCGACGGTGCCGCGGATGTCGCCGCCGGGGTAGTGCAGGTGGTCGGCGATCGTCGGCAGGCGCTCGTAGGCGTACTGGCTGCTCGGCCGGTTCCGCCACGGCTCGTAGTGCCCGCCGGGGATCATGTGGAACAGGTGCGGGTTCACACAATTGGAAACGAAGCACTGGCCGTAGTCGTCGAAGTCCACGCCCCACGGGTTCGTCGTGCCGTCGGCGAACACCTCGAACTTCTTCGTGATTGGATGCACGCGGTAGACGCCGCCGTCGCAGTGGATGCGGTCCTTCGCGGGGGTGCCGGGCGCGCCAACGTCGGACGGGCTGGTGCGACCGTGACCGCCGTACAGCCAGCCGTCCGGCCCCCAGGTGAAGCCGTTCGCCAGATTGTGCCGGCTCTCCTTGTAGCCGAACCCGTCCAGCACCAGTTGCGGCGGGCCGCTCGGTTTGTCGTCGCGAATCGGCACGAAGTAAAGCCCGGGGGGCGACATGACCCACACGCCGCCGAAGCCGACCTCGACGCCGGTGATGTAGTTGAAGTTGTCGCAGACGACGGTGCGCTTGTCGGCGCGGCCGTCGCCGTCGGTGTCTTCGAGGATCGCGACGCGGTCCTTGCCGGTGGGTTGCCACGCCCCGTAGTTGAGCGCCTCGGCGACCCACACCCGGCCGCGGTGGTCGAGGCAGAACGACACCGGCTGCGTGACCAGCGGCTCGGCCGCGAACACGGACATGCGGAAGCCGTCGGGGAGGACCGATTGCTTCGCCGCCTGCTCGGCGGGGAGCGGGCCGGGGGCGGGGTCGGCGGCGAGGGCGAAGGGCGCCAGCAGCGCGAGAACGGCGACGGGCCAGCGGTTCATGGGAAAGGATGAGGGATGAAGGATGAAGGATGAATGGAGGCGAGCGGATGCCTTCCGGTGGTTTTATTCATCCTTCATCCTTCACCCTTCATCATTTCCACGACGCGGTGTTCGGTCGCGGCGGCGAACACGGCCTCGCACAGCGCGATCGTCTCGACGTTGTCGCGGCCGCCGATCTCCGGCTCGGTGCCGTCCTCGACCGCGACGAGCAGCTGCGCCATCGTGCCGACGAAGGCGTCGGGGAACCACACCTCGGGCCAGCGCGGCCGGTGCCACCCGCCGGGAACGAGTTCGCTCCACAGGTCGAGCGTGCTCGGCTCGCGCGCCGGGTAGCGCGGCCAGCCGATCGTGCCGTGCATCAGCCCCGCGGTGCCTTCGACGCGCCAGCGAATCGCGTGCGGGTGGTCGTCGGCTGCGGCCTTCGGGCCGGCCCACACGTCGTCCCAGGCACTCGCCCGCGGGCCGTGGTCGTATTCGAGGATGGTCAGGTTGATGCCGTCGCGGTGGGGGAAGCGGGTGCGCGGATCGGGGCGGGTGCTGGCGAGGACGCGGTCGGGGGTACCGAGCCAGTAGCGGAACGTGTCGAGGTGGTGGATGCTCATCACGAACGTGGACAGGCTCGGCAGCCCCTCCGCCCACGGCATCCAGTGCGGCACCGCCCGCATGTCGATCGTCGCCAGCACCGGCTCGCCGATCAGACCGCGGGCGAGCGCGTCCTTCGCGGCACGCACGCTCTGGTCGAAGCGCATGTTCTGGTTCACCGCGAGCACGATGCCCGCGGCGGCGCAGCACTCGACGAGGTCGCGGGCGTCGCGGACGGACAGCGCCAGCGGCTTCTGCGTTAGGATGCCACGGAGGCGACCGCGGCCGAGCTCAACGGCGCGGCGGATGAGGTCCGGCTGGGCGTCCGGCGGCACGGCCACGTCGAGGATTTCGACGCCGTCGTCGCGCAGCAGGTCGTCGAGGGTGGCATGGACAGTGGGGACGCCGCGCGCCGCCGCGACCTCGCGGGCCGTCTCGACCTTTCGCGACGCGACGGCGACGGGGTTGAACCCGGCGTTGGCGTACGCGACGAGGTGGCAGTCGCGCATGATGAAACCGGCGCCGGCGCAGCCGATGCGCCAGTCGCGGCGGCGGGGCAGGGTGGGGAGGTAGTTGAGGGAGAGGGGTTCGCTCATCACGACTTCCCGAGGAGGAGATCGACGACCCAACAACCGCGGACGTGCGGCCCCGGCCCGCGGCAGTGGGTCAGGATGTCGGCGTCGGCGCAGCCGGCGTCCTCGAGCGCGTCGGCGAGGACCGGCAGGCGGTCGAAGGCGCGGTCGGCGTAGACGCCGGCCGCGAGGCCGACGACGGCTTCGGTGCGCCACGCGGGATCGTGAGAGATCGAGTGGAACGGGTTCCCAAACAGCTCTCGAACCAGATCACAGTGAGCCACACCCTCGGCAGCCCGTGCGGCATTCTGGGTGGCTATCTCCACCGCATAATCGGGGTTAGCTGCATTGACCACTGTATTCCAGGCTTCGGTGTCTGCGAATTGACGTGCCGTTTCGATGGCTAGGGTGACGAAATCGGAGTCGCGATTGGTGGAATCAGTACTCACTTGCTCGTCTGCGTACTGCTCATTCGCCTCGATCGCCGAAACTGTCCATGCGATCCGACCGTGGCTTAGCGCCCGCCTACTGCAAGCGAGTGCGAAGAGCCGCAGTTTGCGGTCACTCGCCCGATCACGCAGGAACTCCAGCAACGGTATCGGGTCGGTCGCCATCAGCCATTCCGCTTCGGTCATGGCGGACGTCCGGTCAGGCCCGGGGGTCGAGGACGAGGGCGAAGCCGGGGAGGAGCTTGGTCGTGAACGTGGCGCCGGCCGGGTGCGTACGCACCACCCACCGGCCGCCGTACCGACGGTGCTGGATCAACGACGGCCGGTTCGGGTCGTCGCGGCCGTCGATCACCCAGTACTCGCGGACCGACGGCACGTCGAAGTACAGGCCGACGTTCCGCTCCAGGTCCTTGTGCTCGTCGCCCTCGACCAGCACCTCGGCGACCAGCACCGGGCCGAGGTCGCGCCAGTGGATGTCGCGGAAGTCTTGCGACAGGTCGAGCCCCTGGTACGCCGCCAGGTCGGGCTCGGGCACTGTCGCCTTCTTCCGCCGGTGGACGAACACCCGCGTCTTCTGGGCGACGTGGTTCAACACCTCTGGGTTGTCGTCGGCATACCGCTCCACCTTGCGGCGCAGCCAGTGCTCGAGAATGTGCTCGGCGAAGTTGGCCTCGGGCGACACGTACAGCCTCCCGTCGATAATCTCGTACTTGTGCCCCGGCTCGTAATCCGCGGCCTCGTACTCGTCGAGCTCCAGTTCGCGGCCGTGGTCGGCCGGACCGAGCTTCAGCGTCGCAATCGCCATCGGGAAGCCCCGGGGGTCATCGATCTGGGCGAACGGCCGGCGTCAGCCGGCTGGTCGCCGGGGTCACGCCAGCACCCGCAGTTCGCGCGGGAGCGGGAAGCTCACGTGCTCCTCGCGCACCACCCGCGACTCCACCTCGGCGCCGAACTTCGCCCGCAGGTGGTCCACGCACGCCATCACGTGCTCCTCCGGGGCGCTCGCGCCCGCCGTCACCAGCACCGTGTCCGACGGGTTGAACCAGTCGTCTTGCAACTCGCCCACGCGGTCCACCAGGTACGCCCGGCGGCCGGTCGCGGCGGCGATCTCGGCCAGCCGCTGGCTGTTCGAGCTGTTCCGGCTCCCCAGTACCAGCACCACGTCCGCCTCCGGCACCAGCGTCCGCACGGCTTCTTGCCGGTTCTGCGTCGCGTAGCAGATGTCGTCCTTGTTCGGCCCCACCACCTGCGGGTACTTCTTGCGGATCGCGTCGATCACCACCCGGGCCTCGTCCACGCTCAGCGTCGTTTGCGTCAGGAAGGCCAGCTTCGCGTCAGCGGGAAGCGTCAGCGCCGCCACGTCGGCCTCGTCCTCGACCAGCACCATCGCGTGCGGCGCCTCGCCCATCGTCCCCAGCACCTCGTCGTGCCCCTCGTGGCCGATCAGCACGATCGTGTAGCCCTCCCGGGCGAACTTGATCGCCTCCATGTGGACCTTCGTCACCAGCGGGCAGGTGGCGTCGATGGCGCGGAGGTTGCGCGCCTTCGAGGCGTCGCGGATGGCCGGGCTGACGCCGTGGGCGCTGTACAGGACGGTGCCGCCGTTGGGCACCTCGGAGATGTCGTCCACGAACACGACGCCGCGGCCGCGGAACTGCTCGACGATCGGCCGGTTGTGGACGATCTCGTGGTAGACGTACAGCGGCGCTCCGTACAGCGCCAGCGCCTTCTCCAGGCTCTCGATCGCCATGTTGACGCCGGCGCAAAACCCCCGCGGGTTCGCCAGGATGATCTTCATTCGCGGGCCTCCGTGATGGGGGTATCGTACCCGCATCGCTTTGCACCGCCAACCGCAGCCGGCGCCGGGGGCGCAACCCCGTATGTGGATTGGAGCCGGGTAGGGAGACGGCGTGTCGCCCCGGGTGGAACCTGGAGCGGCGTGGGCGGGGTCCGTGGTACGTGACACCCTCGGACTTCGCCGCAGGCCGCCCCGGGTTCCACCCGGGGCGACACGCCGTCGTGCTCCGCACTCCAAGACCCGAGCCAACAGCCCGCTCACGCGGGCCGCTCGCCCGTCACTTGCTTAGCACGAAGATGCCGCGGCCGTTCGTCGTCGCGGTCAGCAGGTACTGCTCGCCGCGCTCGTCCTCGCCGAACGAGTACACCGGCGCCCCCGTCCACTTCACCGGCCGGTTCGCCACCACCCGGCCACCGTCGTACTTCAGCGCCCACACCCGGCCGCTCACGTAGTCGGCGTACAGGTAGTGGCCGTCCAACTCCGGCGCCTTCGTGCCGCGGTACACCGTGCCGCCGGTGATCGACTTGCCGATGTCGTGGTGGTACTCCCACACCGGGTCGATCATGTCCTTGTTGTTCCCCACGCCGCGGCCGCCGAACGGGTGGAACGCCTCGCGGCGGTTCCAGCCGTAGTTGCCGCCCTTCTTGATGATGTTGATCTCCTCGTACAGGTTCTGCCCCACGTCCGCGGCCCACAGCTCGCCGGTCTTGCGGTCGAAGCCCATCCGCCAGACGTTGCGGAGGCCGTAGGCCCACACCTCGCCGCGGGCGTCGGCCTTGCCCACGAACGGGTTGTCGGCCGGGATGGCGTAGGGGAGGCCGGCGTCCTTCTTGGTGATGTCGATGCGAAGAATCTTGCCGAGGACCGACTTCAGGTTCTGGGCGTTGTCGTGCAGGTCGTTGCCGGCCCCGCCGTCGCCGTGGAACACGTACAGCATGCCGTCCGGGCCGAAGCAGATGGTGCCGCCGTCGTGGTTCCAGAACGGCTTCTCGAACGTCAGCAGGATTTCCTCCGACGCCGGGTCGGCGCGGTTCGGGTCGTCCTTGCTCACGCGGAACCGCGAGACGATGTTCCGCATCTTCCCGCCCTTCGGCGTGTAGAAGACGAAGAACTCGCCGCTCTGCTTGTAGTTCGGCGGGAAGGCCAGGCCGAGGAAGCCCTCCTCGTTCGTGTTGTCGGCGTACTTCACGCGGTCGGTGATGTCGAGGAACACCTTCGTCTGCTTGGCCGCCGCCGGGTCGTTCGGGAAGACGTGGATGACGCCCTGCTGCGTCGGCACGAACAGGCGGTTGGAGCCGTCGCCGGCGTGGGTGAGGAGGATGAGGCGGAGCTGGTTCGCCTTGCCGGTGTCGCTGACGGGCTCCCAGCCGGTGAACTTGAGGTCGGGGAACGCCGGCTGGAACGCGGCCGGGGCCGGGCTCTCGTCCACCGGGGCGCCGGGCACCTCGGCCTTCAGTGCGAGCAGCTTTCCGGCCTTCATGTCGGGCACGAGAATCTCCTTGCGGTCGGCGCTCATGCAGACGTCGGCCGCGCTGTCGAAGCCCTTCGCCAGCAGCACCGGCGCGTCGCCCGGCTTCGGGATCACGTGAACGGTGCCGGCCTTCCAGCTGCTCACGAACAGGCGGCCGAAATAGTCCCAGGCGAGGCCGTCGGCCCCGTCGATGCCGTCGGCGATCTTCTCGCTGGCGCCGGTGCTCAGCTTCACGCGGTAGAGGTTGCCGGCGCCGAAGTCGGCGAGGATGAGGTTCGACGCGCCGTCCATCGCGAGGCCGTTGGGGATGTTGAGCCCCTTCAGGGTGTCGGTGTTGACGACGGTACTCACGAGCCCCTGCGGGGTGATCCGGTACACGGCCCCGCCGCCGCCCTTGCGGTCGCCGGAGTCGGAGACGTACACCATGCCGCTCTCCGGATCGACCACGATGTCGTTGAGGAACTGCGGCTGCACCGGGAAGGCGTTGGCGGGGGCGAAGATGTCGAGCTTCTTGCTGGCCACGTCGATCCGCAGCACGCGCGTGTTGTCGGTGACGAACAGCCACTTGGCGAAGAACGCGATCCCCTTCGGGTCGTCGAGCCCGCCCACGAACGGCGTGACCTTGCCGTTCACGACCTGGCTGACCTTGCCGTCGCCGTCCTTGCCGAACTCGCCGATCTCGGTGACGAACGTCTTGCCGTCTGGCAGCACGACGACGGACTCGGGGTTTTTCATCCCCTCGGCGATGGGCCGGGGCTGTTGCGCGAGGGCGGGCGCGGCCGGCCCCAGGAGGAGGGCGGCCAGGAGGAGAGGTCGCGTCATTGCGGTCCTTTCGGGTCTGCGGGTGCGGGGGCGATGATACCCGCCGCCCGGGGGCCGCGGCAACCGGCCCGCTAGAATGCTCTTTTCACCGGGGGGGGCAGCATGGGCGCGGAGTGGGATGCGGTCGTGATCGGGGCCGGCGCGGCGGGGCTGGTGGCCGCGGCGCACGCCGCCGAGCGCGGGCGGCGCGTCCTGCTGCTGGAGAAGGGGCGCAAGCCCGGCGTGAAAATATTGATGAGCGGCGGCACCCGCTGCAACATCACCCACGACTGCGACGCCCGCGGCATCATCGAGGCGTTCGGCCCCAACGGCAAGTTCCTGCATTCCGCGCTCGCCGCGCTCGGGCCGCGCGAGGTGGTCGCGCTGTTCGAGGCCGAGGGCGTCGCCACGAAGGTCGAGGACACGGGCAAGGTCTTCCCCGTCAGCGACCGCGCCGTCGACGTACTGGACGCGCTGCTGACCCGGCTGCGCCGCTCGGGCGCTGCTCTCGCTACCAGCGAGGCCGTGACCGGCATCGCGGCGCAGCCCGAGGGTGGCTTCCGCATCGTCACGGCAACTCGCACGCTGACCGCGGAGAAGGTGCTCATCACGACCGGCGGGAAGTCGTACCCCGGGTGCGGCACGACCGGCGACGGGTACGGCTTCGCGGCGGCGTTCGGCCACACCGTCACCGCGACGCGGCCGGCGCTTGTGCCGCTGACCGTGCAGCCCGCCTGGGTCGCCGAACTCCGCGGCATCACACTCCCCGACGTGACGCTGAAAGTGACCGAGAACGGCAAGGTGCTCACCTCGCGCCGCGGATCGACACTGTTCGCGCACTTCGGCCTCACCGGCCCCGCGCCGCTCGACGTGAGCCGCTCCGTCAGCGGGCACGCTTCGCCGGCGTCGCTCGTTCTCGAAGTCGATCTGCTGCCGGCCGAGCCGGAGGCGCACTTCGACGAGTACCTGCGGGCCGAGTCGCTGGCGTCGGGCAAGAAGCAACTCGCGGGCGTGCTGGCCGAAAAGCTGCCGCGGCGGGTGTGCGACCAGCTGCTGGCGCTGTGCGGGATGCCGGCCGAGCGCAAGGCCGCGGCGCTGAGCAAGCCCGACCGGCAGGCGCTCGTCGCATCGGTGAAGCGGTTGCGCATCCCCCTTCGCGGCACGCTCGGGTTCGAGAAGGCCGAGGTGACGGCCGGCGGCGTGAGTCTCGGCGAGGTCGATTCGCGGACGATGCAGAGCAAGCGACAACCGGGCCTGTACCTGGCCGGCGAGGTGCTCGACCTCGACGGCTGGATCGGCGGGTACAACTTCCAGTCCGCGTGGAGCACCGGCTGGCTCGCCGGGCGGAACCTGTAGCGAGGAGCATTTATGATCCGCGCCGCGATCTGGGACGTGGACGGCACCCTGGTCGATACCGCCGAGATTCACTTCGCGGCGTGGCAGGCGTTCGCCGCGGCGCACGGGTTCGCGTTCACCCGCGCCGACTTCGCCGCCACGTTCGGGAAGCGCAACCCGGAAATCGTCCGCCAGCTGTTCGACCACGATGCGGATGATGCGCGCTGCGCCGAGTGGGGCGAGGAGAAGGAGCGCCTCTACCGCGACGCCACTGACCGCGCCGGCGTCACTCTGCTGCCCGGCGTCGGGGCGCTGGTGGAAGGCTTGGCCGCGGCGGGTTGGCTACAAGGGCTCGGCTCCAGCGCCCCGCGCGCGAACCTCGACCTGATCCTGCGCCACACCGGCACCGCGGGCCGCTTCACCGCGGTCGTCTCCGGCGACGACGTGACGCGCGGCAAGCCGGACCCCGAGGTGTTCCTGAAGGCGGCGGCGTTGCTCGGCGTGGAACCGGCGCGGTGCGTGGTGTTCGAGGACGCGCCGTCGGGCGTGGCGGCGGCGAAGGCGGCGGGGATGGCGTGCGTGGGGGTGACGTTTGTGGGGCACCACCCGCCGGAGCGGCTGCGGGACGCGGGGGCGGAACTGGTGGTGCCGTCACTCGACGCGGTGACGCTGGAAGTGGTGGAGGGGTTGCTCCGATGATTTCGCCGCTTGCGGCGTAGCGCCGCGGCGCTACGCCGCAAGCGGCGAAACCCTATTCCCCTTCCAAATCGGTATCCCGCCAGTCCGTCATGAACATGTGCCCTGGCTTGTGCGTGATAGCGAACGGCGGTCGGCTCTGCAGCAGCGCCGCCTGCGGTGTCACGCCGCACGCCCAGAACACCGGAACCTCGCCGGCCCGGACCGTCACCGCGTCGCCGTAGTCGGGCACGCCCACATCCCGAATCCCCAGCGCCGTGGGGTCGCCGAAGCCGACAGGCGTGCCGTGCGCCCGCGGGAAGCGGCCGCATACCTGAGTCGCGCGCACCGCCTGCGCCGGCGTCAGCGGCCGCATCGACACCACCATCGGCCCCGAGAACCGACCCGCCGACCGGCACGGTATGTTGGTGCGGTACATCGGCACATTCACGTTCTCCTCGATGTGCCGCACCGGCAGCCCGGCCGCTTGCAGCGCCGTCTCGAAGGTGAACGAACAGCCGATGACGAACCCGACGAGGTCGTCGCGCCAGTGCCGCCGCACGTCGTTGGGTTCCTCGACCAGTTCGCCGTTCTCCCACACGCGGTAGGCCGGGAGGTCGGTGCGGAGGTCGGCCCCGGCGGCGACGCCGCGCGGCTCGGGGTCGCCGGGCTCGGTCACGTCCAGCAGCGGGCACGGCTTCGGGTTCCGCTGGCAGAACAGCAGGAAATCGAACGCCCAGTCGCGCGGCAGCAGCACGAGGTTGGCCTGCACGAACCCGGCCGCGAGGCCGGGCGTGGGGCCGGTGAGGGTGCCGGCCCGGCAGGCGGCGCGGACGGCCGCCCCGGTCGCGTCGCGGAGCGTCATGGCGCCTCCAGAATCTCGCGGATGCGGACCAGCGGGCGGGCGTACTCGTCCCACGTCAGCCCGTCCACGGTCGCGGTCGGCTTGCCGGTCACGCCGTCCACCAGCGGCCCCTCGCGGACCATCACTTCGAGGATTTCGCGCTCGCGGTCCGGGTCGAACAGGTCGGCCGGCGGCTTCACCCCGCGCAGGACGTACACCCCGGCCGCGAGCGCGTACGCCCCCCAGTTGCTGACGCCGGCGACGATGAGGTGATCGGTCGGCACGCGGCAGTGGACGAGGTCGCCGTTGGGGATGTTCTTCACGACCGTCTCGTGCGGCACCTTCCCCATGCCGATCTCGTTCCCCCCGTCGCCGATGCCGATGGTGACGACGCCCTGCCGGCGTGCCTTGAACTGGCGCGTGAGCCCGGGGTCGAAGTGCTCGGTGATGTCGGTCCCGCGCATGGTGTAATGCCGCCCGCCGGCCGCGGGGCCGCTTCGCTCAATCGCCACCAAATGCGTCCACCCTTCCGCTCCGACATCGGTCATGGGAAGGTCGAACGCCAGGCGGGCGGGCGCCATCGTGGCATCGACCGCGCCTTCGCAGTACGGCAGCGGCGTCACGCCACATCCGTACAAGGCGCGCTGGAGGAAGACGGCGCCCAACGGCCCGTCGGTCTCGAATGCTGGCGGCATGGCGGACGGGATGAAGAACCCGGTCGTGATCGCCACCACGGGGCACCGGTGTTCGGCGATGCTACGGCACGCGGCCTGGAAGTCGCCGGCGGTGGCGGTGAACAGGTTGTCGATCGGGTCGCGGGCCAGGCCGCGGCCGCCGGGATCGACCTGCACCGCCGCCAGGATCGCGGCGAGTTTCTCGTCGGGGGTCATCGGGGCTCGTCGTGTGGTGGCGCTACGGGGATGGGCGAACCAGCCACACCCTCCCCCCTCTGAGGGGGAGGGTCGCGGCGCTTCGCCGCGGGGTGGGGGGCACCACCTGCGATGAGTCGCAGGGAGCCACGCCCCCGGTTCACATCCTACGTGGTGCCCCCCACCCCGCCGCTGCGCGGCGACCCTCCCCCTCAGAGGGGGGAGGGTGGGAAGCCGCCGCGCCCCGCCGTTGCCGCTCGGCGCGCGGCGCTAACCGCCCGCCAGCAGATGCGCGAACCGGCCGCGCCACGGCGGCGGCACCTCGGCCGTCACCGTCGTCGGCGCCTTGCTCGTCGGGTGGAGGAACGTCAGCGCCCGCGCGTGCAGCCCGATCGCCGGGCCGAGGTTGCCGCGGCCGCCGTACTTCGCGTCGCCGTAGATCGGCGACCCGCGGCTCGCCAGCTGTACCCGAAGCTGGTGCTTGCGGCCGGTGTGCGGCCGCAGTTCAACGAGCGCCAGCCCGCCGTGCCGGGCGCGGACGGTGTACAGCAGCCGCGCCAGCTGCGCCCCCGGCGTGCCGGCCGGAACCACCTCCACCCGCGCCGCTTCGTCGTCCTTCCGCAGATAATCCTCGAACGATCCCGCGTCCGGCAGCCGGTCGCCGGCCACGACGGCCCAGTAGGTCTTCTCGACGGCGCCTTCGCGGAACTGCTCGCTGAGGCGGGCCGCGGCCTTGCTGGTGCGGGCGAACAGCAGCGCCCCCGACACCGGCTTGTCGAGCCGGTGTACGACGCCGAGGAACACGTTTCCCGGCTTCTGGTACTTCTCCTTCAGGTACGCCTTCACGACGCGGTCGATGGTCTCGTCGGTGCCGTCGAAGTGCGTGGTCGGCCACCCCGCCGGCTTGTTGACCGCGACGACGTGGTTGTCTTCGAGCAGGATGTCGAGCGCGTCGGCGAAGGACATGCGGTCAGTCTAGCGGAAGCGGCCGGGGCTCGAACGCCCCGTCCAGTCGGAACACGTGCTCGACGAGTGCCGCGCGGGTGAGCAGGCTGTCTTCCGCCCACTGCGCCCCGACCAGCTGAACCGCCAGCGGGAGCCCGTCGGCCGACCAGCCGAGCGGGAGGGAGACGGTCGGCACACCCAGGAAGCTCCACGGGACGTTGCACCACGGGCTGCCGGTCGTGTCCGCGGCCGGGGCGGCGCTGACCGTCGCCGGCGTCAGGAGGGGTTCGAGCTGGTGGAAGCTGGTCATGTCCTCGTCCAGTCGGTCGCGGGCCAACCGGGCGGCGCGGAACTCGGTCGCCGGCACCCGCTGCCCCTCCTCGATCAGCTCGCGGATGCGCGGCGGGTAGTCGTCCGGGTGCCGAGCGAGACGCCGGCCGTGAACCTCTGCGGCCTCGACGGCCATGATGGTGCGGTGGTGGCGGTGGATGTCGGCGAAGCCCGCCGGGAGGACGGACCGGCGGACGACGGCGTCCGAGTGGGCGAGTGACTTCAGATCGCGGTCGATGCGGTCCATGAACTCGGCGACTTCGGGCGCGACGGTTTCGGCGAAGAACGACGCCGTGTGTACGTAGCCGGGCCGCGGGAGCCAGTCGTCGCGGCTCTGCTCCGCCGTCCGCTTGAGCGATTCGTCGATGCGGCTGACGCAGTCCGAGACCGGGCGCCAGGAGGCGGAGCTGTCGTCGGGGTCGTGGCCCGCGATCGGCTCGATCAGGATCGCCAGGTCGCGCACGCAATTCGCCATCACCCCGACGTGGTCGAGGGTCGTTGAGAACGGCAGCACGCCGTTCACGCTCACCCGGCTCCACGTCGGCTTGAGGCTGTACACGCCGCAGAAGCTCGCCGGGCGCGTCAGCGAGCCGCCGGTCTGGGTGCCCAGCGCGCCCAGGCACATGCCGCACGCCACCGCCGCCGCCGAGCCGCTCGAACTGCCGCCCGGCGTCCGCTCCAGGTTCCACGGGTTGCGCGTCGGCGGCGGGTCGAGGAAGGCGAACGCCGTCGTCACCGTCTTGCCGACGATCACCGCCCCCGCCTGCCGCAGCCGCGACACGCACGTCGCGTCCTGCCGGGCGACGCTGTTCGCCCACAGCTTCGACCCGCAGCCCGTCGGCAGGTCGAACACGTCGATGATGTCTTTGATGCCCACCGGGATGCCGTGCAGCGGGCCGCGGTTCGTGCCGGCCTTCAGCTCCGTGGTCAGGCGCTCGGCCTGCTCGCGGGCGCCGTCGCGGTCCACGACCACCCACGCCTTCACGCGCGGCTCGTAGCGGTCGATCCGCGCCAGGCACTGCTCCAGCAGCTCCGACGGCGTGAGGTCGCCCCTGCGGATCAGCTCGGCGGCGGCGGTGATGGTGCGGGGGCCGTCGGGGGTCATGTCATGCTCCCGGGGCGTTGCCCCGGGCTATGCTATCCCAGGCCGTTGGCCTGAAAACCAGGAACCTTGGTCCGGTGGGACCGGCGTCCCGTCGGTCGGGGGCACAGACCGGCGGGACGCCGGTCCCACCGGACCAAACCGGCCTCTTCACCCCGAAGGGGTGGGATAGGATAGCCCGGGGCACCGCCCCGGGTCGGCCACGGGTCCAGGCGAGAAGGTTCCGATGTCTCACGAGCGCGTCCCGGTCGCCGTCCTCGGCGGGTCGGGGTACACGGCCGTCGAACTGCTGAAAATCCTGCTGCGCCACCCCGGCGTTCGCATCGCCGCGGTCACGTCGCGGCAGGCCGAGCACGTCGCCGACCTGCACCCGTCGCTGTTCGGCCGGCTCGACCTGCGCTGCGAGCCGTTCGACGCCGACGCGCTGAAGGCGAAGGGCGTTCAGGTCGCGTTCGGCTGCCTGCCGCACGGCACCAGCATGGAGAGCATCCCGCCGCTGCTCGCCCGCGGCATCAAGGTCATCGACCTCAGCGCCGACTACCGCCTGAAGGACCCCGCCGTCTACCAGCAGTGGTACAAGGAGCCGCACCACGACGCCGCCAACCTCGCCCACGCCGTGTACGGGCTCCCGGAACTCTACGGCGACCGCATCCCCGGCGCGACGCTCGTCGCCAACCCCGGCTGCTACCCGCAGACGGCCATCCTCGGCCTCGCGCCGCTGGTGGCGCACCGCCTCGTCGAACTCACCGGCATCATCGTCGACAGCAAGAGCGGCGTCAGCGGCGGCGGGCGGACGCCGAAGCTGAGCTTCCACTTCCCCGAGTGCAACGAGAACTTCGCGGCCTATGCCGTCGGCACGCACCGGCACACGCCCGAGATCGAACAGGTACTCACCGACGTGGCCGGCGAGCGCGTCGAAGTCGTCTTCACGCCGCACCTCGTGCCGATGGACCGCGGCATCTTCAGCACCATGTATGCCACGCCCACCCGCGCCGTCACCGACGCCGAGCTGCTGGAACTCTACCGCGACTACTACCGCGGACAGCCGTTCGTCCGCGTCCGCACCACCGTCCCGGCGACGAAGGATTGCGCCTTCACGAACTACCTCGACGTGTGTGCGAAGGTCGTTCGGGGTGGCAAGGTCGTCGTCCTCGCCGCGGAGGACAACCTCGTCCGCGGGGCGAGCGGCGTCGCGGTCCAGAACTTCAACCGCCTGTTCGGGTACGACGAGACGACGGGGCTGCTGTGACACCCGGGACGAAAGGACCGATCATGCGACTCCTGGCCGCCGCCCTGTTGCTGCTTCCCGCCGCGGCCCTCGCCCGGCCGGACGAGCCGTTCGCCGCCAAGACCGAAGCGCTCGACCCGCCCGCGGCGCTCGCCGAACCGGTGCGCACCCTCCTGAGCAAGGACGCGCTCGTCGTGCGTTCCGGTGACGCCGTCGTGATGCGCGTCTGGTTCCGCGACGTGATCCCGGTGAAGGCCACGCCGGAGCAGCTCAAGAACGGCATCACGTACCGCGAAATCCCCGAAGGGGCGCTGGTCGGGGCGATCGAGTTCCCGACGGCGTTCACCGACTTCCGGAAGCAGGAACTGGCGGCGGGCGTGTACACGCTGCGGTTCGCGGTGCAGCCGGACATCGGCGACCACACCGGCACCGCCCCGCACCCGGACTTCTGCCTCCTCAGCCCGGCCGGGAAGGATCGATCGGCGGAGCCGATGGAAGTGAAGGACTTGATCGAACTGAGCAGCACGGTCAACGAGGGGAAGCACCCGGCCGTGCTGCTCTTGTTCCCGAACTTCGACAAGGCCGCCGGCCCGAAGGTGGTGGGCAAGGGCGACGGCGTGTGGGTGGCGACGACGCGCCGGGCCGTGGCGGCCGGCGCGACGAAGGCGTCGCTCGGGTTCGCGGTCACGGTGGCGGGGCAGTGGAAGCAGTGACCCGGCCCCCGCCCGCTACCGCTTCGGCGCCGGGCCGGGTGGCGGGGGCGGCGGCTCGCCCTTCTGGCCACGCAGCGACCGGTTCCGCTGCCGCAGCTCGTCGATGATGTGGTCGAGGCCGGCGCCGTGCTCCTCGGCCGTGCCGCTGTCGGCCGCCTTGCCCAGTTCCACGCCCAGCAGCTCGACGTGCTCCTTCATCAGCCGTTCGACCTCGACCAGCTTCGTGCGGTTCCGCGCCACCTGGTCACGCAGCATCGCCCGCTCCTCGGGCGTGTCGGCCGGCGTCGCCGGGCGGAGCTTACGCAGGTCCGGCGACGGCTGGCCGTCGTCGATCTCGATCAGCTTCCGCAGGTCGGCTTCGCTCAGGCCCGGCCGCACGGCGAAGGCCGCGCCGTCCATCATCCCCACGTGGAACCCGTTCGTGAACGGCCACGCCAACTTCGGCAGCGGTCCCTTCCGGCTGTACGCCACGTCAGTCGGCTTCGTCCACGCCACCGCCGGCCCCACCTCCACCACCCCGAACGTGTTCGACGTGCCGTCCGTCACGTCGGCCATCCGCAGCGGCCGCGACCCGCGCGGGCCGACGCCCGTACCCGCCGGCGGCTGCAGGCCCGCTGACGGGCCGCTGGCACCGCCACCGGCACCGGGCGGGTCGCCCGGGCGCTGGGGGCCGAACGGCGTGCCCGGCCCGGCGAACGCCTGGTAGAAGGTGTGCGTCGCACCCGCGGGCTCGAAGCCGACGCGGTACGACGGCGGCATCTTGTCCAGCAGCTTCAGGTTGTGCTCGCTGTCCCACGGCTCGGTCAGCTTGAACTGCCGGTACAGGTTGTCCTGCTCCAGGTACGGCAGCAGGGCCACCCGCCAGCTCAGCAGCGCCTTCCCGGACGGGTCGCGGATGTCGGAAGGCAGGTGGCCGTAAGTCGACTCGTAGTTGTGGACCGCCAGCAGAATCTGCTTCAGGTTGTTCAGGCTCCGCCGCCTCTGCGAGGCAGTCGCCGTTCGATCGGCCGCCGGCGGTGGCGCGACCGGCTGCGCCGCCGCCGCCGGGGGCGCGCCCGCCGACCCGCCCGCGCCGGGCGGCTGGCCGCCGGCCCACACGCCGCCCGCGGCCAGGGCCGTCACGGCCACCAGCGCCGCGGCCGCCCACTGGAGTTTCGACACGATCATGGTTCTTACCGCTCCCTTCGCCAGTTCGAGTACCGGGCCGGACACCGCGGGCACGCCCCCCGCCGCGAACGTCGCCGCCGCCTGTGTCGTGGCCGCCGCGAACGCCGGCCGCACCACGTTCACCGCCCCCACCAGTGCGACTGCCCCCGCCGCCGGCACGGCGACGCCGCGGCCCGTGAGCCGCGCCCGCAGCCGGTCCTTCGCCCGCGCCACCCGGCCGGCCACGGTGCCGACCGGCCAGCCGAGCCGGCGGGCGGCGTCGGCGTAAGTCAGTCCTTCGAGGAAGCACAGCAGCACCGGCGTGCGGTACTTCTCGGGCAGCCGATCGAGTTCGTCGTGCAGCGCGGCCACGGCGTCGGCGTCGGGCTCGCCCCCGGCCGCGGGCGCCGGCAGGTGGTCGAGCACGGCATCAACCGCACGAACGCCGCGGCGACGGGCAGCGCGGACGGCGGTGCGGCGGGCGACGCGGTAGAGCCAGCCGGCGGCGGTGCCGCGGCCGCCGACGGCGTGCGCCTGCCGGGCGAGGGCCAGGAACGTGGCCTGACAGGCGTCCTCGGCAGCGTGGTGGTCGCGGAGGACGGCGCGGCACACGGCCAGCACCATCCCCGCGTGCCGCCACACCAGCAGTTCGAACGCCGCCTCGTCGCGGTCGTGGCTGAACCGGGTCAGCAGCGCCGCGTCGGCCGGACCGTCGGCGACGGCCCGGAGGCAGTTCAGCACTGTCGCCGGCTTGTGAGTGGGGGTCATGGCAGCGGCCCGGAGGTCGGCTCACCCATCATGTGCCTGCCGGAGCGGTGGCGCATACACTTTTCGCCGCCGGCCGTCGTTCGGGCCGGGTTCATTGTGTGTCGCCGACCCCCCCGGGGGGTCGAGGCACGCATTGAGTCGATGACACAAAAGATCGTTGAAGCGATGCCGCCCGCCGGGAAGTGACGTAAACCCTTGCGGGGAAAGCACTGCACCCCGCAGTCGGGCCGGTGGTGGAAATTCCACCCGCTCCGACCGAAGGGTCGGCCGCCGGCGACCCAATACAGGCAGGCCGGCGTGGTGCCGGCCGACCGGAGTTTGACCGATGCCCCCACCCGGGCTGTCCGCCGCCGTCGCCCGCGCCCGCCGGGCCGTCGCCCCCGCCGACCCGCGCCCGGACGGCGCCCTGCTCGCCGCCTTCGTCGCCGCCCGCGACGGGGAGGCGTTCGCGGCGCTCGTCGAGCGGTTCGGGCCGATGGTGTTCGCCGTCTGCCGCCGCGCCACCGGCCACCACCAGGACGCCGAGGACGCCTTCCAGGCCGTCTTCGTCGTGCTGGCGCGACGGGCCGCGGCGGTGGTGCCGCGCGAGGCCGTCGGCGGCTGGCTGTACGGGGTGGCGGTCCGCACCGCCCGCGAGGCCCGCACGATGGCCGCCCGCCGCTCCGCTCGCGAAGCGCCGTCGTCCCACCTTACCGACAGCGCCGGTAGTGCCGTCGGCCCCGAGCCCGACCTGGCCGCCGTGATCGACGCCGAACTGGCGGCGCTGTCCGAGAAGGACCGGGCGCTGCTGGTCCGGTGCGACCTCCGCGACGAGTCGCAGGTGGAGGTGGCGGCGGCGCTCGGGGTGCCGGTGGGGACGGTGTACAGCCGCCTCGCCGCGGCGCGGAAGCGACTCGCCGCGCGGCTGACCGCCCGCGGCGTGGCGCCCGGCGCCGGCGGGCTGGCGGTCGCGCTCGGGGGCGCGGCTGCGGCCGCGGTCCCGGCCGACCTGCCGGCGCGGGCGGTGGCGGCGGCGCTGACTCCGGAGCACGCCCCGGCCGCGGTCGCGGCCCTCTCGCACGGAGTCCTTCGCGCCATGTTCCTTCACAAGCTCAAGCTCGTGCCGCTGGCCCTCGCCGCGGTCGCGTCCGCCGCCGTCGCCGCCGGCCTGCTCGCCGCGCCGTCTGCCACCGCGCCACAGCCCGCCCCGCCGGCGCGCGTCGCCGCGGCGCAGCCGGCCGCGTCGAAGGTCGCGCCGGTAGCGAAGGGGCCGAACCGCATCCTGCTCAGCAAGGACCGCGCTCTCGTGATGGTCGATCCGGACGGCAAGAACCTGACGCCGGTCGCCGCGTTCGACCCCGAGGCCGGGTACGCCTACGACGCCAAGCTGTCGCCGGACGGGACGCGGGTGGCGGTCGTCCGCTCGGTCGGCGCGGCCCAGGGGGATGCGGTCTCACGGCGGTCGCTGTTCGTCTTCCCCGCCAGCGGGAAGGGGGAGCCGGCCGACCTGAACGTCGACGGCGAGTCGGCGTACTGGTCGGCCGACGGGACCGAACTCGTCGTCGCGCGGGCGAACGACCGGCCGGGCGGGAAGGGCGGCCCGAACTTCGAGCACCGCGTCGTGGACGCGAAGACCGGGAAGGCGTCGGCCGTGAAGCTGCCGGCCGACCACATCGTCACCGGGTGGCTGGCCGACGGCCGGTTCTCCACGACGCGGCTCGGCGGCACCCCCGCCGACCCGACGGCCCGCGTCTACGTCATGAACCGGGACGGCACCGAGGCCAGGGCGGTGACCGACGCGACGGCCGTCGTCGCCGGCGGGATGCCGTCGCCGGACGGGACGCGGATGCTCGGGCAGCGCCCGGTCTTCAAGGCCGGCGCTAACCGGGTCGATGTGGATGAGGAGTACCTGGTGCTGATCGACACCGCAACGGGCCGGGTGACACCGGTTACGGGGGTGCCGCCCGGCGGCGACCTGCACGGCTACTGCTGGTCCCCAGACGGGAAGCGGATCGCGTACACCTGGCGGCAGGTCCACCCGGGTACACCGGACGAGCGCGCCCGCACCGAAACGGAGTCGCGGCTGGTCGTCGCCGACCCGGACGGGAAGAACGCCCGCACGGTGCTGTCGGCGAAGGGGCCGAGCCAGTGGACGATCACGCTCGGCGCCCCCGACTGGCGGTAGCGGCGGGCCGCGGCCGTCCGGGCGAGCGTAAAATTGATGCGCCCCGGACTTCATCCGCCGGCCGCGGAGGTGGCGCGTCGTGCTCGTGACCCCCGCGATCGACCGCCACAACCGCCGCCACGCCCAAACGGTGGCCGCCGCCGTCGCGGCCGCGGGCGCGGTGCTGGGCTGGGTCTTCCCGCCGCTGTTCGCCCTGCTGGGTCTCGCCCCCGCCGCGTACTGGCTTCTCCGGCGCCGGGTCCGGCGCCGCCTCGCGGTCGCCGCCCGGCCGTTCCCCCCCGCGTGGCAGGCGGTCCTCGACCGCCGCGTGCGCTACTACCGCGCCCTCGACGACGCCGGGAAGGCCCGGTTCCGGGGGATGGTCGCGGTGTTCCTCGACGAGGTCCGCGTCACCGGCGTCCGGGCCGAGGTGGACGACACCGTGCGGGTGCTCGTCGCGGCCGGCGCGGTCATCCCGGTGTTCGGGTTCGACGACTGGGAGTACCGCCGGCTCGGCGAGGTGCTCGTCTACCCGGGCACGTTCGACGACAAGTACCAGACCGACGCGGCGGCCGCCCCGAACATCCTCGGGCTCACCGGCCTGGGCCACCTGCGCGGGGTGGTGGTGCTGTCGAAGCCGGCGCTGCTGGCCGGGTTCGCGGACCAGCCCGGGCCGGAGAACGTCGGCGTCCACGAGTTCGCGCACCTCGTGGAGCAGCGCGAGGCGGAGGGCGGGCTGCCCCCGGAGGTGCCGGTCGAGGTGGCGCGGCAGTGGGTCGGGTACGTGGCCCGCGAACTCGCGCACCCGGCCAACCGGCGGGCGGGGATCAGCGACTACGCGTACACCAACGAGCACGAGTTCTTCGCCGTGCTGTCCGAGTACTTCTTCGGCTCGCCGGCGCGGCTGAAGGCGAAGGCGCCCGGGCTGTACGACCTGCTCCGCCGGCTGTTCCACCAGGACCCGGCGGCCCTGACCAGCCACCTGCCGCGCCCCGCCGGGCGGCTCGGCCGCGCCGACCCGTGCCCGTGCAACAGCGGCAAGCGGTTCGGGGACTGCTGCCGGAACGCCGGCGCGGCGTAGACTCAGCCCCATGACCCCACCCGAAAGCTCCCGCCGCGCCTTCCTCGCCGCCTCGGCCGCGGCCCCGCTCGCCGGCCTCGCCAGCGCGCAGCCGGCCGACGCACCGCTGTTCGCCTACGTCGGCACGTTCAGCTCGCCGCTCCGCGACGTGCTGCCGACGCAGGTCGATCTGCCGCCCGGCAACGGCCGCGGCATCCACGTCTTCCGCGTGAACCGGACCACAGGCGCGCTCACCGCCGCCGGCGTTCACGAGATGGGGACCAGCCCCAGCCACCTGGCGGTGAACGCCGCCGGCACCTGCATGTACTCGGCGAACGAGACCGACCGGCAGGGCGACACCCGCGAAGGCACCGTCACCGCCTTCAGCATCGACCGCGCCGACGGCAAGCTGACGCCGCTGAACACCGTCCGCTCCGGCGGGGCGGGGCCGACGTTCGTCAGCCTCCACCCGTCGGGGAAGTTCCTGTTCGTCGCCAACTACTTCGGCGGCTCGGTCGCGGTGCTGCCGGTGCTGGCCGACGGCCGGCTCGGCGCCGCGACCGACGTGAGGGTCGATGACGGGAAGGTCGGCCCGACGCGCGCCCCTAGCGCGCCGCCGGGGAGCTTCGCGTTCAGCGGCCACGACCGCACTCACGCCCACCAGATTCTCGCCGACCCCGCTGGCCGCTTCGTGCTGCACGTCGACCTGGGGCTCGACAAGATTTACGTCTGGAAGTTCGACGCGCAGAAGGGCGTGCTGACGGCGAACGACCCGCCGGCGGTGGCGCTGCCGCCGGGCGACGGGCCGCGGCACGTCCACTTCCACCCGAACGGCCGGTGGCTGTACTCGGTGCAGGAGGAGGGCTCGACGGTCGTGCTGTTCGACTACGACGCGGCGGCGGGCCGGCTGACGGCGCGGCAGACGATCTCGACGCTCCCGGCGGGCTTCGCGGGGAGCAACTTCTGCTCGGAGATCCTGGTGTCGGCCGACGGCCGGTTCGTGTACGTCGGGAACCGGTTGCACGACAGCGTGGGAATCTTCGCGGTCGGCCCGGCCGGCACGCTGACGCCCGTCGCCGACGAGTGGACGCGGGGCAACTACCCGCGCAGTTTCGCCTTCGATCCGACCGGCCGGTTCTTCTACTGCTGCAACCAGCGCGGCGACAACCTGGCGGTGTTCCGGGTCGATCGCGCCGCCGGCGGGCTGGCGTTCACCGGGCAGTACGTGCCGGTGGGGAACCCGTCGTGCGTCGTCTTCCTCGACACAGCGGGGCGGTAGGGGGGCCGTTTCGCGCTCGATGACGGGGGCTGGTCAGGCCGGGGCGCAAGCCCCGTCGGGCGATAGAAGTCCGACGGGGCTTGCGCCCCGGCCTGACGACTCCCCTGTGCCGGCGGTAGCGGTCGCGCCGCCCCCGGAGGAACTTCTCGCCGACTCCTCTCCCTTTCCCCCGGCCGCGTCCGATATAAAGAACCGGTAGCCAGGAAAGTCCACCCGCTACCCTTTCCGCCGGCGCTCTCCATCCCGTTGCCGAGGCCGAGTTCATGAGTTCCGAGAACGGGTCGGCCGCACCGACCGCCGCCCCCCCGTCTGCCAACGGCACCAACGGGCACCACAAGCGCGTCGAAGAAGTCCAGTCCGTCACCATCCGCTTCGCCGGCGACTCCGGCGACGGCATGCAGCTGGCCGGCACGCAGTTCACGAACACGTCCGCCCTCGCCGGCAACGACATCGCCACCTTCCCCGACTTCCCCGCCGAGATCCGGGCGCCAGCGGGCACCCTCGCCGGCGTCTCGGGCTTCCAGGTCCACTTCGCCTCGTCCGACATCCACACCCCCGGCGACGCCCTCGACGCGCTCGTGGTGATGAACGCCGCGGCGCTCAAGACCAACCTCCGCGACCTGCAACCCGGCGGCATCCTCGTCGCCAACTCCGAAGGGTTCGAGACCTCCGACCTGTCGAAGGCCAAGTACAAGGTGAGCCCGCTGGAGGACGGCAGCCTCAAGGGGTACAAGGTCGTCCGCGTGCCGGTCACGAAGATGACCCGCGAGGCCGTCGCCGAGTGCAAGCTCAGCCCGCGCGAGGCCGACCGCTGCAAGAACTTCTTTGCCCTCGGCCTCGTGTACTGGATGTACGAGCGGAGCCTGGAGCCCACGCTCAAGTGGATCCGCGAGAAGTTCGCCAAGAACCCGCAGTTCGTCGAGGCCAACACCCGCGCCCTGAAGGCCGGGTACAACTACGGCGAAACCGTCGAGGTGATGCCGGTCCAGTACAAGGTGGCGAAGGCCAAGATCGCCCCCGGCACGTACCGGAAGATCACCGGGAACGAGGCCATCGTGCTCGGCCTCGTCGCCGCCACGCAGCTGGCCAACAAGCAGCTCGTGTACGCCAGCTACCCCATCACGCCGGCGTCGTCGGTGCTGGAGGGGCTGGCCGAGCTGCGCCGCTTCGGCGTGAAGACGTTCCAGGCCGAGGACGAAATCGCCGCCGCCGGCGTCGCCATCGGGGCGAGCTACGGCGGGGCCGTCGGCGTCACCGGCACCAGCGGGCCGGGCGTGTGCCTCAAGAGCGAGGCGATCGGCCTCGCGGTGATGACCGAGCTGCCGCTCGTGATCGTGAACGTGCAGCGCGGCGGCCCCAGCACCGGCCTACCCACCAAGACGGAGCAGGCCGACCTGTTGCAGGCGATGTTCGGCCGCAACGGCGAGTGCCCGGCGGCCATCATCGCGCCCCAGAGCCCCGGCGACTGCTTCGACATCGCCTTCGAGGCCGTCCGCATCGCCACGCGGTTCATGTGCCCCGTGTTCCTGCTGTCCGACGGCTACCTCGCCAACGGCTCCGAGCCGTGGAAGATTCCCGACGTGGCGAAGTTGCCCAAGATCGAGGTGGTGAACGCGACGGCGCCGAACAGCGACGGCTGGACCGGCGCCGGCCACGAGAGCGGCGCCGAGGGGGAGGGCGGCAGCACCGGGAAGTTCCTGCCCTACAAGCGCGACGAGTATCTCGCCCGGCCGTGGGCCGTGCCCGGCACCGCGGGGCTCGAACACCGCATCGGCGGCATCGAGAAGCAGGACGTGACCGGCAACATCAACTACGAGGCCGGCAACCACGAGCACATGACCCGCACCCGGGCCAAGAAGATCGAGAACATCGCGCTGACGATCCCCGACCTGGCCGTGACCGGCGACGCCGACGCCGACCTGCTCGTCGCCGCGTGGGGCGGCACGTTCGGCAGCGTGACGACGGCCGTGGAGCGGTGCCGCAAGAACGGGCTGAAGGTGGCGCAGGTTCACTTCCGCTACCTGAACCCGATGCCGAAGAACACGGCCGACGTGCTGAAGCGGTACAAGAAGGTGCTGGTGCCGGAGCTGAACGCCGGGCAGCTGTCGTGGCTGCTGCGGGCGAAGTACCTGGCCCCGGCCGAGGGGCTGAACAAGATTCAGGGGAAGCCCTTCCTCGTGTCCGAGATCGTGGCCGCGATCGAGAAGGCGCTGAGCTGACCCACCCGAACGCCCGCCGGATGCAACCGGCGGGCTTCGTCACCACCATACACCCTCACCCACAGCAATACCCATGGCCGCTTCCGCCACTCCTCTCCCGACCCTCACGACGAAGGAACTCACCTCCGACCAGGAGGTGCGCTGGTGCCCCGGGTGCGGGGACTACAGCATCCTCGCCCAGATGCGCAAGGCGCTCACCACCGTCGGCGTGCCCCGCGAGAAGCTGGCGTTCGTGTCCGGCATCGGCTGCTCCAGCCGGTTCCCGTACTACATGAACACCTACGGCTTCCACACCATCCACGGCCGCGCCCCCACCTTCGCCACGGGCCTCCGCCTGGCCAACCCCGACCTGCAAGTGTGGGTCGTCACCGGCGACGGCGACGGCCTCTCCATCGGCGGCAACCACCTCATCCACGCCCTGCGGCGGAACGTGGACATCAAGGTGCTGCTGTTCAACAACGAGATCTACGGCCTCACCAAGGGCCAGTACTCGCCGGCCAGCCGCGTCGGCACCAGCAGCAAGACGAGCCCCGGCGGGTCGTTCGAGACGCCGGTCCGGCCGCTGTCGCTGGCCCTCGCCGCGGAGGCCACGTTCGTGGCGCGGACCATCGACGTGGACGTGCAGCACATGGTCGCCACCTTCCAGAAGGCCGCGGCCCACAAGGGGTCGGCGTTCGTCGAGATCTACCAGAACTGCAAGATCTTCAACGACGGCGTCTTCGAGTACGCCACCGACAAGAGCGTGAAGGCCGAGAACGTGCTGTACCTGGAGCACGGCAAGCCGATGCTGTTCGGCAAGGACCGCAGCAAGGGCATCCGCATGTCCGGCCTCAAGCCGGAGGTGGTGACCGTCGGCAAGGACTGTGGGCTGGACGACATCCTGACGCACGACGAGGCGGCGGAAGACCCGACGCTCGCGTACCTGCTGAGCCGGTTCGCCCACGACGAGACGCCGAACGTGGCGAACCCGTTCCCGGAGCCGGTGGGCGTGTACCGCAGCGTCCGCAAGCCGACCTACGAGGAGCAGCTCGAAGCCCGCATCACGGAAGCGGCGGCGAAGAAGGGGAAGGGGAAGATCGAGGACCTGTTCAAGGCCGAGGACGTGTGGACGGTCGCGGAGTAGTCCTCCGTCATTCGTCCCTCGTCATTCGAGGTCATTGCCGTGGTCGTCGCCGAATGACGAAGGACGAATGACGAGGGACGACGATGTACTGCCCCGCCTGCAACCACAGCCGCAACCCGCCCGGGGCGGACGCCTGTGAGCACTGCGGGCTGCCGCTGACGCACACCGACGAGGCGGCCCTGCACGGCCGCGTCGAGCGCAGCTTGATGACCGACCCCGTCTCGATCCTCGCGCCCGCCACCCCCGTCACCGTCGCCCCCGACGCCACGCTTGCGGACGCCATCCGGCTGATGATCGACCGCCGCGTCGGGGCGGTGCTGGTCGTCGGGGCGGCCGGCGAGCTCGTCGGCATCCTCACCGAGCGGGACTTCCTCACGCGCGTCGCCGGGCGGCCGGGGTTCGAGCAACTCCCCGTCGCCGACCACATGACCCGTGACCCGGAGACCGTGACCCCCGCCGACACACTGGCGTTCGCGCTGGGGCGGATGGACGCCGGCGGCTACCGCCACCTGCCCGTTGTGGCCGGCGGCAAACCCGTGGGCATGGTGTCGATCCGGGACGTGCTTCGGCACGTAACCCGGATCAGTCAGGGCGGCTGAGGCGGATCAGAAAAAGTGTGAGTTTGGCCTCGCCACGTCGTCACGGCCGGTAAAAGCTTATCATTCAAGCACGCGGCTGTTCCCGGGGGACCAATCGTACCCGGCTTCCACTCCCACCGCGTGGGACGTGATCCATCTTAGTTACCCGAGCGACGCACCGACCGGCCGTAGCGCCGGCCCGCAGTCGTGGTGACGCGACCTTCCCGACGGGTCAGTCCGTCGGGCCAGACGGAGCCCTGACTGGCTCCCCTTCTCCAGCTTTTCCCGGCGGGCCGGCGGTCCCGTCGGAGGGCGGCTCATCGCATTATCTCTACCCCTCGGAGGCGCCGCGATGCCCGCCCGCCGCCCCGGCCGCCGGGGCTTCACGCTGATCGAGTTGCTCGTCGTCATCGCCATCATCGCCATCCTGATCGGGCTGCTGCTGCCGGCCGTGCAGAAGGTCCGCGAGGCCGCCGCCCGGAGCTCGTGCTCGAACAACCTGAAGCAGATCGCCCTCGGCGTCCACTCGTACGAGTCGGCCAACGGCTCGGTGCCGCCGGGGATCGCCTCGGTGAACTACACGCAGGGCGGCACGTCCGCGGCCAACTACTCCACCGCGGGGAACGCCGTCAGCGTGCTGGGCTACATCCTGCCGCACGTCGAGCAGGGGGCGATCTACAACCAGTTGGTGGTGAACTGGGACCCGTACGCCGCGTCGCCCGGGTGGTTCTACAACGCGGCGAACACCGCCCCGGCGCGGGCGCGGGTCAAGCCGTTCGAGTGCCCGTCGGCCGTCAACTTCACCCCCGACTACGACACCGGGCCGGGGCACAACACCCTCAACGGCAGCAGCTACCAGTAGGGGTGTTGCGCATTTGGTCGGGCTCGGCTACCTTCCGGGGTACGGAGACCTCGGATGCTGACCTACGCCCGACTGGTGGAAACCCCGGCCGCGTTCCCGGCTCTGACCGGGATGACCCGCGACGAGTTCGACCACCTGTTCGTCGCCTACGCCGCCGCGGCCGACGCCCACCGGGCCGCCCGCACCCACACCAAGCGGGACACCCGGCCGCGCCGCCGCGCCGCCGGGGCCGGCCGCCCCCACGACCTCGACGCCCGGACCCGACTCCTCCTCGCCCTCGTCTGGCTCCGGGTGTACCCGACGTACGAACTCCTCGGCCACCTGTTCGGGCTGGACAAGTCGAACGCCTGGCACAACACCCAGGACGCCCTGGAGGTGCTGGAGGGGATGGCCGACTTCCCGTTCGACCCGCCCGGGAAGGGGCGGACCCAACTCCGGTCGGCCGACCAGGTGATGGACACGTACCCCGAGGTCCGGGCGGTGATCGACACCAAGGAGCAGGGGTTCCGGCGCCCGGCCGGGTGGGAGAACCAGAAGCCGTTCTACTCGGGGAAGAAGCGGCGGCACACGGTCAAGAACCAGGTCGTGTGCACCCCGTCCGGGCGGATCGGGGCGGTGTCCCCGACCGTCCCCGGGCGGACCGCCGACCTGACCCTGCTCCGCCTCGACCGGACCCTCGACCGCCTCCCGGCCGGGGCCGGGGTGATGGCCGACAAGGCGTACATCGGCCTCGGGGCAGACCCTGTGGCGGCCGGGCGGCGGGTGGTGATCCCGGCCCGCGCGGCCCCAACCCGGCCGCTGACGGACGACCAGAAGACGGCGAACCGGTGCATCAACCGGGAGCGGGTGGTGGTCGAGCACGTGATGGCCCAGTTGAACCGGTTCCAGGTGCTCCGGCAGACATTCCGGGGCAAGCTCGGGCGGCACACCCGGGTGTTCCGGGTGGTCGCACTCGTCGTCGACCGGCGGATCGCCGCCACCCCGCTGAAGACCTACCCGACCGCCGCCTGACCGGACGGGGAGGGGGCGGTACGAGCCACGGGCCTATTGCACAACGCCCCTAGTGGGACGTGACGCTGTTCACGGCCGCGGCCAACCTGGGGGTGACGAACTACGTCGGGGTGGCCGGGCGGTACGGCGTCATGGGGCCGAACGTCGCCGTGGGCGGCGTGCCGGTGGACAACATGCCCGGCGTCTTCACCACCGCCCGGGTGCGACCGTTCGGGTCGAGCACGATCACCGCGGTCGGCAAGCTCACGCTCGTCGGCATCACCGACGGGTCGAGTAACACGCTGATGTTCGTGGAGTCGTTGGGGCCGGGGAGCCAGCGGGCGTCGGCCCCGCAGATCTCGAAGCTGGCGTGGTCGTGGATCAGCGGCGGCCCGTACCCGAGCCTGTTCGGCATCCCGGACGAGGCGAACCTGTGGTTCTGCGACTACTCCAGCAACCACACCGGGGTGGCGATGGCGGCGCTGGGCGACGGGTCGGTCCGCGGCCTCCGCAAGCCCGCCCTCGGCACACCCACGCTGCCGTTCGTGGCCATGTCCACGGCCTCGCTCGGCGAGACCGTGGACCCCGGCGGCATCTAACCCGGAGCCCCCGATGCGACGCCTGACACTGCTGGTGGTGTGCGCCGCCTTCGCCGGCGGGTGTAAGGACGACAAGCCGGACAACACGAAGCTTCAGACGCCGAACGACGCGCCGATCGGGGCGCCGAAGGGGATGGGCGGCCCGTCCGGCGGGCAGGCCAAGGGCCGGGAGGCGCCCCTGAACCCCTGATGCGGGGGCGGTGGCGTCAGCTCACCGGTTTTCTGCGGTCGTTACAATCCGGCCCCGGGGCCGCCGGCCCCCGGTTCGTAAGGCCTTGCGCGGGTATACTTTGCTGGCTTTCCCGTCGGATCGGCCGGGGCCGAATTGCCGGTCCGGGTAGGTTGCGTGCACATTTTTTGCAAAGCCGATGAAAAATCCCTAGCCCCCGGTGTTCCGTCTCGGCTACACTCACCGGGTCGGACTACTGCCTGCGCTGAGACCGCACAGCGTCACCGAGCGATCGGTTGGTGCGTCATTCGGGTTCCTTGCGTCGGCCGCCCGCTCCCGCCGTGTCCGACTTCATACTCTCCCAGCCGCGCAGACCTTCGCGCGGCCGGTGCCACGATTCCGGGGTCGGCGTGCCGCCCCGGGCCAGTCGAAGGGTCCTGGCTGACCCGTTGGCATCATCCCGGTTATCGGGCCGCGTGGTCCCGCCGGGTTCGTTCATTCGCCACGACGGAGGAACGTCTCATGTCCACCCGCACGGGCAGTCGCCGGTCCGGGTTCACGCTCATCGAGTTGCTGGTCGTGATCGCCATCATCGCGATCCTGATCGGCCTGCTGCTGCCGGCCGTCCAGAAGGTCCGCGAGGCCGCCGCCCGCAGCACCTGCACGAACAACCTGAAGCAGATCTCGCTCGCCTGCCACGCCTACGAGTCGGCCAACGGCCAGCTTCCGCCGGGCTTCCTCGGGGCGATGCCGAGCGACGCCCCCTACGGCACCGGCACCCGCCCGGCGACCATCGGGTATAACTGCCAGCTGGTCGGCCCGCTGGTCCACCTGCTGCCGTACGTCGAGCAGGCGCCGCTGTACCAGCTCCTGATGGCGGGCGCCCCGGCCCCCGACTACCTGTCGCCGGCCAAGCGGTACGCCGACTTCAGCACCATCGCCAGCTTCTGGAACAACCGCGGGGCGCGGATCAAGTTCTTCCTGTGCCCGTCGGACACCGGCAGCGACAGCTCGTGGGACTGTACCATCAACTCGTTCCTGGCCAGCACCTCGTCGTTCTCGGTGAACATCATCGCCATCGGCGACACGGCGTTCGGGAAGACGAACTACATGGCCGTCGGCGGGCGGATGGGGATCACCGCGTCGTTCCCGGGCGGGTCGGTCAACGACACGTACCTCGGGGCCTTCTACAACCGGTCGGTGACCAAGCTGGCGACCATGCAGGACGGCACGAGCAACACCTTCCTGTTCGGCGAGTACAACACGAAGGGCCCCCCCGGCGCAGGCTGGCAGCCGGTCACCCCGGCGTGGATCTCCTCGGGCTACATGCCGATGGCCTGGGGTGCCACCGAGCCGCCGATCAGTGATCCCAACTGGTACCGGATGGGCAGCCGGCACACGGGCGTGATGGTGTTCGGCCTCGGCGACGGGTCGATCCGCACCATCCGCTACCCCGGCACCGCGGGCTCCGGCAACGCCGCCGCCCCGAACCAGTACGACCAGTACATCTACCACTCGGGCCACACCGACCTGAAGGTGGCCGACCCCAGCCAGCTGTGAGTACGAACCCGGGGTGGCCGTCGCCCCCCTAACCTTCGGAGTGACGCGAATGGTCCGACGGGTTCTGGCCGCCCTCACCCTCACCGCCGCGGTCGTCACGACCGTCGGCGGGTGCGGGAAGGCGTCGCCGACGAAGAACGATACCCCGCCGCCGGCGGGCGGGTTCAAGGACGCGCAGAAGGGGAGCGGTGGGGAAGGGGCTAAGGGCGGCGAAAGGGCCGTCAACCCGCCGCCGCCGCCGCCGCCGCCGCCGCCGTAAGCGGCTCGGATTCCCCCGTGCCAACTACCGGCCGCCGGAGCTCCCGGCGGCCGGTTCGTTTTCGCACCCGGCTCACTTCACCCGTTCATCAAAAACCGGTCAATCGTCACGACCGCTCCGCCCGGCGTGTTCTACTGTTTGGCTCGTACCGTCCGTCGGGCGCCCGGCGGCCGGGGTACGACCCCCCGGCCCGCCCCCCCGGCCCGCCCGCTGACGAATTGCTGGTCCCACCCCCATGACACGTCGCGCGTTCACACTCATCGAGCTGCTCGTCGTCATCGCCATCATCGCGGTCCTCATCGGCCTGCTCCTGCCGGCCGTTCAGAAGGTCCGCGAGGCCGCCGCCCGGAGCGCCTGCCAGAACAACCTGAAGCAGATCGCGCTGGGTGCCCACAACTACGAGGCCACCACCGGCACGTTCGCCCCCGGGGCGCTGCTGCACATGACGGCCGCCGGCACGTACTCCTCGGCGACCGTGGCCACCACCCAGGGCGTCGGCACGCTGCCGCACCTGCTCCCCTACGTGGAGCAGACGAGCGTCGCGGCGGTGTTCGCCACCGGCGTCGCCCCGGACTACCTCGCGCCGAGGAGGCAGTACTCGCACGTGCTGTGGAACGCCGGCCCGGCGACCGCGGCGCAGAGCAAAATCAAGAGCTTCGTCTGCCCCTCGGACGGCGACGTCGAGGCGGCGCAGAACGCGGCCTGGCCGGTGGTGGACGTGGCCGGGTCGTCGGCCCGGCTGGCGCGGTGGTACTTCGCCCCGCCGTGGGGGCCGGCCCTGGGCAAGACGAGCTACCTGGCCGTCGGCGGGTACGCCGACGCGGTGCTGCCGCAGTACGCCGGCCTGTTCACGAACCGCTCGTCGGGCACCGCCGGGCAGGCGGCCGCGGCCGACGGGCTGAGCAACACCCTGATGTTCGGCGAGGCCCTCGGAGACCCCGAGGTCGGCCCGCGGCAGTTCGCCTGGAGCTGGGCGCTGGCCGGCCCGCTGCCGACGGCGTGGGGCGGCATCCCGAACCCGACCGACGCCAACGGGTGGAACGGGTTCGGCAGCCGGCACGCCGGCGTGGTCCAGTTCGCAATGGGCGACGGCTCCGTGCGGTCCGCCCGCAAGTACGTCACCGGCGGGTCGGCGTACACGGCGCTGGTGTACATGTCCGGCTGGAAGGACGGCGTGAACGTGGACCCGGCCTCCCTCCTCAACTAACCCCGAGAGCTCGCCATGACGCGCCCAATCTTGTTGCTCCTCGTCGCGGTCGTCGCCGGCTCGGCCGCCGCGGGCTGCGGCCCCACGCAGGCCAAGTCGCCGGCCACCCCGCTACCCCCGATGGCGGCGAAGGCGGCGCCCGCGGCGGCGTCGGCCGACGCCGGCCCAATGAAGGGGCTGCCGCCGCGGCCGTAGGCTCAGCCCCGCCCGACGAACGGCATCCCGGTCGCCATCACGGTCAGGAACAGCACGTTCGCCTCGGGCGGCAGCCCGGCCATGTAGACCACCGCCCGCGCCACGTGCTCCACGTCCATCGTCGGCTCGACCGCCACCGTGCCGTTCGCCTGCGGCACGCCCGCGGCCATCCGGCCGGTCATGTCCGTCGCCGCGTTGCCGATGTCGATCTGCCCGACGGCGATTCCGACGGCCCGGCCGTCGAGCGCCGCCGCCTTCGTGAGCCCGGTGACGGCGTGCTTGGTCGCCGTGTACGGGGCCGAGTTCGGCCGCGGCGTGTGCGCCGAGATCGACCCGTTGTTGATGACCCGCCCGCCGCGCGGCTCCTGCGTCTTCATCACCCGGAACGCCTGCTGGAGGCACAGGAACACGCCCGTCAGGTTCGTGTCCACGGCGGCGCGCCAGCGGTCCAGCGGCAGTTCGTCCAGCGGCACGCCGGGCGCCGTCACGCCGGCGTTGTTGAACAGCAGGTCCACGCGGCCGAACGCCGCGACGGCGCGGTCGAACAGCGCGCGCACCGAGTCAGGGTCGGTCACGTCGGTCGGCACGGCGAGCATCCGCGTGGGGTCGGCGGCGGCGGCGGCGGTGTCAGCGAGCGCCTCGGCCCGCCGGCCGGCGACGACGACGGCCCACCCGTCGCGGTGTAAGGCCCGCGCCGCCGCCCGGCCGATGCCGGAGCCGCCGCCTGTGACAACCGCGACACGTGCCTGTGCCATATCTGTCCTGCCACCAGGGTAATCCGTCGCGCGCCCCGGGAACGGGCACCGGCGTTGCTTCGTGTTCTCATTACGGACACGGATGTCCACTATCTACCCGATTTCACCCGGCCCCGCCCGGCCGCCGGAGGACCACCCGTGCCCACTCCCCCAACCTCGGCCGAGCCGCCGGCGGTGACGTACACGTCGCCGTCCGCGGTCCGGCGCGCCCACCTGCCGGTCCTGCACCTGCGGGTGCTCGTGGTCGACGACAACCGCGACGCCGCCGACTCGCTGGCCGGCCTGCTCCGCCTGTGCGGTGCCGAGGTGTGCGTGTGTTACGACGGCCGCGCGGCGGTGGCGGAGTTCGACGAGTTCCGCCCGGACGCGGGCCTGTTCGACGTGAACATGCCGCGGATGGACGGCTGCGAGCTGGCGGAGCGGCTGCGGGAGCGGGGCGGCGACCGGCCGCTGTTCCTCGTGGCGATCACGGCGATCGACGGCCCGGAGGAGGCGATGCGCGAGGCCCGCGCCGGCTTCGACCTGCACCTGACGAAGCCGGCGGACCCGGTCCGGGTGGTCGAGGCGCTGGCGGCGTTCAGCTGAATCAACGACGAAGCCCGGGGACAACCCCCGGGCTTCCGGCTCGCACCGGCCTCACCAGCGGTAGTTGTACCACGAGCCGGCGAACGGGCTGGCGCCGAAGCCGGGGTAGGCGTAGCCGCGGTTGTAGCCGCCGTAGTAGGGGCTGAACCCGGCGTTGCGGTACACGTTCGTTCCCCAGGCGTTCTGGTACGAGTAGCGCTGCACCTGCGTGCCCGTCCACGGGTTCACGTACTGCACGCCCTGCTGGGCGCTGAACGGCGTCACGACGCCGCCCTGGGTGACGACGCCGCCGGTCCAGGGGTTCACGGTGCTGTACCGGTACACGTACTGGGCCTGGGCCGGCCCGCTGAGGGCGAGCGTTCCGCCCGCGGCGAGGGCGGCGGCGAGAAGGAATCGGGTCATCGGGGTGCCTCCGGGAGTGCTCATCAGAGGATACCTACGCAACCCGCGTGCCTTACCGCCGCCGGTCCGCCGCGGCCTACAATTCAAAACCATGGAACCGTTCGACTCCGGCGAACTGAAGCTCGACCTGCACGAGACCGGCACCGTCGCCCCGGGCGCGAACGGCGTCAACCACCCGTCGGACGGCGACCGCGTCGCCGCGCGCCGCGCCGACATCGACGCCAAGCAGGAGCAGGTGGCGAGGCTGCTGGAGGCGATGGGCTGCGAGGGCGCCCTGCTGCTGATGCCGGCGCACGTCGGCTGGTTCACCGCCGGGATGAACGTCCGCGGGCTCATCGCCGACAGCGAGCGCCCGGGCGTCTACACGAACGGCCGGCAGCGCTGGCTCCTCGGCTCGAACGCCGACACGCAGCGGCTGTTCGACGAGGAGCTCGACCGCCTCGGCTTCCAGCTCAAGGAGTGGGCGTGGGACGGCGGCCGGGCCGAGTTGCTGCAGAGCGTCACCGCCGGGAAGCAGGTCGCGGCGGACCGCCCGTTCCCGCACACTCACCCGATCGCCGAACGGCTGCGGCCACTGGTGCGGGTGCTCAGCGCGGCCGAGCTGGAGGACTACCGGGCACTCGGGGCGCGCGTCGCGCACGCGGTCGAGGCGACCGCCCGGGCCGTCCAGCGCGGCATGACGGAAGAAGACGTGGCGGGGCACGTCGGGCACCGGCTGCTGCACCGCGGGGTGGAGCCGGCGGCGATCAGCGTGACGGCCGACGACCGCGGCGCCAAGTACCGCCGGGCCGGGTTCACCGACGCGGCCGCGCGGCGCACGTTCACCATTCAGGCGACCGGGCTGCGCGGCGGGCTGTACGTCACGGCCGGGCGGACGGTCGGCTTCGGGCCGGTGCCGGCCGAGTTCCGCAAGGGGTACGACCGGGCGGCGCTGCTGGCGGCGGTGTTCCGCGCGTCGTCCGTGGTCGGCGGCACGATGCAGGCGGCGCGGGAGAGCGTACCGGAGCTACTCGCCGGCACGACGCACGAGTTCGACGGCCGGCTGTCGCCGCCGGGCTTCGGCACCGGTCGGTTCCCCGCCGAGGAGCTGCGCCGCGCCGGGCACGACGAGCCGTTCGCGGCCGGTCAGCCCCTGGTGTGGCAGCCGCGGATCGGCCCGGCGGCGGTGGTCGACACGGTCGTGGTGGCGGCCGACGGCCCCGAGTGCGTGACGCCGCCGACCGACTGGCCGTACAAGCGCATCACCGTGGCGGGGCTCAGCTACGACATCCCCGACGTGCTGGAACGCGAGGGGTGATCGGCGAGGCCTTGGGCCTACTCCAGGCGCACGACCAGCCGGTATCCGAACCCCGCGCCGCCCATGTCGTGCGCGTCGATCAGCGACAGGAAGTACACGCCGTCCCGCGGCAGCGTCACGACCACGGCCGGGTCGCGGCTGGCGCCGGCGTCGTCGTTCGCGGCCACGAACCGGCGGTTCTCGTCGACCACCGTCAGGATGCCGTCGAGCGGCGAGCCGAACCGCGCCGCCTGCACCTCGGCGCGGAGCTTCTGCCCCGCCTTGCCGGCGACGCGGAACACGTCCGGGTTCTTTTCCTGGTGGATCACGCCGACGACGGCGCACGGCGGGGTGAGCGGCTGGGCCGCGTCGTAGCCGTCGTTCGGCTCCTTCTCGGCGACCGCCGGTAGCTCGTCGGGAATCAGCAGCGTGTAGGGGCCGCCGCCGGCCGGGGCGAGCGACACGCCGGGCTTCGCGCCCTTCGGGAGCGTCAACTCGACCTCGACCTCGGTGTCGCCGACGCGGTCCGCAGGGTAGTTGTTGGGCGCCGCCGCCTTCTTCGCACCGAGCACCTTCACGGCGGTGCCGTCGGACGCGGTCACCTCCTTGACCGCGTCGAGGTGCTTGCCGCGGAGGGTGAGCTTCTGCCTGGCGCCGGGCGTGGCGACGAGCGGGGCGGCGTAGAGGACTTTGGGTGTGTCCTTCTTCTTGTCGGGCTGCTTCGGCTGCGCCGCGACGGGGGCGGACGCCGCGACGGGGATGGTGAGAAGGAACAGAAGGGCGGCGCGGGGCATGAGGAGGCTCGGGGCTTCGCCGCTCGCGGCTTGGCGGCGTCGACGCCGCCAAGCCGCGAGCGGCGGAAGTAATCAGGCGAACAACTCCCGCACCGGCTCGCCGGCGTCGAGAATCTCGACGGGCCGCCCGTCCGGCGTGTGCAGGTGCTTGTGCGGGTCCACGCCCATCGCGTCGAGGATGGTGTACGCCACGTCCGCTGGCGCCACCGGCCGCTGCGTGGTGAACGCCCCGTGCTTGTCGGTGCGGCCGAGCACGAAGCCCGGCTTCACGCCCGCCCCCGCGAACAGCAGCGACGCCGCCTGCCCCCAGTGGTCGCGGCCGGCGTCCTTGTTGATCTTCGGCGTGCGGCCGAACTCGCCCATCACCACCAGTAGCGTGTCCTGGAACGTGCCGCGGTCGTGCATGTCCTCGACCAGCGCCGACACCGCCGCGTCGAACTCCGGCAGCTTGCGGTCGAGCCCCTCGAAGATGCGGCCGTGGTGGTCCCAGCCGCCGTAGTTCACCGTCACGAACCGCACGCCGCTCTCGACGAGCCGCCGGGCCAGCAGCATCGACTGCCCGGCGGTGTTGCGGCCGTAGCGGTCGCGCAGCTTCTCGGGCTCGTGGTCGATGGCGAACGCCCGCCGCGCCTGCGGCGATAGCACCATCTCCCGGGCGCGGGCGTGGAACTCGTCGTAGGTGGCGATCTGGTCGTTGCCTTCGACGCGCCGCGCCAGCCCGTCCACCGCCGACAACAGCGACTCGCGGCGGCCGGCGCGGTCAGCGGCGATGCCGTTCGTCGTCAGGTCTTGCACCTGGTAGTTGGCCTGATTCGGGTCGCCGGCCTTGAACGACTCGTAGCGGCCGCCGAGGAACGCGCTCTTGCCCAACTCCCATGTGAACGACGGGTTCCGCGGCACCGACACGTACGGCGGCAGTGTGCCGCTGAACCCGGCCTCGTGCGCCACCACGGCGCCGATCGCGGGCCAGTCGCCGAACGGCGTGCCGAAGCGGCCGGACAGTACCCAGTTCGTCGCCGTCTCGTGGTGGTCGTTGTTGTGCGCCCCGGAGCGGACGAGCGCGATCTTGTCCATCACCCGCGCCATCCGCGGCAGCTTCTCGCCGACCTGCAAGCCGGGCACGGAACTCGGAATCGAGCGGTACTTGCCGCGGATGTCGTCGGGGGCCTCGGGCTTCAGGTCGAAGGTGTCGTGGTGGCTGAGGCCGCCGCCGAGGTAGACGAGCACCACCGACTTGGCCCGCGCCCGCGCCACCGGGGCGGCGTCGGCTTCCGCCTTCAGGAGTGTGGGTAGGGCGACCGCGCCGAGGCCGCCGACACGAAGAAAGTCGCGGCGGCTGGTGCCGCTACAGGTGCGCGTCGCGGCGCCGGGGAGGATGACATCGAGCATGGGCACGGGCCTCGGGTGCGAATCGGGCGGTGGCGGCAGACGCCGGCGGCGGCGGGGGGGCGGGCTCGTCCTCACCCCAATCGTAGCGTCCTGCCGAGGCCCGGTCCACACCTTCCGCGCGGCTCGTCGGCCGTGCCTCCTCCTTCGACCGTGCCGGCGGGGAAACTCTCGACACGTCGGCAAGCTGGGGAAGATGCGGCGAGGTGGCGGGCGCACGGCTCGCGGGACCGTCACGACCGGTCAGCGCTGGTAGCGGGCGGCGCCGAAGCCGAGCACGGGGTAGAACACGAAGCCGAACACGGCGAGGCCGAGGCCGAACGACTCGCTGCGGCCGAACCGCCGGGCCACTTCCACGTTCACCAGCAGTGCCGCGACGAGGTTGACGCCGGGGATGAGGAGCAGCACGGCCCACAGCGGGCTGAGTCTCGCCACGTCCACGACGAGGACGAAGACGTTGTACGCCGGCACGAGCGCCTTCCACCCGGCCTGGCCGGCCTTGCGGAACGTGCCGAACCAGCCGACCACCGCCCCGGGCACGGTGACCGCCAGCCAGACCAGCAGGTAGGGGAGCAGGTCGTCCATGGGTCTCGCCGGTCAGCGCTTCCGGACCGGCAGGCGGTCCGCGACCGGCGGGCCTTCGCACAGCGGCACGCTCTCGCTCGGCTCCGCCAGCACCTCGGCGAGCGTGGTTTCGCCGAACGCCTTCTCCACCATCGCCATCGCGTCGTCCACGCGCCGGTGGAGCGGGCACAGCCGGACGCCGTGCGTCCGCAGCCCGAGCGGGCAGGAGGTGTAGCGGCCGATCGGCTCGACGGCGTTGACCACGTCGAGGATGGTGAGGTCGGCGGGGTCGCGGCCGAGGGACACGCCGCCGCCGACGCCGCGCTGGGTGGTGACGATCCCGGCCCGGGCCAGCCCCTGGAGGATTTTGGCGAGGTAGGCCGGGCCCACCTGCGTGGCGTCGGCGATCTGCGCCGTCGTGCGGGCGGCCGGCGACTCGTGCGCCAGGTGCACGACCGCCCGCAGCGCGTACTCGACCGTCTTCGAGAACATCCGCTCCCCCGCCCGGTGCTCGAAATTCGACCTTGAACTCTGATTATAGGGAGGTAGGATGCCCCTGTTAAATCGGAATTCTGGACCCGGAATTCTTGTTTCCTTCTCCCTCTCTCCTGGAGTGTGCCATGACGCAGATCGACGAGCCGCGGCTGGAGTCGGACCTGGGCTACCGGTTCGGGTACGTCGCGGGGTTCATCGGCTTCGGCCCGGACGACGTGGCGGCGGTCCACGGCGCGGCGCCGCTGCTGGCCCCGCTGGTGCCGGGGTTGGTGGACGCGGTGTACGACAAGCTGCACGCCCAGGACGCGACCTGGCGGCACTTCGTCCCGCGGCAGCACGGCTACGCCGGCGACGTGCCGACGGACGTGGCGAGCCTGACGCCGGACCACCCGCAGATCGCCTTCCGCAAGCAGCACCTCGGCCGCTACCTCGTGACGCTGGTGACGAAGCCGTACGACGGGAAGATGGCCGAGTACCTGGACATGGTGGGGAAGATTCACACGCCGAAGGCGGGGAGCCCGGCGCTGGACGTGCCGCTGGTGCAGATGAACGCGCTGATGGGGTTCGTCGCCGACGCCCTGACGGCGACGATCCTGGGGCTGAACCTGCCGCGGGAGGCGGAGGTGAAGACGCTACGGGCGTTCGGCAAGCTGCTGTGGATTCAGAACGACCTGATCACGCGGCACTACTGCGCGGCGTAGCGGCCGATGGTCACCGGGATGTCGCCGGCCGCGTACCGGGCGGCCAGCTCGCGGTAGCGCTCGTTGATCCGCCGCGTGTTGGCGATCTCGGCGGCGGTCGCGGGCCGGACGACCCTGCCCGGCAGGCCCATCACCACCGACCGCGGCTGCACCACCATCCCCGGCGGCACCACCGCCCCCGCCGCGATCAGGCACTCGGGGCCGATCACGCTGCCGCTCAGCAGCTTCGCCCCGATGCCGACCAGCGTGTCGGCCCCGACCCGGGCGCCGTGAACCACGGCCGCGTGCCCGACCACGACGCCCGGCTCCAGCACGTTCGGCACGCCGAAGTCGCAGTGGACGACGGCGCAGTCTTGCACGTTCACGTTCTCGCCGAGCACGACCGGCGCCACGTCGCCGCGGATCGCGGCGCCGTACCAGACGTTCACGCCCGGCCCGCAGGTCACGTCGGCGGTGAGGACGGCGGTCGGGGCGAGGAACAGCATGGCCCCATAATCATAGCACGCCGCGTTCCCGAATCCGTTCCTTGTGCCGCGCGCGGCGGCGGAATACACTACGTCCGAGTTCCTGCCCGGCCCCCATTCCCCCGTTCTCCGGAGCGCTCTCCATGAGTCGTCGGATCACCCGCCGCCGCGCCCTCGCCGCGTCGGCCGCCGGTCTCGGCTACCTGTACACCGCCCCCGCGTGGGCGCAGCCCGCCGGCTCCAACGCCCGCCTCAAGGTCGTCGGCATCGGCGTCGGCGGCAAGGGCTCGTCCGACATCGACCAGGCCGGCAACGTCATGGAGGTCGTCGGCCTCTGCGACGTGGACCGCGACTACCTCGGGGCCAAGCAGAAGAAGTGGCCGATGGCCAAGCACTTCAGCGACTACCGCCGCGTGTTCGACGACGCCGAGCTGATGCGCAACGCCGACGCCTTCACCGTCAGCACCCCCGACCACAACCACGCCACCCCGGCCGTGCTGGCCATGCGGGCCAAGAAGCACGTGTACTGCCAGAAGCCGCTGACGCACGACGTGTACGAGGCGCACCTGCTCCGCGCCGAGGCGCAGAAGAACGGCGTGTGCACGCAGCTGGGCAACCAGGGCACGTCCGAGAACGGCCTCCGCCGCGCCGTCGAGCTGGTGCAGGCCGGCGAGCTCGGCGACGTGCGCGAGGTCCACGTGTGGACGAACCGCCCGGTGTGGCCGCAGGCCCCCGGCGTGACGACCCGGCCGAAGGAGGCGCCGGTGCCGGCGTACCTCGACTGGGACGCGTGGCTCGGCGTCGCCCCGCAGCGGCCGTACAGCGGCAGCCCCGAGCGGAAGCGCGGCCCGTACCACGACTTCAACTGGCGCGGGTTCTGGGACTTCGGCACCGGCGCCATCGGCGACATGGCCTGCCACACCGCCAACATGGCGTTCATGGCGCTGAAGCTCGCCCACCCGACGCACGTCACCGCCGAGGCCGGCGGGGTGAACACCGAGACGTGCCCGGCGTGGGCGCACGTGACCATGCAGTTCCCGGCCCGCGGGACGATGCCGGCGCTCACCCTCCACTGGTACGAGGGGAAGAAGGACGGCGCGAAGGTGCTGCCGCCGGCGGCGCTGGTGACGCAGGCGGTGGCCCTCGACGCCCGCCGCAAGACGCTGGTGGACAGCGGCTCGATCCTGGTCGGGGCGAACGGCATCGCCTACTCGCCGGACGACTACGGCGCGCAGGTGTTCTTCAGCACCGGGAAGGTGGCGAACAACGGCACCCGGCCGGAGCGGCTGGCCGTGAACGGCGGCGGCGACCAGGGGCAGAAGAACGAGTGGGCGGCCGCGATCCGCGCCGGCAAGCCGGAGCTGGCGCTGGCGAACTTCAACTACGGCGGCCTGCTGACGGCGGCGTTCCTGCTGGGGAACGTGGCGATCCGCACCGGCAAGGCGTTCAACTGGGACGGCGAGAACTGCCGGGCGACGGACCTGCCCGAGGCGGCCGCGCTGGTCCGCCGCCAGTACCGCGCCGGCTGGGACCTGATCGGGTACAACGCGAAGTCGTAACCCGATTCGCCGCTCACGGCTTTCGTGAGTGCTGGTTCGACGGGGGGTGTATCGGGCCGTTAGACCGGGGCGCGAGCCCCGTCGGGGTACTGACGCCCGACGGGGCTCGCGCCCCGGCCTAACGGCCGATACACCGCACCCGAAAGGACATCACACCACCGTGCCGTCCGGGACGACGGCGCCGCGCGGCACGCAGATGATGCCGTCGCGGATGTAGTAGCTGCCGTTCGGGCCGTCGGCCGTGTCCTTCCGCACCTCGTTCGTCAGCCGCACGCCCTTGCCGATGCGGCAGTCCTTGTCCAGAATCGCCCGCGCGATGATCGACCCGTCGCCGACCGTCAGGTTCGGCCGCCCCACCTTCGCGTTCGCCGCCCGCTGGGCGTCGTTCTCGAACGCGTCCGCGCCGTTAATCACCGTGTCGCGGATGATGCAGTCCGAGCCGATGCGGGTGCGCACGCCGACGATGCTGTTCTCGATCCGCGTCCGCGGCCCGAGCACGCACCCGTCGGCGACGAGGCTGTGCTCCAGCGTCGCGCCGTTGATGCGGCTCGCCGGCAGGTTCCGCATCCGCGTGTAGATGACGCCGTCCGGCGCGAAGAAGTCGAACGGCGGGTTCTCCCGGCCCAGCGCCAGGCTCGACTCGTGGTAGCTGCCGATGGTGCCGAGGTCTTCCCAGTACCCGTCGAACAGGTGGGCGTACATCTGCCGCGCCTGGAGGTTCCGCGGGAACACCTCCTTGCCGAAGTCGGTGGCCAGCGGCTTCTCGGTCAGCACGTCGAGCAGCACCCGGGTCTTGAACAGGTAGATGCCCATGTTCGCCAGGTACGCCCGGCCGTTCGGCGCGATGCCGCGGCTCGTGATCCAGTCGGCCGGCACGTGGTACGGCTTCCGCTCGTCCACCGTCTTGGGCTTCTCGACGAAGCCGGTGATGCGGCCGGCGTCGGTCATGCTCAGCAGCCCGAACCCGGGGGTGTCCTCCTCCTTCACCGGGATGGCGGCGATGGTCACGTCGGCGTTCGTCTCGGCGTGCGTCTTGTACAGGTCGCGGAAGTCCATGCGGTACAGCTGGTCGCCGGACAGGATGAGGACGTGCTCGGTGTTCTCGCGCTCGATGTACCCGATGTTCTGGCGGACGGCGTCGGCGGTGCCCTGGTACCAGTCGGAGGCCTCGTTCGTCTGCTGGGCGGCGAGCACCTCGACGAAGCCGCGGCTGAACATGTCGAACTTGTACGCGTTGGCGATGTGCCGGTGGAGGCTGGCGGACAGGAACTGGGTGAGGATGTAGATGTTCCGGAGGTCGCTGTTGAGGCAGTTGCTGATGGGGATGTCGATGAGCCGGTACTTGCCGGCGACGGGGACGGCGGGCTTGGACCGATGGCTGGTGAGCGGGAACAGGCGGGTGCCTCGGCCGCCGCCGAGGATGAGGGCGAGGACGGAACGCATGGCGAGCCTCGGGTGGGGAGACGGGGCCGGGCGGCAACGCCGGCTATGCTAACACCGTGCCCGGCCCGGGGGTAGGAGTTCCCGGCCACGACGGCCGGCGGCGGGGGCGGCGGGGTGGGGTTGTGCCGGCGGCTACTCGAAGAACCGTCGCACCGGCACCGCGAACCCGGGTAGCACGTCCGGTAGCGTAAGTGTGTCGCCGTTGTGCCGCCGCTGCGGGAAGTCGTCGCCCTGACGGTACACGGAGGCGGCCTCGATGTTCGGGTCGAGTACGACGACGACCGTGACCCCCGCGTTCAGGTACTCACCGACCTTGATGAGGATGTCACTCGTCCGGTCCGTCGGCGATCGAACTTCGAGCACGAGATCGGGTGGTACCTCGAGCGGCCCCTTCGGTCGCGGTGACTCCTTCGGCAGCCGCGCGAACGAGACGAAACACACGTCCGCCCCGCGGTACGTGTCCGGGTTGGTTCCGACGCGGACGAACGTGTCGTTCGCCATCGTACGCCCGAGCCCTGCCGCCTCCGCGGCTTGCATGATGAGCGAGCCGGCTTTCAAGCACACGTATCCGTGGTCTGCTCCGGGCAGGGGCGTCCTCACAACACGGCCCTTCACCAACTCCAGGCCCGACTCGTGGCCGTGAAGGCGGACGAACTCCTCGGCCGTCATCAGCGGCGGGGACGGGGCGGCGGGGGCGGTCGGCGTCAAGGCGTCCTCCTGTCGGCGGCAGTGTACCACTACCCGCCTGCCGCGTGAAGTTCAGCCGATGGCGTGTAAGCCCCCACCGCGCGGGAGGGTACTCCCCGCGTTCGTCACACACGTCACGCAGGGAAGCAGCCATGTCGCGGTTCGTAGGCAAGGTCGTCCTCGTCACCGGTGGGACGAGCGGCATCGGCAAGGCCGCGGCCGAGGCGTTCGCCGCCGAGGGGGCGAAGGTCGTCGTGTCCGGCCGCCGCGAGCCGGAGGGGCTCGCCGTGGTCGAGGGGATCCGCACGGCCGGCGGCGAGGCGGCGTTCGTCCGCGCCGACGTGAGCAAGGAGGACGACGTCCGGCAGTTGGTGGCGAAGACGGTGGCGAAGTACGGCCGCCTCGACGTGGCCTTCAACAACGCCGGCGTCGAGTGGATGGGCGCCCTCACCGACGCCACCGAGGCCGACTACCGCCGCGTCTTCGATGCCAACGTGTGGGGCGTGTTGACCGCGATGAAGTACGAGATCCCCGAGCTGCTGAAGGCCGGCGGCGGGGCGATCATCAACACGACGAGCGTCGCCGGGCACGTCGGCATGCCGGGGGTGAGCGTGTACGTCGCCAGTAAGCACGCGGTCGAGGGGCTGACGAAGGCGGCGGCGCTGGAGTACGCCAGGCAGGGCGTGCGGGTGACGGCCGTCGCACCCGCGGCGGTCGTGACGGAGATGATGGGCCGGTTCGTCGGCGGCGAGGAGACGGAGCAGGCGAAGGGGCTGGCGGCGATGCACCCGGTGGGGCGGATGGGCCGGCCGGCGGAGGTGGCGGCGGCGGTGCTGTACCTGGCGTCCGACGCGGCGAAGTTCGTGACCGGCGTGTCGCTCCCGGTGGACGGCGGCTGGCTCGCCCAGTGACCCGCCTGGGCGGCCCGGGCTTGAACCGCGGGCGCCCGCGTCTCTAGGAATAACCCCGCCCCGTCATCCCCCGGAGCCTCCCATGCCAACCCGCGCCTACGCCGCGACCGCCGCCAAGGGTGCCCTCAGCCCGTTCGAGTTCGAGCCCGGGCCGATCGGCCCCGGGCAGGTGGACGTCGCCGTGTCCCACTGCGGCATCTGCCACTCCGACCTGTCCATGCTCGACAACGACTGGGGCATGACCCAGTACCCCCTCGTGCCGGGCCACGAGGCCGTCGGCACCGTCCGCGCCGTCGGGGCCGGCGTCACCACGCACAAGCCGGGCGACCGCGTCGGCCTCGGCTGGTTCTCGCACAGCTGCCTCACGTGCCGGCCGTGCATGAGCGGCGACCACAACCTGTGCGCCACCGCCGAGCAGACCATCGTCGGCCGGCACGGCGCGTTCGCCGACACCGTCCGCGCCCACGCCGAGTGGGTGGTGCCGCTCCCGGAGGGGCTCGACCCCGCCACCGCCGGGCCGCTGTTCTGCGGCGGCATCACGGCGTTCAACCCGTTCGTCCAGTTCGACGTGCGGCCCACCCACCGGGTCGGCGTGGTCGGCATCGGCGGGCTCGGCCACCTGGCCGTGCAGTTCGCCGCGAAGTGGGGCTGCGAGGTGTTCGCGTTCTCGTCCAACCCGGAGAAGGCCGACGAGGCGAAGCGGCTCGGCGCCCACCACGTCGTCGGCTCGAAGGACGACGCCGCCCTCGGCAAGCTCGCCGGCAAGCTCGACTTCATGCTGGTGACGGTGAACGTGGCGCTGAACTGGCCGGCGTACGTCGCCGCGCTGGCCCCGCGGGGGCGGTTGCACTTCGTCGGGGCGGTGCTGGAGCCGGTGCCGGTGGCCGTGTTCCCGATGCTCACGGGGCAGAAGTCGCTGTCCGGGTCGCCGCTCGGCAGCCCGGTCACGACCGCCGACCTGCTCGCCTTCTGCGCCCGCCACAAGATCGGCCCGGTGACCGAGACGTTCCCGCTGTCGAAGGTGAACGACGCCCTGGCCCACCTGCGGGCCGGCAAGGCGCGCTACCGCATCGTGTTGGCGAACGACCTGCCCGCCTGACCCGGAGAGCCCATGACCGCCACGCCCGACGACGTGCTCGCCCCGCTCCGCTGGCGGTACGCCACGAAGCAGTTCGACCCGGCCCGGAAGATCGACCCCGCCACCTGGGCCACCCTGGAACAGGCGGCGGTGCTCGCCCCGTCGTCCTTCGGCCTCCAGCCGTGGACCTTCGTCGTCGTCACCGACCCGGCCGTGCGGACGCGGCTGCACCCGGTGTCGTGGGGGCAGCCGCAGGTCCTCGACGCCTCGCACCTGGTCGTGTTCGCGGCGAAGAACCCGCCGACCGCTGCCGACGTGACCCGGCACGTCGCCAACGCCGAGGCGGTGCGCGGGCAGGCGGCCGGCAGCCTCGACGCGCTGCGCGACCGCATCCTCGGCACGCTGGCGAAGCAGAGCCCGGCCGACGCCCACGCCTGGGCGGCGCGGCAGTGCTACATCGCGCTCGGCGTGTTCCTCAGCGCCGCCGCCCGGCTCGGCGTGGACGCGTGCCCGATGGAGGGCTTTCAGCCGGAGAAGTACGACGAGATTCTCGGCCTCACCGCGAAGGGGCTGCGGTCGGTGGTGATCGCCACGGCCGGGTACCGGAGCCCGGCCGACAAGTACGCCGCCGCCTCGAAGGTGCGCTTCCCCGTGGACGACGTGGTGATCCGGGTGTGACGCCGCCGGGGTCAGCCGCCCGCCTCCGTCACCGACCAGCCGAAGTCCGTCAGCAGCCGGGCCACCTTCGCCCGCACGGCCTGCTGCACCGTCGCCAGATCGGGCGTGGCGTCCACGATCTGGTACGGCCCCGGCCGCACGCCCGCCTCGTACAGGAAGCCGCGCCGCACCGCCTCCTGGTACTCGCGGTCGCGCTCCTCCAGCCGGTCGGCGGCGCGGGTGCGGCGCGCCAGCGCCACGTCCAGGTCGGCGTCGAACACGAGGGTGAGGTCGGGGTCGAGGCCGCCGGTGGCGACGCGGCCGACGGCCCACAGGTCTTTCGGGTTCAGGCCGCCGGCGTGGCCCTGGTACACGACGTTCGCCAGTGTGTACCGGTCGGCCACGACCACCTCGCCGCGGGCCAGCGCCGGGCGGATCACCTCCTCGACCAGCTGCGCCCGCGACGCCATGAACAGCATCGCCTCCGCCGGCAGGGCGATGCGGTGGTCGCGGCCGAACAGCAGGAGTTGCCGCAGCTGCTGGCCGAGGGCGGTGCCGCCGGGGTCGGTGCAGGCCGTGACGGGCACGCCCTGCGCGGCCAGCCAGTCGACCAGCAGCGCGTGCTGCGTGGACTTGCCGGTGCCGTCGGGGCCGTCGAGCGAGAGGAACGCGGGCTTGGGCATGGTCGGGAACAGAGGATTCACCACAGAGTCACAGAGGACACAGAGAGAGAACCAAATACCGAGGGAGAACGAAGATTCTAAATTGGTTTTGTCTCTGCCTTCTGTCTTCTTCTCTGTGCCCTCTGTGACTCTGTGGTTAATCTTCCTGGATTTCCCCAATCAGCTGTCCAGCTACCAGCGGGTCGTTCGCCAGCACCGCCTGCGCCGCGACCACGCCGCCGACCGGCGCCGGCACGTCCACGGTGGCGCCGGGGATGAGCACCTCGGCGACGCGGTCGCCGGCGAACACGCGGTCGCCGACGCGGGCGTACCACAGGCTCAGCACGGCCCGCGGGGCGCCCAGGTCCGGCAGCTCAATCGGCACTCGCGGCACGGGTCGGCACCATCTCGTCGGCGTGGTAGCTGGACCGCACGAACGGCCCCGCCACCACCTGTTGGAAGCCCAGCAGCCGCGCCTTCGCGGCGATGTCGTCGAACTCCGCGGGCGGCACGTACCGCGCCACCGGCAGGCTGTGCTTGTACGTCGGCGCCAGGTACTGGCCGAGCGTTACCACGTCGCAGCGGATCGCGCGCAGGTCGGCCAGCACGTCGAACAGCTCGTCGATCGTCTCGCCGACGCCGAGCATCAGGCCGGCCTTGGTCACCATCGCGGGGGCCGTGTTCTTCACGCGCTCGAGCAAGTCGAGGCTGCGGCGGTACTCGGCGCGGCCGCGGGCGGCGCGGTACAGCCGCGGCACCGTCTCGATGTTGTGGTTGAACACCTCGGGGCCGCTCGCCACCACGGCGTCGATCGCCGCCGCGTTGCCGCCGAAGTCGGGTGTCAGCACCTCGACCGCGGCCGCGGGCATCCGCGCCTTCACCGCCCGCACGCACGCCGCGAAGTGACTCGCGCCGCCGTCCGGCAGGTCGTCCCGCGTCACGGAAGTAATCACGACGTGCTTCAGCCCCAGCCGCACGGCCGCTTCCGCGAGGCGCTCGGGCTCGTCGGTCTCGACGGCGAGCGGCTCGCCCTTCGGGACCGAGCAGAAGCCGCACGGGCGGGTGCAGACGTTGCCGAGCACCATGAACGTGGCGGTGCGGCGGCTCCAGCACTCGGGCCGGTTCGGGCACTTGGCGTTCTCGCAGACCGTTTCGAGCTTCAGGTCGTCGAGCAGCGTCTGCGTGAAGGCGTTGCCGTTGCCCTTCGGCAGCGGGCGCTTCAGCCACGCCGGCAGGCGGCCGGGGGCGGTCGGCTTATCGAGTACCGGTAGCGCGCGCATGGGCCTCGGGCCGGGGGGCGAGCCCCGGGTGGGTGTGGAACAGGGACACGCGGGCGAACCCGAACCGGGCCGCGACCGCTTCCACCAACTGCGTGCGGACGCCGGCGATCCGCACCCGCGACGGCGACTCGCGCTGCACCGAGGTCATCGGCTGCGGGTCGCCGTCGCAGTGGACGGCGCGGAACGGCTCCAGGTCGGGATCGACGTTCAGCACGAGCCCGAACGCCGTGACGCCGCCACGAACCGCGGCGCCGACATGGGCGATGCGCCGGCCGTTCACGCGCACGCCGGGCGCGTTGGGATCGGCTTCGCCGTGAAGGGCGCAGGCGGCGAGTACGTCGATCACGAGCGCTTGCAATTCGGCGACGTACGCGGCCGGCGTGAGGTTCAGCTCGGCGAGCGGCAGGACGGGGTAACACGCGACCTGCCCGGGGAGGTGGAGCAGGACGCCGCCGCCGCGGGCGACCCAGCGGACGGGCCAGCCGCGGGCGGTGAGTTCTTCGGGCTCGGGCCGCACGTGCGCCCGGCTCCCCTCGCGGCCGACGGTGATGCCGGGCGGGTGCTCGCAGACGAGGACGGCGCCGCTGCCGGGTTCGCCGGTGATGTCGTAGGCGACGCGCCGCTGCAGCGGCAGGAGGGCGTCGAAGTCCAGCCGACCGAGGAGGTAGGCGTGGAGGGCGTTGTCCGTCAACGGCGACCCATCTGGGGTGTGGAATCCGTAGCCCACGGGCGTATTTTAGCAGCCCGCCGGCCAGCGGGGGAGATGAAGGGGTGAAGGGGTGTAGGGGTGAAGGGGTGCGTGCGGGTGTTTTCGTCACCCCTCCACCCCTTCACCCCTTCACCCCCTCACGCGACACCCAAGGCGATCGCGTGAATTCCAGGCTGCTGATCCTGGCGGGAGTCGTCACGCTCGCCAACGCCGCCAAGCCGGTCGTCGTGGACGACACCGCGTACCTCGCGTTCGCCCGGCACATCGCCGCCGCCCCCGCCGACCCGTACGGCTTCGAGCTCTTCTGGTACGACGCCCCCGAGCCGGCCATGGACATCCTCTGTCCGCCTGTCCTGCCGTACTGGCTGGCCGCCGGCGTGCGGGTCGTCGGCGTCGAACCCGTGCTGCTGAAGCTGTGGCTGTTCCCCGTCGCGTGGCTGCTGGCGTGGGCCCTGCGCGACTTGCTGCGCCGCTTCGCCCCCGGAACAGAAGCCGCCGCGCTGCCGCTGATCGTGCTGTCGCCGGCGGTGCTGCCGATGGTGAACCTGATGCTCGACGTGCCCGCGGCGGCGCTCGGGCTTGCGGCCCTGGCCGTGTTCGCCCGCGCCGCCGACCGCGGTTCGTGGTGCCTCGCCGTCGGCGCGGGCCTACTCGCGGCGCTGGCGATGCAGACCAAATACACCGCCCTCGTCGCCCCCGCCGTGCTCGGCTGGTACGGCCTGACGCACCGCCGACTCGCGCTCGCCGTCGTCGCCGTCGCTGCGGCCGCCGGCGGGTTCGCGGCGTGGGAAGGGCTCGTGCAGTTGAAGTACGGCACGTCGCACTTCCTCCACCACGCGGGGCAGCAGGCCGCTTCCGAAGACGGCTGGCTCGCCGACAAGTTCGACCTGGTGGCGCCGCTGGCCGGGCACCTCGGCGTGCTCGGCGTCGGCTTCGCGCTGTACGCCCAGCGCTCGCTCGGCCTGCCGCGCGGGCTCATCGCCGGCGGTGCGGTGCTGTGGCTGATCGGTGCGGCGCTCATCGCCGTCACGTCCGGCGCGGACGCGGTGCTGGTCGGCACCAGGGAGCACCCGAAGCTGACGCTGCCGACGCTGGTGTGGCGCACGACCGGCGCCGCCGTGCTGCTCACGGCGCTGGCCGCGGCGCTGCGGCTGCTGGGGCGCCGGGACGCGCGCGACGCCGGGAACTGGTTCGTGGTCGGCTGGGTGCTGCTAGAACTGGGCGGCTACTTCGGTATGACACCGTTCCCGGCGGCGCGGCGTGTCATCGGGGTGTCACTGGCGGTCGGCGTGCTGGCGGCGCGGGTCGTGAGCCGCACCCCGGCGCGGCCGCCGGCGCGGTGGGTGGTCCCGTTCGGCGTCGGCGCCGGCGTGCTGCTGGCGGCGCTGGACGGGTACGACGCGCTGCCGGAGAAGGTGCTCGCCGAACGGGCCGCGGCCGTGATTCCTGCGGGGAGTCGGGCGTGGTACGTCGGGCACTGGGGCTTCCAGTTTTACTGCGAGCGCGCGGGGATGACGCCGGCCGTGGTCGGGGCGTCACGGCTGTCCGAGGGAGATTACCTGGTGCTGCCGCGCTTCCCCGCCGAAGCGGACTTCCCGCGCCCGTTCGCGGGGTGGCTGTGGTTCCCGCCCGAGCCGCCCGCCGGCGCCGAGGTGGTGGCGGAGTTCGTGTGGGACGACGGGCTGAAGGCGCAGACGGTGCCGAACCTGTACGGCGGGACCGAGCCGGTGGTGGGCCGCGACCACCCCCGGTTGCGGGTGGCGGTGTACCGGCTGACGCGGCCGTGGGTGGCGGGGGAGGAGTGAGGCGAGCCCGCGGCGTATGATGCCGGCATGGACCTCCCCGCCACCCTCGCGGCCCTCGCCGCCGACCCGCACCACCCCGCCGACCTGGCCGAGCTCGCCCTCCACCTGGCCCGCGACGAGTACCCCGACCTCGACCCGGCCGTCTACCTCGCCCGCCTCGACGACCTGGCCGACCGCCTCGCCCAGCGGCTCACCGGCCGCCTCACCGCCGACGCCGCTGAGCTCACGCACCTCCTGTTCGCCGACGAGGAATTCGCCGGCAACCAGGCCGACTACTACGACCCGCGGAACAGTTACCTGAACGACGTACTCGACCGCAAACTCGGCCTGCCGATCACGCTGTCGCTCGTGGCCGCGGCCGTTGGCACCCGCGCCGGCCTGACCGTGGAGGGCGTCGGCCTGCCGGGGCACTTCGTGGCGAAGGTGGTGGGGGAGGACGGCGCCGCGGTGTTCTTCGACCCCTTCCACGCCGGCCGCTTCCTCGACGCCGCCGACTGCGCGAAGTTGGTTGAGGAGGCGACCGGCCGGCCGTTCGAGCTCACGCCCGATGCGATGGCGGCCGCCCCGAACGCCGCCGTGGCCGTGCGGCTGCTGACGAATCTCAAGAGCGTCTACCTGAAGACGGCCGACTTCGCCCGCGCCGCCCGCACGACGGAGCGACTGGTGTCCCTCCTTCCGAAGGACGCGGATCAGCGGCGGGATTTGGGCGTGTGCCTGATCCACGCGGGTCGGCCGGGTCGGGCCGTGCCCCACCTGCGAGCGTACCTCGCCGCGGCGCCGGGGGCGTCCGATGTCGAGACGGTGGGCGGGTTTCTGTCGCAGGCCTTGCGGGAGGTGGCGCAGTGGAACTGAGGTCGACGTTCCGACAGTGATTTTTATGAGTCGGTGACATGGTTCCGCGGATCGACCCCCCTCGGCCGGAAACAAGAATTTTGGTTCGAGGATAAACTGGCGTTGGCGAGTTGCGGCGAGCCGGAACCGGTTCTAAGGACTTGTAGCGAACGGCTGTGCGGGTTTTGGCTGCACGGCCGGGGTCGGCCCCGGCGGGACCGGGGGCGCCAACACCTTTCATCCTCGAAAGGGCTAACCCGTCGCGAGGCGGGGGCGCAAAGCTACGGGCCTCCAACTCCCCCCAAATTGGGTTGGAGGTCGCCTGGCTGCCGAAGGGCTGACGTGGTGCAAACCCCGTTCATCCCCGGGGCGCGCGGCGGCAACGTCGGCGTGTCCTGTTGCACCCCCGGACCGGCTCACGCCGGCCCGCCGGGCCGACCCGCTCTTTTCCACCTCACCGCGTCCCGAACTGCCTGTCGCCCGCGTCGCCCAGCCCCGGCAGGATGTAGCCGATGTCGTTGAGTTTCTCGTCCCGCACGGCGAGGTAGAGCGGCACGTCCGGGTGAGCCGCGACGAGCGCCGCGATCCCCTCCGGGGCGGCGATCAGGCCGACGAACACGACCCGGGCGATGCCGGCCTTCTTGAGGATGTCGATGGCCGCGACGGCGCTCCCGCCGGTGGCGAGCATCGGGTCGAGCACCAGCGCCACGTCCATGTCCGGCTGCGCGGGGAGCTTGTTGTAGTACGTCACCGGCTTCAGCGTGGCGTGGTCGCGGTACAGGCCGAGGTGCCACACGCTGGCTTCCGGCAGCGCCTGGAGCATGGCGTCGGCCATGCCGAGCCCGGCCCGCAGTACCGGCACCAGCCCGACGCGGGCGGCGATCTCCTCGCCGGTGGTGTCGGCGAGCGGCGTGCGGACCGGCACCGGCCGCAGCGGCAGGTCGGCCGTCGCTTCGAGGAACAGGACGCGCGAGATGGCGGCGACGAGGTCGCGGAACTCCGGCGGTTTGGTGTCGGCGGCGCGGAGCCGGGCCACCTTGTGCCGGACCAGCGGGTGCGCCGAGACGTGGACCACCGCCATCGCCGTCCCCCTTACTTGTCGCCGATCGGGAACCGCTTCAGGTCCGCCCCCGCCTTCCGCATTGCCGTGGCCCTTGCCAGCACCGCCCACCGCGGGGCGCGGCCGCCGACCATCTCCTTCACCTTCGTCGCTGCTTCCTCGAGTGAGCCGCTTTTGTTCCACACGCCGGCGAAGACGTCGGCCGGTAGCAGTTCCACTTGCGTGGTCATGATGTCGCCCCCGTTCCCGCGATGAGGCGCCCCCGCGCCCCGTCCCGGGAGCGTCACTCTACCGCCCCGCCCCCGTGCCCCGCAGCGCGCCGACGTGTCAGAACCACGACTCAGAGCCCGTCGGCGCGCCGGTGGTGCGGGCGGGGTAAACCTTACGGCCGACCCGGGTGCGTGCGGAGCTTCGGGAACGGCCCCGCGGGCGTGCCGGCGAGCTGCGGCCGGAGCCACGCCAGGCCGTCGAGGTTGTCGCGCAGCCGCGCCTCGGCGTCATCCTGCGTGTGGCCGAGGATGCCGATCGGACCCGCGTAGCCGCCGGCGGCGATGTCGCGGAGCATTTTCAGATCGAGCGTTCCGACGCCGAGCGGGAGAATCTTCTTCCCTAACTTTTCCCCGTCGGGCAGCATCCCGTTGAGGTTCAGCGCCAGCAGGTGCGGCCGCATCGCGGCGAGGTGTTCGCGGAAGCGCGGCAGGTGGTCGTGGCCGTGGTGCAGGTTGTAGACGATGCCGACGTTCGGCAGCTTGAGAGCCTCGACGACCGCGACCTGATTGGCGGGCTCGCCGAACCAGCCGCCGTGGTTGTACAGTGCGACCTTGCAGCCGAACTTGGCCGCCTCGTCGGCGATCGGGCGAAGCACCTTCACGGCGTTGGCGACCTTCGCGGCTTGGTCGGCGCCGCCGGGGTCGCCCATCGTCACCCACAGCTGCGGCGTCACCTTGTGCTTGACGATCACGTCGAGCAGCGCCCGCGCGTCGGCCCCGAGGTTCGCGGGGAACCACACCGCCGTCAGCTCGATGCCGTGCTGCTTCAGCAGGCCGACTTCGCGGTCGAAGGTGGGGAGGTGTTCGGCGCGCCAGTCGTAGGCGTACTTCGTGAACCCGAGCTGCTTCAGCATGGCGACCCGCTCCTCGGGGCCGCGCTTTTTGGCGTCGAACGGGACGATGCACCACGCGAAGAGGTTGGGGTGCTCGAACAGCCTCGGGGGCGGGTCCGCGGCGCGGGTCGGGAGTGCGGCGAGCAGGATCGCCAGGGAGAGGGCGCGGGTCATGGCGGGAACCTCGGCAGGTTTCCGTTGGTATACGGGAGCGGCCGGGGTCGCGGACAACCGCGGGCGCGACACTACGATAGGGGGGACGAACCGTCTGGGGCGTGGGAGCCCGGAAGACGCAGGGGATTCATGTCCTGGTCCCGCCTCCGCGGCCAGTCGGCCGCGCTCGCCGCCTTCCGCGCCGCCGCCGCCCGCGGCCGCCTCGGGCAGGCCTACCTCCTCGTCGGCCCCGACGGCGTCGGCAAGCGACTGTTCGCCACCGAGCTGGCCAGGGCGCTGCTGTGCGAGAAGCCGCCGGCCGCGCTCGCCGCCTGCGACCACTGCCCGAGCTGCGCCCAAGTGACGGCCGGCACCCACCCCGACGTGCTGACGCTGTCTACGCCCGAGGGGAAGCACGAACTGCCCGTCGAGGCGATGCGCGAGTTCTGCACCCGCATGTCGCTCAAGCCCGCCCGCGGCCGCCGCAAGGTGGGCATCGTCCTCGATGCCGACGACTTCAACGAGGAGTCGGCCAACAGCTTTCTGAAGACGCTCGAAGAACCCGCCCCCGGCTCGCTCCTGCTACTGCTGGCCACCGGCACCGATCAACAACTTCCGACGGTCCTCTCGCGCTGCCAGGTGGTTCGGTTCGCGCCGCTCGGCGCCGCCGACCAGCGGGCCGTGCTCGAAGCCGAGGGTGTGGCGGCCGACCAACTCGACCGCCTTGTGAGGCTCGGCGGCGGCAGCGCGGGCCGGGCGCTTGCGCTCGCAGACCCCGCGGTGTGGGAACTGCGCAAGGCGCTGGTCGAAGGGGTGACGGCGCCGCGGCCGAACTTCGCGGCCCTCTCCGAGGCGTGGCAGGCGTTCCACGAGGACGCCGGCAAGGACACCGCCGCCCAGCGGCTGCGGGCGTCGCTGGCCGTCGGCTTCCTGGTGGAGGCGGTGCGGCACGCGCTGCGGTTCAGCGTCGGCGCCGACGACCACGACCTGGACGCGGCGGAGGCCGACCGGCTGGCGGCGTTCGCCCGGCGCGTCGGCCCGGACCGGCTGCTGGAGCTGATCGATCGGTGCGTGGAGGCCGACGCCAACGTGAGCCGCCGGGTACAACTGATCCTGATCGTGGAATCGGTGTTGGAGCAGTTCACCCGCCCGCCCGCCGCGGGTCGAGGGTAAGGCCACCCCGGAGGCAACCCTGTGGCGAACCCCTTCCGCGTCGTCGCCGTCGGCCTGGCGGCCGCGCTCGCCGTGCCGCTCGGCGGGGCGCTGCCGGCCGCCGAGCCGCGCGGGCCGACGTTCGTCCTCGCCTGGGGGAAGAAGGGGGCAGGGCCGGGCGAGTTCTACTCACCAATCGGCATCGCCGTCACGCCGGCCGACGAGGTGGTCGTCACCGACCTGAACAACGCCCGCGTCCAGCGGTTCACCACCGCCGGCAAGCTCCTCGGCGGGTTCGACCTGCCGTGGGACGACCCCAAACGCAAGAGCACGCAGGCCGGCGGCGTCGCGGTCGCAGCCGACGGCACCATCTACCTGTCGTTCATGCAGCAGCACAAGGTCGCCGCCTACACGCCCGACGGCAAGCTGCTCCGCTCGTTCGGCACGAAGGGGACCGGCGACGGCGAGCTGCGACAGCCGGGCGGGCTGGTCCTGCTCGCCGACGGCACCGTGTACGTGGCCGACCAGGGGAACCACCGCGTTCAATGGTTCACGGCCGCGGGCAAGTACCTCGGCCAGTGGGGCGGCCACGGCACCGAGCCGGGGAAGTTCGGCGGGAAGGAGTCGGCCGGGTCGCGGTTCGGCGGGCCGCACTTCCTGGCCCGCGATTCCGCCGGCCGGTTCTACGCCACCGAGGGTGCTCCGGGTCGCGTCCAACAGTTGACAGCCGACGGCAAGCCGCTCGCCGCGTGGGCCGACACCAGCGACGGCCCCGGCGGGTTCGGGGCGCACGAGTTCGGCAGCGGGAAGAACGCTTTCGGCCCGGTCGCCGTCGCGGTGGACAAGCACGACCGTGTTTGGGTGAGCAGCCTGAACGACCGGGTGCAGGCGTTCACCGCGGGCGGGAAGTACCTGTTCGGCATCACCGAATCGGGTAAGAAGCCCGGCGAGCTGGCCCGGCCGCACGGGATGGCGTTCGACCGCAGCGGGTTCCTGTACGTCGCCGACGCCGGCAACCAGCGAGTGCAGAAGTTCGCCGTCCCCGCCCAGTAACCCCCGCGAGCCGATGCCCGAGACCATTCGCGACGTGGCGTGCACCGTGTGCGGGTGCGTGTGTGACGACCTCGCCGTGACCGTGGACGCCGGCCGCGTCGTCGCCGCCACGGGGACGTGCGCGCTGTCGGACCCGTGGCTCCGCGCCCAGAACACGCACCGCCCGCCGGCCGCGCTCGTCGACGGTGTGGCGGTCGAGGCGGAGACGGCGTTCGCCCGGACCACCGGTTTGCTGCGCGAGTCGCGCGCCCCGCTGATCTACGGCCTGTCGCGCAGCACCACCGAAGGCCAGCGCGCCGCGACGGCGCTGGCCGACCGGATCGGCGCCACGATCGACACCACCGCCAGCACGGGGCACGCGCCGTCGCTGATGGCACTGCAGCAGGTGGGCGAATCGACGTGTACGCTCGGCGAGGTGCGGAACCGGGCCGACCTGGTAATCTTCTGGGGATCGAACCCGTCGGTGACGCACCCGCGGCACCTGGAGCGGTACTCGGCCGACCCCGTGGGGCGGTTTGTGCCTGGCGGTCGCCGCGACCGCTACGTCGTCGTCGTGGACGACCGCGAGACGGAGACGGTGAAGCTGGCGGACCAGTTCATCCGCGTCGAACCCGGCCGGCACTGGGAGGCGCTGTGGCAGCTGCGCCTGTTGGTGAAGGGGATCGAAACCACGGGCACGGCCGCCCCCGAGCCCTGGGCCGAACTGGCGGGACGGATGAAGGGCTGCCGGTGCGGCATCGTCTTCTTCGGCGGCGGCATCACCCGCGAGCCGCTGGCGCACCGCACCGTCGAGGCGCTGCTGCAACTCGTCACCGACCTGAACGCGCACACGCGGTTCTACGCCCGGCGGATGCGGCGGTTCGGCGACGTGGCCGGTGCCGACTCGGTGCTCGCGTGGCAGACCGGCTACCCGTTCGGCGTGAACCTGGCCCGCGGCTACCCGCGCTACAACCCCGGCGAGTTCACCGGCCCCGAGTTGCTGGCCCGCGGCGAGGTAGACGTGTGCCTGGTCGTCGGCGGCGAGACGGTCGCCGACCTGCCGCCGGCGGCGCGAGCGCAGCTGGAGCGAATCCCCGTCATCCTGCTGGACGCGCCCGACGCCGACACAGACTTGCGACCCGCGGTACGGTTCACGACGGCGGTGTATGGCGTGCACCGCCCCGGCACGGCGTACCGGATGGACGAGGTGCCGATCCCGCTGCGGGTGATCCTGCCGACCGACTACCCGAGCGACGGCGACGTACTCGGCGAGCTGCTGCGGCGTGTCGGGTGACGCCGCGGTAGAATACACCATTCCACGTCCCCGCCCCCCGTCCGAGGGCCGACCCGATGGCACTCACCGCCGCCCAGATCGCCGACCAGCGGAAGCAGGTCGAAGAACTCATCGCCGGCCCCGACGTCGGCTTCGCCAAGGCGCTCTTCTACGGCCAGTTCAAGGGCGAACTCCTCTTTCCGTACCCCACCCTGCCGGCCGACAAGCAGGCCGCCGCGGACGAGATGGCGGCCAAGGTCCGCGACTACGCCGACCGCCACATCGACGCCGCCAAGATCGACCGCGAGGCGCGCATCCCCGACGCCGTGGTGAAAGGCCTCGCCGAGCTCGACGTGTACCGCCTCACCATCCCGCTGGAGTACGGCGGCCTCGGCTTCAACCAGCAGCAGTACCTCAAGACGATGGAGGTACTCGGCGGGCACGACGCCGGCGTCGCCGTGTTCGTGAACGCCCACCACTCCATCGGCGTCCGGGCACTCGTACTGTTCGGCACGAAAGAGCAGCAGGCGAAGTGGCTGCCCGGGCTGTACGACGGCTCGAAGATCGGCGCCTTCGCCCTCACCGAGCCCGAGGCCGGGTCCGACGCCGGCGGCGTCCGCACCACCGCGAAGCCCACGTCGGACGGCTCCGCGTTCGTCCTCAACGGCACGAAGCACTACATCACCAACGGCGGCATCGCCCACATCCTCACGGTGATGGCCCGCACCCCGGCGCCGACGCCCGAAGACCCGCAGGCCACGAAGGTGACGGCGTTCCTCGTGACGCCCGACATGCCGGGCTTCGAGGTGCTGGAGGCCCGCGCCGAGAAGTGCGGGATCCGCGGCACCGCCACCGGCAAGATGCGCTTCACCGACATGCGTGTGCCGAAGGAGAACATCCTCGGCCAGCTCGGCCGCGGCCTGCAGGCGGCGCTCACCGTACTCAACTACGGCCGCGTCACGTTCGGCGCCACCTGCACGGGGCACGCCAAGGTGTGCCTCAAGGCGATGACGGCTCACGCCAAGAGCCGCGTCCAGTTCCAGCAGCCGCTCGCCGAGTTCCAGCTGGTGCGGAAGAAGATCGCCTTCGCCGCCGCGAACGTGTTCGCCATGGAGGCCGCCACCACCGAGTGCGCCGCGTTCATCGACAAGGGCTCGCCCGACTACATGCTCGAAACCGCCATCCTCAAGGTGTTCGCCACCGAGCACCTGTGGACGGTCGTGAACGACACGCTGCAGGTGTACGGCGGCAAGGGCTACTTCTGCGACCAGCCGGTGGAGCGGTGGATGCGCGACGCCCGCATCAACACCATCGGCGAGGGTGCGAACGACGTGCTAAAGGCGTTCATCGCCGTGGTCGGCTGCCGCGGCCCAGGGATGATGCTGCAGGGGCTGCGCGCCGACATGCTCCGCGGCAAGTGGAGCCTCCGCAACATCGGCGCGTCACTCGGCGTCGTCGGCCGCCTCACGGTCCCCTGGCTGACCACGTCGGCGCCGCCGGTGCCGGTGAAGGCGGCGGAGTTGAAGCCGGCGGCCGACGAGTTGGGGAAGATGATCCGCGACTTCGGGTTGAAGCTGCCGCACGTATTCATGTCGCTGAAGGACGAGGCCACGTTCGCGCAGGCGCAGCTGGTCCACGAGCGGATCGCGGACGTGGCCATCGACCTGTACGTGTCGGCGTGTGTGCTGGCGCGGCTGGATCACCTCGAGGCCGCAGCTTCAGCCGACCCGTTTGCCGACGCCGCGGCCGGCCGGTACTTCCTGGCGCTGGCCGCCCGGCGGGTGCGGCAGAACCTCGCGTCGCTGGACAGCAACGACGACACCGAGCTCCTTGCCGCCGCTGCGAGCACCCTGACGCGGGTGTAACGTGCGGAGTGTTCCGGTTGTGACGCCGCGCTGTCACGCCGTCCCAGGAACCGGGTGTCCGATCGTGGCGCGGTTGCGCCGGTGGTAGCGGCCACGCCGCGCCTTTCTGTCCCTTCGTGTGTCCTCAGATCCGGCGGGGCTGTCCCCCGCATCGGCCGCAAGCGGCGGTCGTGGGACGGGTTGGGAAAACTCTTGCGCCGGCCCGAATGCGACTTGCGCCGGGCGTAGCGGGTGTGCTAGCGTGGCCGGGGAGGACGCGGAGGGTTTTTCCCGGCCTCGGGAGCGTGCCCGCAAACGTGGCGTAGAATTGCGGAGCGTTTGCGGACGACCGGGGCTCACTGGAGGAGTCACATCATGCTGGTCCTGAGTCGGAAACTCGGCGAGAAGATCTACATCGGCGACAACATCTGCATCACGGTCGTGGACATCGACCGCGGCAAGATTCGGCTCGGCATCGAGGCGCCACGTGAGGTGGCCATCTACCGACAGGAGCTGCTGCCCCTGAACCAGCAGCGGCCGGACGGCCCGGCACCTTTGCCCGCCGTGTCCTGACTGATCCCGTCCGCGAACGCACTCATTCCCCGCCCGCGGCCCCGGGACCGCGGGCGTCGGCATTTCCCGACGCCATCTCACCCGTGCCGGCGGTACTGCTCCAGGTCGCGCAACAGCGACGCCAGGAACGCCCGCGCCTCGCCGTCGTCGGGCGGGCGGGCGGCGGCGTAGCCGGTCGTGCGGTGGAACCGCGCCGCCATCCGCACCGCCAGCCGCTCCCGGCCGGCGCGGTCCATGTCCGGGTAGCGCTGCAGGAACGCCCGGATCACGGCCCGGTCGTCCGGGGCCAGCGTCGCCAATTGCGCCGGTGTGAAGGCGACGTCCGCCGTCGCGTACTCCAGCAACTCCTCGGCCGAGTCCGGGGCGTCGGCGGCGTACCGCTCGCGGATCACCACCGTGCCCGCCGCCAGGTCGCCGAGTCGCTGGCGGTTCGTCGTCAGGAGCACCAGCGTTGCCCCCAGGACGTAGAAGATCGGCAGCTGGTCCACCAGCGCCAGCGCGTTGCGGACGGCCGCGGCGGTGGCGTCAACCGGCCCGCCGCCGAGCCGCACGACGCGGACGTGGGCGAACCACTTCCCCGGCGTCTGGCCGTTCCAGCGGGCCTCGAAGTAGACGCCGTACCCGAGCGAGAGCGCCGTGAAGAACCCGGCGATCAGCGCCACCACCAGCGTCGGCGAGCCGTCGAACGGGCTCGCCGTGGTGAGCAGCGCCACGAGCACGAGGCCGAGGGTGCCGACGACGAACCCCAGGAGCACCTTCAGGACGCCGTCCACGAAAGCGGCGACGAGCCGGGAGCCGAGGCCGGCCAGCTCGAAGTCGAGGCCGATCTGCTCGGGCGTGTCCACCCGCATTTCGTCGGTCCAGCGCATGCCGCCGCCCCCGCGCCCTGGTATACTCGGCCCCGGTTCCAGCCCGGAGTGCGAATGCGACCCGCCCCCCGCCAGCGCTGGGACGAACTCCGCCGGCTCCTCGACCGCGGCGCCGCCAAGCTCGCCCCCGCCGACGTCCGCCAGCTGTGCCGGCTGTACCGCCAGGTGACCATCGACCTGTCGCACGCCCGCGCCGCCGGCGACGACCCCGCTCGAATCCAGTACCTGAACATGCTCGCCGCCCGCGCCCACGGGCAAGTGTACGCCACCGAGCGGGTCCGCTTCCGGCCGGTGGTCGAGTTCGTCACCGGCGGGTTCGCCCGCGCACTGCGGCGGAACTGGCGGCCGGTCGCGGCGGCGACGCTCGTGTTCGTCCTCAGTACGCTGGCGTCCGGGCTGGCCGTCGTCCGCGACCCTGAGGTCGCCTACTCGCTGTTCGACGAGCGCGTCGTCGAGTACGAGAACCTGCGGCTGGAGAAGCAGGAGGGCGAGTACCGCGGCAACTTCACGTTCAGCACGGCCGAGAGCCCGCTGGTGGCCGTGACGATTATCGGGAACAACGTCAAGGTGGCCATTCTGGCGTTCGGCCTGGGCGCGGCCGGCTGCTTTCTCGGCGTGCTGCTGCTGGTGTACAACGGCCGAATGCTCGGCACCCTGACCGGGCTGGTGTACAACGGCGGCTACCTCGTCGGCTTCTACTCGCTGATTATGACCCACGGCGTGCTGGAGCTGAGTGCCATCTGCGTCTCCGCGGGCGGCGGGTTCCGGCTCGGGTGGGCGGTGCTGGCGCCGGGCCGGCTGCCGCGGGCCGACGCGCTGCGGGCGGCGAGCGGCGACGCCTTTCGGCTGCTGGCGGGGGCGGTGCTCATGCTGCTGGTGGCGGGGGTGATCGAGGCGTTCGTGACTCCGCACTTTGGGGCCGCGGTGCGGTGGGCGACGGCCGCGGCGACGGGCGGGCTGTTTGCGGGGTACGTGGCGTTCGCAGGGCGTGGTCAGAGCTTCCCGCCGAGCATCACCTCCAGGTAGCCGTTCACCAGCGGCGGCGTCACGCCGTCCGGCTCGGCGTCCACCACCAGCCCGCCGGCGTGGCGGATCTGCTCCAGCACCTCCGCCCGCTCCCGCAGCAGCCCCACCGCCGCCGCCTTGCGGAACCCCTCGAGTGCCGTCGTCGGCACGTCCGCCGCCGCCCGCGCCAGGAAGGCGTCCTTCAGCGCCGCGAACAGCACGACGTGCCGCCGCGCCGCCAGCTGCAGGTGCGCCACCATGTCCGCGGCGGTGGTGGCGTCCACGAAGTCGGTCAGCGCCACCAGCAGCGACCGCTTCGGGTAGCGGGCGCCCACGAACTTCAGCGCCCGCGCGTGGTCCGTCTCGGTGAAGTCGCCGGCCAGCGCGTACAGCGTCTCGGCGATGAGCCGGTTCTGCGCCAGGTTGCCGCGCGGCGGCAGCCAGGCGTGAACCGTGCCGCTGAAGGCGCACAGCCCGACGCGGTCGCCGCGGGCCAGCGCCACGTGCGCCAGCAAGAGCGCCGCGTCCACGGCGAAGTCGAGCTTCGACGTGCCGTTCTCGGTGGCGTTCATCAACCGGCCGCAGTCCACGAACAGGATCACGGTCTGATTCCGCTCGGCCTCGCGGTGCCGCACCGTGAGCCGGGCGCGGCGGGCGGTCGCCATCCAGTCCACCTGCCGCACGTCGTCGCCCGGGGTGTACTCGCGCAGCGACTCGAACTCGGTCGAGCCGCCGCGGAACCGCACGCGGCGGATGCCGAGCGCGGCCAGTCGGTCGGAGCGCGCCAGCAGGTGATACCGCTCCAGCTGAGACAGGTTCGGGTAGACGCGGCTTTCACCGCTCGCGGGCTCGCCGGCGGGGAGCTCCCACAGCCCGAACGTCGAGCGATACCGCAGCGACAGCGGCCCCCACTCGTAGCGGCCGCGCGACCGCGGCGTCACCGCGTACTCCCAGCGCTCGGCCCCCTCCGGCCGCACCAGCAACTCCGCCTCTGTCTCGCCGTCGCGGAACCCGGCCGGGACCGACTCGCGCACCTTCACCCGCAGCCACTGCCGCGACCGGTTCCGCACCACGACCGCGACGTGCGCCTCGGCCCGCACCGCCATCCGCTCTGGCGCCAGCCGCTCGGCGCGCACCATCCCACGCCGCGGCGACATGGCCAGATCGAGCAGCGCCGCCAGCAGCACGGCGGCGTTCGCGGCCACGAGTAGTGGCCATGCCGCGGGGAACACCAGGAGCGCGAACGCGGCCACTGCCAGCGCCGCGAGTACCGCCAGCAGCCGCCGCGAGGGGACCGGCGTCATCGCGGGATCTCCGTCCGGCTGAGCACCTCGTCGAGCACGTCGTCGGGGCGGAAGCCGTCCACTTCAGCGCCGGGCTTGAGGATCAGGCGGTGCCGCAGCACGGGCTTCGCGGCGGCCTTGATGTCGTCCGGCAGCACGTGCGGCCGGCCGTGCAGTGCGGCGCGGGCTTTCGCCGCGGTCAGGAGCATCAGCCCGGCGCGCGGGCTCGCGCCCACCTCGACGCGCAGGTTCTCCCGCGTGCCGCGCACCACCCGTGCGATGTACCCCAGCAGTTCGTCGCGGATCGTGCGGGCCGAAATCTCCTCCCTCGCTGCAAGCAGGTCCGCGGCCCCGCCGACGCGCTGGAGGTTGAACCGGTCCAGACTCTCGACGCGCAGGCCGCGCTGGTGGACGCGCAGCACGTCCACTTCGCCGGCCTCGTCCGGGTACGCGGCCAGCACCTTCATCATGAACCGGTCCAACTGCGCCTCCGGCAGCGGGTACGTCCCCTCCTGCTCGACCGGGTTCTGCGTGGCGAACACGGTGAACGCCGGCGGCAGAGCGTGCGACACGCCGTCGGCCGTGATCTGCCGCTCCTGCATCGCTTCGAGCAGCGCCGCCTGCGTCTTCGGCGGCGCGCGGTTGATCTCGTCGGCGAGCACGAGTTCGCCGAAGACGGGGCCGCGGCGGAAGGCGAACGACTGGTCGCGCGGGTCGAACACGTTCGTGCCGATGATGTCGGCGGGCATCAGGTCCGGGGTGAGCTGCACGCGCTTGAACTCGCACGCGAACAGCTTCGCCACCACCCGCACGAGGAGCGTCTTGGCCGTGCCGGGCGGGCCTTCGATGAGGACGTGCCCGCCCGCGAACAGGGCGACGAGCAACTGCTCGACGAGGTCGTCCTGGCCGACGACGACCTTTTCGATCTCGCGGCGGGCGGCGGCGAACAGGTCAGCGATCCCGCGGCCGGGGTCGGAGGGATTCACGGGCGGCGGTCTCCAGGGCTTTCAGGGCGTCGAGGAACGGCACCGCCCCGCGGCCGCCGGGCGGCGCCTCCGCGGTCAGCAGGCGCACGAGCGGGTCGGGGTTCACCCCGCGCCGGCGGGCGGCCTCGCGGGCCACCTGCTCGGGCGGCGTACCGGCGGGGAGGCCGTACTCGGCTTCGAGCCGGCGGAGCAGGTCGTCGCGGACGGCGCGGAAGGCGTCGCCGCGGTCGCCGGTGCGTTCGAGGAGGCCGGCGAGAGCGTCGAGGAACTCGGCCTTCGACCGGCGCGGCGGCGGCGGGTCGGGGCGGACGGGGCCGAACCGCACGCCGGCGTGCCACAGCACCAGCGCCGTCAGTAGCAGCGCCTGCAGCGTGATCCACAGCACCGGCGGGCGGAACAGCAGCTCGGCCACGTCCGGCCGGTCGCGAAGGCCGTGGCAGAATTCGTCGAAGGCGATGCGGCGGTCGGGGTGGGCGGCGAGCATGGCGTCGGCGAGCCGGCACAGCAGGACGGCGTTGTCCTCGCCGCGAAGGTGGTCGTTGGCGAACACGTCCGGCCGGCGCAGCAGCCACACTTCGCCGCGGCCGCGCGGGTGAATCGTCACGAGGGGCCGGCCGCCGACGGTGCCCCAGGCGTCGGCGCCGGGCGGGCCGTCCACCTCGGTGCCGCCTGCGAGGACGTGCGACACGTCGGGCGCGCGTGCGGTGAAGGCGTCGCCCTTGTGGAATTCGGGGGCGAACGGCAGCCCCTTGAACTGCTCCGGCACCTTCGCCCGCCCGCCGGACACGACGACAGGAAGGCCGAGCTTCTCCGCCACTTCCGTCTCGTCGTCGGCCAGCAGGACGACGCCGCCGCGCCGCACCCAGTCGTCGAGCGCGGTCGCTTCCTTGCCGGTGAGGTGGTCGGGGTAGAACACCCAGCGGACGGCGTCCCCGGCCGGCGGCCGGCGGGAGCGATCGACCGGGTAACCGAGGCGTTCGAGTAGGAGGTACGCGGCGCGGAACCCGGCGGGGGAGGCGTCGTAGCTGGTGCCGAAGTCCACCTTCTGCGGCCCGCCGCCGAACAACAGCGCGACGACGAGCAGCGCGAGGAAGCCGACGGCCGGCACCGCCCACCACAACCGGGAGGCGGGGTCGGCGGGAAGGTCTCCGGGAACGGCGTCGGGGGCGGGGGCCATCGGGGTCCGTGTTGTCGCTCGGTTCGGCGCGCCGCGGTCACGTCGTCAGCCGGGCGTACACCGCCTGGCACTCGTCGTACCGGCCGCGGCCGCACGGCGTCTGGCCGTACCAGTGGTCGTCCAGCACGTCCACCATCACCCGCAGCGCCGACCGCACGTCGGCCCGGTCGGCGGACAGCTCCAGGTACTCGCGGTTCGTGTACGCCTTGCGGAAGCCCACCCGGCCGGCCTCGTCGAACCAGTACACCACCGACAGGAACAGGTAGCGCACCGCCTCGGTGTAGTCACCGGCCGCCGCCCGCCGTGCCGCCTCCAGCCGGTACTCCTCCGACCGCGCCGCCCGCTCGGCCCGCGCCGCGTCGGCCCGCCCGCGACCGGCCTCGGCGAACGCCCACCGCAGTTGAAGCACGATGTGCGTGACCAGTGCGCCGAGCAGCACCACGCAGCCGACGAGCAGCGTCCAGAACAGCGGCTGGTTGGTGTCCCACAGCGAGCCGAGCCAGCGGAAGAACTCGGCGAGCGCGCGGAGGACCGACTTCAGCCAGTCCGACACCGCTCCGCTGCCGCCGAATTCGTGCAGCTTGAACACCTCGTCCGCCCGCGCGCGGATCGCGTCCGGGGCCGGCGGCGTCATCGGCGGCCCCGGTCGTCGTCGTAGTCGTCGTCCTCGTCCCGCCGGCGGCGGGGGCGGTCGTCGTCGTCGTAATCGTCGTCCTCGTCACGCGGCCGGCGGCGGCGCGGCGGCGGGTCGAACTCGCCCTCCTCGCCGCGGAGGGCGGCCAACTCCAGGTCGAAGCCCTCCTTGCGGATGCGCAGGTCGAGGTACAGCAGGGTGACACACACCGCCAGGTACGCGCTGAACACGATGCTCACCAGGTTGCCGACGACCGTGTTGATGATCGAGTTGACGACGTTCACCTTGATCTGCATCCGCCCGCCGGGGCCGGGGATCATCTCCTGCCCCGGCAGCACGAACCCGAGTACCTGCACCACGAACCCCTGGGCGAAGCCGCTGACCAGGGTGACCAGCAGGTACACGCCGAGCACCCGCCACCGGTAGCCGTCGGCCAACTCCGCGCTGCGGGTCAGCGCTTCGCCCACCCCGCGCCGCTCCAGCACCACCACCTGGGTCACGAACATGTACGTGGCCAGCAGGTAGAAGCCCGGCACGCAGCAGAACAGGATGCCGACGCCGACCATCAGGCCGAACAGCAGCGACACCCCGAGCAGCGGGAAGAACCGGCCCAGGGCGTACCCGAGCGCCGACCCGACGCCGACGCGGTTCCCCTGATACTCCTCCATGATGATGTGGAGCACGGCGGCGTTGCCGATGGTCACCAGCACGATGGTGAGCACCATGGCGAGCATGTACACGGCGAAGAACAGGATCAGGTTGGTCGGGTCGAACGCCGCCCCGCCCTGGCCCGCGCCGGCGGCGTTCAGGTCGTTGATCATGGCCTCCAGCAGGAAGGGGATGACAAGCTGGAGGAGGATGACCGGCGCCAGCATGAAGAGGTACAGGGCGTAGAACGCCGGCAGCCGCGCGAAGAGGAGCTTGAGGCCGCGGTCGAGGATGTCGCCGACCGTCATTTCGCCGAGGGGGAATCGCACCGGGCCTCCGCGGTGTGGGCAAGGGAACGACGGGGCATTATGGGTTGCCGGGGCGCCGGGTCGCAAGAAGATTCGCCCCGAGTTCCCCCGCTCCAGCCGGCCGCCAACTGCTCCCGACGGTCCTGCCGGTCCGTCACTCCGCCGGCGGGCTCCACACCCGGACGGCGCCGCCGACGGCCGCATACACCCGGCCGCCGACCCACGCCACCGCCGTCGCCTCCTCCGTGTCCGACGCCGTCAGCGTCAGCAGTTCCTGGCCGCTCGCCACGTCCCAGACGCGAACCGTGCCGTCGGCCCCGCCGGTCAGCAGCCGCGAGCCGTCGGGGCTGAACGCCACCGCGTTCACCCGGAGCGGACTGCCGACGAACGACTGCACCACCGCCCCCGCCTTCACCTCCCGCACCCGCACGGCTCCTGCCTCCGAAACGGCCACGCGGTCACCCTCTGGCGCAAACGCCACGGCGTAGGCCTCTCGCGGCCCGTCGGCCCAGGGCTGGCGCTGGCCCGTGTCCGCGTCCCACACGCCGGCGCCGCCGGCGGTCGCGGCGGCGAGGCGTGTACCGTCCGGCGAGAAGGCCAGGGCGTACAGGAACCGCTCGCCGACGAGCAGGTCCACGCCGCGGCCGGTCGCGTCCCACACGCGGACGGCAGACCCCGCTATCTGCCCGCCGGCCGGCCGCGCCGCCACCCGCTTCCCGCCGGGGGCTACGGCCAGCCGCATGACCGTGCCCAGCGCCTTGACATCGGGATCGGCGTGCGCCCAAGCCGGGGCGCCGCTCGTGGCGTCCCACAAGGTCATGCCGCCGTCGGGGAGGCCGGCGGCGAAGTGGGTGCCGTCCGGGCTCGCGGCACAGTCGCCGACGGCGCTGACGGTCCGAACCCGGCCCGCGGGATCGAACACCATCACACCGAACACGCCCGGGGGGAGGCCGGCCGCTCGGGCCGTCACCGCGACGTGGGACGCGGCCACCGCCAGCGACCCGACGCCGCGCACGTTCGCCACCGTGCTCACGCCGGGTTCGTGCGCGGGGTTCCACACCCGGACCGTCTGGTCGCCGCCGGCGGAGGCGAGTCGCCGGCCGTCGCGCGAGAAGGCGAGTGCGGATACCTTCGCCGCGTGCCCGCGGCACACCGGCCCTGCACCGCCGCCACACTCCCACACCATGACCTCGCGGTCGGGGCCGACCACGGCCAGCCGGTCCGAGACCGGACACGCCGCCAGCAGCGTCCGGCCCGGCGCGGTCGGGGCGACGCGGCGCACGTGGCGCCCGGTGGCCGGGTCCACGACCACCACGCCCTCCGAGTGCGCCTCCAGCAGCCACCTGTTGTCGCCTGAGAACGCCAACCCCGCGACCGCCCGCGGCCGCTGCCACGGCTCGCCGACCACCTCTCCGGTCGCCGCGTCCCAGCGGCGGATGACGCCGTCGATGTCGCCGGTGTAGAGCTGCTTGCCGTCGGCGCTGAAGGTCATGGCCCGCACGTCGGCGGCGTGGCCGGCGAGGGCGTGGGTCTGCTTCCAGTCGTCGGCGCGGACGAGGCGCACGCCGCGGCCCGCGGCGAGGGCCACCCAGCGGCCGCACGGGCTGAACGCGGCGCGGCGGTCGGCAGGGAGCATCTTGACCTTCTGCCCCGCGGCCGCGTCCCACACCGTCACCCGCCACGGGTCGCAGACCGCCACCCACGGCCGCGTCGGGTGCGCCGCCAAGGTGTGGGCGCGCTCCGGGCCGAGGGCCCACGTCCGCACCGTCGCCCCGGCCGGGTTCCACACGCGGACGGTACCGTTGTTGTCGAGCGACAGCAGGTTGCCGTCGCCGAGGAAGACGACGTGCGCGACCCAGGCGTCGTGGCCGGTGAGTGCCGGCGGCGCGGCGCGGCGTAGGCCGTCGAGGTACTTCCACTCCCACCCGCGGTGCTCGGGCGGGCACTGGTCGAGCAGCTTCCACGCCTGCGGCAGCTGGTTCGACGACACCAGCCGCCCGGCCGACGCGACGCGCTCCAGGTAGAGCGTCTGCTGCTCGCGGGCCAGCGCGTCGGACAGCTTGTACTTGAGGGCGCACTCGCGGAGGTACGCCTCGTGCGTCTCGCGCTCCTTCGCCTGAATCTCGGCGTTGCTGCGGGCCAGGACGCCCACCGCCAGCAGCAGCGCCGCCGCGGTGACGGCGCCCATCGCCGCCACCACCGGGTGCCGCCGCGCCCATCGCCAGCCGTGCTCCCAGCCGGGCGTCGGCCGTGCCAGCACCGGCCGGCCGGTCCGCCACCGCTCCAGGTCGTCCGCGAAGTCCAGCGCCGTCGCGTACCGGCGGGCCGGCTCCTTCTCCAAACACTTCAGGCAGATCGTCTCCAGGTCGCGCGGCACGGCCGGGTTCACCGCCGTCGGCCGCTCGGGAGCCGCGTTCGCCACCAGCTCCAGCGTCGAGAGGGGCGTGGCGCCGACGAACGGCGGCTTGCCCGTGAACTGGTGGTACAGCACGGCGCCCAGCCCGTACACGTCGGCGGCGACGGTCACCTCTTTCGGCGAGCGGGCCTGCTCGGGCGACATGTACGCCGGCGTGCCGACCACCTCCGCGGTGAGCGTGCGCGGGTCGGTCGGGTCGAACCGGCCGGCGAGGCCGAAGTCGGCGACGTGCGGCCAGCCGGCGTCGTCGAGCAAGATGTTCGACGGCTTCAGGTCGCGGTGGAGGATGCCGCGCTGGTGGGCGTGGTGGACGGCCCGCGCGATCACCTCCACGGTGCGGGCCTGTGCCGCGGGGTCGGTGCCGGGGCCGGCGGGGGCCGCGTCGAGGCTGCCGCCGGGGTAATACTTCATGACGAAGAACGGCACCGGGGGCATTCCGGGTACCGTCCACTCGCCGACCTCGTAGACGGGGACGATGTGCGGGTGGTCGAGCGCGGCGATGGCCTCGGCCTCGCGGGCGAAGCGCGCCTTACTGTCCGCCGCGGGGACAGACCCGAGCGTCTTCAGGGCCACCGTGCGGCGGAGGATGAGGTCGTCGGCCTTGTACACGACGCCCATGCCGCCGCGACCGAGCTCGGCGACGACGGCGTAGCCGGGGATGGTGGGCGCGACCGTGAGCGGCTCGGCGGACGGGCCGGCGGGGCGGGTCGGCGAGAGCGGGCCGGGCTTCTTGTGACCGACGAACTCGGACGCGTGCTCGGGGAAGCGGCGCGCGAAGTCGTCGGGCGCGGCCGGCGGGCGGTGCCGGCCGCGGAGGGCGAACTCGGCGCGGATCAGGTCGAGCAGTAGCGCGTCGGCGGCAAGCGCCGGGAAGCGCGGCAGGTAGTCCTCGACGCGGGCGTCGTCGCCGCTGCGGAAGCGGAACTCGAGATCGACGTGGACGAGCTCCAGGAGCAGCTCGGTCGGCGGTGGCGTGTCGGTGGGGAGGAACGCCGCGAGGTCCGGCCGGCCGGCGCGCCAGGCGTTCTCGAACTGGCGGATGACGCCTTCGCCGTCGGAGTGGAGTGCGCTCGACATCGGGGCGGTCCGGGGGCGGGCGATGCTCTCATGTATGCGGCCGCAAGCTCCGGCCGGCGCTCCGAAGGGCACACGCCAAGGCCGCCGGCGACCAGCCTGAATCCGGGCGTCAGACGGCGCCCGTTTGCATCCGTTCGAGCCGCTTGCGGAGCCGCTCGCGCAACCGCCGGACCGAGCGCTCGGCTCGGCCCAACTGCTCCGCCACCTCCGCGGCCGTGAAGCCCTGTAGGCTCAACTCCAGGATGGCCCGCTCGTCGGGGTCGTCGAGGCTGCGGAACAGCTCCTCCACGGTCTCGGCGAGCGCCGCGGCTTCGTCCGGCTGCGGCTCGCGGTCCAGCACCAGGTCGGCCGGCGTCACGCTGTCGTCGGCGTTCGTCACCGTCTCGCGGGCCACGTCGCGCTTCCCCGCACGGTAGTACGCCGCTCGGTCGGCGCACTTGCGGAGCGTGATCATCGTCAGCACGCCCCACAGGCCGTCCCAACTCCCCACGTCCAGGCCGCCGTCGCGCTGGCGGAGGAAGAAGCTCTTGTAGGCCGACTGCACCACGTCTTCCGGGTCCAGCTTCACCGCCAGCCGGCCGCCGAGGTTCTTCCTGGCGAGGCCGACGAGGCGGTGCGTGAACAGCTCGAACACCTCGCGGGCGGCGCCGTCCTCGCCGGAGCGGAGCCGGTCCATCAGGATCGCCACCGAGTCGTTCGCGGCCATGCCCGCCGCCTCAAAAAAATCTTGGCCGGCCCGCGCCCGTTCGCGGATTAGCCCGGTACGCCCGACACGACACCCGCTGTCCGGTCTGTTGTACCCCCTGTACCTGGAGGCCGCCATGCTGCGCGCCCTGTTCCGTGCCCTCCTCCGCGGCTCCGCCCGCCGCTCGTACCGTAGCGGCCGGCCGGTGCGGTTCGCCCCCGCCGTCCACGGCCTCGAGGCCCGCGAGGTGCCGGCCGTGGTTGCCACCTTCTCCGCCGGCGTCCTCAGCGTCTTCGGCGACAATTTCGACAACACCATCACCGTCAGCCGCGACGCGGCCGGGAAGGTGCTCGTCAACGGCGGCGCGGTCGCCGTCACCGGCGGCACCGCGACGGTGGCGAACACGTCGCTCGTCCAGGTGTTCGGCCAGGGCGGCAGCGACACGATCACGCTGAACGAGGCGAACGGCGCCCTGCCGCGGGCCAACCTGTTCGGCGGCGCCGGCAGCGACGTGCTGACCGGCGGCAGCGGCGCCGACATGCTGTTCGGCCAGGCCGGCAACGACATCCTGCTCGGCAAGGGCGGCGCCGACTTCCTGTTCGGCGGCGCCGACAACGACACTCTGACCGGCGGCGACGCCGACGACCAGGTGTTCGGCGAGGCCGGCAACGACCGCATGGTCTGGAACCCGGGTGACGACACCGACCTGAACGAGGGCGGCGCCGGCACCGACACCGTCGAGGTGAACGGCGGAAACGGTGCCGAGGTGTTCACCGTTACCGCCAACGGCACCCGCGTCCGCTTCGACCGGCTCGACCCCGCGCCGTTCAGCATCGACGTGGGCACGTCCGAGGAGCTGGTGCTGAACGCCAGCGGCGGCGACGACCGCTTCTCCGCCACCGGCAACCTCGCGGCGCTGATCGCCATCACCGTGGACGGCGGCACCGGGAACGACACCATCCTCGGCAGCAACGGCGTGGACCTGCTCCTCGGCGGCGACGGAGACGACTTCGTGGACGGCCAGCAGGGGAACGACGTGGTCCTGATGGGGGCCGGCAACGACGTGTTCCAGTGGGACCCGGGCGACGGTAGCGACGTGGTCGAGGGGGAGGCCGGGACCGACCGGCTGCTGTTCAACGGTAGCGCCGGGAGCGAGGCATTCGACCTGTCGGCGAACGGCGGGCGGCTCCGCTTCACGCGGAACCTCGGCAACATCGTCATGGACGTGAACGACGTCGAGGCCGTGGACCTGAACGTGTTCGCCGGCACCGACACGGTGACCGTCGGAAACCTGGCCGCCACCGACGTGACGCAGGTGAACGTGAACCTCGCGGCCCCCGGTGGGGCCGGTGACGCCGCGGCCGACACCGTGACTGTGACCGGCACCGGCGGCGACGACGTCATCGACGTGTTCGGCTCCGGCAGCGCGTATTCCGTGCTCGGGCTCCACGCGGTCGTCAACGTTACCGCCACGGAGGGGGCCAACGACGCGCTCGTCATCAACGCCCTCGGAGGCGACGACGGCGTGACCGCGACGACGCTGCCGGCCGGGGTCGTGAAGCTGACGATCGACGGCGGCGACGGCGGCGACGTGCTCCTCGGCAGCCAGGGGGCCGACACCTTCTTCGCCGGCGCCGGTTACGACTTCGTCTTCGGCGACAACGGCAACGACGTCGCGTTCCTCGGCGCCGGGAACGACGTGTTCCAGTGGAACCCGGGCGACGGCAACGACACCATCGAGGGCCAGGACGGCACCGACCGGCTGCTGTTCTTCGGGGCGAACATCGCCGAGAACATCACCATCGCCGCCAACGGCGGCCGCGTCCTGTTCCTCCGCGACGTGGCGAGCGTGACGATGGACCTGAAGGACACCGAGGCGATCGAGTTCCGGGCGCTCGGCGGCGCCGACAACGTCGTGGTCGGCGACCTGACTGGGACCGACGTGACGCGCATCGACGTGGACCTGCGCGGCCCGAACGGCGGCGGCGACGGCGCGGCCGACACAGTGACCGTGAACGGCACCAACGGGGCGGACGTGTTCGGCGCCGCGGGCGACGCCGGCGGCGTGACCGTGTTCGGCCTGTCGGCGGCGGTCAACGTCTTCTTCCCGGAGGCCGCGAACGACCGGCTGACGCTCAACGGCCAGGGCGGCGACGACGTCATCAACGCCACCTCGCTGGAGGCCGACGGCCTGCAGTTGACGATGAACGGCGGCCTCGGCAACGACCTGCTCGTCGGCAGCGAGGGGAACGACCTCGTCACCGGCGGCGACGGCACCGACACCGCCCTACTCGGCGCCGGCGGCGACGTGTTCGTGTGGAACCCGGGCGACGACAACGACGTGGTCGAGGGGCAGGACGGCCACGACGAGCTGCGGTTCAACGGGGCTAACATCAGCGAACAGATCGGTATCACGGCGAACGGCGGCCGGGTGCTGTTCACCCGTGACGTGGCCGCCGTCGTGATGGACCTCAACGACACCGAGGTCGTCACGTTCAACGCCGTGGGCGGGGCCGACACCATCACGGTGGGCGACCTGACGGGGACGGACGTGACCGAGGTGAACCTGAACCTCGGCGGGGCCGACGGGGCGGCGGACAACGTCATCGTCACCGGCACGAGCGGCGACGACGTGGCACTGCTGGCCGGCGACGCGGCGGGCGTGTCGGTGTTCGGGTTGGCGGCTCAGGTCAACCTGTTCGGGTTCGAGGCCGCCAACGACCGGGTGCGGGTGAACGCCCTGGCCGGCGACGACGTGGTCGAGGCGTCGGGCCTGGCCGCGGGCTCGATCCAGTTGACGGCCGACGGCGGCGACGGCGACGACGTGATCATCGGCGGTGCCGGCAACGACGTGCTGTTGGGAGGCGCCGGCGACGACGTGCTGGTCGGCGGCCCGGGCGCCGACGTGCTCGACGGCGGGCTCGGCGACAACATCCTGATCCAGGACTGACGCCCCCTCTCCCGCGGGGCGGCCCGACACCGGGCCGCCCCGCTTTACCTCTCAGAGGAAGCCGGTCATGCTCCTCCGCGTGCTGGTGCTGGCGTACGGGGTCGCGGGGTACGCCCTGTTCCTGGCCACGTTCGTGTACGCGATCGGGTTCGTCGGCGGGTTCCTCACCCCGACCCGCCTCGACGGCCCGCGCGAGGGCAGCCTCCTCGCCGCGGTCGCGATCGACGTGGGCCTGCTGGCCGTGTTCGCCGTCCAACACAGCGGGATGGCACGGCCCGCGTTCAAGCGTTGGCTGACGAGGTACGTCCCGGAAGCTGCCGAGCGGGCCACCTACTGTGTGCTCTCGTGCGCCGCCCTGCTGCTGATGTTCGCCCTGTGGCGGCCGCTCGGCGGGGTCGTGTGGGATACGGACGGCGCGGCCCGGGTCGCGGTGTACGCGGCGTTCTCAGCCGGGTGGCTGATCGTACTGTGGACGACCTTCCTGATCGACCACTTCGACCTGTTCGGCCTGCGGCAGGTCGTGCTGTTCGCCCGCGGGCGGCCGTACCCGCCGGCCCGGTTCGTGACACCGGGGCCGTACCGGTGGGTCCGTCACCCGCTGTACGTCGGCTGGCTGACCGTCTTCTGGGCCGCCCCGACCATGACCGCAGCCCACCTGTTGTTCGCGGCCGGGACCACGGCTTACATCCTGATCGCCCTCGTGCTCGAGGAGCGCGACCTGACGGCCGCCCACCCGGAGTACGAGGCGTACCGGGCGCGGGTGCCCATGCTCGTTCCTCGCCTCCGCCGGGCGCGGCCGCTGATCGAGACCCGTCGCACCGAGGTGACGCCATGACGACGACGTACGACGCCGCCCGCGCGGAAGCGTTCGCGGGCAAGATGGTCGGCCACCTGAATGGCGCCGCGGTCGCGCTCATGACCTCGCTCGGCCACCGCACCGGGCTGTTCGACGCACTGCGAGACCAACCGCCCCTTACCAGCCCGCAACTCGCCGCGGCCGCGGGCCTCAGCGAGCGCTACGTCCGCGAGTGGCTCGGGGCCATGACTGTCGGCGGAGTCGTCGAGCACGACCCGGCGGTGAACACGTTCACCCTCCCGGCCGAGCACGCGGCGGTGCTGGCCCGCGGCGCAAGCCCGACGAACCTGGCCGCGTCGATGCAGTGGGTCGGCGTGCTCGGCGCCGCCGAGGACGAGGTCGCGGCCGCGTTCCGCCACGGCCGCGGGGTGCCGTACTCTGCGTACCGTCGGTTCCACGAGGTGATGGCCGAGGAGAGCGACCAGACCACGGTGGCGGCGCTGGAGGAGCACATCGTGCCGCTCGTGCCCGGCCTCGCCGCCCGCCTCCGCGCCGGGATCGACGTGCTCGACGTGGGGTGCGGCGTCGGCCGCGCCCTGGCCCGGCTCGCCGAACTGTTCCCGGCCAGCCGGTTCGTCGGGTACGACGCCTCGGTGGAAGCGGTGGAGGCGGCCCGCCAGAATGCCTGGCAACGGGAACTGCGGAACGTTCGGTACGAGGCCCGCGACGCGGCAACGATGTGCGACCGCGCCGCGTTCAATCTGATTACGGCGTTCGACGCGATCCACGACCAGGCGGACCCGGCGGCGGTGCTGCGCAACGTGGCGGCTGCGCTGCGGCCGGGCGGCGTGTTCCTGATGCAGGACATCCGCGCGTGCATCCACGTCGGCGGGAACCACGACCTGCCGCTGGGGCCGTTCGTGTACACGGTGTCGTGCATGCACTGCATGTCGGTGTCGCTGGCGGGCGGCGGCGCGGGCCTGGGCGCGGCGTGGGGGAAGGAACTGGCGCTGGAGATGCTCGCGGCGGCCGGCTTCGGGGACGTGCGCGTCGAGCAACTGCCGCACGACGTGATGAACCTCTACTACGTCGCCGCCCCCGGGTAGACTGACGCGGCTGACACCCCTGGAGGTGCGACCGTGTTCCCCACCCGCCGCCTGCCGTGGCTCGCCGCCGCCCTCCTGCTCGCCGCCCCCGCGCACGCGGCCGGGCCGGGGCTGGTATTCTCCGTCCGCACCTGGGACGGCGAGTACGAGTCCCGCGACGTGCCCGGCGGCGTTGAGGCCACGCCCACGCTCGGCAGCATACACGCCGTTCGCGCCGACGGTACCGGCCTGACGCGCATCGTTGCCCCCGGGCCGGGCGTCGATTACCCGCTCGCCAGCCGCAACGGCCGGTGGGTGTACTACCAGGCCGGGCCGCGCGGCCGGTGCCAGGTGTACCGCTGCCGGTGGGACGGCTCCGGCGCCGCCAGCCTGACCCCGCCCGACGCCCTCACCCGGCAGCTCGGCGACGCCGACCGCTTCGCTGTGAAGGAGGCGTTCGGCTTCGCCTTGTCCGCGGACGACCGGCGGCTCGTGTTCACCGCCCACGACGGCGCTACTGGGCGCGTCGTCGTCGCGGGCGCGGACGGCGGTTCGCCCGCGTTCCTCGCCCCGCACCTCGGCTATACCTACATGGCCGCGCTGAACCCCTCAGGCGACCGCGTCGTCTTCTCCGGCCCGGCCCGCGGCTATCGACTGCAACTCGCGGCGCTCCCCGCCGGCCGGCCGGTCGAACTCACGCCCGAGCACGGCGAGTGCTTTGCCCCACAGTTCACGCCGGACGGCAAAACGGTCGTGTTCGTCCGCCGTGACGGCGACGTGTACCGCGTCGGGGCCGACGGCACGGGGTTGAAGCGGCTGACCGAGGGGAACCGGTACGTCGAGTTTCGCCTGTCGGCGAAGGACCGCCACGGCTCGACCGACGGCCCCGACGTGTCGCCGGACGGCAAGCGCGTCGCGTTCATCGCCCAGGCCGACGGCGTCCCGAACGTGTTCGTCGCGGACCTCGACGGCGGCAACCGCCGGCGGCTGACCACGCGGGCGGCGCCGTGCGGGCGGGTGAAGTGGAGCCCGGACGGGGCGGCGGTTTCGTTCGTGTCGTTCGAGGGGAAGTACCCGCAGTTGTTCGTGGTTCCCGCGGCCGGGGGCGCGGCGCGGCAGCTGACGCGGCTCGACGGCGGAGTGAACTTCGCCCACTGGGTGCCGGAGCTGCCATGACGCGGGGGGCTTGCGGCGGCCCGCGCCGGCGGTCACAATCGGGCCGAAACTCTCCTCCCGGGCCCCGCCATGCGTCGCCGACTCCCCGCGGCCGCCGTCCTCCTCCTGATCGCCGCCCCTGCCGGACCGTCACAACCACCTGCGGCCGCCGACAAGTTCCTGGACCTGTCGCTGCTCGTCGCCGCCGACCACCCCTGCACGTGGCCGACGTTCCCGCCGTTCCAGCTGAACCCGCACCTCCGAATCGGCCCGCGCAGCGCCTACAACTGCGACATCCTCATCATGGACGGCAACACCGGCACGCAGCTCGACGTGCCGACGCACTCCGTCACCCGGCCGGATTCGGGCTTCCCGAATGCCGGCAAGTACGGCGCCGTCACCACCGACAAGGTGCCGGCCTGGCAGTTCGGCGGCGAGGCGTGCGTGATCGACTGCGCCGAGCTGCTCGACAGCGCCCCCGCCGGCCGCAGCGACCTCATCACCAAGTCGCACGTCGCCCGGTGGGAGAAGGAGCACCGGCCGCTCGGCTCCGGCGACGTGGTGCTGTTCCGCAGCGGGTACAGCGACAAGTACTACAAGGCACTGCCGGCGGGGCGGCGGTTCGGCGCCGACCCCGTGGCCGGCAAGGCGCCGGGGTGGCCGGGGCCAGACCCGGCCTGCGTCGAGTACCTGGCGAGCCGCGGCGTGATGACCCTCGGCATCGACAGCACCAGCATGGGGCCGCTCGGCGACCTCGCCGAGCCGACGCACTTCGCCGGCCTGAAGCACGGCATGATCTGGACCGAGAGCGCGACCGGCCTCGGGGCGTTGCCGGCGACCGGCGCGTTCTACTGCGCGATGGGGCCGAAGCACCTCGGCGACCCGTACTCGGAGGCGCGGGCGTTCGCCGTCGTCGGCCCGCTCGCGGGCAAGTTGATCGCGGCGGCGCGGAAGAAGAACGCGGTCGATCTGTCGGTGGGGTTGGCCGACGACCTGCCGGCGACGTGGCCGGGGGCCGGCGTCGGCGACCACCGGCAGGCGTACCAGACGATCACGTTCGGGAAGAACCCGAACACTCGGACGCCGTTCCCGATGCACATGCTCGACAGCCACGCCGGCACGCACCTGGTGCCGCCGGCCTACGCCCTGCCGCCCGGCCCGTTCGACCCCCAGGGGTACGCCGCGGACGTGCGGCAGTGGCTCGCCGAGTACGAGAAGCGGTACGGCCCGCGCGGCACCAGCGACGTGACGGCCGAAAAGGTGCCGATCGGTCAGACGTGTGGCCGCGCCCGGGTCGTGGACGTGCGGCCGCTGCTGGGGACGATTCCGCGCGACCGCTGGCCGGCGTCGCCGGAGGTGACGGTGGCGCACCTCCAGGCGTTCGAGAAGGGCAACGGCCCGTTCGCGGCCGGCGACGTGGTGATCCTGAGGTCGGACTGGTCGGACCGGTTCTACCACCCGCTGCCGAAGGGCGAGGCGTGCCTGGCCGACCCGCTGAAGGGGAAGGCCGAGGGGTGGCCGGCGCCGGGGCCGGAGGCGGTGGCGTACCTGGCGGCGAAGGGCGTGCGCTGCGTGGCGACGGACGCCCCCACGCTCGGCGGCGTGGACCCGAAGCACGCCCTGTGGACGTACTGGGCGCTGGGCAGCCGCGGGATGGCGGGCGTGGAGTTCCTGACGAACTTGGGGGCGCTGCCGGCGGGGTCGTACTTCCTGTTCGCGGCGGGGAAGATTCGCGGCTGCCACGGCGGGCCGGGCCGCGCGATCGCGCTCCACGACTGACAAGGACGACGATGCGCGACGTAGTGCTGGTCACCGGCGGGGCCGGGTTCGTCGGCACGTGGGTGCTGCGCGAGTTGCTCGCGCGCGGTGTCAGCGCCGTGGCGCTCGACGTCGCCGCGAACCCCGACCGGTGGCGGCGCGTCCTCGGCCCGCGCGCCGCCGACGTGCCGTTCGTCGCCGCCAGCCTCCTCGACCACGACGCCCTCCGCCGCACCTGCGACGAGCACCGCGTCACGCACTTCGTCCACCTCGCGGCCGTGCTCACGCCGGCGTGCCAGGCCGACCCGTGCGCCGGCGCCGCGGTAAACGTCCTCGGCGGCGTAACGCTGTTCGAGGAGGCGCGGCGGGTGAACGCCCGCGGCCTGTCTTACGCCAGCAGCCTGGCCGTGTTCGGGCCGCAGCCCGACGACCCGCCGCCGTTCTTGTACGGGGCGTTCAAGAAGGCGCTGGAGCAGGTCGCCGAGCAGTACTGGCGGCACTTCGGCGTCCGCTCCCTCGGCGTGAGGCCGCACGTCGTGTACGGCCCGGAGCGCGACGGCGGGCTCACCGCCGGCCCGTCGCTCGCGGCCCGTGCGGCGGCCCGCGGCGAGCCGTTCGCCGTCGGCTACACCGGCACCGCCGGTTACGACTACGTCGAGGACGTGGCCCGCGCGTTCGTCCGCGCCGCACTGGAGACGCCGCCCGGCGCCGCCGTCGTGGACCTGCTGAGTGAGCCGGCCACGACAGAGGAACTGCTCGCCCTCGTCCGTGCGGAGGTGCCCGGGGCCGCGCTGTCCGCCGCGGGGCCGGTGCTGCCGGTGAACCGCCCGCCGCACCCGTCGCCGATCGAGGCTGTGTTCGCCGACTGGCAGGCGACGCCGCTCGCGGAAGGCGTTCGGCGCACGGTCGCGTTTTACCGGGCGCGAGGCGTCGGGCCGCCCGACTGAAGAACTTCGGCTGTAGGACTATTTGCGGTGTACCAATCGACGGCGGCGCTCTGAAGGGGAAATGCGCCGCCGGCCGAGTCACGCGTGAGTCGGGTGATGAGGCGTGGCGGCTCCGTCAGCCGCCGTGCCACACGAGGAGTTCGCCCTTGCCGGGGACCGCGGCGTCGCCGGCGAACCGGCGGTAGGTGCCGTCGGCGGGGAGCTCGACGCCCAGGGCCGCGAGGTGCTTCGCGTACAGAGGCAGGAACGACGGGCGGTACTCGCAGGCGAACGCGAACGTCGGCAGCAGCCGCAGCGGCTTCAGGCTGATGATGGTGCCGCGCTGCATCCACGCCCCGGTCCGCAGCTCGGCGCCGCTCATCAGCACGATGGTGCCGCCCTTCATCTGAAGGCCGGCGAAGTCGCGGACCGGGCCGCGGACGGCGATGAGCCCGCGCTTCATCCGCATCCCGAGCTCGATCCCGGCCGCGCCGTCGACGACGATGCTGCCGCCGCTCATGCCGGACATGCTGCCGCGGTACGCCGAGCCGAGCTGGCCGCCGGCGTTGCCGCGGACGCGGATGGTGCCGCCGGCCATCTCGCCGCCGACCCAGTCGGAGGCGTTGCCCGTTACCTCGATGCTGCCGCCGGTCATATAGGCACCGAGGTGCATCCCGGCGTTGCCGAGAATACGGACGCGGCCGCGGGTCATCGCGCGGCCGACCCACTTCACGCGGCCGAGGTCGCCGCGCAGCTCGACATCGTCCGAGCCGACGCCGTCCACGTCGAACACGTCGTCGAGCCGCAGTTGGCGCTTGCCGCGCATCACCGGCAGCGCCCGGACTTCGGCGTGCGTCAGCGGCGCGAGCACGTCCGGCGAGAGGCACTCGGCCTCCAGCGGCACCACCGTCGGCTCTCTGAGAGTAAGCGTGAGCATAGGGCGGTGCTTGCCTACGACGAGGATGTGGGCTCAACGACTTCGAGCCCGTGGACGCGCCCCGCGGCCACCGGGTAGTTCTCGAACGACATCGTGTAGTGCTGCTGGAACAGCGGGCGGAGGTAGTCCTCGACCGCCTCATCGTACTGCGGCTTCACCGCGAACTGCCGGCCCTCCGGCGACGCCCGCAGTTCGCCTTCCTCGACGACCAGGATGCCGCCCTTGATGACGTAGCGCGGGTGGGCGAACATCGCCGCCACGTCCGTGTTGTGGTTGTAGATCGCCACGTCGGCGTCCGCCCCGACGCCGAGGTGACCCTTCTGCGGTAGCCCCAGAGTGCGCGCGGGACCGGCCGACGTGATGATGGCGATCTCGTTCAGCGTGTACTCACGCGTCAGGTCCGGCAGCACCATCCGGCTGCGGGCCACCTCGGGGAACTTCGCCAACTGCTCCTTGCGGAAGTCGGCGTTCATCAGGAGTTGCACGATCTCGGGGTAGCGCCAGAACGTCGCGCCGTTGGGGTGGTCGGTGGTCAGGGCGATGCGCCACGGGTCGTCGATGAGCAGCAGGAGTTCCAGCCCCACGGCCCACTGGATCGCGTTGACGAGGTTCTTCTCCTTGTAGACGTACGGCACGACGCCGCAGCCGGTCTCGTTCTCGACGTCCAGGTTCGCCCACTTGCGGCCGGTGAGCTGGTAGAGCAGGTGCTGCCACGGGCCGTCGGCGGTGACGGTGACGGTGGTGCCGAACAGGACCGCCCCGGCGTCGGTGGTGAGGTTCTTGTTCGCGTTGAAGTGCTCGGCAACCTCGGCCGCGGCGGAGCGCATGGAGTGCCAGTCGTCGCCGCCGTAGGCGTGGTACTGGAGGTGCGCCAGGTGCGTCCGGCGGCCCTCCAGCACCTTCATCGTCTCGACGGTGGTGCTGGCGTTGCCGGGGGCGCCGAGGTTGTTGCAGTGGAGGTGGACCGGGTGCGGCAGGTTCAGCTCGTCGGCGATGCGGGCGAGGGCTGCGACGATCTTCGCCGGCGTCACTTTCTTGTAGCCGGGGACCACGTCCGACAGGCCCTTGCAGTCTTTGCCCCACTTCCAGCCGGCGACGCCACCGGGGTTCACGGCCTTGATGCCGTAGGCCTTCGCCGCCCAGACTTGCCACGCCGCCACCTGCTTGGCCCGCTCGAACTCGTCGTTCTCCAGCAGGTCGAGGATGATCTCGTTGTTCGCCATCAGCACGCAGCAGGTCTTGTCGATGATGGGCGTGTCGCGGAGTTCCTCGTGGGTGTGCTTGGCCGAGAGGATCGGAACCGCGGCCTCGTTGGCGGTGGTCCAGCCCATGCCGGCGTAGACGTAGCCGGTGGCGAAGGTGGTGGGCGTGGTGCCGATGATGCCGCCGCGGGTGTGCGGGCTGTGGAAGATCGGCGTGGCCTTGCGGTGCTGCTCGGGGATGAGCCCGCGGGCGAAGTTGAGCGCCGCCCCGCCGATGTGGGTGTGGACGTCCACCCCGCCGGGGAAGACGATCATGCCGGTGGCGTCGATGGTGCGCCCGGTCTGCGCGGAGTCGTCGGCGACGACCTTGCCGCCCGCAATGCAGACGTCGCGCAGCTCGCCGTTGACGCCGTTGGCGGGGTCGTACACCGTGCCGCCGCGAATCCGAAGCATGGGCTTGTTCACCGGTGGGCAACGATCACGTCGTCTGCGGCGCGGTGGTCGGCACCGGGTACCACGGCTTCTTCCGCTCCACCGCGGCGATGATCCGCTTCACCACCTCCTCGTCGGTCGGGTACGGCGACGTCAGCGGCGGGCGGAGCGGCAGCGGGATCTCGTCCATCCGGTAGACCGTGCCGCCGGCGCTGATGCCGGTCGCGGCCGTCGTGATGTGGACGCGCGACAGCCGGCTCGTGTGCGTCACCTTCGGGTCCAGCACGATCGTCGGCGTCCGCTTCAGGTGCTCGATCGCCGGCTTCGGCATCGTCGCCCCGGGGTCGGCGCCCAGCACGAGCGTCGCGTCCACGTCGCCGCGGACGAGCAGGTCGATGGTCGAGTACTCGCCGGGGTTGAACCGCGGGTAGCCGCGGGTCAGGCTGATGCCGAACGGGTACGCCGTCGTGTACCGCAGCACCACGTCCGCCCCGGTCACGTTGCCGTGCCCGCGCATCGGCATCGCCACGAACTTCGTGAACGCGTTCAGCTCCGCCGCCAGCGTCAGCGCCGCGGCGCTGTTCATGTGCTTGCCGCGGGTCATCGACAGGCCCATGCCGAAGAACAGCACGCCGAACTTCGCCGCCTTCATGCGGTCGACGAGGTCCTGAAGCTGCTCCAGTGTCAGCCCGGTTTCGGCGACCGCCGCCGCGTCCACCCGCTGGCCCTTCACCAGCGCCCGCAGGATGGTCAGCACCTCGAAGTCCTTGCCCGGCCGCACCTGGAGGAAGATGTCGGCGGCCTTGGCGCTCATCGTCTCGCGGATGTCTACGAGCACCATCGTGCGGTCCTTGCGGCCGCGCGGCAGGAACTTCCCCTTCGGCGTGAGGGTGTAGCGCGTGAAGTGCCGCGGGTGGCACTCGGCCGGGTTGCCGCCCCAGTAGATGATGAAGTCGGCCCGGTTTTTGACTTCGCCCAGCGTGCAGGTCACCTTTCCGCCCAACTGGGCGGCCACCTCTGTGGGACCGTGTCAGAGCGAGGTGTGGCTGTCGATGACCGCGCCGACGAGCCCGGCGAGCCGGACCGCCTCGCGGGTGGTCTCGCAGGTGACGTTGGAGAGGCCGTAGACCAGCGGCATGTCGGCGGCGTGGAGGAACTCGGCCGCGGCCTCCACCGCCTCGTTCACGGTCGCCTCGCGGCCGTCGATGAGGGCGTCGGGGTAGTGGCGCTCGGCGGTGTGGTTCTTGAACCACGCCTCGCCGAGGATGCAGGCCCGCTTGGTCTCGACGATCCGCTCGGCGTCGGCGTGCAGCTCAATGTCGTCGCACACGCACCCGCAGAAGGTGCAGACCGCGTTCTTCGTCACCGTCAGTTCCATCTCGTCACCCGGGAGAGGGCCGGCGCGCGGCGGGGGCTACTACTTTTGCGAGCCGTCCGGACCGGACGGCGGGACGACGAAGCTTCACCCCAGCACCTGCCCGCGGCAACTGCCGCGGACGCGCCGCGGCATGAACCGCCCCGGCTCGATCTGCTCCCACGCCGCGACCTCGGGCTCGGCGGGTCGATTCACGGCCTGCTCTTGCACGTCGGCGAGTTCGGTGTCGTCGTTCATCGCGTCGGCCTCAAGTACCAGACTCCACGACTTCCACGTCCACGTCCCAGCCCTTCGAGGTAGGCATGCCGGTGCCGTCGGTGTCGCCGCCCATCAGCAGGCAGGTCGGCGGGCCGTAGGGGACGAACAGCAGCCCGCGGGGCACGTTCCCGTCCTTGCACTGGAACGTCGTCTCGCCGTTCTCGGTCCGCACGCGGACGGTCGCCCCGGCCACCGCGCCCAGCTCCTTCATGTCCTCGGGGTGCATCGTCAGCGTGTTCACGATCGCGTCGTAGGCGGCCCCGTCCTTGCCGACGTTGATCTGCACGCCCTGCTTGTTGCTGCGGATCGGGGTCAGGACGAACCGCACGATTGCCTCAAAGTAGTAGGCACACTCCGTGTGCCGTCGCGCGTGACAAGCAGCCGGCACACGGAGTGTGCCTACTACTTTGGAATCGCCAGCATAAGCGGTTGCGGCCGGGGAGGCAAAGGAATACACGATTCCCTACCTCCCTCCGGAGCGCTCTGCCCGTGCTCACCGTCAACGGCGTCGAGATCGAAGACACGTTCGCCGAGGCGTTCCCCATGACCGCCGCGCGGGTCGTGGTCACCGCCGCGACGGCGGCGTGGGCGCGGACCGCCGGGCAGGCCGCCACCGGGTACGCCGCCAGCGTCATCGGCTGCGACGCCGAGGCGGCCATCGAGCGCGAGCTGTCGGCGGACGAGACGCCCGACGGCCGGCCCGGCGTGGCGCTGCTGTTCTTCGGCTTCAGCCGCGACGCGCTGCAGAAGGCCGTGGTCAACCGCGTGGCCCAGTGCGTGCTGACGTGCGCCACCACCGCCTGTTTCAACGGCCTGGCCGGCGACGCCGGCCGGTCGATCAAGGTCGGCGGGGCGCTGCGGTACTTCGGGGACGGCTGGCAGATCAGCAAGCTGCTCGACGGCAAGCGCTACTGGCGGATGCCGACGATGGACGGCGAGTTCCTCTGCGAAGAATCCTTCGGCACGGTGAAGGGCGTCGGCGGCGGCAACTTCCTGATTCTGGGCTATTCGCAGGCGGTGGCGCTGGCGGCGGCCGAGGCGGCGGTCGCGGCGGTGCGGGCGGTGCCGGGCGTCATCCTGCCGTTCCCCGGCGGCGTGGTCCGCAGCGGCAGCAAGGTGGGGAGCAAGTACAAGGCGCTGAAGGCGAGCACGAACGACGCCTACTGCCCCACGCTCCGCGGCTCGGTGGCGTCGGCGCTGCCCGAGGGCGTGAACGCCGTCTACGAACTCGTCTTCGACGGGCTCGACCTGCCGACGGTGGAGGCGGCGACCCGCGCCGGCGTTCGGGCCGCGTGCCTGCCGGGGGTGGTGCGCATCACCGCCGGCAACTACGGCGGCAAGCTCGGCCCGCACCACATTCACCTGCACCGGCTGTTCGATGACACCCGATGAGTTCCGCGCCCACGGCCACCGGCTGATCGACTGGCTCGCCGACTACCGTGCCGGCGTCGCAGCCCGGCCCGTGATCTCGCAGACCGAACCCGGGCAGGTGAAGGCCGCGCTGCCGGCGGAGCCCCCCGCCGAGCCGGAGCCGTTCGACGCCGTCCTCGCCGACCTCGACCGCGTCGTGATGCCCGGCGTCACGCACTGGCAGCACCCGCGCTTCTTCGGCTACTTCCCGTCTAACGCCGCGCTCGCCAGCGTGCTCGGCGATCTCGTCAGCACTGGCCTCGGCGTCATCGGGCTGAACTGGCAGGCCAGCCCCGCGCTCACCGAACTCGAAGAAGTCGTGTGTGGCTGGATGCGGCAGGCGCTCGGTATGTCGCCGGCGTGGAGCGGCGTCATCCAGGACACCGCCTCGACCGGCAGCCTGCTGGCCCTGCTGTGCGCCCGCGAGCGAACCACGAACTTTTCCCTCGCCCGCGGCGGCTTGCAGGCCGAACCCAAACCGCTCACCGTGTACGTCTCGGCCCAGAGTCACAGCTCGGTGGAGAAGGCGGCGCTGCTGGCGGGGTTCGGCCGTGAGAACGTCCGCGCCGTGCCGCACGACGACGCATTCGCCCTGCGCCCCGACGCCCTCGCCGCGATGGTGGCCGCCGACGCCGCGGCCGGGAAGCGGCCGTGCGCCGTGGTCGCCACGACGGGAACGACCGCGTCCACGGCACTCGACCCGATCGCTGGCATTGCCGAGGTCGCGGCCCGGCACCAGCTCTGGCTCCACGTCGACGCCGCGATGGCCGGCTCGGCGATGATCCTGCCCGAGTGCCGCTGGATGTGGGACGGCATCGAGCGCGCCGACACGCTGCTGCTGAACCCGCACAAGTGGCTCGGCGCCGTCTTCGACTGCTCGCTGTTCTACACCCGCGACCCGGACCACCTCATCCGCGTCATGTCCACTAACCCCAGCTACCTCCGCACGGCCGCCGACGGGCGGGTGACGAACTACCGCGACTGGGGCGTCCCCCTGGGCCGTCGCTTCCGGGCGCTGAAGCTGTGGTTCCTCCTCCGTTCGGAAGGGTTGAGCGGCTTGCAGGCGCGGCTGCGGCGCGACCTGGACAACGCGCGGTGGCTCGCGGACCAGGTGCGAGTAACGCCGCACTGGCGCGTGGCCGCGCCGGTGCCGCTGCAAACGGTGTGCGTGGTCCACGAGCCGCCGGGCGTCACCGGCGAGGCGCTCGACGCCCACACCCGCGCCTGGGCCGAGCGCGTCAACCGCTCGGGCCGGGCGTACCTCACGCCGGCGACGCTCGGCGGCCGCTGGGTGGTGCGCGTGTCCGTCGGCGCGGAGCAGACCACCCGCGCGGACGTGGAAGCGCTGTGGGCACTCGTGCGGAGCGCGGCGGCGGGCGACGCCCCCGGGCTCGCGTAGCCCTTGTCAACCGACGGCCACGCCGCCCGTGAACGCCGGGTCGAAGGCGAAGAAGCTGTTGCGGACCCTGCTGGTTGCTCCGTCGATGGCGACGTCGATGAACTGCACGTGCGGCCCGGCCTTCGTCCCCGGGGCGGCCCCGACCAGGACGGCGATGATGCCGTCGTCCAGCCGGATCGCCGCCACGCTCGTTCGCACGCCGCCGGCGAACGACGCGAAGTTGTCCTGCTCGATGTACGGCAGCAGCGGGGCCACCGACCCGAACACCTTCACCCGCCCGGCCAGCCCGGCAACGACCTCGGCGCGCGTGTCGCCGGCCAGGTTCGCCACGCCGACGAACACGCCATCGCGGCTCGTCGGGTCGTCGGCGAAGAAGCTCTGGAGCAGAGACAGGTCGCGGCCGCTGAACACCTTGATGTGCGGCGCCCCGCCCGGGCCGGCGCCGGTGACGATGTCCGCCCGGCCGTCGCCGTCCACGTCCCCGGCCCGGACCGTCAACCCGCCGCGGAGCGAGTCATCGAACGCGAAGAAGCTAAAGACCTCGAGAAGCGTCTGCCCGTCGAACACCTTCACGTGCGGCGACCCGCCGGTGCCGACGCCCGTCACCACGTCGGCGAGGCCGTCGCCGGTCACGTCACCGAGGCCGACGAACACCCCGCCGGCGAAGCCCGCCGCGTACGCGAAGAAGCTGCGGAGCTCGGCCCCGGTCGCGCCGTCGAACAGCTTCACGTGCGGGCCGCCGCCTGCCCCGGCGCCGACCGCCACGTCGTCGATCCCGTCGCCGGTCACGTCCCCGGTGGCAACCGTCGCCCCGCCGGCGAAGTCGCCGAACGGGGCGAGCGTGAACAGCTCCGCGCCGTCCGGCGCGAACACCTTCACCCGCACCGGCGTGCCCGGCCCGGTGGCGACGGCGAAGCGGTCGCCGTTCGGCTTGACCGTCAGGGTGAACGCCTGCGTCGCGTCGGGGCTGGCGCCGTTGGCGGCCGTGATCGTCACCGCGAAGGTGCCGGCTTCCGTCGGCGTGCCGCTCAGCACGCCGGCCGCGCTCAGCGTCACGCCGGCCGGCAGCGCCCCGGCGCTGACCGTGAACGTCGCGGCGGGCGCGCCGGCGGCGGTAACGAGGAACGCACCCGCCGCGCCTTCCGTGAACGTCGTCGCCGCGGCGCTCGTGACGAGCGGGTTAACGGCCTCGACGGCGGCGAACCCGACCGGGCCGCGGTCGCCGAACGTGAAGGCCCCGGACACGCCGGTCGCGCCGGTCGCCGTGGTCAGGCTCGGCGTCGTCGAACCAGCGGTCGGCACGGAGAGCGTGTCGGCCGCGGCGCCGCCGTCCATCTGCGTCACGCTCCCGACTCCGCTCCCGTTGACGGTGAACGTGTCGGTCCCGCCGCCGCCGTTGACGGCGGTGTTGCTCGCCGCCCCGGTCGTGGTGACGGTGATCGTGTCGGCTGCGGTGTCGCCGTTCACGGTGGTCGTGGTCGACGGGCCGGTCGCGGACACGGTCACGGTGTTCTTCCCGCTCGCGGCGTTCAGTACGACCGTCTCGACCGCGGCGAACGTGACATCGGGGATGCCGGGGCGTGTGAGCGCGCCCGCAGCAAGCGCGTAGGTGTTGTTCGACGCGTCGCCGACGTCGTTGAACGTGAGCGTGTCGCCGACCGGCAGCGTGTTCGTGACCCCGCCGGCGGTGAGGCTCGTGGTCGGCGCGGCGGCGTGGCCGCCGCCGTCCACCACGATCGCGCCGCTGATGTTGTCGAGCGAGCCGCCGGGCGCGACGATGTTGACCGCGTCGTTCTCCGCCCCGCCGTTCAGCACGGCGACGCTCGCCGTACCGCTCCCGGAGACCGTGAACGTGTCCGCCCCGGCGTCGCCGTCGAGCCGGGCGTTCGCCCCGGCCCCGACGTTGAGCGTGAACGTGTCGTCCCCCCCGCCGCCGCTGACGACCGTGTTCGCCAGGGCCAGCGCGTCCACCGTGAACGTGTCGCCGCCCGTGCCTGCGTTCAGTCGGATCGTCTCGACCCGGGCGAACCGGGCGGGGGTCTGCCCGTTGCGGATCAGGTCGGTGACCGTCAGGGTGTAGGTGTTGGCCGTGGGGTCGCCGGCGTCGTCGAGGACGATCGTGTCGCCGGTCGGCAGCGTGTTCGGCCCGGCACTGCCGGTCTGGGTGGTGGTCGGGGCGGCGTCGTTCCCGCCGCCGTCCACGTTCACCGCGCCGAGGATCGCGTCGAGCGACGGGCCGCCGACGGTGAACGTGTCGTTCCCGGCCCCGCCGCGTGCGGTGACGGTGATGCCGGCGGGCGCGGCGGGCGCGGCAAAGGTGTCGGCCCCGGCGAAGCCGTTCAGCTGGACGGCGGCCAGGTCGGCGACGCCGGCGAGGGCGTTCACGGCGAACGAGTCGTCGCCGCCGACGCCGTTCACGACCAGCGTCTCGACGGTCCCGATGTCGAGCGAGAACGGGCCGGCCGAGGTGCGGTCGAAGTCGATCCGGGTGCCGTTCGCCCCGACCGTGAACACGTCGTTGCCGGTCACGTTCCCGTTCACCGCCACGGTGTCGGTCCCGGCCCCGCCGTCCATCACGTCCGAGCCGTCGCCGTTGCTCCAGACCATCACGTCGTCGTCCGCCCCGCCGAGGAACGTGTCCCCAGCTCCCGCTCCCGGTCCGCCGACGAGCACATCGTTCCCACCCAGCCCGGACAAGACGTTCGGCACGAAGCTGCCGACGAGGCTGTCGGCGGCCGACCCGCCGGTCACGTTCTCGACGCCGGTGATCCCGCCGGTCCCGGTCGCGGTGCCGGCGGCGAGGTTGAGGTTCCCGGTGGTGAACACCTGCCCGCGGATCAGCGAACCCGCGGCGGCGGTACCTACGCGCAGGTACGTCTGCCCGCCGAGGAACGCCGCTTCATTCGCCGCACCGAGCGCCACGCCGGTGAGCGTGAGTGTGAACCCGGTCCCGGCCGGGACGAGGGCGCCGAGCGCCAGGAGGTCGATCAGTTGTGGGCCGTTCACGCCGACGCCGCCGCTGTGCAAGCTGAGCCCGGTCACGGTCGCCGGGTTGAGGTCGGTCACGGTCAGGGTGAGGTCGAACGTCTTGCTGGTCGCGTTGTAGTTCGAGACCGCCGCCGTGCCGGCCGCGGGCGTGGTCTGGGCCGGGTTCGCCTGGTTGCCGTCCAGCGCGGCGGCGAGGCCGGACGACCCGAACCCGAGGTTCACGACGACCGGGGTGGTGAACGCCGAGTAGTCGAGCGCGTCCACGCCCGCCCCGGCGTCGAGCGTCCCGCCGTTCAGTGTCGCGCCGGCCGCCATGACGACCGTGTCGGCCCCGCCGCCGGTGTTCAGGCTGATCGAAACTCCCGTCCCGCTCGTGGTGACGGTCGCGTCGTTCGCCCCGTCCTCCCGGCGGACGCCGCCCGCGGTGACGGTGTACGTGTCGCCGTCGGCGTCGCCGGCGTCGTTCACCACCACGGCCGTGGTTCCGCCGATCCCGGTCACGGTGATCGGCTGCCCGGCGAACCCGTCCAGGCTGCCGGCGGCCGACCCGACGGTGACTGTGTCGCTCCCGCCGTCGTTGACGACGGCCCGCGGCTCGACCCCGATGCCGATCCCGAGCACGCTGGTCAGGTTGACCGTGTCGTTGCCGGTGCCGGTGTTGAGGGTGATCCCGTCGCCGAACGCCTGGCCGGCGAACGAGACGCCGACGCCGACGGTGGTGACGCCGTTGCTCGCGAAGGTGAACGTCCGGCCGGTGGTGGCGCTTGAGTCGTCCACGAGTACGGCCTGCCCGGCGGCGCCAGCCGTCACGATGAACACCGCGAGCAACTGGCTGGCGGCGGCGGTCTGACCGCCGACCGAGCCGCCGACCCGGACCTCGTCCAGGCTGCTCCCCCCGGTGGTGACGCGCACCTCACTGGCGGCCGACGCGGCGAGGACCTGGTCGCCGGCGACCGTCGAGTCGAAGTCCTGGGCGCTGTTGAACCCGGTGTCGCCGGCGACGAACCGGTTGTGGATCAGGTTCCCGGTCCCGGCGTCACGGCTGAAGGTGAGGATGTCGCCGGTGCCGCCCGTACTACTGCCAGTCCACGTCGAGGTGAACCCGCTGAAGGTCGCGGTGTACGCCGGGGTAACGCGGTCTTCGAGGGGCTCGACCCGGAGGGTCGTGCGGGCCGTGCGTGCCATTGGGGGCTCCGGTGCGGGGAGGGTGTCACCCACCCAGAACGCGGCCCGGCCCGGGAGTCTGACACGAAACTCGCCGGAACCCGAAACGCCCCCGGTCAGGGCGCTTCGCACACGACCCGGAACCCGATCGAACTCCGCCCGGCCTGCGGCAGGAACGCGGCCCGGGCGCCGTAGTGCGACCGCAGGCCGGCGTAGGAGTCGCCGCACGTCAGGCGGATGCCGGCGACGTGGGGTGTGGCGTTCTCGAAGTCCGACGTGCGGCCGGTGGGGACGACCCCGAACCAGTCGCGGCACCACTCCTCGACCCGCCCGCCGGTGCAGACGCCCCACGAGTTCATCCGCCCCGCGGACGCCGCAGACGGCCGCATCGGGCGGGCGGCGATCTGAGGCTGCGGGAACCGGCCGGGGGCGAGTGGCAACCGGTCCGGCAACTCGTCGCCGGCGTCCCCGGCCCGAACGGCCCACGTCCACTCGGCCTCGGTCGGCAGCCGGTACGGGCGCCCGTCGGCGGCCGACAGCCAGCGGCAGAAGGCGGCCGCGTCGTCCCAACTCACCTGCGTCGCCGGGTCGTCGTCGGCCGGGTCGGCGTACCCCGGCGCCCGCCAGCTGTACGCCGGGTTGCGGAGCGACCGGGTGCCGCCGCTCCGGCCGCCGGCGTCCGCCACGAACACGACGTACTCGCCGTTCCGCCGCAGTTCCACGTCGGTGACGTGGCCGGTCGCCGCGACGAACGCCGCGAACTGCCCGCGGGTCACGGCGGTCGTGCCGATCCGGTACGGGCGGGTGACGACGACCCGGGCGTTCGGCGCGAGGTCGAGTTCGCCCGGCGGCACCAGCGCGAAGTCGAGCCCGGCCGGGTGCGTGCGGAACGGCGGCGCGCCCAGGAACTCGGCCCAGTCGAGTTGCAGCGCCCCGGCGGCGTGCGGTGACATCGGCAGCGCCCCCGGTGGCGGTGCGACCCGTGGAGCGGCGACGGCAAGGCCGACCGGAGCGGGCGCGGCCGCGACCGGCGGCGGTGCGGCCGGCGCCGGCGCGGGCACCGGCGGCGGTCGCAGCGCGACCACCAGCGCGCCGACCACACACGCGAGTGCGCCGGCGGCGAGCGGCACCTTCGCCCGCGACCGAGGCGGCCCGCAGTACGGCGCCAGCGCCGCGGACAGGGCCGCCATGTCGGGGAAGCGCTCGGCCGGGTCGGGGGCGAGGAGCTTCCTCCAGAGCGCGGGCGGCAGGCCGCCCGGGAGCGTGCCCGGCGCCGCGAACCCGCCGCCGGGCGGCTCGCCTGCAAGGAGAAACCACAGCGTCGCGCCCAGGCCGTACACGTCGGCGCGGGCGTCCACGGTGTGGGCGTTCCGCCGCTGCTCCGGCGCCATGTACCCGACCGTGCCGACGACGCGGCTCGCCGAAGTGAGGTCCGACCCGCCGGACTCGGAACTCAGCCCCGCGGCGGCGTCGGCCGGCGGGTCGGCGAGCGGGAGCGCGAGGCCGAGGTCGAGCACCTTCACCACGCCGCCGGCCGCGCGGATCAGGTTCGACGGCTTCACGTCGCGGTGGACCAGCCCACACCCGTGGGCGTAGCCGAGCCCGGCGGCGGCCTGGCGGACCAGGGCGCACGCCTCCACCACCGGCCGCGGGCCGTCCCGCCTCACGAGCGCGGACAGCGTCAGCCCTTCGACGAACTCCATGACCAGGAACGGCACCCCGTCGGCGTCGCCGGCGTCGGTCGCCTGGACGACGTGCGGGTGGGCCAGCCGGCCGACGGCCTTCATCTCGCGGGCGAACCGGGCGGCCGCGTCCGGGTCGCCCAGCCGCCGCCCGGTCAGCACCTTCACCGCCACCACCTTGTCGAGCCGGGCGTGGACGGCGCGGAACACCGTTCCCATGCCGCCGCGGCCGACCACCTCGACGAGTTGGTAGTCGCGGAGCGCGTCGCCGGGCGCCGGGAGGCGTGGCCCCGTCGGGTTCAGGCCCGCCGCGCGGGCGACCGCCCGCCGGTAGGCGCTGTGGTCCGGTTCGGGGTCGGACGCCTCCGCCAGCGGGCCGACCGCCACGGCCAGCCGGGCGAGCCGGTCCACGCACGCGAGGCAGACCCCGAGGTGGGCGGCGATGGCGTCGAGTTCGGCCTCGGGCACGCCGCCGCGGTCGAAGGCGCGGAGGCGGTCGTCGGGCGGGCAGGGGGTCATGGCGGGGCCGCGGGCCGGGGCGGGGCGTCACCCGGGTACAACGCCGGGGTCTGACACGAATCGTCGCCGCAGGTCCGGGCGGACGCAACCCCGCGGGCCGTGCCGGGCTGGAACGACCGGCCGCGGCGGGGTATTGTGCGGGCGTGGAACCTACCTCGCCACAAACGCCCCCCTCGTCCGGGGGTACGTCGCCGACGCTGCTGGCCCGGCTCCGCACCGCCGACGCGGGGGCGTGGGAGCGGCTCGTTCACCTGTACAGCCCGCTCGTGTTCGGCTGGTGCCGCCGCACGGGGCTGTCGGCCGAGGACGCGGCCGACGTGATGCAGGACGTGTGGGCCGCCGTCGCCGTCGCCGTACCCCGCTTCGACGCCACCGGCCCCGGGGCCACGTTCCGCGGGTGGCTGTACACCGTGACCCGGAGCAAGCTCGCCGACCACCACCGCCGGCAGGCGGTCCGGCCGCTGGCCGAGGGCGGCAGCACCGCCCGCGACCGGTGGGCCGACCTGCCCGAAGCCGAGCCCGACGACTCGTTGGCCGACCCCGCGACGGGCACCGCCGGCGTGATGCGGCGGGCGCTGGAACTCCTCCGCGGCGACGTGGAGCCGGCAACGTTCCGGGCGTTCTGGGCGACCGCGGTCGAGGGCCGCCCGGCGGCCGAGGTGGCGGCCGAACTCGGGGTGACAGCGGCCGTCGTGTACCAGGCCAAGTCGCGGCTGTTGCGGCGCCTCCGGCTCGAGTACGAAGGGCTCCTCACCGCCGATACGCCTTGAGGCGGCCAGAAACGCCAACCGGCGGCCGTCGGCCGCGCGGGAACGCGGTTCGACGGCCGCCGGCGGCGGGGTGTCGAGTTCGGCACAAACGCGCCCTCCGGACCGCGCCTGTCGGCCAGGGGGATTACAGGCTTGTGACCTGCTGCCGGTCGCCCGGACGACCGGCTCCCCCCGGCGCCCCATTACGGGGACGGACCGCGCGGCACGCGGTTGGGGACTCACGGGTCGAGTGCGGTTGACCAACCCATCCGGTCGCGCTGTCCGGGTCGCGACGTCGTGGGTCTGAACCGCGCCGACACCTCACCCGGCAGCATACGGAACGGGTGTTCAGTATTCAAGGACGGTTGTCGGGATTCCGAAGCTGCTGGTTTTGCGGACGTGGTTGCTGGTCTACATCGGACGTGGTGAACCCCTCACCCCGCGTGCTTCGCCGCGACCCTCTCCCCCGAGGGTGCCATGTCGATCCCTTGGCGGCTCGGGTCTTGAGCCCGTAGGGCGACGGCGTGTAGCCCCGGGTGGAACCCGGGGCGGCGTCGGCGGTGTCACGAGCGGTCGTGCGGCTCGAACTCCGCGGCAGGCCGCCCCGGGTTCCACCCGGGGCTACACGCCGTCGCCCTACGGGCTAACTCACTTCAGTTCCCACAGAGTAATCGTCTTGCTCTTGTCTCCCTCGCCCACCGCGCCCACGGTCGCAAGGAGCTTACTGTCAGGGCTGAATGCGTACGGACGAATCCCCTTGAAGGCAGTGATTTGCTGCACGCCGGGCCACTGGCTCAACTTGAGAGTGCCGCCATCCACGATTGCCAGCCAACGCCCGTCCGGACTGAATGAGATGCCCGACACGTAGCTTTCGGCAGAGCGGTAGTTAGCGGGTTGTTTCCCCTTCGTAAACTCCCAGTGGGATATTGATTGAGGCCGAACATCCCCCGGCCCACCATACCCTCCTGTACCAGAAAAAAACATGAGCTTCGCCGCGTCGGGAGTAAATGCGACGCTTGAAACCGCGTGGCTACCGAAGCCGTGATTTGCCCCCCCGCTGGCAACTTTCTTCTGGGCATCGACATCCCAGACACTGACGCCACCATTCTTGTGACCGCAGGCCAGGAGTTTACCATCGGGACTGAACTTCATCGCACGAAGGCTGAGTGTCGCACCCCCCAGTGCGAGTGAGGCTTGCTCTTTGCCGGTTTCAACATCCCATAATTTGCAGCTTCCGTATAAGCCACCAACCGCCAGCGTGTTGGTCTTCGGGCGGAATGCGATATGCCACACAGTCTCCGCTTTCAGACGGAACCGCTCTTTTCGCGTCTGCACGTCCAAGAGGATGACTTCCTTGCTACCTTCGTGTGCCACAGCGAGGGCTTTGGCATCCGGACTGAAGGCGAGATTGGGGAACCGCTTGTCGAATTTCATTGCCGCCAGTTCCTTGCCGCTCTTCACATCCCACAAAATGACAGTGCCATCGTTAGCCCCCGACGCGAGGATCGTCGCATCAGGGCTGAACGTTACAGACCGAATCGTGTCGGCCCCTTTGAGGACCAAGAGCTCATTCGGTTGTGAGAAGGCGGTAGCGGTAAGGACGAGACCGAGGGTGAAAGCAAGTGCCGCTCGGATAGAGGTGTTCATTTCACATCCTGATCGCGGGGTAGAGACGCTGGTCGTGAGGCTCTTTGCCCAGCCGTATCAGGCACGAACAACACGAGCATTGTACTCCATCGACCCTCCGCGTAGCCTCACAGCCATGCTCACAACGGTCAAGCGAAATCCCGAGCAAACTCTGTCTCCGTTCCACTGCCGCCTCCCAACGCCGCCCGGGCACCTGATCCGCGGAAAGACCCGCTGGTGACAACCCGCCCGGCCGTGATAAGCTCTTATCACCCGTCGGGCCAGTGGCCCGCCCCGCACTGGAACGCTTCGTGTCGTCGCCGACCACGCTCCCCGTCCTCCGCCGCTGCTGGGTGATCGCGCCGCTCCTCGCGCTGGCTTGCACCGTCGCCCCCACCGGCAGCGCCGACGACGCCCCGCCCGCCGACCCTACCTTCGACCGCGACGTGCGGCCGCTCCTCACCCGCTACTGCGTCCGCTGCCACAAGGACGGCAAGGCGGAGTCCGGCGTCCGCGTCGATACCCTCTCCGCGGCCCTCGGTGAACCTCAGTTCAAGTTGTGGGAACACGTCCAGAAGCAACTCGCCGACGGCAGTATGCCGCCGGAAGGGGCCACACAGCCGGGCGCCGACGAGCGGAAGCGGGCCGCCGAGTGGATCGGCAAGGCGCTCGCCGCCGCCCGCGCCCGGCCGGGGCCGAAGAACGGCCTTACCCGCCGGCTCACCGTCGCGCAGTACCGCAATACCCTCCGCGAACTCCTCCGCCTCGACGACGAACTCGCCGACCGGCTGCCGCCGGACGCCGTCTCGAAGGACGGGTTCGTCAATAACAAGGACACGCTCCAGCTGTCGCCGCTGCTGCTGGAGGCGTACTTCGAGGTCGCCGAGGCCGCGCTCGACCGCTGCGTCGTGGACCCGGCCGCGAAGCCGACCATCCAGACGTTCCGCGTGGACCTCGGCCGCGGCATCAACCCCGCCCCGATCAAGGACAACCTCATCCTCGGCGCCGACAGCCTGCTGCTGGAGAACCGCGACTGGATGGTGACGGAGCTGGCGCCGGAGAAGGGGTTCGCGTACACGCCGTTCCGGATGCGGACCAAATACCGCTTCATCGAGGGGTATCAGGGGAACGACACGGTCCGCGGCTGGCGCGATTACGACAGCATTTATCACTCCGTGTTCGCGTGCCTGCGCGGCACCCGCGGCTACCCGAAGGGCCGCGCCTACGACCCCGTCCCGCAGGGGCTGCTACTGCGGCCGGCGATCCCCAGCTCCGAGGTGTTCGGGGCCGACAGCACCTACGGGCCGCGGGCGAACTTCCGCGTCGCGCTGCGCGAGCTGCCTGACCACGGCCGGTTCCGCGTCACTGTCACCGCCGCGAAGTACGACGACGGCCTGCTCCTCGACCCCGGCGCGAAGGCGGGCGAGGGACCGATCGCGCTTGCCGAGGGGAAGGGCAGTCTCACCATCCCCGCGGCCGGCGTCTATCAGGTGGACGTGACCGGCAGCAAGGCCGGCGACCTGACGCTGACGCTCGGCGGCCGCGAGTTCACGGGGTCGCTGAAGCAGCCGGCGTTCGTCGTGGTCCGCCTCCCGGCCGGGCTGCTGGCAGTCGACGCAAAGCTGACCGGCGGCGCGAAGGTGGAGCGGGTGGCGCTCACGCCGCTGCCGGAGGAGAGCGACCTGGCAAAGCGGTTCGCGGCGTTCGAGAAGCGTGCGCCGCGGGTCGGCGTTCACCTGGGCTTCCGCCGCGACTGCGGCAGCACGCTGGCCCCGGTCGGCGCGCCGCAGACGGTGAGTGACACCGGGCTGTCGCGGTTCGTGTTCGAGGGGGCGATTCGGAACTACCCGAGCCCGGACGTGGAGAAGGACAACGTCAACTACCTGGCCGGCGTCCGCGAGATCGGCGTGCGGAGCGAGTACGCCGACGGCCGCGACGTGCCCCGGCTGCTGGTGAAGTCGGTCGAGTTCGAGGGGCCGCTGCACGAGACGTGGCCGCCGCGCGAACACCGGGCGATCTTCACCGACGCCGACGGGCGGAAGCTGATCCGCGACTTCGCCACCCGCGCCTACCGCCGGCCGGTCACGGCGCAGGAGGAAGCGACGCTGGTGGGCGTGTTCGAGAAGTCGCTGGCGTCCGGTCGGGGGTTCCGCGACAGCGTGAAGGACGCGCTGCTGGTGGCGCTCACGTCGCCGCAGTTCCTGTTCCTGGTGGAGACGAGCGCGACGCCCGCCGCCGAGCCGCTCGACGGGTACGAGCTGGCGTCGAAGCTGTCGTACTTCCTGTGGAACGGCCCGCCGGATGACACGACGCTGAAGCTCGCCGCGGCCGGCGAGCTGCGCGGCAAGCTTGACGCCGAGGTGGCGCGGCTGGTGACCGACGCGCGGTTCGGGCGGTTCGTGACCGAGTTCGCGGCACAGTGGCTGGCGCTGGACAAGTTCCAGGTGCTGGAGCCCGACCGGGCCCGGTTCCCGCATCTGACGCGCGACACGCGGGTGCAGCTGCGGCGCGAGCCGGCCGAGTTCCTGCAGCACCTGTTTCGCAACAACCTGCCGGCCCGCGACCTGATCGCGTCCGACTACGTGCTGGCGAACGAGACGGTGGCCGGGTATTACGGACTGGGCGACCGCACCGAGAGCGGCTTCGAGTTCGTCCCGGTGCGGCACGGCCGGCGCGAGCTCGGCGGCGTGCTGACGCAGCCGGCGGTGCTGGCGGGGCTGTCCGACGGCCGCGAGCCGAACCCGGTGAAGCGCGGGGCGTGGCTGGCCCGCCGCATCGTGGCCGAGCCGCCCGACGACCCGCCGCCGAACGTGCCGGCGCTGCAGGACGACACGAAGAAGCTGTCGCTGCGCGAGCGGCTGGAGAAGCACCGCAACGCGCCGGGGTGCGCCGGCTGCCACGCGAAGATCGACCCGTGGGGGCTGCCGTTCGAGGAGTACGACGCCGGCGGGAAGTGGCGCGCGGGCGCGACGGACACGCGCAGCACGCTCCCCGACAAGACCGTGGTGACGGGCTTCACCGACCTGCGCCGCTACCTCGCCGACGACCGGCTGGATCAGGTGGCGTTCAGCGTGCTGAAGCACCTGGCGACCTACGCCGTCGGCCGCACCCTGAGCTATAGCGAGTTGGATTGGCTCCGCCGCGAGGGGCTGAAGCTGAAGCCGACCGGCTACCGGATGCAGGACATGATTCGGCTGGTGGTGACGAGCCCGGCGTTTTTGGAGAAGTAGCCCATGCCCGCGCTGAAACTCGACCGCCGTGCCTTCCTCCGCGGGGCCGGCGGCGCCGCGCTCGCCCTGCCGCTCCTCGACGCGATGGGGGCCGAGGTCACGGCCACGCCGCCGAAGCGGTTCTGTGCCCTCTACACGGCCAACGGCATGTCGCTGCCGCGCGCCGAACACGGCCTCGACGAGTGGAGCTGGTTCCCGCGGGCCGAGAAGGACGGCCGGTTCGTGTTCGGCAAGTCCACCGAGCCGCTCGCGCCGTTCCGCGAGAAGCTCAGCTTCCTCGGCGGGCTGCACCACCCGAGCGGGCCGAAGGCCGACCCGCACGTCTGCTCCGACATGTGGCTCACCGGCGCCCCGCTCCACGAGCCGAAGCCGGGCACCTACAACTCCGTCGGCCTCGATCAGGTCGTGGCGCTGCACACGCGCCAGTTCTGCCGCCAGCCGTCGCTCGTGCTGTCGATCGACGCCGGCACCGGCTTCCTGTCGCGGACGGGCACCATCTCGTACAGCGTCGAAGGCCGGCCGATCCCCGCCGAGAACAACCCGCGCCGCGTGTTCGACCGCCTGTTCCGCGGCGACGGCGCCTCGCTGGCGGCGCAACGGACCGAGTTGCAGCGGCGCATCAAGCTGGTGGACGCGGTGGCCGAGAACGCCCGCGCCCTCGGCCGGCAGCTCGGCCAGTCCGACCGCGAGCGGATGGACCAGTACCTCACGTCGCTGAACGAGGTCGAGGCCCGGCTCATCGCCGCCGAGCGCTGGGCCGACGTGCCGCTGAAGAAGCAGGACAGCAGCCACCTGAACCTGTCCGCGACGAACGAGGGGGAGCCGGCCGAGTACTACCGCAACATGTTCGACCTGATCGCGCTGGCGTTCGACGCCGACATCACCCGGTCGGTGGCGTTCATGCTGAACCGCGAGGACGGGATGGGGATCAGCGACACGTTCCCGCTGAAGCTCGGGCTGTCGCAGACGCACCACTCGCTGTCGCACGCCGGCGACAAGCCGGGGCAGCTGGCGTTCGCGCGGTACGACCTGTTCCTGAGCCAGCAGGTGGCGCACTTCCTCCGCCGGCTGACGGAGTACCGCGACCGGACCGGCCCGGTGCTGGACAACACGATCGTGCTGTTCGGCAGCGGCGCGAGCACGACGCACAACCCGCGCAACCTGCCGACGCTGGTCGCCGGCGGTACCGCGATGGGCCTGCGGCACGGCACCTACTGGCGCGGGACCGACGCGAGGATGTCGAACGCGTACCTCAGCATCCTCCGCGCGATGGGCATCAACGCCGAGTCGTTCGCGGACAGCACCGGCGCGCTGACGGGCTCGATCTTCCGCTCGTAGGGCACCTGGGCCGCGTTAGGCCGGGGCGCGAGCCCCGCCGGGGTTCTCTATCCCGACGGGGCTCGCGCCCCGGCCTAACGGCTTGAGACACCGCCAACGAACGAACACGAGCCCCTACGGCACCCACCCCGGCAGCGCGGCGGCCTGCTTCACCCACGCGGCGAACTGCTCCTCGTCGAGGTCGCCGTCCTCGTGGACGTGCAGGTAGCGGGCGTTCGGGTCCTTGCTGGCGACGGGCGGCAGCGGCCGCAACTTGGCACCGAACAGGAACGCGACCTTCACGTACTTCGTGAAGCAGTGGAAGCCGAGGAACCAGCTGCGGCCGTCGACGCCGTAGAACGGCGTGTTCCACTTCACGGCCTTGAACACGCCGGGCACCGCCGTCTCGATCAAGGCGTCGAGGCGCTTGCCGACCGCGCTCTTCCAATCGGGCATCGCCGCGATGTAGGCCTGCACCGGGGCGTCGCCGTCGGCCTTGGCGATCTGCGGGTTCCCGCCGGACAGCAGCTTCACCGGTGCGGTGTCCGGCGCCGCTGTGGGCTTCGTCGGTTTTCGCTTCGCCATCGCTCGCCCCTGTGGGATGAGGGGATGCTAAGCCCCGACCTGTCGACCGGACTAGCTCGGTTGCCAGCCGCGACCCATTCGGGACAATACGACCTGTCTGACTCCCTCCCCGAGGTTCCCGCCATGCTCCGCCGCCTCCTCCCCGCCCTGCTCGGGCTCGGCGTCGTCGCCGCGTCCGCCGCAGCCCCCGCACAAGAAAAGAAGGACGCGCCCAAGAAGCGCGAGCGCATCGCCATCGCCGAGCCGACGAAGGCCGCGGCCGACCCGGACTTCGCCGTCCAGGGCGAGTACGTCGGCGAGTTGCCCGGCGGCAGGAAGGTCGGCGCGCAGGTCATCGCCAAGGGGCTCGGCGAGTTTACCATCAAGGCGTACCACGGCGGCCTACCCGGCGACGGCGCCGACATGAAAGAGGTGCTCGCCGGCACCGCCGCCACCAAGGACAGCAAGGTGACCGCCACCCTGAAGCACGCGGCCGAGACCTCCACCGTCGAGATCGGGGGCGGCGAGTTCAAGGTGACCGCGGGAGGCAACACGTTCGCGCTCAAGAAGGTGGAGCGGAAGTCGACGACGCTCGGGGCGAAGGCGCCGGCCGGGGCGAAGGTGCTGTTCGGTGCCCCCGGCGACGAGAAGAACTGGAACGGCGGCAAGCTGGTAAAACTCTCCGACGGCGAGTTCCTCGACATGGGCGTGACGAGCAAGGACGCCTTCGGCGCGTTCAAGGCGCACATCGAGTTCCGCCTGCCGTGGATGCCCAACAGCACCGGCCAGGGCCGCGGCAACAGCGGGGTGTACCTCCAGAACCGCTACGAGCTGCAGGTGCTCGACAGCTTCGGCCTCAGCGGCGAGAACAACGAGTGCGGCGGCATCTACACGCAGCACAAGCCGCGGGTGAACATGTGCCTGCCGCCGCTCGTGTGGCAGACCTACGACATCGACTTCACCCCCGCGGCGTTCGGCGAGGACGGCAAGAAGACGGCCAACGCGAAGGCCACGATCCGGCACAACGGGGTGGTGATCCACGACGACGTGGCGTTCCCGAAGGAGTGCCCGGGCGGCCAGCCGGAGCGGCCGTCGCCGGGCGTGTTCCAGTTCCAGAACCACGGCGACCCGGTGGTGTACCGCAACGTGTGGGTCGTCGAAGGGAAGTGATCTTCGTCCGGCTCGGGTCTTCGCCGCTTGCGGCTTGGCGTTGCCCAGCGCCAAGCCGCAAGCGGCGAAGACCCGACCCCATCCCTCCTCTCCCGGTGCCGCCATGACCCGTCTGCTCGCGCTCGCGGCCCTCTTCCTCGCCACCGGCCCGGCCGCGGCGCAGGACAAGATGAACGTCCTGTTCGTCGTCTCCGACGACCTCACCAACACCGCCCTCGGCTGCTACCAGGGCCGCGCCAAAACCCCGAACATCGACAAGCTCGCGGCGAAGGGCGTGCGGTTCGACCGGGCGTACTGCCAGTTCCCGCTGTGCAACCCGAGCCGCGCCAGCCTCCTCACCGGGCTGCGGCCCGACACGCTGCGCGTCTACGAGAACGCCACGCAGTTCCGCCGCAACGTGCCCGACGTGCAGACGCTTCCGCAGACGTTCCGCCGGGCCGGGTACTACGTGGCCCGCGTCGGCAAGCTGTACCACTACGGCGTCCCCGGGCAGATCGGCACCGACGGGCTCGACGACCCGCCGAGCTGGGAGCGCGTCATCAACCCCCGCGGCTTCGACAAGGACGACGAGGACGCGAACCGCATCTTCACTCTGAACCCGAAGGGTAAGGGCTCGGCCCGGTTCGGCGGCACCCTCAGCTGGCTGGCATCGGCCGGCGGCGACGAGACGCACACCGACGGCATGACCGCGACCGAAATCACGAAGCTGCTGGAAGCGAACAAGGACCGACCGTTCTTCCTGGCGTGCGGGTTCTTCCGCCCGCACACGCCCTACGTCGCCCCGCGGGCCTACTTCGACCAGTACCCCGCGGCCGACATCACGCTCGCGAGCGTGCCCGCCGGACACCGCGCCGCGGGGCCGGGGCCGGCGTTCGGCAGCGCCAAGCCCGAGCAGGAGGCGATGACCGACGCCCAGCGCCGCGAGGCGATCCAGGCGTACCTGGCGTCGGTGGCGTTCATGGACGCGCAGGTCGGCCGGGTACTTTCGGCACTGGACCGGCTCGGGCTGGCGAACCGCACCATCGTGGTGTTCCTGAGCGACCACGGCTACCACCTCGGCGAGCACGGGCTGTGGCAGAAGATGAGCCTGTTCGAGAACAGCGCCCGGGTGCCGCTGGTGGTCCACGACCCGCGGGCCAAGGGTAACGGTGGCGTGTGCCGTCGCACCGTGGAACTGACAGACCTGCACGCGACGCTGGCCGACGCGTGCGGCCTGACCGCCCCGCGCACCGACGGCGCGAGTTTGCGCCCGCTGCTGGAGAACCCGGCCGCGGCGTGGGAGCGGCCGGCGGTCACGCAGGTGAGCCGCGGCACCCCCACGACGACGGGCGAGGTGACGGGGAAGAACCCGTTCTTCATGGGCCGGAGCGTGCGGACGGAGCGCTACCGGTACACGACGTGGGACGACGGCAAGCGCGGCGAGCAGCTGTTCGACTACGAGGCGGACCCGGGCGAGCTGCGGAACCTGGCCGCGGACCCGGCGAGCGCCGAAACGGTACGGCGGATGAAGGCGCTGCTGCCGGCGGCGAAGAAGTGAGGGTTTCGCCGCTTGCGGCGTAGCGTTGTGAAGCTACGCCGCAAGCGGCAATTCGGCTTACTCGAACGCGTTATCCCCGAGGCCCACGTTCGGCCGCAGGGCGGTGTAGCTGTGCGCCTCGACCAGCTCGCCGACGGTGGTACCGGGCCGCGGGGCGTCGTAGGCCTCCCACCGCATTGGCAGCTTCGTCTGCGGGTCCACGTACACCAGCATCCGGTAGGCGTACCGGTTGGCGTGCGGGCGGCGGGCCAGAATCTCGTACCGCGTCACCGTCTTGCCGGCGAACTGGAACTCGCCCGAGTGCACCTCCAGGGCGTTGTTCATCGCCTTCTCGGTCGCCGCCACCTTCGCCACGCGGTCGATCACGGCGCCGACGCCGTAGCCGGTCACCGGGTGGAGCCCGTCCAGCTTCGCCTTCGGGTCGTCCTGGCCGACGAGCAGGAACCGGTCGCTCCCCTTTGCGCCGGCCGGCCGCACCTTCACCTGTTCCAGCCGCTTGCCGGTGGCGAACGTCGCCGACGCGCCGGCCACCTCCGCCGGCCGGGCGAACCGGACCGACACGCTGTACGGGCTGGCCCGGTACTTCAGCTCGGCCACCTGCTCCGCGCCGAGGTTGCCGTTCACGCGCTCCTGGCGGGTGAACGTGCAGGCGTAGTCGCGCAGCGCCGCGTGTGCCGACTTCGCCTCCGCGACCATCGCCCCCAGCGGGTCGGCGGCGCGGAGCGGGTCCGCGGCCTTCGCGCCGGTTGCGGGCGCCGGCGGCTGGGCGGCCGCGCCGCCGACCGCCGCCCCGAGCGCTGCCGTCGCCATTAGCTTCCGCCACGTGCGCATCCGTCCTCCGGCCGTTCGGCGAGGGTGAAGATGGGGCGGCTGATAGCGACTCCCCGGCGGCGCGAGAAGAGGAGTTTTCGGCCCCGGCGGCCGCCCCCCGTTACCAACCCGTTACCCACCCCGGACCGCGGACCCGTTAGACTGCCGGCGGGGCGTCGGAAGTGCGCCCCGTTCCCCTCCCGTCGGAGGACTCCGCATGTCCCGCCTGATCCGCCCGCTCCGGGCCGCCGCCGCCGTCGGGCTCGCGGCCACGTTCGCGCTCAACCTCGTCCCCGCGACCGGCCAGCCGCCGGCCGCCGTTCCCACCGCCCCGCCGCCGAGTGAGAAGGCGGCCGAGAAGCTGTCGCCGGTCAAGGTCACGAACGTGAAGGTCGAGATGAAGACGGCCGTGACCCCGCGGCCGCTGTCGGACTCCGTCAAGAAGGGGCTCACCTGGCTCGTGAAGTCGCAGCAGGAGGACGGCGGCTGGAACCAGGGCGGCGGCTGGCGGAACCAGGGGCCGAACGGCGGCCGCGTCGAGGGGAAGACGGTCGAAGACCCGTCGGACGTGGGGAACACGTGCTTCGCGCTGCTGGCCCTGTTCCGCGCCGGCCACACCGCCACCACCGGCGATTACAAGGACGCCGTGGCCAAGGGGCTGCGGTTCGTGCTCGGCCGCGTCGAGCGGGCCGAGGGCGACTCGCTGTACATCACCGACGTCCGCGGCACGCAACTGCAGGGGAAGATCGGGCCGTACGTGGACACCTTCCTGGTGAACCTGGTACTGGCCGAGATGCGCGGCAGCGCCGGCCCGGACGAGGAGCGGTTGGTCGCGGCGCTGACCAAGACGATGAACAAGATCGTGCGCCACCAGGGGGCCGACGGCGGGTTCGCCAACCAGGGCGGGTGGGCACCCACGCTGTCGATGGGGCTGTGCAACAAGAGCGTGGCGCGGGCGCGGCAGAACGGCGTCGAGGTGGATCGCCGGGTGCTGGAGCGGGCGCTGGCCGACGCCAAGACGGCGGCCGAGGGGAAGGCGTTGGCGTCCGGCCCCGCCCCGGCGGCGGTCGCGGCGCTCCCGGCCGGGAAGGCCAAGGCGGGCGACCCGGGGGCCTACGCGGCGCCTCCCGGCGCGTCGGCCGAGGGGGCGTTCTCCGGCCGTAGCGCCGGGTTCGCCGGCGCCGGCGGGGTCGGCGGGGGCGACGCGGGGGTGAAGCTGTACAGCTTCGGCCGCGGCGCCGGCAACACGCAGGACGCGGTGAACGGCCTCCGCGTCGACGGCGCGAAGGCGAAGGAAGTGCTGAAAGACCTGAAGGCGACCGACAAGCAGAAGGAAGAGGCCCGCGAGACGGTAAAGCGACTCGGCGAGGCCGAGCGGGCCAACGACAAGGTCCAGGGGCAACTGGCCGCGACCGTGCGAGACGAGAAGTTCGTGGCCGGGTTCGGCTCCAACGGCGGCGAGGAGTTCCTGAGCTTCATGCACATCAGCGAGTCGCTCGTGCTCAAGGGCGGCAAGGACTGGACCGACTGGGACACCAAGATGCGCACCGGCCTGGAGAAGGCCCAGGACGGCAGCGGCAGCTGGAGCGGCCACCACTGCATCACCGGGCGGACGTTCTGCACGTCGGCGGCGCTGCTCGTGATGACGGCCGACCGGACGCCGTTCCCGGTGGACGTGCTGCGGGCGCAGGCCGAGAAGCGCGACGCGAAGGAGTAAACCATTGCTCACACAGAGCCGCAGAGCCGCAGAGAAGAACAGGACTCTGTCTTCTCTGCGGCTCCGCGCCTCTGCGTGAAAATCTGCTTTTCCTGGGGTATTCCCATGTCCCCGTCCGTCGCGCTGCTCGCGCTCGTCGTCGCACAGCCGCCCGCCCCGCGCGCCGACACCGCCGCGGCCGTCGCCTACCTGGTGAAGCGCCAGTCGCCCGACGGGGCGTGGCGGTCCGACGTGTACGCCGCGTTCAAGGACGGCACCGCCCTCACGCCGCTCGTGCTTGGCGCACTCCAGGACGCCGACGCCGCACCCGCCGCCCGCGAAAAGGCGCTCGCCTTCCTCGACACGTTTGTGAAGGACGGCGAGGTCCGCGAGCCGGACGGCGGCTTCGACTATCCCGTCTACACCGCGGCGCTGGCACTGAAAGCGCTGTGCCACGCCGACGGCGTAACCCGCGCCGCCGCGAAGGCGGCGTGGACGAAGTACCTCCTCGCCCGGCAGCTGACCCACGAGCTGGGTTGGACCGCGGACGACCCGCACTACGGCGGGTGGGGTTACTGCCGTGTCGTACCAAAGAAGCCCGGTGCGACGGGCTTCGCGCCGCTGTTCACCGAGTCGAACCTGTCCGCGACGCTGTTCGCGCTCGAGGCATTGACCTCAGCCGGCGCGCTCACCGACGCCCGCGCCGCTGCGGCGTTCGCGTTCCTGCGGCGCTGCCAAAACGCGGACGGTGGCTTCCACTTCGTCCACGCCGACCCGGTGCGCAACAAGGCGGGGTTGATCGACGGCGTGGGCGTGTCCTACGGCAGCGCCACGGCCGACGGGCTCCGGGCGCTCCTGCTGTGCCGCCGCGGGGCGCACGCCACGGATGTCGACCGCCGCACGACGCGCGCCGCCGATTGGCTGCGGACGAACTTCCAGGCGGAGCGCCACCCGGGGCCGTACCCGGCGGCGCTGGAGCCGAACCGGAACGCGGTGTACTTCTACTACGCGGCGTCGGTGGCGCGGGCGTACCGGGCCGCGAACCTGGGCGAGCCGGCGGGGTTGGCGGCGGCGCTGGCGCGGAAGCAGCGGGCGGACGGCAGCTGGGTGAACGAGGTCGAGCTGGTCCGCGAGAACGACCCGGTGGTGGCGACGAGTCAGGCGCTGAGCGCGCGGGCGGCGGTTCGGGGGCCGGGGCGATAGGATACCCCCACCCCCCGGAGCCGCTCATGGACGCCGACGACGCCCCGCCGCCGATCGACCCCGCCGCCTTCGACCGCCTCCGCGCCGCCCTCGCCGCCGCCGGCCCCGCCGCCGCCGCCGACTCGCTGATCGCCGAACTCCGCGCCGCCGGCGACCTCAACGGCCTCTTCTACGCGCTGCTCCTGAAGAAGCGCGTCGAGCTCGGCGTGTCGCCGTTCCCGACCGGCCCCGCCACCGACCTGCCGGCGCACACCCACGAGCCCTACGAGGAGGCCATCCGCGCCGCCGCCCGCGAGGTGGGCCGGCTCGCCCTCGACCGCGGCGACCTCACCAAGGCCTGGCAGTTCTACCGGCTCATCAACGAGCCCGAGCCGGTGAAGCTGGCCATCGAGAACTTCGAGCCCGGCCCCGAGGCGGACATCTACCCGATCATCGAAATCGCCTGGCAGCAGGGCCTGTACCCGAAGAAGGGGTTCGACCTGATCCTCGACCGGCACGGCGTCTGTTCGGCGATCACCACTGTCAGCGGCTCGGAGCTGAACCAGAACCCGGACCTGCGCGACTACTGCGTCGGCCGGCTCACCCGCGCCCTGCACGCGCAGCTCGCCGACCGCCTCCGCGCCGACCTGAGCGGCCGCGGCGCCCCGGCCCGCGACGGTGCGAGCGTCCGCGAGATGGTCGAGGGGCACCCCGAGCTGTTCGGCGACGACGCCTACCACATCGACACGTCGCACCTGTCGAGCGTGTGCCAGATGGCGCTGTACCTGCCGCCGGGCGAGGAGAACGCCCTGGCCCGCGAGCTGTGCGTGTATGGTGAGCGGCTGTCGCCGAACCTCCGCGGCGGCGGCGGCGACGCCCCGTTCGAGGACGGCTACGCCGACTACCGCGCGTACCTCGACACCGTGGCCGGCGTGGACGTGGAGGCAAACCTGGCGCGGTTCCGCGAGAAGGCGAAGCGCGAGAGCGACGTGGGCGCCAGCTACGCGGCGCAGGTGTACGTGAACCTGCTGGTGAAGCTGAACCGGCTGCCGGAGGCGCTGGCGGCGGCGCGCGAGTTCCTGGCGAACGAGGAGGAGCGCGGCCTGATCTGCCCCAGCGCGTCGGAGCTAGCGCGGCGGCTCAACGACTACGCCGCGCTGGCCGACGCCGCGAAGGCCCGGCACGACGCGGTGCAGTTCCTCGCCGGCCTCATCGCCGGGTCCGGCGTCTACCCGCCGGTGGCGGGATGAGCCTCGCCAACGTCCGCGTCGTGCTGGTGCGGCCGCACTACGCCGGGAACCTCGGCTCGGCCGCCCGGGTGATGCGGAACTTCGGCCTCGCCGACCTCGTCCTCGTCGCCCCGTTCGCGCGCCCCACCGACCTGGAGGCGCGCCGCCTCGCCACCCACGGCCTCCCCGTCCTCGACGCCGCCCGCATCGTGCCCGATCTCGGCGACGCCCTCGCCGACTGTTCGCTCACGCTCGCCACGTCGTCGCTCACGGCCGGCGTCGCACGCCGTGGCATGATCGGCCCCGCCGCCGAGATGATGCCGAAACTCCTCGGCGCCGCCGCGGCCGGGCCGGTCGGGCTCGTTTTCGGGCCTGAGCCGCACGGGCTGTCGAACGACGAGATCGGCCGCTGCAACGGGCTCGTCCACATCCCCGTGGCCCCCGAGTTCCCGTCGCTGAACCTGGCACAGGCGGTGGCCGTCTGCTGCTACGAACTGCGGAAGGCGTACTCGGCCGCGGCCACGGTGGCGAACCCGGCCGACACGCACGCGCCGAAGGTGGCGAGTCACGCCGAACAGGAGCGGATGTTCGAGCATCTGCGGGAGGCGTTCACCGCGGTCGGCTTCCTGTTCGGCGGCAGGGCCGACTCCCTGATGCACGCCGTGCGGCAGTTTCTCGGCCGGGCCAACCCGACGCCGCAGGACGTGAAGCTGATGCACGGCCTCGCACGCCAGCTGCTTTTTGCCGCGGGAAAGACGCCGCACCGCGGCGAGCCGGAGACCTGACTCGAAACCGCCGGCCGGCCCGCGGGCGGAACAGTACCGCGCGCCGGCCTCGCGCCGCGGGGCGGCGGGTCGCCGACCCCGCCGGGCCGCGCCCGCTACTTCTTGTGCAGGATGGCTTCGGCCCGCCCGACGGCCGACATCGCCGCCGCCCGCACGGCCGAGTCGCCGCTGTTCCGCGAGGCGTCGCGGAGCGCCTGCAGCGCCGACGCGCTCGCCACCCGCTCGTCGGCGAGCACGTCGGTCGCGGCGATGCGGACGTTCTGCTCGTACTGCTCGCCCAGGAGCGGCACCGCGGCCCGCTCGGCGACGCCGCCGCCGATCGTCGTCAGCGCCTTGCGGGCGGCCGTCGCTTCGAGGCACGGCCGCTGCTGCATCCGCGTCACCACCGCCGCCGCGACGCGGTCGGTCGGCCACTTCGGCAGCAGCTGCAGCGCCATCATGCGGGCGTCCGGGTTGTCCGAGCGGACGGCGGCCAGGCAGCGGTCGCGGGCCTCGTCGGACGACCCCCAACGGGCGAACGCCGGCAGCGCCTCCACCCGCACCTCGGCGTCCGGGTGGTCGCACAGCGCCTTCGTCTCGGCGCGGAGTTCGTCGCGGTCCTTCGCCTCGGCCGAGTACACGGCGTCGGTCGTTGCCAGTTCGCGGAGCAGCTTGACCAGCACCGGGTAGTTGCGGTTGTCGCGGTGGTACCGCAGTTGGTCCACCTTCCGCCGCGCGGCCACGTCCACCTCCGGCGGCACGTCGACCGCGCCGGCGCCGCCGCCGGCCAGGGTCCGGGTGTGAGGCAGGACGGCGCCCGAAAAGTACGCCACGGCGGCGACGGCCGCCCCGGTGGCGACGAACCGCAGCGGCCGGAGGCGGGCGTACTTCCACTGCCCGAGGTAGTACAGCGTCAGCGGTGGCACCGCGGCCAGCACGCCGCGCACCCAGTCGCGCTTCGCCGTCAGCCACACAATCCACACGTAGCCGACGAACACCTCCGCGCCGCCGACCCAGAGCGCTGCGGCGGCGAAGTCGCGCGGCGTGAACAGGGTCACGGCGAGCAACCCGACGGCGACGCCGGTGGCGAGCAGCCACAGGGCGGTAGACAGGTTGAGGTCGCGGCGCGGCTTCGGCGGCGGCTTCATCCGCGACGCCAGGGCCGCCGACAGTAGCACGACCACGTCCTGCTGCGTGCGGCTGCCGACGACGACGGCGTCGCCCGGGGCGGGGCGGGGCGGGGCCGGCGTGGCGGCGACGAGGCGCGGCCGCGGCGAGCCCTGCGAGGGCGTCTCCCAGTCGGGTTGCGGGTGCCGCCCGGACGGGGACACCTGCGGGGCGAACGGTTGCACCCCGGCCGCCCGTTGCCGCGTCGCGACGGCCGCGGGGGCGACGTCGGGCATGACGCTGGCTCGGCGCGGCAGCGCCCGCGGCGGCGGCGTCGGGAAGCGCGTCCGTTCCGGCGGCGGTGGCGTGGGGGTCGGTTCAGGCTGCTGAGCGACCGTGGAGACAACGACCGGCGGCGGTTCGGGCGGCGTCGCCTCCGGCGGAGGGGTAGGCAGTACGACGGACGCTGGGGCCACCAGTTCGGGGTCGGAGTGCCCGAGGAGCGCGTTCAGGGCCGACGACATGCCCGGCGGCCCGGCCACGTCCAGGTCGAAGATGCCCGAGTGCGGCTGGTCCACGGGCGCGAGCAGATCCCCGGCGACGAGGGCGCCGAGCACGTCGTTATCGGCTTCGGCGCTGGTTGCGGTCGGTGGCGGGGCGGGCGCGGCGAGGGGGGGAGGGGTGCGGATGACGATCGTGGGTGAGGCCAGGAGCGGTTCGCCGCGGTCGTTCAGCCAATCGGCCTTATCCCCCGGGATGGTCAGGGGTTGCGAGCATTTCGAGCAGACCGTCGTCTTACCCGCACGGACTTCCGGCGCCGACAGGAGCTTGGTGCAGTGCGGGCAGCGGTACCGGAACATCGCGGTCTCCGGGCGTGACGGGCGGCTAATTGTCATCGGCCGCCCGGACGGTCGCTCGTCAGCGAAGGTTAGTTCACGCCGTCGGTTGCAATCGTTGCAGCCTACCGGAAACCTCCAAACCGCGTCAACGCACGCCAGCGGCGCAGCGGCGCCGGACACAACCCCGGTCCCAGCGGGTCAGCGACCGCTCAAACGTTCGGCCAACTGGTGGACCGCCGCCTCGGAACCCGCCAGGTCCACGGCCCAGGCGTCGCGGAAGACGGTGAGCTCGTCACCCCCGCGCCGGAAGCGGGTCAGGCCGAGGCCGAGCGGCGAGTCGTGCCAGTTGTCGTCGGCCACCCAGCCGAGTTCGCCCAGCACCGCCTGCAGCCGGTCGATGGCGTCGTGGTCGTCGGACGCGCACACGTCGATCCGCGTCATTCCCATTCGATCGTCGCCGGCGGCTTGCTGCTGATGTCGTAGACCACGCGGTTCACGCCCTTCACGCGGTTGATGATCCCCGTCGCCACCCGCGCCAGCAGGTCCTCCGGCAGCCGCGACCAGTCGGCGGTCATGAAGTCGTCGGTCTGCACGCAGCGGATCGCCACCGTGTTCTCGTACGTGCGGCCGTCGCCCATCACGCCCACCGACTGCACCGGCAGCAGCACCGCGAACGCCTGAGAGGTCTTGCGGTACCAGCCGCTCTTGTGCAACTCGTCGAGGAAGATCGTGTCCGCCTTCCGCAGCGTCGCCAGCTTCTCCTCCGTCACCTCGCCCAGGCACCGCACCGCGAGCCCGGGGCCGGGGAAGGGGTGCCGCCACACCACCTCGTCGGGCAGCCCCAGGTCGGTGCCGAGGCGGCGCACCTCGTCCTTGAACAGGTCGCGCAGCGGCTCGATCAGCTCGAACCCCAGTTCCGCCGGCAGCCCGCCGACGTTGTGGTGCAGCTTGATCGTCGCCGCCGGGCCGTCCTTCGACCCGCCGCTCTCGATCACGTCGGGGTAGAGCGTCCCCTGCGCCAGGAAGTGGGCGTCGGGGATGGCCTTCGCCTCGTGCTTGAACACGTCGATGAACACCCGGCCGATGATCTTCCGCTTCTCCTGCGGGTCGGTGACGCCCTTCAGCTCCGACAGGAAGCGATCGCGGGCGTCCACGGCGTGCAGGTCCGCCTTGAACCAGTCGCGGAACGTGTGCTTCACGACCTCCGTCTCGCCCTCACGCATCAGGCCGTTGTCCACGTAGATGCACGCCACCTGCGGGCCGATCGCCTTCAGCAACAGCGCCGCGCACACGCTCGAATCGACGCCGCCGCTCAGGCCGCAGATGACGCGCTTGTTGCCGACCCGGGCGCGGACTTCTTCGACGGTGCGGTCGATGAACGTCTGCATCTTCCACAGGCCGCGGCAGCCGCAGGCGTCGATGAGGAAGTTCCGCAGCACCAGCCCGCCGTGAACCGTGTGGCTGACTTCGGGGTGGAACTGGATGCCGTAGACCGGCCGCGTGCGGTGCCGCACGGCGGCGTAGGGGCAGGTGTCGGTGGTTGCGAGCGGCACGAAGTCGGCGCTCGCCAGGTTCTGCACCTGATCGCCGTGGCTCATCCACACGGTGGACTCGACGGGGAAGCCACGGAACAGCGTGTCGGCGTCCGACACGGTGAGGGTGGCGCGGCCGTACTCACGCGACTCCGCCCCGCCGACGGTGGCCCCGAGGGCGCGGCAGGCGAGCTGCATCCCGTAGCAGATGCCGAGCACGGGGATGCCGAGGTCGAAGATGGCGGGGTCGATCTGCGGCGCCCCGGGCTCGTACACGCTGGCGGGGCCGCCGCTGAGGATGATCCCCTTGGGGTTCAGCTCGCGGACGCGGGCGGCGGTGATGTCGTGGCGGACGACCTGGCAGAAGACGTTCAGCTCGCGGACGCGCCGGGCAATGAGCTGCCCGAACTGGGAGCCGAAGTCGAGGACCAGGACGAGTTCGTCGGTGGGGTCGGACGGCATTGGTTCCGGGGGGCAGGGGCTCGGGGCTTCACCGCTCGCGGCCTAGCGCTCCCCAGCGCTAAGCCGCAAGCGGTGAAGCCCCGAGCCGAACACAACTATTCCTTCTTGCCGAGTTCGGACGCGCGCCGGGTCGCGGCCTCGACGGCGTCCATCAGCGCCGCCCGCACGCCGGCACGCTCCAGCGCGTGGAGGCCGGCGATCGTCGTGCCGCCGGGGCTCGCCACCGCGTCCTTGAGCGCGCCGGGGTGGCGGCCGGTGTCCAGCACCATCTTCGCGGCGCCGAGCACCGTCTGCGCCGCCAGCTTCTGCGCCACGTCGCGCGGCAGGCCGGCCTTCACGCCGCCGTCGGCCAGCGCCTCGATCATCACGTACACGTAGGCCGGGCCGCTGCCGCTCAACCCCGTCACGGCGTCGAGCTGGCTCTCGCTGACCCGCACCGCCTGACCCACGGCGCCGAACAGCTTGCCGACCACCGCCGCGTCCGGGCCGTCGCCGCGGGTGGCGTAGCCGCTGGCGCTGGCGCCGACTAGGCACGGGGTGTTCGGCATCACCCGTACGATCCGCACGGCGTCACCCAGGCCGGCCGTCAGCTGTGCCAGCGTCACACCGGCGGCGATGGAGATCACGAGGTGCCGCGGCTGCAACGCGGGCCGAATCTCGGCGAGCACGTCGGCGACGTACTGCGGCTTCACCGCGAGAACCAGGATGTCGCAGGCCGTGACGTGGGCGTTCTGCCCCACGGCTTCGACGCCAGTGGCCTTCGAGAACGCGGCTCGGGCTTCGGGGGAGGGGTCGGCGGCGCGGCAGCGCGGCAGGTCGAGCAGGCCGGCCGCGGTCCACCCGCCGGCGAGGGCGGTGGCCATCTGCCCGGCCCCGAGGAACCCGACCGCGAACGGACCGTCCATCGCGCCTCACCCGCGAAGGGAAAACGCCATTGTACCACTTCCGGCCACGGAAACACTGGCACCGCGCCCCCGGCGCGGGTATATCTGGCGGGAACCTCCCGCCGCACCGGACCCATCATGTCTCACACCGCCCCCACGCGCACCGGCTGGGCCAGCCTCCGCGACCTCAACGGCTACCAGTGGTTCGTGTTCATCGTCTGCTGCCTGGCCTGGGACATGGACTGCATGGACCAGCAGCTGTTCGCCCTCGCCCGCCGGCCGGCGATGGTCGAACTCGTCCCCCAGGTGACGGCCGCCGACCCGCGGGTGGCGGCGCTCAAGACCGACCTCGAACGAAAGGCGGCCGAGCAGGGGAAGAAGGCGCCGACGACCGAGGACGCGCGGACGGCCGTCCACGACGCGGACATCGGCAGCGCCGCCGGGTGGGCGACGACGTGGTTCCTCGTCGGCTGGGCGGTCGGCGGCATCGGCTTCGGCATCCTCGGCGACCGGTGGGGTCGCGTGAAAACCCTGATGGCCACCATCCTCCTGTACGCCCTGTTCACCGGGCTCAGCTCGCTGTCGCAGTCCGTCTGGGACTTCCACGCCTACCGGCTCCTCACCGGGCTCGGCGTCGGCGGGGTGTTCGCGGCCGCGGTGACGTTGCTGGCCGAGACCATGCCGGACCACGCCCGGCCGTTCGTCATCGGGCTGTTCCAGGCGTCGTCGGTGCTCGGCAACTGCAGCGCCGCACTCCTGAGCATCGGGTTCGGCAAGATGGTCCTCGACGGCACGTTCGACGGGCAGACGTGGTTCGGCTTCCCGCTCAGCCCGTGGCGGCTCATGTTCCTCGTCGGCATCATCCCGGGGCTCCTGGTCGTCGTCATCCAGGCGCGGCTGAAGGAGCCCGAGAAGTGGACGCAGGCGATGGCCGCGGGCGGGGTGAAAAAGGCCGGGTCGTACACCGAACTGCTCGGCGACAAGCGGTGGCGGGCGAACGCCGTGTTCGGGCTCATCCTGGCCCTGTCCGGCGTCATCGGCCTGTGGGGGATCGGGTTCTTCTCCTACGACCTGCAGCAGTACGTGTTCAAGCCGGTGTACGCCGCGGAGGCCGACGCCCTGGTTCAGGCCGGCGAGCTCGAAGCCGCCCGGCGAGGCGCCTACATCCAGTGGCAGACGACGCTGTGGGCCGGGCTCACGTCGCTGCTGCAGAACACCGGGGCGTTCTTCGGGATGCTGACGTTCAGCTACATCGCCTTCCGGTCGGGCCGGCGGCCGGCGTTCGCGGTGGCGTTCGTGATCGCCGCCGCCAGCACCGCCCTGGTCTTCGGCGTGCTCAGCGAGCGGTGGCACATCTTCGTGCTGATCCCGCTCATGGGCTTCTGCCTGCTGTCGCTGTTCGGCGGGTACGCGATCTACTTCCCGGAGTTGTTCCCGACTCGGCTGCGGAGTACCGGCACGAGTTTCTGCTACAACGTCGGCCGGCTGCTGTCGGCGCCGGGGCCGGCGATGCTGGGGTTCCTCACCAGTACGGTGTTCGCCAGCTACCCGGCCCCGTTGCCGCTCCGCTACGCGGGGATGGCCATGTGCAGTATCTTCGCGCTGGGGCTGTGCGTGCTGCCGTTCCTCCCCGAGACGAAGGACCGTCCGCTGCCGGAGTGACCAACGGGTTCCACACGGCCGCTAGCCCCTTGACTCGACGCCCGCGTCGGTGACAATCGCCCTCACACCGACCGGCACAACGGAGGCGGCGATGCAGTACGCCACGGGCTTGCTCCTCCTCACCGCCCCGGCCGTCGCGGCCCAACCGCCCGCGACACCGGCGCCGGCCGTCCGCGTCGTCGTCCCGGCGACGGGCACGCTCGTCGTGCCCACGACGCCCACCCCGCTCCCCCCGCTCCGCGGCCCCTTCCGCGTCCGCGCCGCCACGGTGATGACGCACGTCGTCACCGACATGACCGTGCAGATGTTCGAGGCGATCCCGCGGGCCGTGGCCGAGTCCGTGAAGCGCGGCGACTTCCGGGTCGAGTTCGGCTTGTCGGTCACGCCGCCCGCGCCGCCTGCGCCCGACGCCGCGCCGCCGGCGCCGAACCCGCCGGTCCGCGGCCTGCTCCGCCGGCTCGCCGCACCTCGCCCTTGACGCCGCCGCCCGCAGCCGGCATACAGCCGGGTCATGCGCCCCGCGCCCGCCCTCGCCGCAGCCCTCGCCCTCTTCGCCGCGGCCGGCTGCGCCAGCCTCCCGCTCGGCGCCGTCGAGAACCGGATCGTCTTCTTCCCGCACCCGTACCCCATCGGCGACTGGACCCCCGACCCGCGCGTGCGCGACGTGACCATCGACTCCGCGGACGGCGTCCGCCTCCACGGCTGGCTCGCCGAGCCCGACAGCGGCCCGCCGCGTGAAGTCGTGCTGTTCTGCCACGGCAACGGCCGCAACGTCACCACCCGCCGGCACGTGCTGAGCCTGTTCCGCGACCGCCTGGGCTGTTCCGTCCTCGTGTTCGACTACCGCGGCTACGGCAAGAGCACCGGCCGGCCGTCCGAGGCCGGGGTACTGGCCGACGCCCGCGCCGCCCGCCGCTGGCTCGCCGACCACGCGGGCGTGCCGGAAGGCGACGTCGTGGTCGTCGGCCACTCGCTCGGCGGCGGCGTCGCGGTGGACTTGGCGGCGACCGACGGGGCGCGGGCGCTCGTGCTGGAAGGGACGTTCACGAACCTGCCGGACGTGGCCGAGTCGCACGTGCCGTGCCTGCCGGTGCGGGCGGCGATGCGGGCCGGGCTCAACTCCGTCGGCAAGATTCCGGCGTACCGCGGGCCGCTGCTGCAGGTCCACGGCGACGCCGACGAGGTCGTGCCGTACCGCCTCGGCCGCGAGTTGCACGCGGCGGCGAACGAGCCGAAGCGGTTCGTGACGGTGCCGGGCGGTAACCACAACGACCTGTACACGCCGGAGTACGTCGCGGAGTTGGACCGGTTCCTGGGCGCGCTCCCCCCGCGAGCGGCGGGTGGGCTCGCCCCCCGAACCCCGGCGGCTGTGGGAGCGTCCGTCCCGTGAAATTTGGGCGCGGGTGATGGCTTCCGGCCCGAGAACCGTCTATACTCCGGGAAAGTTTGCGCCCCAGCCGTTCCCCACGACGGCCCGCGCAAGCCGCCCGCCTGGCCCCGTTCCCCCGCACCGACGCGGACGGCCGACCATGACGGGCTCCGCCGCGACGTGCCACGGTGACGGATGACCGACCGGGAACGGTCCGCCGCGCCCAGCGCCCCGGGTGTCATCACCCCGCCCCCCGACCGCGCCGACCGAGTCAGTTCCCCGAGCACCGACCAGCGAGACGATCCCGCGTCCATGTCGTCCATCCTGTCGCTCCGACCCCCCGGTCGTGTCATCGCCGAACCCGCCCCGCCGCGCCCCTGGCTGGCCCGCGTCCTCGTCGGCGAGTGTGAACTCCCGCCGTTCCTGCCCGTGCCGCTCCCCGCGTTCCCGCGCAGCGCCGCCGAAGCCGACGCCGTGTCGCGGGCGCTGGCGTGCCCCGACTTGTTCGTGCTCGACGCGCCGGACCGGGCCGCACGGGAGCGGATCGTTGCCGACCTGGCGCGGTGTGCGGCACTGCGCGGGGAGCGCGTCCTGGTGCTGTCGCCGGACCCGGTCGCGGCCGACCGGCTCGTCGAGATGGCGGCGAGCGACGCGGCGGTGAAGGCGATCCGCGCCCTGGCCGACGACGAGAACCCGCACCGCCCGAGCCCCGTCGCGAACCGCCTGACCACCGCCGCCGCCGGCCGGGGGCGCGTGGACGGCGTCCGCCGCACCGCCGAAAACGAGTTCCGCGCCGCCGCCGCCGAGCTGGCCGCGGCCGAGGCGGTGGCGACGGTCGCCGCTGCTCTGAAGGCACTGGCCGACCGCTTCGCCGCCCTCGAGGCGACGCGCGCCGAGCTGACCGCCGCCCGCGAAGCCCCCCCGACCGCCGAGCCGGGAACGCCGTTCGCCGCGGACCTGGCCCGGCTCGCCGCCGCGGCCGACGCCGCCCGCCAGCCTCTACTCGCCGAGCGGACCGCGGCGACTGCCCGCCGCGCCGCCGCGGACGCGGCGCTCGCCGCCGCGAAGCAGTACCGCAGCGACGCGACCGACCCCGCGAAGAAGTCGGGCTTCTTCGCCCGGTTGCTGCACAAGCCGAAGCCCCCGGCCGACCCCGCCGAACTCGACCGAATGGTGGCTGACGCCGAGCACGCCGCGAAGGACGCCGCCGGCCGTGAGGCGGCGGCGCAGGCCGACGTGGACGCCGTCGACCGCCGGCACGCGGCCGAGGTCGAGCAGCGGTCCGCGGCGGAAGCGGCGGCCCGGCGGCCCGACTTCGACGCGAAGCTCGCCGCACTGGCCGCGGAGCGCGACGAGGTGGCCGGTCGGTTCGTGCTGACGGGGAAGGAACTGACCCGCGCCGGCGTTCCCACCCCGGTGCAGCTCACGCCCGACGCCGCCGGCCGCGTCGCCGCCGAGACGGACGCCAAACGCGCCGCCGCGGCGGCGCGTCGGACTGCGGCGCGGGCGCGGCTCGACGACCTGACCGCGGCCGGGAGCGAGCTCTCAGGGCGGACGCTGGCGGAGGCGCGGGTGGTGGTCGGCACGCCCGGGAGTTTGGCGGCCGACCCGGTGTTCGTCGGCCCCGCGAGCGAGCCCCCGTTCGCGCTACTGATTCTCGATCACGCCGAGGACGTGGGCGAGGCCGACTTCGCCCGGCTGTCGCCGCTGGCCGGTCGGTGGGTGCTGGCCGGCGACCCGATGGGCGGCAGCGAGCGGAACGGCCGCCGCGGCGGGGCGCTGCTGGCCCGGCTGGCGAAGCGGCTCGACCGCGACGGCTGGGGCCGCGACGGCGACCGGCTGGTGGTGCGGCTACTGCCCGATTCGCCCGTGACGGCGCGGGAGCCGCTTCTGGATCACCCGGACGTGGAGCTGCGGTTCGCGGCGGGCGGGGCGCTCGCGGCGATCGCGTTCCCGGCGCGGCTGCCGGCGGCGGACGCGCACCGCTTCCTGGCCGACCAGCTCGGCGAGTGCCGCCCGCGGCCGTGCGGCCCGGTGGTGTGGCACGACGCCGACGGCGTGCTGACCGCGTGCTGGCCGGCGGCCGAGACGACGGCCGGCGACTGGGCCGACGTGGGCGACGGCGTGCGGCTGCGGACGGCCGGCGGGTTCACCGCGGCGGTGGCGTTCGACGCGTCGGCCGGTTGGGACCGCGCCGCGGCGGAGGCGTGGCTGGCGGCACGGGTGCCGCCGCCGGGCCGCGTCGCGGTCGTGCGCTGAAGGCGTGCACTTCTGTTCTCGCGAGGCCACGTGTCGTCTCGCGCCGTTCGGCGATCAAGGCCCGGGTGCCGGCTGCAGGAAGACGGCCGCTGTGAACATGTCGGGCCCGAACACGAACCGCAACCGGCCGTACGTCAGTACCCGATTCTCGTCGCGGGACGTCGGCTCGCCGAACTCCCGCTCCAGGGTTCGCGGGTGGACGGGCTCGTTCCCCGGGCCGATGAACACCTCTGCCCCAGTTCCGCCGGCCGGTCGGCGGCGGTGGTCGCGGAGGTAGGCGGTGTCGAGGAGGAGGCGGAGCTCGACCTCGTCGGTGGTACGGGACGTGGCTGGCCACGCGGCTGTGGCCGTCGCGAGGTGCGCGAGTGCCGCGTCGAAGCGCTTCGCCTGGGCCGGAGTCAGGTCGCGGGCCGCCTTGTCGCGCACCCCGGCGAGCTTGGAACGGATGGCGGGGTCGTCGCCGTACCTTAGTGCCAGCGAGTACGTCGCCTCCGCGGGGCCGAAGTCGCCGGCGTCGGCGAGGGAGTCGGCCCGTGCCACCAGCCGGGCCAACAGTGACTCCCGTTCGTCGGCTCGGTCCTTCGTGCCGACAGCGGGTTTGGGCGGGTCGGGCCGGCCGCACCCGCACGCGGCGACCACAGCCGCCAAGGCCACAGCCCGGATTCGGGACGCGCGGGACATGCGTGTTCTCCACACGCCGCGGGGCGCAGGAACAACGGGCACTCGGTACACAGCCGGTCGCCGGTCCGGATCGCCGCGGCGAGCCGCCATCGTGACGCGCCGCGCGCGTCACAACTTCCGGCGGTGGGGCAAGGTTCGGGTCACTTCTTGACGCGATTGTGGACGACGAGCGTCCGGGTGCCGGCGTCGGCCTTGAACGCCGTGGGCCGTTCCTTCCCCTCGGGGTCGAAGCAGACGGTGAGCCTGTCGCCGCGGATCTCGTAGATGCCGAGGAGGACCGCACCCTTGTTCGGGCCGGCGGTCACCTTCGAGTCGAGAGTCTTCGGCGACTTCGACGGGTCGAGTGCCTGCGTGGCCGCCTCGATCACGGTGTCGCCCGTCTTCACCGAGTACGAGTCGCCGTCGAACGTGACCAGCATGCCGCGGAGCAACTCCTCAGGCAGCTTGCGGCCGCCGACCTCGACGGATTCGAACGTTCACGTGCCCTGGAACGCCTTGCGGTCGGTCGCGACGGCCTTGTCGTCCGGCCGCGCGCTCGCCCCGGCGACCGCAAGAGCGGAGAGCAGCGCCAGAAGTGCGACTCGCATCCGGGGTTTCTCCAACGATGGCGTGGTGGCCGCGCCCGCCGCCGGCGGCTCAGGCTAACCGAAACCGGAGCGACGGTCAAACCGCACGGGTTGCCGCGGGCGGCGGAGTCGTACAATACCCGTCTTAGACCCGAAGCCGACGAGTGGAGACCGCCGTGGGGATTCAGCACAAGCGGAAGGAACTGCGGACCGCCAACAAGCGCCGCCGGAAGAAGAAGAAGCACGAAGCCCGCTCCACCAAGAAGTACAAGGCGTAAGCCCGCCGGCCGGGCACGCTCGTTGCACCGACCGATCGTCGCCCGACACCCGGAGAGGAATTCCGTGATGCGCACCGCCGCCCTGTCGATCGCCGCCCTGGCCGCCGTCGCGGCCGGCGCCGGCGATGCCGACGCCCAGTACATCGTCCGCCGCGGTGTGGTTTACGCCGCCCCGTACCCCGGCTACTATCTCGCCCCCGGCAGCTACGTCGCCCCCGGCGCCTTTTTCGCCCCCGGCAGCTACGTCGTGCCCGGTGGGTACGTGGCGCCCGCGGCCGCTGTGGCCCCGGTGCCGACCGTGATGTACGCGGCGCCGGCCGCGGTCGTCGCCCCGGCTCCGGTGGTTAGCTACGGCTACTACCCGGTTTACCGGGCCGGCTGGCGCGGCTGGCGCTGAGCCGCATGCGGGCAGGTAGCGCGAACGCCCGGGGGAAGCACCCCCGGGCGTTTCACTTTGACGACTCTGGTCGTCACCCCTTCGGCCTGAAATCCCCTGGTGCGGCCGGCTCACACGTCACCTCGGGCGGTGCTACGTCGTCGGCAGCGCCACAGCAACTCTGGCCGGCGGCGATCCACTCTTCCAACGTGATCTCGCGCGACGGCGGCGGAATCGGCGGGTCGGTCGGCATCGGGCTCCCCGTCAACGAGAAAGCCCGGGGGCACAGGCCCCCGGGCTTGCGGTCCGCCCGCCGCGGTCAGTCCGCGGCGCCCTGGTTCCGCTTGTACAGCGGCAGGTGGCGGTAGTACACCTCGAGCGTCAGCAGCGTCAGGCACGTCGTGCCCACCCGCCCGCAGTGGCTGCCGATCGTCCCCGGGTCGGGGTTCCAGCTGCCGCTGTCGTTGCCGTTCTTGCTCTGCGTCTTCACGAGCCAGTCGCGCATGCCGCCGAGCCGCTTGCCGGTGGCGTCCTTCGGCCCCTCGTTCCACTCCTGCCACTCGGGGCCGCCGTAGAAGTGGACCACCTGCGTGGCGTAGTAGTAGTAGTACATCTCGGGCGTGCCCGGGTTCGCCTTCACCTGCTCCAGCGTCCGCGGGGCGCGGATGCGGTCCGTCTTCGTCACCGTGTTCACGGCGTCGGCCTTGGTGTTGCCGAACAGGCCGATCGAGCCCTCGGCCATGCCGGCGTTGTTCGGCCCCCACCCGTCCACGTAGTAGCGGCAGAGTAGGCCCACGGCCGTCAGCGCCGTGCCGGCCCGGCCGTTCGGCTGGGTGTACCCGTAGGCCGACTTCAGCGAGCCCGACGACACCCGGTTCAGGAACTCGACGGCCCGTTTCACCGACGCCTCGGGCACGGTGATGTCCTTCGTCAGCTGCGCGGCCCGCAGCGCCTGAACCTGCCAGCCGACGATCGACGTGTCGCCGGTGGTGCCGGCCTGGTAGCCCCAGCTGCCGTCGGCCCCCTGGGCGCGGACGATGTAGTTGATCGCGGCCTGGGCGTGCGTAAGCAGGCCGCGGTCCTTGGTCATGCCGTACGCCTCGCACAGGGCCATCGTGGAGATGGCGTGGCCGTACATGTACTGCGGGCTGCCGTGGTTGAACCGGCCGGTCGAGATGTTGAGGTCGTTCTTCAGCCAGGTCAGGCCGTCGGACAGCTGCTTGGTGTACTTGCCGCCGGAGCGGTGCGTCTGGCCGGCGGCCAGGAACGGCAGCAGCGCCAGGCCGGTGGACGTGGCCCAGTCCTTGGTCTTCATCTTCGGGTCGCGCGGGTCGAACTCCCAGTACCCGCCCGGCTTCTGCTGGTTGGCGAGCCACTTCAGCCCGGCGGCCACGGCCGCCTCGCTCTCGGAGTTGCCGCCGCCCTCCTTCAGCAGCCGGCTCTTGGTGCCGCCGCTGCGGCCGGCGAACTCGGCCTGTGCCAGGCCGTTCGCACCGCCGGTGCCGCCGACCGCCATGCCGGCGTCGCCGGTGGCCCCGGGCGTCGTCAGGTCCGACGACGGCAGGCCGATCGCCGACAGCGCGTTGGAGTCGTTCGTCTTGGCGTCCGGCACGCCGACCGGGTCGTCGGTCACGACGCCGACGGAGGTCTTCTCCGCCTCGCGCTCGATGTCGGGGATGGCGGCCTCGTGCGGCTCGAAGCCGATGTCCTCGATCGTGAGGTCCTTGGTGCTCTCGTCCGTCTCTTCCTTCTCGACGGTGGTCGCCAGGATCTTGTCGACCTGCTTCTTCTCCGGGCCGCGGAAGCCGAAGATGAGGAAGGCCAGGGCAATGATGCCGAGGTGGACGAGGCCGCTGACGACCCACGCCGGCAGGTGGCGGTTGACGAGCCGGTCGTGCAGCGTCTCCTCGACGCCGCCGACGCGGCGGATCACGGCCGGGCCGCCCGCCGGCTTCGGCGGCGGCGCGGGTCGGTTGTTCGCGGGCGGGGTGGCGTTCGGCATGCTCACGGTCGTCTCCCTCGGGCGGGCGGTGACGGTTGAACTAATGTATCACACGACTCCGAGCGAGTCACGGACTTACTCGGTGAACGGGTTCTTCACCCGGGCATTCTCGAACTCGGCCCGGGCGCGATCGTCGCCGGCGCGAAACCACCGGCTCAGCAGGAACGCTGACAGGGCCAGCGACACCACCCCGCCGACGATCACCGGGATGAACCACTTCACCCACTCGCGGGGGCCGTCGGTCGGGTCGGTGGTCACCAGCGACACGCCGCGGGCCAGGATCAGCGGCGCCTTCTTCCACTTGTGCCGGGCCGGGTCGTCGCCCGCGGGCTCGGCCGACTCGTAGTGGAACAGCTTGAAGAAGTAGCCGGCCACGACCACGTTAAAGTTCATGAGGTTCGCCGGCGCCACGCCGTCGGGCAACTCGGTGAGTACGACGCAGACCGGGTTGCCGCGCGGCTCGTCGTGCGGCACCACCCACGCCTCGTACAGGTTCGGCACGCCGGCCTCGACCAGCCGCTTGCTCCGCTCCACCGCCTTCACGCGGATGAGCCGGCCCTTGATCTGCACCAGCTTGAACTGATAATCCTCGCGGCCGGTCTGGAACAGGTCGGCGAACGACAGCTTCGGATTCGCGGCGGCCTGGAGGGCGTCGAGCTCGAACTTCCGCACGTGTAGCAGCGTGCGGTTCCACGCCGCCGTCTCCTCCCAGTGCATCGGGTCGCGGCTGATCGGGGCGTCGTCGCGGACCAGGCGGAAGACCCGGTAGCGGGTCGCCAGCGCCAGGTCGGTGGCCTCCGGGGGCGGGCCGGGGAGCGGCGTCACCGACTTGCCGACGACCACCGGCGCCTGCGGCTCGCTGGCCAGCTTGAAGAAGAAGCCGGCGAACGCGACCCAGCGCTCGGCGGCGAGCCACTCGCCGGCGGGGGCGCCCGCGGCCGGGGCCGGCGGAACCGGGAAGCCGGTCGGCAACTCGGTGAACACCACCCGCACCGGGTTCGCCGGCGACTCGTCCACCGGCACCAGCCAGCCCTCGTAGACGGCCGTGATGCCCACGTCGGCGAGCGCCTTCACGGGCGTGACGCGGCGGAACTTCGTGAGCGTGCCGTCGAACCGGACGAGCTCCAGGCGGAAGTAGCGTCGCTGCGGCTGAGTCAGGTCGTCGGGCGTGAGGTCGGTTGCGGCGTACTTCTCCAGGTCGGCGGCGGCGAGGCCGTGGGCGTGAACCACCACCTCGACCCAGGCCGCGGCTTCGTCGGCGTTCTGCTTCTCGGACGCCAGCGGCCGGTCGTCCTCGATGCCGCCGGTCACGGTCTTCAGCTTGGCGTCGAGCCGGCCGCGGAAGATGGCCCGGTCGGGGTTGGGGACGGCGAGTGCCCCGCCCTTCGGCCGCCATTTCGTCTCGTTGAACCGCTTGAGCTCCTGCGGCGGGAGCGGCGGCTCCTCGTCGAGTTTCTCGGGTTGGGCGCGAACGCCGGCTGCGCAGGCGAGAGCCAGACCGGCCGCAAGGGCAAACCGGGAACCAACTTGAGCGGCGGAATGGCTCCGGCCGAATGACATGCGAGCAACCCCTCCACAGCATTGGACGGTCGATTGTGCCGGAAGTTCCCGCGCCGCAATCGCTTTCTGGCAACCGCGTGTCCGCCGGTGGTCACGGGCCGACCTGGATGGGATACCACCGGTGCCGGTTTGAGCCCCGAAGGGGCGGCAGCCAACAGCCCAGAGCAAAGGCCCTGGGAGCGTCTAGCGGCTCTTGGGGTTGGCCGGGATGGGGGCGATGTCCTCGAACTCGGCCTGGCGGGCCACGTCGAGCAGGCGCACCACGTATTCGTGCAGGATGCCGTCGCCGATCTCCAGCGTCAGCTTACTCGGACGGCCCTTCAGGTCGGCGCGGCGCTTCCGCAACTCGGCCCCGTAGCGGTCGAAGCTGGCCCCGATGGCGTCGCCGCCGGGGGGGCCGTCCTTCTCGCGGATGGTCATGTTGCCGACGGTGCCGTTCGGGCCGCTGTCCACGGTGACGACGAACGTCACCGGCTTGTCGTCGGTGGCGCTGGGGACGGCGTCGCCGCCGCCCTCCTCCTTCGGCAGCGACATGGCGATCTGCCCCTCGCTCGGGGCCGGCCGGAACGTGAAGATGAAGAACGCCATGAGCTGGAAACTCATGTCCAGCATGGGCGTGATCGGCAGCTCGACCGTCACATCCTCGGTCACGTTCTTGTGCTTGGCGGACATCGGGGGGGACCGTGGGACCGTGGGACCGTGGGACCGTGGGACCGTGGGTTTCGCAGTGGCGGGACGCTTTTGGTCCCGGAGTCCCACCGTCCCCCGGTCCCGAAGTTCCCTACTGTGCCGTATTGCCGCCGAAGCGGATGGCGCGGAGCTGGGAGCGATCGTACCCGGCCGAGCGGCACGCCTTCATCACCCCGTACACCTTCTCGAACTGGGCCTCCTTGTCGGCCCGAATGATGACCAGCGACGGCACCGGCCCGGCCTGCCCGTCCTTCGGCTTCCGCTTCATGTCCATGTCGTGCCGCCGCTTCATGTACGACATGACCTGCTGCGGGTTCGTCAGCGTGTTGTCCTTCGCGTCGTCGCTGAGGGCGTCGAGGCCGGCCAGGATCACCTTCCCCTCCTTGTCCACGTTCAGGAAGATGACGAACTCGTCGGCCTTCTCGATCGGCTTGGCGACGACCGCCTCCGGCAGCTTGATCGCCTCGCTCACCTGCTCCATCACGAAGTTCGCGCACACCATGAAGAACATGACCAGCTGCAGGACCAGGTCCAGCAGCGGGATCAGGTTCGGCTCGCACTTGTCGCCGCCGCTGCTGCCGTGACTCATTGGGGAGGCCAGTGGTCAGGGGACACAAGTCCGGGAACGGAAGACAGGAGGCCGGGAACAGGCGGTGTCGGGTGTTACCTGTTCCCGGCGTACGCTCCACTGGTTACTACCGCGGCGGCATCGGCGCCCCGGGCGCGGCCGGCCCCGGCGGGGCGCCCGGCACCGGCGCCCCCGGGGCGCCCGGCGCGGGCGGGCCCTTCTTCGAGTTGTGGTACATCTGCGTCAGCAGGTCCTCGGCGATGTGCGCCGTGTCCATCGTGATCTTCGTGATCCGGTTCTTGAAGAAGGCGTTGAAGAAGATGGCCGGCACCGACACGCCGATGCCGAACAGCGTCACCACGAGGGCGTGCGAAATGCCCTCGGCCAGGGCGCTGGCGTTCGGCGTGCCGGTGCTGCTGCCGAGCACCATGAAGCTCTCGATCATGCCGTACACCGTGCCGACCAGCCCGAGCATCGGCCCGAGCGACGCGATCACGGCCGTGTAGTTGTTCTTCTGGTCCTTGTCGCTCTTGATCGCCTCCAGGGCGTTCATCGCCGTCTCGCGGGCGTCCTCGATGCCGTACTGCAACCGGCCCATGCCGGCGGTCAGCACGCGGCCCAGGAACGACGGGTCGTTCCGCGCCAGGTCGAAGGCTTCCTTGAACTTCCGCTTGTTGACGGTGTCGGTGAACTCGTCCACGAACCCGGGCGGGATGGCGTTCTGCATCCGCAGGTCGAGGATGAGGAGCACGCACAGGGCGACGAGGATGATCGACAGGCTCAGCAGCAGCGGCCCGAACACCCACCCGACCGACTTGATCATGTGGAAGACGATGTTGTCCTTCGGCTTTTCCTCCTGGGCGGAGGCGATTTCCGGGAACAGCGCGAGGGCCAGCACGGCGAGGCCGGCAACGAGGACGAACCGGCCGGGGGGGAGCAGGCGGGTCAGGGGCATCGGCGAGTCCTGGGTGAGAGCGGTCGCAACGTCCGGGCCGACGGGATTCCGGTTCGACGCCCCGCCGGGCCGACGGGTTCCCGAATCGGGCGCGGGTAGGGCACGCGAGGCGGGTGCGGGGCCGTTCCTTATTAGGATGGGCTGTAGCCACCGTCGTCAAGGAGATTTTCGGCCGCCGGGCGACGGTTGTGCGAAATTCCGTGAGCCGGTCCGTGCGCCGACTGCGCATAACACCCCGGACACCTGCGGGGGACGCCCGTGACGGAAGAAACCCTGTTCGCCGCCGCCCTGGACCGCGCCGACCCGGCCGAGCGGTCCGCGTTCCTGAACGCCCACTGCCCCGACCCCGAGGCGCGGCGCCGCGTCGAGGAGCTGCTCGCCGCCCACGCCGCGGCCGGCAGCTTCCTGAACCACCCGGCCGTCGGGGCCGACGCGACCGCAACGCTCCCGCCGACCGACCCGGACTCGACCCAGACCCGGGCCGGGCACGAGCCGGGGGGCGCGGCCACGGGCCACGCCGGGGGGCGGGCCGCCGATCCCACGGAAGTGCTGGCGTTCCTCTCGCCGCCGACGCGGCCCGGCTCGCTCGGCCGGCTGGCGCACTACGAGGTGCACGAGGTCCTGGGCGTGGGCGGGTTCGGCACTGTGCTCAAGGCGTTCGACGACCGTCTCCACCGGGTCGTGGCGGTGAAGGTGCTCGCCCCGCAGCTGGCCGCCAGCGGCGCCGCCCGCGCCCGCTTCCTCCGCGAGGCCCGCACCGCCGCCGCCGTCCGCGACGAGCACGTCGTCAACGTCTTCGCCGTGTCCGACGACGACGCCCCGGTGCCGTTCCTGGTGATGGAACTCGTTGCCGGGCAGACGCTGCAACAGAAGCTCGACAAGGCCGGCCCGCTGCCGCCGAAGGAGGTGCTGCGGATCGGGGCGCAGATCGCCCGCGGGCTGGCCGCGGCTCACCGACAGGGGCTCATCCACCGCGACATCAAGCCGGCGAACATCCTCCTGGAGAACGGCGTCGAGCGGGTGAAGGTGACCGACTTCGGCCTGGCCCGCGCCGCCGACGACGCCAGCATCTCGCAGTCGGGCGTGGTGGCCGGCACGCCGATGTACATGAGCCCCGAGCAGGCCCGCGGCGACACCCTCGACACGCGGAGCGATCTGTTCAGCCTCGGCAGCGTGCTGTACGTGCTGTGCACCGGCCGCCCGCCGTTCCGCGCCGAGAACACGCTGGCGGTGCTGAAGCGCGTCGTGGAGGACGACCCGCGGCCGGTGCGCGACGTGAACCCCGAGGTGCCGCGCTGGCTGGCCGACGTGGTGGCGAAGCTCCACGCCAAGATCCCGGCCGACCGCTTCCAGACGGCCGAGGAGGTGGCCGACCTTCTGTCCGGCTACCTGTCCGAGTTGCAACAGCAGGGGACCGTGGTGTCGCGGGTGGCGCCGAAGCCGGCCCCGCCGCTGCGGCCGGCGAAGAAGCGGCGGCGGTGGCCGTGGGTGGCGGCGGGCTGCCTGTTGCTGGTGCTGCTGACGCCGGTACTGCTGGTGCTGCTCGGGATCGGCCTGCCGGCCGTGCAGAAGCTGATGAACGACGACCGCGGCGAGGTGATCGTGGTTCGGGCGGCGGGGCTGGAGTCGGTCCGCGCCCTCCGCGACGGCGACTCCCCCGGCGACTGGCAGGACGTGAGCAACGGCCAGACGCTGCGGCTGCCGCCGGGGCACTACACGCTGGAACCGCGGTTCGCCGCCGGGCTCACGACGAAGCAGTGGGACGTGACGGCCACCCAGGGGCGGTTCGGGGGCGGCAGCGTCTCGATCGGCAGTACGCAGGTCTCGCGGTCGGCGCGGTTCGAGGTCGTCCCCGGCGGTCGCGTCACCGCGCGGGTCGAGGTGACCCGGACCTCCCCGGGCTCCGCCCCCCCCCCGCCCGCGGTCGCCCCGTTCGACCCGGCAATGGCCGAGTTGCAACAGAAGGGATGGGCTGCACACCTCGGCGTCCCGGTCGAGTTCACCCACCCGTCCGGCGTCGCCTTCCGCCTGATCCCGCCGGGTGAGTTCGGGATGGGCTATACCGACGTCGAACTGGCCGCCGTCCGGTCGAGTCTCAAGTCGCTGCCGAACGTCGGCGACTACCAGCGGTTCGCGGCCGAGTCGAGCGGGCCGCGGCACACCGTCCGCATCACCCGGCCGTTCTACCTCGCCAAGTACGAGACCACCGCCGGCCAGTTCCGCCGGTTCGTCGAGGCCGCCAAGCACGCCCCGACCGGGACGATCGACTGGACCGGGTTCGTCACCCCCGGGCAGGAGGACCGGCAGCCGGTCGTCGGGGTGAGCTGGGCGGACGCCGAGGCCTTCTGCCGCTGGCTCGGGCCGGGGTACGAGCTGCCGACCGAGGCCCAGTGGGAGTACGCCGCCCGGGGCGGGGCGCCCGGGATTTGGTCGTTCGGCAACGTCCCGACGAAGCTGCTCGACCACGCCGTCTTCGGCCAGGCCTGGCCGAAGCCGGGGCCGGTCGGGCTGAAGGCGCCCAACCCGTTCGGCCTGTTCGACGTCCACGGCGGGGCCGACGAGTGGTGCCGCGACTGGCACGTCGCCGACTTCTACCGCCGGTCCCCGATCGACGACCCGGCGAACCTCGACCCGCCGACCCAACCGAACACCGGGCGGGCGTCGCGGGGTGGGTCGTGGAACGCGGCCGCGGTGTACACGGAGGTCGCCTTCCGCTCGTTCGACAACCCGACCCGGCCGGCCCTGCCGAAGGGCTTCCGGGTCGCCCTGACCGGCGACCTCAAGGCCGCCGTCGGTGCCGCTACGGGGGCCGGCGGGGCGTGGGTGTCGCTGTTCAACGGGAAGGACCTGACCGGGTGGAAGACCGTCCCCGGATCTCCGGCCAACTGGACGGTCGTCGATGGCGTCTTGACGGGCCGCGGGCCGGTCCAGAACTACCTTTACTCGGCCCGCGGGGACTACCGCGACTTCCACCTCCGGGCCGAGTGCCGGGTCAACGACCTGGGCAACAGCGGGGTCCACTTCCGGGTGACCGTGCCGACTGCGGAGGTGATGGGGGCGCCGCCGGGGTACGAGGTGCAGGTGGCGGGGCCGGCGGCCGACCAGAACGCCACCGGCAGCCTGATGATCTTTCCGGCCCACGAGTACATGCTGGCCCGGGTGACGACCCCACCCGTCCCGGCCAACGTGTGGTTCACCCTGGAGGTGATCGCCCGCGGGCGGCGGGTCGTCGTCCGGGTGAACGACAAGGTGCTCGTCGACCACGAGCACGCCGGCCCGGAGGTCGGGCACCTGGCCCTCCAGGCGTTCCCCGGGACGACGGCCGAGTTCCGCAAGGTCGAGGTCAAGGAATTGACGCCCGAGCCGGCCGCCCCACCGCCGGACGTGCCCCCAGTCTCGGCCGCGGAGGCGAAGGCGCACCAGGAGGCGTGGGCGGCGCGCCTCGGGGTGAAGGTCGAGTTCGAGAACAGCGTCGGGATGAAGATGCGCCTCATCCCGCCGGGCGAGTTTACGGCCGGCACCACGGACGCCGAAAGGGCCCAGGTGCTGGCCGACCTCCGGGCCGGCTCGGCCCCGCAGTTCGTCCTCGACGAGGTCGCGGCCGAACCCCCCCCGGCCCGCGTCCGTGTGTCCGACCCGTTCTACGCCGCCGCCCACGAGGTCACCGTCGGCCAGTTCCGCCGGTTCGTGGCCGCGACGGGTTATCAAACGGACGGCGAGAAGGCCAAGGACGGGGGGTGGGCGCACCGCGACGGCCGGTGGCAGCGGCACCCGGCCCACCAGTGGCGGACGCCCGGAAATTGGACCCCGGGGGACGACGAGCCGGTGACGCAGGTGAGCTGGAACGACGCCCGGGCGTTCTGCGCCTGGCTCGGGAAGGAGGACGGCCGGGCGTACGCCCTGCCGACCGGCGTGCAGTGGGAGTACGCGGCCCGCGCCGGGTCGGCGGGCCGGCACGGCGCCGCCGACGGCGTGGCCGCGCTGGACGCGGCGGCCTGGTTCGCCGGCAACCTCCCCGCCGCCCGCCCGGAGCGGCCGCAGCCGGTGGGCGGGAAGCAGGCCAACCCGTTCGGCCTGTACGACACCCTCGGGAACGTGTGGGAGTGGTGTGCCGACGCCTCCCCCCTGCGGCCCGGCGGCCGCGTGACCCGGGGCGGCGGCTGGAACTCCGGCCCGGCCTCCGCCCGGGTGAACATCCGCGGGGCGGGCGAGCCCGATCGGGCGTGGGACGCCGGGACCGGGTTTCGGGTCGTCGTCACCGGCGACCTCCGCGCGCCGGTCGCGCCACCCGCCGTCGCCCCGCCGCCCGGCACCCTTGTGCTGCCGCTGCCCGAGCCGTGGTCGGCCGCGGTGTACGCCGCCATCATCCAGGCGCGGCGGGAACGGGTGGCGGCGGCGGAGAAGGGGCTAGCCGCGGCGAAGGCCCGGTTCGACGCCGGCCTTAACACCCGCCGCGAGGTCGCGGAGGCCGAGATCGGAGTGTTCGAGGCGCAACTCGACGGCGCGCCCGCCGCCGGGGCGGTTCGGCTCCTCGAACAGATCGTCGAGCGGCACGAGACGCGCCGGGCCGTCGCCGCCGCGCGGGTGGAGGCCGGCGTCCTCACCCCCGACGCCCTCAACCCGATCGACGCCGACATCGCCCGCGCGAGATCGCGGCTCGCCGATGCCCGACTCGCCGTGCCGCAGTCCAGGAAGGATTAACCCCGGGTCTACAGGTACTTCCGCGGCAACTCCGCACCGGCGACGAACGCCAGCTTGCCGAGCTTGCACATCTGGTACACGTTGATGCGGAAGTCCGGGCACGTCGTCACCAGGCAGTAGGCGTCGGTCGGCGTGTAGCCGTGCTCGGTGATGAGCCAGTCCATCAGGTTCACCGTCGCCGCCTCAACCGCCCCCTCCAGCGGCCGCTCCGCGTACACCGACACCACCGACGCCGGCTTCTCGATCCGCATCCACGGGATGCGCTTCTGCTTGATGATGTCCAGGCGCAGCCGCACGGTCGCCATCGTCTCGGCGGCGGTGCCGGTGAACTCGGTGTCGCCCTGACTGGCGTGAACGTCGCCGAGGTACAGCAGCGCCCCGGGGTGGAACACCGGCAGCAGAATGCGGTTGCCGGGGGCCACGTCGCGGATGTCGAGGTTGCCGCCCCACGGCCCCTGGCCGTCGTTGCTGGTCGTCACCTCGCGGTCCGGGGCGACGCCGATCGTGCCGACGAACGGCGTGATCGGCCAGCTGATGCGGTCGCTGAAGTGGAGGGTGCCGTCGCGGGTCGTGCTGCTCGGGCCGGGCGTGTGGCGGAAGATTTTCGTGGTGTACCCGCCGGACAGCTCCGGCCAGCGGGTGGACTCGCCGAGCGGGCCGCGGCGCGGGCCGGCGGCCGTCCACGAGTACGCCTCCACCTCGATCTCGTCGATGGTGATGACGAGCACGTCGCCGCGCTCGGCACCGTCGAGGAACACCGGGCCGGCGATGGGGTTGACCATCGGCGGGATGCGGTCGAAGCCGGGCCGCTTGGCGGGGTTGGCGTGGTCGGCGGGCGTCTTGAAGTAGCCGGTGCTGGCGTCGTAGGTTTCGACGGCGAACGGCTCGCCCGGGGCGACGCGCAGCAGCGGCTCGTCGCGCCAGTCGAACGCGTACTTCTTCGCCTGCTCGCGGCGGATGGTCTGCACAGCCGGGCCTCCGAAAAACTCTGATCGAATATCAGTCGCGCACCCGCGCGCCGGGCGTCGCCAGGTCGTTGAATCGGTCCACCGGCTCGCGGGCCGCCCAGGCGATGCCGCGCAACAACAGCACCCGGAATAGCGGGTCGTCGAACGTCCACGCGAAGTGGCCGGGGATCGACACCACTACCCGCCCCTTCGCCGGCTCCAGCGTCCAGAACAGCGGCCGGTCGGCGCCGTCTTCCTTGCCCGACGCCAGCAGCGTGATCCGCTTCGGGTCGCCGGTCATCTGCCAGTAACTCTCGTCGTGCAGCTTCAGCTTGTCGAAGTTCCGGCCGACCGGGTGTCGCGCACCCGTGTCGAAGCCCAGCTCCAGCGGCCCGTGGCGGAACCGCAGCCCGGCCGCGTTCGACGCCAGACCGATCCGCTGCGCGAACGCCGGCGCCTCCGGCCCGCCCTCGACCGCCCAGTGGACGTACACCGCCCCGCCGCCGCGCGCCAGGAAGGCGTCCATGTCCTTCGCCCGTTCGGCCGTCCACGAGCCGCGCTGGTAAAAGACCAGCACGTCGGCCGCCTTCAGCTGCGCGGCGGTCGGCCACTCCTCGGCCGTGTCCACGGTCGTCTTCTCGGCGACGCCCAGGAGTTCCTTCCACGCCTTCGCCCACGCCGGGTAGTCGTGCTCGCCGGGGCCGTGGTCCTTCTTGCCGCTGACGAGCACGACGGTGATCGGCCGCGTCGGCAGTGGCGGGACGGGGGCGCCGGCCAGCACCGCGGCCACGTCGGCGCGGGTGCGCGGCTCGGGCGGGCGGGTCGGGCCATAGTCGGGCATCCGCGGCGGCGGCGTCAGCAGGAACGTCATCAGGTCGCGCATCCGGTCGGGGCCGAGCTGCTTCGGCAGCCCCTCGGGCATGATCGACTTCGGCGCCGCCGTCAACTTCTCCACGTCGGCCTTGGCCACCTCCGTGATCGTGCCTTTCTCGTCGCCGACGCGGAGCTTGTCGCCCGCGGTGCGGACGACGCCGGTGAGTGTGCGGCCGTCCGTCAGCTGCACCACGGACGCGATGTGGTCGGGGTTTACCGCGAAGCTGGGGTTCTCGATGTCGCGCAGCACGGAGGCGTAGTCGCGGTGGACGAGGTTCGACAGGTCCGGCCCGAGGTCGCCGCCGCGGCCCTGGACGGCGTGGCACTTGGCGCACGCCGCCTGCTCGCCGAAGAACTCGGCCCGGCCGCGCGCCCAGCTGCCGCCGTCGAGTTCGGGCGCTCGCGCGGCGACGACTTCGCGGCCGAGCGCCTTCGAGTCGGTGTTGGCCCACGGCAGGATAAATCGGTGGAGTTGCAGCGGGCGGGGCTGCGGGCTCTGCTTCGTGCTCTGCTTCGTGGTGAAGTGGATGCCCGTTGAGATGTTGCCGCCCACTTCGAGATCAAACGGTACGGGTGCCGTCGGTCCGACGTAAAGTGTCTTCAAGCCGCGATGGGTGGCAACTGTTACTTCTTCCGGCGGCGGCTCGTGGTCGAGCTGCGAACCCGGCTGCACGGCCGGCCGCAGCATGTCGGCGAGATCGAGTTTTGCCTTGAGCGTCAGTACGCCGGTTTTCGCAGTCTGCGCCCACAGCACGTCGTGCGGCGCGCTTCCGGCGGTCAACGACTGCGAAACCTGAAGGTCGGGGTGCGGCAGCCAGCCCCTCCATCTCGTACCGACGCTCGGTGTGAACGTCGCCTCGCAGCCGCAGAGGTCGAAGCCGAGGTCGATCGCCGGCAGCTGCCGCAGAGTGCCCTTCGGCGGCTCGGCGGGGCGGCCCATCCCCGGCAGCGTCAGCGCGTAGTGGACCGCCGCGGGTAGCGCGTCCGTCGCTAGTACCAGGGTGCGGCGGTCGGGCGTCAGCTGCGCCGACCGCACCGGGATGTCTACGCGCGGCGCGGCCTTCTGCATGTGAACGACCGCGTAGCCCGGCCACATCGACTCGAACCGGTCGCCGGCGCGGACGTACCGGCCGGCGGTCAGTGTCGTCCCCTTCAACACGTCGCGCAGCAGTGCCGGATCGACGGGCCGGTCGAACTCGACGCGCACCTCGCGCGGGCCGGCCGGCCACACGAGCACCGGTTGCGGGTGGTCGCGGTCGGTGTAGCTGATCTTGAACAGCTTCCCCTTGCCGGTCGGGCCGCTCCCCCAGTCGGGGCCACCGCCGTGGCAGGCCACCACCAGCGAGCCGTCCGGCGCCACGCAGCAATCGACCACGAGCATGTTCAGCGCCGCGATCAGCTGCGTGCCGGCGACGTAGCCGCTCGGCGTCTTCACCAGTTTCGTGCGGTACAGCTTGCCGCGCGACTCGCCCGTCACGATGGCGTCGCCGGCCCAGTGCTTCGGGCCGAACGTCGGGCCGCCGGCCGTCACCGGCTCGTTGAAGCAGAACCCGCACGTGGACTGGTGCTGCGGGCCGTAGTCGAACGTGCTCGGCTCGTCGGTCACGGCCGGCAGGTGTTTGGGGTGCCGCGACGGGAAGCCGTAGTGGCGGCCCTTCTGGATGTGGAGCAGTTCGTCGAGCGGGTTGCCGTTCGGCGCCCACGTCGCGCCTTCCTGGTCGGTGGCGAACAGGTCGCCGAGCTTGTTGAAGCGCAGCGCCACCGGGAAGCGGACGCCCGTCGCCACGATCTCGCGCGTTTTGAAGTCCGGGCTCAGCCGCTGGATCGTGCCCGTCTCGTCGGTCAGCTTGTACGCCGCCTTGCCGGCCTTGTCGCGCTGGTACGGGTCGGTGAAGTTGGCGCAGCCGCGGCCGAAGTAGACGGCCCCGTCACGCGGGTCGACCGCCACGCCGAGCGTGTCCACGGCGGGGAAGATTTCGGGCCAGCCGCTGGCGATCGTCGTGGCCTTGCCGTCGTCGGTGACGAGCGTCAGCCGGCCCTTCGAGGGGACGAGCGTGCCGCGGCCGTTCGGCAAGAAGGCGATGCCGAGCGGGCCGCGGAGCGAACCCTTCGCATCCCAGATCAGCTCGGCGCGCTCCTCGACGCCGTCGCCGTCCGCGTCGCGGAGCGCGTACAAGTTGCCGTTGTAGCCGAGCGCGATCAGTGAGCCGTCGGGCCGGTACAGCACGTTGTTGATGTTGGTCAGGTCCACCGGCAACTCGCGGACCGTGAAGCCCGGCAGGAACATCTGCACCGGCGGCGGGTCTTTCACCAACACGAGTGGGGCCCCGCCCGAGCCGTCGGGCGGTAACTGCTGCTTCAGCGCGGCGTGCTTCGCGCTCAGGTAGTCGCGCACGGCCTTCGCCTCGGCGGCGGGCAGCACGCGGTTGTAGACGAGCACCTCGGCCACGTCCCAGCGGCCGAGGCTATCTACCTTCTGCGGGCCGGGGCCGTTCGTGTAGTAGCGGGCGCCCACGGTGATCTCGTCGAGGCTGACGGGGGCGCCGTCGCGCGGCCGGGCGCCGGCGGGGGTGCCGTTCACCGTCAGCCGCAGGGCCTTCGCCTCGCCGGTCACTTCGAGCGTGGTCAACTCGCCGAGCGGTTGTTCGCCCTTGAGCAAGTTCTTCCACCCGCCGAAACCGCGGCCCTCGACGTTCAGCGAGTTGAATTTGACGGACGGGTTCGGGCCGTGGTCGAGGCACAGGCCGCTCTCGTAGTCGCGCTGGTTCGCATTGTTGAACGCCAGCACGCCGCGAAAGCCGCCGGGGTTCGCCCGCGGGGCGGCGACCACGAAGACGGTAAACGTGTCCAACTCGGCTGCCTGCTTCACGGCGCGGAGGTGGTCGTCGAGCCCGTCGAAGCGGACGACGGCGGCGCCGCCGGCGGGCAAGCGTGTGGGCCGGGCGTCGGCGACGGGCTGTCGGAGGTGGCGACCCTTGCCGGAGGCGTCGTACCAGGTTTCGAGCTTGCCGTCGTGCGGTGGCGGTGTGGAGGCGCTCGCACGGGCGGCGTCGAGCCACAGTTCGAGGCCGCCGGCGACGGGGAGTTTGGCGTCGGCCCACGGCTCGGCCGCGGCGACAGGGCCGGAGGCGAGCGCGGCGACCAGTAGGGCAAGCCACCGGCGGGCGGGGGTCATACGCGCCTCGGGAGAGTGTGCGGAGATGGTATAGCGGCTCGCGGCACTATTTTTCCTCGATCGCTGTCGAGTTTCTCGACAACGATTGGGATCCGTGAGCTCCCATCAGCGACTACTACTTGTCAGACTTAAGTGATTATCAAGTATCGCCTTACGGCGGTTAATCATCCAGTGAAATGCATCCGCCCCGACTGATCCATCCTGTTGAAGCGGCGGGAGTCAGTGTGTTTACCCAATCTTCCTGAACGGTTTAACTTGTTAGTCCCGTGCAACTGGTGTAAAGGTATTCGCAGTCTGAATCGTACCCGGGGAACAACCGCCCCGCACCGACCGAGCCGCCGGTTCCGTCTTGGTCCTGGCATGGCGTTGGTGTGGCCCCGGTTTCATAGTCGGTCGTACGGACCTGAGCCGCTGTTGGGGTCGTCACCCCGATAGCTGTTGGTCGCCCCAGGCGGACGAACGCGCCCCCCGGAATTCCCGGCACCCGCGACTCGCACCGGCTCAGGCCGGCGGCGGGTGCCGTCGGCGCGACCCACCGCCCCCGGCGGGAGGGGCCGGCTAGCGGCCGGCGCCCCCTCCTCGCCCCGACGGCTCGCCCCCCGGCCAGCCCGGACACGCTTTACCCCGCCCCGGCGCTCGCCCGAGGCGACCGACCCTCCTTCGCCCGTCCCGACGGTCGGCCAGTGCCACGTCCGCGACGGCGCGATCAACGTGAATCCCCACCGGGTGCCTCCGTATGTCGTCGAAGAAGTCGCTCGCGGCCCGCCTCCTGACCCGCGCCTTCCGCCCCCGCCCGGCTACCCCACACGTCCGGCCCACCGGCCCCGTCGGCGGTCGGATCGAGGAACTGGAAGACCGCAGCGTCCCAGCGCTGCTGAGCCTCTACCCGGCCGACGGGAACGCGACCGACGTGGTCGGCGGCCGGAATGGCGTGCTCGGCACCACTGGGTTCGCCGCCGGCCAGTTCGGCCAGGCGTTCTCGTTCGACGGCACGCTCACCAGCCAGGTCACGGTCGCCCCGGACGCCGCGTTCGACTTCACCACCGGGACGGTCGCGGGCTGGATCAACGCCCCCGCTGACTCGGACAACGACGCGATCTTCTCGATGCGGACGTCCGTGGGGACGACGGGCACCCGCTGGAGCATCCACGTCAACGAGGCCGCGGACACGATCGGCATCTGGAACGGGACGAGCTTCCAGACGCGCCCGGCCACCATCGTCCCGGGCACCTGGTATCACATCGCCGCGGTGATGACCACGACCTCGACCCAGTTCTACGTCAACGGCACGTCCATCGGGACGGTCGCGGCGGGCATCAACACGATCGCCGCGGGCCGGCCGTTCGTCATCGGCAGCCCGAACGACGACCCGGGGTTCACGCACGAGCGGTTCCGCGGGTTGATCGACGACGTGCGGGTCTACAACGGGGCGATCTCCGCGGCCGAGATCGCCATCCTCGGCCAGGGCGGGCAGACGGTCTTCGCCGACTTCGCCACCGGCGTGCCGGCGTTCCTCGAGCAGCAAGGCCCGGCGGCGACCGTGGTCGGCGGGACGGCGCAGTTCAACGGGGGGAACGACGGGTTTCGGACCTACCTGCGGACCACCGACGCGAGCTACTACACCCGCAGCTTCGTGGCCGAGATGGACCTGGTCTCGACGGGCACCGCGATCTCGTTCGCCGGTCTCGGTCAGGGCGTGCCGGTTCCCGGCCTCACCTTCGAGCCGGGCGTCCCGTCGATCCACTACCGGAATCACGCGCCCAGCATCGGGATCGGGCAGATCGACGCCCGCGACGCGGACGCCGGCAACGGCGGGACCAACACACAGTTCGGGACGAACCCTAACACCGGCCCGCATCGCCTGCGGTACCAGTGGGACGCGACCACCAAGCTCGCCATCCTGGAGGTGGACTTCAACCCGACGAGCGGGACGTTCGTGGCGGACGCGTCGAGCGGTCCGATCAACGGGGCCGACAACGGGTTCACCGCCGCGAACGGCCGCATCTTCTTCGGCGGCGCTCAAGGGGCCGTATTCGACAACCTGCTGATTACGGCTGCCCCCGCCGCCCCGACCGGCACCCTGACCGCGTCCCTGGCCGGCACCACCCTGACTCTCGCGGACACCGCGGGCGTCGTCAACACGCTAACCGCGACCGTGAGTGGCACGAACCTCGTGGTCACCGACACCACCGAGCAGTTCCAGTCGGCCCCGGCCGGCGGCGTGCTGTCCAACGGCAACAAGACGCTCACCATCCCGCTCGCGTCCGTCACGAGCCTCGTCCTCAACCTCGCCGGCGGGGACGACACCGCCACCCTGAATTACGCCGGTGGGGCGCTGCCGCCCGTCGCCTTCAACGGCGGCGCGGGCGGGAACGACGTCCTCGTCCTCCAGGGCGGGACCGCGACCACCCAGACATTCAACTACACCAACGCCACCGACGGGAGCGTCGTCCTGGGCGGGCTGGGTAGCGTGACCTACACCGGCCTCGACCCGATTACCTCGAGCATCGCCGCCGCCGCCGTCGTGCTGAACTACAGCACCACCGGCGAGACGATCACCGTCACGGCCGCCGGGGCGGGCCAGACCACCGTGACCTCGACGGCCGGGGAGACGACCACGTTCGCCAACCCGACGGCGTCGCTGGCGATCAACGCCGGAGATGTCGGCAACGACACGATCACCGTCACGTCGCTCGGGTCCGGGTTCGTGGCCGCCCTGTCGATCGACGGCGGCACCGGGACCGACGCGATCACGATCACCCCGGCGCTGAACCTGTCGGCCGCCGGCGCAGGCCTGACGCTCGCGGCCGAGGCGATCGCCCTGAACGGCGGGTCGGTCACGACGAGCGGCAGCCAGAGCTACACCGGGGCCGTCACCCTCGGGGCGAACACGACCACGACCGGCGCCAATGTGGCGTTCAACGGGACCGTGAACAGCGCGGGCACCGGGGGCAGCACCCAACTGTTGACGAACGGAAACTTCGAGACGGGGTCCCTGACTGGGTGGACCACACTCACACCGCAGGGCAACGGCGCCTACTTCGCCAGCGCCCCGGGGGCGAGCACACCTACTAGCGGCCGCCCAACGGTCGGGAACCCCTCGGGCGGTACGACCTACGCCGTCTCCGACGAGTCCGGCCCGAGCGTTCACGGCCTGCTGCAGACGTTTACCGTCCCGGCGACGGCCACGCAGGTCGTCCTGTCCTACCAGATGTTCGTAAACGACTACAACGGAGCCGGCGCGATCGTGAACCCGGCCGGCCTGACCACCTCGGCCGGGGCTAACCAACACGCACGGGTGGACCTGTTGCGCGCCGTCTCGGCCCCATTCTCGACCGCCCCGGCTGACGTCCTCCAGAATTTCTACCTCGGCACGGACCCGCCGGCCGGGGCCAACCCGCACGCCTACCTCAACTACTCGTTCGACATCACCGCATTCGTCGTCCCGGGTCAGACCTACCAAGTCCGGTTCGCCGACGTCGAGACGCAGTTCTTCCTCAACGTCGGTGTCGATAACGTCAGCGTCCTGGCCACGTCACCGAGCGCCCGCAGCTTGACGGTCAACACGCCGGGCGCGACCACGTTCGGTGCGGCTGTCGGCGGGACGGCCCCACTGAGCACCCTGAGCGTCACCACCGGCACCCTCACGGCCGGGGCGATCGCCACCACCGGCGGCGTGACTGTCACGAACGGCGGGGCGGCGAGCATCACCGGCACCGTCTCCGGGGCCACCTCGACGTTGACCAAGGCGGGCGCTGGCACCCTCGCGCTGTCCGCCACCAACACCTACGGCGGCGTGACGACCGTGAACGCCGGCGTACTGGCCCTCGCCAACCCGGCGGTGAACAACACCACCGTGCAGGGCACGTCGATCGTAGTAAACGCCCCGGGCACGCTGCGGCTGGACCTGCCGAATCAGCTCATCGACGCGATCGCGCTCACGCTGAACGGGGGCACCTGGGACGTGGGGAGTTTGGTCGCGCCCCCGAGCCGCGAGTTCATCGGCGGCCTGACGCTGAGCAACAACGCCCTGGTGACCGGGACCGGATGGTTCATCGTGAACGGCACGTCCCCCGGCGACATCACCACCAGCGGGTCGGGGGTCGCGGGGACGATCGCCGCGAACATGTCGCTGGCGAACACGAACGGCACCTTCACCGGGAACCGGACGCAGACGTTTAACGTGATCGGCGGGACCACCCTCACGGTCACCGGCGGGATGGCCAACTTCCTCGAAGGTGGCCCGGTCGTCGGAAGCCTCGCCAAGACCGGCCTGGGTACCCTCACCCTGTCCGGCACCAACACCTACACCGGCACCACCACCGTCAGTGCCGGGCGGCTGAACGTCAACGGCTCGACCGCCGCCGGCAGCGCTGTCACCGTGAACGGCGGCACCCTCGGCGGCACCGGGACGGTCAACGGCACCGTGGCGATGAGCAGCGGCACCGTGGCCACGGGCACATCGCCGGGCATCCTCAACAGCGGCAGCGTCACCTTCACCGGCGGCACGTTCCAGGCCGAGGTGAACGGCACGACTGTCGGCACACAGTACGACCAACTCAACGTCACCGGCGCCGTCGCCCTCGGGGCCGGCACCACCGCCCTGAGCCTGCCGACACCCACCATCACCGCCGGCGCCACCTACACGCTCATCAACAACGACGGCACCGACAACGTCAGCGGCTTCTTCACCGGCCTGCCCGAGGGCGCCTTCGTCGGCAACTTCGGCGGCACGAACGTGTACATCACCTACGCCGGCGGCAGCAACAACAACGACGTGCAACTCCTCACCACGCCGACCGTCAACGGCACGGCCGGGGGCGATCAGTTCGTGCTCCGCCAGAAGGCCGCGACCCCGGGCTCCTACCAGCTTAGCATCGACAACGGCGCCACCTTCGCCGACCTCGGGGCGATCGCCACGCTCACCATCAACGGCCTCGGTGGGAACGACACGCTCACGATCGACGGCGTGAACGGCAACCCGTTCCCGGCCGGCGGCGTGGCGTACAACGGCGGCACCCAGGCATCCACTCCCGGCGACCAACTCCGCGTTGTCAACGGCGCGTACACGGTCATCACCCACAACTTCACGACCGCGAGCAGCGGCAACGTGGCGTTCAACGACGGGTCGTCCACTCGCACCGTTTCTTACACCGGGCTGGAGCCGGTGCTGGTGAACGTGGGCTCGGTGACGGACGTGATCTTCAACCTGCCGGCCGCGGCGAGCGCCGCCGTGCTCGAGGACGACGGCACCGGCTCCAACGGCCTGTCCCGGCTCCGCAGCACGAACGGCACGTTCGAGGTGACGACGTTCAACAACCCGACGGGCAGCGTCACCGTCAACCGCGGCACCGCGGCCGACACGCTGGCCGTGACCGCGCTGCCGGACCTCACCAGCACGCTGACGGTCGGGACCGGGGCTCAGCCGTTCCAGGCCGTGAGCGTGACCGGGGCCGTGACCCTGGCCGCGACGAAGGACCTGACCGCCTTCGCCACGCAGATCGTCGTCACGGGCGCGATCTCGGCCGACGACGTCACACTCGATGCTGACACCGGCGCCCAGGTGGCGGGCACGTTCGTCGGGGCCGACATCCGGGCCAACGTGACCGGCACCGGGGTCGTCTCGGTCGAGGGCCGCGGCGGGGCTACCGGGGACTTCCAGGCCGGAGTCTATGTGAGGAGCGGGGCGGTCGTGTCGGGCGGGGCCGGGCCCGGCGTGACCACCCTCGTCACCGGCCGCGGCGGCGCCACGACCGGCGACTTTGACTTCGGCGTGAGAGTGTTCGGAGTCGGTTCGCGCGTCGAGTCGGCCGGAGGGAGCGTGTCCGTGCTCGGGTTCGGCGGCGGCACCGCCGCCTCCGGGTTCAGCCGCGGCGTCGCGATCCAGGCGGGCGGCCTGGTCACCGCGGGAGGGTCCGGGAACGTATCCGTGACCGGGACCGGCGGGGGCGGCACCGGCGGGATCGCGATCGGCGTCGAGGTCGCCGCCACGCCCGGGATCACCTCGTCCGGCGGGAGTGTGACCGTAACCGGGACCGGCGGCGGGGGCGGCGCCAGCGGTCAGAACTACGGCGTCTACGTCGCGACCGGGCAGATCACCGCCGGCGGGACCGGGGCGATCAGCGTCTCGGGCACAGGCGGGGGCGGCACCGGCGGGCCGAACACGGGGGTGCTGATCGACACGGACGGGGCGGTCGACGCGCCGGCCGGGCTGGGCGTGACCGGCACCGCCGGGACGGGGCCGGGCAGCATCGGAATCGACGTCCCGGACGGGACGATCACCGCCGTCGGAGTCGCGACCCTGAACGGCCCGGCGGCGTCCGACATCTCGGTCGCGGCCGCCTCTACGGCAAACTTCGGCTCCCTCACCGTCAGCGCCGCCGGCGCCACGGTGACGATCTTCGAGGACAGCACAACGGCGGTGAACACGATCGCCGCGACGACCATCAACCTGACCTCGGCCGGGTCGATCACCGACAACAACGCCGGGGCGAACAACCTCACCGGCACCACGGCCACCCTCGCCGCGGCCGGCGGCATCGACCTCGACACCACCCTCGGCAGCCTCACCGCAACCACCAGCGCCGCCGGCGCCATCCTGATCGACGAGCTGGACGCCATCACGCTCACGAACGTGATCACCACGAACGGTGACATCACGATCACCGCCGGCGGCACCGTGTCGGCCGTGAACGTGGTGGACCTCCTCGACGCCGCCCACGTCGTGTCCATCACCACCACCGCCGGCGACATCCTCGTCGGCAACGTGGTCGCCACCGGCGACACCGTCGCGCTGGGCGCGGCAGGGGCGATCGAGGAACTGACGCCGCTCGACGGCACCGCCGACGTGACGGCCGACGTGGTCAACATGACCGCCGTGACCGGCATCGGGGCGGCCGGCACCGTCGAGATCAACACGATCACGACGCTCAACCGCGGACTGACGGCGAGCGTGACCGGCACCGGCCCGATCGACCTGGCCGACACCACCGGCGGCCTCCGCGTCCGCTCGGCGACAACCGCCAACGGGTCGGTCACAATCGCCGCGCTCGGCGGGGACATGATCGTGGAGACGCTCACGGCCGGCACGCTGTCGGCGGTCAACCTGAGCACCACGTCTAGCGGCAGCATCCTCGACGACGACGTGAACGCGACTCTTGTGACCGGCGGCGCGCTGACGCTGACCGCGAACAACGGGGCGATCGGGGCGGCCGGGGCGACCGGCCAGCTCGACACGACCGCGGTCAGCATCTCCGCGTCGTCCGCCACCGGCATCTGGATCACCGAGACCGACGCGGTCACGATTACCAGCGCGACCACCACGAACGGCGTGATCGAACTCCAGGCGAACGGGACGATGACCGTGACCGCCGTGACCGCCGGCGGCGCGAGCGACGCCCGGCTCACCACCACGGCCGGCGACGTCGCCCTGACCGGGGCGGCCACGACCGTGACCGCGGCCGGCGACCGGGTGCTGATCCAGGCCTTCAACGGGGCAATCACCGACGGGAACGGGGCGGGGAATAACGTCGCCGCGGCCTCACTGATCCTCGCCGCCGCGACCGGGATCGACGCCGACACCACCGTCTCGATCCTGGCGGGCGGCAACACCACGAGTGGGGCGGTGGACGTCGCCAACACCGGGAACCTGACGATCACGTCGATCCTGAGCCTGTTCGGGTTCGGGGCGGTCGGGTTCTTCAACAACGGTACCACAACGAGCGTCAGCACCGGGAACGGCACGTCGAACGCCCTGTTTACGGTCGCCCAGCCGGTCAACGGCGTCGGGAGCGTGGCCCTCACGTCGGACCAGGACTTCACCATCGACGCCGGCATCACGGTCGCCAGCTCCGGCGGCACGGTGGAGGTCAACGCCGACGTCGCCGCGGACGCCGACACCACCGGCGCCGCGGTGACCGTGAACGGCCCGATCACCTCGGGCCTGACGACGGCGAACGCGGTGACGATCAACACCGGCGGCGACGCCGACGTTATCACCGTGACGCAGACCGGCACCTCGAACCTCGACGTGTACGGCGGCGGGATCATCGCCCCGGCCGTCGGGTTCGATCAGGTGACGGTCGTGATCGGCAGCCTCGGCGCCGGGTTCGTCCGGCTCAACAACAGCGGCAGCGACAACTACCACGCCACCGTGGACGGCGCCGCCCAGGCCACCCCGCTGACGTTCCACGCGAACACCCTGCTGAACGAGGTGAACGCCCCGCTGCCGAGTCTGGCCAGCGGCGTCCGCCGCGTCAGCGTGAACGCCGCGACGGTGCTCGACTACCTCCCGGCCGGCGCCAGCCTCACGGTGTTGAGCCTGCTCGGCGGCACAGTCGCGGACACGTATTACGTCCAGTTCACCGACCCCGCCGCGGGCCTGTCGCTGCTCCCGCCGCTGGTGAACGTCGCCGCCGCCGGCGCATCCGACGCGGCGTTCGTGTACGGTACCAACGGCGCCGACACGGTGGACGTGAACATCGGCGACAACGACCGCGTCACGTCGGCCGGCGTTAGCGTCCGGTACGACGGCAACCTCGAAGCCCTGACCGTGTACGGGAAGGACGAGGCCGGCCAACCGGGCGACACGTTCGCCGTCCGGCCCGACCAGCAGACCGCGACCACCATCCACGGCGGCACGCCGGTCGTCTACCCCGGCGACACCCTCGAACTCGACGTGATCGGCCTCGTCACGCTGAACCCGACGCTCAGCGACCCGGCGCTGCCGGCCGGCAACTTCTCGCTGACCGGCTACCCGCTGCTCTCATGGACGTCGATCGAGAACTTCCCGGTGCCGCGGGGGCTGGGCGGGTCGTTCGACTTCGGGACCGCCACCAGTCCGGTGCAGTTCGGGTTCACCCAGGTGCTGCCCACGAGCACCTACCCGGCGGCCGCGACCGCCGGCACCGGGTGGTTCGGGTGGGCCACCACCCCGCTGTACGGCAACCAGGCGTACCAGGAGCCGAACCTCCCGCCGGCCGTCGCCGCGTCGCCGATCGCGGCGCTGCTCCAGGACTTCGCCTACGGCTTCCAGGGCGACCCGAGCAACGGCGTGTTCTGCGTCGACGTGGCCCCGAACAAGCCGGTGCAGCTGACGGCCCTGGTCGGCGTCCCGGTCGGCGGCCGCGACGGGCTGGTGGTCGAGTGGGGCGTCGCCAACAGCCCCACCGGCCTGCCGACGACGTGGACCGCCATCACCCCGGCCGGCGGGCTGTTCACCACCGGCGGCGAGATGACCACCGTGTCGGCGGCGCTGGCCGCGGCGGACGTCGGCAACAACCTCAGCCTGTTCGTCCGGTTCCGCGACGTCGTCGGCGAGCCGAACTGGTCGATCTCGGCCCTCGACGTGCGGCCGACGAACCCGACCCCGCCGGTCGGCCAGCTCATCCCGGCCGGGCTGGTCGCGCCGCTGCCGCTGCGGCGCGAGTTCTCCACCGACGGCAGCGTCGCCGCCCCCGGCGGCTACGCCGACCAGCACGCGTTCGCCGCGGTCGCCGCCGACGGGCTGACCGTCGACTACTTCCGCGGCAAGGACGCCATCCCCGGCTCGCTCGTCACCATTACCGTGTCGAACGGCACGCCGGTGGACGCCGCCTTCACGGCGGGTGACATGGCCCTGGCGACGCGGCTCCTGAACCCGGACGCGGCCGGCTACCTCCAGCAGTTCCAGGTGCAGGCCGACGCCGCCGGCGAGTTCACGTTCGGCGTCCGCCGGCCGACCGGCACCGCCCCCGCGACGGTGACCGCGGCCGACGCCACCGGGTTCCGGGCCGGGGCGTACACCCAGCCGTTCGTGCTCCCGAACGCCCGGCGGCTCGACTTCGGGCCGCTGCCGGCGGCGTCCACGAGCGACTACGGGAACGGCGGCACGGTCGGCGCGGGGTACGTCCCGTTCGCCGCCGCGACGTACACGGACGCGGCGACCAACGCCCTGGGGTGGACCGGGGCGAACCTGCCGGTGCCGTTCGCCTTCGGCGGCACCGGCACCGCGGTCCAGCGGGACGCGGTGTTCGGCGGGTACGCCCCGAGCGAGTTCGTGCTCGACATGCCGGCCGGCGACTACGTGGTGACGGCGACGCTCGGCGACCAGGGCGCCCGGCGGGACGACATGTTCGTCGAGGTGTGGAACGGCTCCGCCTGGGTGGTCGCCCGGGGGTTCAACCCGGCCACGAACGCCTACGACACCGACCTGAACGGCCTGACGTCGCCGCCCGGGGTGGCCCCGGACGCCGGCCAGTCGCTGGTCCGGTCGTTCCTGGCGACGACGGCCGGCGGGCAGATCCGGGTGCGGTTCGGGAACGTGACCGGCAACCCGAACTGGACGCTGGCAGCCCTGGAGGTGCGGCCGGCGCAGGCGGCGCTGACGATCACCCGCGCGGGCGGGGCGCTGACGGCCGACGGGTCCACCGTGACCGCGTACACGGTCACCGGGGCGGCGCCCGGCACGGTGCTGACGGTCCGCACGGCCCTCGGGTCGCCGGCCGGGGCGGACGCGAACACCACGTACGACGGCTTCCAGGTCGTGGTGCCGGCGTCCGGGCCGACGTTCTCCGTGAAGGCGCCGTACTCGACGACGGGGGTGTCGTCGGTGATCGAGGCGGAGTCGGTGTCGGGCGGCGAGCGCGGCACGGGCATCGAGGTCTACCTGCCGACAGCGGTGCCGACCGTGCCGGCGGTGCGGCGGTTCGACTTCAACGGCGCGTCGGACGACACGAACCCGAACATGGTGGGCGTCCGCGGCAACCAGCTGTGGACGGCCGGGGCCGACTACGGGTGGCTGACGGCCGTGAACGAGTTCGAGCGGGCGACGACGTCGCTGCCGGCGTCGATGACGGCGGCGCAGAAGGCGCTGTTCCGGGACGGGGCGACGCTGGGCGGGCCGGCCGGGACGTTCCGGGTGAAGGTGGACGCGGGGGCCGACTACGCGGTCCGGTACTACGTGGGCGACTCGTACAAGAAGTGGCCGTGGATCCGGCTGCAGGTCGAGGGCGGGACGGCGAGCGGGCAGCTGGCGACGAACGTCAACCAGTACTGGTCGTACGTCATGTTCGGGAAGGACGCCGACGGCGACGGGTACCTGGACGTGAAGGTGTACGGGACGGCGACGTGGGTGCTGAACGCCGTCGACGTGGCCAAGGGGACGACGGCGGCGGCGCTGCCGCCGAGCCTGCTGGCGGCGAGCCCGCAGCTGGCCGGGTTCGCGGTGACGAGCGGCACCGCCCCGGCGCTGACGGCGGCGGAGCTGGCGCCGATCGTCGTCGAGGCGACGCGGCGGCTGGTCGCGGCCGGGGCCGACCCCGGGCGGCTGGCGGCCGTCACCGTGTCGATCCTCGACCTGAACGACGCGGGCCGGCTCGGCGAGCACGTGCCGGGCTCCGTCCACATCGACGACGACGCGGGCGGGGCGGGGTGGTTCGTGGACCCGACGCCGGCCGACGACGCCGAGTTCGGGTCGTCGGTGGCGTTCGGCCTGGGCGCGACCGACGGCGCGGCCGCGCGGGGGGTGGACCTGCTGACGGTGGTGATGCACGAGCTGAGCCACGAGCTGGGGCTCGCCGACCTGGACCCGACGGCGAACCCGGCCGACCTGATGGCCGAGGCGCTGGACGTGGGCGTGCGGCGGCTCCCGGCCGGGCTCGCGTCGGCGGAGCTGCCGGCGCCGGTGGACGTGACGACGACGCGACCGACGACGGCGGAGAAGCCGTCCGCGGGGACGGTGCTCCGGCCGGCACCGGCGCTGTGGCTGGAAGTGGCCGAGACGGTGTTCGCACCCGGGCTGCCGGTGGTGGCGACCGACGACCGGGTGCGGGCGACCGTGGCCCCGATCGAGCCGGTGCGGATCGACCCGGTGGCGGCGACGCCCCTGGCCCCGTCCCTGGCCGCGACCCCGGCCTGGCCCGACGCCGACAGCCTGTTCGACCTCGACGGCGTGTACGTCGGGTGACCGCCGGGCTCGATCTTGTAGGTCGGGTCGAGGCCTTGCGAGACCCCGACGCGGGGCGCCAACAATGAACGATGAAACCCCGCGGCGCCGACGCCGCGGGGTTTCGTGTTGACGCACCCGTCTCCCGCGTCGGGCCTCGACCCGACCTCCAACACCGTGGTTCAGAACAGAGTCGCCGCCGGGCCGGTGAGGCCGCGGACGTACTCGTGGTAGCCGGCGAGCTTGAACTTGCGGGCGGTGTTCTCGCTCGACATGTACCGCACGTTGCCGAATACGGGCCGCTCCGGCGGCCACGGCCGGTCGAACAGGCCGAAGCACCACAGGATGCCCGTGTACGAGTTCGGGTCGCGGCCGTCGAGCGCGTACTTGTTGTTCAGGTGCTCCAGCACACGGTACGCCTCGGCCGGCGTCTCCGACCACTCCAGCACCTTCTTCCCCCACAGCATCCGCAGATAATTGTGCATCCGCCCGGTGCGCACGAGCTCTGTCTGGGCGGCGTTCCACAGCGGGTCGTGCGTATCGGCCGCCTCGAACTGCTCGGGTGTGTACAGGTGCTCGCGGCGGTCGCCGGCGTGCTTCCGCAGCGTCTCCTGCGCCCACGCCGGCAGCACGTCGGGGAAAGGCGGGGTGCTGTCGGCGGAGTGCGGCACGACCGTGCCCGCCCCCGCGAAGAAGAACTGCCGCCCCACGTCGCGCCACGTGATTGCCTCGTCGAGGAAGCCGTTCACGCTCGCGTCGCGGCTGTAGAAGTCGTCGCGTTTCCCCTTCGCCGTCGGGTTGATCTCAGCCGGCGACCAGTCGCCGAGGGTGCCGAACACGGCGTCTATCACGTCCTCGATGGCGACGTGGCCGAACCGCAGGTACGGGCTCAGCCGGCTGGCCGCGCCGCGGGCCGGGTCGTCCGGCTGGTTGCGGCCCTCGGCGTAGCGCGGCAGCTTCTTCGCCACGAACTCCGCCAGCACGGCGCGGCCTGCGACCGTTCCGCCGACTACGCCCGGCACCGGCGGCACCGTCTGATCGATCGGCAGTTGCCGCACGAACGCCGCCATGTCCTTCGGCACACGCCACGGCTCGAACGGCGGCGCGAGTTGGGACTTCGCCACCTTCGGCACGTCGGGCTCGGCGGCGGCGCGGTTCGCCCACGCCTCCGGGAACTGGGCGTGGATTCGCGGCCGGAGGTGCGCCGCCGCCGACACCGGCTTGTCACCTAGCAGCTTCAGAGGGGCGACGCCGTTGCCGTCCACGAGGTACACCGCGACCGGCGACTTGGCCGCCACCGCCCGGTTGTGCGCCGGTACGACGAAGCACGGCGAGTCGTCGGTGACGACGGCGCAGCTGTCGGTGGCGAGGCGGACGACGAGACCGCGGCCGGGCTGGTCGGGCGTCTCGACGAACGGCCAGTGCGCGACGCCGAGCCGGGCCGCGTCGGCGGCGGTGTCTCGCGTCCCTTCCAGCATAAAGGTGTGGTTGCGGGCGTTGGCCCACGGGTAGCCGAGCTTCAGCCCCTCGTACACGACCAGCGGCTTCTTGTAGTGCCGGCACAGGTGGAGGGCGTAGTCGAGGGCGTGGCTCGAATGGAGGCGGCGGGTGGTCTGGAGCCACAGGAGGACGTACCGCCCGGCGGGGTTCGCGGGGCGGGAGTTGGCGGCGCGGACGCGGGCGTCGTTGTAGGTGGTCATCGGAGGCATTCATAGGCGGCCCGGCGGCGCCGCGGCGAAGGTGGGCTTTACACGCCCACATTCCGCCGGCATAAGCCGCCCACTCAGCCGCGCGTCACACCGTCCGAGCGACCGCGCCGGCCCCCGGGGGATGGGGACCGGCCGACCGACCGCGGCCCGAGGGGGGAAGCCATGCACCGATACCGCGCCTGGGGGCTCGCCGCCCTCACCGCCGCCGCCGGGGCGACGGCGGCCGCGGCCGCCGACCCGCCGCCGCGGGCCGCACGTCCCACGCAGACCACTGTCGTGGACAAGCTGTTCGGCAAAGCCAAGGCGAAGGCCGAACCCGCGCCGGCCCCGAAGGCCGACGCCCCGCCGGGCCTGGCGCCGGAGGTGAAGGCTGCCGCCCTACGTGACGAGCAGGACGCCTACGAGCGGCGGATGGCCGTGTGCCTGAAGCTCCGCGAGGTGGCCGAGCAGCGCGGCGACGACAACCTCCACCGCCAGGTGGACGAACTGGAACGCCAGGCCGGCGCCCTGTACCACGCCCGCACCGCCGCCCTCGGCCTGCCGAAGGCTCGCCCCGCGGACGTGCTCGACCGCCAGCTCGGCACCGGCGTCGCGGTCACGCCGCTGACGGCCCCGGCCCCGCCGGTGCCCGCCGGCCCTGCCACCGCCGCCGCCCGCGCCACCGCCCCGACCTCCGACCGCGACGTGCGGGAGGTGCGGCCATGACGCGTCTCCTGCTTCTGACGGTGTTCGCCGCGTCAGCCGTCGGCTGCACCGGCCTGCCGACCTCCGGTTCGGTGGCGAAGTCGGACGCCCCGCCCGAGAAGGACGCGGTGGCGGCCGGCCGCCCGGTGCCGCCCGCGATCCTGATCACGCCCGGCGAGGTGGCAGCGGACAACCCCGCCGCGGCGCTGACGAAGCTCGGCAACGAGCTGGACTACGACCTGAAGAACACGCCGCCGGCGCCGAAGACGCCGATCGTGACGCGGTACAAGAACGGCGAGAAGGTCGAGTAGAAGTCGGCGAACGCGGCGAGCCGAGGGCCGTCGGGCCCCGGGTGTTTCGGCTGAGGTGAAACACCCGGGGCCCGACGGCCCTCGGCTCGCCGCGTCAGCGAATCTCGATCATCCGGCACTCGGCTAGCGGCACCTCGGCGTCGCCGGCCAGCAGCAGTTTCCCACCCACGCAGCGGATCGGGCCGTCGTCCGGGCACACGCGGTCGGTCTCAAGGCCGGCCGCGAACGCTCCGTCGGCCGCGTGCGAGCCAGGGTACACCAGCGGCAGGTGGACCCGGTGGACGCTGCCGTCGCGCAGCTTTACCTCGGCGGGGCGGAACAGCCGGTCCAACGCGAACCGCGGCAACTCCACCTTCACCCGCCGCAGCGCCTCCCACGGGAACCACACCCACCGCCCGCCGACGACCCCCTCCAGCACCGACGCGAACCGGTCGTCGGCGTCGCGGAGGCTGTCGAACTCCTGACCGTCGAGGAAGCCCTCGACCTCGGGGGTGGCGGCGTCGGCGTGGTCGGTCCAGCGCACGGCGCCGGCCGGGTCGCCGTCGCGGAGTCGCTTCACCGCCAGCCAGCGCCGCTTGGCGTGCGCCGGTGCCGTCGGCAGCACCGTCGGCCGGCGCGCCGTGACAGTGCGTTGTCGCTCGGCGCGGAGCAGGCGGCGGAACGCGCGCGCCGCCGCGGGCCACGCGGGGTCGCCGGAGCGGACCGCGGCGAGGTGCGCTTCCGCGTCGTCGAGCCGACCTGCGAACGCCAGCAACTCGACGAGGAACAACCGGGCTGTGGCGTCGTCCGGGTGCGCGGCGGCGGCCGCCTCCTGGAGCGACACCGCCTCCGCGAGCCGGCCGTCGGCGAAGGCCTCGTGCGGGCTCATCGCTTCAGCCCGAGCGTGAGGCCGTCCGCGAACGGGAGGAAGCACAGGTCGATCCGCGTGTCGGCGTGCAGCTTCGCGTTCAGCGCCCGGATCGCGGCCGTGTCCGCGTCGGTGATCGCGTCGTCGGCCGGCTTGCCGTCCCACAGCGTGTTGTCGATCGCCACCAGACCGCCCGGCCGCAGCAGCGCCAGCGCGGCCTCGAAGTAGGCGTCGTAGTTCGACTTGTCGGCGTCGATGAATGCGAAGTCGAAGGTGCCGTCCGCACCCCCTGCGCGGAGCCGGGTGAGGGTGTCGAGGGCCGGAGCCAGGCGGAGCTCGATACGGTCGGCGAGGCCGGCCGCGGCCCAGTGCCGGCGGGCGATTTCGGCGTAGGTCGGGTTCACGTCGCAGCACACGACCTGTCCGCCGGCCGGCAGCGCCGACGCCACCCACAGCGCCGAGTAGCCGGTGAAGGTGCCCACTTCCAGACACTTCGTCGCGCCCATCAACTTCACCAGCAGCGCGAGGAGCGGCCCCTGTTCGGGGGCGATCTGCCACTCGCCCTCGGCCAGCCGGCCGGTCTCCTCGCGGAGCGCGCGGAGGGCGTCGGGCTCACGCAGGCCGACCGTCAGGGCGTACTCGTAGACGCGGTCGGTGAGTGGCGTCGGGCGGACGAAGTTGAGCATCCGCGGTCCCTTCGTGCGGCGGGGCGACCGGAGTGGTATACGGGTCGGCTGCGTCACACGCCCAGCGCCCGCCGCACCTGCGCCACGATCACCCCCGGCGGGTCGGCCACGTCCACGCGGATCGCGTCCGCCGGCGGCTCCAGCGTCTGGAACTGGCTGTGTAGCAGCGACGGGCTCATGAAGTGCCCCGTCCGCGCCGCCAGTCGCTCGCGGATCAAGGCCTCGGGGCCGTGTAGCCACACGAGGTGGATGTGTGCCGGGTCGTGCGCTTCGAGGTAGTCCTGGTAGGCGTGCTTCAGCGCCGAGCAGGCCAGCACCACGTTTTCGCCGCGGGCAAGGGCGGCGTCCATGCGGTCGCGCAGGGCCGCGAGCCACGGGCCTCGGTCGGCGTCGGTGAGCGCGACGCCGGCCTTCATCTTCTCGACGTTCGCGGCCGGGTGATAGTCGTCGCCCTCGACGAACGACCAGCCCAACTCGTCGGCGAGGAGCTTGCCGACGGTGCTCTTGCCGGTTCCGGATACGCCCATCATCACGACGATCACGGTGGTAGCCTCCGCGCGGGCTACCCACATCGTACTCGGTGACGGAAGCGGAGCGGCCGAACCGTTACCCTCTGAGCGCGGGAACGAGGGGCTACCGAATCTTGAGCAGTAGGCTTCACACGTCTCGCCGGGCGAAGCCGACCACGCCGACCGCCGCGGCGAGCGTGCTCAGCACCGCAGCCCCGAGCACCAGGTTCGACAGGCCCGCCGTTTGGTACTCGCCCTTCAGCACGAACCGCAACCGGGCGAGATACCGGTCCGGGCTCGGCCACGGCTCCGGCAGCCACGACAGCGCGAACCCCGCACCGTACAGCACCACCCAGAACACCGTGATGCCCAGCACCGTGCCGTTCGTCAGTGCCCCGATCGTTACACCCCAAGACACGATCACCGCCAGCACCGCGGCCACCATCACGACGGCCATCAGCCCGCCGCCGGCGGTCAGGTCGCTCTCGGCGTCGGACTTGAACAGCAGGTAGCTCGCCACAAGCACGCCGATGCCGAGCGCCGCGAACGTACACACGACGACGACGAGGCGCGCGTGCCACTTCGCCAGGAAGTACTGGTGCCGGCTGATGCCGCGGCTGAGCACCGAGTCGGCGACGGTGCCGCGCTCGGCCCCGACCGCCGAGACGGAGAGCACCACCACCAGCGCCAGGCTGCCGAGAACGACGAGGCGGAACAGGTCGCCGGACTGGGCGGCGGCCGAGCGGAACATGCCGGCCTCGTTGTGAACGCCGACGCGGTACAGGATGAAGCCGGCCGCAGCGAGGACGGTGACGAGCACCCACAGGCGGTACGTCCATCCGCGGAGCGTCTGCCGCATGTCGGTCTGGAATACCGCCCAGTACGGCAGGAACCGATTGAACCGGACGGTGACGACGGGGGGGGTCTGTTCCATGTGTGCCTCGGTGGGGCCGCTCGCCTACGCCGCCTCGTCCTTGTACAGCCGGGCGAACCCGCGGCTCTCCTCGCGCTCGACCAGGTCCAGGTACGCCTGCTCCGTCTGCATCCCGAGCGTCCGCACCGAGATGACCGTCACCTTGTTCTCGCCGAGGAGGTGGAACAGCTGCGCCAGGAGTGCCGCGTTCGGCACCTCGTCCGTCAGCTTGATCTCGAGCCGCCGCTGCCGCAACAGCACCTGCTTGAAGTCGGCCAGGTTCCGCAGCGCGGCCACGCACTTCGTGATCGCCTTCTGCTCTCCGTCGATGTCGAGCTCGTAGTGGTTGCGGCGGATGCGGCCCTTCAGGTCTTGCAGCGTGCCGTGGAAGATCAGCTGCCCCTTGTTCAGCACCGCGGCGTGGTTGCACACCTCGTCCACGTCCGTGAGGTTGTGGCTGCTGAGGATGAGCGTCTTCTCCGCGGCCAGCGTCTTGATTAGTTCCAGCATCGACCGGCGGGCCTCGATGTCGAGTCCGTGCGTCGGTTCGTCCCAGATGAGGAGGTCGGGGTCGTTCAGCAGGCTGGCGGCGACGGCAAGGCGGGCGGTCATGCCGGCGCTGAAGTGGGCGATCGAATCGCCCGAGTGTGGCAGCAAATCGACGGCGCGGATGAGGGTGGCGAGCTTCGGCTTCCGCACGTCGGCGGGCAGCCCGAACAGCCTGGCGATGTAGTCCAGGTACGTGATCGGCGTCATCCCCTTCGGGAACTGCGGGTTCGTGGGGATGTAGCCGATGCGGCGCCGCAGGTCGGCGGCGTTGGGCGTCATGACGCGGCCGAACACCTTGGCCCACCCGGCGGTGGGCCGGTGGAGGCCGAGGATGAGGCGGAGGAAGGTGGTCTTTCCGGCGCCGTTGGGGCCGAGCAGGCCGAGGACGCAGCCGGGCTCCACGGTGAGCGTGGCGTCGTTCAGGGCGATCTGCCGGTTCTGGTAGATCTTCGTCAGGTGCTGGGTCTCGACGACCAGCTCCGCGTCGTCCGCCACGGCCGGTCCTCCCCGCACATCCCGCGCGAATGACGGGGCGTATACCGGGGCGGGGTTACCAGGTCTACCCGAGTTTCCGAGTCGGGGCTCGGGGCTTCGCGGCTCGCGGCTTCGCGCGGGGCGACGCGAAGCCGCAAGCGGCGAAATCCGTCACCGCTGCACCCGGGCGCTGCCCCCCTTGGCGAACGCCTCCACCTCCTCCACCCGCGCCATCGTCACGTCGCCGTGGAACGTGGTCAGTAGGGCCCCGTGCGCCCACCCCAGCCGCAGCGACTCGTCCGCCGACCGGCCCGACAGCAGCCCGTAGATACACCCGGCCGCGAAGCCGTCGCCGCCGCCGATGCGGTCGATCACGTCCAACTCGCACGTCGGGCTCACGTGCCGCGCGCCCTCCAGCCACAACACCGCCGCCCAGTCGTGCCGGTTCGTGTGGTGGACCTCGCGCAGCGTCGTAGCCACGAGCTTGATGTTCGGGAACTCCTGCACCGTGTTCTCGATCATGCCGAAGAACACCTCGGGGTCCAGCTTCGACTCGGTCTTCGCCGTCACCTCCGGCCCCTTCACGCCGAGCCCCTTCTGCATGTCCTCCTCGTTGCCGATCAGGCAGTCGACGTGGCTCACGATGCGGCGCAGCGTCTCGACCGCCCGGCCGTCGCCGCCGGCCGCCTTCCACAACTTCGCCCGGTAATTCAAGTCGAACGACACGACGGCACCCTGGGCCTTCGCTGCCTTCATCCCTTCGATGATGAGCTCCGGCGTCGTCTCCGAGAGCGCCGCGAAGATGCCGCCGGAGTGGAACCACTTCAGGCCGCCGGCGAACACCTTCGCCCAGTCGAAGTCGCCGGGCTTCAGTCGGGCCGCGGCCTCGTTCGAGCGGTTGTAGAAGACGACCGGTGCGCGGACGCCGTGGCCGCGGTCGCTGTACACCGTGGCGAGGTTCGGGCCGCGGACGCCGTCGTGCTCGAAGTGCTTGTAGAACGGCGTCACGCCCATCGCCCGCACCTGCGCCTGGATCAGCTCGCCGATCGGGTAGTCCACCATCGCGGTGGCGACGGCGGTGCGGAGGCCGAAGCAGTCGGACAGGTTGGCCGCGACGTTGTACTCGCCGCCGGACACGTGGATGTCGAACGCCTTCGCCTTGCGGAACGGCACGACGCCGGGGTCGAGGCGGTGGACGAGGGCGCCGAGGCTGACGAGGTCGAGGGCGGCGTCCGGGCGGATGGAGAGCGGCATCGTAGGTGGTGGGTTGTGGGGGGTCGTGGTAGTGGTATGCTCGGGACTTCGCCGCTCGCGGCGGCGCGGTCACCGCTTCAGCATCCCGACCTTCTCGGCGTACGGGAACAGCCCGCCGGCCTCGATGATCGGCGCCACCTCACCCAGCGGCAGCAACTGCCACGTGTCGCCGGTCGTCTTGTTGGTCAGCGTGCCGGCAGTCAGGTCGATCGCCAACTCGTCGCCGGTGCAGACCTGATCGACCAGCCGGGCCTGGGTTTCGATCGGGACGAGGTAGCCGCCGTTGACGGAGTTTCGATAGAAAATCCGGGCGTAGAACTCGGCCACGACGGCCTTGATGCCGGCGGCGGCGAGGGCGATCGGGGCGTGCTCGCGGCTCGACCCGCAGCCGAAGTTCTTGCCGCCGATGATAATGCTGTACGCCGACACGAATCCGTCTCCGCCCGGCGGGTGGAACGGGACGTGGCCCTTCGGCAGCCCGGCCTGGTCGTCCGGCACGCCGCTGAGGGCGTACTTGCCGAACATCCGGTACTCCTCCGGGATGGAGGGGTTGTACGTCAGGTACTGGGCCGGGATGATCTGGTCGGTGTCGATGTTGTCGCCCAGGACGTACGCCCGACCTTCAATTTGATTTTGCATCGTTTTTCGCCCATCGGAACCGGCACAACCGTCGTCTTCGGTGTGTGCCACGTGAAGTCGCGGGGAGGGTACAATACCCCCGCGGTCGCCCCCCGGTAAGCCGCTAAACGGGCCGCCCGCCGGGATTTCCGCGTGCTAAAGTTGGCTGTTAGTTTCGGCCCGCACGGCCGCCGGACGGCGGCCGCCTGGGGCCGCCCGCAAGCCCTACGGGCGGCCCGGTTTGGAGCGACCGGCGTTATGCGAGCCCGACTCACCTCCGAGGCCGGCGACTGCCTGCCCGCCTCGGTCGACCTCTCCCCGGGTACCACCGTCACCCTCGGCCGCAGCCGCGACAACACCCTGGTGCTGCGCGACGAGTTGGCCAGCCGGCTGCACGCCAAGGTGTACTTCGAGGACGGCAAGTGGCACGTCCGCGACTTCGGCCTCAACGGCACACGAGTCGAGGGGCAGAAGATCACCGGGGCCGTCGAGATCGCGGACGGCGAGGTCATCAAGATCGGCGAGGTGGTGCTCCGCTTCACGGCCGGCCCCCGCCTCGCCGCCAAGACGCAGTTGAAGCCTGCCGCCCCGGTCACGCTCCCGATCGGCCGGGCGACCGTCGGCAGCTACCACGGCTCCACGAAGGTCCACGAGTTGCCCGCCGAGCGCACCCTCCCGGGCGACCCGCCGCCCGAAGAGTCCGCGAACCGCCTCCGCATGGACGAACTGACCGCGCTGTGCAAGTTCATGACGTCCGCCGTCGAGGCCCGCACGCCGCACGAACTCATCGTGATGGCCCTGCGTTCGATACTCCACCAAACCACCGCCAAGCTCGCCGGCTACCTCAGCGTCGACGCCGACGACCCGGCCCCGAAGGTCGTGCTGCCCGAGACTGCGGCGGTGGACATGCCGCTCTCCCGCCGCCTGACTCAGCAGGCTCACCAGACCGGCCGCACCGTCTGGCTATTCCCCGAACTGACTGCCGCCCACCCGCCGACCGACAGCCTCTCGTCGTTCGCCGACGCCATCTGCATCCCGCTGAAAACGAGCAGCGGCGACTCGTTCGCGGCCCTGCACGTGTACCGCTCCGGCCGGGCGTTCGACGAGCGCGACGTGCGGTTCATCGAGGCCGTGGCCGGGTACCTGGCGCACGGGCTGGAGATCCACCGCCAGCGCCGCCGGCTCGAGGCCGAGAACAGCCGCCTGCGGACGCACACGCCGACCGCCGACGACATCATCGGCGAGAGTTCCGCGGTCATCGCGCTGCGGCAGCAGATCTTTCGCGCGGCCCCGCAGGCGTACACGGTGCTGGTGCAGGGCGAGAGCGGCAGCGGCAAGGAACTCGTGGCACTGGCCATTCACCGCAACAGCAAGCGCGTCGGCGGCCCGCTGGTCGTGGTCAACTGCGCGGCCATCGCCCCGACGCTGCTCGAGGCCGAGCTGTTCGGCTACAAGAAGGGGGCGTTCAGCGGGGCCGACCGCGACCACCCCGGCCTGTTCCAGCAGGCGGACGAAGGCACGCTCTTCCTGGACGAGATCGGCGAACTGTCGCTGGACTGCCAGGCCCGGCTGCTGCGCGTCATCGAGGGGAAGGCGTTCCGCCCTGTGGGTGCGACGTCCGACATCAAGGTCGACGTGCGGATCGTGGCGGCGACGCACCGGAACCTGGACCAGGAAGTGAAGTCCGGCCGGTTCCGGCAGGACCTGTGCTACCGGCTGAAGGTCATCCAGATTCGCGTGCCGGCGCTGCGGGAGCACCCGGAGGACATTCCGGAGTTGGCGGCGTTCTTCCTGGCGCGGGTGTCGGGCGAGTGCCGGCGCAGCTTCCGCCTCACGCCGGCGGCGATGCGGAAGTTGCAGGCGTACACCTGGCCCGGCAACGTCCGCCAGTTGCGGGCCGTCCTGGAGAGCGCCGCGGTGATGAGCGAGGCCGACCTGTTGGACGCCGAGTCGCTGCCGCTGGGCGGGGTGTCGGAGCTTGCGTCGGCGGCGGCGGTGGCGGCCGCGGACCTGCCGCCGAGCCTGGACATGGACGAGATCGAGACGTGGGCCATCCGCCGGGCCTTGAAGCAGACCGGCGGCAACGTGAGCCACGCGGCGAAGGTGCTGGGCATGAGCCGCGACACCCTCCACACGAAGATCAAGAAGAAGGGAATCGAGCGCGTGGTGGTGGTGGAGAGCCCCGAGCCGCCGGTGCTGCCGGCGGCGGCGGAGTCCGACTGGACGCCCACGGGGGCGATGCGGTGATTCCCCTCCGCCGCTCGCGGCGGAGCCCTTTGCACTTCGCACGGCGGTTCGGTAGGCTACCCCCACCATGCCCACCGACCAAACCGTCGTCGAGTTCGACGTCCGCACCGACGAGATGCTCGTCAACATGGGGCCGCAGCACCCCAGCACGCACGGCGTGCTGCGGCTCGTCCTGCGGACCGACGGCGAGATCGTCTCCGAAGTCACCCCGCACCTCGGCTACCTCCACCGCTGCGCCGAGAAGATCGGCGAGAACGTCACGCCGATCCAGTTCATCCCGTACACGGACCGGATGGACTACCTCGCCGCGATGAACATGAACCTGGGGTTCAGCCTCGCCGTCGAGAAGCTCGCCGGCCTGAAGATACCCGAGAAGGCGCAAGTCATCCGCGTGCTGATCGGCGAGCTGAACCGCGTCGCGTCGCACCTCGTCGGCATGGGCGCGTACGGCCTCGACCTCGGCAGCTTCAGCCCGTTCCTGTACGCCTTCCGCGAGCGCGAGCACATCCTCGACCTGTTCGAGGACGTGTGCGGCGCCCGGCTGACGTACAGCTACCTGACCGTCGGCGGCGCCCACGACGACCTGCCGGCCGGCTGGACCGACCGCTGCCGCCGCTTCCTCGACTACTTCGAGCCGCGCATCCCCGAGTACCACGCGCTGCTGACCGACAACCACATCTTCGTCAAGCGCACCGCGGGCATCGGCGTGCTGTCGAAAGAGATGGCGCTGACCTACGGCTGCACCGGCCCGATGCTGCGGGCGTCGCTCGACCGCGCGAAGGGCGACCCCGACTGGGACCTGCGCAAGACCGAACCCTACAGCGGTTACGAGGGCTACACCTTCGACGTGATCGTGCCGCCGTTCAAGGAGGCGCCGCCCGGCGCGGTCGTGGGCGACTGCTGGCACCGCTTCTACGTGCGGATGCGCGAGGTGGCCGAGGCGGTGAAGATCACCCGCCAGGCGCTCGACAGGTACGACGCCCTCCACGCCGAGGCCGAGAAGGTGAAGGCCGAGTTCGCCGCCCGCCGGGCCACGCTCACGCCCGAGGAGGCGAAGGCGGACGACGCTAAGCTGGCGGAGTTGCAGCGGACGAAGTACAGCCACCGGGTGGAGCCGCCGAAGCACCTCCCCTCGGGCGAGGTGTACGTGGAGACGGAGTGCCCGCGCGGGCAGATGGGGTTCGGCGTGGCCGGCCGGCCGGCGAAGGAGAACGTGCCGCTGCGGGTGCGGGCGCGGTCGAGCAGCTTCTGTAACCTGAGTGTCACGGGCGAGCTGTGCCGGGGCTGCCTCGTCGCCGACATCCCGGCTATCATCGGCAGTGTCGACGTGGTCATGGGCGAGATCGACCGCTGACGCGGGCCTCTCCCGGCCAGTATTCTGGTGAGCCCATTCCCCCGCGGAGCCGAACCGTGAAGCACGCCGCCGCCTTTCTCGTGGCCCTCGTCGCCGTGTGCGCCGCCCGTGCCGACCTGGCCGTGCCGCCGCCGGCCGGCAAGAAGTTCGTCACCGTCGACCACGTCGTCACCACCGACAAGACGTACCCCGAGCACGAGTTCTACCTCGTGACCGGCTTCATGGGTGACGCGAAGCTGGTGCCGTTCGGGCCCGACACGCCGGTGAAGATCGACGGCGCACGCCGCAAGGGGCCGTACGGCCAGGTGACGTTCGCTGCCGTGCCGAAGGGCGCGGGTGAGAAGTTCGCCGGCATGAAGGAATTCGGCGCCGCTCTCCGAAAGGGCACGGTCCCCGGCCAGGCCACTGCTAAGCACGCCTTCCCGAGCTCGACCACGATCGACGCCAAGGACACCCGCACGGTCATCACCGAGACGCTGGCCGTGGAGAAAATCGACGCCAAGGCCGGCATCGTGCTGAAGGCGCTGAAGAAGAACGAGTCCGGGAACGCGCCCCCGCCGCGCGGCGAGTCGCCGTCGGACGACGAGACCGCCGTCGGCGACTCGCCGCGCGGCGGCAGCGTGGTCGCCGGGCTGGCGGCGGCGCTGGCGATGGCGTTCGCGGGGTTGCGGCTGGCGCGGCGGAAGCACGTGTAGCTCGGTTGCCGGTTGCGGCGTCGCGCTGCGCGGCGCGAGCCGCAACCGGCTCCGTTATTCGCGATTCATGTGCCCGGTGAACGTCGTCCCTTCCACGAGCGGCCCGTACATCTCCGGCCGCCGCCAGTTCACCCGGTCGATCTCGTACACGCCGTGGCAGTGGACCTGCCGCTTCTGCCGCGCCGCGGCCGGGTCCACCTCGATCGTGAACACGTCCTCCGCCCCCACCGGCGAGCGGTGCAGCACGTTTCCGAAGTAGTCCGCCGCCGAGCTGTAGCCGAGGTACGTGAACCCCGCCTCGTCGCCGACGCGGTTCACCGCCAGGTAGTAGACGTGGTTCTCCCAGCCGCGCGCCGGCGACACCAACTCCGCCATCATGCGGGCGTTCGTGGCCCAGTTCGTCGGCAGCACGATCAGGTCGGCGCCGAGCAGCGTCAGGACGCGCGCCGACTCGGGGAAGCTGCCGTCGAAGCAGATGTTCATGCCGAGCTTGAGGCCGCCGAGGTCGTGAACGGCGAACGGCCGGTCGCCGGGGTCGGTGAACCGGTCGGCGCCGAGGCACGGCAGGTGGAGCTTGCGGTAGCTCGCGACAAGCCCGTCGGGGCCGACCAGGGCGCAGGCGTTGAACAGCTTGCCGGTGGCGTGGTCGTGCTCGATCAGGCCGAACACCGCCCAGACGCCGCGGCGGGCGCACGCCTTCGCAACCTCATCCGTCGCGGGGCCGGGGATGGTTTGCGCCGCGGCCCGCACGGCGTCGCGCGAGTCGAAGCCGTAGCCGGTGACGACGCACTCGGGGAACACGACGAGCCGGGCGCTGCGGTCGGCGGCTCTGTTCAGGCGCGCGACGATGGCGGCGACGTTCTCGGCGGGGTCGGCCAGGCGGCAGTCCATCTGCACGCCGGCCACGGTCCAGGTGTCGGCCATCGCGGCGCTCCGAATCAGGAAAGAGTTTAGACAGGATAACAGGATGAAGCAGGATGCCGATCCAAAACATTGCTTTGCTCGGCATCCTGCTTCATCCTGTTATCCTGTCTAAACTGTCTTTCTGAACCACCCACGAGGCACCTTTCCATGCGCCGGTTCCTCCCCGCCGTCGTCGTGCTCCTCACCGCGGCCGCGCCCGCCTCCGCCCAGAAGGAGTTCGGGTTCGACAACCGCAAGGCGTCCGGCCAGCCGTACCTCTCGCCCGACGAGACGGCCGCGCGGATGAAGGTGCTCCCCGAGTTCGAGGCCAAGCTGTTCGCCGGCGAGCCGCAACTCGCCAACCCCATCGCCTTCACCATCGACGAGAAGGGCCGCGTCTGGTGCGTCGAGTGCTTCGAGTACCCGTCGAAGGCCGGCAAGCGCACCCCGCGCGACCGCATCGTCATCCTCGAAGACACCGACGGCGACGGCCGCGCCGACAAGCGCACCGTCTTCTGCGAAGGCAAGGACTTCCCCGTGACCGACGAGCGGAAGAAGGCCGGGCTCGGCGCGTTCGACATGGCGAGCGGCATCGAGGTCGGCCACGGCGGCGTGTTCGTCGGGGCACCGCCGTACCTGTGGTTCATCGAGAACAAGAACGACAAGCCCGGCAAGTTCGACGTGCTGCTGAGCGGCTTCGGCAGCCAGGACACGCACGAGACGCTGAACACCTTCCAGTGGGGGCCGGACGGCTGGCTGTACGGCCTGCACGGCGTCTTCACCCAGAGCAACGTGAAGGCCGCCGACGGCCCCGAGGTGCGGATGAACGCCGCCGTCTGGCGTTACCACCCGACGCGCAAGACGTTCGAAATCTTCAGCGAGGGCACGTCAAACCCGTGGGGCATGGACTGGCGCAACACCGACGGGCAGTTTATCCTGGCGTGCTGCGTGATCCCGCACCTGTACCACATGGTGCCGGGCGGCACGTACAAGCGGCAGGCGGGGGCGAGCTTCAACCCGCACGCCTTCGGCCAGATCAATGAGATCTCGGACCACACGTTCCACAAGAAGAGCGGCTGGGCGCACGCCGGCCTCATCTCGCTGGACGTGCCGCACATGCCGGAAAAGTACCGCAACAGCGTCGTGTTCGGCAGCATCCACGGGTGCAGTTTCAAGCAGAACGTGTTGAAGGCGAACGGCAGCAGCTTCGTGGCGTCGGAGGGCGACGACTTCCTGGTGAGCGGCGACAAGAACTTCCGGCCGATTAACATGCGGTGGGGTCCGAACGGCGACATCTATGTGATCGACTGGCACGACCAGAACCCGTGTCACCAGGCGAAGGCCGAGGACTGGGACTACGAGCGCGGCCGTGTCTACCGCATCCAGCTCAGGGGGACGCAGACGAAGAAGGCCGACGATCTGGGGAGCAAGTCGAGCGCGGAACTCGCGAAGTCGGTGCTCGCAAGTACGAACCCTTGGGAGTATCGAACCGCACTTCGGCTGCTCCAAGAAAGGCCCGACGCGAAGGAGGTGACGGCTGCCCAGGACACCTTGCGGATGAGGGTACTGCCGGGAGACGGGGCTGCTGTCAGGGCCGCGTGGCTCTCCGACGCGACACGTAACGCACCAGACCATTTCAACCACCCGAACCCTGTTGTCCGTAGCTGGTCGATCCGGCTCCACGACGGGACGGGGGCGGTTCGCTTCGCCGACCGCGCCGGCCAGGAGGCGAATCCGGTCGTTCGGCGGGAGTGGGCGTCGTTCGCGGCCCGGCGGATGGACGCCAACAAGGAGGACGGGCTTGCGATCATTCGCAACCTGATGAAGCGAGCCGAGGACGCGAACGACCCGCAGATTCCGCACCTACTGTGGCTCGCCTACGAGAAGACCATTGGCAAGCGCGAGGGGGCCGCGTCGCCGGCCGACGCCGAGTTGGCGTGGCTCGCCGAGCAGGCGCCGACCAACATCCTCGTGCGCGACCAGATCGTCCCGCGCGTCATGCGCCGCCTCGTCGCCACCGGGCATCCCGACGACCTGGATCGCTGCGTCCGCTTCGTCGCGTCGCTGCGCGACGTGAACAGCCGCGAGAAGGCGCTCGACGGGCTCGCCGTCGGGCTCGCCGGCCGAACTGCGGTCCCCCCGCCGTCGTGGGCCAGGCTGCTCGCCGAAATCGCTCTCGACAACAACCCGAGGCACGTCCCGCTGGTGAACAAGCTGGCCGTCAGCTTTCGCGACCCTGCCGCGATCCGCCGCGCGCTCGACACCGCCAAGGACGCCGCGAAGGACGTTGCCACCCGCGCCGAGGCCGTCCGCCAGCTCGGTACGCTGCGGCCGCCCGAGGCCGCGCCGCTGCTGCTGGAGCTGGTGAAGGGCGCCGAACCCGTGCCGCTCCGCGCCGAGGCCGCGCGGGCGCTCGCCGGCTTCGACAACCCCAAGCTCCCCGACGACCTGCTCGCCGGCTGGAAGGGGTACCCGCGAGAGGTGCGGGCCGACGTGGTGACGACGCTGGCGAGCCGCAAGGAGGGGGCGAAGGCGCTGCTCGGGGGCATGTCCGGCGGGAAGGTGGACCGCGCTGCCGTGACCGACAACACCATCCTCCGCATCCAGGCGTTCAACGACCGCGAGCTGAACGCCCTCATCGAGAAGGCGTGGGGCCGCACCCGGCCGACGCCCGTCGAGCTGAACGCCACCATCGACAAGACGCGCGCGTCGTTCGTCGACGAACAGGCGTCGTTCGCCCGCGGCCGGGCGGTGTTCGAGGCCAACTGCGCGAAGTGCCACAAGTTCGACGGCAAGGGTGCCGAGGTGGGGCCGCCGCTGGAGGGCGCCGCCCGCGACATCGAGTACATCCTCACGAACGTGATCGACCCCAACCGCGTCATCGGCGCCCCGTACTTCCTGCGCACGGCCCGGCTACTCGACGGCACCGTGTCCCAGGGCGTGCTGCACGCCGAGGACGAGAAGTCGGTGACGCTGAAGCTCGAACAGGGCGTGCTGAAGACCATCGCCAAGGCGGACCTGGACGGCCCGTTGCAGACGGTGGAGCGGTCGCTGATGCCGGAGGGGCTGGGGTACAACATGACCCCGCAGGACTTCCGCGACCTCGTCCGCTACCTGATGGCGAATCCGTTCCTGACGAGCGCGACGGTGAACGGCACCGCGGCGCGCGTGGGCGTGGACGGCCGCATTCCACTGCCGGACACGAAGGGTGCGCCCGCCGTCGTGGAGGCCCGCGTGACAGCACCCGAGAACCTGAAGCTGACGTTGCTGGTCGGCGCGAGTTCCGACTTCGAGGTGCGCATCGACGGCAAGGCCGCCGGCGTCGGAAAGGGGAGCGGCGAGCGGGTGCGGCCGGACGAGGTGGCGATCGAGGTGACGCTGGCGCCCGGCGAGCACACGGTGACGATCGCGGCGCGGGCGGGCGGCGGCGCGGTGTACGCGCGCTTCGCGGACCCGGACCGGAAGCTGCGCTACCCGGACGCGGGCGAGAAGAAGTAGCCGCGTCCTGGCGAACCGGCGGCGTCAGCCGCCGGGTGGCGGGAGTAGACCGCTTTCCACGGCAGTCGTCTGCAATCTCCACCCGGCGGCTGACGCTGCCGGTTCGCCAGTGAGTTCACACGAACGCCGCCGCCACCGCGTTCGACAGATGCACCAGCCGCCACGGCTGCTTCTCGCGCAGCGCGTTCGTCAGCAGCACCGCGAACCCGCCGGTCCGCGGGTCGGCCCACGTCATCGTGCCTGTCGCGCCGGTGTGGCCGAACACGTCGCGCCCCAGCAAATCGCTCCAGCTCCCCGGCGTGCCCGGGTGGTTCAGCCGCCAGCCGAGGCCCCACGGCTGCGTCCGCCGCAACGGCTCCGGCAAGTCGGGGTAGTCGTCCAGGCGGTTCGTCGTCAACATCCGCACCGACGCCGGCGACAGCAGGCGCACGCCGCCGACCGCACCACCGCTCAGCAACAGGTGCAGCACCACCGCGAAGTCGGCCGGCGTGCTGAACATGCCGCCCCACGGCGCCCCCAGGTTCTGCCAGTACGGGGTGTTCCAGTGGAAGTCGCTCCCCACCATGTAGTCTTGAAGCTGAACGCGCACCACGCGGTCGCGGTCGAGCCCGCCGAGTCCGAGCCGCGTGCTCGCCATCCCGAGCGGGTCGAAGATTTCGCGCTTCACGAACTCCGCGACCGGCATCCCGCTTAGCCGCTCGACGATGTCCGCGACGACGATGGTGCCGCAGCTCTGGTAGCTGACGTTCGTGCCGGGTGGGAACAGGAGTGCCGTCTCCTTCGCGGCCGCAGCGTAAAAGGCTTTCAGGTCGGCGTGCTTCCGCCGCAGCTCGGCGTTCCCCGGCGGCATGTCCGGCAGCCCGGACGTGTGCGTGAACAGGTGCGACACCAGCACCGCCCCCTTGCCGTGCGCCGCGAACTCGGGGACGTAACGCGTCACCGGGTCGGTGAGGTTCAGCTTGCCGCGCTCGACCAGGATCATCGCCGCCATGTAGACGACGGGCTTGGTGATCGACGCCATCAGGAACAGGCCGTCGGCGCGGATCGGTCCGGCGTCGGGCTCTGGCCCTTGTCGGCCGAAGACGCGCGGGGCGAGCGTCTTCCCGTGCCGGCCGACGAGGATCGCGCCGCCGGGGACGGGGGCGGTGGGGCCGCGGGTCCACTCGTCGAGGCGGTCGTAGGCGTGCTGGAGGCGGCGCGGGTCGATGCCGAGGTCGGCGGGGGCGGCGGTCGGCAGCGCGGCGACGGGCACCGGCGCGAGCGCGGCGGCCCCGGCGGCGAGGAGTTGGCGGCGGGTCGGCGTCATGGCCGGTATGCTACCCGCATGGTGACGCTCACGCCACACCTGGACGGCGTTCTGATGAGCATCCGCGCCCAGCCCGGGGCGCGCAAGAACGCCGTCGTCGGCGAGCACGGCGGCGCGCTCAAGGTGGCCGTGACGGCGCCGCCCGAGGACGGCCGCGCCAACGCCGCCATCGTGGAACTGCTCCGTGACTGGATTGGGCTGAAGCGCTCGGAAATCGAGCTGGCGACCGGGCCGACAAACCGGAACAAGCAGGTGCTTATCCGCGGGCGGTCGCCCGAGGAGCTGGCGACGCTACTGGCGTCGAAGCTCGGGCCGTAACCACGCCCGCCGCGGCGCGTGAGGATCGTCCCACCCACTCCAGCGCGGCCACCGCCAGCGCGTACGGCCCCAGCCCACAGGCGATGCCGAAGGCGATCGCGCCCCACGTCGCATCCGCGGGTGGCGTCACCGCCCACACTGCCGTCGGCAGCAGCGCCGCCAGCAGCGGCCGCAACCACGCCCCACGCAGGTACGCCACCGCACTCACCTGTAGCACCCACGCCGCGGTGCCAATCGTCGCCGCGCAGAACAACAGGTTCGGAGCCGCCACCGCGACGGCCACGCCTTCCAACCCGTAAGGACCCACGAGTACCAGGCTCATGCCCAGGTTCAGCGCCGCCTCCACGAGCGCCAGCCGGGCGAACAGCCGCAGCTTCCCCATGCCGTACAGGATGCGAGACGCCGCCGACTGAGCCACGCCGATCGTCAGTGTCGCGGACAGGATCGCGGCCGCGGGGAAGCAGTTGACGGCGTAGTCGGCTCCGACCCACCGCTCCAGGAACGGCCGGCCGAACGCCAGGACGCCCAGGTGGACCGGCAGCACCAGGTACAACACCCACCGCGTGCCGACGAGGAACACCGCGCGCACGCCGGCCAGGTCGCCGGTCGCCTCGCGCTCGCTGACGGCCGGCGTGAGCGTGGTCGTTACCGAGCGCAGCAGCCCCTTCGCCGTCTCGACGAGGCGCGCCGCCACGGCGTAGTGCGCCGCCGCAACGACGCCGGCGAACCCGCCGACGACGATCGCCCCGGTCTGTACCGTGACGCGGCCGGCGAGCATGGCGAGGAACGAGTCGAGGCTGTAACCCTTCACGCGGTGCAGTGTCGCGCGGTCGATGAGCCGGCGGCTGATGCGCAGGCCCGGCAGGTACCGGTAAGCCAGCCACGCGGTCGCGGCGTGCTCCAGCAGGTTCGTTACGGTAAAGACCACTCCGAGCGCGAGCAGGCCGGGCCGCGTCTCCATCACGACCACGATGCCGCCGACGCGCAGGGCCAAGAAGATCAGCCGGACCGCGCTCTTGGCGCCGAAGCGTTGCAGGCCGTCGAGAATGGTGGGGAAGACACTCAGAGGCAACGTCGCGGCGACGTTCAGGAGCATCAGCAGCATGAACAGTGAAACGTCACCCGGCTCGCCGAGTCGTCGTTCGAGCCCGGGGCCGACGAACGGCACGAGTGCCGCCCCGGCCACGAGCACCACGCCCGCCGCGGCCACGAAGACGGCCAGGCAGGCGGACACGAGGCGGTTCAGCTCGTCGCGCTCGCCGGCGGCGTGGTGACGGGCGACGAACCGCACCAGGCACGCGGCCACGCCCAGGTCGAGGAGCGTGAAGTACGCCAGGACGTTCTCGACGACGCACCACACGCCGTAGCGGGCGTCGCCGAGACCGCGGATGAGGTACGGGGCCATCAAGAACGAGACGGCCATCGCGCAGGCGAACGCCGCCCAGTTGGTGGCGGCGGCGACGGCCAGGGAGCGGGACGCGGGCAAGTGTGCGGCCTCCGGGGGTACGGAGGGTAGCACCGATCGATGTGGCTGAACAAGTTGAGTTGCCGCTTGCGGCGAAGCGCGCGTGAACGCCGCTACGCCGCAGGCGGCGAAAACAAGTCACTTCTTCTTCGCCGCCTCGGCGATGTACTTCTCGGGCGTCTCGTTGAAGGCGTCGCGGCAGCCCGAGCAGCACACGAAGTACTGCTTGCCGCCGAACGCCACCGGGATCGACGCGGCCCCGCCGGTGACGATGCACTCGGCCTTCTTCGCGGCGCCGGCCAGCGACTCGCCGCTGCGGTTGCCGGACATGCCGAACGACGACAGGAACAGCCCCTTGCCGCCCTCCTGCTTCTCCACCTTCAGTTGCATCCGCACGCCGTCGGCCAGCGTGTTCACCGAGATGCGGTACGCGTCGCCGTTGGCGTCCTTCCGCTCCACCTTGAGCACGCCGACCTTCAGGTCGCCGACGAACTCGCTCACCTTCTTGTCCGCGCCGGTGACGGCCAGCTTGTACTTCTTCGTGGCCACGTCGTAGGTCAGCTCACCACTGGTGAAGAATTTACCCTTCCCCTCGCCGAACACGAGCTTGATCGTCGGGTCGGTGGTGCGAAACTTCCAGCTCCAGTCCACCTGCTCTTTCCAGATGGTCTCCTTGCCGGCGACCTTCTGCGAGCCTTCGAGGTTCCACACGCCGAGGAACTCTTCGAGCTTCTTCAGCTCGTTCTTGGCCTTGGTCTGCTCGGGGGTGAGCTTCGGCGGCTGGGCCGCCCCGCCGAGGGCGACCAGTAGCGCCGCCGCCACCGCCAGCCCGAACGCCCGTCGAAACATGGATGAACCCTGTGGAAGGATCGGTGTGAGGGCGCCCGCTGTCAGCGCGACTTCTTCGGCTTCCCCTCGCCGGGCTTCTTGCCGGCGGCGAGCACCTGGGGGGCGGTCGGGCAGTCGGCCTTCAGCGGGCAGTGCGGGCAGTCGGGGGTGCCGTCCACGCACAACTCCTTGGCGTGGACGCTCATCAGGTCGGTGAACTCCGGCCCTTTCGCCTTCGGGATCACGTGCTCGACGCTGCCGCGCAAGGCCTCCAGGCTTTCCGGCTCGCCCGGCTCCACCACGCCGAGCCGGCGCAGCACCCGAAGCGTCGGGTTGTCCAGCGGGATGGCGTGGCCGCCGAGCCGGCGCTGCACCACCCACGCGACGGCGTAGTCGTGCATGGTTTCCAGCCGCGCCGCCTGCTTGGCGGCCTGCCGCAGGCCGAGCTTCTCCAGGTCCTTCGGGTCGAAGTACCGGGCCAGCTGCTTCGCGGCCTGCTTCAGCCCCTTCTTCTCCAACTCGTCCAGGTCGTAGGAGTAGGTCATCTCGAAGACGGCCTGCAACAGCGCGATGATCCACCCGGCCTTGAGCCCGGCCGAGGGGAGGGGCCGGAGGCTGTCCGCGACCTCTTGGACGGTGCTGACGCGGACTTCGTTCCAGTCGACGAAGGTTTTCCGCAGGGCGTCGTAGGCGCGGTCGGCGTCGGCGGGGGTGGTGCCCTCGCGGCAGACGGCGTAAACGAGTTCCTCCAGCACCGGCCGCGGCTCGTCGGGGGCGGCGGACGGCAGCGGGTAGCGCTTTTTCAGTGCGGCGTGGGCTGCGCTGAGGAGCTGCTGCTTGTTGGTGATCGCCGGCATGGCGGGCGCTCGCTTTCCGGTCGTGGTCAGCCGGCCCGGTCCGTCGGTCCGTCGGCGGGGGGCGGGGGCTGGTCGGCGTCGTCTTCGGTGTCGGTCTCGTCCGCGTCGTCCGCGTCGTCCGCGTCGTCGTCCGCCGGGGGCGGCTCGGCGGGCGCCATCAGCGCCTTCTCGGCGGCGAGGATCTGGGCGATGGCGAGGCTCTTCTTGATCCCCTCGTCGAACACGAAGGTGACGTGCGGGACGTGGCGGGTGGTGAGTCGCTCGGCGATCTTGGTCTGGACGAACCCGGCGGCGCTGGCGAGGCCGTACATGGTGAGCTTCTGCTCCTTCTCGGAGCCCATGACGGACACGTACACTTTGGCGTGCTGCAGGTCGGCGGACACCTCGGCGCGCGTGACCGTCACCCCTTTAACGCGGGGGTCCTTGAGCTGGAAGAGGACCGCGTTGGCGGCCGTCTCCCGGATCACTTCGTTCACGCGGGCCAGGCGGTGGGACTTCATTCGTTGTCGTTCGTGTGTGGCGGGCGACGGTGGGTCGAACAGGAGCCGGCCCCGGTCAGGGGTCGGAGCATCCGACGCGCGGTAGGCTCCGACCCCTGACCGGGGCCGGCTCCGAGGGACGACTCACACCACCTCGTGGCCGACGGTCAGGTCGCCGCCGAGGTACTCGGCGACCGGGTGGCGGCGCAGCGCCTCGGCCAGCTTCTGCAACACCCCGCGCACCATCGCCGCCTCGGGGCCGACCGCCGCGAACGCTAGTTCCGCCACCTTCACATCGTCGAGGCTGCCGACCTCGGCCGCGGCCACGTCGAACCCGGCACGCGCCTTGTCCAGGATCGACCGCACCACCTGCCGCTTGTCCTTGAGCGTCCGGCTGTCGCGGACCAGCAGGCGGGCGGTGAGGGAGCCAATAACCATTGATGATCGGCGATTAATGATTGATGACGCCCGACGACGCGCGGCGGCTTCTGGTTTGGTCATTCATCAATCATAAATCCCCGATCATCAAGCGTCACAGGGTCCGCTGCTTGATCTCGATCTTGAACGCCTCGATCACGTCGCCGGCCTTCACGTCGTCGAAGCCGGTGATCCGCATGCCGCACTCGAAGCCCTCGCGGACCTCCTTGGCGTCGTCCTTGAACCGCTTCAGGCTGTCCAGCCCCACCACCTTGTCGGCCGGCGGGAACACCACCACGCCCTCGCGGATCACGCGGACCCGGGCGTTCCGCTCGATGACGCCGCTGGTCACGTAGCACCCGGCGATCGTCCCCACCTTCGTGATGCGGAACGTGTCGCGGATCACGGCGCGGCCCAGGTGGACCACCTCCTCGATCGGCTTCAGCCGGCCCTCGAGCGCCGCCTTCACGTCGTCCACGAGGTTGTAGATGATCTGGTACTCGCGGACCTTCACCCCGCGGGCCTCGGCCAGCTTCATCGCCGCGTCGTCGGACGTGACGTTGAACCCGACGATCAGCGTGTCCTCGGGGCTGGTCAGGGCCAGCTGCACGTCGCTCTCGGTGATGGCCCCGATGCCGGCGTGCAGCACGCGCGTCCGCACCTCTTCGTGGACCAGCTTCTCCAGCTCCTTGCGGATGGCCTCGACCGAGCCGCGGGCCTCGGCCTTCAGAATCACCTTCAGCTCGCTGATCTTGATCTTCGACTTGGCCTCGGTGAGGGTGGCGAGCGACACCGGGGCGAACCGGTTGAGGGCGCTCTCGCGGTCCTTCACCCGCCGCAGGTCGGCGATCTCCTGGGCCTTGGTCAGCTCGTCGACGACGAAGAACGGGTCGTCGGCGTTCGGCACCTCGCTCAGGCCGGTGATGCGGACGGGGGTGCTGGGGCCGGCGTCCTTGATGGCCCGGCCCATGTCCGAGTACATGGCCCGGATGCGGCCGAAGGTGCTGCCGCACAGCACGATGTCGCCGCGCTTCAGCGTCCCCTGCTGCACCAGGAACGTGGCCATGACGCCCTCGTCGGCGCTCATGTACGCTTCCAGGCAGGTGCCGGTGGCCGGGCGGTCCGGGTCGGCCTGCAGCTCGTCGGCGAGGTTGAGTTCGGCTTCCAGCAGGATGGCCGTCAGCAGGTCGTCGATGCCCTGGCCGGTGGCGGCGCTGGTCTCGACGAACTGGGTGTCGCCGCCCATGTCGTCGGGCAGCAGGTTGAGGCTGTAGAGCTGCCGGCGCGTCTTCTCGATGTCGGCGTTCGGCATGTCGATCTTGTTAATCGCCACGATGATCCGCACGTCGGCCGCGCGGGCGTGGTTGATGGCCTCTTCCGTCTGCTGGCGGACGCCGTCGGTGGCGGCAACGACGATGACGGCGATGTCGGTGACGTTCGCCCCGCGGGCGCGCATCTTGGTGAACGCCTCGTGGCCGGGGGTGTCGAGGAACGTGATCGGCCGCTCGATCACCTTCTCGCCGGTCTCGGGGTCTTCGACCTTGTGCTTCACGGACCACGCGCGGATCACCTGCGTGATGCCGCCGACCTCGGTGTCGACCACCTTCGACACGCGAATCTTGTCGAGGAGCGACGTCTTGCCGTGGTCGACGTGGCCCATGATGGTGACGATCGGCGGCCGCGGGCGGAGCTTCTCGGGGTCCACCGCGTCGGCGGCCTCCTCGAACTCGCGGAGCAGCTTTTCTTCGGCCGTCTCCTGCTTCTTGAGGATCAGCTCGATGTTCTTCTCGACGGCGATCAGGGCGGCGGTGTCGAACTCGATGGCCGAGTTGACGCCGTACAGCTGGCCGGTCTCCTTCAGGAGCCGCTTCGACAGCTCGCCGGCCTTCATGCCGATGGCCTCGGACAGCGAGCGGACGGTGATCGGCGGGCTGATGGTGACCGGCCCGGTGATCTCCGTCTTCTGCTGCGTGCGGCGACTCTTGCGGAACAGCGCGGCGCGCGGCCCGCGGCGCGAGCCCCACTGCTGCTCGACGATCTCGACTTGCCCGTTCGGGCCGACGACGACCGCCGGCTGACCGCCGCCGGGGCCGCGGTCGCGGCCGGCGCCGGGGCGCCCGGGCTGGCGGGTGTTGCCGCGGGCGGGGAGACCGCCGGGGCCCTTCTTCTTGTCCTCGTCTTCGCCGTCACCCTCGCGGGCCGGGCCCTGGTGGCCGACGCGCGGGCTGCCGGGGCGGGGCGGGACCTCTCCGGGGCGGGGCGGCACGGCGCCGGGCGGGGTGCGCTGGAGCTCGCGCACCTCGATCTTCTGCCCGCGCTGGGCGGCCTTCCGGAGCCGGTCCAGCATCTCGGGCGTGAGGCGCACGGAGTTGGCGCCGGGGCCCCCCGGCGGGCGGGGGCCGGGGCCGCCCGGGGGGCCGCCGACGCCCGGCGGGCGCGGCGGGCCGCCGGCGGGCGGCTGGCCGGGGCGGTACACGGGGCTGCCGCCGCCGGGGCCGCTGGTCCGCTGGGTGGCGCCGGGCGGCAGCGACTGGTTGGCGCTAGTCCGGGGGCCGGCGATGATCCCCTGCCGCGGCGGCGGCACGACCGGCGGCTTGAGGAAGCCGGGCTTCGGTGCGCCGGACGGGCCGCCGACCGAGGGGACCGGGCCGGACGGGCGCGGCGGAACCGGGCCGACCGGGCGCGGTGGGCCGCCGGCCGGCGGAAACGTGCCGGGCCGTGGCGGCTGACCGCCGGCCGGCGGGGTGCCGGGGCGCGGGCCGGCGGCGATCGGCGGCGCGGGCTGAGCCGGGGCCGGCGGCGGCGACACCGGCGGCGTCGGGCGGGCCGCCGGCGCGACGTCAGTCGGCGGCGTGACCGGCGCCGCGGGCGGGCTGACGGGGCGGGGCGGGGCGGTGGCGGCCGGGCGCGGCGGGGCGTTCAGGTTGCGGACGCCGCCGCCGAGGTTGCGGACGCCGCCGCCCGTGACGGTCGGGATGATGTTCGCCGGCGGGGTCGGGGACGATTGCGGCGCTACGGACGCGGGAGTTTCGGCGACAACGTCGGGAACTTCGGGTTCCGGGGCCGGCGCGGGTTCGGCCTCGGGGGTCGGCTCGGGAGCGGGCGCCTCGACGACGGGGGCCGGCGCCGCCTCCGCGACGGGTGCGGGCTTCGGCTTGGCGACGGGCGGGGCGGGCTTCGGGGCGACGGCCTTGGGCAGCGTCTTGACGGACGTGTCGAGCTTGGCGGCCGGCGGGATGGCGGGCTTGGTCGGGGCGGGGGCGGCGCCGGCGGCCTTCGGCGGGCCTTTCTTGGCGCGCTCCTTCAGTGCGTCGATCTGCTCGGGCTCCAGGGTGTTCAGCTGGTTTTTCAACCCGCCGTACCCGAGCTCCTGCGCCATCGCGATCAGGTCCTTGCTGGGGACGCTGAGGTCCTTGGCCAGCTCGAACACGCGAACTTTTTTGTCCTTCGCCACCGGATTCGGCTGCAAGCGATGCTCCTGGAGGGATGCCCTGTACACCCCGTGCCCGTCCGCGGACGTCCCCGCGAGCCCGACGGAACGGTCGGTCCGACCCGAATAGGCTTATTCTAAGCCGGGAGGCCCGCGCGAAAAGGGCAATCGGCGGGACCGACAAGAACGGGGCGACCCTCGTGAGAGAGGGAAGCGCGGTCGGGAGGTTCGGGAGGGCTGTCCTGTCACCCCGGGCGGGCGGTGGTCGGGACGGGGGATTATACCCGTAGTGCCGGCGGATTGTGTGGGCTTCCGCAGACGGGCGGCCGGCCGGGCGCGACACTGCCGGGGAGGGTGGGGAGGGACGCACATGCGGGGAGCGATTGCGGTTCTGGTGCTGATCGGCGGCGTGGCCGCGGCCCAGGATCGGCCGGCCGACTGGGAAGGCGAGCTGGTCGTCGGGAAGAAATACGCCAAGGACATCACCTTCGGCAAGTGGGTCAACGACAAGTACGAGCAGTACACGTTCCGGGGCATGTACCTGATTCAGGTACGGGAGGACAAAAACGGCTGGATCCGCGTCTTCGACGGCCATCGCGAGGCGTGGGCCAAGAAAGACGAGTTCGTGCTGTCGAAGGACGCCCCGGCCTACTTCACCGACCGCATCCGGGCGGACCCGAAGGACACGTTCGCGCTCTGGCGGCGGGGGATTGGCTGGGTGGACCGCGGAGAGTACGACCACGCGATTAAAGACTTCGACGAGGTCATCCGGCTCGACCCGCGACGGGCGGACCTGTTCAACGCCCGCGGCGTGTGCTGGCGCCTCAAGGAGGACTGGGACCGGGCGCTCGCGGACTTCGACGAGGCGATCCGACTCGCCCCGGCAGGTGCCGTGGTACTCAACAACCGTGCGTTCGTTCTGCGCGTGACGGGAGAACTGGATCGGGCGTTGAAGGACTACGACGAGGCCGTTCGCCTCGACCCGCGGAGCGGAGATGCGGTGTTGGGGCGTGCCGTCGCGCTACTTCTGGCCCGCCGCGCCGGAGCGGCCGGAGAATTCCGACGGGCTTTCGACCTGGACGGGTAATCCCAGGCTGTTCGGCCAACAGCCGTCATCATCGGCAACCTCGCGGCCCGGCGGGAGAAGGACGACGCGGCGGCGAAGTGGTTCCTGGCCGGCGCCGACAAGCTCAAGGCCGGGTGGCAGCAACCCGTCGTCCGGTTCCTCCGCGGCGACCTGGACGAGCCAGGGCTGCTGAAGCTCGCCACCGACAAGGGCAAGGAAACCGAGGCACGGGCCTACCTGGGGCTCGACCACCTGATTCGCGGGAATCGGGACGCGGCTCGGGCACACTTCCGCTGGGTGAAGGATGAGGGCGAGAAGGCGCGGGTGCCGTACACGCTCGCGGTGACCGAGCTGGCGCGGCTGGAGAAGGGCGAGACGCCGAAGCGGTGACGGCCGGGCGACCGCAGGCCGCACCTGCGGCCGGGGGGATCATGCCAGAGCGATGCGCAGTGTGCGGCGGTACGGGGCGGGCGACCGTCTTCCTGGCCGGCGGAGGGGTGATCGAGGAGGCGTGTCGGCGGTGCGGCGGGACCGGACGCGGATGGCCGGTCGTCCCGACAACGCGGCCGGACCGTCCGCCGCGCGACGGGTCCGTCGGCTTCTTCGAACTGACCCCCGGGCGGCGTGTGTTCCTCGGGGCGGTCGTAACCGCGCTCGGGCTGGTCGGCTTGCTCCTGAGCCGGGTCGGCCGGCCGCCCTGGGCCGACCGCGACCGAACCGAGCCGCCGGCGAAGTGAGCGACGGGTCACGCCGACTCGTCGCTCACGGCCCGACAGACCTCAGGCCGTCGGCTGTGGTTCCGCTTCCTTCGCCGGCTCCTCAGTGGTCGGCTCCTCCGCCGGGGCTTCTTCGCTCGCCTCGGCCGGCGCCTCCGCGACCTCGGTCGTAGCCTCGCCCTCGGCCGGCACCTCCGCCGTCTCGCCCGCCTCGGCGCCCTCTGGCGGCGCCTCGCCCTCGGCCGGGGCCGCCGCGGCGGCGGCTTCCGCGGCCGCGGCTTCGGCTGCGGCCGCTTCCGCCTCGGCCTGCTCGTCGGCGAGCCGCTGCGCCTCGGCCGCCTCGCGCGCCTCCAACTGCGCCTGCTCTTCGGCCGCGCGCCGCTCTTCCTCGACCGACCGCTCCATGACGTCCGTGTACTCCTCCGCGTACATCACGATCTCGTCAGCCTGCTCCTCCGGCAGGCCCGAGATTTCGGCCAACTCGGCGCCGTCGATCATGCTCAGGTCGTTGTAACTGAGGAAGCCCTGGTCGATCATCGCGTTCGTCAGGTCCGGGCTGGCGTGCGGTAGCTGCCCGAACCAGCGCTCGGCCCGCTCCAGCGACTCGGCCAGCTCGTCGTGCGTCATGATCTCGATGTCCCAGCCCACCAGCTTCGACGCCAGCCGGACGTTCTGCCCGCGCCGGCCGATCGCCAGCGACAGCTGGTCGTCCGTCACCAGCACGATCGCCCGGCCGAGCCGCTGGTAGGTGAATACTTCCGAAATCTGCGCCGGCTGCAGCGCGTTCGGGATGAGCACTTGAAGCGAGTCGTTCCACCGCACGATGTCGATGCGCTCGCCGTTCAGCTCCTCGATCACGTTCTTGATGCGGCTGCCGCGCACGCCGACGCACGCGCCCACGGCGTCCACCTTCAGGTCGATGCTGGTGACGGCCACCTTCGAGCGGTACCCCGCCTCGCGGGCCACGGCGCGGATGTCGATGATCCGCTCGTCGATCTCGGGGATTTCTTCCTCGAACAGCGTGCGGACGAAGTCCGGGTGGCAGCGGCTGAGCACGATCTTGACCCGGTGCCCCTGCCGCCGCACTTCGAGGATCACGGCCTTGACGCGCTCGCCGACGTGGTGCGTCTCGCCGGGGATCTGCTCGCTGCGGGGCAGCAGCGCCTCGCTCTTGCCGAGCGAGACGATGGCGGTGCCGGCGTCCACGCGGGTGACGGTGCCGATGAGGAGTTCGCCCTTCTTGCCGGTGAACTCGTTGTAGACGGTGTCGCTCTCGGCCTCGCGGATCTTCTGGATCATCACCTGCTTGGCGGACTGGGCCGCGATGCGGCCGAGCGTCTCGGGGTCGAGTTCCTGCTCGCCGTACCGGGCGGTGATGTGCCCGGTGGCCTGGTCGATGCTGACGAGCACGCCCTCTTCCACCTGGAAGTGGCGCTCGGCGGCCAGCTTGATGGCCTGTTCGATGCCGACGAAGATCGTCTCGCGGGCGATCTTCTTCTCCTCGTGCATCTTCTCGACGAGTTCGAGGACGGCCTTGCCGGGGTCCTTCTTGGTGGTCATGTCGGCGTCCTCTCTGGTGGCAGAAACACAAACACCCGGCGCGGCGGGCCGGAGGGGCCGCACCGACCGGGTGGTCAGAGCGCGAGACCGGCCGCAGTGCCCGAAGGGCCGCGGCCGACCTCCGGAGTGGTCGCCGTCCGCCGCGGCCCGGATACGCGAACACCGGCCGAAGGGCCGGTGCGTCCGTGGGGCCGCAGGTGACACGGGTATTGTTGGCGCTAGCCGCCCCGGGTGCAAGAGGGTTCGCGAGAAGTTTTCGCGTCCGTGTCGTGAACGTGGGCGGGTGGCGCGGCCGAGGGTTCGTGGTCCACGTCGTCGCCGTGGCAGCCGTGGCCGACCAGGGGCAGCGTCAGAACCCACAACAGGGTGAAGGCGGGGAACCAGGAAGTAGCCCGACCGCTTGCGGCGTGGCACCGCGGTGCCACGCCGCAAGCGGCGGCATAACCGCCCCTCATCGCATCCCCTTCAGGTGCCGGTCGAGGAAGCGCACTGTCGCCGTCATCCCGGCGGCCGCCTGCTCCGCCCGCCACGGGCCGTGCCCGTTCCCCGGCACCCGCACCAACTCCGCCTCGGCCCCCGCCGCGACCAACTTCTCGTGCAATTTCTCGGAGTGGACGATCGGCACGATCAGGTCGGCCGTCCCGTGGACGAGCAGCACCGGCGGCACGCCCTTCGCGGCGAAGGCGACCGGCGACGCCCGCCTGTACACCTCCGGGTCGGTCTTGCACGCCTTCCCCAAGAAGGGCACCATGAAGGCGTCTTCGAGGTCGGGGTCTTTCGAGTACAGCGTCAGGTCCGTGGGGCCGAAGAAATCGACGACGCACCTCGCGCCCAGCGGCTGACCCGCCGGCGGGTCGAAGGCCGCCAGCATCGCCAGGTGGGCGCCGGCGGAGAAGCCGCCGACGGCGAACTTGTCGGGGTCCGCGCCGTACGTCTTGGCGTTGGCGCGGACGAACCGCACGGCCGACCGCACGTCGTGGAGTTGGTCGGGCAGCAGGTGCTTCGGCGCCAGCCGGTAACTGGCCGACGCCGCGACGTACCCCTTGGCGGCGAGCGCCTCGATGACCCAGCTGAGCTGCGCCCGCGTGCCGAACCGCCACGCCCCGCCGTGGAATAGCACGACCGCCGGGTGTGGCCCGACGGTCGCCGGCGTGGCGACGTCTAACTGTAACGTCTCCCCGCCGGCAGTGGCGTAGGTGACGGCGCGGGTTACCTTCACCGCGGGGTCGGGCCGCGCGGCCGCCGGGACGGCGGCGAGCGCGACGGCGGCGGCGAGGGCCAGCGCGGCACGGGAAAGCATCCGGCGGCTCCGGGAGCGGGGGCTCGGGTATTCTACGTCACCGGCGGGGTGGCCGTCATGGACTTCTGCATCGTCAACGCCGCGAAGCTGATGCACGGGCAGCACGCCACCACCATGCTGGTCAACGACCACGTCAACGCCCGCCTCAGTAACTACGGCTCGGCGGTGAAGGACGTGTGCGTCGAACTCGTCTACCCGTCGCGGGGCAAGCCGGCTGGCACGTCGCGCTTCGAGACGGAAATCTACCGGCTGGCGGCAAGCTGCCCGCGTGTCACGTTCCGGAGAGAGCAGCGGCGGATCGACGTGCGCGTCCTCTGCCGCGGCGTCGGGGTGCGGCGCATCTGCGGCGACGGTCACCTGACGCGGGCCGAGACGGCGGTGCTGGCGGGGACGGTGTCGGCGGCGCTCGAGCTGATCCGCCCGCGGATCAAACCGGCCGACAAGTTCGACGTGGAGGCCTTCCTGACGGACGCCCGGGACGCGCTCACGGGCAGCGCCTCGGCGCTGCGGCGCTACCTGGCGTGAACTGGTTAGGCGTCCGGCGAGTCGAATCCTACCCATCGGTTCAGCTTCCGCCGGCGAGTCGGGTTGGGGATGATAGCGGCCACCCGCCATTCCCCCCGAGCCCCGAGTCATGGACGACTCCACCGACCCGACCGACCGCCTCCTGCAACGGGCCGCCGACCGCCTGACCGGGCACCCCAAGCGGCTGTTCCAGGCCGAGGTCGCCGTCGCCCTGTGCGGCGGCAGCGCCCGCCGGGCCGAGCGGCGGTTCGGGTGGGGCCGGGACGCCGTGCGCACCGGCCTTCACGAGCTGGCGTCCGGCATCCGGTGCGTCGACAACTTCCCGGCCCGGGGGCGGGTGCGGACGGAGGACGCCGACACGTCCCTCGCCGCCGACATCCGGGACCTGGTCGAGCCCCGGACCCACGCCGACCCGGAACTCAAGACCGACCGCCGGTACACCGACCTGGCCGCCCGGGAGGTCCTCGCCCGGCTCCGCGCCAGCGGGTACGCGGACGCCGACCTGCCGGCCGAGCGGACGATGCGGGACATCCTCAACCGGATGGGGTACCGGCTGGCCCGGGTGCGGAAGGGGCGGCCGCTGAAGAAGACGGCCGACACCGACCTCATCTTCGCCAACGTCGTGGCCGCCCGGGCGGCGGCCGCGGCCGACCCGGGGAGTCTGGAAATCTCGGTCGATACCAAGGCGAAGGTGGCCGAGGGTGCATACGTCCGCGGGGGGAAAAACCCGGACGGCCGGTGACGGGTCGTCCGCCAAGGGGTTGGACCACGACCCGCCGCCGGCCCGGAAGTGGACCCCGCTGGGCATCCTGATGGTCGCGACCGGGGCGCTGTCCTTGTTCTTCGGCCCGCGGGAGACGAGCGACCTGTGGGCGGACGGGCTGGGGCGGTGGTGGGACCGGGTGAAGGGCGGGCTCGGGCACGTCCGCCGGCTGGTCGTGTACCTCGACAACGGGCCGAACTGCTCGGGCTCCCGGACCCAGTTCCTCAAGCGGATGGTGGCGTTCGCCGACGCCTCCGGGCTGGTCGTCCGGCTCGTCTACTACCCGCCGTACCACAGCAAGTACAACCCGGTCGAGCGGTGCTGGTCGGCGCTGGAGCGGAAGTGGCGGGGCGGGCTGCTGACGAGCCTGGCGGTCATCCTCGGGTACGCCCGGCGAATGACCTGGCAGGGGGAGGCGCCGGCGGTGGACACCCTGTCGGGCGGGTACCCCAGCGGTGTGACGCTGACGAAGGCCGAGATGCGGCCGGTCGAAGCCCGGCTGGAGCGGTCGAAGACGCTACCCAAGTACGACATCACCATCCGCCCCCGGAAGCCGAGGGGTAGGTAGCGTTTCACCTGCCGGACGCCTTACTGCCCGCCGGCGGTGGCCGGGGTCGTGTCCAGGCCGGCGAGGACGTGGGTGGCGCGGTCGGCCCGGTAGTAGTCGAACTCGGCCCCGTACACCGACGCGCCGACCTCGTGAAGGTAGACGCCGGTGGTGCCCCACTTCCCCTCCACCAGCACCGGCATTCCGGAGGTGACGTAGCGGACCACGCCGGTGTGCGTGACCACGCCCGCCGTGCGGTACACGACCAGGTCGCCCGGCTGCGGCACGGTTACCTGGGCGTAACCGTTGTCGTCGAGAATCTGATCCACCTCGACCCCGCTGACCCAGTACCGGCCGCCGGTGAAGACCCAGCCGTGGCAGTTCGACCGGTCGTCGGCCGGTTGCCGGCGGATCACCCGGTTGCGGACCGAGTCGCTGTCCAGGAAGCGGTCCTCGATGGCGGCCATCTCGGCCCGGGCACGCGGGTCGGTCGCCTCCAGCACCTGAACGACGGTGCCGCGGTCGGTCGCCACGCGCGTGGCGATCGGGCGCGTCGCCGGCTTCTCCGTTAGCGCCGACAAACTTTCCAGTGCCCGGTCGGCGGCGGCCTCGTAGTGGTACTCGAAGCACGCCACCGACCCGACCGCGACGAGGAACCCGGTGCCGGCGAGCGCCCCCCAGCGGGTGCCCGGCCGTCGGGCGATGACGAAGGCGAGGGTCGGTCCGACGCCCGCGATCACCATGCCGGTAGCTGCGGCGCCGGCCGCCAGCCACCCGGAGCTGTCCGTCCCGGCGACGACCCATGCCCCGACCCCGGTGACGACACACGTCCCGGCCGCCGCGGCGACGCGAGCCGTGATGCCGAACCGGCCGAAGACGAGGTTGGCGGCGCCGCCGAGGAGCATCCCGAGACCGGCAGCAAAGACGGTGACGAGCACGGTGAAGTCGGGCTGGGCGAAGTCGTTACTGTGCATGTCGGTCATCCCCGCGGCGGGGCACCCTTCCGAAGACGCTACGGCACCCTATCTCTAACACCCGACCCGTGAGGCGGTAGTGAACGGCGTCTGAGAAGATTCTGAGGACGACGGGTGCGGGTCGGGGCTCCTGCCTCAGTAACGCCCGCGGCCCCGTGGGATTCCACGTACATGCTCTCGTGGGGTGGTTATGGCGCGTGCACTGTGGGCATGGGTGCGGCGGGCCGACGCCTACGTCCTGGCGGCGGTCGTACTGGCCGCGGCGGGGGTGTGGGTCTTCCTGGCCGTGGCCCACAACGTGGCCGCGGGGGACACTCTGCCGTTCGACGAGCGGCTGATGCTGGCCCTGCGCGAGCCGGTCGACCCGGCCGACCCGGTCGGGCCGGCGTGGGTCGAGGAGGGCGCCCGCGACCTGACCGCCCTCGGCGGGTACGCCGTTCTGACGCTGCTGGTGGCGTCGGTGCTCGGCTACCTCGTGGCGGGCCGGCACTACCCGGCGGCGCTGCTGGTGTTCGCGGCGACGGCCGGCGGCGCGGTGGTGAGCCTGGTGCTGAAAGAGTTCTTCTCCCGCCCGAGGCCGCAGCTGGTGCCGCACCTGTCGTACTCGCTCACGTCGAGCTTCCCGAGCGGTCACTCGATGCTGGCCGCGGTGACGTACCTGACGCTGGGGTCGCTGTTGGCGCGCCTGGTGAGGTCGGGCTGGGCGAAGCTGTATTTCGTGGCTGTGGCGGCGGTGCTGGCAGGGCTGGTGGGGGCGAGCCGGGTGTACCTGGGCGTCCACTACCCGACGGACGTGCTGGCCGGCTGGTCGGCGGGGTTGGCGTGGGCGGTGGGGTGCTGGCTGGCGGCGCGCTACCTCCAGCGCCACGGCGTCGTCGAGGAGACGGCGGACTGAAGCGGGTGTAGAGGCGTCGGCGAACGGGCCGTCGCGCGCGGCGCGGGGCGCTCGGGTATCACTCCACCAGCACGAGTTGCGCCGGTGCCGTGACCTCGATGCGGGCGCTGCCGCTGACCACCTGCACGGTGCCGCTGGCGCGGATCGTCTTGTTCAGGAACGTCGCCCCGGTGGCGTCGGCCCACGGGCCGGCCTTCGCGGCCGCCGTCAACGCAACCGCGAAGTTGTCCTTCGCCCGGAAGTCGCGGGCCGAGTTCAGGTACAGGTTCGTCTGCCCGCCCGTGGACGCCACCGGGAACTGCACCGTCACCTTCTGGCCGACCTTTGCCGCCGCCTCGGCCGGGGTCAGCACGCCGTCCGGCAGTTTCGGCCGCGGACCCGCCGCCACGCCCGTCGGCTTCAGCGTCGAGAGCCGCACCTTCACGGCGCTCATCACGTCGCCGTCCTCGTCGCGCAGTTGCAGCGTCAGCCGCGGGTTGTCGGTCGACCAGTCGATGAGGACCATGCCGAAGTTGTCGCCGTAGGGCATCGCCGCGACGCGGTGCTTGTTCGGCTCCGGCTCACGCCACGCCTTCGCCCCCTGGTTCAGGCCGCTGCTCGTCACGTCGTACAGCGGGTAGCCGGCGGTGCTGCTGTCGAGTGAGATTTCGCCGAGGTGCCGGTCGCCGCTGAGGACCACGACGCCGGTGGCGTTCGTCTTGCGCACCAGCTCGTAGAAGCGCTCGCGTTCCTTGGGGAAGTTGCTCCACTTCTCGAAGCGGTGCTCGTCGGCGACGAGCTGGATGCTGGAGCCGATGAGCCGCACCTCCGCGGGCTGCTTCAGCTGCGCTTCGAGCCACGCCCACTGGGCTTCACCGAGGACGGTGGCGCCGGGGTCGGCGTTGGGGGCGTAGGGCGGCACCTTCTCGCCGGGGAGCGGCGACTTGGCGCGGGTGAGCTTCGTGCGGTGGTAACGCGTGTCGAGCATGATGACCTGCACGCGCTTGCCCGGCGGGCCGAACACGGCGGCGGTGTAGACGCCTTTCTGCGTGCGGCGCGGGTCGTTGGCGGCGGCGCCGAAGAAGTCGAGGAACAGCTTCTGCGAGGCGTCCTTGAGGGCGAAGTCGCCGCCGGCGTCGTTGGCGCCGAGGTCGTGGTCGTCCCAGGTGGCCATGAACGGGCACGTCGCCTTCAGCTTCTGGAAGCCCGGGAGGCCGCGGAGGATGTCGTACTTCGCGGCGATCCGCTCGGCCGTGATCTTCGCCGCGGGGATGAGCTTGTTCGTCTTCTCGTCGATGTCGGCATAGATGTTGTCGCCGAGGAACAGGAACAGCTCGGGCTTCGCGGCGACGATGCTGTCGAGGATGGGGAGCGGCTGGTCCTGGTCGCCGCAGCTGCCGAAGGCGATGCGCGTGAGGGGCGCGGCCGGCGGCTGGGCGGGGGCCAGCGACACGGCCGCGACGAGGACGGCGAAGGGGAGCAGCAGCCGGCGCATGGTGAGTCAGACCATTCGGAGGAGGAACGGGATTTCGGCGAGGACGTGCAGCAGCGCGACGGTGAAGTACACGCTGCGGGTGGTCGGATAGTCGAGTAGGAAGCACGCCCACAGCGTCAGCACGACGAGCAGGCCGCAGGCGAAGAACGCCGCCACGCCGCGGCCCCACGCCGGGCTGCGGCGGGCGGCGGGGATGGCGCCGAGCTGCCACGGCCACGCCCGCAGGCCGACGAGTGGGATGAGTACCACCCACGCGCCGTAATGCACCATTTCGAGAAACGTGTGCGCCGCGACGAGGAAGTGCGTGGACACGTTCTCCAGGTAGCCGGCGCCGGCGTGGTTCGTGATCGCGGCCGTGAGCGCGTCGGTGCCGGGCAGGTCCGGGGTGTCGTGGAGCCGGCCGTACAGCAGCGCCAGCCCCAGCGGCACAGCCAGCAGCGCGACGCGGTACGCCGGCCGCCACGCCTTCCGTGAGCGGCCGAGTTCGCGGTCGAGGAGGAGCAGCGCCATCAGCGGGTGGAGGTAGACCATCACGACGTTCAGCGCCACCGGGTTGAGCCACACCCCGGCGGTGAGCAGGAACGCGACCGGCCACACCCAGCCGCCGTCGAAGCGGGGGTTGGTGCGCGAGCGCATCCCCGTCAGCGCCGCGACCCAGAACACGAACGCGGTGTTCCACGTCGCCAGCACGGCGCCCTGGCCCGCGGCGGTGTCGAACACGTCGAACAGCCACGGCAGCGCGGCGAACCCGGCGGTGAGGCCGACCATCCCGACGGCGGACAGAAGGAAGAACGGCCACAGCTTGCCGACGCGGGCGGGGAGCCGGCCGAGGACGTAGCGGGCTTCGAGCCAGTTGTGCGGCCCGGCGAACAGGAACACGGTGGCGATCGAGAACGCGACCGGCACCGCCCCCGCGAGCACCCCCGCGCCGACGACGAGCGCCACGAACGCGACGGCGAACGACAGCCCCGGCACCCGCATCGCAGGTACGGGCGGAGCCGTGAGCGGCGCGGCGGCGCTCATGCGGCGGCGACCTTCCGGTTTCGGCGGGCCAGCCACAGCCCTAGGCCCATGACGGCCAGCCCGAGGGCCGACCCGATCACGACCGTCTCCATCGAAGTAGTGGATGGCGGCGGCGGAGGCGGCGGGGGCGGCAGGCGGACGTCCGCCCGGGCCGCGGCCGCAGTGAGAGTGACGACCAGCAGCGCGAGGGAGGCGATCTTCACGGGCCGTCCTCCTCAACGCGGGTGAATGTCGTTCGGGAGCGGCGGACCAGCCAGTAGCCGAGCCACGCGATGCCGGCCGCGCCGAACACGCCGGCCACGACCATGCCGCCGAGAACGACGTAGACCGGCCACACGGCCACGTCGGCGAACAGGGCGGTCATGCGGCGGCTCCAGGTGTTGCTTCCAGTATAACTGGCCGGCGGTCAGTCCATCAGCCCCGCCGCGGTGAGGATGGCGCGGAGCTTCTGGCGCTTTTCGTCGGACAGCGGCGCGATCGGCCAGCGGTTCGGGCCGGCGGGGCGGCCCAGCAGCGCCATCGCCTCCTTCACCGCGCCGTTGCCGGTGCCGAGCGTCATCGCCATCCGCACGCCGTGGAGGCGGGACTGATACTCCTTCGCCGCCGGCAAATCGCCGCGGACGAACGCCTCGTACAGGCTCACGCACAGGCTCGGGGCGATGTTGCACGACGCCGGGATGGCCCCCGCGCACCCCATCTGCAGTGCCGAGAAGATCAGCGTGTCGCGGCCGTTCAGCACCGCGAACGTCTCGCGCGGCGTCTGCCGCAGGATCTCGATGGTGTTTTGCAGGTCGCCAGAGGAGTCCTTGATGCCGACGATGTTCGGCACCGCGGCCAGCCTCGCGCACGAGTCCGGGTCGATGCTGACGCCGCCGCATGTAGCCGGGTTGTTGTACAGCACTACCGGCAGCGTTGTGCTCTCGGCGACGCGGCGGAAGTGATCGACGAGTTCGGCCTGAGTCGGCTTGAGGAAGTACGGAGTGATGACGGACACGCCGCTCGCCCCTTCCTGTTCGGCCATCTTGGTGAGTCGCACCACCTCGCGGGTGGTCTCGGCCCCGGTGCCGACGAACACCGGCGACGTGCCGCCGCAGTGCGCGACCGCGGCGGCGACGACGGTCTGCTTCTCGCGCTCGTCGAGGGCGTAGAACTCGCCGGTGGTGCCGAGGACGAAGATGCCGTGGACGCCGTGGGAGAGCTGGTAGTCGATGCCGGCGCGGAGGCCGGGGAGGTCGAGTTCCTGGTCGGCGGTCATCGGCGTGACGACCGGCGGGATGATGCCGCGCAGCTGCATGGGCGGGGCTCCGGGGTAGGTGTCGCTGTTGTACGGCTCCGCCGGGCGGCGTAGGCTGCCTGGGTTACCAATCGGGGGGTGTGGCGTGTGGGGTGTCGAACTGCTGGTGATGGCCGGGATGATCGCCTTCAACAGCGTGTTCGCGGCGTTCGAGATCGCGCTGGCGTCCATCTCGAACGCCCGCCTGCACTCCCTGGAGGCGGCGAAGCGGGCGGGGGCGACCGCGGCCCGCTACATGAAGGAGAACCTGGAGGGGAGCCTCGCAGGGGTGCAACTCGGGATCACGCTCGTCGGCGCGATCGCGGCGGCCGTCGGCGGGGCCGGGGCCGAGGAACAACTCGCCCCCACCCTGGAGGGGTCGCTCGGCATCTCATCGGGCACGGCCGAGGTGATGTCGATCGCCCTGGTCGTCGCCCCGCTCACCGTCGTCACCATCATCTTCGGGGAGCTCATCCCGAAGGTGTTCGCGCTGCGGAACAAGGAACTGGTCTGCCTACGCCTGTCGCCGCCGATGAAGCTGTTCGTGACCGGGGTGTGGCCGGTCGTGTGGGTGCTGGAGAACGCGACGACCGGCCTGATGAGCCTGGTCGAGCGACGGCTGAAGGCGCCGGGCGGGCCGGCGTCGAAGTCCGAGGCTGCGGAGTTGCAGGAACTGCGGGCGAGCGTGGCCCTGGCCCGCACGTCGCGGCTGATCGGCGTGCAGGAGGAGCGGATCATCCTCGGCGCGGCCGCCCTGTCGCACCGGCCGATCCGCGACGTGATGCTCCCCGCCGCGGCAATTAGCACGCTCGACGCGACCGCCGGCATCGCCGACGCCCTGGTCGCCGCCCACCTCGACATGCACACCCGCTTCCCGGTGACCGAGGCGCCCGGCGACCCGAACCAGATTGTCGGCTACGTCAACTTCAAGGACATCGTGGCCCACGCCCGGCTGGCGCCGAACGATCCCACGCTCCGCGGTGTCGTCCGGTCGATCCCGTCGGTCCCGGCGGACATGCTGGTGTCCGACGTGCTTGCCCGACTCACTCGCGAGTCGACGCACATCGCGCTCGTGCGGGACGCGGCGGGAGCGGTGGTCGGCATGGTGACGCTGGAGGACATCATCGAGGAACTGGTCGGCGACATCGAGGACGAGTTCGACCGCCTGCCGGGCTCTCTGGCGAAGGCGGGGGCCGGGTGGGTCGTCGGCGGCGGGGTGACGCCGGACCGGCTGAAGGCGACGACGGGGATCGACCTGCCGCCCGGACCCGGCGGCGAGCCGCCGCGGCACCTCAGCGAATGGGTGTTGGCCCGCCTCGGGGGTGTGGTCCGCGGCGGTGAAGTGGTGGACGCCGACGGCGTGCGAGTGTTGGTTCGCAAGGTCCGCCGCCAGAAGGTACAGGAGGCGCAGGTCGAGGCCCGCGGCGGGTGAACACCGACGCGGACGCCCGGCCCGGCTGTCACCCCGCCGCCGCTCCCGCGTCCTTCGCCGCCGCGTTGATGCGCTCCTGCAACTCGGGTGTCATCTTCGAAGTACCCTTGCACTTGGGGTACTTCTTGCAGCTCAGGAAGTAGCCGCCGCCGAACCGCGACGGCTTCAGCATCATCGGGCCGTCGCACTGCGGGCACTGCTCGGTGATCGCCACCTGCGGTACCGCCGGGCCGGCGCCCTTCTCCGACTTCGGCGGCGCCGCCGGCAGCTCGATCCCCTTCGCCTTCAACTGCTCGCGCAGCTCGGCGTTGATCGACTTGGCGTTGCGGCACTTCGGGTAGCCGCTGCACGACAGGAACGGGCCGCGCCACGCCACCTTCACCACCATCGGGCTGCCGCACTTCTCGCACGCGATCCCCGTGTCCGGCGGCACCACCGGGTTGCCCTGGTCGTCCGAGTCGGAGATGAACTTGCACTTCGTGTCGGGGCACTGCACGTACTTCTTCCCCGCCTTGCTCTCCTTCAGCAGCAGCTTGTGCTTCTCGCACTTCGGGCAGGTCACCTGCGTCGGCAGCGCCGTCACGACGCGGCTGCCGTCGGGGCGGAGGTTCATCGTCGTCGGGCAGTCGGGGGCGCCCTCGCAGGTGAAGAAGACGCCGAACCGGCCCTCCTTCCGCACCATGAACTTGCCGCACGCCGGGCACGGGATGTCCGTCACCTCGGGGCCGAGGATCTCCTTCCCCTCCGCGTCCCGCTTGTACCGGCAGGGGTTCTCCTTGTCCTTCCAGTTCACGCAGCCGATGAAGTAGGTGCCGGTCTTCGCCGTGTAGCGGCGCTCCAGGTTCCCGCCGCACTTCGGGCACACCTCGCCCTGGATGATCTCGCGGACCGGCGCCAGGTCGTTCCCCGCGGCCGTTAGCGCCTCCGAGAACGGGCCCCAGAACTCGTCCAGCACCTCCCGGTACTGGCACTTGCCAGTCTCGATCTCGTCCAGCTCCTCCTCGAAGTGGCTCGTGAACTTCAGGTCCATCACCCGCGGGAACGACTGCACCAGCAGGTCTGTCACGACCTTGGCGATCGGCGTGGCGCTAAACCGCCCCTTCTCCTCGACCACGTAGCCGCGCTTCTGGATGGTCGAAATGATCGTGTTGTAAGTGCTCGGGCGGCCGATCCCCTCCTTCTCCAGCGCCTTCACCAGCGACGCCTGGTTGTACCGCGGCGGCGGCTGGGTGAAGTGCTGGGTCTCGAACAGGTCGAGGCGGTCGAGCGGGTCGCGCTCCTTCACCAGCGGCAGCTCGCTGTCGTCGGTCTTGCTCACCGGCGACAGCACCTTGCGGTAGCCGGCGAACTTCACGACCTGGCCGCGGGCGCGGAACAGCCCCTGGCCGGCGGTGATGTCGTAAGTGGTGACGCCGACGACCGCGGGGGCGCACTGGCAGGCCACGAACCGGCGCCAGATCAGCTCGTAGAGGCGGTACTGGTCGCCGGCGAGACCGAGGTCTTGTGCCCGCTTCGGGGTGACGGTCACGTCGGTCGGGCGGATCGCCTCGTGGGCCTCCTGGGCGCTCTTGCCGCTGGCGTACACGTTCGGCTTCGCCGGCAGGTAGCTCGGCCCGAGGTTCGGGCTGTCGTGGATGAACGTGCGGACCGTGTTCAGCGCGTCGGGCGAGATGCGCGTGCTGTCGGTTCGCATGTACGTGATGAGCGCCGTCTGCCCGAGGCCGGACAGCTCGACGCCCTGGTACAGCGCCTGGGCGGCGCTCATGGTGCGGCTCGTGCTCATCCGCAGCCGCAGGAACGCCTGCTGCTGGAGGGTGCTGGTGGTGAACGGCGCGTGCGGCCGGTCCTGGCGGTCCTTCTGCTCGACGCGCGACACCACGAACGGCACGTTCTGCAGCGCCGCGACCACGGCGTCGGCCGCGCTCTCGTTGCCGAGCTTCGGGTCGGCGCCGCTCCAGCGCACGAGTTCGGCCATGAAGGCGCCGGCGGGCGGCTTCGGCAGCCCGCCCCCGCTACGGGCCGGCGCGCCGGGGGCGTCAGCGCCCGCAGCCTGTGCCGTCTCGCCGTCCGTCTCGGGCTCCGCGTCCTCGGTGTCCTCGACCGGTTCCTCGGGCTCGTCGCTCGGGGCCGCCTTGGCCTTCTCGTCGCCCGGCTTCTTCTTGGCGAAGATTTTGGACAGCTTCGCGTCCGCGCTCCAGGCGATGCCGCTCCCCTGCGGCGCGAGCAGCGCCGTGACCTTCCAGAACTCGTCCGTCTTGAACGCCTCGATCTCGCGCTCGCGGTCCACGATCAGCTTCACCGCGACCGACTGCACGCGGCCCGCGCTCAGCCCGCCGGCCACCTTCTTGCCGAGGAGGTTCGACAGCGGGAAGCCGACGACGCGGTCCATCGCCCGGCGCGCCTCCTGGGCCTCGACGCGGGCGGTGTTGATCTGGTCCGGCTGCGCCATCGCCTGCTGGATGGCGTTCTTCGTGATCTCGTTGAAGCGGATGCGGAACGTCCGCTTCGGGTCGAGGCTCAGCTCGTCGGCGATGTCGCGGGCGATGGCCTCCCCCTCGCGGTCGGGGTCGCTCGCCAGCAGCACCCGGTTCGCCTTCGACGCCTCGCGCCCCAGCTCGGAGAGGATGTCGCCGGACGTGCGGCGGCGGCGGTCGCCGTCGTCCTGCTTCTCGTCCACGGCGTAGCGGAGTTTCCACCCGTCGGCGATGCGGATGCCGGCGACTTCTTCGCCCTTCTGCTTGCGGCTCGACAGGTCGCGGACGTGGCCGTAGCTGGCCAGCACCTTGTACGCGCCGCCGAGGTACTTGTTGATCGTCTTCGCCTTCGCCGGCGACTCCACGATCACCAGGTCGAACGTGCGGCCGCCGGGCGGCGGGCCGTCGCCCGGCACCACGGCCCACGGGCGGCGCGGGGCGTCCTGCACGACCGCCGTCGGCTTGGCCTTCGGCGCAGCCTTCCTCTTAGAAGGGGCTTTGGGGGTGGTCGCCGACTTCTTCCGTGGCGTTGGCACCAGCGGTCACTCCAAACAGAGCTAGGGCGTCGAATGAACCCGATTCTAGTCACCCCGGCAACGGGGGGTGAAGTTAGATGGGCGTCGGGGGAGGGTGGTTCCGGCACGAAAGCCCACCCGCTGCAGCGGGTGGGCTTGGCCCGACGCTTCCCCTCCACCCGCGGCGTCAGAATCACTACAATCGGGAAGCCGGGGGCGGGAAACGCCCATCACCACTAGTACAGCATCTCGCCGGGTGTCAACCCCCCCGGCGGGGTTGGGACGTGGTACCGGTCGCCGCAAGTCGAGGACTGGCAATGGCTTTCAGCCCGTTTAACGTTTTCCGCCGGAACCAGCGGGCGATCTTCGCGGTGGTGACCGTGTTCATCATGTTCACCTTCGTGCTCTCCAGCGGCCTCGGCGGCGGGGCCGACTTCTTCGACTGGTTCCCCCGCCAGTTCGGCGGCGGCGGCGACCGCCTCTGCACCATCGACGGCGACCGCGTCAACGACCGCGACGTCCGCGAACTGCGGCTAAACCGCGTCATGGCCAACCGCTACATGCTGCTGGCGGCCACCGACGTGTCGGGATCCCTCCGCCGCGACGCGCAGGAGAAGCTCCTCGACGCCACCCCCACGCTCGCCAACCCCGCCCGCGCCGTCCTCGAGGGGAAGGACCCGCAGGCCATGGGCATGTTCCAGATGCTGTCGGGGATGATGGCCAACGCCCCGAACGCCCGCCAGGCGGACAAGAGCCTCGTCGCCGTCATCGACGCGTGGCTGACGGTGGAGCGGCACAAGGCCTTCTCCGAGCAGGCCGGCGGCACCTACTTCCTGAACGCCCCGAACAGGACCGTGCGCGACGCCATCGACTTCATGTTGTGGGAGCGGAAGGCGACCGCGATGGGGATCGAGTTCACCGACGACGACGTGAAGAAGCTCGTCCGCCGCGAGTTCTTCGAGCAGTTCCGCAACGACATCGCCGTCCGCGAGTACATGACCCGGGAGTACGCCGGCCGCTTCACCCCGAACGCGATCTGGCGGGCGCTGGCGGCCGAGTTCAAGGTCCGCGCCGCCCAAACGGCGCTGCTCGGGCCGGTGTCCGAGAGCAGCGAGCGGACCGCCACCGCGGCCCCGATCTTCACCACCCCGTTCGACCTGTTCAGCTACTACAAGGACAAGGCCAGCCCGACCGAGTACCGGGCGCTCGCCGTCCCCGCGTCCAGCTTCGCCTCGCAGGTCACCGGCGAGCCGTCGGACGGCGACGTGCAGCGGCTGTTCAACGACCGGAAGGACTACGAGCCCGACCCCTCCAAGGAGGAGTTCGGGTTCAAGGAGCCGCGGAAGGTCAAGATCGAGTGGGTCGCGGCCAGCGGCGACGAGCCGTACTACAAGAAGGCCGCGGCCGACTGGATCTCCCGCACCGAGCTGTTCGCCAAGGGCGGCGTCGCCACCCTGACCGTGCCGACGCCGGGCGTCGGCCCCGCGGGGTGGGCCGCGGCCGCGACCGCCCCGATGTCGCTGACCGAGCCGCTGGTGCAGTCGCTGTACCAGGGGAAGGTGACGGCGCACAAGCAGTCGCTGTCCTTCAAGTGGACGGAGGCCGACCGCGTCAGCCCGGTGTACCTGCTCGACAGCAGCTACACGATGTGGACCAACCGGGCCGAGCGGACGCACGAGAACAACCTCAAGAAGCTCCCCTACTACGCCGCCGGCCCGGAACTGGCCGCGATGATCACCGGCCTGGGCACCACGGCCATCGGCGGAAATTCCATCGTCCAGCCGGCGGCGTTCCACGCGCAAGCCGTCGCCCACGAGTCGCGCGACCGCGGCATCTCCGGCGGCCTCCTGTTCCTCGCCGGCGTCCCCGGCCCGGGGCTGCTGGGCCGCGTCGTCGTCACCGAGGCCGCGTACCGGCAGACGCTGCCGCCGCCGCCGCCGGTCGAGGCGCTGCGGGCCGAGTTGCTGACCGACCTGACCGACCGCAAGGCCCGCGAGCTGGCGGTGACCGATCTGCGGAAGTTGCAGACGGAGCTGGTGAAGCTCGGCAACAACGGCCGGCCGGCGGACAAGGGCGCCGCCGCCCGCGCCTACGTCGCCGAGTTCATCAAGGAGCGCGGCCTGAAGACTGGCGCCACGCCCGAGGGTGTCAGCACCTGGACCGTCCGCGACGAGCCGGCGCTGGCCCCGCTGCGGGACTCGCAGAAGGCGCCGCCCGGGTTCGACCCGCACGGCGGGATGAACGTCAACTTCGGTCAGCGGTTCTTCACGAGCATCGACCCGAAGCGCGGCGTGCCGGTGACGGCCAGCGGGCTATACCTGCCGGAGTTCTACCCCGAGCAGATCGACCCGCGGATGCTGACCGGGAAGGACCCTCTGTACATGGCCTGGCGGACCGACGACCAGGCGGCGCGGAGCATCCCGCTGCAGACCGCGAAGCCGCGGGTCGTGGAGGCGTGGCGGCGGTCGAAGGGCCGCGAGGACGCCAAGAAGGTGGCCGAGGACTACGCCGCCCGCATCCGCGCCGTGCCGGGCAACGCCCCGGCGCAGTTCGCGCTCCTGCTGGCCGACCTGCAGGGCGAGCTGCAGGGCAAGTTCGCCGACCCGAAGGCCAAGCAGGCGGTGAAGCTGTTCAAGCTCGACAACGTCTCGCCGATCCAGATTCTGAACGACGTGAACGGCATGGCCCGGATGTTCAGCCTGGCCGGCATCCCGGACCTGCCGTTCCCGACGGCCGACATGGCCAAGCAGCTGGTCGACCACCGGCTGGACCCGGTGAAGACGGTGCTGGTGATCCCGGACGCGGCGAAGGACACCTACTACGTGTTCGTGCTGACCGGCCGGCAGGAGCGCGGGGTAGAGGAGTTCCGGGCGCACCTGTACTCGCCGATGGGCCGCGGCCCGGTCCGCGAGCTGGTGCTGGCCGGCCACGCCCGCGACGCCGTGATCCGCGCCCGCGACTCGGTGATGGCGATGCTCCGCACGGAGTTCAAGTACGAGGAGACGGACGCCCAGAAGGCCAAGCTCGACGAGCGCGACAAGAAGGGCGAGGAGTAGTGTCGGGTGCCGGCGTGAATTAACCACAGAGGCACAGAGGGCACAGAGGGAAGACAGAAGACCGAGGCGGGGCAGAGTTTGAAATCAATCAATCTTCTGACTTCTCTCGACCTTCTGTCTTCCTCTCTGTGCCCTCTGTGCCTCTGTGGTTAATCCTCCTTCCGATCCACCCCCATGACCGTTCCGACCAACCTGATCACCGGGTTCCTCGGGGTCGGGAAGACGACCGCGGTGCTCGACCTGCTCGCCCGCAAGGCGGCCGGGTCGCGGTGGGCGGTGCTCGTCAACGAGTACGGCGAGGTCGGCGTCGACGGCGCACTCATCGACGGCGCCGCCCCCGCCGGCGTGACGGTGCGCGAGGTCGGCGGCGGCTGCGTCTGCTGTGCGTCGGCCCCGTACCTCGGCGTCGCGCTCCACTTCCTGCTGATCGACGCGAAGCCCGACCGCTTGCTGATCGAGACGACCGGTCTCGGCCACCCCGCGCGGCTGATCGACACCCTGCGCGCGAGCTACCGCGGTCGGCTCGACGTGCGCGCGACGCTGGGGCTGATCGACCCCGCCGACTTCGCGCAGCCGGCGATGCGGGCCAACCCCATCTTCCGCGAGCAGGTGGAACTGGCGGACGTTCTGGTGCTGAACAAGCTCGACGCGGCCGGGCCTGCGCTGGTGGCCGAGTTCCAGGCGTGGGCGAACGACTTGGACCCGCCGAAGCTGCTGGTCGCGGCGACGGAGCGCGGGCGGATCGACGAGGCGTGGCTCGACCTGGAAGCGGACCGCGCCCCACCGAGCCGGCCCCGTCAGGGGTCGGAGCCTCAAGCGGCGCGGACGGCTCCGACCCCTGACGGGGCCGGCTCGGGCGTGCCGCACGCCCGCGGGTGGACCTTCCCGCCCGACGTCGTCTTCGACCGCGACCGCGTCGTCGCGCTGCTCGCGGCGCCGGGCCTGGTCCGCGCCAAGGGTGTGTTCCGCACCCCGTACGAGTGGTACGCCGTCAACCGCGCCCGCACGTCGGCCCCGACCGTGACGCCGACCGCCTACCGCCGCGACAGCCGCGTCGAGGCGTTCGCCGACGCCCCCGACTGGGCCGCGTTCGAGCGCGAGCTGCGCGCCGCCATCCTGCCGCCGAGGTGACCCCCATGCGGGCCGTGGACATCATCCGCGCCAAGCGCGACGGCGGCGAACTCACCCCCGCCCAGATCGACAGCTTCGTCGCCGGCGCCACCCGCGGCCACGGTTGGTCCGACTACCAGCTGTCGGCGCTGCTCATGGCCGTGTTCTTCCGCGGCATGTCGCCCGCCGAGGCGGCCCACCTCACGTCGGCGATGACGAACTCGGGCCGCCGCTACGACCTGTCCGACCTGCCCGGCCCGAAGGTGGACAAGCACAGCACCGGCGGCGTCGGCGACAAGACCTCGCTGATTCTCGGCCCGCTCGCGGCGGCGTGCGGCGTGGTGGTGCCGATGATGTCCGGCCGCGGGCTCGGCCACACCGGCGGCACCCTCGACAAGCTCGAAAGCATCCCCGGCTTCCGCGTCAACCTCCGCGAGGACGAGTTCCGCGCGGCGCTGAAGGCCGTCGGCCTCGGCATGATCGGCCAGACCGCGGACGTGGCACCCGCCGACAAGAAGCTCTACGCACTCCGCGACGTGACCGGAACGGTCGAGAGCGTGCCGCTCATCACGGCGTCGATCCTGAGCAAGAAGCTGGCAGAAGGTATCTCCGGGCTGGTGATGGACGTGAAGGCCGGCCGCGGGGCGTTCATGAAGACGCACGTGGACGCGAAGGTGCTGGCCGAGTCGCTGGTGCGGGTGGGCACGGCGAACGGGTTGAAGGTGCGGGCGGTGCTGACGGCGATGGACGCCCCACTCGGCCGGTACGTCGGCAACTCGCTGGAGGTGGCCGAGTCGGTAGAGACGCTGAAGGGGAACGGCCCCGCCGACCTGACAGAGCTGTCGGTGCTGCTCGCGGCCCGGATGGTGGAGTTGGCCGGCATCGCCGACGCGGAGGCGAAGGTGCGGGCGGCGCTGGCGTCCGGCGCGGGCGTGGACGTCTTCCGCCGGTGTATCGAGCAGCAGGGCGGCGACCCGCGCGTGACCGACGATTATTCGCGCCTGCCGACGGCGCCGCACACGACGCAGGTGCGGGCGCCGCGCCGCGGGTACGTCGTGGCCATGGACGCCGAGAAGGTGGGCGTGGCGACGATGGTGCTCGGCGCCGGCCGCCGCCGCGCGGAGGACGCCGTGGACCACGCCGTCGGCGTGATCGTGCGGGCGGCCGTGGGCGAACAGGTGAAGGCGGGCGATACGGTGTTCGAGGTCCACTACCGCGACGCCGCCACGCTCGCCGCCGCGCTGCCGCTGCTGACGGAGTCGCTCGCGCTCGGCGACACGCCGCCGGCCGCGCAGCCGCTGGTGCTGGAGGAGATCGGTTGACGCGGCCCGGTGCGCGTGCGACTCTACATTCACCCGCCGGTCCCCGCTTTCCCCGCGACCCCCCCATGCACCCGACCCCCCGGCCGCTGTCTCGCCGCACGTTCCTCCGCGGCGCCGGCGTCGCCCTCGCCCTGCCGTACCTCGACGCCATGCAACCGGCCCGCGCCCGGGAGCGCCGCGAGGTGCCGCGGCGGATGGTTTGCGTCGAGACGAACATGGGCATCCTGCCGCAGTTCTTCTTCCCCTAGAAGGACGGCGCCGACTACGTCCCCACCCCGTACCTGCAACGCCTCGTCGCGGTGAAGAACCAGCTGACCGTGTTCAGCGGCGTCAGCCACCCCGGCGTGACCGGCGGCCACGCGGCCGAGAAGTGCTTCCTCACCGGCACCCCGCACCCGGAGCGCGGCGGGTTCCGCAACGGCGTGTCGCTCGACCAGTTCGCCGCCGAACAGGTCGGCAACCGCACCCGCTATCCGTCGCTGGTGCTCGGCGTGGGCCAGGAGGGGCAGACGCTCAGCTACACCCGAAGCGGCGCCCCCATCCCGATCGAGAAGAGCCCGAAACGGCTGTTCGAGAAGCTGTTCGTGCAGGGGAAGCCGGGCGAGGTGGCCGCCCGCGTCGAGGAGATTCGGCAGGGCCGCAGCACGCTGGATTTCGTGGGCGACCAGGCCCGGCGGCTGAACGGCACGCTCGGCCCGGCCGACCGGCAGCGGCTCGACCAGTACCTCACGTCGGTCCGCGAGCTGGAGCGGCGGCTGGCGAGTGCGGAGGACTGGGAGCACCGGCCGAAGCCGGTGGTGTCGGCGACGCCGCCGGTGGACGTGACCGACGCGAAGGAGTTCGCCCGGCAGACGGCGATCATGTTCGACGTGGTGAAGCTGGCGCTGGAGACGGACTCGTCGCGGCTGGTGAGCGTGTTCATCGACACCACGGTGATCCACAACATCACGCACCACGGCAACCGGCCGGACGTGCTGGCCGAACTGCGGGCGAAGGAGGAGGCGCAGTTCGACGCCCTCGGCGGATTCCTGTCGTCGCTGGCGGGCGCGGCCGAGCAGGGCGACACGCTGCTGGGGCGGACGATGGTGCTGTACGGCACGTGCATGGGGAGCGCGAACAGCCACTCGAACACGAACCTGCCGGTGCTGCTGGCCGGCGGCGGCTTCCGGCACGGGAAGCACCTGGCGTTCGACAAGCAGAACAACTACCCGCTGGCGAACCTGTACGTGTCGATGCTGCAGCGGCTGGGGGTGGAGGCGCGGGAGTTCTCGTCGGGGCAGGGGACGATGCGCGGGTTGGAGACGATGGGGTAAGGACAAGCCCGACCGACAACACACTCGCCCCCGTGAAACATCGCATGAACCGGCTCGCCGTCCTCGCGCTGCTCGCCCTACCGGCCGCGGCGCGCGCTGCCCCGCCGGCCGCGTTCCTCGACGCGCACTGCGTCTCGTGCCACGACGCCGCCACGAAGAAGGGCGGCCTCGACCTCACCGCCCCGCTCGACGCCGCCGGCTGGGTCAAGGTCCACGACCGCATGGCCGCCGGCGAGATGCCGCCGAAAACACGCCCCCGCCCGCCTGCCGCGGACCTGGCCGCGGCCGTCGCCGCCGTCCACGACGACCTCATCGCTGCCGAAAAGTCCGGCGCCGCGAAAGACGGCCGCACCCGGCTGCGCCGCCTCACCCGCGCCGAGTACGAGAACACCGTCCGCGACCTGCTCGACCTCCCCGGCATCCTCCTGCAAGCCGACCTGCCGCCGGACGGCCAGGCCCACGGGTTCGACCGCAACGCCGACGCCCTCGACGTGTCGCACGTCACCCTCGCCCGCTACCTCGAAGCTGCCGACCGCGCTCTCGACACGGCCGTCGCCACCCGGCCGCGGCCGCCGGCGGTCGTGAAGCAGCGCGTCTCCCTGGCCAACCCACATGGGTTCGTCGCGCACGTCCTCCTGCACGGCGACGGGGTGCTGCTGAAGAACAAGCAGCCCGACCCGGACTTCCCGCCGGCCGGCGCGCACGAGCACATCGACCAGGGGGCGCACGAGCGCATGGGCTCGTTCCGCAACGGGGCCAGCGTCGGCCTGTTCCGCCCCGAAGACGAGTCGTTTCACCCGTACTTCAACGAGTTCGTCGCCGTCTACCCGGGCCGCTACCGCCTCACCACGAGCCTGTGGGCGTTCGGCTGGGACAAGGGGAAGGTGCTCCCCGCCCGTGGCACGGAGGCGGCGCGGCTGTCGATCGTGCAGTTGGTCGGCGACGGCCGCGGCGGCGGACACCCGAGCACCGTCCTCGGCTACTACGACGCCCCCTCGCTGAAGGAGCAGCTTCACGAAGTGCCGACGTGGCTGAACCCGCGCGAAACGGTCGGGTTCAACGCCGCTTCGCTGGCACACGCCCACACCCGCGGGCCGTTGCGGGCAATGGGTTTCACCGGCCCCGGCATCGCCTGCGATTTCCTCGACGTGGAAGGCCCGATTCACGACAGTTGGCCGCCGCTCGGCTACAAGCGACTGTTCGGAGACCTGCCGATCACGCGATTCGACGCCAAGAGCAGCGTGCGTCCGCCGTCGCGGCAGCCAGACCGGCAGCAGCTGGTCATGGGGAAGAACAAGGCCGACCCCGTCGAAGGGCTGTGGACCGTCAGTTCGACGCAACCGCTCGTGGACGCCGACAAGCTGCTCGCCGACTTCCTGCCACGGGCGTTCCGCCGGCTGGTGAGTGCCGACACCCGCAAGAGCTACGTGGACCGCGTCGCCGACCGGCTCAAGGCGAACGACTCGTTCGAGGTGGCAATGCGTTGGGCGTATCGCGCCGCGCTCTGCTCGCCGGACTTCCTCTACCACGTCGAGCCGGCCGGGGAACTGGACGACTTCGCGCTCGCCAACCGGCTCTCGTACTTCCTGTGGAATTCGCTTCCCGACGACGCCCTGACCGCGAAGGCGAAGGCCGGCGAGTTGCGCAAGCCCGGCGCGGTGAAGGCCGAAGCCGCGCGGATGCTCACCGACCCGAAGGCGCAGCGCTTCGCCGATGACTTCCTCGGCCAGTGGCTGAAGCTGCGGCTGATCGCCGCCAACGACCCCGACCGCAAGTTGTACCCGGAGTTCAGCAAGTACCTGCAAGACTCGATGATGTTGGAGTCGGTGGCGTACTTCCGCGAGTTGCTGGCGAAGGACCTGCCGGCCGACTACCTCGTGCGCTCCGACTTCGCCATGCTCAACGAGCGGCTCGCGGTCCATTACGGCATCCCGGGCGTCAGCGGGTCGGGGGTGCGGCGCGTGGCCCTACCAGCGGATAGCCCGCGCGGCCCGTTCCTGACGCAGGCCGCGGTGCTGAAGGTCACGGCAAACGGCACCACGACGTCGCCGGTGCCGCGCGGGGCGTTCGTGCTCGACCGCCTGTTGGGTCGCCCGCCCGAACCGCCGCCGCTGAACGTGCCGGCGGTCGAGCCGGACGTGCGCGGCGCGGTAACGATCCGCGAGCAGTTGGAGAAGCATCGGGCGAACGCGGCGTGCGCCGGCTGCCACGCCCGCATCGACCCGCCCGGGTTCGCACTCGAGGAGTTCGACGTGATCGGCGGGCAGCGGTCGCGCTACCGGTCGCTCGGCGCCGGCGACCCGGCCCCGCGCGGCACCATCGACCCGTTCATCGGCATCGGCTTCAAGCTCGGCCCGAAGGTCGATCCGAGCAGCGTCCTTCCGGACGGCCGGGGCTTCAAGGGGGTCGGCGAGTTCCAGGCGCTGCTGGCCGCGGACCGCGACGTGCTGCTGGCGAACCTGGCGCGGCAGTTCGCTGTGTACGGCACGGGCCGCGGCACGTCGTTCGGCGACCGGGCGGACGTGGCGGCGCTCGTGGCCGCGACGACCCGCCAGGGCGGCGGCGTGCGGACGCTGCTGAACGAGCTGGTGGAGTCGAAGCTGTTCCGCGCCCGCTGAGGCCCGCACGTATGCGAACCGCTCTTTGCGTGATCCTGTTCGCCGCCGGTGTCGTCGCCGCGCAAACCCCGCCGCTGCCGGCGGGGCCGTACACGTACCGCGTCGTCGGCCTGTTCTCGAAAGAGCGCGAGGCCGACCTCCGCGCCGCGTTCGCGGAGCTGCCCGAGTTCAAGCTCACCAAGGTGGACTTCGACGACGCCGAGGTGACGATCGAGTTCGCGCCGGCGAAGCTGTTCCCCGGCCAGAAGGCGGAGCGCGTCGCGGAACTGGTGAACGACCGCGTACGGCAGGCCAGCGGCCACACGTTCGGGCTGAAGCCGCGGCGGACGGTGCCACGGGAGAAGCTGCAACGGGTGGTCATCCCAGCGGCCGGGCTCGACTGCAAGGCGTGCTGCCTGGCCGCCTACGAGATCGTCGCCGCGGTCGATGGCGTCGAGCAGGCGACAGCTAGCTTCAAGGACGGCCGTATCACGGCGCTGATCGACACGGCGCGGACGGACCGGGCGAAGCTGGAGGAGGCGTTGACCAAACGCGGCGTGAAGGTGGGGAAGTGACGCCGCTCGCGGCGTAGCGATGGGATGCTACGCCGCGAGCGGCGGCCGAACTACTTCCCCGCGACCAGCCGCTTGACGCGATAGTCCTTGCCGGGGCCGGCGAGCCACTTCACGAACGCCTCCTTCGTCACCGCCGCGAAGTCCACCGGCTGCCCCGGTTGCGGCCGCACCTGCGGCTGCACCCACCCGTCTTGCGGCGTCAGCCCGAGTTGGTTGAACGCCGTGAACGGGCTCGGCGAGTTGAACCGGTTGCCGAGCTTCCAGTCGCCCTCGGCTAGCCCCTTCAGGATCAGCCGGCTCTCGTCGGCCGCCACCGGCTCCTCCTTCGGCTCGCCGCCGCCCTCCGGGTACGCCCGGTACTTCGCCACCAGCATCGTCGCCGCGAACGCCCGGTCCTCGGCCTTCGCCGCCGTGAGCGCCTTCGTCGGCTCGGCGACCACCGCCAGCGACCTCTTCACCTCGGCCAGTTCCGTCTTGCCGTTCTCCGACTTGGGGTCCAGCGGCGGGCTGCTGAAGGGCATGACGTAGAAGTTCCCCTCGTGGTGCCGGGTCAGGAATAGCACGTACTGGTCGCCCTCCTTCAACTCGACGCCACCGCGGCGCGGGAGGATCGGCCGGCCCGGCTGGGGCGCCGGCGCCCCCACCGACACGAACCCGACCTTGAGGTGAGTCAGCCCGGTGGCGCCGGCCAGCGCCTCGTCCACCTTCACGACCGCCAGCTTGTACGGCACCTTCCCCGGTGCCCCCCGGCCGGGCGACACCTCGACCGGCGCCTTGTCGATCGACGTGACCGTGCCGACGACGACGACCTGGGCCGCGACCGCGCGCTGCGCCGGCGGGCTGAACGCGACCACGAGCCGGGCCAGCGCCGGCCCGGCGAACAGGACGGCGACCGCGGCGGCGGGGAGTGCGAGACGGAACCGCATGAAACGCTCCGGGTTCGGGAGGTGACCCCGCCATTCTACCGCGTGCCGCCCGGCGGGCCGTAGTTGTTACGATCCTGACACGAATTCTGGACGCCGATTATTGCTCCGATCACAATCGTGGTCTAAAGTGTTAACAGATCGCAACCACCCGCGTGGGGCGGTCTCCCGGCCGCCCGGTGGTGTCCCCGCACCCCGGGCGGTGTCGTTTCCGCCCAATCTTCTGCCGCCGCGGGCGAATCCCCGGTATCCCGTCCGCCCGGGAGGCCGACCCGTGTCCGAGCTCGACCGCAAGCCGCCCGTCCTGCTGGTGTTGGCCGCCGAGGGCGTGCTGCCGGTGCTCGCCGGCTGCGCCGGAGTCGCCGCCGCGGGGCCGGTCGGGGGTATGGCCGGAGTCGCCGTCGGGCACGCCGTGGAGCGGGCCATTAACCTGTTCGGCCGCGGCATCGTCGCCCGCTGGCAGGCGTGGTTCGCCGAACACCCGGAGCAGGCGAAGGCGGCCGTGGCCGAACTCGCGGCGGCCTCGCCGACGGAGGTCCGGGCGGAAGCCAAGAGCATCTTCCTGGAACTCGCCCCCGATGCCGCCCCCGAGGACGTGGAGCGGGCCGTCGAGTTCCTGACCGCGATCCCGCCGGCCGTGGATCGGGCGCTCGTGCCGGACGCGGCCGGCACCCGCTCCGTGCCGCCGACTGTGCTGTGGGACGACCCGCGTTCGCTGTTGCAACTGCTGCCCGAAGACGTGCCGCCGTACCCGGCCGACGCGCCACTGAGCGGCACCCCGTACCGCCTCCGCGAGCTCCTGGGTGCCGGCGGCTTCGGGGCGGTGTATCGGGCGGAGTCGCCGTCGCTCCAGCACCTGCCGCTGGCGATCAAGTTCTGCCTGGACAAGACGCTGCTGCCGGCGCTGCACCGGGAGCGGAGCAACCTCGAACGCCTAATGCGCGCCGGCGGCCGCGGCTCGGCTCACGTCGTGCGGCTATACGGCTACGACCTCGACCACGCGACCCCGTACCTCGTCTACGAGTTCGTCGACGGCGGCGACCTGACGAAGTTGCTGGCCGCGCGGGTGGCGGCGCTCGGCCGGGCGCCGGGGGCCGCGGAGGTGTTCGGCTGGGTGACGCAGATTACGGAAGGGCTGGCGTTCGCGCACGCGGCCGGGCTCGTTCACCGCGACATGAAGCCGGCCAACGTGTTAGTCACCGCGGACGCCCAACTCCGGCTCGGCGACTTCGGCATCGGTGGTATCGCGGCGGCCGCGGCGGCGGTGCGTAGCCGGATCGGGGCCAGCACCATCGACTTCCTCAGCCTCGCCGACCAGGCGAGCTTGTTCCGCGGGGCCGGCACGCCGTTGTACATGTCGCCGGAGCAGCGCCGCGGCGCCGCGCCCGACCCGCGGCACGACCTGTACGCCCTCGGCGTGATGTGGTTCCAACTCCTTGTCGGCGACGTGTCCCGCGAGCTGCCGCACGGCTGGGCGAAAGAACTGACGGTGCGATACGGCGTGCCGGCGGAGCACGTCGCGCTCATCGAGCGCTGCGTGGGCTGGATGGACGAGCGGCCGAAGGACGCCGGCGAGCTGCTGCCTCTGCTGCGCGGGGCGGCCGGGAACGCCTCCACTCCCGTCGAGCCGCCGCCGCTCGTGGCGGTCCAATCCACCGTTCCTACGATCACGAACGCCGCGCAGGTCACGCCGTCGCCGCTGACCGACGGCCGCCGCCGCGGGTTGTCCGCGGCGCTCGCCCGGCTGACGGCCGCCTACGAAGAATTGAACGACATGGCGAAGTGGACGTTCGGGTCCACCGCCCGCTGGGGCCTGCTGTTCGCCGCCCCGATCGCCGTCATCCCGGTCGTCATCGACATGCCAGTGCTGACCTGGTTCAGCGTCCTCTTCGGCCTCTTGGCGGTGGTCGTGTGGGCCGGCTACGTGTACGTCATCCGGTCGGGGGTCCGTGGCGTGGCCGACGACCTTCGGAAGAAGGCCGAGGCACTGGTGGACGAGGTGGCGACCGACTTCCCCGCCGAGGTCGCCGACTGGGGCGGGAAGGCGGCGCTGCGGCACGCGCCGACCGTCCGCCGCCTCCGCGCCGAACTCGACCCGCCGCCCGCGCCGCCGCCCTCCACGACGGCCGGCCTGTCCGCCGCCGACGTGGCCGCGGACGCGACCTCCAAGACGCTGCTGCTCGGCCGACTGGCCGAGGTGCGGAATACTCGCAAGTCGGCGAAGGACAACCACGACGGGACGTGGGTCGCCCAGGTGTTTCTGTGGATGTTCACCGTCGGCCCGAGCGGGGCGGCCGCCTACGGGCTACTGGGCGAGATGTGGCACCTGAACCACGGCTTCGCCGGCGCGGTCGCGGTCGCGGTCGGGGTCGCCGTGTTCGCCCTCGTGTGGCGGTGGATGGCGGCGGTCCGCGTGCGGCAGGCGCGGTGGGTGGCCGAGACGACGGACCGGTTCGCCGCCGACTACCCGCGGCTGGTCGAGGCGTGGGGCGGGCGGCGGGTGCTCGACAGCCCCGAGTCGCTGGAGGCGATTACCCGCCTGCTCGACCCCGCCGCGGCGGGCGGTCGCGGCGGGTGGCTCCGCCGCGTGTTCGGGGGCTGAGGTCGTCGCGGGGCCGGTCACGAACCGGCCGTACCCGCGCGGCCAGTTGGAAACCGGCCCCGCGACACCGGTGTCATTCCGGCAGGCGGCTCCTTCGCTCGCCGCGCAATCTTGGCAGAATGCACTTCCCCTCGGCACGCCGGCCGCATCGCAAATCCCTTCGGATGAACAACTTTCGTCGTCGTCATCGGCCGGGCACGGCCTTTGCTGTGGGGGCGGGGCACGCAGACTGACGCCGCTCCCGGAGACGACCGCGATGGGGCTCAAGCCGATCGGTGACCGTATCATCGTCCGCCGCGAGGCGGCCGAGGCCAAGACCAGCGGCGGGATCATCCTGCCGGACACCGCCCAGAACAAGCCGCAGAAGGGCGAGGTGGTCGCCGTGGGCCCCGGCCGGGTGAAACCGGACGGCACCCGCGCCCCGATGCAGCTGAAGGCCGGCGACAAGGTGCTGTTCACGTCCTGGGCCGGCGACGAGTTCAAGGACCGCGGCCGCGACGGCGAGATCCTCGTGATGCACGAGGGCGACGTCCTGTGCGTCATCGAAGGCTGAGCGGCTCCGCACCCCAAAACACCTGACACCCCACCCCGAAGGTAAACGAACCATGGCAGCCAAGCAGATCGCGTTCGACCAGGAAGCCCGCGAGGCCATGCGGCGCGGCATCGGCAAGCTCGCCAAGGCGGTCAAGGTGACCCTCGGGCCGAAGGGCCGCAACGTCATCATCCAGAAGTCGTTCGGCAGCCCCACGGTCACCAAGGACGGCGTCACCGTCGCCAAGGAGATCCAGCTGCCCGACCACTACGAGAACATGGGCGCCATGATGGTGAAGGAGGTCGCCAGCAAGACCTCCGACGTGGCCGGCGACGGCACCACCACCGCGACGGTCCTGGCCGAGGCCATCTTCAACGAGGGCCTCAAGGCCGTCGTCGCCGGCACCAACCCGATGCTGATGAAGCGCGGCATGGAGAAGGCCGTCGAGGACATCGTCGCCAAGCTGAAGGGGCTCAGCATCCCGGTCAAGGGGAAGGCCGACCTGCAGAACGTCGCGACGGTCGCGGCCAACGGCGACACCGTGATCGGCAGCATCATCGCCGAGGCGATGGACAAGGTCGGCAAGGACGGCGTCATCACCGTCGAAGAAGCCAAGACGATGGAGACGGGCCACGACTTCGTCGAGGGGATGCAGTTCGACCGCGGCTACCTGTCGCCGTACTTCGTCAACAACCCCGAGACGATGGAGGCCGAGCTGGAGGACGCCTACGTCCTCGTGTACGAGAAGAAGATCAGCGCCAACCGCGACCTGGTGCCGGTGCTGGAGAAGGTGCTGCAGCAGAACAAGCCGCTGCTCATCATCGCCGAGGAGGTCGAGGGCGAGGCGCTGGCCACGCTGGTGGTCAACGTCATCCGCTCGAACGGCGCCTTCAAGGTGTGCGCCGTGAAGGCCCCCGGCTACGGCGACCGCCGCAAGGCCATGCTCCAGGACATCGCCATCCTCACCGGCGGCGAGGCCATCTTCGAGGACCTGGGCGTCAAGCTGGAGACGGTGACGCTGAACCAGCTGGGCCGGGCCAAGAAGATCAAGGTGGACAAGGACAACACGACGGTGATCGAGGGGGCCGGGAAGAAGGCCGACATCACCGCCCGCATCGCCAGCATCCAGAAGGAGCTGGACAAGAGCACCAGCGACTACGACAAGGAGAAGCTGAGCGAGCGGATCGCCAAGCTGTCGGGCGGCGTCGCCAAGATCAACGTCGGCGGGGCGACCGAGAGCGAGGTGAAGGAGAAGAAGATGCGCGTCGAGGACGCGATGCACGCGACCAAGGCCGCGCACCAGGAGGGCATCCTGCCCGGCGGCGGCACGGCGCTGCTGCGGTCGTCGAACGGCTTGACCGCCCCGGACACGCTGACGGACGACGAGAAGATCGGGTACAACATCATCGTCCGCGCCTGCCGCGCCCCGATCAAGCAGATCGTGGAGAACGCCGGCGGCGACGGCAACGTGGTGGCGAAGGACGTGCTCGCCAACAAGGACAAGAACTACGGGTACGACGCCCGCGCCAGCGAGTACTGCAACATGGTCGAGAAGGGGATCATCGACCCGACGAAGGTGGTCCGCAGCGCCCTGCAGAACGCCGCGAGCGTGGCGACGCTGCTGCTGACCTCGGACGCGATGATCGCCGAGGAGCAGAAGGACGACCACGGCAAGAAGGGCGGCGCCGCCGGCGGCGGCTACGACGACATGTACTGAGTTGAGCGGCAGGTTTGATCCGCCGCTTGCGACGCAGCGAGGCTGACCCCCTCGCTACGCCGCAAGCGGCGGTGCTCATTTCACCCCACGATTCCCGCCGCCTCCGCGCGCAGCCGCGCCAGCACCCGGCTCTTGGCGATGTACACCGCGTTCGGCGTCGTCCCCGCGGCGCCCGCGGCCTCGTCCGCGCTCTGCCCGTCGATCACGACGCGGCGGAACAGCTCCCACGTCTCTGGGGCGAAGTCGCCGCGGATGCGGTCGAGCAGGTGCCGCGTGACGGCGCGGTCGTGCTCGCGGTCCCAATCGCTTGCCAGCGGGTCGGCGGGGTCTTCGAGGCGCTTCAGGTACTCGCCGAAGTCGGTGCCGCCCGCCGCAACGGGGGCGCGGCGGCGGGCGCGCCAGAAGTCGCGGGCGCAGTTGGCAACGATGGCCCGGAGCCAGCCGCGGAAGGCGCCGGGCCGCTCCGGGTGCACGAACTCGGGGAAGCGCCGCACGACGACGGCGAGCACGTCTTGAACGAGGTCGTCGGCATCGGGCCCGCGGGCGCCGAGGCGCTCGGCCCAGCCGCGGAGGAGCGGCCCGTAGACGCCGAGGAGCGTGGCCCAGGCGTCGGCGTCGGCCGGGTCGCGGAGGCGGGCGAGCAGCGTGGGAGACGTGTGCGCCATCGCGGTCAGTCTACGACACACCGCCGCGCGCCAACTCCACGATCGTCCGCACCATGCACCCCGTGCCGCCGGCGTCCGCGGCAGCCGACTCCCCCTCGGACCACGCCGGGCCGGCGATGTCGAGGTGAGCCCACGGCACGTCGCCGACGAACTGTTGCAGCAGCTTCGCCGCGGTGATCGCGCCGCCGTAGCGGCTGCCGCCGGTGTTCCGCATGTCGGCGACCTTGCTGCGGATCATGTCGTCGTAGTGCGCGTCCATCGGCAGCTTCCACGCCCGCTCGCCGGCGCGGCCGGCGGCCGCGAGCACGCGGTCGCCCCACGGGTCGTTGTTCGTCATCAGCCCGGACACGTGCGGCCCCAGGGCGATCATGCACGCCCCGGTCAGCGTGGCGAAGTCGACCATCGCCGCGGGCTTCTGCTCGGCCGCGAAGGCGAGCGCGTCGGCGAGGATGAGCCGCCCCTCGGCGTCGGTGTTCAGCACCTCGATGGTCTTGCCGAGCCGCGTCGTCAGCACGTCGCCGAGCTTCATCGCCTTGCCCGACGGCATGTTCTCGACCAGCGCCAGCACGCCGAGCAGGTTCACCGGCAGTTTGAGTTCCGCCGCCGCGCACACGCCGCCGACCACGGCCGCGGCGCCGGCCATGTCGCACTTCATGTCCACCATCTGGTCCGTCGCCTTCAGCGACAGCCCGCCGCTGTCGAACGTCACGCCCTTGCCGACGAGAGCGAGCGTCGGCCCGCCGGGGTTGCCGGCGTAGCGCAGGATCACGAGCCGCGGCGGCTTGTCGGAGCCGCGCGCGACGGCGAGCAGGGCGCCCATCCGCTCCGCTTCGAGCCGCGATTCGTCCCAGATTTCGGCTTCCACACCCACGGCCGTGGCGTGCTCGGCGGCGACGGCGGCGAACGACTCGGGGAACAGCTCCGACGGCGGCGAGTTCACCAGTTCCCGGGCCAGCCACAGCCCGCGGGCCTCGGCGGCGACGCGGGCCACGACCGGCGTGGGGTTGAAGCCGCAGTCGGCGGGCAGGGCGAGGACGAAGTGGTTGGGCGCGTGCCGCGTCGGTGTTGCCTTGCGGAGGCCGGGGCCGACGAAGCCTTGAGTGATGCCCACGGCGAAGGCGTGCAGCGCGTCGGCGTCGCTCAGGCCGCCGCCGTGACCGGGCGCGGCCGCGGCGAGCGTCGCCACCGGCTTCCCGGTGATGGCCCGCGCCGCGGCGGCACCCGCCTCGTGGAAGCGGAGGCGCGTCGCGTCCGCACGCTTGCCCAGGCCGACGAGCATGAGCCGTTGCGCCGTCAGCCCGGCGGGCTTCAGCAGCGGCACGAGTTCGAGCGGCTTCCCGGTCAGGTCGCCGGCGGTGGTGAGCCACGACAGCAGGCTGCCGGTCGCGGCGTCGAGGTCGGTAGGCGGCTTCTCACCCTCCCAGACGCCGGCGACGAGCCAGTCGGCGACGACGCCCGTCGGCGTGGCGGGAACCCGTTCGATCGGCGTGGTGGGGATCATTCAGTTCTTTGGGACGGGGACGCGGTCGAACCGGCGGAGCATTTCTTCCACGTCGGCGACGAGCCGCGGGTCACTCTGCCGCAGGGCCGCGACGAACCGGCGGGCGTCGTCGTTCGGACACGTGAGAGCATAGCGGACGATGGCCCGGCGGACGATCGGCGCGGCGTGCGTCGGCTTCGGGAACTGGGCCAGCACGTCGGCGGTGAGCTCCCAGTAGCCCCAGCGGCGCAGGTCTTCGACGGCCTGGTCCGCGAGGTCGCCGCAGGGCAGCAGTGCGGCGCAGCAGCGGAGGACGTTCGGCTTGCTCTCCGCAGGGCGGGTGGCCTGGAAGAAGCGGACGGTGTTCACCGCCGAGAGGCGGTCGCCGTAGCCGCGGCGCTCGTCGGCGAGCACCGTCGCGGCGAAGGCCCAGCCGTCCTGCGGTTTCAGCAGGATGTACCCCGCGAGCAGCCCGCCGAACGCGGCCGACGTGCGCTCCGCCGGCGGGTTCGCGGTCAGCAGAGCGGCGAGGAACGCCGCGTCGTCGGCGGCGCCGCAGCTGCCGAGGAGGAAGGCGAACACGCCAAGCCGCTCCGTCGGCGTTGCGGGTGCCGCGATCAGCGTTCGCAGCTTGGCGCGGTCGAAGGCGGGGGCGGCCTTCAGGATGTCGGCGTCGGCCGCCTTGGCGAATTCGAGGAAGGCGTCGGCCGCGACCACGGGCTGAGCGTGGTCCAGGCGGCGGAAGAAGAAGCCGAGCTGCTTCGCCGGGTCGGCGTCGGTCGCGGCGGCGGCCGCGCGGGCGTACTCGACCACCGCAGCTGGCGCCGACAGGCCGAACGTCGGGTCGAGCGTGCCGTTCACCACGTCGCAGTAGATCAGGTAGTCGGGCGGGGTGTCGCCGATGACCGGCAGGTACTTCGGGAGCGTCAGCACGGCGCGGCCGCCGCGGGCGGGGTCGTCCTTCAGTACCACGGTAACGTGGAACTCGGTGGTGCCGCCGCCGGGGGCGTTGGCATCGACGCGCGGGTTCCGCAGCTGGCCGGCGAGTACGGCCTTGGCGCCGGCGTGGTGGAGGCGGAGCGTCTGGCGGCCGCGGAAGCCGCCGTCGCAGAACGTACACGCGGCGGCGGGCTCGGCGGCGATCAGCAGCAGGGCGAGGGCGGCGGCTCGGGTTCCGCGCATGGGCTGTTCCTGGCGGGGCGACGCTCCGTGATACCCCATCGGGAGCGGCACCGGAAAGGGGAATCCGTACACCAACCGCACCCACCCGGAGTTCCACCGATGCCCGCCGCGGCCGTCCGCCCGCTCGTCGACCGGTACACCGCCGAGTTCCCCGGCTCGAAGGCCCGTTTCGAGCAGGCGAAGGGCATCTTCCCCTGCGGCGTCACCCACGACACGCGGATGATGGACCCGTTCCCCGTCTACGTCACCCACGCCGCGGGGGCGCACAAGTGGGACGTGGACGGCCACAAGCTCACCGACTACTTCGTCGGCCACGGGTCGTTGTTGCTCGGCCACTCGCCGCCGGACGTGGTCGCGGCCGTGCAAACACAGATGGCGAAGGGGACGCACCACGGCTCGTGTCACGACCTGGAAATCGCGTGGGGCCGGCTCGTGCAGCAGCTGGTGCCGTCGGCGGAGCGGGTGCGGTTCACCGGCAGCGGCACCGAGGCCACGCTCATGGCCCTGCGGCTCTCGCGGCTGTTCACCGGGCGGCCGAAGTTCCTCAAATTCCTCGGCCACTTCCACGGCTGGCACGACACTGTGACCGTCGGCTCCGACCCGCCCTACGACGGCGCCGCGGCGCCGGGCGTGCCCGAAGGCGTGGCCGCGCTCTGCGTAGCCGTCCCGCCGAACGACCTGAACCGCGTCGAGGCGGCGCTGAAGGCCGACGACGGCATCGGCGCCGTGATCCTGGAACCGACCGGCGGCCACTGGGGCGCCGTGCCGATCCGCGGCGATTTCCTGAAGGGGCTGCGCGACATCTGCACCCGCCTCGGCCGCGTGCTCATCTTCGACGAGGTGATTACCGGCTTCCGCGTGGCCCCCGGGGGGGCGCAGGGCTTCTACGGCGTCACGCCCGACCTCACGTCGATGGCGAAGATCCTGGCGGGCGGCCTCCCCGGCGGCTGCCTCGCGGGCCGTGCCGACATCCTGGCCTACATCGAGCCGCGGCCCGGCAAGCCGAAGATGAAGCACCCCGGCACGTACAACGCGAACCCGCTGTCGGCCGCGGCCGGGGTCGCCATGCTCACCCGCGTCGCCACCGGCGAGCCCGGCCGGCTGGCGAACGCGGCCGCGGTCCGGTTGCGGAACGGGTTGAACGAGCTGTTCGAGTCGCACGGCTGGCCGATGGTCGCCTACGGCGACTTCTCGATGGTCCGCGTCGTGTTCGACTACCACGGCCCGCGCCCGGCCACCGACGCGGGCGTGAACGACGGCCTGATCCCCTACGACGGCGACCTGGAGAAGCTGGACGGGCCGAAGAACGCGAAGCAGTCGAACGCCCTGCGGCAGGCGATGCTGCTGAACGGCGTGGACTGGTGGGGCACCGCCGCGATGACGAGCAGCGCCCACACCGAGGACGTGACCGACCACACCCTCGCGGCGTTCGAGGCGGCGGTCGAAGACCTGCGGGCGGAGGGGTTCGCGTGACCGAGAATCAGGCGCCGAATCGGGTGTCGGGCAAGGCCGTGGTGATCGGCCTGAGCGTGTTCGGGGTGGCGTTCTTCATTTTTATGCTGGTGCTGGCACTTCGGCTGACGCCGGCCGCGGAGCGGTTCCACAACCCGACGCGGGCCACCAGCAACAAGTGACGCCGCAAGCAGCGGATCAGGAGCCGCCGCCCATCAATCGGCTCAGCCGCTCGGCCAATTCGTCGTCGGCGGTCGGCGTCCACGCGAAGTCGGGCGGCGGCTTGAACCCGCCCTCGGCCGTCAGCGCCGCGCTCGGCACCGGCCGCAGCGACGCCGACCCCAGCACCCGCCCCTTGTGCCGCAACTCGAACCCGCCGACGGTCGGCGTCTCGGCCGCGTCGAGGAGGCCCGGGGCGAACACGGTCGGGCCGTCGGTGACGAGCACGTCTTGCTCCATCAGCAGCGGCGGCCGGCGCTCCCCCGGCGTCGCCGCGTGAATTTGGAGCCGGCACACTCCTGCCATCCCCGGCTCGGAACTCGCCACCAGGAAGCACGGCCCCACGCGCGCCGCCTCGCCCGTCGCCGGCGGCTGCCGCAGCACACGCACCGCGCCGGCCTTGTCGGCGGCCACGAACCGCGTGTCGGCCACCCGCAGCGACGCCTCGAACCGCCGCGCCGGAATCGCCTCCACCCGCTGCACGCACATCTCGCGCCCGCCGATCACCCACGACACCGCCCACCGCCCGACCCGCCGCGGCACCTTGGGACAGGCCGCCGTGAGCAACGCCTCCCGCGCCGCCAGCTGGCTGCTGCTCAGCGTCACCGGCACCTCGTAAGTGGTGCCCGCGCGCTCGCTGCGGAACACGGCCGTCAGCCCCAGGTCGCCGACGGGTGCCAGTGGCGTCGCGCCCCGCAACACGCACGTGGCCGTCAGCCCGCGGCACTGCGACGCCACGAACGTCTGCGCCGCGACGGTCTGCGCGCCGAGGCGTACCGCGACCGTCGGCAGCGTCAGCCGCAACCCGGTGAGGAACTCCCCGACCGTGAGCACCGGCACGCTCACCCGCGACAGGTGCTTCGACTTCCACAGCAGTTCGCCGTCGGTGGTGGAAGCCGGCACGGGGAGGCGGAACAGGAGGCGGTGGCGGCTATCGGCCTCGGGGCGAAGTGACTCCGCCGGCACGGGCTCGCGGCCTGGCAAACGAAGAGTGAAATCACCCTTCTTGCGCGCCGCGGGCGGCAGCTTCAGCAGCACCTCGACCACGACGGCGTCCGCGTTCCACGGCACCGGCAAGTCGTAGAGAGCCAGCCCGGCCTTTTCGTACCGGGTGTGGACGGCCTGCCCGTGCGGGCGGGAGCGGGAGAGGGGGAGCACGTCAGTTGTCACCCAGTCGAGCCAGCGCTTCATCCAGGGCCACATCGAGCTCCTCCCCGGCCGGGGCGGGTCGGGCCGCGCACACCAGGCACGCGGCCGCCTTTTGGATGGCGAACCGGTACGGCCGGTACGCCGCGTCGAACACCCCCGGCACCGCCGCCAGGGTGAACAGCAGGCTGGTGAAGTCGGGCGGCGGCGTGCCGCCGAGCACGTCGAGTGTGAGTGTGGCGTGCAGCGACGCGATGACTGCGATGCTCGCCCGGCTCGCGGGCACGGTCGTTTCCTGAGCGGCGCCGCCGGGGTCGGAGTAGTCGGGCGCGGGGGCCGGGGCTTCTTCCGTCACGCTGCGCCGGAGGTGGGCGGCGACGCAGCCGTAGCAGGCGCCGCCGGGCGCGAATCGGTGAACCCAGCCGCCGATGCCGCCGCTCAGGACTTCCCCGAGCGTCCAGGGCTTGCCGGCGGCGCGCATCAAGGCGTCGAACGCGAACTTCGCCGGCTCGTTGTCCACGGCGCACACGCCGACGTCACACGCCTCTGCGAACCGGTGGAAGTCGTCGGCGCGGGTCGGGTCGGTCAGGTCGGCGACGACGGCGTCGACCGTCACGTCGGGCCGGCGCTCGCGGACCCACTCGGCGGCCAGCTCGGCCTTCAACCGGCCGACGGCCGCGGGCGGGAGCACATGGCGGTAGACGTTGTGCGGCTTGTAGGTGTCCGGCTCGACGAGGGTGAGGCGGGTGACTCGCGGGTCGCGGGCCACGAGGTCGAGGACGACAATGCCGCCGCTGCCGGCGCCGACCTGGAAGACGTGCATGGGTCGATCCGTGGCCCGTCTGCTACTTGGCTTCCGGCAGCGGCCACTCGCCGGTCTCGTGCCACACCTCGTAGCACGCCAGCCACCGCCACGCCGCCTGCACCGCGAACACGCACGTGAACTGCGCCGGATCCCAGCGGCTCGCCGCCCGCGTGCTCCCCTGCCGCCACAGGCACAGCGTCTGGCCTTCGAGCAGGTGCGGGCAGTGCTTCAGCGGCGTCAACACCCGCGTCTCGGGCGGCACCGTCGGGTAGCTGGAGAGGAGCCGCGTCTCCAGCCGGTACACGTTGTGACACGGCTTCAGCTGGTAGCCGAGCACCAGCGCGCCGCCGACGCGGTTCAGCGCGATGCCGAACCCGGCGTCGCGGCCGCAGTTGTACGCCTCCACCGCCGGCACCTCGACCGTCAGCAGGCGGCGCTTGCCGAACTCGGTATCCAACAGGCCCATGTCGTCATTCGTCATTCGTCATTCGTCATTCGGCCTGGGTCGTACCCGAAGGACGAATGACGGATGACGAAGGACGCGCTAGTAGTGGCACGGGACGGACTTGATCGCGGCAATGACCTCCTCGTCGGGCACCTCGTCGGCGGCGCCCATGAAGCTGGTGTCGCGGCGGTCCATGAGCAGCGACAGGCCGCGGTCGGCGTTGCCCCGCAGGGCGGTGACGAGTTGACGGCGTTCGACCTCGTTCAGCGGACGGAAGTCCATGAGAGTGGCCTCCTGACACGGGCGACGGGAACGGAACGACGATTCGGGTGGAACCATCGTGCGGGCGGCGCGGGAGAGGTCGCGCCGTGTTTCGCTGCGGCGTCAGCCGCGGGCGGCCAACTCGGCCAGGATGCGGTACACGCCCTCGTCCGGGGCGGACGCCTCGGGATCGACCTGGAAGGCCGACTCCCCGGCCTCGTACACGTACCGCGCTTCGGGGCCGTCCAGCACCACGCGGACGCCGTGCCCCGGCTCGGCCAGCCCCACCACCACGGCGAGGGCCGGCCCGTACTTCCCTTCCACCACCTCGAACCGCACCCGGCTCTGCTGTTGAGCCAGTCGGTCGAGCCGGGCGGCGTGTGCCTCGAACTGCGGCCACACCGGGCGGAGGTCGCGGGCCAGGTCGGGGCCGATCACCAGTTCCAGCGCCGCGTCCTGGTACTTCTTCGCGTCCGCCGCCAGGGTGTACCAGCTGAAGCGGAGGCCGCCGAGGCACTGCGTGTTCGGCGTCGGGTGACAGCCCACTGTCGTGCCGTCCGCGTTCTGGTCTGCATCCGCCGTGCCGATGGCGAACACGCCCTCACCGCCGCGTAACTGCCGCACCCAGTCGCGGTCGCCCTGGAAGTCGCCGCGGCTCGGGTGCCGCAGGCTGCCCGGGTGCGTGTGAACCACGCCGAGCAGCGCCAGGCGTCGGTCCTTCTGCCGCACCGCCCGGCTGGCGACCGCCTGCGCCGCGCTGTTGAACTTTACGTGCGCCTCGCCGGCGTCGCGCTCGGTGCCGGCCGGCAGGGTGGCGAGCACGGTGGCGGTGTCGGGGCCGCGCACGCCCAGCAGCACCCAGCCGATCTCCTCGTCGCCGCGGTCGCCGGCGCGGTGGGCAGCGTACTCGCCGAACAGGGTGCGGTTCACCTCGTCGGTCAGCACCACCTTCGCCAGCGGCTCGTAGGTCGTCGGGGCGGCGGCCGCCGGGGTCGGCGGTGCGGGCGGGTCCGCGGTCAGCTCCCGGGCCTTGCGGATCAGGTCGCGCAGCAGCGGGGTCCAGCGGATGCCGCGGTCTCCGGTTGTCGTCGTCGTCGTGGCCCCCGGGCGGGGGTGGGGCCGGGTTGTCGGGAGGGGCGGTCGGAAGAGGCCGGTCCTGGCTTCGGGATCGGTCGGTTCGCGTTGCCGTCGCCACCTGAACGATAAACCGCGCCGGCGGCGAATTCAAGTCCACGCGCGGGGCGCGCGGAAGCCCGGGGCAGTCGCCCCGGGCCTCGTGCCGTCTCACTTCTTCTGCGCGGCGTGGATCGAGGTGATGTCGAAGTTGGCCTGCTCGGTGCCGCCGGCGGGCACGTCGTAGTCCTTGCCGCCCTTGTCCGAGTACCACTCGGCCGGGATCGGGTCCACCTTGCCGCCCTTCTTCGGGACCGGCGCGGCGCCGCGGTCGTCCGAGCCGACGGTCGGGTCGTAGAAGGCCGCGGGGTCGTCGCGCTTCGTCTGGATGCGGACCTTGTGCTTGCCCACCACGGCCCCGCGCTCGCCGGTGTCCACGTATAGCGTGTAGTGGCCGTTCGAGTCGGTGACGGCGCTCGACCCGCGGCCCGGCGACGGGTTCTCCTTCGTGCCGACCGGCTGGAACGACACGACGGCGTTCGGGTACGGCTGGTCGTCGACTTTGACGAAGCCGGAGACGGGGGCCAACTTCGGCCCGTCGCCGCCGCACCCGGCTGCGGCGAGGAGCGCGGCCAGGGCGAGCGGCACGGCCGTCCGGGAGAGGAGGGGGTGGTTCACGGGACGGCCACCTCGCCGCCGGAGAAGGTGGCGGCGTTGCCGAGCAGCGTCATGTCCACGCTGGTGTTGATGACCCGCACCGACCCGTCGGCCATGCAGAAGTTGATGACGTTGGTGTGGTTGCTGCTGAAGTTCCGCTTGCACATCTGGTCGCCGTACATGGTCGTCGGCGTGTAGCACCCGCTGCCGGCGGTGCCGTTCCCGTACCGGTTCATCAGGTGGAAGCTCTGCGGCCCGATGCTCGACTGGTTGTACGAGGCGTAGGTGTACGCCCAGAACGTCGCCCGCCGGGGCACGTCGGCGAAGGTGCACTCGCCGACCAGGAGCGTGTTGCTGGTGCCGTCGATGACGGACGCCATCCGCTCGGGGCCGCCCATCTGCGCGGCCACGCCGCCCGCCGCGCCGCCGCTCTGCGCCGGCACGCCGTTGTATGCGGCGCCGGTGCCGTGCAGGACGCCGGCGTAGGCCCGGTCGAACTTCGCGCCCGGCCAGTTGTTCGGCTCGAACGTGTCCCAGCACCCCCACGACACCGCGTACTGCACCTTCCCGGACACGGCGCGGTAGCTCCCGTGCGCCCACTGCCGCGACGTGTCCGGCCCGCTCGCCGGGGCGGCCGACCGGCCGGCCAGCAGGTCCGACGGGCACTCGTAGGTGGCCACCCGGGTGTTGGCGAGCGCGTTGTAGTTCGCGGTGTCGGTGTTGACGCGGAGTTGGTTGTACCGGGTGTAGAGTGCCTGCTGCTCCATGAACGGCAGCGCCTCGATGGCCCAGTTGGTGTAGCAGGCGGTGCCGTTGTTGCCGGTCTGCATCCCGCCCGGGGGGAACGTCCCCTTCGTGTCGTGGTGCGCGTGCAGGGCGATACCGATCTGCTTCAGGTTGTTCGCGCACTTGGCGCGGGCGGCGGCCTCACGGACCTTCTGCACGGCCGGCAGCAGCAGGCCGATCAGGATGGCGATGATGGCGATAACGACCAGCAACTCGATGAGCGTGAACCCGCGGCGCGGGCCGGACCGTGCGTGTGGAGACATGCGAGCCCCTTCGTGGAGAGAAGGACAGGGCTTTCGACGAACGCGGCGACTACCCGGAAACGGGTGTAAGGCTTATCCTCGTGACAGGGCGACCGCGAGCTTCCGGGTTGCGAGCCCCGGCGGGTGGCGGACGGGTGAAATGAAACCGCCCGCTCCCATTCTTTTCTCATGTATACACTCCGGGAATGGGCGACGCCAACACGAATCTGCAATCTGTGACCCTCCCACTGCCCGGCGGCGGGGAGCTGGTCGGCGACTACCTGCCGTGCCACGCCGGCCCCGCCGACTTCGCCGTGCTGTGGGTCCACGGGTTCGGCAGCCACCGCGGCGGCGAGAAGGCCGCGGCCGTGCGCGACGAGTGCGCCCGCCGCGGCTGGGCGTTCGCCGCCTTCGACTTCCGCGCCCACGGCGCCTCGTCCGGCGCCGTACTGGAACTGACGGCAACCGGGCTGCTCGCCGACCTGGACGCGGCCGCGGAGTTCCTCGCGGGTAGGGGGCACACGCGGCTCGGCCTCGTGGGGTCGAGCATGGGCGGGTTCGCGTCGGCGTGGTGGGCACTCGACAACCCGAACTCGGTAGTCGGCTGCGTGCTGCTGGCGCCGGCGTTCGGCTTCGTCCCGAGCCGGTGGGACCGGCTGACGAAGGCCGAACGCGACGACTGGAAGCGGACCGGCCGGCTGCGGATCAAGAACAAGTGGATCGACACCGAGATCGGCTACGCCCTGGCCGAGGAGCGCGACCGCTTCCGCCCCGCCGACCTGGCCAGGCGGTGGCGGGCGCCGGCGCTCGTGTTCCACGGCGTCGCCGACGACACGGTGCCCTACGCTGGCAGTCTCGACTTCCTCCGCGACGCGGCCGGTTCGGCCGTGGAGGTGCGACTGTTCAAGGACGGCGACCACCGCCTGACCGCGTACAAGGACGAGATCGCCGCCGAGGCCGGGCGGTTCTTCACCCGGCTGCTGTCTCCTACTCCCGGAGCCTCGACGTGAACGTGACCCGCGCCCTCATCGCGCTCCTCCTCGCGGCACTCGCACTGGCCCCGGCGCCGGCGCAGCCGAAGGCCGAGCCGCCCGCCCCGCCGGCGGCGCTCACCGACTACGTGAGCCGCGAGGACAAGTCGTTCGCGTGGAAGCTCGCCGACAAGACCGTCACCGACGCCGGCACCGTGTACACGATCGACCTCGTGTCGCAGACGTGGCACGACATCAAGTGGGAGCACAAGCTGCAGGTGATTGTCCCGGCCGGGATGAACCCGCAGAAGTCGATGATGCTGTGGAACCAGGGCGGCCGCCCCGGCCCCACCTCGGCGCTCCTCGGGCTGGAAATGGCGAAGCGCGTCGGGGCGCCGGTGGCGTTCCTGTTCGGCGTGCCGAACCAGCCGCTGTTCGGGGGCAAGACCGAGGACGCGCTCATCGCCGAAACGTTCGTCCGCTACCTCGACACGAAGGACGCCACCTGGCCGCTGCTGTTCCCGATGGTGAAGTCGGTGATCCGCGCGATGGACGCGCTGCAGGCGTTCGCGCGGGAGCACCTGGGCGTCGAGCTGACCGGGTTCGTGGTGACCGGCGCGAGCAAGCGGGGCTGGACGAGCTGGCTGACGGCCGCGACCGGCGACCCGCGGGTGAAGGCGATCGCCCCGCTGGTGATCGACACGCTGAACTTCCCGGTGCAGGTGCGGAACCAGCTTGCGGCGTTCGGCCGACCGAGCGAGATGGTGAAGGACTACACCAACCGCGGCCTGATCCCGATCCCCAACACGCCGGAGGCGACGCAGCTGTGGCAGATGGTGGACCCGTGGGTGTACCGCAGCCGGGTGCGGGTGCCGAAGCTCATCATCAACGGCACGAACGATCCGTACTGGCCGCTGGACGCGCTCAATACCTACTGGGACGACCTGCAGGGCGAGAAGTACCTGCTGTACGTCCCGAACGCCGGCCACGACCTGCGCGAGACGGACAAGGACGGCAGGAAGGAGCTGCTGCCGCAGCGGGCGGTGAACGCGCTGTCGGCGTTCACCAAGGCCAAGGTGTTTGGCAAGGCGATGCCGGCTCTGACGTGGAAGGAGGTCGCGCCAGCCGCCACCACACTCGCCGTCGGGTTCGAGTCGGACACGAAGATGAAGGGCGTGCGGCTCTGGGGTGCGACCGCCCCGACCAGGGACTTCCGCAAGGCCCGCTGGGAGTCCGCTCCGCCCGCCGGCATGATCTGGACCAAGGGCGAGGCGACGTTCGCGGTCCCGGAGTCGGGATCGTTGAAGGCCGGGTTCGTCGAGGCCGAATACGAGTTGGACGGGCAGCCGTTCTCACTGACGACGCAACTCCGCATCCTGGAACCGAAGAAGTGAGCTGGGACTTCGCGCGGGAGCTGGCGCGGTGGGGGCCGGCGAGCGGCCCGCGTCAGCGGGCTGTTCCTGAGAGCGACAGCGGCGCTCAGAAACAGCCCGCTGGCGCGGGCCGCTCGCCGACTTTGGCGCAGGCCCGCGCCTACTGCGCTCACGTCGCCCGGTCGCACTACGAGAACTTCACCGTCGTGTCGGCGCTGCTGCCGCGGCGGCTCGTGCGGCACTTCCACGCCGTCTACGCCTACTGCCGCTGGTCCGACGATCTCGCCGACGAAACCAGCGGCGGCCAGGTCGCGCTCGACCTCCTCGCGTGGTGGCGCTGCGAACTCCTCACCTGCTATCGTGGCACGCCCACGCACCCCGTGATGGTCGCTCTCCGCGAAACCATCCGCCGCTTCGACATCCCCGCGGAGCCGTTCCTGGATTTGCTCTCTGCCTTCGAGCAGGACCAGATCATCAAGCGGTACGACACCTTCGCGCAACTGCGTGACTACTGCCGCCGCTCCGCCGACCCCGTCGGCCGGCTGGTGCTGTACCTGTTCGGCTGCTTCAGTCCCGAGCGGGCGGCGCTGTCCGACGAGGTGTGTACCGGCCTGCAGCTCGCCAACTTCTGGCAGGACGTGGCCCGCGACTTCGCCATCGGTCGCGTCTACCTGCCGGCCGAGGACCGCGCCCGCCTCGGGTACGCCGACGACGAGTTGGATGCCAGGCGGTGTACGCCGGCGTTCCGCGATCTGATGCGCTTCGAGGTCGAGCGCGCCCGCGGCTACTTCGACCGCGGCGCGAAGCTGCTGCCGCTGCTGCCGCGCGAGGCGCGGGTGGACATCGACCTGTTCATCGCCGGCGGCCGGGCGATCCTGCGGGCCGTCGAGCGGCAGGGGTACGACGTGTGGGCGCGGCGGCCCGAGGTGGGGAAGGGCGAGAAGGTGAAGTTGTTACTGGGCGCCGCGTGGCGGTGGTGGGTGTCATAGTTCCGCCGCTTGCGGCTTGGCGGCGCCCACGCCGCGAAGCCGCTAGCGGCGAATCCTATCAGTCCTTCTTCAGCGAATTGAACACGAGCCCCGTCAGCAGCTTCGGGTAGAAGTACGTCGACTTCTGCGGCATCTTCTCGCGGTTACCGGCGATCTCCTCGACGTGTTCCATGGTCGCCGGCGGCACCAGCACGGCCAGCTGACACGCCTTTGCCGCGACCGCGTCCGTCACCTCCTTCACGAGGTGGACGAACGTCAGCGACGGCGTGCCGAGCGCCGCGAGTTGCTTCTCCAGCACCAGCTTGTGCAGGATGCTGACGCCGAGCCCCTGCCACTCGGCCGACTGCTCCGGCGCCAGCCCGGCCATCACCGCGGGGTCGCGCAGCTTCGCGGCGAACCACTTCCCGTCGGCCACGGTCCCGAACCCGAGTACGTCCTGGCCGCCGTCCATCTCCAGGTGCTCCCAGCACTCCTCGGCGTTGTCGAACCGGCCGACTACCTCGAAGTGCTCGCCCAGCGCAGCCTCCACCTGCGCCGCCGTGACCGCGGGAAGCCCGCTCACGAGCCGGTGCGTCGGCAGGATGATGAGGCCGGGGTCGCCCATGCTCACCAGCATCATCAGGCAGTAGTTCGCCGGCGCCTCGGGGTCGGTCGCGCCCTGCTCCTCGGCGTACTTCAGGCCCGTCTCGTAGCGGTGGTGGCCGTCGGCGATGAACACCGGCTTCGGCCCCATCAGGCCGATGACGGCGCTGATCGCCTGCGTGTCGGTAATCACCCACAGCCGGCTCGTCACGCCCAGGTGGTCCTTCGCCACCAGCGGCGGCCCCTTCCGCGTGAACGGCTCCAGCACCCGGAAGACTTCGATCTCCGGGTCGGGGTACAGGCCGAACACCGGCGACAGGTTGAACCCCGTCGCCTGGTACAGCTTCAGCCGGTCGGCCTTCGGGCCGCTCATCGTCTGTTCGTGCGGGAAGATGCGACCCGTGCCGAACGGTTCGAGGCGGACGCGGGCGAAGAAGCCGCGGCGGGTGTACGTCTTCCCCTCGGCCTCGAACTCCTGCTCGTACACGTACAGCGACCGGGCCGTGTCCTGCCGCAGGGCGTCCTCGGCGATCCAGTTGCGGAGCGTCTGGCCGGCGCGGGTGTACTTGTTCTCGCTCTCGTCGTCGCCGGGCTCGTCCTTCGTCAGTTCCAGGCGGATGGCGTTGTGCGGGCTCAGGTCGTAGAGCTTCTGTTGCAGCTCCGGGCCGATCACGTCGTAGGGCGGGGCCACCACGTCGGAGAGCGACCCGACCGTGCCCAGGTCGTAGCGGAACCCGCGGAACCCACGAATCTCGGCCATCTGAACCCCCGGCGACCACGAACGGAGAGGGCGAACCGGGTTAGAATACGACTCGGGCCGCGGGGTTCGAGCCCTCACCAGTGCCGGTGAACGACCTCGATGCGGGCGTCGCGGCCGGTGCGTTCGAGCCAGTACACCGCCCGGCGCGCCTCGTACAGGTCGTCGAACACGCGGTAGCGGTCCCAGTGGCCGTGGTGGCGGACCAGCACCTCGTAGTCGTGGCGGTCGCGCTGCGGGTAGCGGGGGCCGTGGGGCTCGTGCCGGCCGGGGCCGTAGGGGCCGTAGGGGAGCGGCTGGGCGTCGGCGGCGGCGGCCGTGGCGGTGGTGACGACGGCGGCCAGGATCAGCTTGCGGAACATGACTCGGCTCCTCGCGGGGTTCGTTGTTTCGTCCGTCCCTTCCGCCGTTGCAACGCCGCCGGCCGGCCGACTTGCGTGAATTTCATTGTGCTTTGGGGCGTGAAAGGGGGCCGCGTGGGGAAGGTATTTGAGGGGCTCGACGACGACCTGAGGCGGTTCATTTCGCGGCAGCACGTGTTCTTCGTGGCGACGGCCCCGCTGGCGGCCGACGGCCACGTCAACCTGTCGCCGAAGGGGCTGGACACGTTCCGCGTGCTCGGCCCGACGACGGTGGCGTACCTCGACCTGACCGGCAGCGGTGTCGAAACGATCGCCCACCTCCGGGAGAACGGCCGGCTGACGGTGATGTTCTGTGCATTCGAGGGCCGGCCGCGCATCCTCCGGCTGTACGGCCGCGGCCGCGCCGTGGAGCCGACCGACGCCGCGTGGGCGGAACTCGCGCCGCACTTCCCCGAGCTGCCGGGGGTGCGGTCGGTGGTGGTGCTGGAGGTGGAGCGGATCGCCATCTCGTGCGGCTACGCGGTGCCGCGCTACGAGTACGCCGGCGACCGCCCGCAGCTGACCGAGTGGTGCGAGAAGAAGAGCCCCGAGGCGTTGAGCGACTACCGGGCGAAGAAGAACCGCACCAGTATCGACGGCCTGCCGGGGCTGCCCTCGGCGGGGTGAGGTGTCACCGGACCCGGAAGCGGCACACCAGCGGGCGGTGGTCCGATGTGTCATCGGGGACGACACGGGATTCAAGCAGCTCCCACGCGGCGGGGGCGAAAACGTAGTCGAGCCGCTCGGCCCGCTTCCCCTCGAAGTACGTCGGCGGGCCGTCGAATGCGCCGCTGAACCGGCCGCTGTCGCGGACCAGGCGGATCGACTCTTCGCCCGGCCGGTTGTTGAAGTCACCCGCCAGCACGCAGGACCGGTCGCCGATGAACTCCAATAACTGCCGCGCCTGCGCGGCGTTGTTCCGCATGTCGAACGAGTCGTTGTGCAGCGCCCCGAGCAGCACCGGCTTCCCGCCGATCTCGGCCGACGCGAACAGGGCGCGGCGGTTGTTCTTCGTCACCCAAAAGGGCTGGCGCCCGGCCAGGTCGATGTTCGCGACCGGTGTCAGCGGCAGCCGCGACAGGATGGCGTTGCCGCCGACGACGCGGAGGCCGGGGACGCCGAGGTTGTAGTTCTCGCCGGTGGCGACGTGCGGCAGCCCGCACTCCCGCGCGAACCGCTCGACCTGATCCACCGGGCACGGCGCCAGCTCGGTCAGCGCCTCGGACAGGAACAGCAGATCGGGCTTCTCGGCCCGCACGACCGCGGCCATCTTCGAGACGCGCGCCTCGACGGCGGTGCGGCTGTCGAACCGCAGCCCGCCGCGATGCGCGAAGCCCTTCGCCACGTTGTACGCCACGACCGTCAACTCCCCCGGCGCGGACGCCGACGGGGTGACTGCCACGTCGGCGTAGTGGCGCATCCGCGGCGCCTGCCGGTCGGCGAGGACGAGGCCGTTCAGCGCGACCAGCCCGCCGACGAGCAACACGAGCGCGCCCGCGGCAAGGACGAGGCGGACGGCCCAGCGACGAATCCGTGTCATCATGATCTCAAGCGGTACGAGCGCGGCGGGCGTCCGCCAGCACGCGCTGCCGGTGGTAAGCCCGGCCCGGGATGAAGAACGACAGCGCCGACACCACGCCGAACAGGAGGACGCTCGCTCCCGGGATCAGCGGCATGACCAGCGCGGCGGCGAAGTTCAGCGCCGCCCACAGGTAGAACTTCCCCGACAGAATGCCGGCCTGGAACAGGCACACCATCCCGGCCGCGACCGCCACCGCCGGCGACAGCGACAGCGCCGGCAGCGGGATGATCCACTCGATGCCGAACATGATGATGCTCGCGCTCACGCCCGCCGCCCAGGCGTGCGCGATCTGCCGCTCCACGAACAGCACCGGCCCGGCGCGGCGCCGCAGCTGCCAGAAGATCGCCCCCCACGTCACCAGCCCGACCGACCACAGGGCCAGGTAGTACACGTGGTCGCCGACACTCGCCCACGCCATCGCCTGCGTGGCGAGGCACAGCAGGAAGATCATGAGGCTGTGCCACATCCACAGCTTGCCCCAGTTCTCCAGCACCTCGGCGTGGTGCGTCTCGCGGAACACGCGCGCCAGCAGGAACCGCAGCCCGCTCGGCTGCGCCGCGATCGGTTCACCGGCCGCATAGGCTTCCAGGTCGGCGGCGAGCAGCCCGGCCGACGGGTAGCGCAACTCCGGCGGCTTCTGGAGGCACTTGAGGCAGACAAGTTCCAGCTCGCGGTCCACGGTCGGGTTCAGGTCGCGCGGCGGCACCGGCTCCTGTTCCAGCACGAGCAACAGCGTGTCGACGGGGTGCGCGGCCTGGAACGGCGGCCGGCCGGTGAGGAGTTCGTAGAGGATGGCGCCGAGCGAGTACACGTCGGCGGTGGCGGTCAGGTCTTTGCGGCCGCCGGCCTGCTCGGGGCTCATGTACGCCGGCGTGCCGACGACGGCCCCGGTGCGGGTCAGCGTGCCGCCGCTGTCGAGCCGCTTGGCGAGGCCGAAGTCACTCACCTTGAGTGCGGATTGCGGATTGCGGAATGCGGAATCCGAGCCGGGAGCCGGGGACGGGAATTCCGCATTCCGCATTCCGCATTCCGCGTTACCGAGGAGGATGTTGGACGGCTTCAGGTCGCGGTGCAGGATGCCTTCCGCGTGCGCCTGCTGGACGGCCCGCGCGATGACGGCCACGAGCCGGGCCGCCTCGCGCGGCGGCAGCGGGCCGTCGGCCGCGACCCGTTGGGCGAGCGTCGGGCCATCAACGTACTCCATGCACAGGTACGCCTGTCCGCCGACCGTGCCCACCTCGTACACGGTCACGATGTTCGGGTGCTTCAGCCGGGCCGTCGCCGCGGCCTCGGTGCGGAACCGGGCCGCGTCGTCGGGGCTCGCCAGGTGCGCCTCGCGGATCATCTTCAAGGCGACCGTGCGGTCGAGGCTTTTCTGCCGGGCCTTGTACACGACGCCCATGCCGCCGCGGCCCAGCTCGCCGACGATCTCGAAGTCGCCGAACGCCCGCGGCGGCGCGGCGGGCGCGGCGGCAGCCGGTGTCGTCGGGCGCGGGTCGTAGGCGACGGTGGGGGTAGGGACGGCGAGGGCCGCGAACTGGGCGACGGCCCACAGGTCGGTCAGCTCCGCCGCCAGATCGGGGTTCGCGGCTGCTGCGGCGGTGATGTCTGCGCGACGGCCGGCCTTCTGCTCGGCGGTCAGCTGCTCGATCAGGGCGGCGAGGCGCTCGTCGTGGTCGGCGGGGTGCATGACGGTAGTTTACGCCCGCCGCGCCCACCGGAGCTTCGCCGACCGCGACCGCGGGTTCGCCTTCCGCTCGTCGAACGTCGGCCGGGTGGGGTCGTCCGACACCGCGGCGTACACGCCGGCGCGGAGCCCGGCGCGGAAGGCCGCCTTCACGAGCCGGTCCTCGCCGCTGTGGAAGCTGATGATCGCCGCGGTGCCGCCCGGGGCGAGCACGTCGGGCAGGACGCGGAGCAATTGGCGGAGGTTGTCGAGCTCGCGGTTGACGCGGATGCGCAACGCCTGGAACACTCGCGTGACCGGGGCGAGCCGCTGCTTCCGCTCGGGCGGCGCCCCCGGCGTGCGGTCCAGCACCACCGGCGCCGCGGCCTCCACCACCTCGCGCAGCGCCTGCGTCGTCGTCACCGGGTCGGTGTCGCGCCGGGCCACGATTGCCGCGGCGATGGCGTCGGCCTGCGGCTCGTCGCCGAACTCGCGGAAGGCGGCGGCGAGTTCGGTTTCCGGCAGCGTCGCCAGCAGGTCGGCGGCGGTGCGGCCGCGGGTCGGGTCCATCCGCATGTCGAGCGCGCCGGCGCGCATGAACGAGAAGCCGCGGCCGCGGTCGTCCACCTGCATGCTCGACATGCCCAGGTCGGCGAGGAGCCCGTGGACGCCGGCGACGCCCTCCGCACCGAGGACGTAGGACAGGCCGGCGAAGTTGGTGTGGTGCAGCGCGAACAGCCCGCCGACGGCGTCCAGCTTGGTGCGGGCCGGTTCCAGGTTCGCGGGGTCGAGGTCGGTGGCGACGAGGAGGCCGTCCGGGCCCACGGCCTTTAGCAACTCGACGGAATGCCCGGCAAAGCCGAGCGTGCAATCGACGACGGTCTGGCCCGGTTGCGGCTTCAGGGCGTCGAGGACTTCGGCGAGAAGGACGGGCTTGTGCTCGCCGGCGGCGGTGCTGCGGCGGACGCGCTTCCGCCAGAACGGCCGGCGCTTCTTCTTCGGGGGGTCGTCGGCCATCCTGGCATTCTAGAACGGCCGCCGCACATCGACCGACGCCATGCCGGCGCGGCGGGCCGCCTCCAGGCCGATGTCGGTGTCCTCGAACACGACGCACGCCGCGGGCGGCACACCGATTCGGCGGGCGGCTTCCAGGAACACGTCCGGTTCCGGCTTGTGGCGGGTGGTGTCCTCGGCCGTCACGACCGCGTCGAACCAGTCGCGGACGTCGAGCTGGTCGAGTGTGCGCGTGATGGTTTCGCGGTAGCCGCCGCTGGCGACGGCCATCGGCAGCCGGCCGCGGTGGGCCGCCGCGACCGCAACCACGGATTCGAGCGGCTGGATCGCGTGAATGTGCGTCAGGAACAAGGTTTCCTTCTCGACGACCATCACGTCCACGTCGGCGACCGGGACGCCGGTCTCGGCGGAGAGGATGCGAATGATCTGCGCCGTGGGGACGCCGCCGAGCTCGTAGAAGCGCCGTTCGGTGAAGGCGATGCCGTGGCGGCCGAGCATCGCCGTCCAGGCGCGGTAGTGGGCCGGCATTGTGTCCGCGAGCGTGCCGTCGCAGTCGAAGATCAGGCCGCGGGTGCCCGGCGGCGGCGTCCAGGTGGGATCGGTCATGCGGTTGGGTTACGGATTCGACACCGGCCGGCGACCTGCGTTATACTGTCTGCGTCCCCCGTCACCCGCCTGGCCCGCGGAGGGCCGCCGATGCCGATTCGGTTCCGCTGCCCGCACTGCAACCGCCTCCTCGGGATCGCCACCCGCAAGGCCGGCACCGACATCCCGTGCCCGCAGTGTGCGGGGCTGGTGACCGTGCCGAACCCGAACGGCGACGGCCCGGTGCCGAAGGAACTCGACGAGATCGACGAGCTGCTCGGCCTCACCGGCCCGGAGCCCACGTCGCCGGTGGTGGCGCCGCCGCGGCCGCAGGTGAAGGTCGCCCCGCCGCCGAAGCCGGCTGCGCCGAAGAAGCAAATGAAGCCGGGCGACTCGCTGTTCGAGACCGGCGACGTGGACGAGTTGCTCGGCCTGCCGCGCGAGCTGCCGCCCGTCGAAGACGTCGCCCCGCCGCCGCCGAAGCGCGGCCCGACGCCCGTCAGCGGCATGGACGTGCAGAGCCTCGACGGCGGCAACGGGACGTGGATCGTGAGCCCGCGTAAGGCGGCGATTCTCGTAGTCGCCGTGGCGCTGCTGCTGCTGGCGGCGTTCGGCGGCGGGTTCGTGATCGCGTCGCTTCTCTAGGCTCACCGCACGACGCGGATGCGGTGGGCGTTCGTGTCGCCGATGTACAGCCCCCCGTCGGGGCCGACCGCCACGCCGTGCGGCCGGCCGAGCGTCGCTGCTGTCGCCGGGCCACCGTCGCCCTGACCCGGCGTCTTGGTGCGGCCGCGACCCGCCACCGTCGTCACCACCCGCGTCTTGGCGTCGATGCGGCGGATGGCCTCGTTCTCGGTGTCCACCACGTACACGTTGCCGGCCTTGTCGATGTCGATCTCCTTCGGGCCGTCGAAAGTGGCGTCCAGCGCCGCGGCGCCGTCGCCGGTGTAGCCGCGCACGCCGGTGCCGGCGAAGCGCTCGATCGTGCCCGTGGTGAGGTCGATACGGCGGACGCAGTTCCCGTTGCGTTCGACGACGTAGAGCTTGCCGTCCGGCCCGATCGCGACCGCCCGCGGGCCCAGGAGCGAGGCCTCCTTGAACGGCCCGCCGTCGCCTGCGCGGGCCCCCTTGCCGGTGCCGCACAGGGTGGTGATGATCCCCGTCTTCAGGTCCACGACGCGGACGCGGTGGTCGGCCACGTCGGCGATGTAGAGCTTCCCCTTGCCGTCGAGGCAGATGCCGTTCGGCTCCTTCAGCCCGGCCTGCGTGGCGGGGCCGCCGTCGCCGCCGTAGGCCGCCTTGCCGTTCCCCGCGACGGTGGTGATGACGCCGGTCTTGCCGTCCACGCGGCGCACGACGAAGTTGAGGCGGTCCACGATGTACAGGTTGCTGTCGGCGTCCAGCTCCACGCCGTAGGGTTCGTTCAGGCCGGCAGCGGTGGCCGGGCCGCCGTCGCCGTGGTAGCTCTTCTTGCCGCACCCGGCGACCGTGGTGATCACGCCGGTTTTGGCGTCCACCTTGCGGATGCGGTGGTTGAACGTGTCGGAGAAGTAGAGGTGCCCGGCGCGGTCGAACGCCACGTCGAACGGCTGGTCGAGCTTGGCCTTCGTGGCGGGGCCGCCGTCGCCGGCGAAGCCCTTCTCGCCGGTGCCGGCGGCGGCGGTGATGGTCGGCGGCTGGGCGAGGGCGAGGGCGGTAACGAGGGTCGTGAGCACGGGGCACCTCCGCGGTTACTCGAATCGCACCACCAGGTCGCCACCCTCGACCGGGATGCCGGGGCGGACCAGCACCTCGGCCACCTTGCCTGCCACGGTGGCGTAGAGCGTCGTCTCCATCTTCATCGCTTCGAGCGTCATCAGCTTCTGCCCGGCGGCGACCTCCTCGCCCGGGGCCACGGCCACTCCCACCACCGCGCCGGGCATCGGCGCCGCCACGTGCTTGGCGTTCCCGACCTCGGCCTTCGGGCGGCTCTTGGTCGCGGTCGCGTCGAGCGACCGGTCCACCACCACGACCTCGCGCGGCTGGCCGTTCAGCTCGAAGTACACGACGCGCCGGCCGTCCGGCTGCGGCTCGCCGACTGTCAGGAACTTCACGATCAACGTCTTACCCGACTCGATCTCGATGCTGACCTCGTCGCCCTTCTCCATGCCGTGGAAGAACACCGGCGTCGGCAGCACGCTCAGGTCCGAGTACTTGGCCTCGGCCGCGGCGAACTCGGGGAACACCTTCGGGTACAGGACGTAGGAGATCACGTCCGTCTCGCTCGCCGGCCGGCCCAGCTTCTTCTCCAAGTCGACCCGCGCCTTGCCGAAGTCGGTCGGCGAGAGAAGCGCCCCCGGGCGGTCGGTCAGCGGCTTCTTGCCGCGCAGCACCTTCGCCTGGAGCTCCTTCGGGAACCCGCCCGGCGGCTGGCCGAGCTTCCCCTCGAAGAACTCGACCACCGACTCGGGAAACGACACGGCCTTCTTCGGGTCGAGCGCGTCCGCCGGTGTCAGGCCGTGCGACAGGAGGAACAGCGCCGCGTCGCCCACAACCTTCGACGTGGGCGTGACCTTGACGATGTCGCCGAACAGCTGGTTCACGGCGGCGTACATCGGGCCGACCTCCGCCCACCGGTCGCCGAGCCCGAGCGACTGCGCCTGCTGGTACAGGTTGGCGTACTGGCCGCCGGGCATTTCGTGCTGGTACACGTCGGCCGACGCCGCCAGCTGCCCCGTCTCGAACGCCGCGTAGTAGCCGCGGACGCGCTCCCAGTAGAGGGCCGTTTCGCGCAGCGTGTCGAAGTCGAAACCGGGGTCGCGGTCGGTGAAGCGCAGCGTCTCTTGCAGCGCGTTGAGGCTGGGTTGCGCCGTGTTCCCGGCCAGCGGGGCGAAGGCGCAATCGACGATATCGACGCCTTCCTCCGCGGCCATGACGTAGGCCGCGACCTGCCCGCCGGCCGAGTCGTGCGTGTGGAAGTGGATCGGCAGCCCGACCGCCTCGCGGAGCGCCTTCACGAGCTTCTTCGCGGCGTACGGCTTGAGCAGGCCGGCCATGTCCTTGATGGCCAGGAAGTGCGTGCCGAGCTTCTCCAGTTCCTTCGCCAGTGTCACGTAGTAGGTCAGCGAATACTTGTCGCGCCGCGGGTCGAGGATGTCGCCGGTGTAGCACACGGCCGCTTCGCAGATGGCGTCGGTCTTCAGCACGGCCTCGACGCCGACGCGGAGGTTCGGCAGCCAGTTGTTGGCGTCGAACACGCGGAAGATGTCCATGCCGTGCTGCGCCGAGAGGCGGACGAACTCGTCCACCACGTTGTCGGGGTAATTCGAGTAGCCGACGGCGTTCGCGGCCCGGAGCAGCATCTGGAACAGGATGTTTGGCACCGCCTCGCGCAGCCGGGCGAGCCGGTCCCACGGCGACTCCTTGAGGAAGCGCATCGACGTGTCGAAGGTGGCGCCGCCCCACATCTCCAGGGAGAAGAAGTTGGCGTGCGCCGCGGCGTAGCGCGGGGCGACGGCGAGCATGTCGGCGGTGCGCATCCGCGTCGCCAGGAGCGACTGGTGGGCGTCGCGCATCGTCGTGTCGGTGACGAGGAGGCGCTTCTGCTCCTTCACCCACTGGGCGAGCTTCTTGGCGCCGTGGGCCTTGAAGTAATCGCGGGTGCCTTCAGGGAGCGCCGGTGAAGGGGTGAAGGGGTGAAGGGGTGAAGGGGTGAGGGAACCCGGCCCGGTCGTCACCCCTTCGCCCCTTCGCCCCTTCACCCCTTCACCACGGACCTCCGGGTGGCCGTTCACGATCACGTCGGCGACGTAGGCGAGCAGCTTCGTCGCGCGGTCGCGGCGGCCGGACAGCTTGAACAGGTCCGGCGTCTCGTCCAGGAACCGCGTCGTCACGTTCCCGGCCAGGAACTCCGGGTGCTCGATCAGGTTCAGCAGGAACGGGATGTTCGTCTTCACGCCGCGGATGCGGAACTCTTGCAGACAGCGCTCCATCCGCGTTGCGGCGTCGGCGAAGCGGCGGCCGCTGGCGGTCACCTTTACCAGCAGCGAGTCGTAGTACGGCGTGATGATCGCCCCGCCGAACGCGGTGCCGCCGTCGAGCCGCACGCCGGGGCCGCCGCTGGAGCGGTACGCCGTCAGCCGGCCGTAGTCGGGCACGAAGCCGTTCGCGGGGTCTTCCGTCGTCACCCGGCACTGGATGGCGAACCCCTGCGTGGCGATCTGTTCCTGCACCAGCCCCACCTCGGGGTGATTCAGGGGGAGCCCGCCGGCGATCAGGATTTGGCTGCGCACGATGTCGAAGCCCGTCACCTGTTCGGTGACCGTGTGCTCGACCTGGATGCGCGGGTTGACTTCGATGAAGTACACCTTGCCGGCGTCGGTGTCGTACAGGAACTCGACCGTGCCCGCGTTGTCGAGCCCGACCGCGCCGCCGACCGCCAGCGCCGCGTCGAGAATCTCCTTCCGCACCTTCTCGGGCAGGTTCGGGGCGGGGGCCAACTCCACGACCTTTTGGTGCCGCCGCTGGATGGAGCAGTCGCGCTCGAACAGGTGAACGAGCCCGCCGTGGCGGTCGCCGATCAGCTGCACCTCGATGTGCTTGGCCCGCTCGACGAACTTCTCCAGGAACACGTCCGGCACGCCGAACGCCGTGCCCGCCTCGCGCTGGGCCGACTCCACCGACTCCTTCAACTTGTCCGCCGACCGCACCACCCGCATCCCGCGCCCGCCGCCGCCCATCGACGCCTTCACGATCACCGGGTAACCCAGCGCGTCGGCGAGTGTCGAAGCCGCGTCGGCGGATGTCAGCGGGTTGTCAGTCCCCGACAGGACGGGGACGCCGGCCTTCTTGGCGATGGCGCGGGCTGCGACCTTGTCGCCGAGGTTGTCGAGGATGTCCGGCTTCGGGCCGACGAACGTGATGCCGGCGTCGGCACAGGCGCGGGCGAAGCCGGCGTTCTCGCTCAGGAAGCCGTAGCCGGGGTGAATCGCGTCCACGCCCACGGACTTCGCCAGAGCCACGATGCCGGGGATGTCGAGGTACGAGCGGATGGGCTCGCCGGGCTTGCCGACCTGGTACGCCTCGTCGGCCTTGAACCGGTGGAGGGCGAAGCGGTCTTCGTGGCTGTACACCGCGACCGTGCGGATGCCGAGCTCGTGGGCCGAGCGGAACACCCGGGTGGCGATCTCGCTGCGGTTGGCGACGAGGAGCTTCTTGAAGGGCTGGGGGAGCGAATCCGGCATGTCCGGCGCGGCCTCGGAGAGGGTGGGCACGCCGGATGGGATACGGAATCGATGCGCGCAAAAAAGCCCGGGGACTGCCCGCGTAGCCCCGAGACTCGGGGCGTCGCCGGTCTTCCGACTGGTGGCAAAGCGGCGCATGCCGCATCGGAGGGATGTGATGAATCTGAACTGGGGTCAGGAGTACCGCGGTCCTGGGGAGGCGGACCCGTCGAAGTCTCGGGCTGAGCGAGCGGCCGAACTCGGCCGCCTGATGCGGACGGCGGCGGGTGAGGAGATCGTGGATTACTACTTCGCGCGGTACACCGGTGTGCTGTCCGGCCTCGCCCCGCCGGTCGGGATGCCAACGATCAAGACGATCCTCGACCACGAGTACCCGAACGAGCAAGTGTGAAGCCTCGTTCCCCCGCTCCGCGGGGGAACGAGCCGCCCGTCTGTCTCAGGCTGAGACGGACCGATCTCGTTACCCCGCGGAGCGGGGGAACGAGTGTTAGGCCGCTCCGCGGCCTGCCTGTTAACCCTTCAGCTTGCTGAGGGGAGAAACGGGGCATGCCGCGGAGCGGCTAAATGCACTCACCCCCGCAGAGCGGGGGGCAAGGTAGAAAAGCCCAGGGACGGCCCTGAGATTTTCTTGGGGGCGGCTCCCAACCGGACTGAGTCCGCTAGGCCGGTTGGAAGCCGGCCACACGTTACGGCCGCGCGGTCGTCGCAGGTTCCTCGCCGGTCTGTGCCGCCGCGGGGCTGACCGTCACCGGCGGCGTCACCGTCACCAGCACCGGCACGCGGACCGACGCCACCCCAGGGTTCGACGTCTTCAGGTACAGGTCGGCGGCCCAGAACCCGGCCGGGCAGTCCTTGTCGAGCGTCACCGTCACGGCGTACGTCACCATCGAGCCCTGCCGCGACTCCAGCTTCGCCTCGGCCTTCACGAACGCCCCGGTGCTGGTCACCTCGCTCACCTGCCACCCCGGGTCGGAGGTGAACGTCACCTTCGTCTGCCCGTTGTGAGCCTGGCCCTTGCGGACGGTGCCGAGGTTAATCGTGTCCGGCGACAGGATCAGGTCGTCGCGGATCACCGCCTGCACCCGCAGCGACACCTCCGTCGCGCTCGGGGAGACGAACGGCACGTACACGGTCACCGACTTCGTGACGTTGGCCGGGCCGGCGCGGGTGGTGTTCATTTGCGCGATGATCGCGGCCGACTGCCCGGGGGCGACGGTGAACTGGCTGACCGACGCCGACACGCAGCCGCACGAGACGCGCGGCTGGCCGAGCGTCAGCGTCTGGTTGGTGGTGTTGGTGAAGCGGAAGTAGTGGGTGACGACCGGCCCCCGCGGGGTCGGGCCGAAGTCCTTCACCTTCTCGGCGAACAGGGCGGCGGGGTTGGCCGCGGCCGACCCGAGTGAAAGCGCCACCCCCACCGCCGCGAGCGCGAACCGCAACATGGTAACTCGTCCCCCAGAAGCCGGCGGGCCGCCGCTCCCCCGAACAGCGTCCCGCACGGGATACTCGTTCTCTATCAGACGCGCCGGCGGTCCTTCACCAGCAGTTTGCCCGCCGGGTACCCCCCGCCGGGTGTCGCCGCCTGTCCTGGCCGGCGTTCCTGGTCCCCTCGACACGACCGTTACGCCCGGGCCAACACGGCAACTCCAACCCGGCTCGCCCCCGCCGCTCGAATCATCCGGGCGGCCTCCGCCGCGGTGCTCGCGGTGGTCATCACGTCATCCACCACGAGGACCGACGCCCCGGCGAAACTTGCACGGCGCCCCACGCGGAAAGCGCCCCGGATGTTCACGGCCCGTGCCGTCGCGGAGGGTTGTGTGTGTTGCTCGGCCGGTTTCGTCCGCACCAGCCACGCCGGTCGTAGGGGCAACTTCAACGCCGCCGCCAGCTCGTCGGCGACGGCAGCGGCCTGGTTGTAGCCGCGTGTCAATCTGCGGCGCCAGTGCAGCGGAACCGGCACAACCACCGTCGCCGCGAGCGCCCGCAACTCGGTCGCCCGCGCCTCGGCCAGCGTCCGCCCGAGCATCTCGGCTACCGGCTCGCCCGCCGAGCCCTTCGTCTTCAAGATCGCGGCCCGCAAGGACCCGTCGTACGGGCCGAGTCGGACGGTGGCGTCGAACCCAAAGCCGCGGCCCCGGCACGCCGGGCAACCGCCCTTCAGGTCGGTGTGCGGCCCGACGGTCGCCGCACACTTCGGACACCGTGCCGCCGGATCGGCGGTCAGGGCGTCGCGACAGGCCGAGCAGAACCCATGCCGGAACGGCGCGGCTTCGGCCTCGGCGGCGTCGCAGAGGAGGCAGGCGGGCGGAAAAATCAGATCCGCCGCGCCACGCGCCAGATCGTACAGAGTTCGCGGCCACATGACGGGACTCCGTCCCGGCGACCGGTGAGAAACTGATCGAATCGTAGGGCGGAGCGTGTCGGAACTCAAGACGTGGAGGGACCGAAATCGACTACGCCGCTTCCCGCGTCGGGAATGCCGATTCCCGCGCGGCGGGGAACGTGAACACGAACCGCGTGGGGCCTGCGCCGGGTTCGTGGCGCAGGTCGCCGCCGTTCTGGCGGGCCAGGCGCCAGGCGGTCGGCAGGCCGAGCCCGCGACCGCGACCGGCGGGTCGGCCGCAGTAGAAGGGGTCGAAGGCGTGCGTCGCCACGTCCGCCGTCAGTCCCGGCCCGCCGTCCTCGACCAGGAGCCGCACGGTCGTCGCGCCGGCTTCGGCCCGGAGGCGGACCCAGCCGTCGGCGCCGGCCGCCTCGATCGCGTTGCGGACGACCGCCGCGACCGCCGTCCGTAGCTGACCCGCGTCGGCGTCGACGGACCCGGCGGCGTCGGTCGCCTCGAGCCGCACCGACCGCTCCGCGGCGAACGGCTCTTGCTCCGTCACCACCGCCGCGAACAACTCCGCGACCGCCACCCGGCCGGGCGTGGGCTTCGGCGGGCGGGCGAACTGCATCACCTCGCGGAGGATGCCGGCAATTCGCTGCGTCTGGCGGACGACGGTGCGAAGACTGTCGGCGCGGTCGTCGTCCTGTTCGGTGCGAATGAGCCGCTGGGCGTGGCCCGAAATGACGGCGAGCGGGTTGTTGATCTCGTGCCCGGCCCCGGCCGCGAACTCGGCCAGCGCCGCCAGTTTCGCCGCCTGCAAATCGACGTTTGCGGTCTCATCAGCGAGCCGGGCGTGCAGCGTGTCGATCTCGGCTTCCAGGCGCAGCACCAGCGCGGCGCCGTTGCGGCGGCGGGCGTCGGCGGCGGTGCGGAGCAACGTCGGTAGCAGCGGCACGCGGTACGGATTCGGGTTGAGGGCCGAAGGCGAGCGGCCCGCGTCGGCGTGCGCTTGCTCCCACCCATCAGCGACGAAAGGCACAGCCCGCTGACGCGGGCCGCTCGCCAGGCGGGCGTGCAGCCGCTGAACGTCCACCTTCGGCGTCAGCCCCAGGTCGCGGGTCTCGCGCTGGGCTTCGGCGACGGCCAGCGCCACCACGTCGGCCAGGGCGTCGGCGCGCGCCGAGTCCGGCAGGCCGAGCCCGCCGAGCGCAGTCGCCAACCACCCGGGGAAGCGCCACCGCATCGTCAGCCGCCGGGTGATTGCATGGGCGTCGTGTCCCCAATGCTCGCGCTGGTAGGCAGCCGGGTCCGCGGCCCGCAGGCACGCAACCGCGGCCGCCCTGTCCGCCGCGGCGACGGCGTACCACCCGAGCGGCGCCAACCGCGCGGCCAATTCCGCGGCGTCCGGGTCGGCGCGGCCCGTCTGTTCGGCGAGCGATCGTGCTACTTCCGCCGCGCGGCCGCCGACGGCATCGATCTCAACGATTACCGCCGAGAGCGGGTCGAGCCAGCCGGCTTCGGAGTGAGCGAGGAACGCGGCCGCCGCCTCGGGCAACTGCGGTCCGTTCAAGCGTTGGGGGCAGACGCGGCCGTCCGTGCCGAGCGCGAACCGCGCAAGAAATGCCAGCAACGCTGGGTCGGCGACGGCGAGCGCGGGGAGGTCGTCCGGCCGCTCGGCCAGCGCGACCAGCCCGGTCGTGTTCGGGCACAGCCACGGCAGGTCCGCCGCGCGCCGCCCCACCGCCGTCCGTGGCACGGGACTCTCCATTTATGATCGATGATCGAGGATTGATGATTGGGAGGAATCGGGAAGTGCCGTCGGCCCCTCCCAATCCTCGATCCTCAATCCTCGATCATCAACGCCTACGCGACCGCCGCGACCTCGATGTCCAGCTGGACGCACATCTTCTCGATCAGCACGTCCACGTCGAACGGCTTGGCGACGAAGTCGTCCGCGCCGGCCAGCTTCAGCTCCTGAACCTTGTCGTCCTCGATCATGCCGCTGATGCAGATGATGCGGACGTCCTCCATCGTGTTGTCGGCCCGCACCCGGTGGCAGACCTCCTTGCCGTTAATGTCCGGCAGCATCACGTCGAGGATGATCAGGTCCGGCCGGTACTCCTTCACCATCATGCCGGCGTCGAACCCGTTCGAGGCGATCCGCACCTCGAACCGGCCGTCGTCCTGCAGGGCGCGGTGGACGGTGTCCACCAGGTCCGGGTCGTCGTCCACGAGCAACACCTTCCGCTTGCCGCTCTCCAGAGCGTCCGTCGGGATGTTGTTGTCCTTCATGAACTTGTACAGGGCCTCACGCGGGATGCGCCGGAACTTCGAGCCGGGCACCCGGAACCCCTTGAGCTGACCGTTGTCGAAGCAGCGGATGATGGTCTGCTGGCTGACCTTGCAGATCTTCGCCGCTTCGCCGGTCGTGAACACCGTCTTCATACGCGTACCCGTCCTGCCGGCTCCGGCCGGCTCGCATGAAGGAGGTCCGCGCGGCGCGTGGCCGAGCCGGCGGCGGACCGGAACCCGTCCGTGAATCGCTGCTGCCGAGTACCACCCCCGCAGGCCGGGGGAGGGAGGAAAGGCGGTGAACCCACGCGGGCCGGGCGGTCCTTACCGCTCCCGACCCATCGTAACCCGGTGACCTGTTCGGACCAAGAGACAGGAGCAGCCGCCGGCGGCGCTGGTGCCGCGGAAGCCGGAGCCGGTCGCACGACCCGGAACCCTTCCCGAGCTTACCCCGCTTCGCCCCGAAGGGCCGCAAGCGCGGCGTCACACCTTCCCTGCGTGTTCGGCGTCAGCACCGTTGCCGACTCGGCCACCCCTCCCATCGACCGCCCAGCCCCCGCAGCTTCCGCCATTTTGCCAGATTCCCGGATGGGAAGGAAGGCAATTTGGGTCGGCTGCGGCAACCGGCGCGGCGAGTCGGAGGCAGGGTCGAGCCGGTTGGCGCGGCGGCGGACGAATCCCGCTGCCACCGCTGGCCCACCCGGGTCGGCCGCAACGAGCGACCGGAACCCGTCCCGCGTGGGGTCCGCCGGTTCCCCGGCTTCCCCCCTCGGGCAGGCCCCGCATAACGGCTCAATCGAGATAAAACAACAGCACTGCTAAGTCGGCCGGCGTGATGCCACTCACGCGGCTTGCCTGCCCGAGACTGTGGGGCCGCAGACGGCTCAGCTTCTCGCGCGCCTCGGCCCGCAACTGGGGCACTGCGGCGTAGTCGAAGGCCGCGGGGATCGGGCGCCCCTCCATCTTGCGGAAGCGCGCCACCTCCGCGGCCTGCCGGTCGATGTAGCCGCGGTACTTCGCCTCGATCACGACCTGTTCCACCACGTCGGGCCGGGCGTCCCAGTCCGCCAGCGCGGGGTGCCGCACCTTCAGCGCGGCCCACTCCACCTCCGTGCGGCGAAGCCACGTCTCCAGCGTGTCCCCGTCGGACCGCGTAGAAGCGAGAAGCTTCTGAAGCCCCGCGATTCCCGCTTCCTTCGCTTCGTACCGGCCCCACGCCTCCGCCCCGACCGACCCCACCCGCCGGCCGACCGGCGTGAGCCGGCGGTCGGCGTTGTCGTGCCGCAGCAGCAGCCTGTACTCGGCCCGAGACGTGAACATCCGGTACGGCTCGTCGACGCCCTTCGTCACGAGGTCGTCGATCAGCACGCCGATGTACGCCTGGCTGCGGTCGAGGATCAGCGGCGGCTCGCCCTTCAGCTTCAGCGCCGCGTTCAGCCCGGCGACGAGCCCCTGCGCCGCGGCCTCCTCGTAGCCGGTCGTGCCGTTGATCTGCCCGGCGAAGTACAGGCCCGCCACGAGCTTCGTTTCGAGCGTCGGGTGGAGCTGCGTCGGGGGGGCGTAGTCGTACTCGACGGCGTACCCCCAGCGCATGACCTCTGCGTTCTCCAGCCCCGGAATCAACTTCAACATCGCGTGCTGCACGTCCTTCGGCAGGCTCGTGCTGATGCCGTTGCAGTAGTACTCGCGGGTGTTCAGCCCCTCGGGTTCGAGGAACAGCAGGTGCGAGTCCTTGTCGGCGAAGCGGACGACCTTGTCCTCGATGCTCGGGCAGTAGCGCGGCCCGCGGCTGCCGATCTGGCCGCTGTACATCGGCGCCCGGTGGAGGTTGGCGCGGATCAGGTCGTGGACGGCCGGCGTCGTCTCCGTGCTGTGGCAAATCACCTGCGGCACCGTGACGCGGTCCGTCCCGAAGCTGAACGGCCGTGGCGGGTCGTCGCCGGGCTGCGGCGTGAGTTTGGAGAAGTCGATGGTGCGGCCGTTGAGGCGGCACGGCGTGCCGGTCTTGAAGCGGGCCAGCTCGAAGCCGGCGGCGGCGAGGCTGCCGCTCATCCCCTCCGCGGAGGCGTCTCCGGCCCGACCGCCGACCGTCTTCGCCTCGCCGGTGTGCATCACCGCCTTGAGGAAGGTGCCGGTCGTGAGCACGACCGCCGGCGCCAGGTAGCGCGTGTCGCCGGTGGCGATCACGCCCTCGACGCGGCCGTCGCGCAGGAGCAGGGATTCGACGATCTCCTGCCGCAGCGTGAGGTTCGGCTGCTCCTCGACGAGCCGCTTGGCGGCGAACTGGTAGAGCTTCTTGTCGCACTGGGCGCGGGGCGAGTGCATCGCCGGCCCCTTGCTCGCGTTCAGCATGCGGAACTGGATGCCGCTGGCGTCGGTGAGCCGGCCCATGACGCCGCCGAGGGCGTCCACCTCGCGGACGATCTGCCCCTTGGCCACGCCGCCGATGGCCGGGTTGCAGCTCATCTGGCCGACGGCGTCGGCGTTCATGGTGAGAAGACAGGTGCGCAGCCCGAGCCGGGCGGCGGCGGTCGCGGCCTCGACGCCGGCGTGCCCGGCCCCGACCACCACGACGTCGAACTGAAAAGTCAGGGTCATCGCGCGTCTACACCCGTTCGTCGGCACCGGATCATCGTAGCAGACGCGTGTGCCGCTCTGCCGGTTCGGCGCCCCCGTACCCGGCACGGGCTCTCATTCGGCTCTCATTTGTCAGGGGCGTAAGGGTTCGTGCGTATTCCCAGATAGAAGAACGAGTTTGTCGTGGCGGCGGCTGTGCTCGGGGGTATCCTCAGACCCGGGTGCGCGGAGGCGTTCCATGGCGGAACCCGAAACGGTCACCGGGTCGGGGTCGGACGACGACGCCGTCGCCTCGGTCGGCAACCTCCAGGCGTCGGACCTGTCCGCCGGCGCCACCCGCTCCCTCAACGGCAGCGCCAGCACCGGCGTCCTGACCACGGCCCTGTCCACCACCGCGCCGCGGTTCGGCCCCTACGAACTGCTGGAGAAGATCGGCCAGGGCGGCATGGGGTCCGTGTACCGCGTCCGCAACACCGAACTGGACCGCACCGAGGCGCTGAAGCTCATCACCCCGCGCAACAGCGGCGACTCGGCGGCCCGGGCGCGGTTCGAGCGCGAGTTTAAGTCGCTGGCCAAACTCGGGCACCACCACATCATCCCGGTGTACGCCGCCGGGACGTGGGAGGGGGTGCCGTTCTTCACCATGAAGTACGTCCCCGGGGGAGCGCTCAGCACGCAGCTCGACCGGTTTCGGATGGACCCACGGGCCGCTGCCGGGCTGATGGCGAAGGTCGCCCGCGCCGTCGCCAAGTTACACGCCGCGGACGTGCTCCACCGCGACCTGAAGCCGCACAACATCCTCCTCGACGACGACGACGAGCCGCTCGTCGCCGACTTCGGGCTGGTGAAGTATCTGGGCGAGGACTCGGACGCCAGCGTGACCGGCGCCCCGATGGGGACGCGGCAGTACATGTCGCCGGAGCAGACGTTCGCGCAGAAGGCGGACTACAGCCCGTCGTGCGACATCTGGGCGGTCGGCGTCATCCTGTACGAGCTACTGACCGGCGAGCGGCCGTTCCCGGGCACCGACCCGGTAGAGGTGTACCTACAAATCCGCGAGGCGAACCCGAAGCCGGTGCTGGAGGCGAACCCGGCCGCGCCGCCGGAGTTGGCGGCGGTGGCGCACCGGTGCCTGGCGAAGCGGCCGGCCGACCGCTACCCGTCGGCCGCGGCCGTGGCCGACGACCTGGAGGCGTGGCTGGCCGGCGGGGCGGTCACGGCGACGCTCCCGCCGCCGCCCCGCCCGACGAAGCGGCGGGGCCCCGTGTGGGTCGTCGCGGCAGGCGCGGTCCTCGCAGTGGTCGCCGCGCTGGTCGCCGCCAGCCCGGGTCGGCAGGTCGTCTCCGAAGCCAGTGCCCGCGCGAGTGATCCGCTGGTACCGCCGCCCCGCCTGGCGCCGACCGCGGCCGAGCGGCTGGCCCGGCGGGAGGCGTTCGACTTCATCAGCCCGGCGGTCGGCTTCCGCTACCCGCACTCCGTCCTCCCCGGGAGCGCGCCCGGCGGGGTCGAGGTCGACGCGACCGGCCGGGTTTCGGTCGGGTCGGTCGGCTGTCTGGGCGTCGAACTTCTGAACCACCCGCTCCCGCCAGGCACCCGCCTCGAAGCCGAGATGCAGTTCACCGCGACTCGCGACCAGACTTCCTGGGCCGGGTTGTTCGTCGGCGCGGCGGACTGGCCGTCGCCTCAGGGCAAGCGGTCGGCGCTTGTGCAGCTCGTCCGTACGGTGGTCCCGCCGAAGCTGCCCGAGCGGCCGTTCTACCGGGTCAACACCGGCCTCGAACTGCTCCGCTGGACCGAGAAATTGCCGGGCCCGCGCTTCGCCAACCCCCCCTGGGAGCAGCGGCTCGCCGACCCGCCGACGGACGGCGACGCGTGGCACCAACTCGCCGTCACGGTCTGGCCCACGCACGTCGAGGCGACCTGGGACGGGGTGGGGGTTCCGCCCCTCCACGGCGCCCGGGTGGTGACCCTCCTCGCGGAGGACGGCGTGGTCGCCGCCGCCGGCCCGATCGGCCCCCGGCTCGGTCTGGTCGTGAACCACGCCGGGGCCGCCTTCCGAAACGTCCGCCTCGTCACACCTCCCACCCCCTGACCCGGAGTAGTCGCCCGTGCCCACCCTGAAGACCACCGGCCGCATCGCCCGCGTCGTCCGCCGCGCGCTCGTCTCCGCGCTCCCAGACGCCTACCCGACGATCGATGACCCGACGAGCGGGAGTGTCGTGAAGGGCGGGACGATCACCGTGACCGTCAGCACCAACCGCCCGGACCGGCCCCACATTGTCTCGGTGCTCGCGAGCGACGGGAGCGGGACGGTCTTCGACAGCCAGTCCGTCACATTCCCGGGCGGCGACAGCCCCGGCACGGCCGACGTCACCCTCCCGATGGGAGGGGGGGCCGACGTCGAGTACTTCATCGAAGTCGTGCCGACGAGCGGCCCGCCACACCGGATCGTGGTCACCGTGCTCGCGGCCGGGACGCCGCTGGAGGTTGGCGTCGACACCGGGGGGAACCCGCCGTGCACCTACCCCGCGCCGCTCGACCTGTCGCTTGTTGGCGTGGCGAGCGGGGGGAGCGGCTCGTACACGTTCGACTGGTTTTCAGGAACTCTGCCGCTCTCGACGACGGAGACACTGAAGATCACCCTGACCGTCGGTGGCGGGACGATCTACACGTTCACCTGCCGGGCGACCGACAGCGCGGGCGCGGTGGCGTCGGTCGACGTGGTGTACACGATCAACTGACCCGGCCGCGGGGCGCGGCCGACATATGCTACCCGGGCGGCCCTGCGGGGCTGCCCGGTCCCGTTTCCCGAGGGCGTTTATGGACCTCCCCGCCTCCGCCCGCCTGGGCTTCGCCAGCGTCGACGCCGACTCCGCCCTGAAGGACAAGGCGCTCGTCAACCTCATCACCTGGCTCACACACCGCGACTTTTCCGGCTACCTTCCGCAACTGCAGTGGCTCGTCGAATCGGCGAAGTGGTCGGTGCTCGTGGACAGCTTCTACCAGGTGATGCCGTTCGGCACCGGCGGCCGCCGCGGCTCGGTCGGCATCGGGCCGAACCGCATGAACCTGTGGACGCTCGGCGCCAGCGTGCAGGGGCACTGCGAGTACCTGAAGCAGCGCTTCCCGGGCGTCGGGCCGCTCCAGGTGGTGCTCGCCTTCGACGTGCGGCAGTTCGAGGACAAGCGCGGCGTCTACAACCGCGACCTGCCCAACCCGGTGCTTCACCTGTCGAGCCGCGAGTTCTGCCAGTACGCGGCCGGGGTGTACGCCGCCAACGGCATCGTGGCCCACATCCTGCCGCCCGACTCGCCGCGGTACACGCCGACGCCGGAACTGTCGTTCAGCATCCGCTACCTGCGGGCGCACGGCGGCCTGAACATGACGGCGAGCCACAACCCGCCCGACGACAACGGCAGCAAGTTCTACGACGAGCGCGGCGCCCAGCCGGTCCCGCCCGAGGACCAGCTGATGAGCGAGTTCGTGGGCCGCGTGACGAACATCAAGCACCTGCCGTGGGCGGACGCGGTGCGGACCGGGAAGGTGAAGTTCTTGGAGGACGCGCCGCACCGGGCGTACATCGAGTTGTGCCGCAGGCAGAGCCTGGTGCCGCCGCCGAAGCGGGACGAGATGCGCGTGGTGTTCACCCCGCTGCACGGGTGCGGCTGGTTCTGCGCCGGCGAGACGCTGGAGGCCCAGGGCTTCGCGCCGATCCAGGTGCCGGAGCAGCAGACGCCGGACGGCCAGTTCCCGAACGTGACGAAGACGCCGAACCCCGAAATCCCCGAGTGCATGGACCGCGCCGAGGCGAAGGCGAAGGAGAAGAACGCCGACCTGGTGCTGGCCACCGACCCGGACGCGGACCGGATCGGCGGGATGGCGAGCACCTCGCCGGCCGGGGGCGGCACCTTCCGCGCCATCACCGGCAACGAGATCGCGGCGCTGCTGACGCACTTCAAGTTGGCCCAGCTGTCGCGCAGCGGCTCACTGCCGGCGAACCCCATCGTGGTGACGACGGAGGTGACCACCGGCCAGATCACGCGGATCGGCCGGCACTTCGGGGCGCAGGTGGTGGCGGACCTGCTGGTCGGGTTCAAGTACCACGCCGACGTGCTGTGGCAGCTCGAAAGCACCGGCCGGTACGGCGACGTGACCGGCACCCCGGACGACTTCGTGATCGGCACCGAGGAGAGCCACGGCATCCTGGCGACGGCCGGGATACGCGACAAGGACTCGGCGTGCGCCGTACTGCTGATGGCCGAGGCGGCGCTGGTGCAGAAGCGCGCCGGGCGGACGCTCGTGGACTACCTCGACGACCTGAACCGCCAGTTCGGCTACTTCCGCAACGAGGTGCTGAACATCGTCATGACCGGCCTCGAAGGGAAGCAGAACATGGCGAAGATGCTCGACACGCTGCGGGCGTCGCCGCCGCGCGAGATCGGCGGACTGGCGGTGACGGGCTTCGAGGACCTGCGCGACGAGAACGGCCGCATGGGGCTGTTCAAGGGCGACACCGACAAGGCGGCGCGGAACTTCCTGATCTTCCGCATGGCGGGGCAGGGCGGACTGGCCGCCAAGGTGTCGCTGCGGCCGAGCGGCACCGAGCCGAAGGCGAAGGCCTACCTGGAGGTGAGCACCGACCCGCGCCGCGCCGGCACGACCGACGCCGAGTGGGCGGCGCTGACCGCCGCCGCCGACGTGCAGGTGCAGAAACTGGCAACGGCCTTCCTGGCGACGGCGCTCGCCACCGTGGGCCAGACCCCCACGCCGGGCGCGGACAAGCTGAGCCGCTGAACCGCCGCTACCGTCATTGTCCTCCTCGTGGGTACGGGTGTACACTTCATCCATTCCCCCGAGGAGGTTTCCCGATGGTCGCGCTCCCCACCCCCGCCGTGCGGTCCGTCACCGACGCACTCTCGGCCCCGTTCGAGCCGCGCGAGATCAAGTTCAAGCCGCAGATCGTGAAGAACAACAAGGCGCTGGCGATCGCCTACGTGGACGTGCGCCTGATCGAGGACCGGCTCGACGACGTGCTCGGCGTCGAGAACTGGCAGGACGACTACGACATCCTGCCGGACGGCTCCGTGACGTGCAAGTTGCGGGTGAACCTCGGCGGCGAGTGGGTCACCAAAATGGACGTGGGTTCGCCGAGCGAGCAGCCCGACGGCGGCGACCGGCTCAAGGCGGCGTTTTCCGACGCGCTCAAGCGCGCGGCGGTGAAGTTCGGCATCGGCCGCTACCTGTACCGGCTGCCGGCGCAGTGGGTGGACTACGACCCGGCGAAGAAGCAGATCGTGCGGCCGCCGCAGTTGCCGGCGTTCGCCGTGCCCGCGGCGAAGGACCCCGCCCCGAAGCCGACGAAGCCCGGCCCGCAGACGACGACTGCGGCGCCGGTCGAGAAGCCGGCCGCGCTGCCGGCCGACGGCGCCGAACTGCACCGCCGGTTGCAGGACTACGACGCCAAACTCGCGGCCCAGAAGTTGAGCTCGCGCGGGGCGCTGCTGGCCCACGTGACGCAGGCCGGCATCAAGGCCGGGTACTCGGCGAACCTCACCGAGTGGAGCGGCGCCGCCATCGCCTTCGCGGCCGACGCGGTGAAGGCGTTCGACCAGGCGGCCCGCGCCGCGACGGCCGCGTGAGGCGCGGTCGCCGGGCGGCGGGCGGGGTCGTACCCTGACCCTTTCCGTCGCCCTGCCGAGGTCCGTCATGCCCGCCACCCGCGGCGAACAGTTCGCCGGCGTCACCGTCGCCCTGGTCACCCCCTTCACGAGCGGCGAAATCGACTGGGCCGACCTGGGCAAACTCGTCGACTGGCACGCCGAGCAGGGCACCCACGGGCTCGTGCCGTGCGGCACGACCGGCGAGTCGCCGACGCTCGACCACGAGGAGCACGAGCGCGTCGTCGCCTTCGTGTGCGAGCGCGCCCGCGGCCGGCTGAAGGTGATGGCCGGCACCGGGTCGAACAGCACCCGCGAAGCGATCCGCATGACGAAGGCCGCGAAGAAGGCCGGGGCCGACGGCACCCTCCAGGTCGGGCCGTACTACAACAAGCCGACGCAGGACGGCTACTTCCGCCACTTCGCGGCGATCGCCGACGCCTGCGACCTGCCGCAGGTCATCTACAACATCCCCGGCCGCACCGGCTCCGAGATCGCCGCCGAGACGATCGCCAAGCTCGCCGACGCCTACCCGGTCGTGGTCGGCGTGAAGGAGGCGACCGGCAAGCTCGACATGGCTTCGCAGGTGATCGCGCTGACGGACCTGACCGTGCTCAGCGGCGACGACAGCCTGACGCTGCCGATCATGGCCGTGGGCGGCCGCGGCGTGGTGAGCGTGGTCGGGAACGTGGTGCCGCGCGACCTGATGGCGCTGTGCGCGGCGTTCGACGCCGGCAAGATCGACGAGGCCCAGCGGTGGCACCGGAAGCTGTTCCCGTTGTGCCGCGACATGCTCGGCGTGGCGACGAACCCGATCCCGCTGAAGGCCGCGATGAAGTTGCTCGGCCGCGGCACCGGCGAACTGCGGCTGCCGATGACCCCGCTCGACGCCGCCGGCGAAGCCCGCGTGCGGGCCACGCTCTCGGGGTACGGCCTCCTGTAAGGCCGGCCCGCACATTCCCGCGAGGTTCCCATGCGTCTCCTCGCCCTCTCCGCGCTCGGCCTCCTCGCCGTGGTCGCCGTCCCCGCGCGGCCGGCGGACCCCGACTACGACCTCGTTATCCGCAACGGCCGCGTCGTGGACGGCACCGGTAACCCGTGGTTCGCCGGCGACGTGGCCGTTCGCGGCAACACCATCGCCGCCGTCGGCCGCGTCACCGGCACCGCCGCGCGGACGATCGACGCCAAGGGCAAGATCGTCGCCCCCGGCTTCATCGACATCCACTCGCACTCCGACGAGACGCTGTTCGAGGACGGCAAGGCCGAGAGCAAGGTGCGGCAGGGCGTCACGACGGAGGTGCTCGGCGAAGGCCGCTCTGCGGCCCCGCTCGTCGGCAAGCTGTCGGCCCGCAAGGTGACGGCCCGCGGCAAGACGTTCGAGTGGACGACCGTCCGCGGCTACCTGGACGAGATCGACCGCGCCGGCGTGGGCGTGAACGTCGCCACCTACGTCGGCCTCGACAACGTGTGGGAGTCGGTCATGGGGCAGTCGCACGCCCGGCCGACGCCCGCCGAGTTCGAGCAGATGAAGGCCGTGATCGACGCCGCGATGCGCGACGGGGCGTTCGGCCTGTCGTCGCTGCTGGCGATGCCGCCGGGGTCGCTCGCTACGACCGACGACCTAGTCGAACTGGCGAAGGCCGCGGGCCGGCGCGGTGGCATCTACTCGGCGCACACCCGCAACGAGGGGACGGGCGTGTTCGACGCCGTGCGCGAGATGATCGCCGTCGCCGAGCGGGCCGGCGTGCCGGTGGACATCATCCACATCAAGATCGCCGACCAGCAGTTCTGGGGGCGGATGAATGAGGTGGTGGCGCTGATCGACGCCGCGCGCCGCCGCGGCGTGGACGTGCGGGCCAACGTGTACCCGTACACCCGCGGCAACAACAACCTGTCGAGCATCGTGCCGCCGTGGGCGCACGAGGGCGGCCGGGCGAAGCTACTGGAGCGGCTCCGCGACCCCGCCGCCCGCACGCGGATGAAGGCCGACATCACGGGCGGCATCCCCGGGTGGTACAACCACTTCACCGCGGTCGGCGGCGACTGGTCGCGGATGCTCGTCAGCGGCCGCGGCCCGTACGAGGGGCTGACGATGGACCGCGTCATCAGCGAGAAGCAGAAGGGGAAGACACCGCTGCCCGACGCGCTGGACGTGCTGTTCGACGTGCTGGTGGAGCAGGACGGGTCGGTGCCGACGGTGTACGCCCACCACGACGAGAAGGACATGACGCTGGCGCTGGCGCAGCCGTGGTGCTCGGTCGGGTCGGACGGCTACGCGCTGGCGACGGAGGGGCCGCTGCGGCGCGGCAACCCGCACCCGCGAAGTTTCGGCACGTTCCCGCGGGTGCTCGGCGAGTACGTCCGCGATCGCGGCGTGCTGAGGCTCGAAGACGCGGTGCGGAAGATGACGAGCCTGAACGCGGCGAAGCTGGGCCTGCGCGACCGCGGCGTGCTGCGGCCGGGGGCGTTCGCCGACGTAACGGTGTTCGACCCGGCGGCGGTGGCCGACCGGGCGACGTACACGGCGCCGTTCCAGTACGCGGTGGGGGTGGAGTACGTGGTGGTGAACGGCAAGGTGGTGCTCGACCGCGGCACGCACACCGGGGCGCTGCCGGGGAAGGCGCTGCGTCACGCCCCCTGACGGGGCACGAAGGTAGCCGCCCACGCGTCGTCGTCCGGGGCGAGCCGCGGCTCGGGCTCGCCGGTGTAGATCGCGTCCTCATATCCGGCCGCGTCGTACACGCGGTGTAGGAGCGCTTGCAGGTCGATCTACGCGGCCGGTTCGCCGGCCCGCACGGGGATCGGGATGCTCGGCAGCCGGTCGCGGAGGGCGACGGGCCACACGTCCGTCCGCGGCCTCGTCTCGGGCCGGCTGACGAGGGCGTAGTAGTCGCACGCCGGCAGGTTCCCCCACGGCATCCGCGGGCCGCCGCGGAGCAGGTCGATCTCGACGAAGTTGGCCGACGACGACAGCACCCGCCGCACCCTCGCTCGGTACGCCTCCCGGTCCGGCCCGGTTCGCTTGTTCGACGGGCTGAGGAGTTCGATCGTGGTCACCACCTCAAGGCCGGCCGTATCGCGGATCTCCAGGTAGACCGAATGAATCTCGTCCTGGAAGGCGGAGGTTCGCCCGTCGTCCACGTTGTGGGTGTGGACATGCTCCTCCAAGCGGCCGACGTAACGCGGCACCAACTGCGGGGTAAGGAGTTCCCGCATGGTGACCAGGAACGTCTTGTGGAAGTCGTTCCACACGCCATGCTGTTCGAGGTACGGGTTCATCCCCGGGAAAGGTGACGGCATCGGTTGCCCTCGGCGGGTGTCGCCCGCATTCTACCACGCCCCGCCGGCGTCACGTCTTGCCGAGGAGCAGATCGACGACCCAGCACCCGCGGGCGTGCGGGCCGGGGCCGCGGCAGTGGCCGAGCACGTCCGCGTCGAAGCAGCCGGCGTCCTCCAGGGCGTCGGCGAGGACCGGCAGCCGGTCGAACGCGCGGTCGGCGTAAATGCCGGTGGCGAGGCCGACGACCGCTTCCGTCCGCCACGCCGGGTCGAGCGCGACCGGGCGGAACGGGTTGCCGAAGATGCAGCGAAGGAGCCGCGCCGCCGCGCTCCGGCTGATCTCCCGATCCCGGTCCCGCGCAGGTCTCGTTGCCTCAACTGTTAATTGGGCTGCAAGCCCAGCCGAAGCGTTGAAGAAGATGACGTTCGGACTCCGGCTGACTCGATAGCGGTGGCCCAACTTGCCCGTCTCGGCCCAGCGTGAAAATGCCTCCGCTCGCCGGATCGTGTCCTCCATCGCGCCACCAGATAGTCGATGATGAGCCTGCCAATCCCAAAACGCGGCGACAAATAGCCGTAGGGTTCGTGGCGTCCATCGCGGCCGACCCTGTACCAACTCCCACATACGCGTAGGATCGGCGTCGGTCGCTAGCCACTCCGCTTCGGTCACGGTGTCACCCCAGCTGGCTCATCTTCACCGCCCCGTTCACGATTGTCGCCACGGCCCGTCCCGTCACCTTGCAGCCGTCGAACGGCGTGTTGCGGCTCTTCGACTTCGACGCCGCCTTGTCGATCGTCCACGTCGCCGTCGGGTCGATCACCGTCACGTCGGCCGGCACCCCCGGCTGCAGCGTGCCGCGGTTGATGCTCAGCACCCGCGCCGGGTTCACCGTCATCTTCTCCAGCATTTGCGGCCACGTCAGGTGGCCCGGCTCGATCAGGTGCGTCACGCACAGCGGCAGGAACGTCTCCAGTCCCAGGATGCCGTTCGGCGCCTGGTCCAGCTCGCGCTCCTTCTTCTCCGGCGCGTGCGGGGCGTGGTCCGTCGCCAGCACCGACAGCGTGCCGTCCTTCAGCCCCGCGATCAGCGCGTCGGCGTCCTTCCGGGTGCGCAGCGGCGGCGACATCTTGTAGTTGCTGTCGAAGCGGCGCAGCTCGTCGTCGGTCAGGATGAAGTGGTGCGGGCACGCCTCGCCGCTGATCTTCACGCCCTTCGCCCGGCCCTGGCGGATCAGGTCCACGCCGCCGGCCGTCGAGACGTGGAGGATGTGGCAGCGGCCGCCGGTCAGCTCCGACAGCATGATGTCCCGCGCGATCATGATGTCCTCGGCCACCGCCGGCATCCCGCGCAGGCCCAGCGACGTGCTCACGAGTCCCTCGTTCATCACGCCGCCGACGGTCAGCTCCAGGATTTCGGCGTGAACGAGGACGGCCTTGTCGAGCATCCGGCAGTACTCGAGCGCCCGCCGCATGATCTCCGCGGAGTAGACCGGGGCGCCGTCGTCGGTGAAGGCGACCGCCCCGCCCTCGACCAGCCCGCCGAGCTCGGCCAGCTCCTTCCCCTCGCGGTTCTTCGTCACCGCGCCGATCGGGAAGACGTTGCAGTTCCCCGCCCGCTTCGCCTGAAGAATCACGAACTCGGCCATGGCCCGGCTGTCGAGCGCCGGCTCTGTGTTCGGCATGCACGCCACCGACGTGACGCCCCCCGCGACGGCGGCGGCGGTGCCGGTGGCGATGGTCTCGTCCTCCTCGCGGCCGGGCTCGCGGAGGTGGACGTGCATGTCGATGAGGCCGGGCGACACGATGAGCCCGGTGCAGTCGAGGGTGCGGTCGGCGGCGCGGCCGGGCTGCGGGCCGACGCCGAGCACCTTGGTGCCGTCGAGCCACAGGTCGGCGACCCGGTCGAGGTTCTGCGCGGCGTCGATGACGCGGCCGTTGCGGAGGAGGAGGGTACTCATGTGGCTGGTATACAGACCGCCGCCGGCACGGGGGTTGCTGTGGAGCATTCGTGGACACTCGCGCCCCGGGAGCCGAATCATGAGCACCGCCCCACCCGCCGGACTCGCGCCGACAGACGCCGTACCGGACGAACAGATCCGCGTGTTCGGGCACACCAACCTCGTCTACTGGTGGCCGGTGTGGCTGCTCGGGTTCGTGTTCGCGTTCCTCACCTGGATGGACGGGCACCGGATGGCCGTCGTCCCCGCCGGCACACTCGTCGAGAAGGGACAGACCATCCCCGGCGAGGCCGGCCCGCGCGACGTTCTCGTCGCCCCGCAGGGAACCTCACTGCCGACGCAGCCGAAGGCCGGCGAGGGCGACAACCAGCCCGGCATGCTCGTGGCGCGGAACAACAACTACGGCGTCATCTTCGTGATGACCATCCTCCTGGTCGTGGTGTTCACGAACCTCACCGTCCGCGGGCTGGCGTCGATCGTCGTCATCGCCGGGCTCATTATCGCCACCCTGGTGCTCGCCCAGTTCCACATGTGGGACTCCATCTTCCAGTGGGTCGGCGGGCTGGACATCCGCATGAACGCGGGCGGCTACCTGGCCATCGCCGTGCCGCTGCTCGTGGTGTGGCTCTTCGCCACGTTCGTGTACGACCGGTACGTTTACCTCATCTTCACCCGCGGGCAGATCCGCTTGCGGCAGGACATCGGCGACGGCGAGGTCGCGGTGGACACCCACTCCGTCGTCCTGGAGAAGCGGCGGAACGACCTGTTCCGCCACTGGGTGCTCGGCCTCGGGTCGGGCGACCTGCACGTCAAGACGGGCGGGCCGGCGAACCTGGAGTTCGACCTGAACAACGTGCTGTTCATCGGGTCGCGGCTCGGCCGCATCCAGGAACTGATCCGCGAGCGGGAGATGAACACGCAGACGTGATCGGGTCAACGCGGTTGTACCCCGCCGGAAAGCGGGGTAGAATCGGGTCAACGTGAGTGACACCACCCCGCCCATGACCGCGACCGATTTCGCCGCGCGCCCGCTCGGCGGCGCGCGGGTCGTCGTCCTCGACGCGGATTCCGACGGGTCCGCCAGCCTCGCGGGGATGCTCCGGCTCAGCGGGTTCGACGCCGACGAGGCGCACACCGTCCGCGACGCGATTCGGCTCGTCGCCGCCACCCGCCCGTCCGCCGTGCTGATGGACCTGTCCCTCGACTCCGACCCGCTCCGCCTGATCCGCCAGTTGCGGGGCACGCCCGGCGGCCCTGTCGTCGTCGTCGTCACCGGCGACACGGACCCGGCGCAGCGCTCGGCCGCGACCGCCGCGGGGGCCGCCGACTTCTTCCTGAAGCCGGCCGACCCACTGACGCTCGTGCGCCGGCTGCACCACCTCTGCCAGCCGTCTTAAGCCGCTCCCTACTCCTCCGGACGCCCCATGCCCGAGTACCGCACCAGCCGCGGCCGGCCGCTCCCGCTCGGCGCTCTTACGCTGCCGGACGGCGTCAACTTCGCCCTCCTGTGCCGTCACGGCACCGACGTGACGCTCGTCATCCTACCCGAGGCCGGCGGGAACAAGCCGCTCGCGGAGTTCAGGCTGTCGGGGAAGCGGCACCGCACCGGCGACCACTGGCACGTCGCGGTTCACGGCCTGCCGGAAGTATTCTGCTACGGGTGGCGGGTGGACGGGCCGAAGGGGCAGCGCAACCGGTTCGACCCGTCGCGGCTCCTGCTCGACCCGTCGGCGCGCATCATCTCCGCCGGCGAGAGCTGGGCCGCGACGTGCGAGACCGACCCGGCCCGCACCAGCCGCCGTAGCCTCTACCGCCGCCACGCCCGCTACGACTGGGGCGACGACGCCCCGCCGCTGACGCCGCTCGAAGACAGTGTCGTCTACGAGGTCCACGTCCGCGGGTTCACCTGCGACCCGTCGAGCGGCGTGCGGTTCCCCGGCACCTACGCCGGGCTCATCGAGAAGATCCCGTACCTCCAGGACCTCGGGGTCACGGCGGTGGAGCTCATGCCGGTGTTCGAGTGGGACGAGTGCGACTGCCCGTTCACCGACCCGACGACCGGCGAGAAGATGACGAACTTCTGGGGCTACCAGCCGATCGGGTTCGCGGCCCCGAAGGCGGCGCTCGCCGCGACGGCCCGCGACCACGGCCAGCTGACCGAGTTCCGCGACATGGTGAAGGCGTTCCACGAGGCCGGCATCGAGGTGATCCTCGACGTGGTGTTCAACCACACCGGCGAGGGGAACGACCACGGCCGGACGTACTCGTTCCGCGGGCTCGACAACGAGTTGTACTACCTCCTCGGCGAGAACGGCGACTACCTGAATTACTCCGGCTGCGGCAACACGGTGAACTGCAACCACCCGGTCGTCCGCGACATGATGATGCACTGCCTGCGGTACTGGGTGGGCGAGATGCACGTGGACGGGTTTCGGTTCGACCTGGCGAGCGTGCTCGGCCGCGACCGCCGCGGCAACGTCATGATCGACCCGCCGGTGATCGAGTCCATCACCGAGGACGGCGTGCTGGCCGACACGAAGCTGATCGCCGAGCCGTGGGACGCGGCGGGGCTGTACCAGGTCGGCGGGTTCCCGTTCGGCCGGCGGTGGAGCGAGTGGAACGGCAAGTACCGCGACGACGTGCGCCGCTTCTGGCGCGGCGACACCGGCCTCGCCGGCGTGCTCGCGGCCCGCGTCTGCGGCAGCGCCGACATCTACCAGTGGAGCAGCCGATTGCCGCGGCACACGGTCAACTTCGTGACCTGCCACGACGGCTTCACCCTCAACGACCTGGTGAGCTACAACGGCAAGCACAACGAGGCCAACGGCGAGGAGAACCGCGACGGGCTGGACGACAACTGCTCGTGGAACTGCGGCGCCGAGGGTCCGACCGACGACCCCGCGGTGCGGGCGCTGCGGGCGCGGCAGGCGCGGAACATGATGGCGACGATGATGCTGTCGCAGGGCGTGCCGATGCTGCTGGCCGGCGACGAGTTCCTGCGGACGCAGCGCGGCAACAACAACGCCTGGTGCCAGGACAACGCCGTCAGCTGGGTGGACTGGTCGCTGGCCGAGACGAACGCCGACTTCCTCCGCTTCACCCGCGAGATGATCGCCCTGAGGAAGCGGCACCCGGCGCTGCGGCGGCGGCGGTTCTTCGTCGGCCCGGTCGGGCAGATGGTGCCGGGGCTGGACACGATCTCGTTCCCGCCCGGCGGCCCGGTCCGCCCGGCCGACGCGGGCCTGCCGCCGACCGCGACCGGCGACGCGACGGCCGCGGCGCGCCGCTCCGGCGAGTGGGCGACGGCCGGCCTGGCGGACATCCACTGGCACGGGGTGGAGCCGTTCCGGCCCGACTTCGGCGAGGGCGCGCGGACGCTGGCGTTCGCGCTGGACGGCCGCTTCACAGGCCGCGAGCTGGACGACGACTACCGCATGGACACCGACTTCTACGTGGCGATGAACTCGTGGATCGACCCGGTGGAGTTCGTGGTGCCGCGATCGCCGACGCGCCGGCCGTGGCGCCGCGTGGTGGACACCGCCGCGGAACCGCCCGGCGATTTCCTTGCGGAAGGGACCGGCCCGGTGATCGCGGAGGGCGAGGTGTTGCGGCTGGCGGCGCACTCGCTGGTCGTGCTGGTGAGCGAGCCGTGACCGCTGGTATGATGGCGGCAAACGCGGAGGGCCGACTGATGACGGTGGAATCGCTGCTGCGCCAGGCCGAGGCGCTGACCCCCGACGAGCGCCGCGAGCTCGCGGCGCGGCTGATGGAGGCGGAGCCGGCGGATGACGCGCCGGTCACCGACTCGCAACTCGCCGAGTTCCGGCGGCGCGACGCCGAGATGGACGCCGACCCGAGCAAGCGGCTTCCGTGGGAGGAGGTCTACGCGGCCACGATGAAGAGGCTCGGACAATGAGCCTGCCGGTCGAGATTCACGCCGACGCGCAGGCCGAATTCGACGAGGCGGTCGATTGGTTTCAGGGCTTGCGGTCCGGGTCGGGTGTGGCGTTTGCCCGTGCAGTGAAGCAGACTCTCGATCGGATCGCCGCCCAACCGCGGATGCACGCCGTCGTGTCCGACGACTACCGCCGCGCGCCAGTCACAGGCTACCCGTACTACCGGGTGTTCTACCGTGAGTTGGCCGACCGCGTCCGAATCGTGTCGGTGTTCCACACCAGCCGCGACCCGTCCGTGTGGCAGGGCCGGGTTTAGCGTATCTCGAACGACCGCGACACCGTCTTCGACTCGATGCGCCGCTGTACGGGGCGGAACACGTCCACCTCGAACGGCTCGCCGACGCGGTTGCCGCACACGTCCTCCAGCCGCGTGTCCACCACCAGCCGGTATCGGCCCGCCCGCCACGGCCGCGACGGCTCCACCGTCACCACCCGCTCGCCGCCGCCTACCGTCGTCACCGCCTCCACGCGCTTCCCGGCCTCGTCCTCCACCCACACCATCGATTGGAGTAGCGCCCGGTCCAGCGGCTCGGGGAGGCGCAGGATCAGCGGGCCGCCCGGCCGCGGGGGGATCAGCGTCCACCGGTCGGGGTTCACCGGTTCGTCGTCGGCCGCGGTCGCCAGGAACGTGCGGCGGTACTCCGACACCAGTGGCCGGCCCTCGGCGTCCTTCCAGTCGCCGGAGATGACGAACGTGTAGCGCCGCCCCGCTTCAAGAATGGGGCCGAGTTCCATCCGCGGGATCAGCCCCTGCTTGATCCGGCCGGGGTGGAACAGCACCGTCAGCCGCAGGCCATCCGTGGACCACAGCTCCTCGCCGATCTCAAGGAACGGCGACTCGACCTCGCGGCCGTCGTCGCGGACCAGGCGGAGGAAGCGGTACACGTCGCCCCGGGCGACGGGGCCGGAGAACTGGATGTAGAAGCGGAGCGTGTTCTCCGGGAGCCGGTCGGCACTCGGGTACAGCGCCACCACCGACACGCGCGGCCCCGGCGCCGGCTTCGGCAGCGACAGCGCCGCGGTGACGGGCCGGCCGCCGAGCTTGAGCGGGGCGGGGTCGAAGGTGGCGCGGTACGTCACCCCGGGGACGAACGCGAACTCGGGTGTGAAGCGGATCGCCTTGTCGGTGACGGCGACCATTCCGGCAACGGGCGGGCGGGCGGCCTCCTCGGCGGGGGTGCCGCCGGCGACGACGACGCGGAGTACGGCCGGCCAGCGGTCGGGGGCGAGCTTGGCGTCGCGGGCGGCGGCGAGGTCGCGGGGCGCGAGGCCGGTGACCTCCACGGCGGCGGGGGCGTCCGCTGTCGGCGAGGTGAGCGAGAGCGCGAGGGTGAGTGCGAGCATGGTGTCGTGATGGGATGTGAGAAGGCGAGCGGCCCGCGTCAGCGGGCTGTTCCCGAGCGCACGAAATGCGCTCGGGAACAGCCCGCTGACGCGGGCCGCTCGCCGGGCGAATGGGCTTACGGCAGCGGCACCGTCTTCAGGTCGGCCCCGTCGCCGTTCTTGACCAGCAGCAGCGCCCGGTCGGCGTCGAGCTTGTCGAGGTGGAGCACGTCCTTCAACTCGGACACCGTCGTGTAGGGGACGCCCGACGGGATGCGGTCGAGCTTGGCGGTGATGGCCGTGGCGCTGCCGAAGCCCTCCGTCGGGATCTTCATCACGCCGCGCTTGTTGTTGGCCATCAGCAGGTAGTCCTTGCCGCCCTTCGCGTACACGATCATGTCCAGCGGGCTGTTCCCGTTGCCGAGCTCGGCGATGGTCGTGCCCTTCACCTTGGCGCCGGCCTTCAGGTCCGCCAGCGGCACCTTCACCAGCGGGGTGCAGGTGTACGCGGCCATGATGTTGTCCTCGCCGTTCACCTTGTACGGCACGAACGTGCGGATCGGGGCGTGCGTCTCGATCTTGTTGTGCGCCCCGTGGAAGATCTCGATCCCGGCCCCCTTGTCGGCGGCGGCGAACGGGTACGGGATGACCCGCAGCGTGCTGGCGAACTGCTCGTTCGACAGGCCGGCGACGATGAGCTTGCCGTTCACGAACGACATGCTGGTGATGACGGTGGCGGCGCCCTTCCCCTGGGCCGGGTTCGGCAGGGTCACCGACGTGGCCTTGGCGTTCTTCAGCGACACCGACTCGACCTTGCCGGCGCGGGTGATTCGCACGACGGCCGGGGTGCCGGCGCCGGCGCCGCGGGTCACGGCCACGTACACGTTGCCGCTCGCCGGGTTCACCTTGAAGTCGTTGATGCGGATGTCCTTCTCGGTGGTGCCGAGGACGCCGGCGATCTTGGCGTCGACGCGCTCGATGTCCACGGCGGCGGCGCCGTCGGCCTTCGTGTCGCCGGTGGGGACGGCGTGGACCGCGGCCCCGGCCGGGTCGCCGACGAACAGGACGCCGTCCGGCCCGAACGCCAGGGCGGAGACGGACTTCACTTCCGCGGCGCTGGACTGCGCGGCGGCGGTGGCCGCGACCGCGGCGACGACGGCGGCGGTGAGTAGAGCGGAACGCATGACGAGTTCCCGAGAGGAAAGAGGGGCGGCTGCTTATCTTGTGCGACCGGCGCCGGCGGAGCAACCGGCAAGTTGTGAGAAATCAGCCGGCCACCCGCGCCAGCGCCCCCGCGAGGTCGGCCCGCAGGTCGGCCACGTCCTCGATCCCGACGCTCAGCCGGACCAGTCCGTCGTCCACGCCGCGGGCCTCGCGCACGGCCTTCGGGATGCTCGCGTGCGTCATCGTCGCCGGGTGGTTCACCAGCGACTCGACGCCACCCAGGCTCTCGGCCAGGCTGAACAGCTTCGTCGCGGTCGTGAACCGGCGTGCGCCGTCCATCCCGCCGGCGACGCGGACCGAGATCATGCCGCCGAACGCGCGCATCTGCCGGGCCGCGACGGCGTGGCCGGCGTGCTCCGGAAGACCGGGGTAGAACACCTTCGCGACGCCCTTCTGCGTCGTCAGCCACGCGGCCAGCTCGGCCGCGTTCGCGCAGTGGCGGTCCATCCGAACGGCGAGCGTCTTGATGCCGCGGAGCACGAGGTAGCTGTCGAACGGCCCCGGCACGCCGCCGGCCGCGTTCTGGAAGAACTTCACCGGCTCCAGCAGCTTCGCCGGGCCGACGACCGCGCCGCCGATCACGTCCGAGTGGCCGCCGAGGTACTTGGTGGTGCTGTGGACAACGACGTCGGCGCCGAGCGCGAGCGGCTGCTGCAGGTACGGCGACGCGAACGTGTTGTCCACGACCAGCAGCGCCCCGCGGCTGTGGGCCAGCTCCGCGAGTGCGGCGATGTCCAGGATTTGCAGCAGTGGGTTGGTCGGCGTCTCGATCCACACCATCTTCGTCTGCGGCGTGAACTTCGAGGCGAAGCCGGCGGGCGTGGGGTCGTCGGTGTACGTCGCGGTGACGCCCCACGGCTTGAAGACGCGCTCGAGCAGGCGGAAGGTGCCGCCGTACAGGTCGGCCGCGGCGAGGACGTTGTCTCCGGGCTTGAGGAGGCTTTGCAGCACCGCAGTCGTGGCCGCGAGGCCGGACGCGAAGGCGAGGCCGCGCTCGCCGCCTTCGAGGGCGGCGAGGCACGTTTCGAGGGCGGTGCGGGTGGGGTTGCCGCTGCGGGCGTAGTCGTACCCCTTGTGCTCGCCGGGGGCCGCCTGGGTGAACGTCGAGCTGACGGAGATCGGCACCACGGTGGCGCCGCTGGTCGGGTCGGCCGGCTGGCCGGCGTGGATGGCGCGGGTGCTGAAGCCGTGGCCGTCGTGGTTCGAGCTCACTTGCCGTCTCCCGACGAACGTTGCCGCGTCCAGTAGTCGATGAGGTCCATCCGCGTCACGATCCCGACGACCTCGCCGTTCAGCGTCGCCAGCACCCCGGTGTTGCCGGACAGCAGCAGCCGGTACGCCTCGTCCAGGTGCGTCCCCACGTCCAGCTGCGGCAGCGGGCGGGCCATCACCTCGCCGACCGTCACCTTCGCCGGGTCGCGGTGGTCGTGCAGCACCCGCGCCAGCGTCACCTCGTGGACGCTGCCGACCGGCTTGCCGCGGTCCAGCACCGGCAGCTGCGAGATGCCGCGCGACCGGAACAGGTCCGCCGCGTCGGCCGCGGTCGCCGTCGGGGCGATGGTCACGAGCGGCCGGTCGCCGCGGCCGGCGAGCAGCTCGGCCACCGTGTGCGGCACCTCGGGCACCATCTGGAGGTTGTTCGCGGCCAGCCAGCTGTCGTCGTACATCTTGCTCAGGTAGTTCCGACCCGTGTCCGGGCACAGCACCACCACCAGGTCGGACGCCGTCAGCCGGCGGGCGTAGCGGAGGGCCGCGGCGATCGCCGTGCCGCACGACCCGCCGACCAGCATCCCTTCGCGCCGCGACACCTCGCGGGCGGTGTGGAAGCTCTCGGCGTCGCCGATGCGGACCCAGTCGTCCACCAGCTGCGAGTTGAACGTCCGCGGCACGAAGTCCTCGCCGATCCCCTCCACCTTCCACGCCGCCGGCGAGCCGCCGGACAACACCGACCCCTCGGGGTCCGCCCCGATCACTTTTACGTCCGGGTTCATCTCCTTCAGGTACTTGCCCACGCCGGTGAGGCTGCCGCCGGTGCCCACACCGCCGACGACGTGCGTGACGCGGCCGTCGGTCTGCTCCCAGATTTCGGGGCCGGTGGTGCGGTAGTGCGCTTCGGGGTTCGACAGGTTCGTGAACTGGTTCGGCCGCCACGCCCCGGGGATCTCGCGGGCCAGCCGGTCGGCGACGCCGTTGTAACTGTCCGGCGAGTCGGGGGGCACGTTCGTCGCGGTGATGACCACCTCCGCGCCGTAGGCCCGCAGCAGGGCGATCTTCTCGCTGCTCATCTTGTCGGGGAGCACGAACACGCAGCGGTAGCCCTTCACGGCCGCGGCCATCGCCAGGCCGACGCCGGTGTTGCCGGCGGTGGCCTCGATGATGGTGCCGCCGGGCCGCAGCCAGCCGCGCTTCTCGGCGTCGGCGATCATGGCGACGGCGACGCGGTCCTTGGTGCTGCCGCCGGGGTTCAGCGATTCGAGCTTGGCCGCGATCGTGGGGGCGAGCCCGGCCGTGACGCGCCGCAGCTTCACGAGCGGCGTGCGGCCGATGGACTGGAGAATGGTGTCGTGCACCGGGGCTCCTCCCGCGGGCGAGACGGCGAGACGTGAAGTACACCCGAGAGGATTTGAACCTCTAACCCTCGGTTCCGAAGACCGATGCTCTATCCAGTTGAGCTACGGGTGCGGCTCGCGGGCATTGTACCGGCGGGTGCCGTCCGGGGGAAGGTTGGCGCTTCAGCTGTTGTGTCGGTAGATTGGGGGCACCAGCCGTTAGGCCGGGGCGCAAGCCCCGTCGGGCGTCAGAACCCCGAACGGGGATTGCGCCCCGGCCTAACGAGCGGCCGAACTCCGAATGCGACCCCTCAGCCGCGGACGGCGGCCTCGACGGCGGCCACGTCGATCTTCCGCATCGTCATCATCGCCGCGAACGCCCGCTTGGCGGCCGCGGGGTCGGGGTTCGAAATCGCTGTGGACAGCGCGACCGGCGTGATCTGCCAGTTCAGCCCCCACTTGTCCTTGCACCAGCCGCACTGGCTCTCCCGGCCGCCGTTGCCGACGATGGCGTCCCAGTAGCGGTCGGTCTCGGCCTGGTCGGCGGTGGCCACCTGGAACGAGAACGCCTCGGTGTGCTTGAACATCGGCCCGCCGTTGAGCCCGAGGCAGGGGATGCCGAGCACGGTGAACTCGACGGTGAGCACGTCGCCCTGCTTGCCGGAGGGGTAGTCGCCCGGGGCGCGGTGGACGGCGGTGACGGCCGAGTCGGGGAAGACGCTGGCGTAGAACCGCGCCGCCTCCTCGGCTCCGCCGTCGTACCACAGGCAAATCGTGTTCTTCGCGGGCTTCGGCATGGGTCGTTCCGGTGGGGAAGGGTGCGGCGAACGGGGGGCGGCCGACTCGTTAGGCCGGGGCGCAAGCCCCGTGGGCGTTAGAGCCCGACGGGGCTTGCGCCCCGGCCTAACGAGCATACCCGAGTCCCGGGCCGATGCCGTGCCGCAGGCGTACCGTCAGCCGCGCCGCCGCGGGATCGCGACCCCCGCCAGCCCCACGGCCCCCATCAGGAGGGTCGCCGGCTCCGGGGTCGTGGTGACGCTGACGTTCAGGGTGAGCCACGGCCCCGGCTCGACGTGGTACTTGTGCGTGCCGAGCTTCACGTCGAACGGGGTGATACTGCCGATGCGCGGGACGTGCGTGTCCCACTCGCCCTCGGGGGCGGGCTCGTTGTCGGAGAAGACGACCGGGATGCGGAAGGTGTACGCCTCGGCGGCGGCGGTGTCCCAGAGGGTCACGTGGGTCCAGAGGGTCGGCCCCTCGACGGGAATGGGGCTGACGAACCACGGCGCGTACGCCCCGTTGGCCGGGTAGATCTGCTGGACTTCGCCCTCGTCGGTGGTGAACGCGAGCGCGGCGGGGTCGAACCCGTAGCCGGCTTCGCTGGCGCCGGAGCTGGTGTAGGACCAGCTGATGGGGCCGGCGGCCGCGGCGGTCGGGGCGAGCAGCGCGGCCAGGACCGCCAGGCGGAATCGGGTCATGGTCACCTCCGAAAGGCGGCGGAGGTTAGCCGGGGATGTGCGGGTGGGGCAAGGGGAGTGCCGGGTCGCGTGGGATACCCGCCCGCGAAACACACTTACCTGAGGGCAATGAGGTCAGCCGCGTCTGGAGAATCTTCGACCGGTGTGACCGTGCCCCCGGTGACCGACGGACTCGCGAGGACAGGTGCCGGGACGGCTTCTGGTGCAACTGAGTTCTCGGGTCGAGCGGGCACGAACGGAACGAAGCTCGGAGCCTGCTCGGCAATAGCGGCTCGCATCGCGGACAATTCCGGAGCCAGGAAGCGAGCGCCCACCGACCCGACCGCGTTCGCCCCGCCGGCTGGCGCCGACACAGGTGAGTAACCCTCACCACCGCCGCCGTCGCTCTCGACCGCGAAGTTCACCGCGTCCAGGTCCAACCCGGTCAGGCCGCCGTGCAGGAAGATCGGCCCGGGGTCTTCTTCCTCCAGGAACGTCTTCGCGTCGAGCCGCGGGACGTACAGGTCGTCGGCCCCGTAGTCGGCGATGAGCGGAAATTGGGCGCCTGGCGGAAGCGTCACCACGAGGCTGAACGAGCCGTTCGCGTCGGTGGCGGCCGTGCCCACGAGTAGGGCATGCTGGCTAAGCGTGTCCCCCTCGGCGACGACATCAAACGGCGTGTAGGCGTAGATCGGCACCGCGGCGTTCGGCAGGAACTGGCTGCCGGAGAGGGCGTACTGCCGGAGCAGGCCGGTCGGCACCGCGTTCATCGTCTGCAACCAGTTGTCGAGCAGCACGCGGGCGGCGGTGCAGTTGGCGTTCCCGGCGGCGTCGGTGGCGGTGACGGTGATGTTGTAATAATCGTCCGGGAACGCCCCCTTGGCGTTGTTCACCGCCTCCGTGGCGGTGATGTCGTTCCACGCCTTCCCCTCGCTCACCTTCGACCGCCAGTAGCGATTGCGGTCCGCGAAGTGTACTTGTTTAGCGCCCCCGCTGGCACGCAGGGGGAGCTGATCGCGGCCCGATTTCCTACCCTGCCGTCATGGACGAGCCCGCGTGTCCCGGCTGCCGGGAACTCCTCCAACGCGTCGCCGCTCTCGAAGCCCGGGTCGCCGAGCTGACCCGGAAGCTCGAGGACGCACTCCGCGCGGGCAAGCGGCAGGCCGCCCCGTTCCGCAAAGGTCCGCCCAAGCCCGACCCGAAGACGCCCGGCCGCAAGTCGGGCGCCGCCCACGGTACCCACGGCCACCGGCCCCCGCCGCCGCCCGACCAGATCGCCGAGTGCCACGACGCCCACCTCCCCGACGCCTGCCCGCACTGCCCGGGCCGCATCGTCGAGACCGGCACCGCCGACCAGTTCCAGACCGACATCCCACGCCGCCCGCTCGTGCGGAAGTTCCGCATCCACGTCGGTCACTGCGACACGTGCGGCAAGCGGACCCAGGGCCGGCACCCGCTCCAGACGTCCGACGCCCTCGGCGCGGCCGCCAGCCAGGTCGGCCCCGACGCCCAGGCCGCGGCCGCGACCTTGCACACCCGGATGGGGCTGTCGCACGGCAAGGTGGCCGCCGTCTTCGACGCCCTGTTCGGCATCACGCTCACCCGCGGGGCCAGCGCCCAGATCAACCTCCGGGCGGCGACGCGACTCGAACCGGACTACCACCTCATCCTCGGTGAGGTGCGGACGTCCGAGCAGATCGCGGCCGACGAGACGGGGTGGCGGATCGGGGGGCACCCCGCCTGGCTCCACGCCTGGGTCGGTGACCGGGCCACCGCGTACGCCATCGACTCCCAGCGCAGTGCGGCCGTCCTGGAGCGGGTCATCGGCGTGGACTGGTCGGGCATCCTGAGCCACGACGGTTTCGCCTCGTACGACCGGTTCGAGGGCGCGATCCATCAGCAGTGCGTGGCCCACGTGCTGCGGCGCGCCCGCGACCTGCTGGCGACGGCCACCCGGGGAGCCGTGCGGTTCCCGCGGCAGGTGATCGCGTTGCTCACGGAGGCGATCCACTGGCGGAACGGGTACGCGCCCGGGGCGTGGACGTCGGACCAGTTGGAGGAGCACCGGGAGGGGTTCGACGACCGGTTGCGGCGGCTGGTGCTCCGGCCGCGTGCGGTCCCGGCGCACGCCACGCTGGCGCGGCACCTGTGGCGTCACTTCGAGCAGTGGTTCGGGTTCGTGTTCGACCCGCGGGTCGAGCCGACGAACTGGGCGGCCGAGCAGGCGATCCGGCCGGCGGTGGTGAACCGGAAGGTGTGGGGCGGGAACCGAACGGCGGCTGGCGCGTGGGCGCAGGGGGTGCTGATGTCAGTACTGGAGACGTGCCGGCGACGGGGTCATGCGGTCGTGGACTACATCAGCCAGACGCTCCGCGCGGCCGGCAACGGGCTGGTCCCGCGACCGGTGCTACTGCCGACGGGCTAATCAAGTACCCGCGAAGTCCACGATCGTGTTCGCCGCGTCCGTGTTGGTGAGGATGTGGAAGAAGCTCACCGGCCCGACGGATGATAGTCCGTTTGACGGACTTCGGTAGTCGTTCTCGTAAGCCACTCGGACCAAGTCCGAGATATTCAGGGCGTCGCCATCCTGGGTGCCGGCAGGCTGATTCGGATCCCAAACGAACTGGCCGGCGAAGTTGAACTGTCGGACGAGTGGAATCGACTTGCCGCCGAGTTCGCCGGAGGCACTGAACTCCATCGATCGCACGCCGACATCCCAGTTCCCTTTCACTCGGTCCGTGGCGTTGGCGATGATCTCGATGTTCGAGGTGCCGCCGAGCGGGCTGGGCATCGGGGAACCCGTCTGGGCCGGCGCCAAATGGCCGACGATCCGCGCGTCAGAAAAGTCCTTGCTCTCGAAGTACCCGTGGTCCTGGCGACGAGCTTCATCTTGATTAAGTTGGTACTTCCCCGCGGAAGACGAGTGCTCACCATTGACCAATGCGTGCGGAATGTTGTTGTCATCCTCGCCCCGCATGAAGTGGACATCTCCGAGGGTCGGAGCAACGGTATCGCCGATGACAGTGGGATCAAGCAATGCCAGAGGGTCGTCGACCGGACGAAGGTATGACGTGTCGTCAGTTTCTGTGCCCCCGCCCGCATCGAGGTGGAGGTGAACCGGAACAGAACCCTTCCCAGTCCACGAGGCGACCGTCCCGATCTGGTCGCCTTGCGTGACTGTCGCGCCAAGCGCGATGGAGGGATTAAGGTGAGCGTAGTTCCACCCGTGGGTTGAATCGGTGGCTACCGAAACCCATCCGGCGTAACCACCGCCGGGACTGCGCCCGATAACCGTGCCGCTCTAAGCAGTTGGCCCCGATTGCGTACCATGTTTCATGATCCGCGTTCACCTCACCGTTGCGACGCAGTCCGAGTTGCAGGCTCTCCGGCGGGACCCCCTCCCGCCCCGGGTACGGGATCGGCTGGAGATGGTCCTGCTGTCCGACGCCGGGTGGTCCCCGCCCCGGATCGCCCGGCACCTCGGGTGTGACCCGCAGACCGCCCGGGCCGTGATCCACGGGTTCAACGCCCGGGGGGTGCCGGCCCTCTACCCCGGCAAGCCCGGGCCGGCCCCCAACTACGCCCGCCGGGATCAGGTGGCCGCCCGGCTGACCGACCTGCTCGGCCAGGACCGGACGTGGACGGCGGCCCAACTGGCCGACGCCCTCCGCCCCAACGGGATCCGGCTCCGTGCCCGTCAGGTCCGTCGGTACCTCGCCCGACTGCGGGCCGGGTACCGGCGGACGGCCTCGACCCTGGAGCACAAGCAGAACCGGCCCAAGGTCGCCCGGGCGGCGGCCGTCCTGGGCGGCCTGCAACGGAAGGCCCGGGAGGGCCGGCTGGTCCTGGACTATCTCGACCAGTGCGGGTTCGCCCCGTCGCTGCCCGGTGGGTACTCGTGGTGCCTGCCGGGCCAGCGGAAGCGGGTCCGGTACGAGTACCCCCAAGGTCGGCGGGTCAACGTCCTGGCCACCTACGAGCCGCTCGGCCCGGCCCCCCGCTTGGATGCCGTGCCGTTCGAGCGGACGCTCACGTCGGACGACCTCGTGGCCTACCTGCGGGGGAGGCCCGCGGTCGGGCGACCCCGGGTGGTGGTTCTGGACAACGCCCCGATCCACACCAGCAAGGTGGTCAAGGCCGCCCGGCCCGAGCTGGCGAAGTCGGGGGTCTACCTGTACTACCTGCCGGCGTACAGCCCCGAGTTGAACCGGATCGAGGCCGTGTTCAAGCAGGTCAAGCACCACGAGATCCCGACCCGCAGTTACGCCACCCGGTCCGATCTGCGGGCGGCCGTCGAGCAGGGCTTCAACTCATATGCCCAAAAGCTCCGCCCAGAACCTGGGAAACAACTACGGCCGGCTGCTTAGACGGCGTAGACCGGCTTATTAGTGGTTGTCGAGATGTCGATCCCGGAGTGAAAGTGGATTCCGCCCTCGTTTTCGGCGGTGCGGTTGTCGAATTCGCCGTAGGTGCCGAGGATCCCGAGAATATCTCCCGAGTCGAGAGGCCACGGTAAACCCGCGAGGACACAGCGGGCCTCAAGTTGTTCGAGTCGAAATCGTTCTGCCGCCGAATGGCTTGTTCGCGCCATCGATACTCCTAAACGTCAGTGTTGCGTTTCCGGTCTCTCGACGGTTCAGCTATTTTAACTCAACTACCTCGACGACGGGTGACCAGAGCTTTCCGGTCCATGCGTCGAGGGTCCAGCCGGCCCCCTTCGTCGTTATCCCGGTCTTGGGGTCGAAGTGCCGCTCGAAACCGTCGCCTCGGTCCGTCGGTGTGTGCTCGAGTTGAGCCCACAGCGACGGGTCGCCGGACTTCGGATACCGGCCGAACCCCCCTCGCAGGCTGGTGATGCCGCGCTCTAGATGGCCACTCACCGCTTTCCCGTCGGGCGAGATCGCGTACATGCTCTTCTGTTTGGGTGGCTCCTTGTGATAGCTCGCGCCGCCCCACCCCGTATGGCAGGTGGCCACCCCGCCCTTGGAATCGAGATACCAGAAGTGGAGCAGCGCCGCGTTCTCGCCCCCCCCAGGTTTGAGAATGGTGAACGGGCGACGGGGGCCGTCGTAGTCGATCGACCAGGTCGCTCGAATCAACGGTTCTATGCGCCCATCGTCAACCCACTTGGCGGTGATCGTAAGCAGCGCGCCGGTCTGCCGCTTGTGGAGTTGGTTCCGCTCCTGAAACACCTTAGCCAGGGCAGCTGGCACCTCGCGCGGCGCATCAGCGGCCTTCGCCTCGGGCGCAGGTGCGGGCGGTTGCTCGGGCTGCGGCTCGGGCTCCGGCGGCCGCGCGCAGCCGAACGCGATCAGTACCGCACATCCCATCGCCGCAGCAGCGAGCACCTTCATGATCGACCCCAAGAGCGGGCGAGTCCGTCAGTCGCAGTGTGCGTCATGGTAGCTGTTCCGAGCCGCCTGTCAATCACTAGCTTGACTGCAAGTGCGACAACGGACGACCAGAGTTTGTCGGTTCAACAGCGGGCCTGCCCCTGATATTTCCCTCCCAACTGCCTTGACTTCCCCCAACCGGAGTTTACGGTACACCTGTACACTTCATCGCCCGCCCGTCCCCGGGGGCAGCCATGTCCCACATCCCCGACGAGTTCCTGTCGCGCACCGCCGACATGCGGGCCGCCGGTACGTCCTGGGAGGCCACCGCCGGCCGCCTCGGGTTCGACGCGGACGAGCTCCAGCAGCACACCCGCGACGCCGGGCCGGACTACCGCAAACTCCTCCGCGACGCCCGCCAGAGCATCGTGGACGAGGGGTTCCACGAGGCCATGTTCACCCTGCGGAAACTCCTCCGCACCGGCGACGACAAGGACGCCGCCAAGGCCGCCGACGCCCTCGCCCGCATCTGGATGACCACCCGCCGCCACCGCCGCAGGGCGTCCGCCGCCGGCCGCAAGGAACCCCCGCCGCCGCCGATCGACGCCGCGCTCCGCGAGGAGGTCGAGAAGTACCTGGAGTTCCAGAAGCTGTGCGAGTCGTCCGAGGGGCTGGCGGCCGTCTGCGACCAGCAGGCCAACGAGATGTTCGAGCGACGGTTCGGGTTCCACCCGGACGAGCCGCCGGACTGGCTCCGCCGGCCGGTCCCCGACACCGGCCTGGACCGGACCTACCTCCGCTCATGGTGCCCCGGCGCCGTCCTGTCGGGGGCGGATGAGCAACACGAGCACGACGGAGAGAACGGCCGTTCCGGCGAACGCCCCGAAGATCAGGTTGAGCGGCGTCTGGGCGTCGCGGAGGGCGCCGAACCCCCAGTCGGCGAAGCCGCCGCAGCTGATGCTCACCAGGTTCATGACGCCGTAGCCCGTCGCCCGCAGCTCGGGCCGCACGATCTGCGACAGGATCGGCATGTTGTTGCCGTCGAACACGCCCCAGCCGAGGCCGAACAGCATCAGGAAGGCGACCGCGACGGCGAGCGTCGGGGCGTTGCCGATGCCGAACGACGCGGGGACGAGGAGGGCGATGCCGACGGCGCTGACGGCGGTTCGGCCCCGCGGCGTCCGCCGCGCGGCCCGGTCGGCGGCCCACCCGCCGAGGAACGCGCCGGCGAAGGCCGCGACGTTGACGTACAGCGTGGCGCTGACGCCAGCGGTGCCTTGCCCCAGGGCGAAGCGGTCCTTGAGGATGGCGGGCATCCAGTCGCGCACGACCCACGCGGCGATGGCCGGCAGCGTGAACACCAGCACCAGCAGCAGGAACGACGGGTTCCGGAGCAGTTCGAGGAACGCGGTTTCGGGGCCGGGGCGCTCGTCGTCGGAGTGGGTTCGCGGGGCGTCCTTCAGCAGCAGCAGCAGGGGCAGAGCGTAAGCGATGCCGACGAGGCCGAGGGCGGCGAAGGTGGTGCGCCAGCCGAGTTCGGGCGCGTCCGCGGCGTGGCCGCCGAAGCCGCCGAGAATGAGGCCGCAGTAGATGGCGGTCTGGTGGACGCCGACGGCCCGGCTGCGGGTGCGGCCGGTGTGGTAGTCGGCGATGAGGGCGAGCGCGGCCGGGATGTAGAACGCCTCACTGATGCCCATGAAGGTGCGGGTCCAGAGCAACTCCTGGTAGGTGTGAACATGACCCGTCCAGAACGTGACCGCGGACCACGCGAAGAGACTACTTGCGATGACAACGCGGCGGCTGAAGCGGTCGGCGAGGTAGCCGCCGAACGGGCTGAGGACGGCGTACACCCACTTGAACTGGCCGAGCATGTAGCCCCAGTTGGCGTCGTTCATCACGTCCGGGACGTCGCCCATGACGGAGAACTTCATCGCTGCGAGGAGCTGCCGGTCGAGGTAGTTGAGGAGGGCGACCGGCCACAGAAGTGCGACGGCGAGCCAGGCGGTGCGGAGAGTCATGCGGGAAGTATGCCCGCTCCGCACCGCGTTGAACAGCGACTAATTCCGCGGGAACTCCGGCGGCAGCAGGACGGGCACCGGCCGCTCCGGGTTCACCCGCGGGGCGGCGGCCGGCTCACGCTCGGGGGCGGTGCCGCGGGCGGCGCGGACCGGCGGTTCGAGCAGCGGCACGACCGGCGGGGCCGAGCTGCGGACGGCGACGGCTTCTGGCTGGCGGGCGGTCGGGGTGCCGGGCGCCCGGTCGCCGCGGGCCGCGACGCGGGCCGGCGGGTTCTTCAGGGCGTCGAGCCACTGCTGCTCGAGGGCGTCGAGGCCGTTCACGCCGTAGACCTGCCGAGCGGCCTGGTTCCAGCTGTCGGGGGTGCCGTGGTTGCGGGTGTCGCCGCCCTGCATGCCGATGGCGAGGAACTGGAGCAGCCGCTGCCGGCCGCCCACGCCGCTGCCGCCGCGGTCGACGAGGTAGGCGCTGACGGAATACCCCTGGGCGTAGAGGACGATCATGTCGCGCGGGTACTCGGCCATGCGGAACAGCACCGACAGCCGGATGCCCCGGCCGGCGTTCAGCAACTCGCGGCAGCGGACGTCGTGGTTGTACCGCTCCTCGTCGTTCTCGCTGAGCACGCTGCCGCCCTCGTCGGCCCAGCGGGGCACTGGGCGGCCGAAGTGGTGGGCCAGCACCGTGTGCGTGATCTCGTGCGGCAGCACGCTGTCGAGCAGCTGGCGGGCGGGGCCGTGGATCTCCATGTGCTGCGAGGTCACGACGCCGCGGCCGCCGTCGCCGCCGAAGGTGAACGTGGTCGCCCCGCCGGCGCCGCCCGCGGTGATCTTCACCTCCAGGGGGCAGCGGCGGCTCCAGTTGGGCATCTCCTGCCCGAGCCACTGCAGCGCCTTCTCCTTGCGGTAGTGCTCGGCCATGTCGCCGAACTGCCGGGCGAGGGCGTCGGTGGGCGCCGTCGTGCTGAAGTTGGCGGTCTGGTACGAGGCGGCGGACGCCCTGCCGGCGGAGGCGAGGGCGACGACGAGCGCGTACAGCGGAAGCCGACGAAGCGTCATTCCCTTGACCCTCGTTTGGGACTGGGACGCCATTTGGGCCGTGAGGCCGGGCGCGTACCTGCGCGGCGTCTGAAGGGTACATGGCAACGGCGGTGCCGCGAATCGGAAGCGCGGCTCCTGCCGCGGAAAGTACGCCCGCAAGGTCCGTCGCTGACGGCGGTTCGGGATTCGACCGGCCCTGCGGGTTGGGCAACCGGCCGCACCCGGCGGTGTAACTTCTACAGTCCGAACCCGGCGTCGGTTCCTTGTAACTCTTACAGGGGCGAACGTGAGACGAAACCCCAGAGAGCTGAACCAGCATCCCTGTGGTGGAGATTCGGCGAAGGTGCCCGTTTCCAGCGCGAATCGTGTGGCGTTTTCGGGCACACGATGATACACTTCCTCTATCAGAGCTCGGAACGGCTCGAATCCCTGGCTTCCTCTCCCGGAAGCGATCGGTCGATGCCCAAAAACGAGCATGTTGAGCCGCCGCTGCCCGAGATCGTGGGCACAGCGACCGCCATGCAGGACGTCTACCGGCTGGTGCGGCTCGCCGCGCCACGCACGACCACCGTCCTGCTCGTCGGCGAGACCGGCACCGGCAAGGAAGTCATCGCCAAGGCCGTCCACAAGCTCAGCCGCCGCGCCGACGGCCCGTTCATCCGCGTCAACTGCGGAGCCCTCCACGAGAACCTCTTGGAGAGCGAGCTGTTCGGCCACGTCAAAGGCTCCTTCACCGGGGCCGTGGCCGACAAGGTGGGTCGCTTCGAGGCCGCCCACGGCGGCACCATCTTCCTCGACGAGATCAACAGCACCTCGCCCAAACTCCAGGTCAAGCTGCTGCGCGTCCTCCAGGAGCGCGAGTTCGAGCGCGTCGGCGAGAGCAAGACCATCCGCGTGGATGTCCGCGTCATCGCCGCCACGAACGCCTCCCTCGAAGAACTGGTCGAGAGCGGTGACTTCCGCGAGGACCTGTACTACCGGCTGAACGTCATCCCGGTGGTGCTGCCGCCGCTGCGCGAGCGCCGAGACGACATCGCCCCGCTGGCCCAGTTCTTCCTCCGCCGCTACGCCGAAACGCACAAGGTGGCGGTCCCTGAACTCACGCCGCCGGCGGTGGACGCGCTCAAGATCCACGACTGGCCGGGCAACGTCCGCGAGCTGGAAAACACCCTCGAACGGCTCATCGTCCTGGCCGACGGCGGGCCGATCACGGCGGAGTACGTCCGCTTCGGCCGGCCGCGCTACACGCTCCGTACCGCCCGCGGCGCGGCCGCGACGCCCGCCGGGCTCGACGTGAACACCCAGATTCGCCACCTCGTCCGGGCCGGCGTGCAGACGCCTCTGCCCGCCGGGCTCAAGGGGCTCCACCCGTTTCTCGTCGACGGACTCGAGCGCGAGCTGATCGAGGAGGTGATGCGGCAGTGCGGCGACGTGCAGATCAAGGCCGCCGACCGCCTCGGCATCAACCGCAACACCCTGCACAAGAAGCTCGAGCAGTACCGGGTCGACGACGCCCGCGCGGCCGCGGCCCTCACGCCGACGGAACAAACCGCCAACGGTACGCCCGAGCCCGCCGCCGAATCCGCGTAGCCCACCCGCCACGTCCGGCGTAGCCTGTCGGGGGTCACTTCTCCCCGGGAGATTCGCCATGATTCGCTCCCTTCTCGCGTGTTCCGTCGCCGTCGCGATCGCCGGTTCGCTCGCCCTCCGGGCCGACGACTGGCCGCAGTGGCGCGGCCCGGCCCGCACCGGCGTCAGTCAGGAAACCGGCCTGCTGAAGGAGTGGCCGAAGGACGGCCCGCCGCTGCGCTGGAAGCGCACCGACATCGGCCCGGGCTACTCGGCCCCGGCCGTCGTCGGTGGCAAGGTGTACCTCCAGACCACGGCCGGCGAGCAGGAGTTCGCCCTGGCGCTCGACGAGAAGACCGGCAAGGACGTCTGGAAGACGCCGATCGGCGCCGTCGGCGAGAACTACGGGGTGAAGGAGTACCTCGGCACCCGGGCCACGCCGACCGTGGACGGCGACCGCCTGTACTGCCTGTCAAGCGCCGGCCAGCTCGTCTGCCTCGGGACCGACGGGAAGGTCCGCTGGCAAAAAGACCTGATGAAGGACTTCGGCGGCAAGGTCGGCCGGCCGCCGACTCAGGGGTGGGCGTACAGCGAGTCGGTGCTGGTGGACGGCGACCGCGTCGTCTGCACCCCGGGCGGGGCGAAGGCCACACTCGTCGCCTTGAACAAGCTCACCGGCGCGACCGTGTGGGAGTCCGCCGTACCCGGCGGCGACGCGGCCGAGTACGCCTCGGTCGTGCCCGTGGAGGTCGATGGGGCCAAGCAGTACGTTCAGTTCCTGGAGAAGGGCGTGGTCGGCATCGACGCGGCCGGCGGCAAGTTCCTGTGGCGGTACGAGAAGACTGTTGACAAGGGGGCGAACATCATCACGCCGGTCGTGCAGGGGAACAAGGTGTTCACGGCCGGCAGCCGCACCGGCGGCGGGCTCGTCGAACTGACCGCGGCCAGCGGCGGCGTGACCGCCAAGCAGGTGTACTTCGACAAGCAGATTACGCCGAGCATCGGCGGTGCGGTGCTGGTGGACGGTCACCTGTACGGGACCGGCGGACAGGCGCTGATCTGTGTCGAGTTCGCCACCGGGAAGGTGAAGTGGACGGAGCGCGGCGTCGGGGCCGCGAGCCTGTGCGCGGCCGACGGCCGGCTGTACGTCCGCGGCCACGCCGGGGACGTGGCGCTGGTGGAACCGAGCCCGGCCGAGTACCGCGAGCGCGGCCGGTTCAAGCAGCCCGACCACGGGAAGACGCTGGCGTGGCCGCATCCGGTCGTGGCCAACGGCGGCTTCTACCTCCGCGACATGGGCGTGCTGCTGTGCTACGACGTGCGGGCGAAGTGACGCCGCCGATGTGTACGGCTGTACCGTAATGTCCGACTGGGAGGAGTCAAGGAATTCAGCGCGGATTCTTCGTGGGGGAGCTACGAGCTGCTCCCCCGCGAGTCGCAACCACACCTACACCATGCGCCTCCTGTTGTTCAGCGACCTACATGCCGATCGCCCCGCCGCCGTCGCGCTGGCCCGCGCCGCGGCGGCTGCCGATCTGCTCGTCGGCGCCGGCGACTTCATCAACGGCCGCGATACTTCTCGCTTCCCGGACTGTCTCGACGTACTCCGCGGCACCGGTAAACCGGCTGTGCTCGTTCCCGGGAACAACGAGTCGGCCGACGAGCTAACCGATGCCTGCCGCGGGTGGCCCGGCTGTCACGTTCTCCACGGCGCGGCAGCGAGCGTCGACGGCATCACGTTTTACGGCGTCGGTGGCGGCATTCCGGTCACGCCGTTCGGCAGCTGGAGTTATGACTTCGACGAACAACAGGGCACGGCACTCCTCGCGGCGGCGCCGAGCGGGTGCGTGCTCGTCGTTCACTCGCCGCCGAAGGGGGTCGTGGACGTGTCGAGTCGCGGCGGCAGCATCGGCAGCACGGCGATCCGCGACGCCGTGCTGCGCGTGCGGCCGCGACTCGTGGTGTGCGGGCACGTCCACGGCAGCAACGGCACCACCGGCGAGTTGGCCGGGGTGCCCGTCGTTAACGCCGGCCCCCGCGGCGTGACGTGGGAACTCGCCAACGCCTGAGCCGTCACTCCGGCGCGGCGGTTAGCCGGGCCACGCGGTCGGCCAGCGCCCGCAGGTCGGCGCGCTCGCCGGCCTGCGGGTAGGGGAAGGGGATCACCCACCACCCCTCGGTGAACGACGCCGATTCGCCCGGCCGCAGCCGCTCGCGGGGGCCGATCGGCTCCAGCTCGATCCGCGGTCCGGTCGGGTACCACACTGAGAGTGTCAGCCCCGCGGCCTCGTTGTAGACGCGGTCCGGGAACGTCGGGAATCGCTTGACGAACGCCACGTTGTTCGGCATCAGGTACGCCAGCCAGCCGGCGTAGGTGTCGAACCCGAGCTTCGGCTTCCGCGGCGGGGCCAGGATTTCCAGAAAGCCGTCGCGCTCGCGGATGTTCGGGTCGGTGTTGCGCACGTTGATCGTCGCCCCCTCCTCGTACATCGCGTAGCGCGACGGGAAGCGGCTCGGGCGGTCCCCCAGCGGGATCACGCAAATGCCGCCGCCGGGCGAGAACGACCGGCCCCAGTGGCACACCTCGCGGACCTCCTTGCCCACGTTCGTCATCGTTTGCTTGCAGTTCAACCCCACGAGCGCCCCGCGCGGCACCAGCCGGAACTCGCGCACCAACTGCACGCCGGCCGGGTCGTCGCGCGGACTCGTCAGCCGCACGGCGTTGTCCTTCGTCACCTCCGCGGACCAGTCGCCGCCCCACGTCTTCGGGTGCGCCGGCACGGTCAGCTCGGGGCCGAAGTCGAACCGGCCGGCGCTCGACGGCGGCGGCTGGCCCGGCTTCCAGGCCTTCTCCGCGGGGTCGAGCCACATGGCTTCGGCGGTGCCGGCGGTGAACGACAGTACACGCCCGCCGGCCTCCGGGGCGACGACGGCCCGGCCGCTGCCGAGCGTCAGTTCGACGGCTCTCTCGTACCCGTGGAAGGGCGTTTGGCGGGCGGTCGGCTCCTGGGCCGCGGCGGGGGCGGCGGCCAGCAGCAGGGCGGCGAGGGTGCGGGCGGGCATGAATTGGCTCCGGGGAGGGTGCGGTTCCGCGATTCGGGCCGCGGTCTGGTCTACTCAAACCCCCGAGAATGCGGTAGAATACATGCCCCGCCCCTACCCACGGAGTGATCGATGGCGTTGTCCCGGCTAGCGAAGAAGTTGCGAGAACTCGAGCCCGACCAGTCCGCCGACGGTTCCTCGTCCAAGAAAAACAAGAAGAACAAGAAGGCTCCCACGGGCCAGGGCCCGGCCCCCACGCCCGCCGCCCCGGTCGCGGTCGCCCCGGCCGCGCCGCCGGAGCCGGTGGCCCCGCCGGAGCCGCCCAAGCCCGGGAAGCGGCAGCAGGAAAAGGTGAAGCGGCCGAAGTTCGTGTACGTTCCGGATAAGACGGAGCGGAAGCCGCTGCCCGAGAAGAAGACCGTGCAGGCGCCGCCGGTCACCAGGCTGGCCGCCCGGCTGATGACGCAGAACCTGGCCCTCCCGCCCGACGACGAGCCGGCCCGAGGCCCCACCCTGCCGGGGTTCGGCCGCCTGTAAGTCGACCGCGAGATCCCAGGCGTACCGGGGGCGCGAGCCCCCGGTTTTTTCATTTACCCACCGCCCAGCACCCCCCGCGCGGCAGCCACGTCGCGGGCTAGCTGCGCGACCAGTTCTGCCGCGCCGCCGAACGGCCGCGTGTCCCGCAGTTTCGCCACGAACTCGACCGGCAGGGCCGCCCCGTACAGGTCGCCGGCGAAGCCGATCAGGTGCACCTCGACCTTCCGCGCGTCGTCGCTGAACGTCGGGTTCGGGCCGACGTTCGCCGCGGCCGGCCACGTCGCGCCGTTCACCGCGGCACGGACGGCGTACACGCCGTTTCCCGGTAGCAGGGTCGGTACGTCGCCGAGGTTCGCGGTCGGAAAGCCGATCGTGCGGCCGCGGCGGGCGCCGCTCACCACCTTCCCCGTCACGCGGTACGGCCGGCCGAGGAGCGCCGCCGCCCCCTCGACGTTTCCCGTCAGCAACGCCGCCCGCACCCGGCTGCTCGACACCGGCCCGTCGGCGTCGGCGAGCGGCGGCACCTCCTCGAACCCGACGCCCGCGGCCGCGCACAGGTCCGCCAGCATCGCCGTGTCGCCGGCCCGGCCGCGGCCGAAGCGGAAGTCGTACCCCTCGACGACGGCCTTCGACCCGAGTTGGCGGAGGAGCACGTCGCGGACGAACGCCGCCGGCGGCAGCGCCAGCAACTCCCGGTCGGGTCGGTACACGATGACACGATCGGCCCCGGCGGCGCGCAACAGGTCGGCCCGGTCGGCGGTCGTGGTGAGCGGCGGCCGCGGCGGGGCGTCCGGCACGAGCACCGAATACGGCGGCGGGTCGAAGGTGACGGCGACGGCGGGGCCGCCGAGCCGCGCCGCCCACCGGGCGGCGGCGGCGACGAGCGCCTGGTGCCCGCGGTGGACGCCGTCGAAATTGCCGACGGTGACCGCCCCGCCCGCGAACCCCGGCGGGGCGGCGGCTGTCCGGTCCAGCGTGGCGGTGGTCATCGGGCTATTGTGGGCGACGGGTCGAACCCGGCCACCACTCTACCCGGAGCCGCCGCCGCGGGTAGGTTGAGAACGGGTCTGACGGCCGGCGGGACGGCCGCCCCGCAAGGGGAGGAAAGTCCGGGCTCCACAGGGTGCGGTGGTGGGTAACGCCCACCCCCGGTAACGGCTTCGGGACCGGCCCGGGCCGCCAGCGGGCGGGACAGTGCAACAGAAAGATACCGCCTCGTCGTCACTCGTCATTCGTCATCCGTCATTCGAGGGGCGTGAACCTTTCGGTCTGCCCCCCGAATGACGAATGACGAATGACGAGTGACGAAAGGTAAGGGTGAAATGGTGCGGGGCGAAAGCCCTTAATGTAAGAGCGCACCAGCGGCCGGGTGACCGGCCGGCTCGGCAAACCCCACCGGGAGCAAGGCCAAGCAGGGGACAGGACCGGCCCGGTCCGTTACGATCCCCGGGTAGGCTGCTCGACCCCACGGGCAACCGTGGGGCTAGATAAATGGCCGTCGCCGCCGTGGTCGCAAGGCCGCGGCGGGACAGAACCCGGCTTACACGCCGGCCGGCAGACCCTCCGGCTTTTTCGGCGAGCGGCCGGCGTCAGCCGGCTGGTGGCGGACTCAGACACCTGAGGTCGCCACCAGCCGGCTGACGCCGGCCGCTCGCCGTCACCGGATCCGCACGTCGCACTCGCCGACCGCCAGGTCGTCCCACACCGTCGGGCCGAAGCCGTCGTCGTCCGGCGCGAGGACCGGCAGTTCCAGAATGCCCGTGACGCGGTACGTCCCCGGCCGCGGGAATGTGAACCACTTCGTCACGTCCACCTCCGCGCGGAACGCCTCACCCGGCCGTAGCGCCCGCACCGACATGATGCCGCCGAAGTTGGTCGCGTCGCCGGTGTCGGGCAGGCCCTTGCCGTCCTGCCCCTCCTGGGCGACGAAGCGGAACTGGTTGTCCCGCCGGCCGCGCTGCTTGCCGCCGAACGTGAACCGGAGCGTCTCGGTCCCGGTGTTCTTCAGCGCGAGCTTCAGCACCACCGGCTCGCCGGCCTTGAACGTCGGCTTGTCCGGCGTCCAGCGGACCTCGAAGCGGTGGCCGGGGTGGTTCCGCCGCTCCGGCGTGATGCGGTACTTCGCCCCCACGGTGCGGGCCGCGGCCGCCGTCCACAGGTTCGCACCGGCATAGGTCACCCCGTCCGCCCCAAGCGTACCGGTGCCGAGGTGGATTACGACGCCGTCCACGACGAGCGCCGCCTGCCCCCCCGTCGGGTCTTTCAGTACAGGCCCGAGGCCCGTCAGCGTCAGGTGGTAGCGGCTGTTGTCGTTCGTCTGCGACTTCAGCGCCGTCGCCTTGCCGATCCCCGGCGACAGCCGCTTGCCGAGGACCGCGGGTGCGCCGTCGGTGAGTGTCACCGGGCGGCCGGGGCCGTCGAAGCGGAGCTGGTAGACGCCGTCTTCGAGTGGGTCCTCGGCCGGCGGCTGGGCGCCGACGGTAAGGGCGAGCAGCGCGGCGGCGACGAGGGTGCGACGGGGCATCGGGTCGGCTCCAGTGGCGACTCCCGCATGGTGACCGGTGCGCGGTCCCGCGTCGAGCGGCTGTTACGGACGGGTGACGGTGCCCGCGCCGCCGCGAGCGGCGTCATCCCGGCGTCCCGAGCAGTTGCAACAGCCCCGCCAGCGGCACCGCGGCCCGCTCGGGGCTCGTCGCCAGTTCCGCGTCCAGCTCTTGCAGCGCCTTCTCCAGCACCAGAGCCTCCAGTAACGCTCGCCGGCCGGCGTCGTCCGGCGGCAACAACCCCGTCGGGCCTACGACTTCCAGGTACGCCGCCACGAACTCCCGCGACACGCGACGCTGCCAGGCGTCGGCCCAGGGCGTCAGCGCGGCCACGTCCTCGGGGCGGATCACGCCCTGCGCCCGGCCGCGGCGGCCGTTCAGGCCGAACAGCACCGACCGACACGCGAAGTCGAACGAGCGGATCATGCTCGCCACGTCGCGCAGCGGCGACCGCTTCACCCGCCGCTCCTCGACGGTGCGGGACACCTCGCCGTCGAAGTCGGTGACTACGAAGTCGCGGCCGGTGTGGAGGAGTCGGCCGAGGTGGTAGTCGCCGTGGACGCGGATACGCGAGCCGCCGAGGTCGGAGGTCAGCACGATCCGGAACCGGTGGCTCAGCTCGCTCTCGCGGTCGAGCAACTCGGCCGCGCCGGGGACGCGGTCGGCGACCGTCCGCACGGTGCGCAGGACGCGGCCGGCGGTGTTCCGCATCGTCTGGTAGACGGACCGCTGGTACAGCTTGCCGAACGGCTCCGGTGCGAACGCCGGGCCGCCGATCGGGTCGGCGAGCGCCACGTGCATGTCGCCGGTCAGCCGACCGAGGTGGCGGGCCGTGTCCACGAACCCGCGGGCGAGTTCCTCCCAGCCGCTCGTGTCTCGCGGTTCCGCCTCCACCCACGGGCCGATGAGCGGCTCGTGGTGCGGCGGTTGGGGCGCGGCCTCCTTCGACAGCGCGGCCACGCGCTCGAAGTAGCGGCTGAGTTCGTCCAGCGAGTACAGCCACGCGGTGCCCTGGTGCGGGACGTGGCGGTACAGCACGCCCAGCGTCGCCGGCTGGCTGCCGCGGCGGCGGTACTCGACGGACCCGGCCACGGGGGCGAACGCGGTGAAGTTCGGCCGCCCGGCCAGAACTTTGCCCACTTCCGCCGCCGGGGCGATGCCGTCGTCGACGCGCCGGTACGACTTGAAGACGTACTGGTCGCCGAACAGCACGGTCAGCGTGTGCCGGCCGGTGCGGCGGACGCTGACGGGCAGGGCGTCGGCCGCGTCCAGGTCGGCGGCCGGCAGTGGCGGCTCCGTCGGCTCGAACACGACTTCGCCCTCCGGCAGGGGGCGCGCCCGCCGGCCGAGGACCGCCCGTAGCACGGCGCGGGCGCACGCCGGCACCGCCAGCGCGTCCACGAACACGCCGGGCTCCGGGCCCCGCACGCGCGCCAGCCCGACCTCCGCGACGGGGGCGGTGAGTTCACCCAGTTGCTCGTCCGGTACGAACGCCAGCGACAGCGACAGGAGCTCGGGCACGCCCGTGCGGTACTCGACCGTCAGCAGGAGGAACCACACCGGCAACTCGCGGCCGACCGGGACGGCGGCTCGGACGTGGGCCGCGGTCACGACCGTGTGACCGGTGATGCCGCGGCGGGTGAGGTAGTCCGGCAGCACCGCTTCGAAGTCGTCGAGGCCGCTGGGGTCGAACCGGTCCGACAGCGGCGACTCGCCCGGCAGCGCCGGCAGTTCCGGGACCGGGTGCGCGTCGGTCACGACGTGCGGGTCGGTGTGCGGCAGGGAGAGGCAGTAGACGGCGTGCGGCCCGAGCGTCAGCAGGTACGGCAACTCGCCGACCCGCGGGAACGCGGTGCGGCCGAACACCTCCTCGGGGACGACGCCCAGGAACTCGCGCAGGTCCAGTTCGGCGAACTGCACGAACCGCGACAGGTTGGCCACGACCAACAGCCGCTCGTCGCGGAACTCGCGGAGGAAGGCCAGCACCTTCGAGTTCGCGGGCCGCAGGAAGCGGATGGTGCCGCGGCCGAAGGCCTGGAACCGCTTCCGCAGCGCGATCAGCCGCTTCGTCCACCACAGCAGCGAACTCGGGTTGTTCTGCTGCGTCTCGACGTTCACCGCCTCGTAGTGGTACTCGGCGTCGATGACGACCGGCAGGTACAGCTTCTGCGGGTTGGCCCGGCTGAACCCGGCGTTGCGGTCGCCGCTCCACTGCATCGGCGTCCGCACCCCGTTCCGGTCGCCGAGGTAGATGTTGTCGCCCATGCCGATCTCGTCGCCGTAGTACACCACCGGCGTGCCCGGCAGGCTGAACAGCAGGGCGTTCATCAACTCGATGCGGCGGCGGTCGTTCTTCAGGAGCGGGGCGAGGCGGCGGCGGATGCCCAGGTTGATGCGCGCCGTGCGGTCCTCGGCGTAGGCGCGGTACATGTAGTCGCGCTCCTCGTCGGTCACCATCTCCAGCGTGAGTTCGTCGTGGTTGCGGAGGAACGTACACCACTGGCAGTTGTCCGGGATCGGCGGCGTCTGTTCGAGGATGTCGAGGATCGGAAAGCGGTCTTCCTGGTGGAGCGCCATGTACAGCCGGGGCATGACGGGGAAGTGGAACGCCATGTGGCACTCGTCGCCGTCGCCGAAGTACGGCAGCACGTCCTCCGGCCACTGGTTCGCTTCGGCCAGGAACATGCGGCCGGGGTACTTCTCGTCCATGCGGCGGCGCAGCGCCTTCAGGAAGACGTGCCCCTCCGGGAGGTTCTCGCAGTTGGTCCCTTCGCGCTCGTAGAGGTAGGGGATGGCGTCGAGCCGCATGCCGTCCACGCCCATGTCGAGCCAGAAGTCCATGAGCGGGAACAGCGCCTCCCACACGGCCGGGTTGTCGAAGTTGAGGTCCGGCTGGTGGTGGTAGAAGCGGTGCCAGTAGTACTGCCCGGCGACCGGGTCGAGCGTCCAGTTCGACGGCTCGAAGTCCTTGAAGATGATGCGGGCGTCGGCGTACCGCGTGGGGTCGTCGCCCCAGACGTAGAAGTCGCGCTCGGGGCTCCCCTTCGGCGCCCGGCGGGCGCGCTGGAACCACGGGTGCTGGTCGGACGTGTGGTTGATGACCAGTTCGGTGATGACCTTGATGCCGCGCTTCTTGGCCTCGGCGACGAACTCCTGGAAGTCGGCGAGCGAGCCGTACTGGGTGTGGACGTTGGTGTAGTCGGCGATGTCGTAGCCGTCGTCGCGGAGGGGCGACGGGTAGAAGGGCATGACCCAGATGGCGGTGACGCCGAGGTCTTCGATGTAGTCGAGCTTGCGGGCGAGGCCGCGGAAGTCGCCGTACCCGTCGCCGTCGCTGTCGTGGAAGGCCCGGACGTGGACCTGGTAAATGACCGCGTCCTTGTACCAGAGCGGGTCCGAGTCGGGCATGGCGGGGCGGCTCGCGCGGAGTATGACGTGACGGCCCGCGGTGCGAACAGCGTGCCGGCTCACACGACCCCGCCCGACGCCCGGGCCGGGGGGCAATGCGAAACGCCCGGGGGAGGCCCCCGGGCGTCATCATTCTACCCGCGACCGCTCGATCTCACCAGAACCGGACGCGCCAGTAGTCGTGCGGGGCGGAGTTGCGGCCGAGGTACCAGTGGCCGTCCTCCCACTCCAGCGTCACCTTCCGCCAGCCGAGCGGCACCTTCGGGAACGGGTAGTACGGCCCGATGTACGGGAACGCGTTGTACGGGTACGCCTCCGGGTAGCCGACCCGGCTCACGTTGTTGTGCGGGGCGTACGTCGGCCACGCGTACGGCGGCAGCGGCGGGGCCTGCAGGTCCGGGGTGATCGAGCCCGGGACGCCGAGCGGCACCGGCTCCACGACCGGGTTGCCGCCGCCCAGGTGGGCCGGCGGCACCGGCGGGGCGACCGGCGCGGCGCCCGGGGCCGGGAACTGCACCGGGGTCACGGCGGTGCCGCGGACCACGATGCCGTCCTCGACCAGCGTCACCCCGGGGGTGCCGCGGACGGCGGCGATCACCGCGTCCTTCTGGACGGCGGACACGGCCGTGCCCAGAACGCGGACGGTGCCGCCCTGGGTGAGGACCGACAGGTCCGCCCCGCCGACACTCGGCAGGGCGCCGACCCGCGCCTTGACGGCGTCGGCGAGCGGCTGGTTGGGGTTGGCAGACTGAGCGCCGGCGGTGCCGGCCGAGATCCCGGCGGCGGCGGCGAGCGAGAACAGGGCACGCACCTTCACGGCGAACCTCCTTGTCACGAGAACGTGCGCGGATTCCGACGCCGTTCTTATCAGCCCGCCGCCCTCCCGAACCGAACCGCCGATCCCGCTTCCCCGGCCCGAACCTGCCGCCCGCGCCGCTCCCGCCGGCACCACCCCACCCGGCCCACCGACCCGCACATTCGGCCCGCCCGCCGGCCCGGCGCCGCGGTTTCGCTCAAGTCGCGCCGCAAGTGCCGGCGCGGGGCGAACATGCGGGCGACCAAAAAGTGGGGTTGTGCGGCCGGCGGTCTGCTGAGATGATGCCGCGTCCGTCCCACCCCGACATGGAGGTCGTGGTCATGATCGTGACGAATCCGTCCGCGTTCGCGCCGCAATCCCCCGCCATCGACGTGTCCGAGGCCCGCTGGGCGACCGAGGAGCTGGCCGCTCTGATCGGCCGGCTGGAAGCGGATTCGCCGGTGGCCCTGGTGCTGAAGCACGCCCGCCGCGAGATCGCCAGTCTGACCCAGCAACAGCAGCCCGCGCGGGTCGTCGGCCCGCTCCGCATCGCGGCGTGACAATCGACGTTTGACGCCGGCCCAGCTGCCGGCGACAATGCGGCCCGGCCCCTCTCCGCCGAGGCCCGCGTGTCATGCCGCGTCTTGTCTGCCTTGTCCTTGTCGTGGCGTCCGCCGGCACCGCCCGCTCCCAGGAGCCGGCGGCGCGGCCGAACGTCGTCGTGTTCCTCGCCGACGACCTCGGCTGGGGCGACCTCGGCTGCTACGGCCACCCCGCCATCCGCACGCCGCACCTCGACGCGTTCGCCCGGGAGGGCGTGCGGCTGACCCAGTGCTACTCCGCGTCGGCGGTCTGTTCGCCGTCGCGGTCGGCGATCCTGACCGGCCGCACGCCGTACCGCAACGGCGTGTACACGTGGCTTCAGGAGGGGAGCGAGGTCCACCTCCGCACGAGCGAGATCACCCTGCCGCGGCTCCTGCGGGCGGCCGGGTACGACACCGCGCACGCCGGCAAGTGGCACCTCAACGGCAAGTTCAACGACCCGGCCCAGCCCCAGCCGAACGACCACGGCTACGCGTACTGGCTCGGCACGCAGAACAACGCCGCCCCCAGCCACAAGAACCCCACGAACTTCGTCCGCAACGGCAAGGCGGTCGGCCCGCTGGAGGGGTACTCGGCCCCGCTCGTGGTCGGCGAAGCCGTGACCTGGTTGCGGCAGCACCGGGACAAGGCGAAGCCGTTCTTCCTGGCTGTGTGGACGCACGAGCCGCACCTGCCGATCGAGAGCGACCCGCAGTTCCAGGCGCCCTACGCCGGCATCGCCGACGCCGACGTGCGGCAGCACCACGGCAACGTGACGCAGTTGGACCACGCCTTCGGCCGGCTCATGGCGGCGCTGAAGGACGAGAAACTCGCCGACAGCACACTCGTGATCTTCACCGCCGACAACGGCCCGGAGGGCGACGGCACGAGGGGCCGCACCCGCGGCTCGACCGGCGGCCTCCGCGGCCGCAAGCGGAGCATGTACGAGGGCGGCATCCGCGTGCCGGGCATCGCGCGCTTCCCGGGCCGCATCCCCGCGGGTCGGACCTCGGACGTGCCGGTCGTCGGCTCCGACCTGTTCCCGACCGTCCTCAACCTGGCCGGCGTGCGGCCGCCGGCCGACCGCGTCGTCGACGGGGCCGACGTGTTCCCGGTGCTCGCCGGCCGCGCCACGGCCGTGACCCGCGCCCAGCCGCTCTACTGGCGGCTCGACATGGCCCCGAACAACCTCCACATGGCGCTCCGGCAGGGCGACTGGAAGATCGTCGCTGCCCGCGACCTGTCGAAGGTCGAGCTGTACAACCTCCGCGACGATCCGAACGAGGCGACCGACCGCAGCGGCACCGAGCGCGACCGGCTGGCGGCGATGACGGCGGCGCTGCGCGAGCACAACACGGCGGTGGAGCGCGAGGGGCCGGACTGGTGGCGGCGGCTCAGCCCCAACGGGGCCGGGGCGCCGAAGAAGGGAAAACAGTAGCCGGCCCAAGCCCACCCGTTGCAACGGGTGGGCTCTCACCCCTCTCAAGAGGTCCGCGGTGAACCGCGTCACGATCCTGGCGATTCTGCTTGGTTTCGCGCTCGGCTCCCCCGCCCGGGCCGCCGACCCGCCGAAGCCGAACATCCTCCTCGTCGTCGGCGACGACATGGGGTACGCCGACGTCGGCGTCCACGGCTGCCGCGACATCCCGACGCCGCACCTCGACGCGCTGGCGCGCGCCGGCACGCGGTTCACGAGCGGCTACGTGTCCGGCCCGTACTGCTCGCCGACCCGCGCCGGGCTGCTGACCGGCCGCTACCAGACGCGGTTCGGCCACGAGTTCAACCCCGCCGCCGGCCCCGACGTGGGCCTGCCGCTGACGGAGACGACGCTCGCCGACCGCCTCCGTGCCGCGGGCTACGTCACCGGGCTCGTCGGCAAATGGCACCTCGGCAACGCCCCCGCCCGGCACCCCCAGCGGCGGGGGTTCGACGAGTTCTTCGGCTTCCTCGGCGGCGCCCACCCGTACCAGCCGGGGAAGGGGAAGGCCGACACGGTCCTCCGCGGCACCACGCCCGTGGACGAGAAGGAGTACCTCACCGACGCCTTCCGCCGCGAGGCGGTGGCGTTCGTCGAGAAGCACCGGGCGCGGCCGTTCTTCCTGTACCTGGCGTTCAACGCCGTCCACACGCCGATGCAGGCCACCGACGCCGGCCTCCGGCAGTTCGGCTCGATCCCGAACCAGACGCGACGCACCTACGCGGCCATGATGGCGTCGATGGACGACGCCGTCGGCGCCGTGCGGGCGAAGCTGCGGGAGCTGAAGTTGGAGGAGAACACGCTCGTGTTCTTCGTCAGCGACAACGGCGGGCCGACGATGGCGGGGACGACGACCAACGGCTCGGCGAACACCCCCCTGCGCGGCTCCAAGCGGACGACGCTGGAGGGCGGCGTGCGGGTGCCGTACTTCGTGGCCTGGCCGGGACGACTCCCCGCGGGGCGGACCGACGACCGGCCCGTCATCCAGCTCGACATCCTCCCCACGGCGCTGTCGGCGGCGGGCGTCGAGGTGAAACCCGAGTGGAACGTCGAAGGCGTGAACCTGATCCCGTACCTGTCGGGGCCGACGCTGCGGCCGCCCCACGAGGCGCTGTACTGGCGGTTCGGGCAGCAGATGGCGGTGCGGCAGGGCGACTACAAGCTCGTCCGGTACGACACCGCGGCCGACGGGGGCAAGGGCGGCGTGACCGGGCCGCGGCTGTACAACCTCGCCACCGACGTCGGCGAGAGTACCGACCTGATGACGCGGGAGCCGGAGAAGGCGAAGCAACTGCAAGCGCTGTGGGACACGTGGAACACGCGGAACGTGGCCCCGCTCTGGGGCGGTGGGAAGCAGAAGGGCTAGCGCACGAAAAAGCCCGGGGACGACTGCCCCCGGGCTTCGCGTCAGGGTCACGCCCCGCTCTTGTCCTTCAGCTTCTGGCCGGCGTCCTTGGCCGCCTGGCCGGTGGCGTGGGCGGCGTCGGCCGCCTTGTCGCCCAGCTTCTCGGCCCCGTCCTTGACCGCCTCGCCGGCGTTCTTCGCGGCGTTCTTCGCGGCCTCGCCCGCGTCCTCGATCTTCCCCTTGATGGTGTCGGCCACGGTCCTTCTCCTGGGGCGGCCGCGGCGGGAGTGCCGCGGTCCGGTCCCGCCGGTAATGCACGTCGTGAGCCGGAACGGGTCGGCTCGTCCGGATTCGTCCCGCGGGTGTAGAACACCCACTCGCCCCGGAGCCCGCGATGCCCGTGCTGTTCGAGCCGGCGACCGCCGCCGACGTCCTCGGCGGGATGATCACCCCGGCCGTGCTTATCTCCGCCTGCGGCACCCTCACGCTGTCCACCTCGAACCGCCTCGGCCGCATCGTCGACCGCGTCCGCGACCTGCTCAAACAAGCGGAGAGCCTGCCGCCCTGGAACCCGGCCGACGAGGACGCCCAGGACCGGCGGGCACACATCGCCGACCAGATCGCCCAGCAGTCGGCCCGCATCAAGTGGCTGCAGGGGGCCGTCATCTGCCTGTACTCGGCGATCGCTCTGCTGGTCGGCTCCAGCCTGGCGATCGGGCTATCGGCCGTGGCCCGCGGCTCGTTCGCGTGGGCGCCGGTGGCGCTGGGCCTGCTCGGGGCGTGTACCATGCTCGTCGCCGGCGGGCTGCTCATCCGCGACGCCCGCCTCGCCACCCGCTCGACGCTCGCCGAGATGGCGTACATTCACCGCATGGTCGCCCGCCGCACCGGCGAGCCGCTGCCGGCCGCCCACGCGGAGGCGACCAGCGCCCAAGCCGGGGGGTAAGCGTGTCCGAACTCGTGCGGTTTTCGGTGTCGCTCGAAAAGGACTTGCTCGACAAATTCGATCGTTACTGCGCCGACGGCCGGCTCGCCACCCGGAGCGAGGCCATCCGCCAGCTGCTGCGCGAGAAGTTGACCGCGGCCGCGTGGCAGGCCGACGCCGCCGACGTGGCGGCCAGCCTGACCCTGGTCTACGACCACCACAAGGCGCGGCTCACGGACAAGATGCTGGAACTACAACACGCCCGCGCCGACCGGGTGGTGTCGAGCATGCACGTCCACCTCGACCATGATTTGTGCCTGGAGGTCATCGTCCTCCGCGGCCCCGCGCCGGACTTGCAGGAGCTCGCCGCCGAACTGAGCGGCTTGAAGGGGATTCATCAAGCCCAACTGGTCATCGCCCGTGCCGTCGGTCACGGGCACGACCACACGCACCCACATTAATCCCGCTGGCGTCACAACGACGTCGGCTCGTCTCTCCCCACGACTTCCCGCGAGACAGGCGTCCCGTTGTGGCCGGCGGTGGATTTCCGCCGCCCGTCGGCGGAGAGGCCGGCAGCACGCAGTTTCCCGCGCAGCGTTGTGCGCGAAATGCCCAATACCTCGCTCGCCCGTACCTGGTTGCCCCCGACGTGCCGCAGCACGGCGGCGAGGGCGACGCGGTCCACGGTGCCGAGCAGCACGCGGTACAAGTCCTGGGTGCCTGCAGCCAATAACTGCTCGGCATACGCCCTTAAATCCGGTAGCTCACGGCTCTGAACCGGTTCCTCTGTGTCCGGGTTCGTTGCTGTGTTGGTCATTCGCTCCCCCCGGGCACCCGCCGGTGCGGCGTCTCGCCCGGGGGGGATGGGGCAACCGGCGTGCCAGAGTGGGAAGTGGCCAGCACACTGATGCCGCGGGTCGTTACGGTCCGATAAGAGAAGCGGGTCGTGTCGGTCGTCCGGGCCCTCGTCGGAGCATTGATGCGAACCGTCCTGGTCGTCCTGACCGTCACCCTGATCGCCCCCGGGTGCAACCGCCGCCACTGCGTTCCGGCCGAACTCGCCGAGCGGAAATACGTCGACGTCTCGGGCGGCGCCGAGGCCCGCGCTTCGGTCGGACCGTCGCGCCTGCGCGAGGTCGAGGCCGAGTTCCAGCGCCGCACCACGCCCGCCGCCCCGCCGGCCCGGCCGTACAACTTCCTGGCCCTGTCCGGCGGCGGCTTCTACTCGGCCTTCGGGGTCGGCGTCCTCACCGGCTGGACGGAGAGCGGCACCCGCCCCGAGTTCGACGCCGTCACCGGCATCAGCTCCGGCGCGCTCATCGCGACGTTCGCGTTCCTCGGCCCGCGGTACGACGCGCCGCTCTACGAGGCGATGGTCGGCGTCGAGCGGAAAGACCTTCTCGGCCACCGCATTCCGCCCGCGCACCTGTTCGCGCCGTCGCTCTTCAACAACCGCCGGTTCCGCCAGCGGATCGACAAGTACATCACCACCGAGGTGGTGGCCGAGGTCGCCGCGGCTCACGCCGCCGGCCGCCGGCTGTACGTGGGGACCACCGACGTGGACCGCCGCAAGCTCGTCATCTGGGACATGGGGGCGATCGCCACCCGCGGCACACCCGAGGCGCTGGAACTCTACCGCACGGTCCTGACGGCGTCGGCGTCGGTCCCGCTCGCGTTCCCGCCGGTGCGCATCCCGGTGGAGGTGGACGGGCACTGCTACGACGAGTTGCACGTGGACGGGGCGGCGAGCGACGAGGTGATCTTTCGCCGGGTCATGGTGGAGGAACTGAACCGCGCCAACGGCCTCCCGGGGTCGGTGGCGCCCGCCGGGTCGGTGTTGTACGTGCTCAACAACGGGAAGGTCTACGCCGAGCCGTCGTGCGTGCCGCGGCGCGTCTTCCCGCTCGTGAGCGCGTCGTTCGCTTCCGTGCGGTACGGGAAGTCGCGCGACGAGCTGTTCCGCGTCTACCTGAACTGCCTGGAAACGGGGGTCCTCTTCCGCTCGACGGCGCTCCCGCAGGACGTGCCGGTGGACGGGGCCGGGCCGCTCGGCGTGAGCAACGAGTCGCAGCGCCGGTTCTACCAGGCCGGCGTGGAGGAGGGTCGCCGCCCCGGCGCGGCCCCCGGCTGGCGCGACCTGCCGGTGGGTGCGGACCCGGGCGAGCAGACCATGCCCCGGGCGGGGACGCGGTTCGTGACCGAGCCCCGGTAGGGCCGCTCAGTCCACCCCCAACAAGTCCTCGACCGCGCGGATGAAGCGGTTGTCGTGGAAACTGCTCTTGGTCAGGTAGCAGTTCGCCCCGACCTCCAGGCCGAGCATCTTGTCCTCCTCGCGCTCCTTGTACGACACGATGATCACCGGCAGGTTCTTCAGCCGGTCCTCGGCGCGAACCGCCCGCACCAGCTGAATCCCGGTCATCCGCGGCATGTCCACGTCGGACACCAGCAGGTCGAAGTTCGCCGCCCGGACCTGGTTCCAGCCGTCCATGCCGTCCACGGCGACGGTCACGTCGTACCCGTGCTGCGTCAGCAACTGCCGCTCCACCTCGCGGACGGTGATGGAGTCGTCCACCACCAGGATTCGCTTCTTCCGGGCCGGCCCCGCGTCGCGGCTCTCGCACCGCCGCAGCGACCCGGACTGGATGAACTGGTCCATCGCCCGCACCAGGTCTTCCACGTCCACGATCAGCACCGGCTCGCCGTCGTCGAGCACGGCCGCGGCGCTCAGGTTCGGCACCTTGCCGAGCCGCGGGTCGAGCGGCCGCACCACCAGGTCCTGCTCGCCGCGGAAGCGGTCCACCACCAGCCCGTAACTCCCTGTCGCGTCGCTCAGCAGCACCACCGGCAACTCGCCGGTCGCGGCACTCGCCGCCGGCACGTCCAGTAGCTGCGCCGCGACGACGAGGCCGATGTTCTGCCCGTCCACGGCGACGAACTGCCGGTGCTCGAGGGACCGCACGTCGGCCCGTGGCACCCGCAGGAGGCGGTCGATGCGGTTGTGCGGGAAGGCGTAGGGCTCGCCGCCGACGTCCACCACGACCGCGCGGATGACCGAGAGCGTGATCGGCAGTTGCAGGTGAAACGTCGTGCCGGTTCCGGCCTTCGTGGTGATGCGGACGCTGCCGCCGACCTTCCGCACGGAGTCGAGCACCACGTCGAGCCCGACGCCGCGGCCGGACACCTCGGTCACGCCGGTGGCGGTCGAGAAGCCGGGTAGGAACAGGAATTCGAGCAGCTCCGGCTCCGTCATCTGGCGGACCAGTTCGGCCGTGGAGAGGCCGCGCTCGACGACCTTGGCCCGCAGCCGGTCGAGGTTCACGCCGCGGCCGTCGTCGGCGACGGTGACGAGCAGCATCCCGGCCCGGTGGCGGGCTTCGACGCGGATCGTGCCGACCTCCGGCTTGCCGGCGGCGAGGCGGTCTGCGGGCGGGTCGATGCCGTGGTCGACGGCGTTGCGGATGAGGTGGCCGAGCGGCGCTTCGAGCTTTTCGAGCACGTCGCGGTCCACGTCGGTGGATTCACCGGTCACGTCGAGGCGGGCCTGCTTGCCGAGCGAGCGGGCGAGGTCGCGGACGGTGCGGGCCAGACCGTGAACGCCGTCGGCGAACGGTCGCATCCGGCTGGCGATGACCTCGCGGTAGAGCCGGCTGTTCAGGTCCTCGGCCCGGCCGGCGTGGTCGTCGAAGTCGCCGGCCTGCGTCGCCAGTTCCATCCGGCAGGTCGCGACCTGCTGGCGGGTGTCGGCGATGAGCGTGGCGACGTGTTCGACCGGCCGGCCGGTGGCGGCCGCCTGGTAGGCCTCGTCGAGGAGGCCGGTGAGGGCTTCGTGCTGCTTCTTGAGCTTGCCGAGGGCGCCGGAGAAAAGGTGCAGCCAGCGGGCCTGCACGAGCGACTCGCCGGCCAGCCCCATGAGCCGGCTGAGGCTCTGAGCGGTGACGCGGACCACGGCCTCGCCGGCGGTCGGCGCCGGCTTGGCGGCGGCGGGCTCGGGCGGCGGCGGAGGAGGAGGAGGAGGAGGCGAGCCGCCGGCGTCAGCCGGCGCTTTCTTCGGCGCCGGGGCGACCGCCGGCACGGCCTGCGGGAAGACGCCGGCCAGTTGTTCGAGGCCGTCGCCGACGGCCGTCAGCCGTTCCTGGAACGTGTCGGCGTCGGTGTCGATCAGGCTGGCGAGCGCGTCCACGGCGTAGCGGAGCCAGCTGAGCGCGGCCGGGTCCGGCGGCGCCTTCGCGTCGCGGAGGGCGGCCCAGAACCCGCCCACGGCTGCGGCGGCTGACGCGACGGGAGCGCACTTCATGACGCGCGCGGCGCCCCGGATCTGGCGCAGGCTCTCGGCGGCGTCGTCGCGCGGCGGCAACTGCCCCGCCTTCAGGGCCGCGACGCCCGCGGCCACGACCAACAGGTGGGACCGCAACTCCTCCCGGAACAGGCCGAGCAAGCCGTCGTCGGGGCCGACCGGGAGCGGGTCGATGGGGATGGCCACTGGCCGAAGCGCCGGCGGCTCGGGGAGCGGCCCCACGACCACGGTCGGCGTCGGCGTCGGCCTCGGCGCGACTTCCACCACCGGCGCGGGAGGCGGCGCGGTCGCCACGCCGCGGCTGAACTGCTCGAGTTCCGGCGCCAGCCGGTCGATCGCGGGTTCGTTCGCCGCGGCCCAGGCGTGGAGGCCGCCGGCGTCGGCCAACGCCCCGAGGCCGGCCAGCACGTCTGCCGCTTTCAGGAAGCGGTCCACGTCGGCGGGCGTGATGGTCGCCCGGCCCGCCTGCGCGGCCACGAACGCGTCCTCCATCACGTGCGCGAGGCGGACCGCCGGCTCGACGCCGACGATCCGCGCGGCCCCCTTCAGCGAGTGGGCGGCGCGCATCAGCGGCTCGATCCGCTGGGGGTTGGCGGCGTCGTTCTCCAGCGCGAGGAGGCCGGTCGAGAGCGCGTCCGCGTGGGCGCGCACCTCGTCGCGGAAGAGCTCGAACAGCGACGGGTCGATGCCGGTCATCGGACGCGCTCCCGCAGCGCCTCGAACAGCCGCGTCTCGTCCAGCAGGCCGATCGCCCGGCCGTCGCGGTGGACGACGCCGCGTGTCACGCGGGCCGCGGCGCGGGCCAGCGTCGGCGGGGCGGTCACCAGGTCGGCCGTCGCCACCCGGCGGACCAGGTCCACGTCGTCGGCCGCGAACGCCCACCGGTCGGTGTCCCGACGCATCACCACCATCCGCGGCCGGGCCGTCGACTTCGCCGGCTCCGCCGGCCGCTCGATCCCCAGCAGCAGGTCGAGGCGGACGCACAGGTGCAACTCGCCGCGGACGTTCACCAGCCCCGCCAGCAACCCGCCGCGGTGCGGGATGCGGTGCGGCCACCGCGGGTGCGTCACCTCCACCAGCACCCCGACCGGCAGGGCCAGCCACTCCTCGCCGAGGCGGAACACCAGCGCCCCGAACACGCCGTCGGCCGTGCGCCGCACCGGCTCCGCGAGGCGGGCCGTCCACTCGTCGAGGTAGCCGGCGGGGGAGGGGGCGTCGAGGAAGCGGCGGCCGGCGGCGGCGAACACCGGGCAGTTGTGGCAGTGGGTGTGCTGCTTCAGTTCGGGGCACGTCCGGTCGCCCCAGACGCCCACGGCCTGCCAGCACGGGTTCGCGGCGATCACGGGGAGGTCGGTCACGCGGTCGCCTCCGGGAGCCGGGCCAGCCGGCGGCGCAAGCCCGACGCGGGCCCGGCGTCGCCGCGGCGGTCGCACAGCATCGCGAGGTGCGTCAGCGCCTCGCGGTGGTCGGGGTCGAGGTACAGGGCGCGGCGGAACGACGACTCGGCGTCGCCGGCGCGGCCCGCGGCCAGGTCGATCACGCCGAGCAAGCTGTACCACTCGGCCGACGGCCCGGCGCGAACGGCGCGCTCGCAGGCGGCGCGGGCGGCGTCCAGGTTGCCGGCGTCGGCAAGCTCGCGGGCCGCGGTCGTGCTCGCCGGCGGGTCGAGACGCGCGGCCGGTACCACGGGCGCGTCGGCGCTCGCCGCGGGTCGGGGTATTGCCCCCGACTTTGCCGCCGGCTTCGGCCTCGCCTCTTCGGTGCGGACGAACGTGGCGAGCCCGGCGGACCCCTCGGCTGTGAACAGGCCCGGCGGAAGGCGGTCGGCCTCGGCGGGTGTCAGGCACAGCCGGCCGCCGGGGGCGAGGAGGCGGTGCAGGTTGACGACGGCCCGGCCGCGCGCCTCGTCCGTGAGGTAAATGAACAGGTTGCGACACAGGATCAGGTCGAACGGCGCTTCCGCGGCCAGGAAGTCGGCGGCCACGAGGTTGCCGACGCGGAGCCGCACGGCGGCGCGAACGCGGGGGTCGAGTTCCCAGCGGTTCGCCCCCACTTCGCGGAAGTGCTGCGGCCGCGGGTCGGCCCCGGCCTCGCGGAAGGCGAACGCCGGGTAGCGGGCCGCCTCCGCCCGGCGGACGCTCGCCGGGCTGAGGTCCACGGCGTCGATCGTCGCCAGCCCCGGCACGCCCTCGTCGTCCAGCGCCAGGGCCAGCGAGTACGGCTCCTCGCCGCAGCCGCACGGCACGCTCAGCACCCGCGGGGTGCGGCCGGCGGCGCGCTCGCGCAGCCACTTTGCCAGCTCGCGGAAGTAGGCCGCACCCCCGCGGAAGAACCAGCCTTCCGACACCACCAACTCTTCGACCAGCGCCGCCCACTCGGTCGGGTCGGCGGCCAACACCCCGGCGTAGTCGGCGGTCGATCCCACGCGCCGCGCGCTCATCCGGGCGGCGACCACGCGCGGGAAGGTGGCGGCGCCGAGCGACAGGGGGTCGAGGCCGATGCGGGCCCGGACCAGCTGTTCGACGGGGGGGAGGGTCATGGCCCGGTTCCTGGGCGGGGCGGTTCCAGGTGCGCGAGGAGGCGGTCGGGGTCGAGCAGGCGGAGGACGCCGGCCCCGTCCGCGACCGGCGGGCCGAGGAGCGGGCCGCCGGCGGCCGCGGGCGGGAGGGCGGGCAGGTCGCGGACGTCGGCCACCTGCGTGGCGAGGAGGCCGACCAAGTCGTCCGGCGCGTCCGGCCGGGGCACGAGGATCACCCGGCTGCTCAGGTGCGGCGGGCACTCCCCGGCCCCGACCAGTCGGTACAAGTCTACCACGGGCACGACCCGGCCGCGATACACGAACACGCCCGCCAGCCACGCCGGGCCGCCGGTCGCGGGCGTCACCCGCACCCGGGGCACGACCTCCCGCACGCGGCGGACGTCGACCGCCACCCGGTCCGTGCCGACCTGGAACGTCAGCGCGAGCATGGGCACTCAAATCTTGAACTGCACGATTTCCTGGTTCAGCCCCTCGACCGACGCCCGCAGGTGCTCCGTCGCGCGCTCGAACTCCTGCACCGACTGCGCGTTCCGCTTCGTGCTCTCGGCGATCTGCCCCATGGCGTCGTTGATCTGCTGCGCCCCGGCCGCCTGGTTCTTCATCCCCTCGGTCACCAGCTGGAACCGGTCGCTCAGCCCCGTCACCTCGGTGATGATCTCGTACGTCATCTGGTTGATCGTGGTCACCTGCCCGACGCCGCTGCGCACCTCGTCGGCGAACTTGTCCATCTGCATCACGCCGGCGGAAACCGCGTCCTGCATCTGGCGCACCATCGTCTCGATGTCCAGCGTGGCCACCGCGGTCTGGTCCGCGAGGCGGCGGATCTCCCGCGCCACGACCAGGAAGCCGCGGCCGTACTCGCCCGCCTTCTCGGCCTCGATCGCGGCGTTGATCGACAGCAGGTTCGTCTGGTCGGCCACCTTCGTGATCGTCGTCACCACGGCGTTGATGCGGTCGGCCTTCTCGCGGATCATGCCGAGCTTCGACGACACCGACACCGTCGATTCCAGGAGGTTCCGGATCTCGCCGGCCATGTGGTTGGTGTTGTCGCGGCCGCGGGTCGCCAGGTCGGCGGCGTGCCCGGCCGACTCGTTCACCTCGTTCATCGTGCCGGACAGGTCCTGGCTCGTCGCCGAGATCTCGCGGACGCTCGCGGCCACCTGGACCGTCGAGGCGCTCAAGTCCTGCACCGTCTGCTCCTGCCGGCGGGCCGTCGCGGCGATCTGCGAGGCGACGGTGAGGAGTTGCAGGCTCGACTCGCGGACCTTGGCCACGATCGCCTGCACGCGGCCCATCACGCCGTTGATCCCCTCGGCGAGCTGGCCCATCTCGTCGGCCCCGGGGACGACGAGCCGGGTGTGCAGGTCGCCGCTGCCGCTGGCCATCTCGCGGACGCGGTTGCGCAGCTCGCGGGCGGTGCGGATGAGCGACGTCGCCACCCACCAGCCCGTCAGGCCCATGACGACGACCAGCGCGACGCTGACCCAGGCCAGGGTCGACGCCCAAAAGTTCGAGTCCCCATAAGCCCTCAGCTCGTCCGATTCGGTCTCGGCCCGGATCTTCTCGACCACGGCGACGGACGCCCGGCGGTGCTCGTAGAACTTCGGGCGGATGCGGGTGTTCAGAATCTCGTTGGCCTTCTTCGTCGCCTCCGGGCCCTTGCCGATGAGCGGCAGGTACTCCTCGTTGGCGATCCGAAACACGTCGGCGGCGGGTGTGTGGACCGCCCCTTCGAGCCCGCGGCGGATCTCGCCCTCGGGGAGCCGGCCGGGGGCCAGCCAGTACGCCCGCCGCTCGTTGTACTTGGCCTCGTAGTCGCGGAACTTCTGGGTGTTGTCGCGGATCTCGGCCGCGTCGCTGCCGAACGAGTCCAGCTCGGACAGCATGAGGTACGCGGCGCCGATGCTCATCATCGGCGGGTCCATGTCGTTGAGCAGGCGGTAGTCGGACGCGATCTCCTCGTACACCGGCCCGTGCACGCGGTACGTGCGCATCAGGTAGCCGGCGAACACGAGCACGCCGGCCACGAGCACGGAGTAGCCGACGACCAGGGCGTACAGTTTGGCCGGGAGGGACCAGTCGCGCAGCCGGAACATGATGCGTGCCCGCGGGAGCCGGGAGGGTGGCAGATTCGATCCTACCCGCGCCGGCCGGCCGAACCAGCCCGGATTCCCCAGCCCGCGCAGACTCGCCGCCCGCCGGCTTCGGCGCGACCGCTACGACCCGGACACTCGTTGTACCTTCCCGCGGCGTGGGGCCGGTTTCGAACCGGCGGTGCCCGAACCGGCCGGTTGGAATCCGGCCCCACGTCGGTTATCCTGACAAATACCCACCCGCCGGGCTCCGCGCCATGCCGCTCCGCCTCTCCCTACTGCTGTTCGCCCTCGCCCCCGGCACCGCGCTCGCGGACGCACCCCCGAAAGTTGACTTCGCCCGCGACGTGCTGCCGATCCTGTCCGACAACTGCTTCGCCTGCCACGGCCCCGACGCGAAGGCCCGCAAGGGCGACCTGCGGCTCGACACCAAGGACGACGCCCACGCCAGCGGCAGCATCGTGCCCGGCAAGAGCGCCGACAGCGAGCTCTACAAGCGGATCACGTCCGCGGACCCGACCGAGGTGATGCCGCCGGCGAAGAACGTCAAGCAACTGACGCCGCAGCAAAAGGACGTGCTGAAGCGCTGGATCGACCAGGGCGCTCCCTGGGGTCGGCACTGGGCGTTCGAGCCGCCGACGCGGCCGCCGGTGCCGGGGAACGGCAACCCGATCGACGCGTTCGTGCAGGCCCGCTTGCGGAAGGAGAAGCTGACGCCGGCGCCGGCCGCGACGAAGGAGCAACTCATCCGCCGCGTCACGCTCGACCTGACCGGCCTGCCGCCCACCCCGGCCGAGGTCGATGCGTTCGCCGCCGACCCGGCCCCCGACGCCTTCGAGAAGGTGGTCGATCGGCTGCTGGCGTCGCCGCGGTACGGCGAGCGGATGGCCTGGGACTGGCTCGACGCCGCCCGCTACGCCGACAGCAACGGCTACCAGGGCGACAACGAGCGGACCATGTGGCCGTGGCGCGACTGGGTGGTGCGGGCCTTCAACGACAACATGCCGTACGACCGCTTCACGGTGTGGCAGCTGGCCGGCGACCTGATGCCCAACGCCACCCGCGAGCAAATCCTGGCGACCGGCTTCAACCGCAACCACATGATCAACGGCGAGGGCGGCCGCATCCCGGAGGAGAACCGCATCGAGTACGTGTTCGACCAGACGGAGACGCTCGGCACCATCTGGCTGGGCCTGACGCTGACGTGCTCGCGGTGCCACGACCACAAGTTCGACCCGATCAGCCGCCGCGACTACTACCGGCTGTTCGCGTACTTCAACCAGACGCCGGTGAACGGCGGCGGCGGCAACGGCCAGACGCCGCCCGTCATCGACTTCAGCACGCCCGACATGGAAACGCGGCTGAAGGCGGCGCAGAAGTCACTCGACGAGGTCGTCGGGAAGCTGACCCCGGTCGAGAAGAGGTTCCGCGACGACGCCGCGGTGACGACGAAGGACGGCAAGTACGAGTCGAAGCTGCCGGCGGTGATCGAGTCGGCGCTGCGGAAGGGGCCGAACGGCCGCACCGACGCGAACCAGGACGAACTCGCCAAGCACTACGAGAAGTCCGAGCCGGCGTACGTGGCGCAACTGAAGGAATTTCGCAAGCGCAAGGGCGAGCGCGACGCGGCCGCCGGGGCGATCCCGAAGGTGATGGTGATGGGCGACATGCCCAAGCCCCGCGACACGTTCATCCTCACCCGCGGCACCTACGACAAGCACGAGGACAAGGTCCAGCCCGGCGTGCCGGAGTCGCTACCGGCGCTGCCCAAGGACGCACCGGTGAACCGGCTGGCGCTGGCGAACTGGGTCGTGGCGAAGGACAACCCGCTGACCGCGCGCGTGACCGTGAACCGCTACTGGCAGACGTTCTTCGGCACCGGCCTCGTCAAGACCGCCGACGACTTCGGCGTGCAGGGCGAGCGGCCGAGCCACCCCGAACTCCTCGACTGGCTCGCCGTCGAGTTCCGCGACGGCGGCTGGGACGTGAAGAAGTTGGTGCGCCTGATCGTGACGAGCCAGACGTACCGGCAGTCGTCGAAGGTGACGGCGGAGGCGCGGGAGCGCGACCCCGAGAACCGGCTGCTGGCGCGCGGCCCGCGGCACCGGCTGCCCTCCTGGATGCTCCGCGATCAGGCGCTGTTCGCGGCCGGGATCATGACGCCGACCGTCGGCGGCACCCCGGTGCGGACGTACCAGCCGCCGGGCATCTGGGAGGAAGCCACCTTCGGCTTCAAGCGCTACCAGCAGGACACCGGCGCGGCGCTGTACCGCCGCAGCCTGTACGTGTTCTGGCGGCGGATCGTGGGGCCGACGATGTTCTTCGACACCGCCAACCGCCAGACGTGCGCCGTCAAGACGACCACGACCAACACGCCGCTCCACGCCCTCACCACGCTCAACGACACGACCTTCGTCGAGGCCGCGCGGGTGCTGGCGCAGCGGGCGATGATCGAGGGCGGGAAGGACGATGCGGATCGACTGCGCGCCGCGTTCCGCCACGCGGTCGGGCGCGTGCCGGCGGACGCGGAGGTGGGGATTCTCCGCGGTGCGCTCGACCGGCAGCGGCGGCTCTACTCCGCCGACCGGGCCGCGGCGTCGCGGCTGCTGAGCGTCGGCGAGATGCCGCGGCGCACCGACCTGGACGTGGTCGAGCACGCGGCGCTGACGGCGGTCTGCACGCTGATCCTGAACCTCGACGAAACACTGACGAAGCAGTGAGCCACCCTGGTTTCGCCGCTTGCGGCTTAGCGGCGTCCACGCCGCTAAGCCGCAAGCGGCGAAGCCCCGAGCATCGGAACCTCGACATGCACCCGGCCGCCGAACGCGCCCTCCACCTGTCGCGCCGCCACTTCTTCGGCCGCTCCGCCGTCGGCATCGGCGCCGCCGCGCTGTCCTCGCTGATCGGGAAAGACGCCGCCGCCGCCCCGGGCCAGCGCGTCGGCGGGCTGCCGACGCTGCCGCACTTCGCGCCAAAGGCGAAGCGCGTCATCTACCTGTTCCAGAACGGCGCGCCCACGCACGTGGACCTGTTCGACTACAAGCCCGAGCTGACCCGCCGCAAGGGGCAGCAGATTCCCGACTCCGTGGTCGGCGGCGCCCGCTTCAGCACGATGACCAGCGGCCAGGCCGCCCGGCCGTGCCTCCCCGAGATCACGAAGTTCGCCCGCCACGGCAAGAGCGGCGCGTGGGTGTCCGACTTCATGCGGCACACCGCGGCCATCGCCGACGACGTGTGCTTCATCAAGTCGATGCACACGACGCAGGTGAACCACGCCCCGGCGATCACGTTCTTCATGACCGGCAACGAGATGCCCGGCCGCCCGAGCATGGGGAGCTGGCTCACGTACGGCCTCGGCAGCGAGTCCGAAGACCTGCCCGGCTTCGTGGTGATGACGAGTCGCGACAAGGAGGCGAGCTGCGGCCAGATCTTCTACGACTTCTACTGGGGGAGCGGCTTCCTGCCGACGCGGTTCCAGGGCGTCAAGTTCCGCGGCAGCGGCGACCCGGTGCTGTACCTGTCGAACCCCGACGGCATGAGCCGCGAGAGCCGCCGGGCCGTGCTCGACGACCTGGCCCGGATGAACGAGCTGGGCCTCCGCGAGTTCGGCGACCCCGAGATCGCCACCCGCATCGCCCAGTACGAGATGGCGTACCGGATGCAGAGCAGCGTGCCCGAGCTGACCGACTTCAGCAAGGAGCCGCTGAAGGTGCTGGAGACGTACGGCCCGGACGTGCGGCGGCAGGGGAGCTTCGCGTACAACTGCCTGATGGCCCGCCGGCTGATCGAGCGCGGCACCCGCTTCGTGCAGCTGTTCCACGCCGGCTGGGACCAGCACCGCAACCTCAACACGCAGCTGAAGATTCAGTGCGAGGACACGGACGGCCCGAGCGCCGCGCTCGTCCGCGACCTGAAGCGCCTGGGGTTGCTCGACGACACGCTCGTGATCTGGGGCGGCGAGTTCGGCCGCACGCCGTTCCTGCAGGGGCCGATCGCCGAGGTGAAGACGTGGGGCCGCGACCACCACCCGTACGTGTTCTCGATCTGGATGGCCGGCGGCGGCGTGAAGGCCGGCACGACCTACGGCAGCTCCGACGACTTCGGCTTCGGCCCCGCCGAGAACCCGGTCCACGTCCACGACTTGCAGGCCACGATTCTCCACCTGCTGGGCATCGACCACGAGAAGCTGACGTTCCGCTTCCAGGGTCGCGCTTACCGGTTGACCGACGTGCACGGTCACGTCGTGCGGGGGGTGCTGGCGTAAACCCGCAGGTGTGCTCAAGCCATCACGTCGTGGCTGTCCTGCGCGTCGATGCGTCCGGCCCGTGGCCCGGCCGACCGTCCGGACGATCGAAGTCCTCGGCCCCGACGACCGGGTGGTGCTGACGATCCAGTAGCCGCCCGGTCCCGGGTGTGGCGCGCGGCGGGGTCGGATGACCCCGCCGCGCGCGTTTTCAAGGGGTGACGAACCCGCCGCCCGGCCGCATCTCTATCCGGGTGGCCCGGCGCAGTGACCGCGGCCGGGAAGGAGCACGGATGCACGAGTTCCCGCTCATCTCCACCATCGCCGTCGCGTTCACCGCCGCGTGGGTGCTCGGCCTCGTCACCCAGCGGCTGCGGCTGTCGCCGATCGTCGGCTACCTGCTGGCCGGCGTCGCCATCGGCCCGCACACGCCCGGCATCCAGGGCGACGTCCACATCGCCCACCAGCTCGCCGAGGTCGGCGTCATCCTGCTGATGTTCGGCGTCGGCCTCCACTTCCACCTCGCCGACCTGCTCGCCGTCAAGTGGGTGGCCATCCCCGGGGCGGTGGTGCAGAGCCTCGCCGCCACCGCCGTGTGCGTCGCCGTGTTCGCCGCGTTCGGCGTCCCGCCGCGGACCGGCGCCGTCATCGGCATGGCCGTCGCCGTCGCCAGCACCGTCGTGCTCATGCGCGTGCTGATGGACGCCGACGCGCTCGCCTCGCCCGCCGGCCACGTCGCCGTCGGCTGGCTGCTCGTCGAGGACGTGATCACCGTCGTCGTGCTCGTGATGATCCCCGTGTTCGGCGAGCACCCGGCCGCCGAGGCCGCCGAGCCGGTCCACCCCGTCCTGGCCGTCGGCGTCGCGCTGGCGAAGCTGTCCGCGCTGATCGCCGTCGTGGCCGTGGCCGGGGCGCGGGTGGTGCCGTGGGCGCTGACGAAGGTCGCCCGGCTGCGGTCGCGGGAGCTGTTCACGCTGACGGTAATGGTGTTCTCGGTGGCGATCGCGGCCGGCGCGTACTCCCTGTTCGGGGCGTCGATGGCGCTCGGGGCGTTCCTCGCCGGCATGATGGTCGCCCTGTCGCCGGTCAGCCATCAGGCCGCGGCCGACGCCCTGCCGCTGCGCGACGCCTTCGCCGTCCTGTTTTTCGTGTCCGTCGGCATGCTGTTCGACCCCGCCTTCCTCGTCCGCCAGCCGCTCATGATGCTCGCTGTCATGGCCGTCATCCTGGTGGTGAAGCCGGTGGTGGCGCTGGTGCTGGTTCTCGGCCTGGGGCACTCCGTCCGCACCGCGCTCGTCGTGGCCATCGGCCTGGCGCAGATCGGCGAGTTCTCGTTCATCCTGTCCGAGACCGCCCGCAAGGCCGGCCTCATGACCGACGACGGGCACAACGTCCTCGTCGGCGGCGCCATCCTGTCGATCACGCTGAACCCGCTCCTGTTCCGCAGCATCCCCGCGATCGAGCGCTGGCTGAAGCGGCAGCCGCGGCTGTGGGCGCTGCTGACCGCCCGCGCCGAGCGGCGTGTGCAGGGCGCGAACGCCGAGGTGGCGCCGCCCGCCGCGGGGCGCCGCCGCGCCGTCGTCGTCGGCTACGGCCCCGTCGGCCGCACCGTGGACCGGCTGCTCCGCGACGCCGGCCTCGACACCGTGGTCATCGACCTGAACATGGACACGGTGGACGAGATCCGCCGCGAGGGGCGCACGGCCGTATACGGCGACGCGTCGCAGGCCGCGATCCTGGAGAGCGCCGGCGTCGGCGGCGCGGCGTACCTGGTGCTGACGCTGCCGCAGGCCGCGACCCGGGCGGCGATCGTGGCCACCGGACGGAGCCTGAACGCGACGCTGAAGATTCTCGTGCGCGCCCACTACCTCCGCGAGCGCGGCGAGCTGGAGCACGTCGGCGCGACGGCGGCCATCTTCGAGGAGGCCGAGGCCGCGGTGGCGTTGGCCCGGCTCGTGCTCGCCGACACCGGCGCCGGCCGCGAGCGGATCGAGCACGCCGTCCGCGACATCCGGGCCCGGCTCATCCTGGAGAACGTGACGGGCCTGCGGTCGCAGCCGGTGCGGAACATCATGGTGCCGTGGACGCGGGTCCGCCGGCTGTCGGACGCGGCCGGGCCGGACGACGTGCGGCGGCAGGTGCGCGAGAACCGCTTCTCGCGCTGGCCGGTGGTCGAGGCCGCGACCGGGCGCCCCGTCGGCTACCTCCTGGCGAAGGATTTGATCGGCCTGCCGAGCGACGGCACCGCGTGGACGACGCTGGTCCGCCCGCTGACCGCCGTCGGCCCCGACGACGACGTGGAATCGACGCTGCAGTTCTTCCAGCGAGAGGGGGCGACGGTGTGCGTCGTCCGCGACGGCGACACGCCGGTGGGCATCGTCACCATCGAGGACGTGCTGGAGCAGGTGGTCGGCCGGTTCGAGGACGAGTACCCGCGGCACCCGAAGGTGGTGCTCCGCGACCTGCTCGTGACCAACGAGGCGCTACTGGACCTGAGCGCGACGACGGCCGAGGGGGCGATCGGCGAGCTGGCCGCGGCGATCCCCGCGGGGGCGGTGCCGGCGGGGGTGTCGGCGGCGGAGCTGGCGATCGAGCGGGAGCGCGACCTGCCGACGAACCTGGGGCTGGGTGTGGCGGTGCCGCACGCGCGGTGCCCGGGGCTGCGGGCGCCGGTGGTGGTGTTCGGCCGCTCCGCCGCGGGCGTGACGTTCGGCGGCGCCGAGGCCGCGGCGGTCCACCTGATCTTCCTGCTGGTGACGCCGGCGGAGCAGCCGAACCTGCAGGTGCTGCTGCTGGGCAGCGTGGCGCGGGTGGCCGGCGACGCGGGCAGCCGCGAGAAGCTGCGTGCGGCGGCGACCGTGGCGGACGTGGGCGACGTACTCGCGGGTGGGTGACGGTGGTTTCGTAGGTCGGGTGTTCGAGACCTGACACGCGGCGCGAACGACTTCCCGCGGTCGTCCGCTCTGATCGGTGCCGCTGTCAGGTCTCGAACACCCGACCTACGAAAACCCACCCGGGCCCTTACGGGGCTCGGCTCGCCACCGCCGCCTTGTCCGTCGGCAGGAACTCGATCGCGCCGGTCGCCACGTCGTACATGCCGCCCACCACCAAGATCCGGCCGTCGCGCACCAGCCGGGCCAGCGTCCCGCTCTGCTCCACCAGCTCGGCCACGGCGCGGGCCACGTTCCGCCGCGCCACGCCGTCCACGAACGCCTGCTTCTCCGCCGGCGCCAGCCGCGTCGCGGCCTGGCACTCGGCCCGGTCCACCGACCGCTGCACGTCGTCCACCACGTCGTCGATGTGCTCGCAGCCGGTCGCCTCCCGCGCCGTCTGGCCCGCCGCCGCCAGGTCCACCGCCGCCCCCACCGCGCCGCAGCGGGTGTGGCCGATCACCACCACCAGCTTCGCCCCCGCCACCGCGCAGGCGTACTCGATGCTGCCGATCGCCTTCCGGCTCGTCACGTTCCCCGCCAGCCGCACGCTGAACACGTCGCCCACGCCCAGGTCGAAGATCAGCTCGGCCGGCGTCCGCGAGTCGATGCAGCTGAGCACGGCCGCCAGCGGGTGCTGGCCGGCCGCCGTCGCCCCGATCTGCCGGCCGAGGTCGCGCGTCAGCCGCCGGCCGGTGCGGAACCGCTCGTTCCCGTCGGCCAGGATTTGCAGCACCTGCTCCGGCGCCAGCTTCTCCTGGAGGTCGCGGGTCGAGTGGTCCACGAACTGGATGCGGTCGTCGAGCTGGTACTTGCTGCGGAAGCCGACCAGGCTCACCTCCACGCCGCGGGCCGGGCCGGTGCTGTCGTCGAACTCGCGGAGCAGCTCCAGCACGTCCGGGTCGATGTAGTCCGTTTGCGTGGCGTCCAGCAGCACGCGGCCGCCGCGCGGCACCTCGTCCAGCACGCGGGCCAGCGCGGCGCGGTTCAGGAAGCTCACCTGGTTGGCCAGCTCGATCCGCACCACCTCGCCGCCGAGGTGCTTTTCCTGGAACCGCCGCACCGGCCGGCGCATGTTGCTCCACAGGATGAAGCTGGTGCTGACGACGAGCCCGATCACCACGCCGATGAGCAGGTCGGTGAACACGATGGCCAGCACGGTGATGATGAACGGGGCGAACTGGTACTTGCCGGCCGCCCACATCTGGCGGGCCAGCGCCGGGCTGGCGAGCTTCACGCCGGTCACGAGCAGGATGGCCGCCAGGCACGCCAGCGGGATGCGGTTCAGCGCCGCCGGCAGCAGCGCCACGCTCCCCAGAAGGAGCACGCCGTGAAAGATCGCGGCGAGCCGCGTGCGGGCGCCGGCGTTGATGTTGACCGAGCTGCGGACGATGACCGACGTGACCGGCAGCCCGCCGATCAGGCCCGACGCGACGTTGCCGACGCCCTGCGCGAACAGCTCGCGGCTCGGCGGCGAGTTGCGCCGCCGCGGGTCGAGCTTGTCCACGGCTTCCAGGTTCAGCAGCGTTTCCAGCGACGCCACCGCCGCGAGGGTGAACGCCGCCGTGTACACCGCCGGGTTCCGCCACTGGTTGAAGTCCGGCAGCTGGACGAAGTTCAACACGCCGGCCAGCGTCTCGGCCACCGGCACCTGCACGAGGTGCGACGGCTCGATGAGCCACACGCCGCCCATGCCGCGGAACAGTTCCGCGAGCCCGACGCCGAGCAGCACCACGATCAGCGGCGCCGGCACCGGCGACTTCTTCAGCGCCTTCGTGCGGTCCCACACCACCAGCAGCAGCACCGACAGGATCCCGACGGCGGCGGCCCCGGGGTGGATGTCGCCGAGCGTCTTCGCCAGCTCGGTGAACGTGTTCTCGTGGTCCGGCTGCTCGAACGACATGTCGCCTTCGGGGTCGGGGTCGTGGCCGACGACGTGCGGTAGTTGCTTCAGGATGAGGATGACGCCGATCGCCGCGAGGAGCCCCTTGATGACGGCGTTGGGCACGAACGCGGCGACGAACCCGGCGCGGAGCAGGCCGAGCGCGATCTGGATGAACCCGCCGACGACGACGGCCAGGAGGAAGGTGTTGAACGAGCCGAGGCTGGCGATCTGGGCCAGGACGACGGCGGTGAGCCCGGCGGCCGGGCCGGCGACGCTGGTGTGCGACCCGCTGAGGACGCCGACGAGCAGGCCGCCGACGATGCCGGCGATCACGCCGGCCAGCAGCGGCGCCCCCGACGCGAGGGCGACGCCGAGGCACAGCGGCAGGGCGACGAGGAAGACGACCAGCCCGGCGGTGAGGTCGCGCGGCAGGGTCGCGGAGAGCGGCTCGTTCGTATGGGGCATGCGGTGAGTCCTGGTCGGGTTGGATTCGGGTGGTTGGTCGGTTCTCGGCGTGGCCTGGGGGGCGTGCGTGGCCGGTGGTTCACACCGTGGGAGCGAACCCCACACGATGAAACGCGGCATTACGCCCGCCCCCCGGACACGGCCAGCGCCGGCAGCGGCCAGCGGCGGCGGTCGTGCTCGTCCTCGATCGGGCCGACGATCTGTTCCAGCACGTCCTCCAGCGTAATCAGCCCCAGCACCCGGCCGGCCGCGTCGCGGACCACGGCCAGCGGCCGCCGCGCCCGGCGGAACAGGTCCAGCGCGTCGGCCACCCCGTCGTCCGGGCCGACGAACTGCGGCGGGTACAGCGCGTCCTCCAGCGACACCAGCCCGCGCAGGCTGAACAGGTGGAACAGGTCCTTCGTGTTCACCACGCCCACGACGCGGTCCAGGTCGCCGTCGTACACCGGCATCCGCGTGTGCGCCCCGGCCCGGACCTGGTCGAGCACCCGCTCCGGCGGCGTCCCCAGCGCCAGCGCCGCCACCTTCTCGCGCGGCACCATGCAGTCGCGGACCCGCCGGCCGGCCAGGGTGAACACCTTCCGCACCAGTTCCGCCTGCCGCGCGGTCAGCGCCCCGGCCCCCTCCGTCTCGCCGACCAGCTGCGACAACTCGTCCACGGAGTGCGCGTTCGACTCGGACCCCGCCGGCCCGCACCCGATCGCCCGGAGCACGAGGTTCCCGGTCCCGTTCAGCAGCGCGATAGCCGGCCGCGTCAGCCGGACGAACAGGTTCAGCGGCGCGGCCACCCGCAGCGACGTGCCCTCCGGCGAGCGGAGGGCGAGCGTCTTCGGGATGAGTTCGCCGAACACGACGTGCAGGAACGTGATGAGCGCGAACGCCAGCGCCACCGCCGCCGCGTGGGCGGCGACCACGGCGCCGCCGGCCGGCAGCAGCGCTTCCGCGGCGGGCGTGACGAGGCGGGCCAGCGTCGGCTCGCCGACCCAGCCGAGGGCGATGCTCGCCAGCGTGATCCCGAGCTGCGTCGCGGCGATGGTGCGGTCCAGGTGCGCGACGGCGTCGCGGGCCGCGGCGGCGCCGGGTTTCCCCTGGGTCGCCAGCTCCTCGACGCGCGTCCGGCGGACGGCGACGAGGGCGAACTCGGCGGCGACGAAGAACCCGTTCAGGGCGACGAGGGCCGGCACGGCGGCGAGGCCGGCGGCGGACCAGGCCCAGTGCGCGCCCGCCGCGTCGGCGGCGAAAAGAACCATGACACTCTCCCGGGGGTGGGGCGGCCGGCGGCGCGTGCGGCGCACGTGCGAGCCGTCGGCCGGTGGGGGGAGCGTGCGGGTCTAGCAGCGCGGGTGCGGACGGAGCGCGCCGCGGCCGGGCGAGCCGGCCGCGGCGCGGGCGGCCGAGCGGACCGAGCCGGACGCGAGCCGGTTCGCGTAAACGTGTGTCGGAGGTGAAGCCGCGAACGGCGGGCCGCCGGCGCCGGCCGCCCGGCGCGGGCACGCCGACGACAGCGTTTCCACGTCCGCGTCGGCCTCCTCGCCGACGGGCGCTGCGGCGACGGCGGACTGAATGAGCGGCAGCGGCGACGCGGTGAGCAGGACGGCGAGCGTGAGAAGGCCCGCGAGCAAGCGCACGGCGATCGCGGCGGGGGCGCGAAACATGGCGGTATGATACGCCCGCCGGTCGCGGCGCGGCTAGCCGAAGGGGCGCGGCGTCGATCCAACATTAATTTGTGACATTGACTCAATGCGTGCCGCGACCCCCCAGGGGGGAGCCGTACACACAATACCGTTCGTCCCGGCAACGAGCGTGCGACCGACGCCGTGGCGTGGTGCTATCCCGAATCCGTAGAATCACTTCCGACCCCGCCCGCACCCCACGACGGTCCCGATGTCCCGCAAAGGCCGCCCCGAGTCCGACGCCGCGCCGCTGCCGCCGCTCTACGCCATGACCCACGCCGGCCTCGAAGCCGTCGCGGCGGACGAGATCAACCGCGACCTCGGCGGCGAGGTCAAGAAGACGACCCGCGGCCTCGTCGTCTTCCGCGTCAAGGACGTGACGCCCGACCTGCTGAAGCTCCGCACCACCGAGGACGTGTACCTCCTGGCGTGGGGCTCGGACAGCCTCGCCTTCACCGCCGACGACCTGAACCTGATCCGCACGTGGACGGCCCGCAAGCCCGACTGGCCGCGGCTGTTCAAGCTGCACCACTCGCTGCGGCCGAAGACGAAGGGCCGGCCGACGTTCAACATCATCGTGCAGATGCAGGGCGAGCACGGCTACCGCCGGACGGACGCCCGCGAGGCGTTCGCCGAGGGGCTCGCGGGTGTGATTCCCGCCGGCTGGCAGCGGACCGACGAGAACGCCTGGCTCGAGATCTGGCTGACGATCCGCGGCAAGGTCGCCACCTGCGGCGTGCGGCTGTCCGACCGCACGATGCGGCACCGCACGTACAAGCTCGACCACGTGCTGGCGTCGCTGCGGCCGACGGCCGCGGCGGCGATGGTGCGGCTGGCCGGCGTCGGCCCCGGCATGACGGTGCTCGACCCGATGTGCGGCGCGGGCACGATCCTGGCCGAGGCGCTGGACGTGGCCCGCAGCCGCCGCGGCGACCCGGTCCGCGTGGTCGGCGGCGACATCGACCCGAACGCGATGTTCGTCACGTCGCAGAACCTGGATCAGGTCGGCAAGGCGTCGCTGTTCCGCTGGGACGCGACGGCGCTGCCGCTGGCCAGTGCGAGTGTCGATCGGGTGGTGTCGAACCCGCCGTTCGGCGTGCAACTGGGGTCGCCGGAGGAGATCGGCCCGCTGTACGCCGCGGCGGCGCGGGAGTGGGACCGGGTGCTGAAGCCGGGCGGCCGGGCGGTGCTGCTGGTGTCGGAGTTCGACTCGCTCCAGCCGCCGCTGCGGTCGCGCCGGTGGGCGATGACGCGGCAGCTGAAGGTGCGGCTGCTGGGCCAGCCGTGCGTCCTGAGCGCGTGGGAGAAGCCGGACTGGGTGGGCAGTTAGCCGGAACGGCCCACCCGTTGCACCGGGTGGGCGTCGTTCGCTAGGATGAAGCCGGACCGCTCGGTCCGCACGTCCCGGGAGCCTGAGATGGCCGTCACGTACACCTGCCCGCACTGCGACGCGGCGATCAAGACGCCCGCCGCGGTCCCGGCCGGGCGGCGGGTGAAGTGCCCGAAGTGCGAGCAGGGGTTCGTCCCGGTCGCCGCGGACGAGCCGGCCCCGACGGCCGGCGCCGGCACGTTCAACTTCAAGGACGACGACGGCGGCAAGAAGAAGAAGCCGGACGCCGGCGGGTTCAAGTTCAGCGACGACCCGAAGAAGAAGCCCGCGAGGCCGAAGGACGACGGCGCCAAGCCGCCGCCCCCGGCCCCGGCGTCGGCCAAGCCGAAGGTGGACGAGGACGACGACGAGGACGCCGAGTCCATCAAGCGCGGGTACGGCGTGGCGCAGGAGACGGACGAGGAGAAGATGAAGGCCGAGCAGGCCAAGGTGAAGTTCGGCGAGGTGCAGGACAAGTACAAGAAGAGCGCCAAGGGGCCGGCCGTCGGGCTGATGGTGATGCCGGCCAACCTGATGACCGGGGCCGGGCTGATCGCCGCGGCGGCGGGGCTGGTGTTCTTCGTGATCGGCATGTGGCCGCTGGTGTTCAGCGACGCCCCGGTCGGCGACGAGGAGTTCGACGACTCGATCCTGACGATGTTCCTCGGCTTCATGGTGTTCCTGTGGGGCGCCTTCATCTGCTTCGGCGCCAGCCAGATGTCGGACCTCGGCAACTACGCCTTCGCGACCGCCGGGGCGGTGATGGCCATCCCGCTGCTGGTCGGCATCTACGGCGTGGTGATGCTGCAAGACGCGAAGGTGAAGGAGGGCTTCGCCGAGACCGAGGGCGGCCCCGAGGACGAGGAGGAGTCGGACGACGACGAGGACGACGACGACGAGGACGACGACTGACCGCGACACCCGCCGCCTGACGGCGGTCGGCTCGCCCGCGGTCGTCGTACAATCCCCCCATGAAGCACGCCGCCGACCTGTTCCGCGTGGTCGAAGACCGCGTCCGCCCGCCGGCGTGTATCGCCCTCGGGCCGCCGTGGGCCGTCGCCTCCATCGCCAGGCGAATCAACCGCCCCGACACCGTTTGCTTCCAGATGGACCTGCACCAGGCCGGCCGCGTCCGCGAGTGCCTCGACGAGCAGGGCGCGGCCGCCGAGGTCGTGAGCGGCCCCGACCTGTGGGACCTGGAGCAGCGGTTCGGCACCGTGGTCTACCCGGCCGCGGCTTTCGGCGACCGCGAGCTGAAGATCGACACGATCGAGCAGGCCTACCACGTCCTGGCGCCGGGCGGCCTCCTCATCTCGCTGTCCGAGTACGAGCGCGACAACCAGTTCGCCAAGTGGCACAAGAAGGTCTTCGGCAAGTGCGGCGAGAGCCCCGCGGGGCCGAACGGAATGGCGTTCTGGAGCACGAAGACGGACGACGTGCCGGACCGCCGCCGGCACGAGGTGAAGTACCACGCCAAGATGCCGGACGGCACCGGCCTGGAGTTCGTCAGCCGCCCCGGCACGTTCAGCTACGGCCGGTTCGACAACGGCTCGCGGGCCATGCTGGAGGTCGCCGACATCCGCCCCGGCGACGCCGTGCTCGACCTCGGCTGTGGCGCGGGTTCGGTGGGCTGCCTGGCCGCGGGGAAGATTGGGCCGACCGGCCGCGTCACGTTCATCGACAGCAACCTCCGCGCGATCCAGCTGGCGAAGCTGAACGCCGCGGCGAACGGCGTCACGAACGCGACGTTCGTTGCGGCGACGCGGTTGCAGGGGCTCGAAACGGACAAGTTCGACGTGATCCTGGCGAACCCGCCGTACTACGCCAAGGCCGAGATCGCGCGCCTGTTCGTGGAGGGCGCCCGCGACCTGCTGACGCCGGGCGGCCGCTACCACATCGTGACGAAGATGCCGGAGGCGGTGGTGCCGATGATCTTCGAGACGTTCGGCGACTGCTCGGTGATCGAAAACCGCGGCTACTCCGTGATCCTGGCCGAGCGCCCGGGGGGGCGATCGTGACCGCCGCCGACGTGATCCGCGTGCTGGAGTTGCAGCCACACCCGGTCGAGGGCGGCTACTTCCGCGAGACGTACCGCAGCGCGACAATGATGTCCGCGCACGGCGGCACCCGCGCCGTATCGACGGCGATCTACTACCTGTTGAAGCCGGGCCATGTGTCGGAGCTGCACGTCCTGCCGGGCGAGGAGGTGTTCCACTTCTACTTCGGGTCGCCGGTGCGGATGCTGCAACTGTGGCCCGACGGCAGCGGCCGCGAGGTGGTTCTCGGAAGCGACTTGGCGGCCGGCGAGGTGCCGCAGTTGGTGGTGCCCGGCGGCGTGTGGCAGGGTACGCGGCTCGTCGGCGCCGACGGCTTCGCGCTGTTGGGCTGCACCGTGGCCCCCGGCTTCGACTACGCCGACTACCGCGGCGCGACCCGGGCCGAGCTGACGGCGAAGTGGCCGGCGTTTGCGGAGGAGATCGCCCGGCTGACGCCGCGGGGGTAGCGGGCTTTTCGTAGGTCGGGTCGAGGCTTCGAGACCCGACGCGAGGCGCGAAAGACTACCCGGTCCGAACACGAGACGACCCCGCGCGGGGGTTTCCTTCCCGGTCAACACCTTTCGTCAACCGCACCCCGCGTCGGGTCTCGAAGACTCGACCCGAGCTACGAAACCATTCGCAGGAGTCGTGACGTGACTGATCCGCGACAGAAGATCATCCACGACTATACAGTGGACCCCATTGTCTAGACCAAAAAGTGGCGATCCTTCGCTACTGTTTCGTCAGGCCGTCTTGGCCCCGACGCCGTACACCTCGGCCGGGGTGCGGTAGTCCAGGGACTGGTGCCGCCGCTCGGTGTTGTAGAACCCGAAGTACGCCCGCAGCCCGCCCTCCAACTCCGGCACCCGCTCGTACCCCTTCAGGTACACGTCCTCGTACTTCACGCTCCGCCACAGCCGCTCGACGAGCACGTTGTCCAGGCACCGCCCCCGACCGTCCATGCTCACCGCCACCCCGGCCCGCTCCAGCCGCCCGGTCCACGCACCGGCCGTGAACTGCACCCCCTGGTCCGTGTTGAACACCTCCGGTCTGCCCCGGCCCAACGCCTCCTCCAGCATCTCCTGGCAGAACGCCCCGTCGAGCGTGTTGGACAGCCGCCAGGCGACCACGTACCGGCTGAACCAGTCGATCGTCGCCGCCAGGTACATGAACCCACCCGGCAGCGGCACGTAGGTGATGTCGGCACTCCACACCTGGTTGACCCGCTCGACCGCCACGCCCCTCAGCAGGTACGGGTAGACCTTGTGCCCACGGCCTGCCAGCGACAGTTTCGGCTTGGGGTAGATGGCCTCCAGCCCCATCACCCGCATCAGCCGCCGCACCCGCTTGCGGTTCACCTCGTGGCCCCGGCCGATGAGCCACTGCGTGATCTTTCGGCTCCCGAAGAACGGGTGGGCCGTGTACTCCTGGTCGATGAGCCGCATCAACTCCAGGTTCTCGGGCGTCTCCGGGGTCGGCTCGTAGTACCGGGTCGAGCGGTTCAGACCGACCAACTCGCACTGCCGGCGGATGCTCAGCTCGGGGTGATCCTCGTCGATCAACGCCCGCCGGGCGTCAGCCGAGGGGGGCAGATTTTTTTTTCACCCAGTCGAGTTCGACCTTGAGTCGCCCGATCTGCTCGAACAGCTCGGCCGTCTTGTCCTCCGGGGGTCCGGTGGTCTTGGCTCCCGAGGCGAACACGGCCTCGACCCCGGCCAGGAGTTGCTTCTTCCACCCGTGGATCAACGTCGGGTGGACGCCGTAGTGGGACGCCAGTTCGTTGATGGTCTTGTCACCCTTGACCGCCGCCAGGGCGACCTGAGCCTTGAACGCCGCCGAGTGGCTCTTCCGCTTGCCCGCCATCGGTTCCCCTTTCCTGGCTCGCCGGTGTAGCTTAACCGGCGGTCCAGTTTTCGGGGTCCACTATACTACGCACGGTGGACGGCACTGTCCGCCCTCAAGCGATCTCCGGTGAAGTCACGAATCGAGGTCTATCCGCTTCTTGACAACGTCGTATTCGGCACGGTTTTACTGCCTGGAACGCCGATCACTCCCACTGAGTTTGACGACTGGCACAGGGACAGCACGAGCGCGTTATGTAACCGAAGCAATCGGCTCGTAGTCGGGTGGGCCGTCAAGATGTTGAACGTCTACCTCAAGACGGCAGCGTATGTCGGCGACCTCGGCCGGCCCGGACTCCGGGACGTACTCCATCCGCCCATCGACGGCGGTCTGTGGTCGGGGCTTAGCGAGTTAGCCGCCAGCCCCAAGCGAAAAGTCAGCCCGGAAGTATTGGCGAGATTGCTCCAACTGAATGGTCCGATCAACGGGATCACGGACTACCCTGCGTACCTGCAGATCATCACTGCCTGCCGCAATGTTGCTCTTGGCGAAGGCTGTTCGCTCATCGAACTCGAACAGTTCTGGCTCGGCTCCGCGACACCACCCAGCGAGCCGGGGGCGTGAGCCCTCGGATTCTCGTGACACGCGCCCCACGAATCCGGGGGCTGATGCCCCCGGCTCGCCGGGTTCGAGAGCGCCTGGTCCGTGTATTTCGCCCCAACTTGTATTTCCGTCGCGCCGTAGCCCGGCTTGCAGAACCCACCCCGCCTCGCTATCCCCCCGGGCGAGGTGCGGCATGAAGCGGTGGCCGGACGCGCTGTGGCTCTTGCTCGTCGGCGTGTACTCGTCGGCGTGGTGCGTCACGGCCGCGGCCGAGCTCGGTGCCACGTTCGACGAGCCGTTCTACCTTGCCTCGGGGCTCAACGCCTGGCGCACCGGCAGCAACAAACCTCTTATGTCGGCCGGCACCCTGCCACTCGCCGTCGACGCACAGACGCTACCGCTCTACCTGTGGGAGCGCGGCCGCGGCGAGCCGTTCCACGTCTACCGCGAGATGGACGTGATCCTCCCCGCGGCGCGGGCCGCGAACCTGCCGTTCTGGTGGCTACTGCTCCTGTACGCGATGCGGCTCGGCCGGACCTGGGGCGGCGTGTGGGGCGGCCGCATCGCCGTCGGCCTCGTCGGCTTCGACCCGAACCTCCTCGGCCACGCGGCGCTGGCGACCACCGACATCCCCATCGTGGCGATGATGCTGGCGCTGGTGTACCACGCCCACCAAGGCGCCGGCCGCGGCTGGTGGCCGCGCGTATTCGTGCCCGGCGTGTGCTTCGGGCTGGCGACGCTGGCCAAGGCCAGCGGCATGGTGTTCGGCGTGCAGGCGCTCGTGGTGATCGGCCTGTGGCACCTGGCGAAGGCCGGGGCGCTCACGCCGACACCGGGAACGGGCTGGATCGGCCGAGCGGCCCACGTCTGGCACGCCTGCCACGGGTTGCGCAAGGACATCGCGGTGTCACTGCTCGTCGGCTTCACCCTGGTGTTCGTCTACACCGGGTCCGACTGGGTGGTCGAGCCGACGTTCGTCACCTGGGCCGCGGGGCTGCCCGACGGGCCGGTCAAGGACGTGCTCGTGCCCGTGAGCACACACCTGCGCGTCTTTCCGAACGCCGGTGAGGCGATGGTCCAGCAGGTGAAGCACAACTTCCGCGGGCACGGCACGTACCTCCTTGGCGAGTGGCACGACCGCGCCACGCTCAGGTACTTCCCGCTGGCCCTGGCAATGAAGACGCCCCTGCCGGCGCTGCTGCTCGTGCTGCTGACGCTGGCCGTGCGGCCGCGGGCGTGGAACACGCCGGCCGGGTGGTTCGCCCTGCTGCTGCTGCTGTTCAGCCTCAACTGCCGCGTGCAGATCGGCGTGCGGTTCATGTTCACGCTGATGGCCGTGGCCTACGTGTGCGCCGCAGCTGCCGCGAGTCGCGGGGTACTCCGGTGGGTCGGCTGTGGGCTCGTTGCCGTCACGGCCGGCGTCTCGCTGTCGGCGTGGCCGCACGGCCTCGGCTACTTCAACCGCCTGTGGGGCGACCCGGCGCTCGGCTACACGCACTTGCACGACTCGAATTTCGACTGGGGCCAGGGCCTGCCTGAGTTGAAGGCGTGGTACGCGGCCCAAGGCGGCGGCCGGCCGCTGGCCGTGTGGTACTACGGCACCGACCCCGACATCCTGTACCCGCCGTTCCGCCACGTCCCCGTCAGCCACGCCAAGCTGACCCGCGGCGACCAGCTGCCCGGGGTCGCCGGCCGCGGGCTGTTGGCAGTGTCGGTCACGTCGCTGTACGGCAACCGCTGCATCACACCGTCCACGCGCGTTGCTTCCGAGTGGGTGCTGGCGCGCGAGCCGGTCGGCCGGACGCACACGTTCCTCATCTACGACCTGGCGCGCGAGTGACGGCGGAGCGCTACAATCCTGCCATGTTCCCGAACGCCCTGATCCTGACCGGCCCCACCGCGTGCGGCAAGACGGCGCTCGCGCTCGCCGTCGCGCCGCGGCTCGGGGCCGAGGTCGTGGCGACGGACTCGATGACCGTCTACCGCGGCATGGACGTCGGCACCGCGAAGCCGACCGCGGCCGAGCGCGCCGCCGTACCGCACCACCTCGTCGACGAACTCGACCCGTCCGAGAGCGGCACCGTGGCGTGGTGGCTGGGCCGCGCCGCCGCGGTGAGCCGCGAGCTGGCCGCGCGCGGGAAGCGGCCGCTGTTCGTCGGCGGCACGCCGTTCTACCTCAAGGCGCTGCTCCACGGCCTGTTCGACGGCCCGCCCGGCGATCCCGAGTTGCGGCAGCGGCTCGAAGCGGAGGCCGAGCGCGTCGGGAAGGAGGCGCTGCACGCCCGGCTGGCGGCGGCCGACGCGAAGACGGCGGCGCGGCTCCACCCCAACGACGTACGCCGCGTGGTGCGGGCGCTCGAAGTCTTCGAGCTGACCGGCAAGCCGATCTCGGCGTGGCAGCAGGGCTGGGACACGGCTGCTTTTGCTGGCGAATCCGCCCCGCCGCCGGCCGCGATCCCCGGTGTGGTGTTGGAGCTGCCGCGCGAGATGCTGTACGACCGGATCAACCGCCGCGTCGGGGCGATGCTCGACGCCGGCTGGCTGGACGAGGCCCGGCGGCTGCGCGAGCGGCCGATCAGCCGCGAGGCGGCGCAGGCGCTCGGCTACCGCGAACTGTGGGACTACCTCGACACGCCGGGCGCAGACCTGGACGCCACCGCGGACCAGATCCGCACCCGCACCCGGCAGTTCGCCAAGCGGCAGCTGACGTGGTTCCGCCACCTGCCGACGCTTGTCGGCGTCCCGGCAGACGCGCCCGACGCGGCCGAGCAGGCGCTGCGGGCGTGGGGTGCCGTTACTTCAGCGGCCGGATCGTAATGTCCTTGAATTCCACGTCCGTTCCCTCGGACTGGAGAGCGATGCGGCCGCGCGTCAGGTTGCAGTCGGTGCCGCCGTTCACGACGCGGCCGTTCACCGCCAGCTCGACCGACCCTCCGCGGCACGCGATGCGGTAGTCGTTCCACTCGCCCGCCGGCCGCTCCACGACCTCGTCCTTCGGGCTGCGCCAGACGTGCCGCTTCGTCTTGTCGTCGGCGTCGCGGCGGGCCGGGTCCACGGTCAGCTTCACCTCGGCGGCCGTTTGCAGCCAGATGTCGCCGGCGCGGCCGGCCCGCAGTTGCGCCTCCACGCTCACCGGCCACACCACGTCCGCCTTCTGCACGTGGAGCAGCACGCCGCTGTTGCCGCCCTTCAGGCCCGCCGGGTAGCGCCACCTCAGTGTCAGCTCGTAGTCGCCGTACTCGGCCTCGGTGGCGAGGTAGCCCGTCGGCTTCCCCGTACACCGCAGCACGCCGTCCGTCACGCTCCAGGTGTCTTTCGCGTCGATCGGCGTGGTTGGGCCGTCCTTCACGAGCCGGCCGAACGCCTTCCAGCCGGTCAGGTCTTTGCCGTTGAACAGCGGCACGGGGGCGGCGGGCTGGCCGGCGGCGAGGGTGGCCAGGGCGGACGTGAAGGCGACCGCCAGGAACGTGCGCATGGGAAACTCCGGGAGGGGACGGGGGCATTGTCGCCGGCGGGGGTGGTAACCGCCACTGCCGCGACCGGGCGGCCGGCGTATGATGCCCGCGACCTACCGAACCCACTCCCGTCGGAGTCCGAACCATGTCCCGCCTGTTCCTCGCCGCAGCTCTCGCGGCCCTCGTCGCCGGCGCGGCCGGGGCCGCCGACCCGGTCTTCGACAAGGCGCTGCGCGACTCGCTGGCCGGCGTCCACAACTCCGGGGCCGACCTGTACAACCAGGGGAAGGACTACGCCGGGGCGTTCCGTCTGTACGAAGGCGCCCTCCGCACCTCCCGCCCGCTGCTGGCCCACCGCCCCGCCACCCAGGCCGCCATCGACGACGGCCTCGCCGCCGCCGCCAGGGAGTCGGACGCGGCGAAGAAGGCGTTCCTGCTGCACGAGGCCATCGAGAAGGTCCGCTCCGACCTGAAGGAGCCGGTGAAAGGCGCCGTCGTCCCGGAGCCGAAGAAGACGGTGACCCCGGAGCCGAAGAAGACGGTGACGCCGGAGCCCAAGAAGACGACGGAACCGGAGCCGAAGAAGACCACCACCCCCGAGCCGAAGAAGACTACGGTGCCCGAGGTGAAGAAGGGCGCGGCCGGCGGCCCCGAGGTGAAGGGGAAGGTGACGTACAAGGGGCAGCCGGTGGCCGACGCAACGCTGACGTTTACGACGCTCGACCGCATGGTCGGGGTGCCCGCGGTGACGGCCAAGACCGGCGCCGACGCGACCTACCGGGCGACCCTCGTGGCCGGCCGGTACGCGGTTACGGTCACCGCGACGGCCAACGGCAAGGCGGTGCTGCCGGCCCGGTACGCGGCCGCCGACACGTCCGGGCTGACGTTCGTCGCCCCGGCCGGGGCGAGCACGTTCGACGTCGACCTGCAATGACCGGCCCCGAGGTGTTCGTCGCCGGCGCCGGCCCCACCGGGCTCGTCCTCGCACTCTGGCTCGCCCGCGCCGGCGTACGCCCCCGCGTCGTGGACAAGGCGCCCGGCCCCGGGCTCGCCTCCCGTGCGATGGCCGTGCAGGCCCGCGTGCTCGAGTTCTACCGGCAACTCGGCGTCGCCGACGGGGTCGTGGCCGGCGGCCTCCTCATGTCCGGCGGCCGCTTCTGGGACCGCGGCCGCCTCGTCGCCCGGTTCTCCCTCGGCGACATCGGCGCCGGCATCAGCCCGTTCCCCTTCGTCCTCAGCTACCCGCAGGACGACCACGAGCGCTACCTCCTCCGTCTGCTCGGCGACGCCGGCGTCGCGGTCGAGTGGAATACCGAACTCGTCGGCGTGCGCCAGACACCCGGCCGCGTGTTCGCCCGCCTCCGTGCCGGCGGCACCGAGTCGGAATCCGAGCACGCCTACCTCTGCGGCTGCGACGGCTCACACAGCGCCGTCCGCCGCGCGCTCGGCGTCGGCTTCCCGGGCGCGAAGTACGACAGCCGCTTCTACGTCGCCGACGTGGCCGGCGAGGGCTGGTCGCCGGGCGCGTTCGTGAACGCCAGCCTCGGCCGCGACACGTTTTGTCTCGGCTTCCCGGTCCGCCGCGACGGCATGGTCCGCCTCATCGGCATCCTTCCCGCCGAGCTCGCGGAGCGCACCGACCTGACGTTCGACGACGTGCGGCCCATCGCCGAGCAGTTGCTCGGCCTCCGCACGACCTTGGTGAACTGGTTCTCGACGTACCACGTCCACCACCGCGTCGCGGAGCGGTTCCGCGTCGGCCGGGCGTTCCTCGCCGGCGACGCCGGCCACGTCCACAGCCCGGCCGGCGGGCAGGGGATGAACACCGGCATCGGCGACGCCGTCAACCTGGCGTGGAAGCTGGCCGCGGCGCTGCGCGGGACCGCAGCCCCGGACGTGCTCGACAGCTACGAGGCGGAGCGGATCCGCTTCGCGCGGGTACTCGTGGACACGACCGACCGGGCGTTCGGGTTCCTGGTCGGCGGCGGCGTCCGCGGCTGGCTGATGCGGCGGGTGGTGATGCCGCGCGTGCTGCCACTGGCGGTCCAGGTGCCGGCGCTGCGGCGGCAGATGTTCCGCCTCATCTCGCAGACGCGGATCGAGTACCGCCCGAGCCCGCTGAGCGCCGGCGGTGCCGGCCGAGTCCGCGCCGGCGACCGGCTGCCGTGGCTCGGTGAGCCCGACAACTTCGCGCCGCTGGCGAACCGCGAGTGGCAACTGCACGTTTACGGCGACGTGGGAGTGGCCCTGCGCGACGTGGCGTCACGGGCGGGGTTGCGGGTGGAGCGGTTCGCGTGGTCGGCGGCGTGCCGGCGCGTGGGCGTCGCGCGGGACGCGATCTACCTCGTGCGGCCGGACGGGCACGTCGGCTTCGCCGGCCGGCAGAGCACCATGGCCGAGGTGGAAGCGTACCTCGCGCGGTGGGCGATCCGCGGCGGCTGAGGCCGTTCGGCGCACGGCGGTACGGCCTCAGCTGCCCGCGTCGGGCTCCGCATGCGGGGCCAGCAACTTCAGCACGCGCAGAGCCGTCGCCAGCCGGTCGGGCAGGTCCGCGGGCGGGAACTCCTCGCCGTCCCAGTACACCAGCAGCGACCCGTCCAGCGCCTCCACCACCAGCGACCGCTCCTCCAGACACACCCCGATCAGCTCGTCCGTGAAGCACGCGGCGACGGCGTCGGCGTCCGTGCCCTGGAGCACGTAGGCGTCGTTGAACTCGCGCTCGCCAGCGAGGCGGATCGACCCGCCGCCGGCGCCCACGGCGTCGGCCAACTTCTGGCGCCAGCCGCGCGGGTACAGCGCCAGCCGAGGCACTCCCCGCGCCTCGCCGTCCCACACGATCGTCGTGCGGGCCACGACGTTCGACCCGCCGTAGCCGCTGCGGTAGTCCATGACGCGGACCCGGCGGCCGCGGTAGCTCCCTTCCAGGCGGTTGCGGCGCAGCTCGTGCTCGGCGTCGCCGATCGTCGCGCAGCCGCGGAGGAACGCGGCGGCGCTGCGGCCCGGTTCTTCGGTGTAGTCGAGGCCGAGGTCGTCGCCCGCGCGGGCGAAGCCGAGGGCGCGGTTCCAGCGGGCGCGGTCGCCGCCCATCAGGAGCAGGCCGCCGAGCGCCACGAACGGGCTGAAGATGCCGACGAAACAGCAGCAGATGCCGGGGCCGTCGGAGCCGAAGACGTTGACGCCGCCGCAGGCCATCAGCGGGCCGACGACGAGGAAGGAGAGCGAGGCGATGAGCCAGCCGTTGGCGCGGTACGCCTTCCGCTCCAGACGGCGGATCGCGGCGCGGGTGCCGCGAGACTTACGGGCCATGCGTCCCTCCTCACGCGAAAAGCCCGGGGACGGCCGTCCCCGGGCTTTCACTCCCACCCGCACTCCCACCCACACGCTACGTCTTGATGATGTCGTGGACCGTCATCCCCGCCGGGATCATCGGCAGCACGTGCTCCTGGTGCGGCACGTGGACGTTCAGCAGGAACGGCCCCTCGCTCTCGATCATCTCGATCAGCGCCGCGTCCAGGTCGGCCTTGTCGATCACGCTCCGCGTCGCCACGCCGAAGCCCTTGGCGATCGTGCAGAAGTCCGGGTACGGCGGCTGGTCGTCGCCGGCCCCGAGGTAGGTGTGGCCGCGGTTGCTGCCGAAGAACCGGTCCTCCCACTGCATCACCATGCCGAGGTGCTGGTTGTTCAGCAGCAGCACCTTCGCCGGAATCTTCTCGGCGAATGCCGTCGCCAACTCCTGCACGTTCATCAGGAAGCTGCCGTCGCCGTCGATGTCGATGACGAGGTTGTCGGGGTGGGCCACCTTGCACCCGAGCGCCGCCGGCAGGCCGAAGCCCATCGTGCCGAGGCCGCCGCTGGTGATCCACTTCCGTGGCTGGTTGAACCCGAAGAACTGCGCCGCCCACATCTGGTGCTGGCCGACGCCGGTGGTGATGATCGTCTTGTCGAGCTGGCCGCGGTCGCGGAGGATTTCCCACAGCCGGCGGATGGCGTGTTGGGGGATGATGGCGTCCGGCCGCTCCGGGCAGCGCATCGGGTCGGCCTCCCGCCAGGCGTCGATCTGCCGCCACCAGTCCGGGTAGCGGCCGCCGGCCACGAGGTCCGCGTTCGCGTCCTCCTTCAGCATCCCGTTGAGCGTGGCGAGCGCCGCCTTCACGTCGCCGTGGACCGGGACGTGGGCGAACTTGTTCTTGTGGATCTCGCTGCGGTCGATGTCCACGTGGACGATCTTGCCGTGCTTGACGAACTCGGTCAGCTTGCCGGTGACGCGGTCGTCGAACCGCACGCCCAGGGCGATGAGCAGGTCGGCGTCGTTGATGGCGTAGTTGCTGTACACGGTGCCGTGCATGCCGAGCATCTGCAGGCACAGGTAGTGGTCGGCCGGGAAGTTGCCGAGGCCGTGGACCGTCAGGCCGACGGGGATGCCGGTGAGCTCGGCGAGTTCCCGCAGCTCGGCCGACGCCCCGGCGTGGGTGATGCCGCCGCCGGCGTAGATGAACGGCCGCTTGCTGGCGCGGATGGCCGCGACAATCGGTTCGAGCTCGGCGCGGGTCGGCTTGCGGAACGGGCGGTAGCCCGGCAGGTCCATCGGGCCGTCCCAGTCGGGCACCGTGCTCTTCACCTGCACGTCCTTGCAGATGTCGATGAGCACGGGGCCGGGCCGGCCGGTGGTGGCGATGTGGAACGCCTCCTTCACCACGCGCGCCACGTCCTCAACCCGGGTGAGCAGGTAGTGGTGCTTGGTGATGCCGCGGCAGATCTCCACCATCGGCGTTTCCTGGAACGCGTCGTTGCCGAGCACGGTCGTGGACACTTGTCCGGTGATGAAGACCAGCGGCACCGAGTCCATCTTGGCGTCGGCGATGCAGGTGACGAAGTTGGTGGCGCCGGGTCCGCTGGTGCTGAAGCAGACGCCGGCCTTGCCGGTGGTGCGGGCGTAGCCGTGGGCCATGAACCCGCCGCCCTGCTCGTGCCGCGGCAGGATGGTGCGCAGGCGGTCTTCCACCTTCGTGAGCGACTGGTGGATGGGCATGGAGGCGCCACCCGGGTAGGCGAACACGACCTCGACGCCGTGGCGGATGAGGCTCTCGACGAGGATGTCGGCCCCGGTCATGGGGGTGCCGGCGGGGGGTTGCGAGGGAGCGGCCATGGTCGTACCCGGGTCGGGAGGCGCACAAACGGAGTTACCAGTATAGCGGCCCGCGCCGGGGGTGTAAGCGCGGGCCGGGGAAAGATTTCGAGAAGATCGGTGCATCCGAGCCGCCCCCGTCAGGGGTCGGAGCGGGTGACGGTGCGAATGCGCCGACCCCTGACGGGGCCGGCCCGGATGCGGTCGCCGCGCCGAACGCGCCCGATGTGCCGCGTGCGCCGCCGCGCCGCCGGCGCTCCGGCCGCTTCGCGGCCGAAGTGCCGCTGACAACCGCCCCGCCGTCCGATGCCATGAGGAGGAACGCCGCGCCGCAGGAGCACCACCGTGACCGTCACCCGTCTGGCCGCCTTTGTACTGCTCGTCGCCCTCGCGCCGCGGGCCGACGCCAACCCGTTCTGGTCGAAGGCGAAGGGCAAGTCCGACGCGCAGGTCCGCACGCTCGTCACGACCCTGAGAACCGATCCCGACGAGAAGCGCCGCCGCGCGGCCGTCGCCGAGCTGCGCGACGCCGACCCGCGGGCGCAGGCGGACGTGATTCCGGCCCTGGTTGCGACGCTCCAGCGCGACCCCGCGGCGCACGTGCGGGCCGACGCCGCGGACGTGCTCAGCAGCTACCGCACGGTGTTCCCGCTGGCCGGGTCGGCTCTGGAGGCGGCCGCGGAGACGGACCCGGCCCCGGTCGTCCGCGACCTGGCGAAGCAGGCGCTGTGGGAGTACCACCTGCTCGGCTACCGGAGTTCCCGCGGGGCGGACGGCTTCCTGGGCCAAACCGCGGAGCCGCCGGTGGTCGCCCGCGCCGCGCCGCGGCCGCCGGTGGCGCAGGTTCCGACGGTCGTGGCGGTCCGGGTCGAATTGCCGCGCGTGCCGACGCCGACGGCCGTGTCGTCGTACCGGCCGCCGGTCCGGCCCGAGCTGCCGGCGCCCGCGCCGACCGGCCCGCGGATCATCTTAACGACGGCACCGCCGGTCCGGCTGGACCTGACGGAAGAGCCGCCCCTGGCGCGGAAGTAAGCCGAAAGCCCCAAATCCGAGGCCCGGGCACCGGCCCGGGTTCGATTTTCGGGCTCCGGGGGTTCGTCAGTCCTCATCGAGAGCTTCGCCGAGCACGTCCTCGTTCACGTAGATGGGCACCTTCGCCGTCACCGCCAGCGCGATGGCGTCGCTCGGCCGGCAGTCGATCTCCACCAGCTCGCCCTCCTGCCGCACCCGCAGCTTTGCGTAGTACGTGTGGTCCTTCAACTCGCTGATGACGATGTCCTGAATCTCCGCGCCGAGCTGCTCCACGGCGGCCACGACGAGGTCGTGCGTCAGCGGCCGCGGCGACTCCATCTTGCGGACGCGGCGGTCGATGCTCGTGGCCTCGAAGATGCCGATGACGATCGGGAAACTCCGCTCCCCGTCCACCTCGCGGAGGACGATGACCTGGTGGTCTTCGACCTCGCTGATGATGATCCGGCGGAGCTCCATCTGCACGGGCACGGGATGCTCGCGGTCGTTGTGAGGGCGGTCGGGCTTCCGGCCGGCGCGGCCGTCGGGTAGAAGTTTACCCACCCGGCCGCGCCGTTTCGAGTACCCCGGCCGAACCATCCCATGCCGACCGTCCTGCTGAGCGCCGCCGACCCGACCGCCGCCCTCCCCGCGGCCGGGTTCGATGTCGTCGCGCACGCCCTCGGTAGTACGCCGCCCGTCGACTTCGCCGCCGTCGCCGTCGCCGTCGTGGTCGCCGAGCCCGTCCCCGCCGCGGCGGCGCAGACCCGCCGCTGGCGTGCCGAACTCGCCGACGAATTCGTCCCCGTCGTCTGGCTCGTCACCCGGCCCGAAGCCGTCCCCGTCGGCCTCGACGCCGGCGCCGACGTGTGCCTGATGATGCCCGTGGAGCCGCCGCACCTCGCGGCGCAACTCCGCTCGCTGGCGCGAACCCGGGCCGCGTCGGCGCGCGTCGGCACGCGTGCCGCGGAAGCCCGGCTGCTCGGCGACCAACTCCGACAGGCGTTCGCCCGCCTCGACGCCGAGCGCGAACTGGCCCGCCGCGCTCATCAGGCCGCGCTGCCGAACGAGCTCCCCGGCGGCGTTACCGTGTGCCGCCGCGGCCGCGCCGGCTTCCACGACGCCCGCCGCCTGCCCGACGGCCGCATCGCCTTCCTCGTCGGCGACGTGCCCGGCCGCGGCGGCACCGTGGGAAGCCTGCTCGGTCTACTGGCGCTGCGGGCGGCGTTCCCGCCCGGCGCCGAGCCCGACCCCGCCGCGGCGCTCGAGCGCGTCAACCGCGACCTGCTCGCGCTCGGCCTCGACGACCCGCCGCTGGTGGCGCTCCTGGCCGGCGTCGCGGATCACGAGTCGATTACGGTGGCGCGGGCAGGCCTGACGGCTCCGGTGTGGCTGCCGTCGGGCGGTGAACCGGCGGCGTGGTCGGCGCCCGGCCCGTTCCTCGGCACGGCCGAAGCGTCGTACCCGGCGCTGACGCGCCGCGGCGGCCGCCTGCTCGTGTCCACCGCTGGCGGCGACGCGCTACTCGCCGCGGCCCGGCGACACGGCGCGGACGTGGAGGCGGTCGCCACGCACGTTCTCGCGGCGACGCCCGGCGCCGAAGATGTCGTGGTGATGGCCGTCGCCCCTTGACGCCGCCGCCCGGCCGGTAAGAATTCACATCACGGAACCAACCGCGCCCGCCGCCCGTCTCACCCGGTGTCCCGCCCGGCCACCCGGAGCCGCCGCCATGCCCCGTCCCGCCGTCTGGCTCGTCTTCGCCCTCGGCATGGCGTGCGTCGCCTACGACCCCGTCGGCACCACCACCGCCCAGCAGAAGACCGATCCCAAGACGAAGGCGAAGGTCGACCCCAAGCAGCCGCCGAAAGTCGAGCCGAAGCCGCAGCCGAAGCCGCCGGAACCGAAGGCTCAGCCCAAGCCGCCGGAGCCGCCGGAGCCCGAGCCGCCGGCCATCGACGGACCGCCCAGCCCGCTCGAACTCGTCCGCGGCCTCCGTCAGGAAGGGCAGTCCGAACTGGCCGTCGAGCTGATCGCCGAGCTCGAAGCCAAGAAGGACACGCCGGCGGCGGTGAAGGCCGAGCTGCCGCTGGAGCGCGCCCGCTGCCTCCTCGAAGCCGCCGACGACGAGCCCGACGAGGCGACGCGCCTCGGGCTCGTCGGCGAGGCGAAGGACGGGTTCGCCACGTTCCTCCGCAACACCCCCGGCCACCCCCGCGCCGCCGAGGCGTACCTGGCGCTGGCCCGGCTCACCTCGCTCGAAGCGAAGGCGCAGCTGGCGAAGGCCCGCCGCATCGACGTGCCGCCGGAGAACGAGAAGGGGCACGACGAGGAACTAGCCAGGCAGAAGGCCGAAGCCGCCGCCTCCCGGCCGCTGTTCCTCGGCGCGGCCAAGCAGTTCAAGTCCGCCGCCGACAAGATCGGCGCCCAGCTCGCCGGCAACGTCGACACCAACACCCGCCGGGCGCTGATCCTGTCGAAGGTGGATGCCGAGCTCGCCAGCGCGGTGAACCAGATGTACCTCGGCGACACGTACATCGCCGCCACCGCCGACGAGAAGAAGGAGCGGTCGAAGACGATCGACCAGGCGCGGAACGAGTTCAAGGAGCTGGCCGCCGGCGCCGGGGTGCCCGGCCGCATCGGCTGGGTCGCCAAGGCGTGGATGGCCGAGTGCGAGTTCCAGAAGGACAACAACAAGGTGTCTGAGGCCCAGTTCCAGGACGTGCTCAAGGCCGCCGGCGGCGACTCCGACGACGGCAAGCGGCTGGCCAAGTTCTTCCTCATCCGCCACAAGGTGATCGAGGGCGACGACAAGGCCGTGGAGAAGGACGCCCGCGCCTGGCTGAGCCAGTACGGGGCCAACCGCAAGGCCGCCGGCGAGGCCGTGGCCGTGCGCTGGTACCTGGCGACCGTCCGCCAGCGCGAGGCCGACCAGATCGTGGCCAAGGTGCCGGTGCCGAAGGGGTCGAAGGCCGTGCCGCCGACGCCGTCCACCGCCCTGCCGGCGTACCGCGAGGCCGAGAAGCTGTACCGCGTCATCGCCCAGTCCGACAACGAGTTCACGTTCCGCGCCCAGAAGCGCCGGTTCTACGTCGTCCGCCGGCTGCTCGGCGAGGCCGAGCTGCCGCCGACGGCGTACAAGACGTTCGAGGAGGCGCAGATGGCGTCCCTCATCCAGATGGCCAAGTTGCAGGACCAGGAGCGGGCCGACCCGCCGGTCGGCGAGGCGGCGCTGAAGGAGCGGCGGAACAAGATCGTCGGCCTGCTCGAGCACGCCCGCGAGATCGCCACCGAGAAGGACAACCCGGCCGACGTGAACGAGGTGCTGCTCCGCCTCATCTACTTCTACACCGAGACCGACCAGGCCGGGCGCGCGGCGATCCTCGGCGAGTACCTCGCCCGCCAGGTCCGCGGCACCGGCGGAAAGTCGTCGGCCGGCGGGGCACTGGGCGTCCGGGCGTACATCAACGCCGCCGGGTCGATCCGGATCACCGAGGCCGAGCCCGCCGCGGCGGCGCGCCAGGCCGACCGCGACCGGGCCATCAAGCTCGCCCGCTACGTCGACGAGCGGTTCCCCACCGAGACTGCCACCGACAACGCCCGCCACATGCTGGCCGCCCTCCTGTACGAGGAGGGGAAGCCGGTCGAGGCCTACGACGCCTCGCTGAAGGTCCGCCAGGGGTACGAGCGGCTGTCCTACGTCCGCCTGTTCCAGGGCGCCGTCGCCACGCAGCTGCTCGCCCCGCTGAAGGACTCGCCGCTCCCGGACGCCCGCCGCACCGACGTGTTCCGCCGCACCGTCGCCGACCTGGAAAAGCTGTCGCCCCCGCCGGCGACCGCGAACGAGGACGACGCCCGCACGTTCGTGTCCGTGCGCGCCCGGCTGGCGTTCCTGTACCTGCTCCAGAAGCGGATCGACCCCGAGGCCGAGAAGAACGAGGTGGGCTACACCCGGGCGGCGCGCACGGCCGAGGAGGCGGCCAAGCTCATCGGCACCTACAAGTCGCTGATGGCCGGCGACAAGGGGCCGAACCTCGACGGGTGGGAGGCGTTCCTGACCACCGAGGACTCGCGCACCCGGGCCGTGTTCCTGGAGGGGACCGACCTGTTCGCCGCGGGCAAGTACGAGGAGGTGTTCGGCGCCGCCGGCAAGATGCTCACCGAGATGAACGAGAAGGGGCCGCTCGCCGAGCAGGTAAAGGTGGTGGCGGCGATCGACCCGGACGAGGAGAAGGCGAACAAGGACCCGGACAAGGCCCAGAAGGTGAAGGTGACGAAGCTGGCCGACGGCGTGGACAAGCTCCGCCGCGACCTGCTCGTGCTCGGCCTCAAGACCCGCGTCCAGCAGGGGCAGGCCGACAACGGCATCCAGCTGTTCGAGCTGCTCAAGAAGTTCGGCGGCAGCGCCGAGACGAACCAGCGGACGCTGGAGCAACTGACCACCGAGATGAGCGGCCGGATCGAGGCGCTGCGGAAGGCCGGCAAGGCGCCGGAGGCGCAGGCGCTGTCCGGGGCGTTCGGCAAGCTGGTCGAGCGCATCTCCGCCGAGCCGAACCTGCCGACGCCGATGATGCTGTTCCTCGGGCAGGCGCTGGTCGTGGTCGGCGAGTACGACAAGGCCGTGGAGACGCTGGCGAAGATTCCCCGCCCGGCGACCCTCGGCGCGCCGCCGGCCGACGACGCCGCCCGCGTCGCCGCCGCGCAGTTCCGCCGGGCCGCGCTCGACACCGCGCGGGCGCAGCGGATGGCGAAGAAGTTCGACCCCGCCGAGAAGCTGCTCGCCGAGGCGATCGGCACGAAGGAGAAACAAGGCTGGGCGTACACCTCGCTCGACTTCCGCAAGGAGGCGTGCTATTTGTCCGAGGCCCGCGGCGCGGAGACGAAGGACGCCAAGGAGGCGAACAAGCACTGGGGCACGGCCGTGAAGGGGTGGAACGAGTTGCAGGCGATCGCCCGCAACCGGCTGACCGCCCCGCCGCCGAAGAACATGGCCGGCGAGCTGGACAACGCCCAGATCCAGAAGAACAAGAACGCCTTCTACGACGCCTACTTCGACTCCAACCGCTGCATCCTCAAGGCGAACATGCAACTGCTGGCCGGGAACCCGAAGCTCGACGACACGATGGGCCGCATCGCCAAGCTGTTCGTGGACCTGGAGGCGAAGGAGGGGCCGAACATGTACGCCGAGGTGAAGAACCGCTACCACGAGCTCCTGTCCGAGGTGCCCCCGCTGCGGCAGAAGTACGAGGCGGCCGGCGGCAAGCTGTTCCTCCAGGCGACCGAGAATTGAAGATGAAGGGGTGAAGGGGTGAGACTGACAACCTGGTGTCACCCCTTCACCCCTTCACCCCTTCACCCGTTCATGCGACACTAACCACCAGAACCTTCTCCCCAAAGGTAAACACATGTTTCGATTGGCCCGCGGGCCGCTGGCCCTGGCGCTGTTCGCCGGGGCGTTCGTCGGGGTCGCGCTCGGCCAGCCGCCGGGGCCGCAGGACCGGGTCTTCTACGTTCCCAAGAAAGGCGCCGCCGTCAAGGAGGAGGACGCCGAGCTGAAGCTGGACGGCGGCGCCCTCAAAATCATCAACACGGGGAAGGTGTCGGCCACGGTGACCATCGCCGACGTCGTCCGCACGTACCCGGTGGACATGAAGGAGATCACCCGCGAGCAGGCGCAGGAGCCGGTGAAGCACGAGCTGGCCCGCGACTGGGACAAGGCCCGCGCGGCGTACGACGTGCTCCGCGAGAAGTACAAGGGCGGCGCCCCCGAGCGGCTCAAGAAGTGGCTCGCCTTCCGGCACGCCGTGGCCAGCACCCGCGCCGCCGACGACACCGCCGTCGACAGCGGCTGGAAGGACAAGGCCGAGGCCGGGCTGACGCTGCTGAACGACTACCTCGCGCTCTACCCCGGCGGGTGGGAGGCGTGGTACGCGACGCGGATGGCGGCCCGGCTGAACCACGAGCTCGGCAAGGCTGAGGTCGCGGCCCGGCTGTGGGCCAAGCAGGCGAAGGCGCCGGAGGCGACGCCCGACCTGCGGACCGAGGCGGCGTACCAGGAGGCCGACTCGCTCATGCGCTCCGGCCGCTACACCGAGGCCGCGGCGAAGGCCGACGAGGCGAAGAAGAGCGCCGCCGCCGGCGCCCCGAAGGACCGGCTCAACCTGATCTCGGTGGCGGCGAAGGCGGCCGCCGGCAACCCGCTGGACGGGATCGCCCCGCTCGAGGCGGAGATCGGCAAGACGAAGGACGCGGCGGTTCGGGCGACCGGGCAGGCGATGCTCGGCGAGCTGTACCTGGCGGGGAAGAAGCCGCGCGAGGCGATGTGGGCACTGCTCTGGGTGGAGGTGGTGTACAACCAGGACCGCGACGAGGTGGCGAAGGCGCTGGCCCGGCTGACCGAGGTGTACAAGCAGCTCGGCGACGAGGACCGCGAGCGGACCAACCACGACCGCATGCGCCGCAACCGCGCCCTCCTGCTGTGACGGCGGACGGGGTCCGACGATTTCAGACGACGCGTTAGGCCGGGGCGCCAGCCCCGTCGGGGCTTGACTCCCGACGGGGCTGACGCCCCGGCCTTAACGCGCTTCACGGCCCGACTCAGTCCAAGGGAACCGCACAAGCGACACGCCGCGGAGTGCCGATAAGTCCGGAGGGCGCACCCGCCCCGGTTCCGCAGGAAGGATTCCTCCCGGTGCCGTACACCGTCGCCCTCGACGCCTTCCACGGCCCGCTCGACCTTCTCCTCTACCTCGTCAGGCGGAGCGAGGTGGACGTCCTCGACATCCCCGTCGCCGCCGTCGCCGACCAGTTCCTCGACTACCTCCGCGTGATGCGCGACCTCGACCTGGAGGTCGCCGGCGACTTCCTCGTCATGGCCGCCACGCTCATGGAGATCAAGAGTCGCGCCTTGCTGCCGGCCGACGCCGCGGACCCGGCCGACTCCGACAAGCCCGACCCGCGGGCCGAGCTCGTCAAGCAGCTGATCGAGTACCGCCGTTTCAAGGAGGCCGCGGGCGCGCTCGAGGAACTCGCCGGCGCCCAGTGCGCGCGGGTGCCGCGGCACGAGTCGCCGGACGCGGCGCCCGCCGCCGGGCCGGTCGTGAAGCCGGTCGAGCTGTGGGACTTGGTGAGCGCGTTCGCCCGCCTCGTCCGCGAGACCCAGGCGGCCGGGGCCACGGTCGCCGTGGACGACACGCCGCAGCACGTTTACGAGGCGCAAATCCGCGAGCGCGTGGCAGCCGAAGGCCGGGTACGGTTCCGCGACGTGTTCACCCCCCCGCACCACAAGGCCCGGCTGATCGGCATCTTCCTGGCGGTGCTCGAGTTGATCCGCCACCACGGCCTCGGCCTCGACCAGCCCGACCCCGCCGGCGACATCTGGCTCGTGGCCGTAGCCGCGCCGCTCGACGTCGCGGAATAAATTTCGCTTTCGGGCCGACCGCCGCGGTGTTAGCGTACCGGTAGCGGCCCCGTAGCGCTCGGGCACGGGCGTTGCTTCACTTCCGACCCTGGCCGCCACCCGGCGGCTCCCAATCGAGGGCGTCCGATGAGCGAGTTCAGCCGTATCGACGATCACGGTGACGACCGCGGGCTGTGCAAGAGCTGTCGGTTCTGGGACGCCGAGCACGACGGCGCCCGCGAGGAGGACGCGACCGTCGGCCTGTGTATGCACGCCGAACTGACGCACTTCTCCCTCCAGGTGAGCGGGCACTGCGGCTGTAACCGGTACGCCGCAGTCCTTCTGGCGGCCGCCGCCGGGAAATGACGAATGACGAATGACGAATGACGACGGCGGTCTCGGTCATTCGTCATTCGTCATTCGTCATTCGGGCTATACCACCCCGCATGGATTCCGACTTCCACGCCGTCCGGTGCGAGTCACTGGTCCGCTACCTGCGCCGGCACGTCGCCGGCGAGGTGCGGTTCGACGACACCTCGCGCCGCCTCTACAGCACCGACGCCAGCCACTACCAGGTTCAGCCGCTCGGCGTCGTCGTGCCGCGGACCGTGGACGACCTGGCGGTGACGGTGCAGATCGCGGCCGAACTCGGCGTGCCGATCACGGCCCGCGGCGCCGGCACGAGCCTGTCGGGGCAGGCCATCGGTCCGGGCGTCGTGTTGGATTGCTCGAAGTACCTGAACTGCGTCGGCGAGGTGGACGCAGTCGGCCGGCGGGTGACGGTTCAGCCGGGCGTGGTGCTGGACCAACTGAACCGCGCCGTGGCGCCGTTCGGGCTGGTGTTCGGCCCGGACGTGGCGACTGCCAGTCGGGCCACGCTCGGCGGCATGATCGGCAACAATTCCGCCGGCTCGCGGTCCGTCGTCAACGGCCGCACGGTCGACCACGTCCGGTCGCTGACGGCGGTTCTGTCCGACGGAACGGTGGGCACGTTCGGCCCGCTGTCCGCCCACGAGTACGAGCGGAAGCTGGAGTTGCGGACCCGCGAGGGCGACGCCTACCGCGCCACCGCCGCCGTGGTCCGCGACCACGCCGCCGAGATCGCCGCCCGCACGCCGCGCATCCAGCGGAAGGTGAGCGGGTACAACCTGCTCTCGCAGTGCGACGCCCCGCCCTCGCTCGTCCCGTTGCTCGTCGGCTCCGAGGGCACGCTTGCCGTCACCGCCGGCGCCGAGCTGAACCTGCTGCCGCGGCCCAAACACCGCGGCCTCCTCGTGCCGCAGTTCGCCACCCTCGCCGCGGCACTCGACACGCTGGCCGCGTGTCTCGAACTCGGCCCGTCCGCCGTCGAGCTGATGGACCGGATGCTCATCGAACTCGCGGCCAAGCAGCGCGGCCTGAAGGACACGATGGCGGCGGTCCGCGGCCGGCCCGAGGCGCTGTTCATGGTCGAATTCAGCGGCGACGACGCGGCCGAGGTGGCGCACCGCGTCCACGAGCTGGCGCGCCGGTTGAAGGGCGTCCCGGGCCTGACCGCGGCCGTGCCGGCGCTCGACCCGGCGACGCGCGACCCCCTCTGGAACCTCCGCAGCGCCGCGCTGCCGCTGCTGTTCGGCACCGTCGGCGACCGCAAGCCGGTGACGTTCGTCGAGGACTGCGCCGTCGCCCCGGAGCGGCTGCCGGAGTTCACCGCCCGGTTCCGCGACGTGCTGCACCGCCACGGGACAGACGGCTGCTTCTACGGCCACGCGTCTGTGGGGTGCCTCCACATCCGCCCGGTGCTGAACCTCCACGACCCGGCCGACGTGCGGACGATGCGCGCCATCATGGCCGACGTCGTGGCGCTGACGCTGGAGTTCGGCGGCAGCCTGAGCGGCGAGCACGGCGACGGCATGGTGCGGAGCGAGTGGAACCGGGCGATGTTCGGCCCGGTGGTGTACGAGGCGTTCCGCCGGGTGAAGCGGGGGTTCGACCCCGGCAACGTGCTGAACCCCGGCAAGGTGGTGGACGGCCCGGCGATGGACGAAGGCTTCCGCCACCCGCCCGGCCGGCCGCTGCCGGAGTTGCCGACGGTGTTCGACTACGAGGCGCAGGGCGGGTTCTTCCGCAGCGTGGAGCTGTGCAACGGCGTGGGCGTGTGCCGCAAGACGCAGGGCGGGGCGATGTGCCCGAGCTACCGGGTGACGCGCGACGAGCGCGACACGACGCGCGGCCGGGCGAACGCGGTGCGGCACGCTATGGAGGGTGACACGCTGGCGAGCGGCCGGCGTGAGCCGGCTGTTCCCGGCGCGACGCAACGGCCGGCTCACGCCGGCCGCTCGCCGCTGTCGCAGCGCTGGGTCGCCCCTGTGATGGACCTGTGCCTGTCGTGCAAGGCGTGCAAGAGCGAGTGCCCGAGCAACGTGGACGTGGCGAAGCTGAAGGCCGAGTTCCTGCACGCCTACTACGCCCGCCGGGTACGGCCGCTCGGGCACCGGCTGGTGAAGCGCGTCCACCAACTAAGTCCGCTCGCGGCCCGCTTCGCCGGCGTCGGCAACTGGCTGGCGCGCCAGCGGTGGGTGCGGGGGGCGCTCGAAAACCTCGCCGGCATCGACCGCCGCCGAAGCCTGCCCGAACTGCACCGCGAGCACTTCCGCGCGTGGTTCGCACGGCGTCCGTCGTCCTCCGTCCGCCGTCATTCGGCCGGGCCGAACCGCGTCGTGCTGCTCGACGACTGCTTCACCACCTTCCAGGAACCCGACATCGGCCGTGCCGCGGTCGGGCTGCTGGAACGCGCCGGGTTCGCCGTCGAGCTGGCGGGCGTGTGCTGCGGCCGGGCCATGATCTCGAAGGGGTTCCTCGGTGACGCCCGCCGGCTTGCCCAGCAAGGGGTTGCAAAGCTGGACCGGTACGCGGCGGCCGGCGTGCCCGTGCTCGGCCTCGAGCCGAGTTGCCTGCTCACGCTCGTCGACGAGTGGCCGGAGTTGGTTCCCGGCGCGGCGGCGAAGCGCGTCGCGGCGGCGGCGCACCTCGCCGAGGCGTGGCTGGCGCCGCGGCTGCGTGACAGCGGGGTGTCACTCGCGGCCGAGCCGGGGAAGGTGCTGTTCCACGGCCACTGCCACCAGAAGGCGCTGGTCGGCACCGCGGGCACGGCGGCGGCGCTGAAGCTGGTGCCGCACCAGGACGTGACCGTGCTCGACGCCGGCTGCTGCGGCATGGCGGGGGCGTTCGGCTACGAGCGGGAGCACTACGACGTGAGCGTGGCGGTGGCGAACCTGGCGCTACTGCCGGCGCTGAACGCGGACCCGGGGGCGACGGTGGTGGCGACCGGCACTTCGTGCCGCCACCAGGTCCGCGACCTGACGGGCCGCCGCGCCTGGCACCCGCTGGAGGTGCTGGCCGCCGCGGCCGACGGGTGACCTGCCGGAGAGGTGTCGCAACCCGTTTACGGGCCGCGGCCTGCGCCAATCACCGGATTTGCGGCTGGTACGAACCAACTTTTTTATGAGTCGGTGACATGTTTCCGGAACCCGACCCCCCTCCCGCCGCAGAATCATTCCGCCGGCCGGTCGGAGATCGAAGTCGATAACCGGCGTCAGTTCTTCGGCCGCGGCGGCTGGAAGACGTTCCGCTGGTCGTTGGCCAGGTCGTTCAGCTTGTCTTGCAACTTCCGCTGCGCCTCGTCACGCTGGCGGGTAAGGAGGTACGCGTCCTCCTCGGTCACGATCGTCTTGCGGCGCGCCTCGCGGGTGTAGCCGGCGGGGCGTGCGTTGCCGCCGCGGGCGACGAGCCACTCCGAGTAGCGGTCGAACACCTCCATGTACACCTCGATGGTGTCGCCCACTTCCAGGCGGCCCGGAGTGCCGTCGGCGCGGCGCTTCCGCAGGCCGTCGGTCTGGAAGTTGTACCGCCCGCCGGCGTCCAGCCCGCCTGGCTCCGTCGCCGGGTTCGCCGCCGCCACCGCGTAGAACTCCACCTGCACCTTCGGCCGGGCGAAGCGGTCGAGGCCGGCGAACGACTTCTCGAACAGCCCCAGCTCAGGCACCCACCGGCCGACCTTCCGCAGGTCGGCCGTCACCGCCTTGAGCGGCAGCCGGGTGAACACCGCCCCCGCCGGGTCCTGCCGCGGGTGGTTGATGTCGCGCGTCGCCGCCGGGAGCGTCGCCGGGTCGAGCCCCTTCGGCACCACCCGGTACGCCAGGTTGACCCGGCCGACGCCGAGCTCGGAGCGGGCCGAGTAGATGATCTGCATCGGGCCGGTCTCGCCGTCGCCGCCGGCCGTCGGGCGGAACGCTACCGGCATGCTGTCCCACTCGTACAGCCGCGGGTCGCCCTTGCCGTCGAACTGCGCCGGGTCCGGGTTCCGCGTCGATTCCTTCTGAAAGGCCACCGCCGGCGGTTCGTCCGGCAGCATCCGCACGCCGCGCCGCGCCGGCGCGGGGCTCGCGAAGCCGCGGGTGTCGGTCAGGTCGATGCGGTATCCGATGAGCTTCTCGCTCGCCGGGAACGTCCACCCGGCCAGGAGCCCGTCGGGCGAAAGCTCGTCGGGTGTGAGCGGCGTGCCGTCCACCTCCTTGTTGCCGCTCCCGCGGAGGACCGGCGTCAGCACCGCCTTGACCACCTGCTTGGTGAACGTCGCCTCGACGCGGATGCCGGACAGCGGCAGGGCCGCGGTCACCTCGCCCTTCGGCTGGTAGCGCTCGAACGGCAGCGGCACGTCCTTGCCGTCCACGCTGGCGGTCCGGGTGCCGAGGTACGTCGGCAGCAGCAGCCACGCCTCGATGTCCTTGACCTGCGGCGGCGGCTCGAACTTCACGGTACCGGGGGTACGCGTGCGGCCGTCGCGAAGGCGGGCACGGAACGTGAAGTCCACCGACGACGGCGGCAGCTTCGCCGCGAACACCGCCGAGCCGTCGGGGTTCGTGCTCTCGTGGGCGAGGCGGTAGGTGTCTTCGGGGTTGTCCTCGGGGCGGACGAAGGCGCTGCCCGTCGCGTCCTCAGTCCACTCGCCGGTGACGCGGTAGCGGAGCACGACTTCGGCGCCACTCGGCCACACGTCCGGGGTGACGTTTTCGAGTTGCACCGAGCGCGGGATGTCGGCGCCGGCGAGCATCTGCCGCTGGAGCAGGATGCCGGCGAGGGTGGGGTTGATCGCGGCGAACAGCCCCCACCCGAGGACGGCGGGGGCGGCGGCGGCGAGCCCCCACCCGGCGGGGCGGTAGTCGATGAGCTTCGTGAGCCGGTGGCGCGCGGCCATCTCGCCGGCTTCGCGAGTGACCTCGGCGATCAGCACCGCGGACATGCCCGCCGTCTTCGCCCCGGCGCGGTTCAGTTGTAGCGCGGTGACGAGGCGGTGGTCGAACTCGGGGATGGCCTTCTCGGCGCGGAGCGCGAGGTCGTCCACGGGCGGCGCGGCGACCCACGGGCGGAGCACGAGGAAGTAGGCGAGCCCGGCCGCGAGCGCGATCTGGCCGCCGGTGACGAGCAGGCGCAGCGCGAAGGGTACGTCGGCGAAGCGGTCGTAGAGCCAGTCGGCGAAGCAGGCCGCGCCGAGGACGGCGAGGGCGACGCCGACGAGGCCGCCGGCGCCGAGGGCCAGGCGGACCAGCCGTTCGCGGAACCGCCAGTGGCGGAGCTGTCGGAGCAACAGGTTCATCAGCGGTTCTCACCCTCTCGGCCAGCGGCCCACGTCAGTGGGCTGTGCCTGCCGAGGACTCGCGCCATGAAACAGCCCACTGACGTGGGTCGCTCGCCACGACTCGTCAACTCAGCCCGTTGAACTTCCGCGCCACCCACTCCAGCGTTAGCAGACCGACAACCAGCATGAGTGCCCACTTGTTCCACATCACGTACTCGGTCCGCGTCGTGAACGGCACCGTCTGCGGCTTCACCTGCTCGGCCAGCGTTGCCAGGTCTTCCTCGCGGTAGAACCGGCCGCCGCTCGCCTCCGCGAGTTTGCGCATCTCGCCCTCCGCCATCCCGCCCGGGGCGCGCTCGTCGTCCGGCGGCAGGCCCACCCGGTAGTCCAGGTTCGCCGGGGCGCCGTTGCCCGGGTCCACCTTCAACTGGAAGCGGCCCTCGGTGTTGAACGGCAGCGTCGCCACGTACTCGCCGGTCGGCGCCCCGCCGGGGCCGCGCACCGCCGACAGCTTCACCGGCACGTCCGCGGCCGCGTCGTTCGGGTCGGCCGCCACCTTCACCAGCCGGGCCTCAACCTCGTCGGCCGTGACCGGGGCGAAGTCCTTTGTGAACAGCCGGGCGTACACCTGACCCGCCTTGCCGCGGACCGGCTCGGTCGTGTCCAGCGACAGCTGCGTCAGCTTGGTGCCGACCGTGCGTGGCACCCCGGCCGCGTACACCGCCTGGCTCCAGAACCGGCCGAAGAACCGGTCGGCCTCGTTGAACCGCCACCGCCACGTCTCGTCGAACCCGAGGAACAGCACGTACCCCTTGCCGAAGTAGTGCCCGGCCAGGAGCGGCATCGGCTTGTCGTCCTCGGTGCGGAGGGTCGGGTGCTGCAGGAACACCTCGCACGCCGGCCGCAGCCGCTTCACCGGGTAGGCCCAGAAAATCTCCGGCAGCGTCCGCCACGTCTTGGCGTTGTCGAGCGGGTCGTCTTCGAGGCTCAGCAGCGGCGCGCGTACGGCACCGGGCGCGACCACCGGCCGGAAACCGCTCGGCCGTTGCACGCTCTCGATGGGGAAACGCACCGGGTCGAACTCGACCGGCAGCACGTCCGCGATTGGCCCCTTGGCCCAGCCCGCGGGGGCGTTCCAGCGGCCGGCGATCTGGATGAGCCCGCCGCCCTCCGACACGAACTCCTTCACCACCTCCTGCTGCTCCTGGTTGAAGAACGTCCCGGGCACGTCGCCGAGCACGACGAGGTCGTAGGCGAACAGTTCCTTGCGGAACGCCTCGCGGCCCTTGGCGAACTCCGGCACCCACGGGACGCCCGACTTCAGGGCGCTGCGGTCGGCGTCGGTCAGGTGGAACTCGGCTTCCACGCGCCGGTCGCGGAGCAGCGCCCGCTGCAGGAACTTGAAGTCGAACCGCGGTACCGAATCGACCACCAACACCTTGAGCTTGCGGTCCACGACCCGGACGGGCTTGAGGATTTCGTCCGTCAGCACTTCGGCCGCGGCGCCCTGGCCGCTCGTCACCTTCACGGTAACGGTCAGCTCCTGCTTCGGGGCCATCGCGTCCTGCTTGGTGGGGATGAAGCTCAGCGTCTCGCGCAGGTCGTCGCCGGTCTGCACGGGGTCGATCACCTTCTTGGCCACCTCGTTGCCGCCGTAGCTAATCACGATCTCGGCCTTGCCGTCGGTCACGCCCGCTACCCGGTAGCGGACCGGGATCGACACCAGATCGTCAACGAACACCGAGTCGGGCACAGCCACGTCGCGCAGCCGGAGCTGGCCGAACGCCGAACTGCCGACGCCGTACACGTGCAGCGGCACCTTCAGTCGGGCGCACTCGCGGGCCAGGTCGTCGAGGCCGACCCGGCTGGCGTTCTCGCGGCCGTCGGTGACGACGAACACCGCAGTGGGGAGGTCGTTCTCGTCGCGGCCGACCAGCTCGTTGACGGCGTCGGCGAGCGCGGTCGAGGGCTCGGTGGCGGTAGCGGTCTTGAGCCACGTCAGGTCGCCAGTCTCGCGGCCGGTGCGGCGGCTGCCGAACGTGGCGATCTCCAGCGGGCCGGCGGCGTCGCGCAGCTTGTCGAACAGCTTGAGCTTCGGGTGCGTGAGCGCCGCCCGCGCCACCTCGAGCCGCTTCGGCCGGTCCGGTAGCTTGTCGGTCGCGGCGAGCGGGGTGGCGTTCAGGTCGCTGGGGATGCCCTTGTCGGCGGGGATGAGGTCGAAGGCGATGGCGGCGCGCCACTGGTCGGCAGTGTTCGGCCGCGGGTCGTCGCGGTCCATGCTCTGCGACACGTCCACGAGCACGGCCACGGGCCGGCGGCGGTCGCCCTTCGACTCCTTCACGAACACAGGCCGGAGCAGCAGGAACGCGATGGCGGCGACGGTGGCGACGCGGATGATGGCCAGGAACGTCTTGGCCGGCAGACCGACGCGGCCGCCCTCCCGGAAGTACAGAACGACGACCCACCCGGCGGCGGCGAGCCCGAGCAGGGCGGCGAGCCACCACGGGAACCAGCCCCGGAACGACAGTTCGGCGAACAACGGGGTCGTCATGGGAACCCAATCGGCCAAAGGAATCCGATCCGCAGTCGGCGGGCGGCTGTGCCGTCACCACGCCCGGCCGCACAGCCACGCCCACGCCGACTCGCCGACCGCCGCCAGAAGCAGTAGCAGCAGCACGTACTCCGTCCACTCGCGTCGGGCGCGCTGTTGCGTCACCGCCGCCTCGGTGCCGGCCCCGGCCTGGATCACCGCCGGCTCGAAGCCCAACATCTTCGTCAGATCGGCGACGGAAGCCACGTCCAGGTTCGCCGAGTCGCGCAGGTCCGGGTTCACCGCGAACACCGGCCCCGTGCTGTCCGGCCGACCCTCGGCCACGATCCGGTACAGACCGGAATCGGCTGTGTCGGTCGCGGTCAGTGTCGCCTTGCCGCCGGCACCCGCCCGCGCCTTGTCGAGCCGCACGCGGCGGCCGTCCTTCTCGCCGTCGCGCGGCGGCTTCACCAGGTCGAACAGGCCGTCGGCCTCCGGCGGGTGCCAAACCAGCGGCTCCCCGGCCGTGCGCGTCCCGCCGGGCACCTTGCGGGCCGTCAGGTGCGCCAGCGTGTACTGCGTGAACGGCACGAAGGCGTCCGACGCCCGGCCGGGAAAATTCGTCCACCGCTCGTCGAGCGAGGTGGCGACGAACACCACCTCGCCCTCGCCGACCACCCGCGAGGTGATAAACGGCTTGCCGTCGCCGGTGCGGACCAGCACGCGGCCGCCGGCCGCGCCGGGGCCGTCGGTCGCCAGCGGGTGCAGCTTCGTGATGGTGACGCCGCGGAGGGCGTCGCTGAACGGCCGCTCCTTGAACGCCGCCAGGAACGACGGCACCTCCACCGACTCCGGCGCCGGCACGAACGGCGCCGTCTCGGTGGCGTTCGCCGGCTCGCCGCTTAGGTCGAACGGCAGGAGCCCGGCGCCGCCCGAGCCCAGCACGCGGTTGTAGTCGGTGGGTATCGCCTGGTCGCCGCCGCCGATGACAAGGCCGCCGCCGGACGCGACGAACTCGCGGAGACGCGCCACGAAGTCGGCGGGGAGGCCGGCGCGCGGGTCGGCGGGCGTCGCGGCGGGGGCGTTCAGCAGGTACACGATGTCGAAGTTCGCCAGCATACCGGGGCCGACCTCGCTCGCCGCCGCGACCGCCGGGCGGACGAAGTAGTCCTCGGTGCGGTCCTGCGCCACCGGCGTGAGCGCCGTCCGCACGAAGTGCGACGCCGACTCCACCGGCATCTCGCGGTTCGGGTTGCCGTCCACGAGCAGCACGCGGATCGCCTCGCGGACCAGAATCACGCGGTCGAAGCGGTTGTCGCCCGGCAGCCGGTCGCCGCTGACGCGCACCGTCAGCACCTGCGGCCCGGCGTCCTCCAGGTTGCCGGTGAGCGTGACGGGCACGACTTGCCCCGGCTCGATGCCGTCCACCTGCACCACGTCCTGCACCTGCTTTCCGGCCAGCTCCAGACCCACCTTGATCCCCTTCGCCACCTCCGCGCCGGTGTTCTTGACGCTCACCACGAACGGCACGCGCGACTTGGTGTGCGGGATCGTGCCGACGGCGGTCACGTCGGTGACGGCGACGTTGCTCACCTTGCGGCCCTCGCTGCCGCAGCGGACGAACACGAGGTTCGACTTCCCCCGCAACTCGTCGCACTTGTCGCGGAGGGCGCCCTGCTGCCGCTCGAAGCCGAGTTTCTGCAGGTCGCTGAACAGGTACACCTCGCGCACCGGCGCCGTGCCGCTCTCGGCGGCCGTGTGGGCCGCGGCGAACCCCGGCAGGAAGTCGCTCGACAGTCCCGTGGTCTGAAGCGTCGGGATGAGTTGCCGGGCCTGATCGAGGTTCGACCGCGACTTCGGGCCGATGTTCTCGGCCCGGTCGCCGCAGAGAATTACCTGCACCGTGGACTTCGGCGGCAGCGACTCGATGACGCCGAGCGCCGCCTCCTTCGCCCGGTCGAGCCGCGTTTTGCCGTCGCCGTCGTCGGCGCCCATGCTGAAGGACGTGTCGAACACGAGCACCGCGTCCACCGCTTCACCACGGCCGCCGGCGCCGGCGGCGTCGAGACCGGGGCGGGCGAGCGCGAGCGCCAGCAGCAGGATGACGAGGCAGCGGAGCGCGAGGAGGATCCACTCCTGGAACTTGAGTCGGCGGCTGGTCTGCTCGATGGCTTCCTTGAGGAAGTCCATGGCGGCCCACGGCAGCCGCTGGTAGCGGGCCTTGTAGAAGAAGTGGAGCGCGATCGGGATTCCGACCGCGGCCGCGCCGGCGAGCATCCACGGACTCAGGAACGTCATCGCGGGCATCCTACGGGCAACAGTCTGGTGGCGATCATTGTGTGCGGCCGACCCCCCACCCCTTCGAGTCACGCAATGAGTGCAAAACACAAAAGATCATCACGGCGATCGGCGGCCGCTGCACTCGCCGGAAGTCGTTTCCGGGTCGGTGGATTCGTCGGAGCCGGCCTCCAGCCGGCCAGAGCCGACACGGCCGGCTGGAAGCCGGCCCCGCACCCGCAGCGGACCGTCTCTACTTCAAACGCACCAGGGTCAGGGCGGGCGTCTCGGCGTCGTCCAGTGACTTCGGACGGGCGCCGCCGTGCCACTCCGGCGTCTTGGCGATCCGGAACTCGTCGCCGCGCAGGTCGTACACGCCGACCTCCTTCATCTCCACGCCGACCGCCCCGCGGGTGAACGTCCGCGGCCGGCCGTCGGCTTCCAGCGCCGTCAGGTCAATCTCCCGCGCCGCCGGGTTCAGCGTGATCCGGCTGCGGCCGCGCTCCTCGTCGCCGACGTGGTACGTCCAGCGGTCGCCCGCGATCCGCACCACCACCCGGTCGCGGCCGTCGGCGCCCTTCAGCACCCAGTCGCCCTGCATCCGGCCCAGGTCGTCGGACGGCCCGTGCAGGAACAGGAAACAGCCGGCGGCGCCGAGCAGCGCGAGGAGCGGCAGCGCCACCAGCAGGCCACGCCGCAGGCGGCTTCGGGTCATCGCCGCCCCGTCTGGAGGCGGCGCACCAGGTACTCGCCGAGCGCCGCCACCAGCGGCCGGCTCGTCATCAGGCGCACGTAATCGACGCCGCTCCCGTCGCACCCGCGCTGCATCCGGTCGAGGTAGTTCCCCACCACCCGCAGGTACGCCGGCCGCAGCAGGTGCGGCCGCGTCATCAGCTCCTCGAAGCCCTCCAGGCCGATGAAGCGGATGTTGCCGTCGAGTGGGAACTCCACCTCGTCGAGGTGCAACACGTGGAACAGCATCACCTCGTGGCCGCGGAAGCGGAGGTGCCGCAACCCCGCGAGCGTCGCGTCCACGTCGTCCAGGGCGTCGGTGATGACGAACACCAGCCCGCGGCGGCCGATGCGGTCGGCGACTTCGTCCAGCAGCGGGCCGATGCGGGTGCGGTCGCGCGGCTGCGTCTCTTCGAGGGTGTGCGTGATCGCGTGGATGTGGCCGAGTTGGCTGCTCACGGGCAGTTCCGCGGCCCAGCCGGCGTTGAACACCCGCAGCGACACGCTGTCCCGCTGCCGGAGGATCAGGTAGCTCAGGGACGCGGCCAGGAGCTTGGCGTACTCGAGCTTGTTCGTGTCGCCGGCGCCGTATCGCATGGAGTTGCTGTTGTCCACGAGCACGTGGGCGATGTAGTTCGTCTCCTGCTCGTACTGCTTGATCGTGTACCGCTCGGACCGGCCGTAGCTCTTCCAGTCGATGTGGCGGATGTCGTCGCCGGGGACGTACAGGCGGTGCTGGACGAACTCGACGGAGAACCCCTTGTACGGGCTCTTGTGGTCGCCGACGCGCAACCCCTCGACGACCTGTCGGGCCGCCAGGCCGAGCGACTCGGCCCGGGCGAGGACGTCGGGTTTGAGGTACGTCGGCATCGCACGCGGCCTGAAAGAAGTAGACGGATTGGCCACAAAAAGGCACGAAAAGACACAAAAAGAAGAGGAAGCCAAGACCGAGCCGAATTCAGGTTTTGCTCGGTCTTCCTTTTTGTGTCTTTTCGTGCCTTTTTGTGGCCAATGTTCTTGGTTCGGTTACGCCGCCACCGCCCGCGCGGCGGCCTTGATCAGCTGGCGGATCACGTCGTCGATCGTCACGCCCTCGCTCTGCGCCGCGAAGTTCAGAATCAGCCGGTGCCGCAGGATCGGCAGCGCCACCGCCACCACGTCGTCGCCGGCCACGTGGTTGCTGCCGCGCAAGAGCGCGTGCGCCTTCGCCGCCAGGATCAGGTTCATGCTCGCCCGCGGGCCGGCGCCCCACGTCAGCCACTTGCTCACGAAGTCGGCGGCCTCCGGCGTGCCCGGCCGGCTCAGCCGCGTGATCCGCTTGGCGAAGTGGAACACCTTGTCCGACACCGGCACCCGCCGCACGATCTGCTGCAGCCCGAGGATGTCCTCGCCGCTCAACACCGACGACACGCTGATCTTCGTGTCGGAGGTGCCGATCCGCATGATCTGCTCCTCTTCCTCGTCGGTCGGGTAGTCCACCTTGATGAGGAACAGGAAGCGGTCGAGCTGCGCCTCGGGGAGCGGGTAGGTGCCTTCCTGTTCGATCGGGTTCTGGGTGGCGAGCACGAAGAACGGGTTCCGCATCGGGTGGTCCACGCCGCCGATGCTCGCCTTCCGCTCCTGCATCGCCTCCAGGAGCGCCGCCTGCGTCTTCGGCGGGGTGCGGTTGATTTCGTCGGCCAGCACGATGTTGGCGAACAGCGGCCCGGGGAGGAACTTGAACATCCGCTCGCGGGTGACCGGGTCGTCCTGGATGACTTCGCTGCCGGTGATGTCCGACGGCATCAGGTCCGGCGTGAACTGGATGCGCTTGAAGCTCATGTCGAGCGCCTGGGCCAGGGTGCTCACCATGAGCGTCTTGGCGAGGCCCGGCACGCCCATGAGCAGCGCGTGCGACCGGCAGAAGATGGCCATCAGCAGCTGATCGACCACCTGCTCCTGGCCGATGATGACCTTGCCGATCTCTTTTCGCAGCCGCCCGTGGGCCGTCCGCAGCTTCTCGATCATCTGCACGTCGTTGGCGTCGGTGGGCGTGCTCATGGGCCGGCTCGCGGAAGGGAAGCGGGGCGGGGAGGGCAAGGTGTTATGGTAACCGCGCCGGCGGCGGATGCAACGGCTCGGGCGGAAGAATGAGCGAGGCGAGCGGCCCGCGTGAGCGGGCTGTTGATCCGCGCGTGCGGCGCATCAACAGCCCGCTCACGCGGGCCGCTCGCCTGCCGGCTCAGTCGTCGTCGTTCACTTCCACCGGCAGCGGGTCGGCGGTCAGCACGCCCGACACGGCGCGGCGGTCCGGGGTGAACGTCAGTCGCACCGGCATCCGCTCCTTCAGGTCGGTCGGCGCCACGTCGCGGCCGGCGTGCCGCACCCTTGCCGGCGTCGTCAGCGGGAACGAGACCGTCACCACGCGGTCCTCGCGGAAGCCGGCCGCCCGCACCTCCACCAGCAGGCTGTCGTCGTTACGTCGTAGCGCTTCAACAGGCCCGGGAGCGTGTCCGCGGGGCCCTCGGCCTCCACGCCGAGTACGCCCTTCTTGTCGATGGTCAGCTCCAGCCGCACCTTCTTGCCGGGGGGCACGTCGGCGAGGCCGGCGGGGAGCTCGTCTACCGTCACCTTGGCGGCGGGGGCGAGCGTCAGCACGGACTCGAGGCCGCCCTCGTCGCCGCCGGTTTCGACGCTGAACGACTTCGTCGCCGGGTCGGCGGCCTTGAACACGACCTCGCGGTGCGGCCACCCGGCCTTCACCTCCCGCAGGTCGGTGCTGTTCCCCTGGTACGACAGCACCACCCCCATGCCCGGCTGCAGGTCGCCGACGGCGACGGTTGTTGCCCCGAACCGTACCCGCGTGGCGCCGCCCACGGTGACCGTGCGGTCAGCGGGGCCGTCGTCCTCCGTGGTCGTCACCACCAGTTGATTCTTTTCGGCGGCCACCGCCCGGATGACGCCCTTGACCGACTCGACTGCGGGTGGTGGGCCGCCGAGGGCGGCGGCTAGAACCGCGGCGAGAAGCGTGCGGGTCATGGGTGACCGGGGGTAAGTGGGTGCGTTCCGGGCCCTCAACCGGTGGCCGGGTCCGGTGCCACCGTCACCGCCTCGGCGGTCCGCTCGTACCGCGCCCGGCCGACGGGGGTGCCCTGTGCCCGCGCCTTCCGCTCGAAGTTCGTCTCGAACCCGCCGCCGTCGGTCGTCTCGGCGGCCAGCTCGCGGAACGCCGGCATCGCCCGCAGGATGCCGGTCATCACGCCGAAGTACTCAGCCACGTCCGACGCCACGTGCAGCGCCCCGCCGACCGGCAACGCCCGCGCGATGTCGGCGGCGAACTCGGGGGTGAAGACGCGCCGCTTCTTGTGCCGCGCCTTCCACCAGGGGTCAGGGAACAGGACGTGAACTGCCGACACGCTGCCGGGCGCGATGACGTCGCGGAACAGCGCCTTGGCGTCGGCGTAGGCTGTCTTGACGTTCGGCAGCCGGCGGACGGCGAAGCGGGTGGTGGCGAACTGCTGGTACTTGCGGACGACTTCGATGCCGAAGAAGTTGACCGCGGGCCGGGCCGTCGCCTGGGTGAGGAGGAACAGCCCCTTCCCCATGCCGACCTCGACCTCGACGGGGTTCGGGTTGCCGAACAGGGCGGGCCAGTCGAGTGCGGCGAGCGGAGTCGGAACCGCGTCTTCTAACCGCACTTCGCCGACGCCCCAGCGGCCGAAGCGGCGCGGCGGGTGCCACTCGAACGGTGCGAGCTCGTCGGGGGTCAACCGCCGCGGCTTACGCACCCGTGAGCTCCTCCCGCTTGCCGATCGGCACGCCGACCACGGTCGTCTCGAACGCCTTCTCGGCCCCCACGTACCCGATCACGCGGAACCGCGTCAGCCGGCGGTGGACCTTCAGCCCGCAGCCCACGAGCACCAGTCGGTCGCCGGGGCGGACGGGGCGGTGGAACTTCGTGTCCTCGATGCCGCCGAGGCCCATCAGTGAGCCCGGCGCGCTGACCAGCTGCGTGACGGTGTAGTAGCAGCACAGCTGCGCCGCGGCCTCGACCATCAGGACGCCCGGCAGGAGCGGGTAACCGGGCATGTGGCCGCGCGCCCAGAACTCGTTCGGGCCAAAATCCTTGTACCCTACGACGAGGTGCCGGCCGCGGTCGATCAGGACCACGGCCGATATCATCTCGAACTCGAACCGGTGCGGGTTGACCGCTCGGATGTCGTCGATCCCGGCGATCGGGTGCGACAGGTCGAGGCTGGTAACGTCGAACTCGTCGGCGCTCATGCGCCCCCTCCCGGCGGGCCGCTGGACTCAGGCGAATACTTCTATCACCTGCGTCAACTCGGTCAACAGCACGTCCGGCCGAAGGGCCGGGTCTTTGAGTTGGTCGCCGCCAGCGACGAGCGAGTTCTTGTCGCCGGCGAACAGGGCCGTCCGGAACCCGTGCTTCTTCGCCGGCCCGATGTCGCGCGGCAGGCTCGACCCCACGTGCAGCGTCTCCGCGGGCCGAATTCCCTTCGCCGCCAGCGCCGCCGTCGCGGCCTTCCAGATGCCGTCGGCCGGCTTCCGCGCCTTCACCTCGGCTGACAAAATGCGCAGTTCCGGCCGCACGAACAGGTTCGGCTCGTAGCCGGGGTCGTCCTTGCGTAGACAGCGCCGCAGCTGGCCGAAGGTGAAACTCTGGCCGTTGTCCAGGAGCCCTTGTGCGCGGCCGGCCTCAGCCACCATCCGCAGTGCGTCGGCGGCCCCGGGGTAGGCGCCGGCCCCTTGCAGGCTGGCGTGGAAGAAGTAGGCGATCTTGCGGCAGTACTCCTCGACGCTGCCGTACAGCCCGGCGTCGTAGGTGTACTCCTTCTGCTGCAGCTTGCGGACGATGTCCTCCCACACCTTCTCGGCGGGCGCCTCGCCGCCGTGCGTGAGGCGGAGCGTGGCGAGGGCGTTCTTGTGGAGCGACGCCATGTACTCGGACGGCTTCCCCGGCTTGCGGCTCATGGAGTTCCACATCTTGAACTCCTTGATCGTCTTCTCCAGGGCGTTCTCGAAGACGAAGTCGCCGAGCGGGCCGGGCGGCGGCTCGTACACCAGCTCGCCGTGCGGGACGGCGACGAGCGTGCCGTAGACCGTCCACAGGACGGCCTTCACCGGCAGCCGGGTGATGTGCGGCTTGGCCTTGGGCGGGTCGAGTTTCGGGGCGACCGGCCAGGGGAGGTCTTTCCGCCCGTCGAGGTCCTCGATGTACTGGTCGAGCGAGATCGGCATGAGTGTCCCGAGAGGCGGCGCGGCGGGTGCGGCCGACCTGTACCGTACCCGGACCGGCGGGGCGATTCAAGCGTCGCGATTGACCCGCCGCGGCGCCGCGGGGTAGCCTGCGGGCATGGAACCGGTGACCATCGTCGGCGCGGGCGGCATCGGGTGCGCCGTCGGCTACGCCCTGCGGGCCGGCGGTACGGCCGTGCGATTCGTGGAAGCGAACCCCGCGAAGGTCGCCGCCGGCCGCCGCGACGGCGTCCGCGTGGACGACCGCCCGCCGCTGGCCGCGGAGTTCGTGCCGTTCGCCGAGTGGGCGCCGCAGCCGCGCTCGACCGTGCTGCTGTGCACGAAGTGTTACGACAACGCCGCCGTGCTCGCCAAACTGCCAGCGGACGTGAACCTGATTCCCATCCAGAACGGCTTCGACCCGCAGCTCGCGGCGCACGGGCACGCGCGGGAGGGGATCGCGTCGTTCGTGTCCGAGTGCGCCGCCGACCGGCCGCACACGCGCGTCACGCGCCCCGGCGAGCTCCACCTCGGGGGGCGCGACGGGGGCACGGGGGCGACCCCCGCCGAGCTTTCGGGCGCCGGCCTGTTCCGCGTCGTGCGCGTGAACCAGATCGCGCCGTTCAAGTACGCGAAGCTGATGTACAACGCCGCAATCTCGCCGCTGGCCGCGGCCGCGGGGATCGACAACGGCCAGCTCCTGTCGGTGCCGGCGGCGCGGCGGCTGTTCTTCGCGCTGCTCCAGGAGAACTACCGCATCCTGAGCGCGGCCGGCGTGCCGCTCGGCAAGGTGGGGCCGTTCGCGCCGCGGACGGTGGCGTGGATCCTGCGGCGGAAGTGGCTCGCGGGGCTGATGGCGAGGCGGTTCGAGCCGTCGCTGCGCGGCACGTACTGTTCGATGGCCGGCGAGATCGCCAAGGGGCGGACCGAGCTCGACAACTACACCGGCCACCTGCTGTGGCTCGCCGACGCCACGGGGGAGCCGGCGCCGTTGAACCGCGAGGTGTACGACCTGGTGAGTGGCATGACGGCGGCACGGGCGGCACCCGGAATCGATCGATTGTCGGGGCTCGGGGCTTCGCCGCTCGCGGCGTAGCACGGCGCCACAACCTTGCACCCCACGCCGCCGCGGGCGAGAATACCCCCATGCTCCGCCTTCTCCCCTTCATCCTCGTCGCGGTCACCGCCGTCGTCGGCGCCCGTGGCCAGGACAAATCCGCGCCCCCGAAGCAGGTCTACGACTGCGCCGCAGCCGTCGATTCGTTCTTCGCCGACGAGGTGTGGGCGAAGGTGGCGCTGCCGAAGTGCCTGACGTGCCACTCGGCCGGCGGCGACGCCGAGGAGAGCAAGCTCGTCCTCCGCGACCCGCGGAAGCTGCAAGGCCCGGCCCGCGACGACGCCATGCGGCACAACCGCGCCGCCTTCGCCAAAATGGCCGCCGCGAAGCACAAGGACCAGTCGCGTCTGCTGCTCAAGGTCGTCGGCGAGCTCGACCACGGCGGCGAGGACGTGCTCCCCGCCGACTCCGCCGGGTACCGCGTGCTGCAGACGTTCGTGAAGCGCGTCAACACGCCCGTCGCGCCCGGCGACCTGACGAAGATCGACCCCAAGGCGCCGCCGTTCTTCGCCGGCGTCGTGATGCTCGACGACGCCCGGCTGCTGCGCCGCGTCACGCTGTCGCTGGCCGGCCGGCTGCCGACCGACGCCGAGCGCGCCGCCGTGGGCAAGGACGGCCTCAAGGCGCTGCCGGGCCTGATGGACAAGCTGATGACCGAAGACGCCTTCTACCTGCGCCTCCGGGAAGGCTTCAACGACATCTTCCTGACGCTCGGCGTGGACGGGAACGCCGACCAGACGGTCCTGTCCTACGACCACTTCCCGAACCGCCACTGGTACCAGAAGCACGACCTGACCAAGGCCGGCGACGAGAAGGCGCAGACGCAGGCCCGCTACAAGCTCGCCGCCGACTACCGCAAGTCGCTCCTCGAGGAACCGCTGCGGCTCGTCGAGCACATCGTCCGCACCGACAAGCCGTTCACCGAGGTGGTGACCGCGGACTACGTCATGCAGTCGCCGTACACCGCCCGCGGCTACGGTACCTTCGACGAGGTGAAGGGGCGATTCAAGAACGCCGACGACCCGTTCGAGTTCACGCCGGTGAAGCTCAAGGCGCTGGTCGGCCGCGAGCGGGACAAGTCGCAGAACCAGGACTCGGCGACCGGCTTCTACCCGCACGCCGGGGTGCTGGGCAGCTTCCAGTACCTGACGCGCTACCCGACCACGGAAACGAACCGCAACCGGCTGCGGGCGCGAATGTATTACCAGCACTTCCTCGGGGTGGACGTGCTGGAGCTGGCCGCCCGCGTGTCCGACGCCGCGGCGGCGCAGGCCAAGTACGCGGTGCCGACGATGCAGGCGGCCGAGTGTGTGGTGTGCCACAAGACGCTCGACCCGGTGGCGGGGCTGTTCCAGGACTACTGGCGGTTCGCCGACCGCGGCGTGTACGGCAAGCGGAAGGGCGGGTGGTTCACCGACATGTTCCCGGCCGGGTTTGAGGGCGAGGATCTGCCCGCGGCCGAGCGCTGGCGGGCGCTCCAGTGGCTCGGCGATCGAACGGCGAAGGACCCGCGCTTCGCCGTCGCCATGACCGAGCACGCCTACTTCATCCTGACCGGCCGCAAGTCGCTACTGCCGCCGAAGGATTTGGACGACCCGCTCTACCCGGCGAAGCGCCGCGCCTACGCCGAGCAGCGACGCGAGGTCGAGCGCATCTCGGCGGCGATGGTCGGCCACGGCTTCAACCTGAAGGTGGCCTTCAAGGAGTGGGCGCAGTCGCCGTTCTACCGCGCCGACGGGCTGCAAACGGCGACCGCCGACCCGGCGCGGCGGGCGGAGCTGGACGACGTGGGGCTGGTGCGGATGCTGTCGCCGGAGCAGACGGAGCGCAAAGTGTTCGCGGTGTTCGGCGAGCGGTGGGGCCGGCTGACGGAGCAGACGGCGATGCTGTACGGCGGCATCGACTCGCAGGAGGTGACGGAGCGGGCGACCGACCCGAGCGGGGCGATGGGGGCGATCCAGCGAATCCTGTCGAACGACGTGGCGTGCCGGCACGTCCCGAAGGACTTCTCGCGGCCGGCGAACGAGCGGAAGCTGTTCCCGTTCGTGGACCCGCAGACGAAGCCGGGCACGTCGGCGGCGTCGGACGCGGCGATCCGCAAGCAGGTGGTCTACCTGCACGAGCGCATCCTGGGCCGCGCCGACGCGGCCGACGTGGACCGCACGGTGAAGCTGTTCGCGGGAGTGGTGGCGGACGCGGCGGGTAAGAAGGGGATCGAGGGCCGCGAGACGTACCACTGCCGCCGCGAGGACGCGACGATCCCGGCCGACCCGCACTACACGATTCGCGCCTGGCGCGCGGTGGTGACGTACCTGCTGCGGCGGCCCGAGTTCCTGTACGAGTAGTTCTTCCGCCGCTTGCGGCGTAGCGCCGCGGCGCCACCCCGCGAGCGGCGGGTCCAAAAGGCTTCCTCCATGCGCCGCGACTTCCTGAAGCTGTGCGGGCTCGCCGGGCTCGGCGTCGCGGCGCCGATCTTCCGCGCCGTCGCGCAACCGCCCAAGGACGCCCCCTACGACGGGCCGTTCTACGTCGTGTTCAACGCCTCCGGCGGGTGGGACACGACATATCTCATGGACCCGAAGGGCGTCAACAACATCAACCGCCTGTACCGCGAGGGCGACATCCTCACCCGCGGCGCCCACAAGTTCGCGCCGCTCAAAAAGCACGTCACCGCCGGGCTCGCCAACGAGGACTTTTACGCCGAGTTCGGCAACGACCTGCTGACGTTCAACGGCCTCGACTACTCGGTGAACAACCACTCGCCCGGCGCCCGCTACATGGCGACCGGCAAGCTCGACAGCCTCGCCTACCCCACGTTCGCGGCGCTCGTCGCCGCCTGCCGCGGCTCGACGTGCCCGCTGGCGTTCCTCACGTTCGGGAACTACTCGAACACCGGCAACCTCGTCGCCATGTCGCGGGTGCCGTACCTGCCGTCGCTCCGCACCATCGCCAACGCCGACGCCGTCGGCGGCAACGAACGCGCCCCCTACCACGACCGCTTCGCCCTCGACCGCATCGAGGAAGCGCTGCGTGACACCAACGCCGCCCGCGCCGCACAACCCCGGCTGCCGCGGGCGGAGCGCGGCGAGAGTATGCTCTACGCCGCGCAGGCCAACTCGAAGGCGCTCGAGCGCGTGACGCAGTACATCCCGCAGAACGTGCCGCGGGAGCGGCTGTCGCAGCAGGCCGAGATCGCGCTGGCGTCGTTCAAGGCGGGCGTGTGCGTGAGCGCGAACCTCAGCATCGGCCAGTTCGACAGCCACGCCAACAACGACCCCGACCAGCTGCGGCTGCTCCCCGAGTTCCTCGCCGGCATCGCGTACCTCGTGCGGCGCGCCAGCGACCTCGGCCTCCGCGACAAGCTGGTCGTGGTGGTGCAGAGCGAGATGGGCCGCACGCCGACGTACAACGCCGGCAACGGCAAGGACCACTGGTCCGTCGGCTCGGCGTGGTTCTTCGGGAAGGGGATTAAAGGCAACCGCGTGGTCGGCGCCACCGACGCCGGCCAGTTCGCGGTGCCGCTCGACCCCGCGACGCTGGCCGTGAAGCGCGACGGCGGCATCCGGGTGCGGCCGGAGCACGTCCACCTGGCGCTGCGCGAGCTGGCGGGGATCGCCGACCACCCGCTGAGTAAACGCTTCCCGCTCGGCGTCGCCGACAAGGACCGGCTTGCCGGGCTGTGGGGGTAATGGTTGGGTGGGGCCGGCGTCCCGCCGGTCGGAGCCCAGACCGGCGGGACGCCGGCCCCACCAAATCAAGATGCCCGCACCCACCGATTAATCCCTCCTCTCGGGATCGACATGCGCCCGCTCCGGCTCGCCGTGCCCCTCGTCGCCCTCGCCTGCGTTCTCCCCGCGGCCGCTCAACCCCCCGCGCCGCTGGTCGTCGCCGGCGGCGGCAAAGCCCCCGCCGTCGTGGTCGTCTCCCCCACGGCCGGCCCCTGGGAGAAGAAGGCCGCCGCCGAGGTCGTCCGCTGCGTCGGCCTCATGACTGGCACCGAGCCGAAGCTCGCCGACACCGCGGAGGCCGTGGACGCCGCCATCAAGGGCGGCGGCCGCGTCATCGTCGTCGGCGGCGCGGCGCTGAAGGTCGATCCGTCGCTCGCCGCGGCGCTCGCGAAGGTGGCGAAGAAGGAACCCGTCCTGCGCGCCGACGCCATCGCCCTCCGTCGCCAGGGCGACCGCATCTTCGTGGTCGGCACGAACGACGACAGCCACTACTACGCCGCGGCCGAGCTGCTCCGCCGCTGGGGCTGCCGGTGGTACCTCCCCACCGCCATCGGCGAGTGCATCCCCGAGACGAAGACGCTCACGGTCGGCGACCTGGACTACGCCTACGCCCCGCCGTTCGAGGTGCGCAACTACTGGGTGTCGTGGAACGGCGCCAACGACGGGCAGGACGAGTTCATGCGCCGCAACTACCTGAACAGCGGCGTCGGCGTCCCGAACGGCCACGCCATCGGCGAGTACGTCCAAGAGCTCATTCCCAAGGGAAAGTCGGTGTTCGACATCCCCATCGCCGACGACGCCACCGCCGACCACGTCGTGAAGAAGGTGGCGCCGAAGTTCGCCAAGGGCGAGTTCTTCTCGCTCGGCATGGAGGACGGCGTCTACCGCTCGGAGTCGAAGATCGACAAGGAATTGCAGGCCGGGCTGAAGGACAAGTACTTCCTGGCCGCGTCGCTGACGGACCCGTTCCTGACGCTCTACAACAAGGTCGCCGACAAGCTCTTGAAGGCGCACCCCGACAGCAAATCGAAGATCGGCTTCCTCGCCTACGGCAACCTCACCATCCCGCCTCAGCGGAAGATGCTCGCGGCGAAGCCGCTGGTCGCGTACCTCGCCGCGATCGACGTGGACCCCATCCACGGCATGGACGACCCGAAGAGCCCGCCGCGGCAGGAGTATCGCGACATGATGTACCGCTGGGCCGAGGTGATGCAGGGCCGCGTCGTGGTCTACGACTACGACCAGGGAATGCTGGTGTGGCGCGACCTGCCGAACCCGTCGATCGGCGCGATCCGCCAGGACGTGAAGCACTACAAGAAGGCCGGCATCCTCGGCGTCAGCACCGAGAGCCGCAACGCCATCGCCACGACGTTCCTGAACCTGCACGTCCGCGGGCAGTTGTACTGGAACCCCGACGCCGACGTTGATGCGCTGCTCGGCGAGGTCTACGAGCGCTTCTACGGCCCCGCCGCGAAGCCGATGGCGGCGTACTGGGGCGCCATCCTCAAGGCGTGGGACGACACCGTCGTCACCGAGCACGAGCACTTCGTGATCCCCGCGGTGTACACGCCGGCGCTCGTGACGCAGCTGCGCGGCCATCTGGTCGAGGCGGAGAAGGCAGTCGCGCCGCTCGCGGGTCACGCGGGCCGCAATGAGAAGCTCTACTCCGAGCGTGTCCGCTTCGCCCGGCTCGGCTTCAACGTGCTGGACCACTACACGGCGATGGTAAAGGCCGCGGCGGCGGACGTGGACTACGGCGCGGCGGTGGCCGCCGGCGAGAAGGGGCTCGCGGCCCGGCTGGAGCTGGCGAAGATGAACCCGACGTTCACCACCCGCGTCGTCGGCGTCGCGCCCGAGGGGAAGGACGCCGGCCCGGCGTGGTTCCCCGGCGAGGTGCAGCAGTACCGCGACCTACTGGCCGCGACCGACGGCACGAAGGGGAAACTGCTGACGAAGCTGCCGACGGAGTGGGCCTTCCGCCGCGACCCGCACGACACCGGCGTCGTGAGCGGCTGGGCGTACCGGCCGGTCGACCTGACGTGGTGGAAGGGCCGCAAGGACGCCGGCAGCGTGGACAGCCACCGCGAGAACCCGGGCCACTGGGGGATGCTGCGGACGGACGTGTACATGCAGGCGCAGGGCGTGGTGAGCCCGGACTACCACAGCTACACCGGCTACGCCTGGTACCGCACCGACGCCGACGTACCCGCGGCGGCGAAGGCGCAGATTCGCTTCCCCGGACTGTTCAACGAGGCGTGGCTGTACGTGAACGGCCACCTGGTAGCGCACCGCGAGTACCGCGAGCCGTGGTGGCTGAGCGACTACAAGTTCGAGTGGGACGTGGACGTGACGGCACACATGCGGCCGGGGTCGAACAGGTTCGCGGTGCGGGTACACAACCCGCACCACTTCGGCGGCATGTTCCGGCGGCCGTTCCTGTATCAGCCTCGATGACTTTGCCGCTTGCGGCGTAGCGGCGTCGACGCCGCTACGCCGCAAGCGGCAACTTCGGTCACCCCTGCAAGTGTGACTCCAGAAACCAGAGCGCCTTGTCCAGCTCCCGCGACGCGGCCGTGAACAGGTCCGCCGTCGCGGCGTCGCCGAGGGTGTCGGCGGCGTCGATCGCCTCGCGGGTGCTCTTGGCCAGGTCGGCATACCGCACCGCCAGCGCCTCCACCACCGACAGCCCCGCGAACGTCTGGCTCGGGAACTCCGGCAGCCGACTCTGCGCCGCGGCGGCGCGGATCGTCCCGTCGGCGACGCCGCCGAGCGCCGTCGCCCGCTCGGCCGTGGTGTCGGTCAGCTCGTCGAGCGTGTCGGTCAGCTCGTCGAACAGCTTGTGCAGGGCGATGAACGTCGGCCCCTTCACGTTCCAGTGGGCGTGCTTCGTCTGGCTCCGCAGGTCGGTCAGGTCGGCGACGTGGGCGTTCAGTAGAGCGATGAGGTCGCGGCGGTTGTCGGCCGGCAGGTCGTGGCGGGTCGGGAACAGGCGCGGCGGCATGGCGGGCTCCGGTGCGGGTGTGGAGGGGAATACCGACACGCTCACCCGGCCTTGCGGCGGGTCCGGCGGTAAGTCATCGGCGGGGCCGATGTGTCATCCGCGTAGCAGGTCCAGCAACTCCGCGAAGCCGGTGAGCACGCGGTCCGGCCCCGCGGCCGCGGGCGACTCCTTCCCCGCCGCGCCGCCCGGAACGAGCCACACCGGCAGCCCCGCCGCCCGCGCCACGTGAACGTCGATGGCCATGTCGCCGACGTAGACGGTGGTGCCGACAGTGCCGCCGGTGAGGATCATGCCTTCGTGCAGCATCGCGGGGTCCGGCTTGGCCCGGCCGCCCACGTCTTCCGGTCCGAGTACCGCGTCAAAGTACGCGGCCAACCCCAGCGCCGCGATCAGGTCGCGGGTGAATGTCACGCTCTTGTTGCTGCACACCGCCAGCCGCAGGCCGCGGCGGGCCAGCTCGGGGATCGTCTCCGCGACGCCAGGGATGAGCTTCGTTTCGGCCCGCGCGATGCCGGCGTGGTGCTCGCGGTAGACGGCCACGGCCGCTGCCGGATTGGCAGTCGGCACCAGTTCCTGCATCAGGTTCGGCAGGCCGTAGCCGACGTACTCGCGGACCACGGCTTCCGGAAGTGCGGGCAGGCCGTAGTGGTGGCGCGTGAAATTCGTGCTGGCGGTGATCGCGGCGAAGCTGTCGGCCAGGGTGCCGTCGAAGTCGAAGAGCGCGGCGGTGAACGGCATGAGGTTCGCTTTCGGTGCCGGGTGGGGTTCGCGCCCCTCTTTCGCCGGGTTATCGTACAAACCGGGTCGCCCCGCGAGCCGCCATGACGCAAGCCCCCATGCTGCCCGACACGCCCGGCCCCGAACCCGGGGGCGCGCCCGCCATCACGCCGGAACTGGTGTTCCGCGAGTACGCGCCGCGCATCTACCACATCGCCCGGCGGATGCTCGGCAACGACGCCGACGCCGAGGACGTCACGCAGGACGTGCTCGTCCAGGTGATCCGCAAGCTGGACACGTTCCGCGGCGACGCACAGCTCTCGACGTGGCTCCACCGGGTGACGGTGAACGCGGCGCTGGCGTACCGCCAGAAGCGGGCCAACCGCCAGAAGCACGAGACGCACGACGCCGACACCGACACGCTCGAGGTGAGTGACGGCCCGGTGTCGCGGTGGACTGTGGGGCCGGACGAACCGGTGCTGGCGGCCGAGCAGACGGCGGTCATCGAGGACGCCATCAGCCACCTGCCGAGTCCGTTCCGCGACGTGTACGTGCTGGCCGACGTGGAGGGGCTGCCGAACCAGGAGATCGCCGACCTGCTCGGGCTGAGCATCCCGGCGGTGAAGAGCCGGCTCCACCGCGCCAGGCTGCGGATGCGGGACGCGCTGGCGCCGCACTTCGAGGGGGGGTTGGCGCCGTGATGACCTGTACCGAATTCCGCGCCCTTCTCACCGACCACCACGGCAACGAACTGGTGGCCGAGGTCCGCACGAAGTTCGAGTCGCACCGCGTCGGCTGCGCCCACTGCGAGGTCTTCCTGGAGAGCTTCACCTTCACGGTGAAGCTGACTCGCCGGCTGCCGCGGCCGATGCCGGCGGGGTTGGAGGAGCGGCTCCGCGCGGGCGTGGCGAAGAAGATGGCGGACGAGCCGGCCGAGGCGTGAGCTACACCGCCGGGAAATGGACAGGATAACAGGATGAACGGGCTCACCAAGCCGGGGCACCCGGTTTTGGTTCGGTGATCCCGTTCATCCTGTTATCCTGTCCAATACTTCCGCCCGCACACGGGGCCGCCATGTACGCCGCCGCCGTCCTTCTGGCCGTCGCCCAGCCGCCGGCGCCGCCCGGCCTCACGCCCTGGCCGTTCGACGAACTCACCCTCAAGAACGGTGCCGTCTTCCAGGGGCTCATCCTGAGCGAGACGCCCGCGGACATTACCTTCCAGGGCGTCCGCCGGCCGCCCGGCAAGCCGACGTTCACGCTCACCACGCGCTTCACCCGCGGCGAGATTGCCAAGGTCAAACGGCTCGCCGAGAAGGACCGCGAGTATCTCCGCGAGCGGATCGCCGAGCTCGACCCCGACGGCTCCGGCGAGCGGAAGCGGATGGAGGGCGTCGAGTTCGCCGCCGCCGACTGGCTCGGCAAACGCGACGCCGCCCGCCGCTACGACAGCGAGTTTTTCACCCTGATCTCGGACGCCCCCGAGGAAGTGACCCGCCGCGCCGCCGTGCGGCTCGAACACCTCTACACCGCGTTTACTCGCTTCCTCCCCCCCGCGGTGCCGACCGCGCGCCCTACCACCGTCTTCCTCGCGCCGACGCCCGACGAGTACCGTCAGCTGTTGGCCCCGCTCGGCCGGGCGGACCTGCTCAATCCGGCGGTGTTCGACCCGGCCGGGAACCGCATTCTGTGCGGCACCGACCTCGACCGCTTCGGCGACGAGCTGGCCGCGGCGAAGCTCCACCACGCGCAGCAGCTCGCGGCGCTGGACCGGTACGAGGAGGGCGTGCGGAAGCTGTACCGCCGCCCGGAGCTGGAGCGCTACCTGACGGCGGTGAGCGCCGAGCGGCGGCGCGTGTTCGCCGCCGACCGCGCCAACATGGCCAAGCTCGACGCGCACACCGGGCGGCTGTTCGCGGTGCTGTACCACGAGTCGTTCCACGCCTACGCGGCGTCGTTCGCGTACCCACAGCTGCCGGCCGACCGGGTGAAGGCCGGCGAGGGGACCGGCGAGCTACCGCGCTGGCTCAACGAGGGGCTGGCCCAAGTGTTCGAGCGCGCCGTTGTGGAGGCCGGCGAGGTCCGCGCCGACGCGCCGGACCAGAAGCGGCTGGCGCGGGCGAAGGAAGCAGTCGGCGCGAAGGGCGCCGGGCTGATGCCGCTGACCGAGCTGCTCGCCGCGGGGCCGGGGGCGTTCCTGGCCCACCACGCCGGCGGCAAGGCCGACGCCGATCGCGCGTACCTGACGTGCTGGGCGCTGGCCCACTACCTGACGTTCGAGCGGCGCGCGGTCGGCTCCGAGCGGTTCCGGGCGTACCTCGTCGCGGTGAACACCGGCGGCGACCCGCGGCGGGCGTTCGAGGACTTGGTGGGCCAACCGTTGCCGGCGTTCGAGGCCGAGTGGCACGCGGCGATCAGGCGATAAGCACAAAGCAGATTGGCCACAAAAAGGCACGAAAAGTCACAAAAAGTAAGCCCAAGACAAAGGACCGTTCGAATCCTGTCTTGGTCTTACTTTTTGTGTCTTTTCGTGCCTTTTTGTGGCCATCCTCCGGCTGCCTTACGGCAGCAGCCGGCGCAGTTCGTCCTCCAGCGTGGCGATCTGGGCGTTGCGGTTGGTCACCTTACCGTCCTTGCCCGTCAGCAGGATGTGCGGCACCACCATGATGCCGTACCCGGCCGCCAGCGGGCTGCGGTCCAGGCCGCCCGGGGCGTGCAGCACCACGCCCGGCAGCTGCGCGCTCTGGACCGCCTGCACCGCCGCCTTCGCGTCGTCGTCCAGGCACACGGTCACGACCGCTAGCCCCTTCGGGCCGAACGTCTTCTCCAGGTCGCGGAGCTTGCGGGCGTCGTCGGCCAGCGTCGTGCTCCAGCTCGCCCAGTAGTACACGGCCACGGCCTTGCCGCCGAGTGACGCCGCCGAGAACGGCTGGCCCTGGAGTGTCGTGCCACTCAGCTCCAGCGCCTTCCCCTCGCTGTCGAGGCGGCGCACGGCGCCCGCGGCCTTCGCCGCGTGCGGGTGGCTCTTGTACGTCGTGGTCAGCGTGGTGTACCACTCCTTCGCCTTCGGCTCGCCGTCCTTGCCGAGGAACTCGTTTGCCATGCCGAGCCGCAGCACCGCCTCGCCGGCGTCGTCCGCGGTCGGGTGGGCCTTCACGAAGTTCTCCAGGTTCAGCCGCCAGGCGTCCTGCACCTTCTGGAGTTCCGGCCCGGTCTTGGCGCCGGCCAGGGCCATGCCGTTCTCGGCGACCAGCAGGCGGAACGACGAGTACGCGAACAGCGGGTTCTGCGGCCCGAGCTTCGACAGCTGGTGGTTCCACTGCTGGAACCGCTTGTGCGACGCGCTCTCGGCCGCGCCGCCCTCGGTCGCCGCGGACAGGCTGTCGATCAGCAGCCGCGTCCAATCGGCCTGCTGGGTGGGGTCGAGCTTCTGCACGATCTGCTCCAGCACCGCGGCCCGGCGGCCGTAGTACTCGCCCAGCGCCGGCTGCACCGGCGGGTTCGGGGCGCTCTTATCGATCTGGTCGAGCTGGTTCACCAGTTCGCGGATGCCGTCGGTGACGACCGGCCCGGCGCCGTTCGACGGGCCGCCGTCGGCGCTGACCACGCCCGGGCCGACGGACGGGCCTTCGACCACCTTCCACGACCGGCCGACCTGGACCAGCTCGCCCGTCTGCAGGAAGTGCGTCTTCCCCTTGTCCTCGATCAGCACCGTGCCGTTGCGGTGGACCACCAGGTCGTCCTTGCCGCCGAAGGCGTCCTGCGGCGTGGTGTTCGGCACGCCCAGTTCCAGGTGCACCCAGCGCGCCTCGGGCGACAGCTGGAGCTTCTGCGCCGCGTCGGCCAGCCGCTTGGCGGCGCCGGCGGTCTTCTCCTTGATGCGGGCCAGCTCCGCCGGCTGGAGGCCGTGGCCCTTCAGGCTCTCCTCCGTCGCCAGCAGCGCGTCGAGGCGCTTGGCGTCGCCGGTGAGCACCGCGGCGAGCAGCTCCTGGCTCACCTCCTCCGGCGAGATGACGAGCCACTCGTCGATCTTGCCGTCGCGGTCGCGGTCCACGCCCCACTTGCCGCCGTTGGCGCCGAGCCAGCGGAACTGGTACGGCTCGCTCGGGCTCGGCGGGTAGAACTCGCGGTACGCCTCCTGGCCGTTCAGGTAGAAGGCGACGACGTTGTACCCCTTGCCGTCGTGGCTCACGAGCTGCCGCACCGGCCGGCCGTCGCCGTCGCGGACGACGTAGCCCATGTTCTGGCCGGGCGTCTTGGGGTTCGGAATCGGGTCGAGCCGGTAGCGGGCGACCTGGTCGGGGGCCGGCGTGGTGACGTTCACGCCCGGCTGGCGGGGCTTCACCTCCAGCACCTTCTCGACGGTCGGGGGCTGGGCGGCGACGACGCCGAACCCGGCCCACAGGGCCAGGGCGGCGAGCACGCGCATGGTGATCCGCGACGTCCGCATCGGTGTCCTCCGTGACACAAAGTGGCTTCCTCGGTTATCGACCGGAACGCCGCCGCGGGATGAATGCAAGGTGTGGTGTGTTACTCAGGCCGGGATCATTGTTTCCGGCCGAGGGGGGTCGATTCCCGGAAACATGTCACCGACTCATAAAAAAGTTCGCACGGGCGAGCTGTGGGACGATCGATATGCCCGAAGTCGTGCTGCGTCAGGAGGTTGGGCCGATCACCGGCTCCCAGTACGCCGGCAGGGGCGCTTCCAGCGTCAGGGGTTGCTTCGTGGACGGGTGGGAAATGGTCAGTCGGCGGGCGTGCAGGGCGATCACCTTATCGCGGGGAAGGTCGGCCGGTGGTCCGAACGCTACTGTGGAGCCGTAGGTGGTGTCGCCGAGGACGGGGTGGCCGCGCCACGCGGACTGGACGCGGAGCTGGTGCATCCGCCCCGTCAGCGGCTCCAGTTCGACCAGCGTCTTGCCGTCGAACCGGCGCAGGACGCGGTACTCGAGCATCGCCAGCTTCGCGCCGGGCTCGCCCTCCGCGGCCTTCACCGTCCGCGCCTCGTCCGCGATCTTGCGGACCCAGTCTTCCCACACGCCGCTGTCGGGGGTGATGTCGCCTTCCACGATCGCCCAGTACACCTTGCGGGTGGTGTGTTCCTGGAACTGCTTGTGGATGCGCTGGGCGGCCTTGGTGTTGCGGGCGAACACGACGACGCCGGACACGGGCCGGTCGAGGCGGTGGGGGATGCCGAGGTAGACGTTGCCGGGCTTGTTGTGCTTGGCCTTGAGGTACGCCTTGACGCGGGCTTCGAGGCTGGGCACCGCCGGCGGCGCCTGGGTGAGCAGCGGCGCCGGCTTGTTGACGGCGAGGAGATAAATGTCGTCGTGGAGCAGCGCGAGGTCGTCGGGCACGGATGGACTCGGGGAGGGGGTGGCGTTCACCCCGAAGGAGCAACACCGCCACTTAGTTGATGGTACGTACCGCCTCGCCGCGGAGGCAGCGCTCGAACTCCGCCCGGTAGTCCATCCACCGGCCGTCGGGAAAGTTCGTCTCGAACCGCTCAATATCTTCCCAGAATTGCGCCTCCGAGAAGCCCGTGAAGTCATGCAGGGCAAATGTGGCCAAGTTGTGGAACGCAGCCGAGCGGAACGCCGCACGGCGGGCGCCCCGCACCTGATGACGCGAGCGCCACGGTCTCAGCCAGGCGAACCTGCCATACCAACAGGCGAGATCCCATTTTACGTGTTGTAACGCGGCTGAGAGTATCATCAGGTAGGCCCGTTGTCGCTCGGCTTCCATTCCCACCCACCTACACCCCTGTAGGCGAACCGTGGTTCGCCGTAGCGGCAAGTTGTTCTGACTCGGGCGCGCCAGGATCGTGGATGTCGCCCGCTTGCGACCGGCGGTCTTGTGGTTGTCTCCCGCCAGAAGGATAATGCTACTGAGCCGCGAGGGCCACCCATGTCGAGCGTCGTGGAAGCGCCGATCGACCTGATCGAGAGCGTCGCGGCATTGCGATTGCCGCCGCGGGGCGACGCCCGGGTGCGGGCGCTGATGGACCGCAACACCAACGGCCAGCTGTCGCCGTACGAGAAGGCCGAGCTGGAAGCCTGGGTCGAGGTAAGCGAGAACATCGCCCTGGTCCGCGCCCCGGCGCTGTGGGTGCTCGGGCGGACGCGGCCGTGACGCCGACCTTGGCCGGTCCTCATCAATTGTGGTCCGCCCCCTCACCCCGCGTGCTTCGCCGCGACCCTCTCCCCCGAAGCGGGGGAGAGGGTGGGAGCCGGCGAGCCGGGAGCGTGAGCGACCGGAGTGGCGCGCCGGACTGAGCCCGAAATCGCGTTGACCCGGTCGCGGCCGCACGCCATAGAGCGAAGCGGAACACCCTCGCCGTTCGAGCCGACATGCCTTCCCGCGCCCTGGCCGTGATCGGGGTCGTACTCGCGTCCGCCGCGCTGGCGCGGGCCGACGACGACGCGCCGCCCGACCCGCCACCGCCACCCCGGGTGCCCCTCGGCGACCGGCCGGGCGGGATGCCCGGCGCGGGCGGGCCGCCCGGCTACAACGCCACCTGGTACCCGAATCAGCCCGTCGGCGGGCAACCCGCCGACCTCGGGTTCGTCCGCCAGGGGTTGAACGCCGGCTTCCCGGTGTGGAAGTCGGACGGGGACATGGTCCTCACCACCGTCGGGGTGCGCCACACCCTGTTCTTCACCGACGCGGTCCTGCCGGACACCGGCCGGCCGTTCCCCGAGCAGCTGTGGAACCTGAACCTCGGCCTGAGCTACATGCACCGGTTCGAGAACGGGTGGACCGGGATGCTCATGACCGGCGTCGGGTCGCCGAGCGACAAGCCGTTCCACTCCGTCCACGAGGTGAACCCGAGCGTCGGGGCGATGCTCCGGGTGCCGGTGCGGGACGGGCGAGACGCCTGGCAGTTCATGCTGATGTACATGCCCGGCGGGGCGATCAACTTCCCGCTCCCGCTGGCGTCCTACGCCTGGAACCCGACCGACACGTTCCGCATGAACCTCGGCCTGCCGCTGTCCCTCGACTGGCGGCCGACGGACGACCTGCAGTTGACCGCGTCGTACGTCCCGCTGCTGAACGTGAACGCCCGGCTGACGTACCGGCTGGCGCCGGGGTGGTGGGCGTTCGGCGGGTACGAGTATCTCAACGAGTCGTACCTGCTCGCCGACCGGCCGGACAACCGCGACCGGTTCTTCGTACTCGAGCAGCGGGTGGTCGGCGGGCTCCGGCGGCAGGTCGGGCGGGCCGGGACGGTGGACGTGACCGGCGGGTACTCGTTCGGCCGGCGCTACGGCGAGGGGCGGTCCCAGTGGGGGGCGCTGCGGGACGAGGTGAACGTCGACCCGGGGCCGTTCGTCGGGCTGGCCGCCGGGCTCCGGTTCTGACCGCCGCACGCGGCGCCGCCGCGGTGTCACGCCGCGAGCGGCGGGGCGGCCCGCCCGCGTCACTTCGCCTTCTTCTCGCGCGTCCCCTCGATGTCGAACTCGGTCGCCTTGCCGCCGAAGTCGGACTTGCCCTTGCCCGTCAGCTTGTCGCCGGTCACCTTCAGCGTGTAGTCGATCGGAATCTTGTTGTCCATGAACTCGCGCACGGCCGAGAACGTCAGCGCGCCGTCCTTCATCTTCACGTCCGTCAGCTTCGCCCCCTTCTGGTCCGGCCACGTCATCGTGCCGGCCAGCTTGTCGCCGTCCTTCGTGATCGTCAGCGACGACGTCCGCTTCTGGTCGCCGATCTTGTACTCACACGCCCACGTCCCCACCGGGTCGGCCTTCTCGTCCCGCGCACCCGCCACGCCGCACACCCCGACCGCCGCCAGCGCCGCCACGAGGGCCGTTCGCATCTTCGCCTCCGGGTTGTGGCCGCCGGGCGCCGGCAGCCGCGGGCGATTCTAGTCTCCGCTCGATGGGAGTGTACCGAGCCGTTAGGCCGGGGCGCGAGCCCCGTCGGGCGTCTGACCCCCGACGGGGCTCGCGCCCCGGCCTAACAGGCTGATCCAACGCACCAGGACCGACACGACGAACGCCGCGCTAGCGGAACGAGTGCTCCGGCCCCGGGAACGTGCCGTCGCGCACCTCCCGGGCGAAGGCGCCGATCGCGTCCCGCGCCGCGGTGCCGAGGTCGGCGTAGCGCTTCACGAACTTCGGCGTGAAGTCGGCGAACAGGCCGAGCAGGTCGTGGAACACCAGCACCTGCGCGTCGCACCCGGGGCCGGCGCCGATGCCGACCGTCGGCACCGGCAGAGCCGCCGTGAGCTTCGCCCCCACGTCCGCCGGCACGCTCTCCACCACCACCGCGAACGCCCCGGCCGCCACGACCGCGGCCGCGTCGGCGAGCAGCTGCTCGGCGTCGCGCTGCACCTTGAACCCGCCGAACTGGTGGACCGACTGCGGCGTCAGCCCGACGTGCGCCATCACCGGGATGCCGGCCGCCACCACCGCCCGCACCGCGTCGGCGACGCGCTCGCCGCCCTCCAGCTTCACCGCGTGCGCGCCGCCGAACTTCATCAGCTTGCCGGCGCTGCGGACGGCCTGCCGCGGGCTCACCTGGTACGTCAGGAACGGCAGGTCGGCGATCACCAGGGCGCGCTTCACCCCGCGGACCACGCACTGCGTGTGGTAGATCACGTCGCGCAGCGTCACCGGCAGCGACGTGGCGTGCCCCTGGATCACCATGCCGAGCGAGTCGCCGACGAGGATGGCGTCCACGCCGGCCTCGTCGGCGAGGCGCGCGGAGGTGTAGTCGTAGGCGGTGACGACGGCGAGCCTGCTGCGCCCCTTCGCCGCCCGGAAGGCGGGGGCGGTGACCGGGCGGGGCTCTGCGGATACGGACATACGGCGACCTCGGGCGGAACGACGCGGCTATTCTAACGCCGGCAGCCCCTCGAATAAGGTGGTGCCGACGCGGACCAGCGTGGCGCCCTCTTCCACGCCCACCTCGAAGTCGCCGCTCATCCCCATGGAAAGCTCCGGCAGCGGCAGCCCGGTGACGCCCCGGAGGCGGTCGCGCAGCTGCCGCAGTTCGGCGAACGTCGGCCGGGCGGCTTCGGGGTCGTCGGCGTACGCGGCCATCGTCATCAGGCCGCGCACCTCGACGCCGCTGCGCGCCGGCAGCGTGTCCGCGAGCGCCGGCAGGTCCTCGGGGCGGAGCCCGCCCTTCGCCGCCTCGCGGCTGCAATTCACTTCGAGCAGCACGGGCACCGGCGTGCCGCGCTTGCGGCCGAAGTCGTCGAGCGCGGCGAGCAGCCGTTCCGAATCGACGGAGTGAATCAGCGCCGCGAGCGGCACGGTGCGGTCGAGCTTGTTGCGCTGGAGGTGGCCGACGAGGTGCCAGCGCGCGGCGGGGAGCGCGGCGGCCTTCTTCCACAACTCCTGCGGCCGGCCTTCGCCCAGGTCGGCGGCGCCGAGCTCGAACACGACCGCGGCGACGGCCGGCGTCACAGTCTTGGTGACGGCGACGAGGGTGACGGCGGCGGGGTCGCGGCCGGCGCGGCGGGCGGCGCCCGCGATGCGGCCGCGGACCGCGGCGAGGCGCTCGGCGAGGAGGGAACGAACGTCGGTCATGCCCGCATCTTACCCCGGCGGCCAGCCGAAATCGCGGCCGCCGAGCAGGTGCATGTGCAGGTGCGGTACCGTCTGCCCGCCGCGGTCGCCGCAGTTGACCACGAGCCGGTAGCCGTCGGCGAGGCCGAGCTGCGCCGCCAGCCGGGCCGCTACCACGTGCAAGTGGCCGAGCAGCACCGCGTCGTCGGGCGTGATGTCGGCGTGCGTGCGGATCACCTTCTTGGGGATAAGGAGCACGTGGACCGGCGCCTTCGGGCCGATGTCGTGGAACGCCAGGCACAGGTCGTCCTCGTGGACGATCTTGGCGGGGATGCTCTTGTCGATGATCTTGAGGAAGATGTTGTCGGCGAGCATCGGCATGGGGCGGCTCCCGGGCGGGCGGCGGTTGAGGGGGTATGATACCCCGTATTCCGAGGATCTACGATGCCCTGGGTGGTGGGAATCGACGAGGCCGGGTACGGCCCGAACCTGGGGCCGCTGGTCCAGGCCGCGGTCGCGCTGCACCTCCCCGACGACGACCCCGCCGGGTGGGACGCGCTAAAAGCCGTCGTGCGCCGCGCTCACGAGCCCGCCGACGGCCGGCTGCTGATCGACGACTCGAAGAAGGTCTACACCGCCGGCGGCCTCGCGGCGCTGGAGCGCGGGGTGTATCCCGTCTTCGGGTGTATCCCGAATGTGCTCGGGCGGTTCCTCGACCACACGGTGCCCACCGACGTGGCGGACGATCTCCGGGCGGAGCCGTGGTTCGACCCGGCACAGTCGCTCCCTGCGTTGTTGGAAGCCGGGGAGTTGGAGGCGAGCGCCGCGACGTGGTTGAGATCGATGGATGTGCTCCAGACGAACACGTGGTGCGGGCAGGCGATCCTCACCCCGGCCACCCGGTTCAACCGCGTGGTGGACGCCGCCGGGTCGAAGGCGGCCGCGCTGGCTCACGGGCTGGTTTCGCTCATGCCGTTCCACCTCACCATCGGCCGGCGCGGCGTCTATTGCTACCCCGATGCCCCGGTTCTGTTCCTCTGCGACAAGCTCGGCGGGCGGAACTTCTACGCCTCGATCGTGCAGCAGGCGTTTCCCGACGGGTGGGTGGTGGTCGAGAAGGAGGGCGCCGCCGAGAGCCGCTACCGCGTCGAGGGGCTGGACCGCCCGGTCAGCATCAGCTTCCGCCCGCGGGCCGACGGCGACAGCGTCGCGGTCGCGCTGGCGTCGATGCTGGCGAAGTACCTCCGCGAGGTGTGCATGCTCCAGTTCAACCGCTTCTGGGCGACGCACGTCCCCGGCCTGGCCCCCACCGCCGGCTACCCCAACGACGCGAAGCGGTACTACGACGCCATCCGCCCCGCGATGCAGAAGCTTGGCCTCGCACCCGACCAGGTGTGGCGCAAGCGGTGACGCCGCGCCGCGGCCGCGGTACAATTTCACTCCTCTCACCCACCCTCGTCCGGCCCCCACCATGCGACCCCTCGCGTTCTTCGCCCTCGGCCTGGTCGTAGTTCCCGCCGCCGCGCAGTCGCCCGCCGTCGTTCCGGTCGCGCTGTACGTGGACGGCGGCGTCAGCGGGAAGGGGCCGGACATGTTCGAGGCGACCGCCAAGGCGTCGCCCGATCTGAAGGTGACGCGCGTCACGGCCGCCGACATCCGCGCCGGCAAGTTGAAGAACTACCGCGTGCTGGTGATGCCCGGCGGCAGCGGCAGCGGGCAGGCCAAGGCGCTGGAGCCCGCCGGCCGCGACGCCGTCAAGCAGTTCGTGAAGGACGGCGGCTGCTACGTCGGCATCTGCGCCGGCTGCTACCTGGCGAGCACCGGCTACGACTGGTCGCTGGACCTGCTGCCGGCGAAGGTGATCGACCGGGCGCACTGGCTCCGCGGCACCGGCAAAGTGAAAGTCGAGTTCACCGCCGACGCGAAGGACTGGCTGAAGGTGTCGGAGCCGTTCGCCGCGTGCCGGTACGCGAACGGCCCGATCCTGGAGCCGCTGCCGGGGGCGAAGCTGATCCCGCTGGCGCACTTCCGCGAGGAACTGGTGCCGAAGAACGGCATCCCGGGGGTGATGATCAACACGCCGGCGGTGGTGGCGGCGCGGCACGGCAAGGGGTGGGTGCTCGGCGTCAGCCCGCACCCGGAGCAGACCGACGGCCTGAAGCAACTGGTGCCGTCGGCCGTGCGGTGGGCGCTGGCGCACCCGTAGGCCATTTTCCTGTCCGCCCTCGGCGCCCGAGCCGCACTACCCGGGTGTCACCCTGAGGGTCACGGATGCCCGGCCTGCTTCACCTCCTCGCGGCCGCCGCCCCGGCCGAGCCCGACGCCGACCTGCTGGCGCGGTTCGTCGCCGGCCGCGACGCCGACGCCTTCGCCGAACTCGTTCGTCGCCACGGACCCGCCGTGCTCGGCACCTGCCGCCGGCTCGTCGGCCGGTCCGCCGCGGACGACGCGTTCCAGGCCACGTTTCTGGTGCTAGCGGCGCGGGCCGGGTCGGTCCGCAAGGCGGCGTCGGTCGGCAGCTGGCTCGTCGGCGTCGCCGGCCGTGTCGGCCGGCGGATGCGGCAGCGCGACCGGCGACCGGAATCAGCTAACGCGGAACCGGCGTGTCACCTGCCTCCCGACTCCGGCCTCCTGTCTGCCGAACTCGGGGCGGTTCTCGCCGACGAGTTCACGCGCCTGCCGGACAAGCTGCGGGCGGCGGCGGTCGCGTGCCTGCTCGACGGCCGCACCCAGGACCAGGCCGCGGCCGCGCTCGGGTGGAGCAGCCGCACCGTCCGCCGCCGGCTCGACGAGGCAAAGGAACTGCTGCGGTCGCGCCTCGAACGGCGCGGCATCACCCCCGCCGCGGCGCTCGCCGCGCTGGCGGCCACCGCCGAAGCGGTTCCGGCGTCTCTGGTGGGGAAGGTGACGGACGGCGCGACCCTCTTCCTGGCCGGCGGCGGGGCGGACCTGCCCGCCGCGGCCCTGGCCCACGGAGTGCTCGCAGCTATGACGACGACCCGTTCCGCGGCAGCGGCCGCGCTGTGCGTCGCGGTGCTGGCCGGCCTCGGCGTCGGCTGGGCGAACGACGCCGCGCCGCAGCCGGAGCCCGAGCGCATCCCCGCGCCGGGTGCGAAGGCGCACCCCGCGAAGGAACCCGCGGCACCGGCCGCGCCGTTCGTCCACAAGACGGCGAACTTTGAAGTGACGGCGCCGACCGCGGCCGTCGCCCGCGCCCTCGGCGAGGAGTTCGAGCGACAGCGGAAGGCGGTCGCCGTCGAGTGGCTCGGCAAGGACCTACCGGCGTGGAAGGAGCCAGTCTTAGTGGGAGTGAAGGCGCACCGGACGGCCGGCTGGTACACGGGCGAGGTTCGCTTCCGGGGTGTGACGGGCGTTCCGTACGACGCCACGGTCCACGGCGGCCTCGACGCCCTCCTCGGCGTCGAGGCGCCCCGGACGGCCGCCCGGCTCGTCCTGACGACGCGGTTGGGGCGTCGCCTGCCGCGGTGGGTCGATAGCGCGATCGAGGCGGGCTACTCGGCGGACCCCGACGCCGCCTTCGCCCGCAGCTTCAACCACCTGTACGACGGCCGTTCCCTGCGCCTCTCGACTCTGTTCGTCGGCCGCGGGGAGAAGTCCGACTGGGACGTGTACGAGGCCCAGGGTCACGCGGTCGTCAAGTTCCTCCTCGCCCACGTGGGCGTGTCGAAGGCCAATCCCGCCCCGGGCTCACGGCTGGCACGCCTGCTCGACGGCGCCCCCGAACCGCAACGTGGCCGGGTGGTCGCGTTCGTCGCCGCGGGGGCGGAGGCGAACACCGCCGCGGGCTGGGACGCGGCCGCGAGGGACGTGTACGGGTTCGACTCGGTGGACCGGATGGAAGTCGCATGGCTCGACTGGCATCGGCGGAACGCACCGCCCAAGGGAGAACCAGAACGCGCCGACCCCGACCGCATCCCGCCGCCGGACGCACGCCGCGACCGGACCCACTTCCGGCACTTCGGCATCCTCCCGAGCTTCAACGTCATCGCACCATCGACCGATGTCGCACACGCGGTAGGCATCGCGGCCGAGAAGCACCGGCGCGAGCTGGCGAAGCGTTGGTTCGGCGCCGAACTGCCGGACGCGGCCGACTCTGTCACGATTCGGGTGACGATCACCGCCGGCGGCTCGGGTGGGGCCACCACGTTCACGTTCGGCGAGGCCGACGGCAAGCGGCCGCCGGGCGTGAAGACGGCGTCGATGGAACTGCACGGCCCGCTCGACGCGGTGCTGAAGTCGGTGCTGCCGCACGAGGTCACGCACGTCGTGCTGGCGACGCACTTCGGCCGGCCGCTGCCGCGCTGGGCCGACGAGGGCATCGCCGTGCTCGCCGAGGCGGACGCGGAGCAGTTCAACCACGAGATCCGAGCCCGTGAGTTGCTCAACGCGGGCCGCGCCATCCGGCTCGACACCCTGTTTCGCATGACCGACTACCCGCGCGACCAGATCGTGACGTTCGCGCAGGGGCACTCGGTGTGTCGGTTCCTGCTGGAGCGCGGGGCGACCGGCGTGCGGGCGGACACGCCCCGGTTCGCCCGCGGGGACAAGGAGCCGGCACTGATGGCGTTCCTGGCGCTGGGGATGGGGGAGAACTCGGCCGCGTCGTGGGCGACGGCGGCGAAGGAGGTGTACGGGTTCGAGTCGCTCGACGCGCTGGAGCAGGCGTGGATCGACTCGCTGCGGGCGCCGCCGCGGCGGCGCTGAAAAGCCGTCAGCCCGGGGCGCGAACCCCGGGCTGACGAGTGGAACTCCGGGGGCTGACGCCCCCGGCTCGCCGTTACGGATCAGCCCACGAACACGCCGCCGGCCAGAGCGCCGCCGCCGAACAGGTCGATGTCCTGGAACGTCGTCGGCTCGGCAGTGCTGGTGAAGTTCTTGCCCAGGTACGCCCTCACCTTCGCCGGCGAACCCTCGCCGCTGCCGACCACCAGGTCGCCCTTGCTGTCGGCGTCGAGGTTGGCGTAGGCCAGCCGCACGCCGCCGCGGTCGGTCGTGTTACCGCCCACGAAGAAGTTGGCGATCGGCGCGGCCTGCGTGGCGGCCACGTTCCCGGCCGCCACCTGCGCGCCGTCCAGGATGAACACCCGCGGGGCGCCGCCCGGGCCGCCGCCGAACACCAGGTCGTCGGTCCCGTCGCCGTTGATGTCGCTGGCGGCCACGAACACGCCGTTCCGCAGCGTCGTGGCGTCGGTGCCGGGGAAGGCGAAGAAGTCGTTCACCAACCGGGTCGGTGTGCCGAACAGGCTGGTGCCGTCGAAGATCGCCGTGCGCGGGCCGCCGCCGAACCCGGCCACCACGACCAGTTCGGGGATCGCGTCGGCGTTCAGGTAGGCCACCGCCGAGCGGGCGCCGCCGCGGAAGTTCGGGTCGTCGATGCCGAAGAAGTTGGCCCGCACGGTCGGGGCGGCGCCGATGCCGGCGAAGGTGAAGATGCTCACCCGCGGGCCGCCGCCCTGGTCCGGCGTCACGACGAACTCGGCCTTGCCGTCGGCCCCGGTCGTCCCGACCGGGCCGTCGAAGTCGACGGCCGACACGTACCCGCCGCCGGTGAAGTTGCCGCCGAACGGGTCGAACGGCGCCACCAGCTGCGTCGTGCCGTCCACGCCGCTGGTCACCGACACGCGGATCGGCGTGCCCGGCCCGGTCACGAGGATGTAGTCGGCGACGCCGTCGCCGTTCACGTCGCCGGTGGCCGTGCGCGTGTTCGCGGTGGCGCCGGCGGTCGGGCCGGGGACGGAGCTGCCGACGGTCAGCTGCCCGGCGTCGGTGCCGTATTGCGTCGGGTTCAACAGGGTGACCGACCCGGTGGTCTGGCCGCTGGCCAGCGTCGGGACCGCGGGCGGGGCCACCGACACGTCCTGGAAGGTGATGGCGCCGAGGCCGACCAGCCCGACCACCGTGGCCGCCCCGGTCGTGAGGTTCACGGTGTACAGGCTCGACACGCCGGCCGTGTTGAGGATGGCCACGGCCGTGTTGGCGGTGCCGTAGATGTCGAACCCGGTGTTGGCGTCGGTGTCGAAGCCGAGGGCGCCGATCGACGTGAGGGTGTTGAACGACGGGGCGTTCAGCGTGTTCGACACCAGGGCGTTGGTGCCGCTGATAAGGCCGAACAGGGCGGTGCCGGTGGCGGTGTCGGTGTCGTTGTTGGTGTAGGCGACGGCCACCTCCGGCCCGTCGGCGAAGCCGCCGGCCAGGCCGGTGTAGTCCAGGTCGGCGTCGATGGCGACCAGGGTGCCGTCGTTCGGGTTGACGCGGAAGTTGTTGGTGGTGCCGCCGACCCCGTCGCTGGCCAGGTTGGTGACCACCCGCAGCCGGTCGGCCGTCGGGTTGAAGTCGACGCCGAACTTGGTCGCGGTGCTGATGCCGGTGACGGCGAACGCCGCGGCGACGGGCGTGGCCGCGCCGGTGTTCGGGTCGATGGTGTACAGCTGGGCGTTGTCGGCGTTCGTGGCCAGGCCGTACAGCACGCCGTCGGCCGGGCGGAAGTCTGTGCCGACGAGGCTGTACCCGGCGTCCAGCCCGGTGACCGGGATGCCGACGCTCAGGGTGGCCGGGGTGGCTGTGTCGAAGCGGAACAGCGTGTCGGCGAACGCTCCGGAGCCGAGCGCGAACGCGGTTGCCGGAACCTCGCGGGCTTCTAACTGCTCGGGGGAGAGGAGGTTACGAGCGAAGCGAGCCATGTGCGGGTCCTGTGGTTGGTGCAAGTGGGCACTAAAAACGCCCCCCGCAGAATCGGCACATGCCGCGCCGCCGGGCCCACAAAATGGACCTCGCAAACTGTTTTTCTTGCCCAGATTCGCCAGAGCGACAGGAGCGGGGCGAGATAACGAAAACGCCCGGGAGAACACCCCCGGGCGCGTTCGACTTCAACGACCGGCCACTCACCCCACAAACACGCCCTCGGTGAGCGCCACGCCGAACGGGTCCACGTCCTGGATCACCGCCGGCTCGGCCCGGCCCCGGGCCGACGAGCCGGCGTACACCCGCATGAACGACGGCTGGTTCTCGCCCGAGCCGGTGACGATGTCGGCGAACTGGTCGCCGTCCACGTTCTTCGCCGTCACCCGCACGCCGGTCCGCGAGTCGGAGTCGCCGTTGACGAAGAAGTCGGAGATCGGGGTCGCCAGCGCCGCCCCGGGGCCGCCGCCGAACACGAGGGTCCGCCCGCTCAGCACCCGCACCGCCGGCGCGCCGCCGGAGCCGGCGCCGAGCACCAGGTCGCCGAAGCCGTCGCCGTCCACGTCGCCGATGCTCGCGAACACGCCGTTGCGGAGGCCCTGGTCGAAGGCGAAGAAGTCGCTCGTGATCGGAACGAGGCCGGCGGTGAACACCTGCTTGCCGTCGTAGAGCGCCACCCGCGGGCCGCCCTGGAAGCCGGCCGCCACGAGCAGGTCGGCCCGCCCGTCGCCGTTCACGTCGCCCAGGGCCGTGCGGGCGCCGCCGCGGAAGTTCGGGTCGTTGATGCCGAGGTAGTTGGCCCGCACCCGGGCGCCGACGTTGTAGACGGTGAAGATGGTGACCCGCGCGCCGCCGCCCTGGTCGGGCGTCAGCACCACCTCGCCGCGGCCGTCGCCGTCCAGGTCGCCGATCGACACGAACCCGCCGCCGGTGAAGCTGTCGCTGCCGGCGAACGCCGTCGTCAGCGGCACCAGCAGCGTGTTGCCGGTGCGGCCGTCGATCACGGCCCACCGCACCGACGTGCCCGGCCCGGTGACCACCGCCACGTCCTCGACGCCGTCGCCGTTCACGTCGCCGGTGGCGGTGCGGTAGGTGCCGTCGAACGGGGCGTCCGGGAACAGGACGGGGAAGTTGATGACGCTGGCCTGGCTGAGCTGGCCGTTGACGGAGCCGTACACGCTCACCGCGCCGGGGCCGCCGCCGACGGCGACGGTACGCCCGCGGCCGCCGATGCTGCCGCCGCCCCCGCCCAGGCCGCCGCCGGTGCCGAAGTCCAGCCCGCGGACCGGCACCAGGTTGGTGATCGACGCCGGCAGCTGCGCCCCGCCGATGGTGCGGATCGAGTAGTCGCCGTCGAGCAGCCCGCCGACCTTGTACGACCCGTCGGCCGCGGTCGTGGCCGACGACTCCGGGGTGGTGAACCGCAGGTTGTCGAAGTAGGCGTTCGCCGTCGTGCTCGGGTCGGTGTAGGCGATGACGTAGGCGATGTCGGCCTGCGGCCGGTTGATGATCATCGTGCCGCCGGTGGTGCCGCGCTGGACGGACACCAGCACGACGTCGAGCAGGGTGCCGTTGGCCGCGTACGCCTCCATCCGCCCGGTGCCGCCCGCGCCGGTGCCCGGCACGTCGTCGAAGTAGTCGAGGCTGACCGAGCTCGACGGCCGGTAGAGGTCCACCCGCAGCTGGTGGAAGCTCGCAAAGAAACCGACGTTGTTCGACCCGATCCGCTGGCTGGTGTTGAACACCGTGTCCGACACCTGGATCGACCGGCCGACCTGGTTCACCCCGGTGTTAATCAACGTGAGGGTGGCGCCGGGGATGGCGTTGGTCAGGTCGGCGTTCACGGGCAGGCCGGACGCCGCGATTGAGAAGGTCGTCTCGTAACTGTCGAGTACGCCGTTGGCGTTCTGGTCGGCCCACACCGTCTGCCCGGCGACGGGGGCGTCGCCGGCGTCGAAGGTGTTGTTGCCGTTCGCGTCGGTGTACACCCGGCCGTACGCCGCCGACACGAAGTTTGCCCCGCCGAGCTGGTCGACGCGGAGCCCGGCAGTGAACCGGTTCGGGTCGGTCGGGCGGCCAAAGATGCCGTTCTCATAGCGGTACTGGCCGGGGGCGTTCCCCGAGTCGTCGGGCCGCCCGGCCACCCAGTCGGCGGCGGTGTACCCGGTCGACTCGCCGACCCGGGCGACGTGGCCGTGGGCGGTGGCGTTGATCGTCACCGAGCTGTACAGCGCCCGACCGACGCCGCCCTGCGACACGGTGATCTTGCCGTAGCTCGTCTCGTTGGCGTTGGCCCCGAGCGTCGGCCCGAGCACGCCGACCGAATCCAGCACGGTCCACGTGCTGGCCGCGCTGTCGAGCAGGCCGTCGTCGTTCACGTCCACGTCGGCACCGGGCACGGGCGCGGTGTTGGCCGTGACCAGCAGGAACGTGTTGCTGCCGAAGATGAACTCGAACTCGTTGGACAGGGCGCTGCTGTCGGAGAACCGGTCCGGTGCGGTGCCGCCGAGGCCGCCGAACCCGGTGGTGGTGCCGCGGAGCACGGCCGACCGCGAGTCGACGGTGTACGGGCTGTTGGCCTGCACCACGGCGAGGTAGCCGGACGACCCGAGCTGCACGCCGCCGAGGTCGAACACCGAGTTGATGACGCCGGCCGCGGTGCCGGGGTCGCCGTTGACGGTCACGAGGTACGTGCGGCCGGCGATGGTGGCGCCGGGGTCGCCGCGGAGCTCGAAGAACTGCTCGGTGGGCGAGTTGAAGAACACGCCGGAGTAGCCGACGTCGCTGAGCAGCAGCGCCGGGACGCAGCGGTCTTCGAGCGGCTGGACGCTCAGGCGGGGCCGGAGGCGGGTCGTGCAGTCCATGGCGTCGCGGCTCGCGGGGCGAGGGTTCCTGAATGGAGACTCTACCCACTGTTTTGGCCGGACGCCATCGGCGGGGGTGTGTCCGGCGAAACCGCGGGGTGGGGCCGTCGGAACAACGCGCACGCCGGGCGCGGGCGGGTCCGTCGGGAGGCAAGCTTTGCCCGTCCTATGGGATTCGACGGCGACGGTGGGCAGTTGGATTGTGGCGCGGGCGCGACTTCGGGGCGGGAGAGGGAAGGGGAAAAAGAAGTGGGGCGCGGGATTCGGCCGGGGACTCGCAGACCCGGCTAGTCCCGCGCCCTTGTTTCGAAGGGGGTGTTCGGCGCTGACGGTTAATCAGTTCCGTTGTGGGCGGGACTCGCAACCGCCCACGAAAGAGTTCAAAAGCAGGCTCGGTGCCAATTCGAAAAGTCGCCATCCGATTCCGCCGACGGATCGCAGCAATCCCTTTCCGGAAAGCGAGTTCGGCAAAAGTGGAAAAGACGATGAGGAACCCGGCTGCAGTCATGAGATTGTCGGGAAAGGCGCCGTTGATCGGTTTCGCAGCAGGCGGGTGCGCGTTTTGAGACGATGCGAATCGGGCCGATTCGGGGCTTGTGGCGGCGATCCCGTCCGGAGTACAACATCGGTGTCGGCCCGACCGAGTCGGAACTGTGGGGAACGCGTCGCCGGGGGGAACGGTGGCGCGGGCCGGCCGTGAAGGGACTCCGCAATGACGCGCTACCTGTGCTGCCTGGCCGTGTTCGGGGTGGCCGCAGTACCCGACTGGGCGACGGCGTACCACCCGTGCTGGGCGCCGCCCCCGCCGTGCGCCCCGGTGCCGGCCTACCCACCACAGTTCTACCTGATCCCGGCGCCCGTGCCCGTGTACGAGGTGCCGCTGCCGCCGCCGACCATTCAGCGGGTGCCGGCCGCCGCGACGCGCCCGCCGGCCCTCGCCACGCCGACGCCCGCCCCGGCCCCCGAGCCCGTCCGGCCCGCAACGAACGTCACGCCCGCCCCGACGCCGATGCCAGTGCCGGTGCCGAAGGCGCCGGAAGTGAAGTTGCCGCTGCCGAAGCCGCCCGAGCCGACGCCGATGCTGACGCCGAAAGCGCCGGAGGTGAAGACGCCGCCGTCCGACGTGCCGCCGCTGGTGCTGCCGGAGGAGCCGAAGGCCGCGCCGAAGGTGCCCTCGCTGGTGCCACCCGACGCGCCGAAGGCGTCGTCGCCGCTGGTGCTGCCGCCGCTGCCGTCGGCGGTGCCGTCGCCGGCCCCGGCTCCGGAAGCCGACCCGAAGCGCGATTCGATCCCCCCGCTAGTGCTGCCGCCCGACGTGCCGACGGGCACGAGCGGTGTGATCCCGACGACGGCGCGGTCGAGCCCGCTGGCGTCGCTGCCGCGGGTGGAGGTGTTCCCGGCGGCGGGCGCTTCGGCGGGGGCGCTGCGGAAGGTCGGCTTCTTCAACCACTCCGACCGGCCGGTGCGGTTGGTGATCGAGGGCCGGCCGGTGGTGCTGCCGGCGAAGAACTACCTGCACGCCCAACTGCCGCCGGTGTTCCGCTGGTCGGAGGTGGGCGGCCCCGAGCGCCGCGAGACGGTGCCGGCGGACGCCGCCGGCGTGGACGTGCTGATCCGCGGCGAGTGAGCGCGACGACCCCCCTCGTTCCGCCGCTCGCGGCGGACCGAGTCCGCCGCCGCTGCGTGGCCTACCCGATGAACCTCACCGCTTACTGACGGTGAGACGGCTTCCGGGAATGTGAACCGATCGGAGCCCGGTCCCACTCCAACCCCGCCGATCCGGCGGGCGACCCGATTACTACGGTTGACGGAGCACGCCGTCGTCAGGGCGTGGCCCGCAGCACTTCCACGGACGGCTTCGCATTCAGCACCCGCAGTACGGGGAACAGCGGGGCGAAGCTCCGCTCCTCGTGCCACGAGTGGTCCGCGATCTTGATGTGACCCGGCCCCACACCACCGAGGCCGAGCGTCGGGTCGAGCGGTAGCCACTGGCCGGCGGCGAACGCCTCGAACCACATGTGGTACGCCAGGAACGGCCGGCCGCCCGGCCCCGGGGCGTACACGAGTCCCAGCACCGTCCGCGACGGCACCCCCACCGCCCGGCACATCGCCGCGCCGAGCATCGCGTACTCGGTGCAGTCGCCGCTGAGCGTGCGGGCCACGTTGTCCGCCGTCGCCATCGACTGCGAGAACTCGGCGGCCTTCATGTTCTGGTTCACCCACCGCTCCACGGCCTTCGCCTTGTCCCAGGCGCCGGCGGTGGGCGGCAGCCCGGCGACGGCCCGCGCCGCGTGGCCCTTCACCGCGGCGTTGTCCCAGTTCACGAAGAAGCTGCTGCCGAGGAATTCGGGGCCGGGGGCCGGCGCCGGCACCGCCTTCATGCCGGGGCCGCGCACCGCCTGCACGTGCAGCTCGAACGTCTTCGCCTTCGCGTCGAGGTTCTTCACCTCCTGGCGGGCGTCGGTCGGGAACAGCGTGCCGGGCTCGTCGTCGCGCGCGGCCGTCACCTTGTACACGGCGGACGTGCGACCGTGGACGTCGGCGATCTCGCGGTCGAGGCGGATGGACTGGGCGTTGAACAGCTGCAACGGCTTGGCGATCGGCGCCTTGGCGGCGGCCTCCGTGGTGCGGAGAAACGTCACCCTGCCGCCGAGGCCGGGGAAGTCGAATTCGGTGCGGAACGGCTCGCCGGTGTCGGGGTCGGCCCAGGTGGTGGCGGCCGGCAGCTTCAGGGATCCGAGCGGCTCCATCCGCGACGTGTAGCGGGCGAGCCGTCGGGCCGGCACGCCCTGCCAGAGCACGGTGTCCTCGGTGGCGTCGTACGTCACGGTGACCTTGAGGACGCGGTTCCCCTGGGCGAAGTACGTGAGGTAGTCGAAGCTGGCGCCCGGGGCGAGTTTCTTGCCGGCGAACAGCTTGGCCTCGCCGGCCACGCCGACGACGCCCATCGGCCACGCCACCGAGTCGGCGGCGGTGGCGGCGACGCCCTCGCCCTTCACCTTCAGGGTGCGCCCCTCGACGACGCCGGTGAGGACGAGCATCTGGTCCTTGCCGAGCCCCTGCCGGGCCGTGGTCAGCAGCACCTCGCCCTCGGGCGTCTCGACGGTGCTCTCCTCGCCGAACTGCACGACGACCTGGCCGAAGCGGTCCACGGTGAACTGCTGGTGCTTGGTGCCGTGGCGGTACTTCTTGCCGTTCATCTCGACGGACTTCGCGGTCCATTGCAGGTAGCCGATCCGCTCGCCCTCGACGGCGGCGGCGAACCAGTAGTCGAAGTTGCCGTCGGGGTTCGGGGCCGGCGCCGGGTTCTGCGCGGCCGTGGGCGTGACGAGCGTCGGCGTCTGCGCCGCTGCCGGGGCCACCTTCCCGCCGGGGCGGATGACGATGAACCCGGGCGGGTCGGCGTCGGGCCGCTTCGGGGAGATGACGATGGGGCCGCTCGGCCGCGGCGGCTGGGCGACGAGTCCGGGGGCGGCCGCGACGGCCAGAATGAGGGGAAGCCAGGTCCGCACGGGGTCGCCCTCCGGGTGCGGCGCCGCGGGTCGGCAGGCGCCTCCGCTCATTGTCGGACGCGGGCCGCCGCCGCTCCAGCCCAACCGGCCGCGTTCGCCGGCCCGCGCGCGCCGCCGGCCGCGCCGGCGGCGCGGCGCCACCGTCCCGACCGGAAACCCCCGGCGGGGCGGCAGGTTCGCACCATCCGGACACCCGGGCGGCCTAGAATGCGGGCGGCACGGACGCCGCCGTCGGGAACACGCACTATGGTTAGGTGCCCGAACCCTCCTGACGCACCCGCCACGACGCGACACCACCGGATTCTCCCCCGGGCCGGTTCCTTCTCGATGTCGCGAGGTCGATTCGTGAACCCCGAACGGCTGGCGGAACACTTGCTGATCAAGCAGTACGGCGACTTCACGCTCACGGACGCGGTCCGCCCCGGGCCGGGCGTGCCCGTCCGCCCACGCTCCGGCTACCGCACCGACGTGTACCGCGACCGCGCCGCCCGGCTGAAACTGCCGATGCTCTCGGCCGCGGTCTCCGCGGAGTTACTGTTCGACGCCTTCTTCGCGCTGCTGGAGCCGGTCGGCGAGGTGGTGCACGTCGTGCTCGAAAGCAGCCACGGCGTCGGGGCCGACGAGCACCGCGACTTCCGCCGCGGGGACATCGATCTGCCGGTGCTGCTGAGCCACTTCTGCGAGTTCGAGGACCTGCTGACGCAGGACGGCTGCACCGGCGTGGCGGTGATCGCCGACGGCCGGCCGGTCGAGGTGCAGTTCGACGAGCACAAGCTGCTCCACGTGTACGCCCCGGACCTGAAGCCGTTCCGGCGGGCGCTGCGCGACCTGGGCGTGCGGAAGCGGAAGGTGCTGCCGCTGATCAGCGAGGCCGAGCACCTGCACCACACGACGGACGACCACGCCGACGCCTTCCGGCAGCTGTGCCTGCGCGTCGGCGTCGGCGACTTCGACCGCGTGTTTAGCGACGAGAACGGCTGACGCGCGGGGCCGGAAGCCGCGTCTGTCACGACGCGGCGGCCGCCCGGCGCTTCTCGCGGGCGGCGATCTCCTCGGCGAACAGCTCGCGGACCTTCTTGCGGGCGAAGAGGTCCACGACCCACGGCGCGAACCGGTTCACCAGCACCAGCAGCTTCCCCTTCAGCGTCAGCGTCACCTCGGTCTTGCCGGCCGCGATCGCCTTCAGCGTCGCCTCGGCGACCTCCTCGCTGGTCATGCCGCGCATGTGGTCCATCTGCATCCGCGCCTTCTGCTCCAGCATGTTCTTCGAGAAGTTCGTCTGCGTCAGGCCCGGGCTCACCACCACGACCTGGATGCCGTCCTTCGCCAGCTCGGCGCGGATCGCCTCGCTGAACCCGGCCACCGCGAACTTGCTCGCCGAGTACAGCGACCGCGCCGGCAGCGCCCGCCGCCCGACCACCGACGAGATGTTCACGATCGCCGGCGTCACGCCCTCGCGCAGCAGCGGCAGGCACGCCCGCGTCGTCTCGATCAGGCCGAAGAAGTTCGTCTCGAAGATGGTGCGGAGCACCTGCGGGTCGGAGTCCATGAAGTGCCCGGTGGCGCCGATGCCGGCGTTGTTCACGAGCACGTCGAGGCCGCCGAACGCGGACCGCGCCGCGGCCGCCATCGCCTCGCGGTCGGCCGGCACGGTCACGTCGGCGACGACCGTTTCGATGGTGCCGCCGGCGGCGCGAACTTCCGCGGCCAGCTCGCCGAGGAGCGGCTGCGAGCGGGCGGCGGCGAGCACCTTGCAGCCCTTCTTGGCGGCGACGACGCACAGCGCCCGGCCGATCCCCTGGGACGCCCCCGTGACCAGCACCCGCAGCCCGGCCAGGTTCCGACGCGGCATCGCTCTACCCTCGCGGTTCGTACCCTGTTCTTTGTAGCGGCGGGCGGCCGCGGCCGCTGCGCCGGCGGGCGGCGGCGGGCCGGCAAACCCGGGGGGTCGTGATGGCTGTGACGGTTCTCACGAACGCGACGCTCGTCCTCCCCGACCGCCTCGTGCCGAACGGCTCACTCGCCTTCGAGAACGGCCGCATCGTCGCCGTGAGCGAGGCGCCGACGGCCGGCGGGATCGATCTCGGGGGCGCGTACCTGGCGCCGGGCTTCGTGGACCTGCACGTCCACGGCGGCGACGGCGCCGACTTCATGGACGGCACCGCGGAGGCCTTCCGTGCTGTGTGTCGCTGCCACGCCCGCCACGGCACCACGTCGCTGACGCCGACCAGCACCGTGGCGAAGATGGATCAGTACCTCCGCTTCCTCGAACTGTGCGGCGAGCTGGCCGGCGACGTGCCCGGCGGCGCCCGGATCGTCGGGTGCCACTTCTACGGCCCGTACTTCGCCCGCCCGGCCCGGGGCTGCCACCCGGATCAAGAGTTTCTGACGCCCGACGAGCCGAACGCCGACGCCTTCACGAAGCTGGCCGCGACGATGCCACTAGTCGTGACCGTCGCCCCGGAGATTCCGAACGCCGAGTGGCTCGTCCGCACCTACTCCGCGCGCGGGGTGCGCTTCAACGCGGGGCACTCGCACGCCACGTTCCCGCAGGTGGAGGCCGCGGTGGGCTGGGGCGTGCGGCACGTCGATCACCTGTTCTGCGCCATGTCCGACCGGGCCCGGCTGCGGCAGACGCAGACCTTCCCCATGCGCGCCGGAGTGATGGAGGCGACGCTCTACTTCGACGACTTGACCACGGAGGTGATTGCCGACGGGAAGCACCTCAGCCCTGAGCTGCTGCGGCTGGCCTACAAGCTGAAGGGGCCGGACCGGCTGGCGCTGGTGACGGACTCGATGCGGGCCGTGGACATGCCCGACGGCGAGTACTGGTTCGGGGCCGTGGGCAGCGGCGAGCGGATCGTGAAGCGCGACGGCGTGGGCGTGACGCTCGACGAGACGGCGCTGGCGTCGGCGGTGATGGGCATGGATCACTGCGTGCGGACGATGCACCGCGCGGCCGGCGTGTCGCTGCCGGAGGCGGTGCGAATGGCGAGCCTGACGCCGGCGCGGATTCTCGGCATCGACGCCGACGTGGGGAGCCTCACGGTGGGGAAGCGGGCGGACGTGGTAGTGCTGGATTCGGAACTCGACGTGCGGCAGGTGTACGTCGGCGGCGCACGCGTGGCGTGAGTGACGCCGCTTGCGGCGTAGCGGGGGCGTGCCCCGCTACGCCGCAAGCGGCGAACCGACACACTCAATCCGTCAGGTTCGCCAGGAAGTCTTCGAACGCCTTCCGGGCGGTGAACTCGCTCGCCATCAGCGCCTTCTCGCGGGCCGTGAGCGCGTCGATCTCGCGCTCCTGCGTGGCCAGCCGCGTCAGGTAGGTCTGGTAAACCTCGGCCTCGCGCGGCGTCGCGGCCAGGTTCTTGCGGATGCGGTCCTGGTCGGTGGCCACCCGCGCCAGGTCGGCCTTCACCTGCGTCAGGTCGCGCTGCTGGCCGTCCCACGCGGCCTTCATCTTCAGCGCCTCGGTCAGCTTCTGCTTCAGCGCCGGCGGCGCCTCGGTCAGGCTCAGCACGAAGCGGATCTGCTGGTCCGGGTTGTTCGACAGCTGCACCGTCGTGGCCACGTCGCGCTCCTCGTTCACCACGAACGTCTTCTCCTCGCCGGCCTTCACCGCCACCTGGAAGCGGTACACGCCGGCCGTGTCCTCGATGGGCCGGTCCGTCTCCACGAGCTTGAACTGCTGGTTCGTGCGGTTCGGGTGCTCGATGACCAGCGTGCGGTCGGTCTGACTGCGGTTGGCGATGCGGTACTTCTTCTCCTCGCGCACCTTCCGCACGGTCGTGACGTGCCCCTTGTTCGCCTTCACGCTCGTGATGCGGCCGCTCCCCGGCCCGTTCTGAGGATCGACCTCGGTGCCCAGGTCGATGGCGTAGGACACGAGCCGCTCTTCGCCCGGCTGCACGTCCAGGACGCGCGTGTCGCCGGCGTACGTGCTCCCCTCGAACACCGTGATCGGCCCCTGGCTGAGGTGCACGCCCGACGTGTTCTTGAAGCGCAGGCCCAGCAGCGGGTGCTTCGCCTGCACGGCCGGGTTGTAGATGCTGACGCGCGTGGCCTCGATGTCCTTGCCGACGATCGGCAGCAGGGCGCTCTTCTGGCGGGCCAGCGACACCGGGTGGTCGATGGCGTACTGGAAGTAGTCGCCGAGCTTGCCGGCGGTGGCGGCGTCGGTCACGGCCCCGGTGCTCAGTCGCTCGGCCAGTTGCGCGCCGAGGTTGGCGGCGTTCTGCTTCTCGGCCTTCGCGTCGGCGAGCCGGGCCAGCTGCATCCGGTTCTGCGCGAGCTGCTGCTGGAGCTGCGGCGTGTTGGCGACCGCCATTTGCGGGGCAGCGTAGTTGTTGGCGAGGCCGCCGCCGAGGTTGCCGCCGAACCCGCCGCCGCCGAACCCGCCGCCGCCGTTGACGAACCCGTTCTGGAACGCGAAGTTGTTCCCGACCAGCCCCTGGCCGTTGAAGTTCGGGTTGGCGAACATCGGGTTGAAGATCGCGGAGTTCTGCGTCGCCGGGTTCATCGCCACCGGGTCGGGGCGGACGCCGCGCTGGGCGAACCCGCCGTCATACGTCGGCGGCCGCAGCGACGCGAACAGCTCCGGCTCCACGGTCGGCCGCGGCACGAACAGCGGGTCGTACAGGTCCATCTTGAACGAGATGGGGCGGCCGCTGATGAGCGCCATCCGGACGTTTGCCCAGTCCTCATCGGTCGTGTTCTCGACGACTGCCCAGCCCTGGAGGTACGGCTTGCCGCCCTTGCCCTGGGCGTCGAGGACGAGGCGGTAGCTTGTCTTCCAGATCGGCGACTCGATCACGTACCCGACCTGCACGCGCCGCTTGCCGTCGCCGGCGAAGTGGACGCTCACGGCCTTCTTCTGGGCGTCGTGGTTGCGGGCCAGCACCTCCAGCGCCCGGCGGAACTCCGACTCCAGCACCGGGTTCAAGAACCGCAGCTGCTGCACCTCCTGGAGCCGCACGCTGCGCAGCCCCTCGGCGCACCACATGTTCAGCACCTGCACCGGCATCTGCGTCTGGCCCACGGGCACGGCCTGCAGCTCGATGCCGACGATGGAGCCGGTCAACTTGCCCGGCTGGTTCTGCGCCGTGGGGTTGGTGGTAACTTCGATCCGCTCGCCGCGGGCCTGCTGGAGCACGCCGGCGAGGCTGGGGTCGCCGTTCAGGTTGATCGAGAAGCTGGCGAGTGTCCGCTCGATCGGCTCGCGGCTGTCGTAGCTCACCGCCGCGACGCGGCCGCCGCCGAAGTCTTCCAGGACCATCGACTTGATCAAGTCGTTGATGTCGAGTTCCTGGAACGCCAGGTCGACGCGGGCGTCGCCGTCCACCTCGCCGCTGCGGGAGAAGTAGCCGACGCCGCTGTTGAACATGACGACGCGGGTGACCGGCAGGGTGACCGCGGGGCGGAGGTCTTGCTTGCCGTCGGCGAGTGCGGTGGCGGCGAGCCACCGGTCGGCGGCGACGCCGGCCCCGATCGCGCCGGCCAGGGGGACGGACCAGACGAGCTTGCGGCGCAGCATGGCGGACCCTCGGGGAGTGTGGCGGCGCCGACCGCGCCGCGGCGACACTCTACCCGGGCCGAACGGCGGCGCCTCTCCCGCGTTGGCGGGTTGTTACGAGTTCGTGACCGACCGCGCGCCGCCACACCGCGTCGAGCCGGTCCGCGAGCGGCCCCCAGTCGTAGAGTTCGAGCACCTCGTCGCGGCCGCGCTCGGCCTGCTCGGCGAGCTCGTCCGGCCGGCGAATCCCGGCCACGATCGCGTCGGCCATCCCCTCGTGGTCGGGCGTCACGACCAGGTCGCGGCCGGGCGTCAGGGTCAGCCCCTCGGCGCCGACCCGGGTGCTGACCACGGGCGTGGCTGTGGCGAGCGCTTCGAGTATCTTGAGGCGCGAGCCGCCGCCGATCCGCAGCGGCACGGCCAGCATCCCACACGTGCCCAGGAATGGCCGCACGTCCGGCACGTCGGCGTACAGTTCGACGCCCGGCGTCGCGGCGGCGCGGGCGCGCAACCACTCCGGGGGGTGCCGGCCGACCAGCGCCAGCGTCGCGTTCGGCACCTGGGCGCGGACGGCGGGGAAGATGCTGTTGAGCAGCAGGTTCACGCCGTCGAGGTTGGGCCGCCAGTCGAGGCTGCCGAGGAACAGGACCCGCGCCGGGTCGCGCTCCACGTCGCGCTGCGGGCGGAAGTACGCGGTGTCGACGCCGTTCTCGACCACGGTCGAGTTACGCACGCCGAACCGCTCGCGCATCAGGGCGGCGTCGTCGGGGCTGACGGCGACGGTGGTGGTGGCGGCGGCCATCGCCCACCGCTCGAACCGCTCGAACTTGTGCCACTGCTTGCGGACGTACCACCGCTTCACCGGGTTCTGCTCCGCCTCCACGTAGCGCCGCCAGATCAGCGACTCGACGTTGTGCGCCATCACCACCCACCGGGCGGCGGCGAGGCCGGCGTCGCCGAGGGCGTCGCGCAGCACCTGGGCGTACGGCGTCCACTCGCAGTGCCACAGGTCCACGCGGCCGGCCGCGGCCAGCTGCTTCGCCGCGGCCGCGAGCGCCGGGCTGGCGTGCGTGGCGACCGAGTACGGCAGCGGCGACAGGAGGTTCCCCGCGAGGCGGGCGTAGAACCCGGGGCCGGACTTCGACGGTACCGTCCGCTCGACCACGACCGCCTCGACGCCGATGCCCTTGAACGCGGCCTCCGCGGCGGCGGCCTCGTCGCGGTCGGGATTCTTGTGACACAGGACTGTCACGCGGTGCCGGTCGGCGAGGCGGGCGAGGAGGTTGAACGTGCGGATGCGCTTCCCGGAGGTGAGCGGGTACGGCAGTTCTTCGTCGAGCACGGCGACGCGGAGCGGGCGCATGGCGGAATCCTTCCCCCGGGTGGGCCGCCGATTGTGCCCGAACGGGGGAGGGGGGTGCAACCGCAAGTTGGTGAGGTGCCTTGCCGCGAGCGGCGAAGATTAGACGGCCGCCGTGTCGAGCACCAGTTGCCCCTTCTCCAGGTGCAGCGTCCGCTGCGCCCGCGCGGCCGCCTTCGGGTCGTGCGTCACCATGATGATCGTCTTGTTCAGCTGGCCGCGTACCACGTCCAGCAGCGTCAGGATGGCGTCGGCGCTCTTCGTGTCCAGGTCGCCGGTCGGCTCGTCGGCCACGATCAGCGTCGGGTCGGTCACCAGCGCCCGGGCGATGCCGACGCGCTGCTGCTGGCCGCCCGACAGCTGCCCGGGCCGGTGCGTCATCCGGTCCGACAGGCCGACCAGGTCCAGCGCGTTCTCCACCTGCTTCCGCCGCTGCGCCTTCGACAGCGGCAGCAGCAGCAGGGGCAGCTCGACGTTCTCGTACGCGGTGAGGACCGGCAGCAGGTAGTAGAACTGGAACACGAAGCCGACGTGCCGCGTCCGCCAGCGGGCGAGTTCGCTCTCGGACATGGCCGAGATGGCGTTCGGGCCGACGGTGATGCTCCCGGCCGTCGGCCGGTCGAGGCCGGCGATGAGGTTCAGAAGCGTCGTCTTGCCGGAGCCGGACGGCCCCATCAGTGCCAGGAATTCACCCTCGCCAACGTCCAGCGTGAGGCCCTGCAACACCTCGATGGTTTCGGTGCCGCGGGTGAACGACTTGTGCAGGTCGCGGACTTCGACGATCGCGGGCATGAGCTATCCGTGAAGGTGTGAAGGTGTGAAGGGGTGAAGGGGTGAGCGGGTGAAGCGGGGATCGTTCACCCCTTCACCCGCTCACCCCTTCTACCGGGGTCACTCCCACGTCTGGTCGCCGGGCGTCGGCGTGAACGGGCGGTTGATGACCATCGCGGTGACGCTCATCCTCGGCTTCAGGAACGACCCCGCCTCCTCGTCGCGCGGCAGGAACACCCGGATCCGCACCTTGATGACGTTCTTGCTGTCGTCGGCGATCGGCATCACCCGGTGGAGCACGCCGCGGTAGACGCGCGCCGGGTCGGCGTCGGCCATCAGCTGGCACTCCAGACCGGGGCGGATGCGCGTGATCTGCCGCTCCGGCACGTCCAACTCCACCTCCAGCTTCGCCAGGTCGGCGATCTCGCACAGGCTCGCCGACACGTTGAACGCCGCCGGGCTCACCAGGCTGCCGCGGTCGGCCTTCTTCGTCAATACGGTGCCGTCGATCGGGGCGACGATCGTGCAGTTGTCCAGCAGCCGCTTCGCCTCGTCGCGGCGGGACTCGGCGGCCGACACCTCGGCCTTCGCCGCCCGGGTGTTGGCCTTGCTCGTGGTCCGCTCGGCCTCGGTCGCCTCCACCTCGCGGGTGGCCGTCTCCACGTCCGCGCGGGCGGCGACGGTGTCGGCGTCGGCAACCAGCTTGTCGGCGTCGAACTTCTGGTACTCCTGCGCCGAGATGCCGCCGGCCTGCCGCTGCTGGCGGGCCTGCTCGAAGTCCTTCGTCGTGCGGTCCTGCACGGCCAGCGCCCGCGTCACCCGGGCCTCGGCCGCGGCCAGCGCCGACTTCGCCTTCGCCACCCGCACCGCCGCCGCCACCTCGCCCGCCTCGGCCTTCGACACCTGCGCCTCGGCCGACCGCACCGACGCCTCGTCCGTCTTGAACCGGTTCGCGTACTGCGAGTTCAGCAGCGTGGCGAGCGTCTCGCCCTGCTTCACCCGCTTCCCTTCCCAGAAGGTGATGCTGGTAATTTCCCCGGCCACGTCTCGCGGGCTGACCGCGATCTGGAGGTACGGAATCAGATTCCCCTTCAGCGGCAGCAGCACCTCGCCCGGCGCCGCGGCCGGCCCGGACGCGGCGGGCGCGGCGGTGGTCGGGGCCGCCTTCGCGGCAGGTTCGACGCCGTCGGCGGTGCGTGCCGCGCTCGGCTGGCGGTAGTAGCGGACGCCGACGCCGACCCAGCTGAGGGCGAGGAGGCCGCACAGAAGCCACGGCACCCACGACCCGCCGCGGCCGGAGCCGGTGTCGGTGCCGAGCTGGCCGTCGAGGCGGAGCTGCTGCACGCGGTTGACGAGTTCCCCGTTCACGGTCGGCGTCATCGCGGCTCCAGCGGCGGGTGCGAGTGGGATGGTGTGATCTTAGCCTCACCGACCGACCCGGGAACAGGCCGGTCGGCCGTCATCTGTACTTCGTACCATGACCTCCGGGTTTCAACCGGGGGCGGAACGGCATGTGGTATCGGGTCTTCGGGCGGAGCGACGTGCAGGTTGCGCCCTCGGAACTGGCGGCGGAACTGCACGCGGCCGGGCTGCCGGTCGAGCCGCACTTCCGTGGCGACGAGCTCGGCTGGACCGGCGGCGAGCTCCGCCTCCCGGGCCTGAACACGCCCGTTTCGCTCGACCGCTACCTGACCGCGGAGGACGACATCCGCGCCGAGTTGAACGCCCACGCGGCTGAGCTGGAGACGTGCGACTACAGCCCGCACGCCGCCGGGCTCGTGGAGCGCGTCGCGCTCACGAAGCAGCTGGTGGTCGTTCGCAAGCCGGTGGACGCGGTCGACGAGGTGGCGCTGGAGAGGCTGCTGACCGCGACCTGCCGACTGCTCGCGGCGCGGACCGACGGCGTGTACCAGATCGACGGGCAGGGCTGGTTCGCGGCGGGCGGCGAGCTGCTGGTGCAGGAGTATTGATCGGCCGGGCCGATGCCGTGCCTTCCCGCCGGCGGTGGAAACCCGGCCCCCCGTCCCTAATCATTCACCGTTGGCCCACCACAGGAGACAAACCGATGCCGGCCCAGGTCCAGAAGGAAGCCCCCGACTTCACCGCGACCGCGGTGGTGAACGAGGAGTTCAAGCAGGTCAAGTTGTCCGACTACCGCGGCAAGTACGTGGTGCTGTTCTTCTACCCGCTGGACTTCACCTTCGTGTGCCCCACCGAGATCGTGGCGTTCTCGGACCGGATCAAGGAGTTCCACGACCGCGGGGCCGAGGTGCTCGGCTGCTCCATCGACAGCCAGTTCAGCCACCTCGCGTGGATCCAGACGCCCCGCGCCACCGGCGGGCTCGGCGGGCTGAAGTACCCGCTCGTCGCCGACCTGACGAAGAAGATCGCCGCCGACTACGGCGTGCTGCTCGACGGCGGCATCGCCCTCCGCGGCACCTTCCTCATCGACAAGCAGGGGGTCGTCCGCGCGGCGACGATCCACGACCTGCCGCTCGGCCGGAGCGTGGACGAGGCGATCCGGGTGCTCGACGCGCTGCAGTTCTTCGAGAAGAACGGCGAGGTGTGCCCGGCCGACTGGAAGCCGGGCGCGGCGACCATCAAGCCGGGGGTGAAGGAGTCGAAGGCGTACTTCGAGAAGGCGGCGGCGAAATAACGAATGACGAATGACGAGTGACGGACTTCTCTGCCGTCCTCGTTGCCGCTGCTCGACTATCGTCATTCGGCGAAACGCAAAACGCCCGGGGGTTCACCCCGGGCGTCCGCGTTTCGCTCAACCATCCGTTAGCGGTTGCCCAGCGGGCCGCCGCCCTCGGTCTGGTTGTACTCCTCCTCGGCGTTGATGATGATCCGCGGCGTCACCATGATCATGATGTGCCGCGTCTCACGCCCGATGCCGACGTTCTTGAACAGCCGGTTCAGGTACGGGATCTTGCTCAGGAACGGCGGGCCGAACTCGTTCCGGCTCTCGCCCAGCGTCTTCAGCCCGCCGAGCAGCACCGTGCCGCCGTCCGGGCACACCACCGTCGTCTGCACGGCCAGGGTGGTGAACGCCGGCTGCTGCAGGAACTGCGTGAACGGGATCGGCTGGCCCTGGCTGCCGCCCTCGAAGATCGGGGTCACGAACGTCGTGAACGGGAACAGCGGGATGGTCGCCCCGGACTGCGCGACCATGGTGATCGGCAGGTTCAGCCGGACGAACCGGCGGTCCGCCGACACCACCGCCTGCACCGAGATGGCCACGTTCGCCAGGCCGATCTGCCCGGTCGGGTCCTGCACCGGGTTCGCCGGCAGGATGTTGTTCTGCGGCACGAACACGATCTGGCCGTTGACGGAGTAGACGGCCACGTTCGTCACCACGAACTGCGTGTCCTGCACGGCCAGGTTCGCCGTCTGCCCGTTGAACAGCGTGATCTTCGGGGCCTGCATCACGTTCACCCGGCGGTCGCCCTGGGCGGCCTCCATGAACATGTACACCTGGATGTCGTTCAGGAACGCCAGCCCCAGGCTCACGCCGCCGTTCGCCCCGGGGTTGTTCGGGTAGTTCCCGAACCCGGGGATGGCGTAGTTGAAGCTGGTCGCCCGCAGCGGCACGTCCAGGTCGGGGGTGAAGCTCCCGGCCGGGGTCAGCCCCACGGTCGCCCCGCGGCTGTTGATGTCGTTGATGAACGGCTCCGGCCGGAACTGGTTCGTCGTCAGCGACGGCTCGAACCGGGTGTTGTGGGTCTTCACGTTCATGGAGAAGTCCACGCCCATCCGCTCGAACCACGTCTCCGACAGCGAGATGATCCGGATCTCGACCGCCACCGCGAGGTCTTGCAGCTGCCGCAGCGACCGCAGCAGGTCGTCGATCTCGCGGATCACGTCGGCCGTCTGGTTCACGACCAGCGCGTGCCCGATGTCGAAGTACTCGACCTTGCCGTTGCCGCCGGTCGGGCCGTCCCAGCTGCCGGGGCGGACGAGCGACCGGAGGAGCTTGATCAGCTGCTCCTCGCGGGTGGTCCCGGTGGCGGCGTACCCGGCCGAGCCGAGCGACTCGTTCTGCAGGGTGCCGCGCTCGTTCCCGATCACCTGGCCGCCGGCGATGCCGGGCATGGTGGCCTGCGACCCGCTGACCGGGTTGCCGCCCTGGAGCCCGCCGCGGACGTTCGCCGGGCCCTGCGGGGCGTTCAGCCCCGGCATGACCACGTTCCCCGAGTTGAACGGGTTCTTGTTCAGCATCTTGCCGAAGTCGGCGTAGTCCGGCAGGGCGAAGTTCGGGATCGGGGTGACCAGGTCGGCCACCGCGTACACCTTCGTGTACAGCCGGCCCTTCACCTTGTCGGCGGTGGTGATGCGGACCGTGTCGTACTCGATGACGTACGCCAGCTTGGCCCCGTCGAGGATGATGCTCAGCGCGTTCTTCGCCGAGATCGAGGCCACCGACTGGCTCACCGGGACGGCCAGGCTGATGCCCGCCTTGCTGATCGAGTCGGTGTCCCACGACACCGGCAGCCCGGTCAGCGCCCGCACGCCCTCCACCGCCTCCGACAGCGGCGTCTGCACGAAGTCGATCGACACCTGCCGCTCGAGCTTCGTCTCGATCTCGTACTCGGCCGGCGAGCGCGTCCGCAGGTACGACTCGTCCAGCGTGCCGCGCTTCCGCGACTTCAGCACCGAGTCGATCCGCACGGAGACGGGGTTGTCCACGTCCACCAGCGGCCCCTGCTTCTCGGCCGCGTTCAGCCCGTTGAGGACGAACGCCTCCTTGTTGCTCTTGATCTCCTCGGCCTCCCGCACGCGGCGGGTCATCTTCGCCATGTGGGCCAGGGCGGCGACGCCGGGGTCGTCCGGCTCCAGCTGCTTGGCCTGCAGGGCGACGCGCTCGGCGGCGGCGAAGTCGCTCCGCTGCACGAGGGTGTGGTACTGCCGCACGAGCCGCTGCACCTCGGCCTTCCGCTGCTCCTCGGCGGCGCCGCGGCCGGTCACCAGTTCGCGGGCCTCGCGGCGGGTGTTGTTCTCCCGGGCGAGGGCTTCCGTCTGCCCCCGCATGACGCGGAACATCTCCAGCCGGGCGTCCACCGGCCGCAGCAGCAGCGCGGTGCGACCGGCGTCGAGGTTCTCCCCCCGGACGCGGTTCGCGTAGTCGGTCAGCATCTGGATGGCGAGGTCGGTCTCGCCGCGGCCGAACGCGGCCTGCGCGTCGGTCTGCACCTTCAGCCCTTCGGACCGCAGCTTGTCCGCCGCCACCTTCCGCATGGCGTCGGCCTGGTTGACGAGGTCGCCGCCCTTCGTGGCGTCCGGCCCGATCCGCGCCACGCCGGGGGCGCTACCCGTCGGCGGGGTCGTGCTCGGCGGCGCCACCGGCGGCATGTCGCCCGTCTGACCGCCGACGGTCACGACGCCGCCGGTCTTCTCCAGCGCCGCCTTGCAGTTGTCGATCAGCTCCTGGCGGCGGGCCTTGCCGTCGGCCGGGAGGAGGTTCGGGTCGATGAGCACGAGCACGCCGAGGGCGTGGCCGTGGTCCTTGTTGTTGGCGGCGCCGGCGGCGGCCTCCAGCGACCGGGCGGCGGTCCGCTGCTTGGCGGCGAACACCTCCGTGTCGATCTGGTTGAGCAGCCCGCGGGCCTCGGCCTGGACGCCGCCGACGTTGTGCGCCTGCAGCGCGATGCGGCGGGCGGCCTCGAAGTCGCCCTGCCGGAACGCCAGCGTGGCCTGGTCGATCAGCTGGCGGCCGGTGACGGAACCGGTGGTCGGCTCCGGCGCCTTGACCAGCGTCTCGGGGCCGCCGGCCGGGGTGACGACACCCGGCGTCGGGTTGCCGGACGAACCGTTCGACGCCGTCCGCAGCGCGGTGCGGGCCTCGTCGATCGGGCGGGCGAACAGGCTCAGGGCCGACGCGATCTCGCCGGCCGCGTCGAGGGCGGCCTCGGCGCGCGGGAAGTCGCGGGCGGCGGTCTTGGCGGCCGCCTCGCGGACGAGGCGGTCGATGGCGGCCGCGCCGCGGACGTTCAGGTCTTGCAGCGCCAGGCCGGGGTTCGGCTCGCTGGCGGCGAACTCGGCCCCGACGCGGACGGCCTCGACGTACTTGGCGTGGGCGCCGCCGAAGTCGCCGCCGTCGGCGAGCCGCTTGCCCTCGGTCATCAGCCGCTGGGCGGTGGCCTTCTTGGCGTCGGCGGCCGGCGCGGCGGCCACCGGGGCCGCCGGGCTCATCGGGCTGAGCGGCCCGGCGACGGGCATGGCAGGTGCCTTCGGCGTCGGCGGCGGGTTCACCGCGGTCGGCATGACCGGGGCGACGGGTCGACCGGTGCCGGCGGCCGGCATCACGCCACTCGGCGCGCCGGGCGTGTTCGTGCCGACGGCCGGCCGGACCGGGCTCGTCGGCGCGGCCTTGTTCGTGGCCATCGCCGTCGGGCTCGGCGGCGCGGCCTTGTTCGTGGCCATCGCCGTCGGGTTCGGCGACGCGGCCTTGTTCGTGGCCATCGCCGTCGGGCTCGTCGGCGCGGCCTTGTTCGTGGCCATCGCCGGCAGGGTGGTCACCGGGCCGAGCTTGGCGCGGGCCGACTCGAACTCCTTCACCATGCGGTCGGGCCGGTCGCCAAACTCCAGGACCCCGTAGCTCGGGCCGTGGAGTTGGTCGGCGCGGCGGGCCAGCTGGAGCGCCTGGTCGAGGTTGCGGGCCTTCTCGCCGTCGTTGGCGGCCGGCCGGGTGGCCACCGCCTTGGCCTGCTTCGTCAGGTTCTCGACCTCGGCCGACTTGGCCTTGGCCTGGGCGCTCTCGATGTCGCGGCGCAGCGAGTTGGGCGTGTCGTCGAACAGGCCCCACTTGCCGGTCGGGTTGCTGGCCTCGGCCCGCTGGGCGAGGTCGCGGGCGTCGTTGAACCGGCCCTCGGACAGCGCCTTGCGGGCGTCCTTGAGCATGGACTTCGGGTCGCCCCCGGCGGCCGGCATTTGTGCGCCGGGGCGGGGCGGCTGGGCGGTGGCCAGTGCGGCGGCGCCCCCGGCCAGCGCCGGGACTAGTAGCAGCCGGGCCGCGAACCGCCTCCAGCCCGTCTTCGTAGCCTGGAACACCATGGCCTCCTTCCCCTCCCCGAGGAACCCCGTCGCGGCCCGGCCGGCGTCCCCCGACGCCGGCCGCGAACCGCCCCGGCCGGTGGGCCGGGGGCACGGGGTGATCGGTCCCCGCGTCGAGAGTGTGTGCGAAAGCGGGCCGGCCATAGCCGCAGGATTTCGGCTGGTCAAGCGAAAACGACTGAAGTTCGGGCCGATTCGGCGCTTGACGGGCCTTCCCCGGTCCCCGACAGTGAGCGCGTCTTCCCCCCGCCCACGAGTCCGCCATGCCGCGCTTCTTTGCCGTGCTTGCCCTCCTTGCCGCGCCCGCCGCCGCGCGGGCGCAGGAACCGCCTGTGCTCGTGTTCCTCCTGGCCGGTCAGTCGAACATGGAGGGGCACGCGAAGGTGAGCGTGATGGACTTCCAGGCCGCACAGCCGGCCACTCGCGACTTGTGGGCGCCGTTCCGCCACGGCTCGGCCTGGGCCGAGCGCGACGACGTGCTCGTGAAGTTCCTGATGCGGAAGGGGAAGCTGACGGCGGGCTACGGCGCCCCGAAGTGCATCGGCCCGGAGCTGGGCTTCGGCCAGGTGCTCGGCGACCGCTACCCGCAGCCGGTGCTCCTCATCAAGGCGGCGTGGGGCGGCAAGAGCCTGTACCGCGACTTCCGCCCCCCGTCGGCCGGAATGCCGCCGCGCGAGGCGCTCGACAAGATGCTCGCCGACCTGAAGAAGCGCAAGGCCGACGCCACCGAGGCGGACGTGACGGCGCCGTTCGGCGCGAGCTACCGGGCGATGCTGGACGAGTACCGCAGCACGGTGAAGGACGTGGCCGCCCACTTCCCGCAGCTGGCGGGCAAGAAGACGGAGCTGGCGGGTTTCATCTGGTTCCAGGGGTGGAACGACATGATCTCGGCGGAGGCGACGGCCGAGTACGCGACGAACCTCGGTCACCTGATCCGCGACGTGCGGAAGGATTTGGGTGCGCCAAAGCTGCCGGTCGTGGTCGGCGAGATGGGCGTGGACGGCGACAAGGCCAACGACGGCGTCAAGCGCTTCAAGGCGGCCCAGCAGGCGGGGATTGCCAAGGACGAGTTCCGCGGCAACGCCGTCCTGGTGAAGACGGACGCGCACTGGGACGCGGAAGCCGACGCGATTTACCGCAGGGGCTGGCGCGAGAACCTGGAGGCGTGGAACCGCGTCGGCAGCGACTACCCCTACCACTACCTTGGCAGCCCACGGACGATGCTGGGCATCGGGCGGGCCCTCGGCGAGGCGGCGGTGGCGCTGCGGGAGCGGAAATGATTCTCCCGCCGCGCCACACACCAGTCGCGGGAACCTGTCACACCGTCAGTGCGACGGCGGGTTGAATCCAAGAACTGGACAGAACCCGTTATCCTACAACGTTTTCGGGTGCAGCAGCGCCGCCCGAGAGCCCCTGTCACCCGTCAGAAGCGGTCCGCACCGTCGTTCGGGCGTCCCGGCGAACACCGATCCCCGAATTTCCTCCTACAACCGGCACAGCCCGCATTCGTGTTGTAGGGTTCAGACGAGTCGGACCGCCTCGCCCGCCGGTCGTCGCCCTCTCACTTCGCCCCCGCAACCCGTCGGCGTGACCCCTCATCCGCCCGCCGGCGCGTACATGAGCACGACCCAACCGCCGCCCCCGTCGGCCGATCGGCGCGCCAAACGCCGTGCGTCCGACCACGACGACCTGCCCGACACCAACCTCATCGACACGCCGCTGCCGGTCGCGCCGTCGTCGGTCGCCATCCCCGCGGTACTTCTCGCCGGCGCCGGCCGGCTCGACGCGTTCGACCGCGCCACGGCCCAACTCGCCGATACCGCTGCGGCACTCCTCCGCGCGGGCGGCGAGTTCCTCGGCTTCCAGCTGGAAGAAGAAATCGGCCGCGGCGGCTACGGCCGCGTGTACCTGGCCCGGCAGGCGGACCTGGCGGGCCGCCAGGTCGCGCTCAAGGTGACGCTCGACGCCGCCGGCGAGACGCGGGCGCTGGCGCAGTTGCAGCACCAGAACATCGTGCCGATTTATTCGTTCCACCAGGCCGGGCCGTTCCAGGCGGTGTGCATGCCGTACCTCGGTCGCACCACCCTGGTCGAGGTCGTCCGCACGGTGCGCAACCGGGCGTCGTTGCCGCGGTCCGGGAGGGAGCTGCAATCGACGGTCGCCCGCCGCGGCGGCACGGCTCTGGAAGTCGCAACGGCACCCCCTTCCGGGGTCGGCACGCCGGAGCCGACGCTCGGCTGGGAGCGGGTGAGCGAGCTGCCGTATCCCGACGCCGTGCTGATACTGGCCGGCGAGCTGGCCGACGGCCTGGCCCACGCCCACGCCCGCGGCATCCTCCACCGCGACCTGAAGCCGGCGAACGTGCTGCTGTCCGACGACGGCCGGGCCATGCTCCTCGACTTCGGCCTGGCCGAGGACACCAAGCGGCGCGGCCTCGGCGTCGCGCCGGTCGTCGGCGGCACCGTACCGTACATGGCCCCCGAGCACATCGACGACTACCGCCTCGGCCGGCTCAACCTCGACGCCCGCTGCGACATTTATTCCCTCGGCGTGATCCTCTACGAGCTCCTGACCGGTCGCCACCCGTTCCCCATGCGCCTCGGCGATTCCGCCGACGTGTTGCTGGAAAGCGCCGCCGACCGCCGCGGGCCGGCGCCGGCGCTGCGGCCGTTCAACCCGGCCGTGTCGCCGGCCGTGGAGTCGCTGGTGCGGACGTGCCTGGCCCCGGAGCCGGCCGACCGCTACCAGACGGCCGCGGACCTGGGTGACGACATCCGCCGGCACCTGGCCCACCGCCCGCTGCGGCACGCGGCGAACCCGTCGGCCGGCGAGCGGGTGCGAAAGTTCGCCCGCCGCTGGCCGCGACTCGCCTCGGCCGGGGCCGTCGCGGGCGTGGCACTCCTGCTACTCGGCGGCGGGCTCGCGGCGGCCGGCGTGGCGCGCGACCGAAGCCGCGCGCTGGAGGCCCGCGGCCGGCTGGCCGAGCACGACATCGCCTTCCGCGATGCGCAGCTGTTCCTCGACGACCGGCAGCGCTCGTGGCCGGCGCTGGACGACGGGCTGAGCCGCCTCCGCGGCGTGCTCGACCGGTACGACGCCGCCGGCGATGACAACTGGTTGTCATCGCCGGCGGTGAGGTCGCTTCCCGCCGCCGACGGCGAGCGTCTCCGGCAGGACGTAGGCGAAACGTTCTACCTCATGGCCCAGGTGGCGCTGCTGAAGGCAGGCGCGGTGGCGGACGCGACCGAGCGCGGGCTCGAACTCGACCGCGCGGCCGCGTGGAACGAGCGGGCCGAGCGGTTCGCCGGTGACCGGCTGCCGCGCGCGGTCCGCGAGCAACGCGCGGCCCTCCTCGCTCTCCGCGGCAGCCCCCTTCCAGTCGAGGCGCCCCCGGAACCGGGTTCGGCCCGCGACCGCTTCTTGTTCGGGGCGCAGCTGGCCCGCGGCGGCCGGCACCGGGACGCGATCCCGCACCTCACCGAGGCGACCCGGCAGGACCCGTCGAACCTGTCGGCGTGGTTCGTCCGCGGCACCGCGCACCTGGCGCTGGAGCAGAACGAGCTGGCCGCGGTGTGCTTCGCGGCGTGCGTGGCCCTGCGGCCCGACTTCGCCCCGGCGTGGCAGAACCGCGGCGTGGCGCTTGCCCGCGTCCGCCAGTTCCCCGCCGCCCGCGCCGACTACGACCGGGCCCTGGATCTCGCCCCGACCCGCGGCGAGGTGTACGTTCTCCGCGCCGGCCTCCGCGACGCCGCCGGCGACCTGAAGGGCGCACACGACGACCTGACCGCGGCGCTGGCCGCGGGCGTGAGCCCGGTCCGCGTCCACTTCCTCCGCGCGGCCGTGCGCGACCGGCTCGGCGACACGGCCGGCGCCGCCGCCGACCGCGCCGCCGGCCTGACGTTGACGCCCGCTGACGAACTGAGCTGGGTGGCCCGCGGCGAGGTGCGGAAGGCCCGTGACGCGGCCGGCGCCCTGACCGACGCCGACGCGGCGCTGAAGCTGAACCCGACCTCGGCGCCGGCGCTGCAGTTGAAGGCGCACCTGCTCGCCGAGCACCTGAACCGCCCGGCCGACGCCCTCGTGGTGATGGACCGGGCGGTCGGCTTCCACCCCGACTACGTGCGGGCGCGGGCCGGCCGGGCCGTGCTGCTGGCCCGCGGCGGGAGGCGCGACGCGGCGGTGCAGGACGCGAAGGCGGCACTCCTGCTCGACACCCGCGGCCCGAACCTCTACCAGGTGGCGTGCGTGTACGCCCTGACGACCGCGACACACCCTGCGGACAAGCCCGAGGCGCTGCGGCTGCTGGCGGCGGCGCTGCGGGCCGGGTTCGGCCAGCAGTACGTCGAGGCGGACCCCGACCTGGCTGCGCTCCGCGGCGACGCCGAGTTCCAGCGGCTGCTGGCGACGACGACGGGGCCGCGGCCGGCGCCGCGCCCCTGACCCCGCGTGAGGATTCCCCCGATGCCGCTCCGGATCGAAGCCCTGGAGGACCGCACGGCGCCGGCCGCCCTCGGCTCGCCGTGGCCGGACCCGGGAACCCTCACCCTCAGCTTCGCCGCCGACGGGACCCGCGTCGGCGAAGCCGCGTCCGACACCGCCACCGCGTTCGCCGGCGTCCCCGCCGCCGTCTGGCAGCGCGAGGTGCTCCGCGCCTTCCAGACGTGGGCCGTGCAAATCCCCGCCAACGTCGCCCTCGTCGCCGACGGCGGGCAGGCGTTCGGCACCCCCGGCCCGGCCCAGGGCGACTTCCGCTTCGGGGATGTGCGGGTCGGCGCCGTGCCGCTGTCCGACGACTCGCTGGCCAACGCCTCGGCCTTCGACTGGAGCATCGGCACGTGGTCCGGCGACGTGCTGTTCAACACCCGCGCCCGCTTCGCCGCGGTCGCCACGCCTACCGCCGCCGACGTCTTCACGGTGGCACTGCACGAGGCCGGCCACGTCTTCGGGATGGAGCACTCGAACGACCCGACCTCGGCCATGTCGGAAAACTACACCGGCCCCAAAACCGGCCTGAGCGCCGCCGACATCGACGCCGTCCGCTCGTACTACGGGGCGCGGCAGCCGGACGCCCACGAGCGCGTCGGCGGGAACGGTAGCCGCCTCACGGCCACGCCGGTGGACGCCGTGCTCGGCTCCGACCGCCTCACCGCCGACATCGGTCCCGGCGACACCGACGTGTACTCGCTCCTGAACGCGTCGCAGCTCGGGCAACTGGAGGTGCGGGTGAGGACCTCCGGCGTCAGCCTGCTGGCGGCGCGGGTGGAAATCACCGACCGCTGGGGTCGGCTCGTGGCGGCCGGCACCGCCACCGGCCCCGGGCAGGACGTGACTCTGGACGTGCCGCAGTCGCTCGTCAAACTCGGCTGCTTTGTGACGGTGACCGGCGCCACCGGAGACGTGTTCGCCGTCGGCGGCTACGAGGTGAGTGTGGCCCGCACGAGCGGACTGACGCTGCCCCCGCAGGTGGCCGAGAGGCTGATCGACAACACGCCGCGGGGCGCCGCCGCCCTGGACGGCCGGGGCGCCGGGGCGGACGGGTTCGCGGCCGACGCCAACGTGGATTCATCGGCCGACGTGGACGTCTACACCGTCCGCGTGCCGCCGACCACGAACGCGGCCCCGCGGGCGATGGTGGTCTCGGTCACGAACCTCGACGGGAAGGCGCACCCGGAACTGGCCGTACTCGACGCCGCCGGCCGATCGGTGCCGTTCCAGGTCCTCGCCAGTTCGGGCGGCGTGCTGACGATTCAGGTGACGCAGGTGCCCCGCGGCGGGGCGTTCTACGTCCGCGTGTCGAACCCGGCCGGCGCGGACGCCACCGGCCGCTACCGCCTGACCGCCGACTTCCATCCGCCGGTCGAGGTCCGCTACTCGCGGCTGGCGGCGGGCCGACTCACCACCGCCGCGCCGGCCGCGGCGACCGGGCTGACCGTGAACAACGCCCGGCTGTTCGAGTTCGTTCTGGTGTCGACCGCGGCCGACGGCGCGGCGACCGGCGGGGCGACGCTGACCGTCCGAGACGCGGCGGGGAAGGTGGTGCTGACGCTGGTGCGGGACCGTGAGGGGGCGACGAACAGGGCCGTGTACCTGGCCCCGGGGGTGTATACGGTGACGATCAGCGCCTCGCCCGGGGCCACGAATTACTGGGCCGGCGTGCGCGAGGTGAGCGACCCGGCCGGGCCCTACGACCCGGGTACGTCCACGACCTACCCGGAGCAACCGCCACCGGACGACGGCAACGCGACCGGCGCGGTCGGCGAGCCGCTGCCGCCGGCGGAGCCGGCCCCGGTGCGGCCGGCGGGCGACGAGTCGCTCACCTTCGAGGCGCCGGCGCCCCCGCCGTGGTACTACGGCTTTTAGACGACGGCGCGGATCACCTCGCCGCGGCTCGCCGGGAACGGCCGCCCCTCGGTGTCGCGCAGCTCCGCTTCGGGCGGGAGCCCCAGCAGGTGAAGCACGGTGGCGATCAGGTCGCGCGGCGCCACGCGGCCGTCGGCCGGGCGGGCGCCGTGCTTGTCGCTCGCGCCGTACACCACGCCGCCGCGGACGCCGCCGCCGGCCAGCGCCAGCGAGAACACGTGCCCCCAGTGGTCGCGGCCGGCGTTGCCGTTGAACCGCGGCGTCCGGCCGAACTCCCCGAACCACACGACCAGCGTCTCGTCGAGCAGGCCGCGCACCTCCAGGTCGGACACGAGCGCCGAGAAGGCGCGGTCCATCATCGGCATCAGGAAGTCCTTCGCGGCGTCGTTGTGCTTCGCGTGCGTGTCCCAGCCGCCCTGGTTCGGCAGGTTGGCGATCCGCGTCCAGTTCACCTGCACCAGCGACACGCCGGCCTCGACCAGCCGCCGGGCCAGCAGGCAGCTCTGGGCAAACCGCGAGTTCCCGTACCGCTCGCGGAGCTTCGCCGGCTCGCGGTTCAGATCGAACGCCTCGCGCGCCGCCCCGCTCGCCACCAATTCGAACGCCTTCCGCACGCCCGCGTCGTACGACTCGGACTCCGCCCCGGTCGGGAAGCGGTCGAGACCGCCGAGTAGTCCGCGGCGGTCGCGCAACCGGGCCGCGGGCACTTCGTCCGGCGCGGCCAGCGAGTCGATCTTGAAGCGGGCGTTGCTCGGGTCACACGGCACAAGCCACGGGTCGTGCTTCCGGCCGAGCAGCCCGGCGTCCTGGCCGGGCCACGTGAAGCCGCCGTCGTTCCACATGTGTTCCGGCAGCGTGACCGCCGCGGGGAGCTTGCCCGGCGCCGGCCGCAGGTAGCGGACGATGCTGCCGAGGCTCGGGGCGTTGTTCGGCGCCCGCGGGGTGGCGTTCTCCTGGCTCGGCGGCTGGTGCGGCACGCCGGTCAGCATCTGGTAGCCGCTCGACGAGTGGGCGTTGTCGTCGGTGGCCACGGCCCGCAGCACGGCGAGCTTGTCGGTGAGCTGTGCCGTGAGCGGCATCAACTCGCCGACGCGAAGGCCGGGCGTGCGGGTGGCGATGCTGCCGAACGGCCCGCGGACCTCGGCGGGGGCGTCGGGCTTTGGGTCCCAAGTGTCGTGCTGCGACGGGCCGCCGAGGAGGCCGAACACGATGACGGACTTGGCGCGGCCGGCGGGGCGGGCGGCGGCCAACTGCGGGAGCGCGAGGCCGCCGAGGCCGACGGCGCCGGCGCGGAGCCAGGCGCGGCGGGATAGCGGGTCGCGGTCGGGGGTGAGTAGGGTGAGCATGAGGCGGGAGAGGGCTCGGGGTGGGTGTTGGTATTGGAGCGGATCCGGCGTCGGATTGCAACCGCTTCCCGCGCCGCGTGTGGCGTCAGAGGAGCCACCCCTCCCGCGCGAACCACTCCGCCAGCTCCGCGGTCCGCGCCCCGGTGTTGTCCATCCGCGGCACCTTGTGCTGGCCGCCGAACGCGCCGCGGGACTTCATCCACGCCGCGAACCCGCCGCGCCGCACGGCCGCCACCCGCGGCACCCGCATCGTCAGGTCGCCGGCCCGGTGCGCCGCGTAGTCCTCGTTCAGCCTGGACAGTTCGGCGTCGATGTCGGCCGCGAACCGGGCCGCGTCGGCCGCCGCGCCGGCGAACTCGACCAGGTACAGGTGCCGGCCGGGCGTCCGCGGGTCGGGCGGGAACTCGGGGCCGACGTGGTACTCCGGCACGTCCGCCGCCGCCGCCCGCGCCGCCGCCGCGACCGCCCGCTCCACCTCCTCCTGGATCAGGTGCTCGCCGAACGCCGACAGGAAGAACTTGGTGCGCCCCGTGAAGCGGAGCAGGGGCGGGTTGCGGCTCTCGAACGCCACCGTGTCGCCGAGCAGGTACGCCCACAGGCCGGCGCACGTCGTCAGCACCACCGCGTACGGCACGCCGGGCTCCACCGTCGCCAGCGTGTGCCGCTCCGGGTACGGCTGCGCGAGCTGGTCCACCGGCACGAACTCGAAGAACACGTCGTGATCGGGCACGACCCGCAGCAGGCCGTGGCGCGGGTCCTCGGCGGCGACGAAGCCCTCCGAGCAGGCGTAAACCTCGCAGAAGCTTACGCGGTCGTCGCCGATCTCGCGGCGGAACAGGGCGCGGTACGGGTCGAAACTCGTGCCGCCGTGGACGACGAGCCGCAGGGCCGGCCACGCCTCCGCGACGGTGCTGGCGCCGGTCGCCTCCTTCACCCGGTCGAAGAGCGTCAGCAGCCACGCCGGCACGCCGCTGACCGTGGTGATCCGCTCGCGGACGGACAACGCCGCGGCGCGGGTGAGCTTCTCGTCCCAGTCGGTGAGGGCGGCGAGCGGCGGCGGCGGGAACACGTAGGGGCGCACCACGTCGGTGACCTCGCGGAAGGCGATGCCGCTCAGGTCGCCGGCCCGGCTGCCGTCGCTCAGCGGGCGCAGGTCGGTGGTGCCGCCGAGGAAGAAAATCTTCCCCGTCAGCGTCCGCGCCTCGGGGCGCGAGTGTCGGAACAGCGCGGCGGTCGTGCGCGCCGCCTTGCGGTTGCTGGCCAGCATCTCGCGCGACACCGGCACGTACTTCGTGGCGCCGCTCGTGGTGCCGCTGGACAGTGCGTAGTAGGGCAGCCGGCCCGGCCACGTCACGTCGTCGAGCCGGGGGAAGGTGGGCTTCCAGTACGTGTCCCAGAAGAACTCGTAGCCGCGGACGGGGACGCGGGCCTGGAAGTCGGCGACGGACGTGATGCGGCCGAAGTCGTGGTCGCGGCCGAAGCGGGTGTCGCGGGCGCGGCGGACGAGGCTCATCAGCGTGGCGCGCTGGAGCCGGCCGGCGTCGACCCGGTCGAGGTACGCGGCGCGCGCGTGCGCGTAGCGGACGAATCCGGCGTCGGCGGCGCGGCGGACGAGGCGGCTGTCGGCGAGCGGGGCCAGGAACGACGTGCGCGGCATCAAGTACTTCCGGCGCCCCCGCGGTAGCCGCGGCACACGTACACCCCGCCGGGCGGCAGGTTCGCGGCCACGAAGTGGAACCGCACGTCGTCGAACGAGCGGCGGTAGAGTGGGTAATAGACCCACGGCATCACGGTGAGTTGGCGGAACGTACCGGCCGGGCTCAGCACCCGCGCCGCCGCCGCCAGCAGAGAATCGCGTTCCGCCGCGGGGAACGACGGGAGCGGCAGGCCGCTGAGTACGTGATCGACCTGCCGGACGCCGCGCCCGGCGAGCAACTCGTCGAGGCGGGCCGCGTCGGCCTGAACCACGTCCAGGTGCGGGAAGCGGGCCTTCAGCCGGGCGCACAGCACCGGGTCGAGCTCGACCGCCACGAACGTCGTCCCCGGCCGCAACCGCGCGGCCACCTCCGCGGTGACGGGGCCGGTGCCGGCGCCGAGCTCGACGACGCACCGGGTGCTCTCGAAGTCGATGCCGCGGAGCATAGCGCGGGCCATGGCGCGGGAGCTGGGGGCGAACGACGCCACCTGCCGGCCGCGCCGCCAGAAGGCGCGGAGCATCAGCCACCAGTCCGGGCCGGCGGGGGCGTCGGTCGGGGGCATCACTTCGCTCGCGGGCGGGGGGGCTTGGTCAGGAACAGCGTCGACCACGACGGCGTGGTCGTCGGGTCGGCGCTGGTGAGGAAGTGGGCGACGAGGCGGTTCACCTTCCACGCCTTCTCGATCTGCGGGGCGTGGCCGCACTTCGGCAGCGCCAGGAACAGCCCGCTGGGCAACTCCTTCGCCGCGTCCCGCGCCACCGCCGGGTCGCACACCTTGTCCTCCTCGCCGGTCACCAGCAGTGTCGGCGCGGCCACGTCCTTCAGCTTGTCGCGGACGGTGTGCTCCAGGGTGCCGCGGACGGCCTTGACGAACCCGAGCTTCCACCGGCGGGAGTCGAACTTGGCCTGGTAGTACTCCAGCACGTCGTAGTCGGCGCACTTCCGGGGGTTGTAGAAGACGCTCTTCACCATGGCGTCGGCGCCGCGGCCGCCGAGGCCTTCCATGATGGGGAGCTTCTCCTCGTCGCCCATCCCGGACGGGCACAGGAGTACGATGCGGTCCACGAGATCCGGGTACCTCACGGCGAACTCGACGGCCACCTTGCCGCCGAGGCTGCTGGCCACGAGGTGGTACGGCGGCGTCTCGACGAACCGCGTCAGGTACGTGTGCAGCTCGCAGACGAGGTACTCGACGGTGATGGGTTCCCGGGTCCGGATGCGGTGGTGGAGGGTGTCGCCCTCGTAGGCCAGGATGTTGGGGGCGAGCACCTCGAAGTAGCGGCTCCAGAACTCGCGGTTGCGGTACCACGACTCGGCCTGCTCGGCGAGGCCGTTGAGCAGGACGAGCGGCGGCCGGCGGCCGTAGTGCCGCGGCCGGAGGCGCGCGAGGAAGCCGTTGAACGGCGAGGACATAAGCGGGAAACCCCGGAGCCCGGCGCCGCGCCGGGGACAGCAGTTAGGATAGCCCGGGGGGCCGGCGGCGGCGTGAATAAACCGTGACAGATGGGGGCCGGGCCGCCGTCAGAATCCGTTCCGGGCCGCCTCCGCGACGCCGAACCCGACGTGCCGCGACGACGCCCGGTTGGCCAATTCCTGGCGGTTGAGGGCGAACTGCTGCGTCGCCCACGCCCAGTCCCACCCGTTCCCCTCGATGAAGTTCAGGATGAGAAGGTTCTTGAGCTCCTCCACCTCGGCGAAGCTGTACCCGGCCGTCTCGCGCACCGCCGCGTCCACGTCAATGCCGGCCAGTACGTCGGCGTGCCAGCGGGCGATGAGCGCCCGCCGCAGGCCCGGGTCCGGGGCGTGGAAGTGGAGCACCAGGTCGATCCGCCCTGGCCGCTTGAACGCCGGGTCGATCAGGTCGAGCGAGCAGTTCGTGGTGAACACGTAGGCCACGCCCTCGTTCACCTCGATGCCGTCGAGCGCGCTCAGGAACACCGCCTGGTCGTCCGTCTCGTGGACGGTGTTGCGGTCGCGCAGGGCGATGTCCATGTCGTCGAAGAACACCAGCCCGCGGCGGTCCACGGTGAACAGTTCCTTCACCGCCTGCACCGGGTTGCTCGAACTGCGGGCGGCGCGGTAGGCGTCGGGCGTCACCATCTTGTACTCGTAGCGCAGCCGCACGCACTCCTGCCACAGCCAGCGGCAGGCGCTCGTTTTCCCGTTGCCCGGCGGGCCGGTCAGAAGCAGGCCGCGCTTGGCCCGGCCGCCGAGTTCCTTGATGCGTCGGAGGTTCGTGCGGTCCAGGTAGCCGAGGGTGTTCTGCCGGAGCGTTTCAAGGTGATCCGGCGGCAGCACCGGCGGCAGCCCCGGCTTGGCCGCCTCGCGCTTCGCCTGCACCGCGAGGCGGAACAGCTTGAGGTAGTCCTTGCGGTCCACGGCCACGAAGTCGTAGGCGTAGTCGTACAGGTCGGAGTGGAAGGTGCAGCAGCAGCGGGCGAAGCGGACGCCGCCGAGGGTGTAGACGCGGGCGCCGAACTTGATGCCCGGCCACGTCTTCGTGTGGTCGCGGTCCCAGTCGCGGACGAGGACGCCGTTCACCGGAACGATCGGCCCGCGGGTGGCCTTCGTCAGCACCGGGTGGAAGTAGGCGTCGAGTTGCACGGCGACGGGGTCATCGATGCCGGCGGCGGCCGCGGTGGCGGCGAGCAGCGTCTTGTGGTCGGCCGTGTACAGGTCGAGCGGCGTGGGCATGGCGTCCGGGGGCGGGCGGCAAGAATGAGGGTACGACAGGGAATTGTAGCCGCGGGTTCGCGGAAGGGGCAGGAGCGAAGCCAGGACAGGTTGGCCACAAAAGGCACGAAAAGACACAAAAGGAAGACAAAGTCAAATCTAAACTCAGGCTTTGCCCGGTCTGCCGTTTTGTGTCTCTTCGTGTCGTTTTGTGGCCAAGCTGTCAGCGCCGATCACAGCTCCCACGTCCCGGGTTCCTTCTGCTGCTTCTTCTTCCGCGGCCGCCGCGGCGGCAGGGCCGGCGGCTTCGCGTCCGCCTCGGGCTGTGCCCGCCGCGGCGGCGCTCGCAACACCGGCACCTCGTCCGCCGGCTCCTCGCCCGCCTCCTCCTCGGCCCGCACGTCGGCCGACCGCACCGGGCCTTCGCCGCGCGCCCGCAGCACCACCTTCAGCGCCACCTCCGAGAACGGGAAGTTCTCCCGCAGCGCCTTCGTCAGGTAGCGGACGTACGTGTCCTCGAAGTGCTCGGGGCCGTTCGTGAACAGCACGATGGTCGGCGGGTACGTCCCCACCTGCGTCGCGTAGAAGATTTTCGGCGCCCGGTTGCCGCTCATCGGCGGCGGGCTCATCTCGACGGCGTGACGGATCACGCGGTTCAGGTCGCCGGTCGTCACCCGCGCGCCGGCCTGCTTGTGGAGCTGCACCGCGAGTTGCAGCAGCCGCAGCACGTTCTTGCCGACCTTCGCCGTGATGAACGCGATCGGCACGTGCTCCAGCATCGGGAACATGGCCCGCATGTACGTCCCCATCTTCTCCGTCGTCATCGACTCCTTCACCAGGTCCCACTTGTTCACGACGAAGATCGCCGGCTTGTGGTGCTCCAGGATGTAGCCGGCCAGTTGCTTGTCCACGCGGCCGACGCGGTGGCGGGCGTCGAAGAACTGCACCACCACGTCGGCCCGCCGCACGGAGCGCTCGGCCCGGTGGGCGCTGTAGAACTCGATGCTGTCGGCGATGCTCGTCCGCTTCTGCACGCCGGCCGTGTCGATCGCCAGGAACGCCTTGCCGTCGCGCTCGAACCGCACGTCGATGCTGTCGCGCGTGGTGCCGGGCACCTCCGACACGATCACCCGGTCCGCCTCCGCGAGGCTGTTGATGAACGTGCTCTTGCCCACGTTCCGCCGCCCGACGATCGCCAGCTTCAGCGTCGGGTCGGTCGGCGGCAGTTCGCCGGTGTCCGGGGGGAGCACCGGGAGCACGGCTTCGAGCAATTCCTGCCGGCCGAGCTTCTGCTCGGCGCTGACGCGGATCGGGTCGCCGAAGCCGAGCCGGTTGAACTCGCCGCCGAGGGTGCCGATCCGGTCCGTGTCGGCCTTGTTGGCCACGAACACGACCGGCTTGCCGACCGTCCGCAGCCGGCGGGCGACCTCCTCGTCGAGCGGCACCACACCGTCCCGGATGTCCACGAGGTAGAGCACGACCGCGGCCTGCTCGATGGCCACGCGGATCTGGTTCTCCACGTCCGCGGTCAGGTCGTCCTTGTCCTGGATCCCCATGCCGCCGGTGTCCATCAGCTCGCAGAACCGGTCGCCGACCTCGATGACGGTCGAGACGCGGTCGCGGGTGACGCCGGCGGTCGGGTCCACGATGCTGATCCGCCGGCCGGCCAGCCAGTTGAACAGCGACGACTTGCCGACGTTCGGGCGGCCGACGATGGCGACGATCGGGAGCGGCACGGGAAGCCTCGGAGCAGAGAATCAATTGGCCGCAAAAAAGCACAAAAGGCACAAAATAGAACCAGGAACAGACCAGCATTATTGATCTGAACAATGCCGATTTTTGTGACTTTTGTGCCTTTTTGCGGCCAACCCTGCCCCCGGTTTGGGGGCGGTATCCGTTTATCATATGCTCGGGAAGCAAGGAGGGCGGTGTGGCCCGGTGCGACGAGGGGTATCGGTGCGAGGTGTGCGGCCGCGACGTCGAGGCCGTCACCGACTCGGACTTGTACCTCCGCTTCGTCCTCGGCGAGGTGCCGCTGGACGTGCTCCACACGCAGCCGGAACGGCACCTGCGCTGCAACCCGGCGCTGGCGCAGTTCATCGCCGACCCCGGATTCGAGCCCGTGGCCTGCCCCGGCCCGTTCGACAAGGTGGCACTCGACCCGGCGTATGTTAACGACGAGGAGCGGCGCGTCACGCGCGGGTGGCGCCGCCTGCAAGCCATCCCGACCTTGGGGCTGGCGATCCCCGAGTACCCGCTGACCGTGACCCCGGAGGACGACTGATGACGAAGTTCGGCGCGGCCGCACTGGCGGCCCTGGTGGTGCTGGCGACCGGCTCGGCCCAGGATATCGACTCCGGGCCGAAGGCGGGCGAGAAGGTGACGGTACTAAAGGCCTACGGCGTGGTCGGCACTGTGGAGGGGAAGGAGGCCGACTTCGCCGCCGAGCGGAAGAACGACCCCACGGTTTACCTGTTCGTGCAGTCCGAGCACTTCGGCCGGCCGATGGCGCGGTTCATCAAGGTGCTCGACGAGAAGCTGAAGACGGCGAACGAGAAGGCCGGCGTGGTGGCGGTGTGGATCGGCGACAAGGAGGCGTTCACGAAGAACAAGGACTACCTGCCGCGGGTGCAGATGTCGCTGAAGCTGGAGAACACGGCCTACGCCGCGCACGAGGGCGAGAAGTCCGGCCCGAACGGGTGGGGGCTCAACGCCGACGCGCACGTCACGGTGGTGGTGGCCGACAAGGGGAAGGTGGCGAAGTCGTTCGCGTTCGTGTCGGTGAACGAGACGGACGTACGGTCGGTGCTGGCGGCGGTGAAGGGCGAGAAGAAGTAAGGTGCCCTCGGAGCCGGCCCCGTCAGGGGTCGGAGGCCTGCCGCGCGGCAGGCCTCCGACCCCTGACGGGGCCGGCCCGGTGAATCAACTCGCGCTGCTCCCCCGCACCACCAGCCGCCCCGGCACCTGCACCTTGACCGCCGGCCGTCCTGGGTTCGCCAGCCGCTCCGCCATCAGCCGGACCGCCTGCTCGGCCATCGCCTCCGCCGGGTATGCGTAGCTCGTGACCCCCACCGCGCCCGAACCCGCTGGCAGGTCATCGAACCCCACCACCGCCACGTCCCGGGGCACCGCCCGGCCCCGCGCCGTCAGCTCGGCGATCAACCCCGCCGCGGCGTAGTCGGCGTAGCAGACCACGCCGTCGAGGCCCCGCGCCGTCACCTCGTCGGCCAACTTCAACGCGGCTTCCTCCGGCGCCAGCCCGTCCGGCTGGCGAATCACCACCGGCTCGAACCCCGGCCCGGCCGCGTGCAGTGCCACCAGGTAGCCGGCCACCCGGTCGTAATGGCTGCTCGTCGGCGACGCCACCACCACCGCCACCCGCGTCCGCCCACCTTCCAGCAAGTGCCGTGTCGCGCACGCGGCCCCGGCCACGTCGTCCACCGCGACCAGGTCGGCGGACAGCACCCGGTCGTCGCCGCGGAGGTTGCGTTCGAGCAGCACCACGGCCAGCCCTTCGGCCTGGCACGCGGCCAGTAGCGCCTCGTCGGTCGCCATTTCGGCCGCGCAGGCACGCGAGGGCAGGAGGAACACGCCCCTCACGCCGCGCTCCTTCGCCTGCCGTGTCAGCGCCGGCACGTCGTCGGCGGCGAAGCCGGCGGGGAACAGGTCCGGCTCCAGGTGCATCGGCCGGCGGCGGGCCACCGCCTCGAACCCGGCGCGGGCGAGGGTGCGCGTATCAGCCTGCCACGGCCCCGCCGTCGTGCGGAGCACGAGCGCCCACCGGTCGGCCGACGCGGGCGGCTGGCGGAACGACCCGGACCGCTCGACGGTGCGGACGAGTCCCTTGTCGCGGAGCACCTGCAGCGCCCGCGACGCGGTGACCGCCGAGACGCGGTAGTGCCGAGCAACCCAGCGGACGCTCGGCATCTTGCCGCCGTCCCACCGCCCGGTTTGCACCTCGGCCTCGAGCGATTCGGACACGTCAAGATACTTCGGCGTCGCGGCAGTGGATGCGGGAACGGTCAAGGGGGCAGCTCCGACGCAGGCGAGTGCGTTCCTGTGCTTCACAAGTGGCAAGATGGCATAATAGCGAACGCGAAAATTGTGGCCAATCACGAAGCGAGTCGTAACTCGTTTTGCAAAATAGAGATCGGTGAAAAGTACGGGGCGGATTTTGCTCTGACTATCGTTCTCATTGTTGACTCGGAGCTGCTCGCGACACGGGGTGAGTGTCGGCAGTAGTCAGTGAGCGTCGGGCAGGTCAGGCGGCCCCGTCGGCAGGCTTGCCGCGTGGGTGGAACTGCTTGTGGATGGCCTTGAGCCGGTCGCGGTCGACGTGGGTGTAGTGCTGGGTGGTGCTGATGGAGGCGTGCCCGAGCATCTCCTGAACACTCCGCAGGTCGGCGCCGCCGGCGAGGACGTGCGTGGCGAAGCTGTGCCGCAGCGTGTGTGGGCTGGTGGTCGCCGGCAGGCCGGCCCGCTGGCAGTACTTCTTGACGAGCCCCCACAGGAAGATGCGGTCGAGCGGCCGGCCGGACTTACTGACGAACACCGACTCGGGGCCGTCGGCAGGCTTGGCGGCGCGGCCGTCGGCGAGGTAGGCCCGCAGCGCCGCGATGGCGGGGCGGCCGAGCGGCACGACGCGCTGCTTGCTCCCTTTCCCGAAGCACTTGAGGAACGCGGCGTCGAGGTACACGTCCTGCACCTTCAGCCCGACGACTTCGGAGGCCCGACAGCCGGTGGCGTACAGCGTTTCGAGGATGGCCCGGTCGCGGAGGAAGAAGCGGTCGCCGGGCTGCGGCGCCTTCAGGAGTTCGTCCACGGCGTTGGGCGGCAGTACCGACGGGATGCGTTCCCACAGTTTGGGCGAGGCGAGCAGATCGACCGCGGAGGCGTCGGCTTTCTCTTCCAGCTTGAGGAAGCGGTAGAACATCTTGAGCGACACGAGGTGCCGGGCGATGCTCGGCACGGCGAGCTGTTCGTCGTGCAGGAACGCGAGGTAGCGAGCCAGGTCTTTCAGGGTGGGGGAGGTGTAGCCGTCGTAGCGGACGAGGGCGCACCACCTGGCGAAGCGTTCCAGGTCGCGGCCGTAGGCCTGGACGGTGTTGTCGGCCATGCCGCGCTCGGCGCGGAGGTAGTGGCGGAAGGCGCCGAGGTCCGATTGCAGTTCGTTTAGCATGACGCGGCGATCCGTTCCAGAGCGGGCCGGAGCTGCGCGAACGCCTTCGCCCGGTGGCTCATCCGCTGCTTCACCTCGGGCGGCAGTTCGCCGAACGTCTTGTCGTACTCTGGCACCAGGAACAGCGGGTCGTAGCCGAAGCCGCCGGCGCCGCGGAGGGCGTCCACGATGACGCCGTGAGACCGCCCCTCGGCCGTCGCCACCACCTTGCCCGTGGGGTCGGCCAGGACGGCGGTGCTGACGTAGTACGCGGCACGGTCGGTGCCCGGCGGCAGCTTCGCCAGCTCCGCCAGCAGCTTGGCGTTGTTGCCGGCGTCGTCGCCGTGCGTGCCGGCGTACAGCGCCGAATCGACGCCCGGGTCGCCATTCAGTGCGGGGACGACGAGGCCGCTGTCCTCGCCGATCACCCAGGCGTTCAGCGCCGGGGCGAGCGTGACAGCCTTGAGGGTGGCGTTGCCGACGAACGTGCCCGCCGTCTCGGCGACTTCAGGGGCGTGCGGGTACGGCGACAGGTCGGACAATTCCAGCTTCAGGTCGCCGAGCAGGTCCAGCATCTCGCGCAGCTTCTTCTTGTTGCGGCTGCCGAGGATCAGCTTCGTCATCGGGCACCGGCGGTGGGTGGGCCGCACTACCCTACCACCTTCGGCGCCGCCGAACCACGCCGCGGCGGCGCGAAGCACGGTTGGCGGCGCAAGCGGTGCCGGTTGTGCGGGTGGCGCACGGTCCGGCGTGGCCGGCGTTCGACGGGTCACGGTCGCGGCGCCGCACGCCGGGCCGAATAATCGCGTTGTCGCTCCGGAGGCCGCCCGTGACCCGCGCCGTCGTGCTGATGTTCGCGCTGGCCGTCGGCTGCGCCGCGTACCGGCCTACCGCCGACGCCGTGGTCGTCGCCCGCGCCGCGGCGCCCGGTCGGCAGCCCGATCCGGCCGATGTGAAGGCGCTCGAAAGCACCCTGCGCGCGCTGTTGTTGAAGAACCTGCCCGAGCCACTCGTCTCGTCGTCCGACGACTGGGGTCGGCAGGCCGAGGGCGTGGTCGGGCACAAGTTCCACAAAGACGGCCTGCGGCTGCGGACGGAGCAGTTGCGTGGGATGCGCAACGACGGCACCTGGCGCAAGATCGAACTGCGGGCGGTGAACCCGTCGCACACGCTCGGCCTCGGCATCGTCGAGGCGGCGTACCCGGAGCCGGGCCGGGCCACGTTCACGGCCCACGTCGGCACCGACTGCGCCATCAAGTTCGAGCAGCAACTCTGGCGGAACGGCACGCGGCTGTACAGCGGCGAGACCCGCGCCCGCTGCCGGGCCGCGGTGGCGATGAAGTGCGAGGCCGTCACCCGCGTCGAGCGGAAGGACGGCGGCATCATCCCCGACGTTGTGTGTCGGCTGAAGGTGACCGACGCGCAACTCTTCTACGAGAAGCTGGTGGTCGAGCACACCGCCGGCATCGGCGGTGACGGCGCCCGCGTCCTCGGCGACGCGGTGATCGAGACCGTGCGGCGGGTGAAGCCGCAGTTGGAGCGCGACCTGCTGGCGAAGGCCAACGCCGCGGTCGTGAAGGCGGCCGACACGAAGGAAGTGCGGCTGTCCGTCGATTCACTGCTGAAGGGCCGCTGACCGGCGGCGGTCGTACCCTTCTGGCATGGCCTTTGGGTTCCGCTACCGCCCTGTTCCGCCGTCCCCGCTGGCGCGGTGGGACGCCCGCTGGAAACTCGCCGCCGTCCTCCTCGCCGCGGCCGCCGTCGCCACCCTCCGGCAACCGCTTCCGTCGGCCGCGGCGCTGCTGCTGGGTCTAGCGCTGCTGCGGCTCGGCAACCTCCGCGGCGCGTGGGTGCGCGTCCGGCTCGGGGCGTTCGCGCTGGCGGCACTTCCGTTCCTGATCGTGCTGCCGTTCACTCTCGAAGGCCCGACCTGGGACTTGGGGCTGCTCCGGCTCTCCGAGCGCGGCGTGACGGTCGGTGCCGGCGTGGTGTGCCGCGGCGTGGCGATCGGGGCGCTCGCGCTGGTGCTCGTCGGCACGGCGCCGGCGCACCACACACTTGCCGCAGCCCACCGCCTGCGAGTGCCGGGGCTGCTGGTGCTGGTGACGCTGCTGGCGTACCGCTATGCCTTCCTCCTCGCCGACGAGCTACGGCGGCTGCGGGTGGCGCTGCGGGTGCGCGGCTTCCGCCTGAAGCCGGACCGCCACGGCTACAGCACCGCGGGGCACGCCGTGGGGGCGGTGCTGGTGCGCGGCGCCGACCGCGCCGACCGCGTGGCCGAGGCGATGCGCGCACGCGGCTTCGACGGCCGCTTCCACACGATTACCGCGTTCCGCTCGACGAGGTGGGACGTACTGGGTTTCTTGGCTCTGGTATTGCTTACTGCGGTACTGATGGCGTGGGATCGACTCCCCGAATGACCAATCACCAATGACCCACCACTGACCAAGGAAGAAACGGCCCCTCCTTCCTTGGTCAGTGGTGGGTCATTGGTGATTGGTCATTCGGCGTCAGCGAACGATCCCCGCCCAGCTGACGAGCACCTTGGCGACCTCGGCCATCTGCTCTCCCGAAATCTTGTCCGGCGTGTCGGTCAGCTTGTGCCAGTGCGGGTAGTCGAAGTCGATCACGTCCACGCACGGGATGCCGACGCGGTTCAGCGCCAGGTGGTCGTCCTGCACCTCGTGCCCCGGCTCGGCCCGGAACGACTTCGCGTTCACCGCCCCCGCCACCGCCCACACCTGCTTCACCAGGTCCGGCGCGAGCGCCCACGAGTTCCCTTCCACCCTTAGCACCGCCCCCTTCGCCGTGGCCAGGTCCAGCAGCACGCCGCCGGCGTACGCGTGCTTGCGGGTGTCGCGCGTCCGCTGGTACTCGTCGGCGAAGTGGTCGGAGCCGAAGAAGTAGCGGTCGCTGCCGCCGAACTGCCGCGGCTCGAACACGTACTCCTCGCCGTCGAACAGGACGAAGTCGATGCCGACCTCGCTCTTGACGCCCTTCATGTGGTGGGCCAGTTCCATGAACAGGGCCAGCCCGCCGGCCCCGTCGTTGGCGCTCACGAACGGCCGGTTCCAGCTGGCCCGGTCCGGCTCCTGGTCCGCGATCGGGCGCGTGTCGTAGTGGGCGCAGAACAGCACCCGCTTGGCCTTCTCCGGGTGCCACGACACGATCAGGTTCGTGAAGTTCGTCGGCTCGCGCTTGCTGGCCTGGCGGGCCTTGAACTCCTGCCGGGTGACCGTGGCGCCGTGCGCCTTGAAGTGCTTCTCCACCAGCTCGATCTGCTTCGCCATGCCGTCGGTGCCGCTGACGCGGGGGCCGATGTCGCACAGCTGCTTGACGTACCCGACGGCGCGGGTCTGGTCGAACGGGAACTCGACGGCGGGGATGGCCTTCGGCACGGCGTCCTCGGCGAACCCGGACTTCTTCGTCGGCGACTGCGCCCCCGCGGAGCAGCCGGCCGCCAGCCCCGCGGCGGCGACGAGCCCCGCGAGTACGGCCCCGGTCGGACGGTTCATCCTCACCCCTCCTGCGGCACCCGCGGGTCGTCCACTGCCGCCCATCTTACCGAACCGGCCCGGCCTGTACGAGACGGAGTGAAGACGGGTAAGCCGCGCGGCCGGAACCACCGAACCCGCAGGGGGATTTGTAAATCTTGCCCTGTTCATCGGTCATCTTCGCCGGCATAGACACGCCCACTCACCCGCACCCGTGGGGCGAGCGAGTCGGAACACCGTTGGGGAACGGTGCCCGGCCCGTCGCCCGCGCCGACGCCACCGGTTCCGCCGGCGAGCGAAGGGGGACCGTTCGTCGGACTCGCGCCCCGGGCGCCGGTCGGGGCGGGGGCGGGTGGGGCCGAACCGCGGAATCCGTGCAGGATGCCCGCGGGCCGGGTCGATAGGGGAGCAGAGTAGCGTCGGTGTCTTTCGACCCGATGCCACGGGGGACGGGCGGGCCGAGCGCCGCCGCCCGGGGACGACCGGAACAACCGAACCGCCGCGGGCAGGGGAAGCCGCGGCGGGGGCGAATCCGGCGGACCGGGGGCGGGCGGTGGCGATCGAACCGGGTGACGGGAACGGCTCGCCGTTCGTCGTCGCCCCGGTTCGCCCGAGATCAGGGAGGATGGAAGCGTGATCCAGACCCAGACGCCGGTCGACACCGACATGTCGGCCGTGTGGCAGGAGTACCGCGACCGGCCGACGCTGGAAATGCGGAACCGGCTGGTCGAGCGCTACCTGTCGCTGGTCAAGTACAACGCCGAGCGCATCTGGGCCCGGCTGCCCGACGGCGTGGAGCTCGACGACCTGATCTCGGCCGGCGTGTTCGGCCTGATGGACGCCATCGACGCCTTCGACCTCACCCGCGGCGTCAAGTTCGAGACGTACTGCGTCCCCCGCATCCGCGGGGCCATGCTGGACGAGCTGCGCACGATGGACTGGGTGCCGCGGTTGGTTCGCAGCAAGGCGAGCAAGACGGAAGCCGCCCGCAAGGAGCTGGAAGCGACGCTCGGGCGCCCGCCGCGGCCCGAGGAGATGGCGGCGCGGCTCGGCATCCCGCTGGAGCAGCTCGACGCCCACATGGGCGAGGCGACCGCGGTGAACCTGGTGTCGCTGAACAAGAAGTGGTACGAGACCGACAGCTACAAGGACGTCCGCGAGATCGACATCCTCGAGGACAAGAAGGCGGAAGACCCGACGCACCGCCTCCAGAACCGCGACCTGATGCGGCTCGTGACCCGCGGCCTGAACCGGAACGAGCGGCTCATCGTCATCCTCTACTACTACGAGGAGATGACGATGAAGGAGATCGGCGCGACGTTGAACCTCAGCGAGAGCCGGGTGAGCCAGATGCACTCGAGCATCGTGCAGCGGCTCCAGGCGCACCTGCACAAGCGGAAGGGCGAGTTCGGCACGAACTGAGGTCCGACGTAGGTGACACCGAAAGCCCGGGGACGGCCGTCCCCGGGCTTTTCGCGTCGGGCAGCCACTTCGACTCCACCCGCGCGTGGAACCACTTCGCCACCACCAATGACAGCACCACGCAGACCGGCACGACGCCGAACAACACCGCCCGCGGGTCGCTGCCGCCGGCTCGCAGGCCCAGGTGCCCGACCGTGATGCAAATCGGGTAGTGCACCAGGTACAGGCTGTAGCTGTACGCCCCCACCGCCCCCAGCCGCTTCCCGACGCCGCTCGCGGCGATGCCGCCGTCCCACCGCTTCAGTGCCAGCAGCAGGAGCGCGAAGGCGAACGCCGGCGCCTGCTCGCGCGGCTCCGCAACGGGGTCGTAGAAGCGCGTGTCGAGAAACCTCGCGGGCTCGCGCAGCGAGTACGCCAATCCCGCGACCAGCGCCGCGACCATGAGCGCATTCCGCCTCCGGCCGCCGCGGGTGACCGCCCAGTACACGCCGACGCCCGCGGCGAACATCAGCCACCGGCCGTCGAGGAACGTGCCCGTCAGGTCAACGCCGTTCCACCGCGTCAACACGCCACCGACCACGACCGCGGTGACGGCTAGACACCCCGCGAAGAACCACCGCCGGGCCAGCAGCAACACAACGCCGGTGACCGCGTAGAATTGCTCCTCGTAGCACAGCGTCCACGCCGGGCCGACCTGGTAGCGGTTGGGCCGGCTCGGGTCGATCAGCGGCCGCCAACTCTCCGTCAGCGTCAGGTTCGTGAGCCATTGCAGCGGCGACAGCGTGGCCGGGTCCGGCACCGGCGCGATCGGCCCGAAGTCGGCGCCGACCAACCCCGGCGACACGCCCCGCTCGACAACGAGCGCGAAGGCCGCGACCAGCGCCACGGCCATGAGGTACGGTGGGAAGATGCGACGGAACCGCCGCGCGAAGTAGCCCCCGACGCTGCCGCCGCGCTGAATCGTGGCGTCCGCGGTGGCGGCGATGCAGTAGCCGCTGATGACGAAGAACAGCGGCACGCCGACGACCATCCACCCGCACGCACCGACGAGCCGCCCCCAGATGCCGTTGTCGGCGACGCCGGGGACGTGGCTGGCGAAGACGGTCGCGTGGCTGACCACGACCATGAGGCAGGCCAGCCCGCGCCAGGCGTCGAGGGTACGGTAGCGGGCGGTCATGGCGCTCCGGATTCCGGCGGGCGCCGAAGTGTAGATCACTCCGCACTGGGCGGCGACGTTCGGGCCGCCCTCATTGTGTGTACGGCTCCCCCCCGGGGGGTCGAGGCACGAATTGAGTCGATGCCACAAAAGATTGTCGGAGCGATTCCGCGGCGGTCCGCGGAACACCAGCAACATCTAAGTCGTTATCCCACTGCCTATTAATTCAGCGGATCGCCCCCACCAGCCGCCCCACCTCCGTGAACGCCGCCACCGCCTGGTCGATCTGCTCCGTCGTGTGCGCCGCCGAAACCTGGAGCCGGATGCGCGCCTGTCCTTGCGGCACGACGGGGAAGCTGAACCCGATGCAGTAGATGCCGCGCTTCAGCAACTCGTCGGCCATCCGAGTTGCCAACGCGGCGTCGCCGAGCATTACCGGCAGGATCGGCGTCGGCCCCGGCTTCACGGTGAAGCCTGCGGCTTCGAGCCCGCCGCGCAGCCGGGCCGTGTTCGCCTTGAGCGTCGCGCGCAGGTCCGTCGCCGTCGCCGCCAGCTCGAACGCCTTCATCCCCGCGGCCACGAGCGCCGGCGGCACCGAGTTCGAGAACAGGTACGGCCGGCTCCGGTTCCGCAACCAGTCCACGACCTCGGCCGACGACACCGTGAACCCGCCGCTCGCGCCGCCCAGCGTCTTGCCGAGTGTGCCGGTGATGACGTCGATGCGGTCGAGCACGCCCAACTCCTCGGCCGCGCCGCGGCCGGTCGCGCCCAGGTGCCCCGTCGCGTGGCAGTCGTCGATGCCGACCGCGGCCCCGTACTCGTCCGCGAGCGCGCAGATGTCGGGGAGCTTCGCCAGGTCGCCGTCCATGCTGAAGACGCTGTCGGTGAAGATCAGCTTGAACCGGCACCCTTTCGCCTCCTCCAACTTGGCGCGGAGGTCGGCCATGTCGTTGTGCTTGTAGCGGAACCGCTTCGCCTTGCAGAGCCGCACGCCGTCGATGATGGAGGCGTGATTCAGCTCGTCGGACAGCACCGCGTCGGCCTCGCCGAGCAGCGGCTCGAACAGGCCGCCGTTGGCGTCGAACGCCGAGATGTACAGGATGGTGTCGCCCTTGCCGAAGAAGTCAGCGACCTGCCGCTCAGCCTGCTTGTGGATGTCCTGCGTGCCGCAGATGAACCGCACGCTAGACAGGCCGTAGCCCCACGTCTTGAGGCCCTCGAACGCGGCGGCGACGATGTCGGGGTGGTTGGCGAGGCCGAGGTAGTTGTTGGCGCAGAAGTTCACCACGTCGCGGCCGGCGACGGCGATGCCGGTGTTCTGCGGCGTCTCGATCCGGCGCTCGGCCTTGTACAGCCCGGCGGCCTTGAGCCCGTCGAGCTCGCGGCGGAGGTGGGCGTTGATCGCGTCCAGCGGCATGACGACTCCAGGAGTTACCCGATGCGGAAGGCCTCGCGGAGGCAGGCCAGCGCCTCCTCCCCGCGGCTCCGCTCGACCACCACGCTCACGCACACTTCGCTCGTGTTGATCATGCTGATGTTGATGCCGCGCTCAGCCAGCGCCCCGAACATCGTCCGGGCCACGCCGGTGTGCGTCCGCATCCCCACGCCCAGCACGAACAGCACCGCGATGTCGGCGTCGCCCGACACCCGGCACGCCGGGTCAATGCCGCGCACCACGTCCTGCGTCCGCTTCAGCGCCCGCGTCAGGTCGGCGGCGGGCACGGTGAACGACAGCTCGGCCCGCCCGTGTGCCGTCAGGTTCTGCACGATCATGTCCACGAGCACGCCGCCGGTGGCCACGGCGCTGAACACCCGCGAGCAGTTCCCGGGCAGGTCCGGCAGGTCGAAGATCGTCACCCGGCTCTGATCGGTGTTCAGGTGGACGCTGCTGACGAGAACGTCCTCCATGCCGCCGAGCCGGGCCACGGCCGCTTCGCGGTCGCGTTCGCCGGGCACCACCGCCGGCGCCGGCTTGTGGCGGAATTCGCCGGCTGCAGGCACGCCGGCGCCCTTTCGGGCGTCGGCCAGGGCGAACGCCCTGTGAACGGCCCGCAGCGCCTTCCGCCCCAGCACCGCCTTGCGGGCGTCGAGGTGCGCCTGCTTGATCTTTTCCCCCGGCACCGCCTCCGGCGGCGGGTCGCCGCTGCCGTCCTCCTCAATCAGGACGCTGATCTTGATGTCGCCGGTGGTGATCATCTTCATGTTCACCCCCTCGGCCGCCAGCGCCGCGAACATCCGCTCGGCCACGCCCGCCACCGTCCGCATCCCCGCCCCCACCACCGACACCTTGCTCACCTTCCCCGTCTCGCGGAACGTCGCTCCCAGCTCCGTCGCCAGTGGTTGCAGCACGCGCCGGGTGCGGTCCAGCTCCACGCCGGGCACGGTGAACCCGATCGTCGCCTTGCCGCCGCCGCCGGCGCTCTGGGCGATCATGTCCACCGCCAGGTTCGCGCCGGCCAGCGCCGCGAACACGCGGTGGCTGACGCCCGGCACGTCCGGCACGCCGTCCAGCACCACCCGCGCCTCGTCGGTGGCGAGCGCGACGCCGCACGCCGGGAACTCGCGCATCCACTCGGCTTCCGGCATGATCCACGTCCCCACGGCGTCGGACCGGCTGTTGCGGACCATCAGCGGCACGTCAAACTTCTTGGCGAATTCGATGCTCCGCGAGTGCATCACGCCGGCGCCCATGCTCGCCATCTCGAGCATCTCGTCGTAACTGATCGCGTCCATCTTGCGGGCGTCGGGCACGAGCCGCGGGTCGGTCGTGTACACGCCGTCCACGTCGGTGTAAATCTCGCACTCGACTTCGAGCCCGGCGAGCTTCAGCGCCGCGGCCACGGCCACGGCGGTGGTGTCGCTGCCGCCGCGGCCCAGCGTGCTGATGTCGCCGAGCTCGTCGTGCCCCTGGAAGCCGGCGACGACGACGATGTTCCCGGCGTCGAGGGCGTCCTTGAGGCGGCGGGTGTCGATGCTGCGGATGCGGGCCTTGCGGTGGGTGCGGTCCGTCACCACGCCGATCTGCGGCCCCGTCAGGCTGACCGCCTTCTCGCCGAGCTCCTGAATGGCCATCGCCGTCAGGGCGATGCTGATCTGCTCGCCCGTCGCCAGCAACACGTCCATCTCGCGGGCGTCGGGCGCGGCGCTGATCTCGGCGGCCTTGGCGATGAGGTCGTCGGTCGTGCTCCCCTGAGCGGACACGACGACGATGACCTGGTCGCCGGCGTGCTTGGCGCGGACGGCCTTGCGGGCGGCTTCCATGACGTTTTCGGCGTCCTTGAGGCTGGACCCGCCGAACTTCTGAACCACGAGCCCCACGGCGCACCCCAATCGGCAGAGGAGACGGCAGGCGACTGTTTTACGCCCCCGCCGCCCCGGCGGAACCGGCCGGGGTCGTCATTCGGGTGCAGATCATTGTTTCCGGCAACGGAGGGTCGGGTCGCCGAAACATGTCACGCGGTTTGAGAGACGAGCGTCGCTCGCTACACACGCACCGCACCGGGGGCGTCCTTCAGCGCCTCGTCCGGGAGTACGAACGAGTTCTCGATCGCCTCATCCCCCGGCTCGTTCAGCAGTTCCGGGAATCGCACCCCGGGCAGCACCCGCACCGCGAACACCTGCCTGTACCCCCGCCTCGAAGCGGAGGAACGCCACCGTCTCGCCGCGGTCGATGTCCACCACCCACATGCCGCACGCCCGCTCCTCCACCGGCAGCCGGTCGGTGTTCGTGGAGGGGCGGAACGACGCGCCGGTGACCGCCGTGGTGGTCGGCTCGCCGACCACGTTCGAGGAGCAACATGTGTCGGTGCCGGGCGTGTCGGTGTCGGACATCGACCTCGGCGCCGCCCCGCTGCAGCTGACGGTGAGCGCCGTGGACGGCGTGCTGACCGTCGGCACCGCCGGCGTCACGGTGACGGGCAACGACTCCGCCCGGTGACGGTCGAGGGGCCGGTCGCGGCGGTGAACGCGGCCCTCGGCGCGCTCACGTTCACTCCGGCGACCAACTTCGTTGGGTCGGCCATCATCACCGTCGTGTCCGACGACCAGGGCGGCAGCCACGGGGCGGCCCTGACCGACACCGACTCGTTCACGGGCAACGTGAACCCGGTCAACGACGCCCCGTCGTTCAGCCGCGGCGCGGACGTCGCGGTGACCGAGGACTCGGGCCTGCGGACGTTCGCCGGGTGGGCGCGCGGCGTCAGCACCGGCCCGGCCGACGAGGTGAGCCAGACCGTCTCGTTCATCGTGTCCAACAACCACCCCGCGCTGTTCACCGCCGGCGGCCAGCCGGCCGTCTCCCCGGACGGCACGCTGACGTTCACCCCGGCCCCCGACGCCAACCCCCCGACGCTCGCCGACATCGTCACGGTGACCGTGCAGGTGCGCGACAACGGCGGCGGGGCGAACACATCGGCCGCGCAGACGTTCACCATCCAGGTCGCCGTCGGCGCCACGAACAGCCCGCCGACGGCGACGGCCGGGCCGAGATCGTCACCGGGGCCGGGGCCACCGGCGGCCCCCACGTCGGCGTGTACGACGGCGTGACGGCCGCGTCGAAGGCCCAGTTCTTCGCCTTCGCCCCGTCGGACTACGGCGGGGTGACGGTGGCGGTCCGGCCGCTCTCGACCGGCGGTACGGCGCTGGTGGCGGCGTCGGGCACCGGCGGCCTGCGGTCGTTCGCCGCTCCGAGCTTCCAGGACGTGGACGACGTCCTCAACGGCACCCTGCTCGGCGGCATCGCCGTCGGCTGACGCGGGGCGAAGCCCACGCGGCGCCCCGGGGACCACCCCCCGGGCGTCGTTCGTTTCACGCCCGCCGCCACAGCGTCGCCGCGAGGAAGCCGCCGAGCCGCCGCTCGGCGCGCACGACGTCCAGCCCCGCGGCGCGGAGCGCCGGCGCCGGGTCGGCGAGCCGACCGGCCGGGATGCGCGTCGTCAGCCGGAACGCGGCGTACATACCCGCCAGTGCCCCGCGCGCGGCCGCCCGGCGCACCCACGTGCCTGGAGGCACCGCGAAGTCGCCGACCAGCCAGCGGCCGCTCGGTTCCAGCGCCCCCGCTAGCCGCGGGACCAGCCGCGCCAACTCCGCCGCGGGAAAGCAGTCGAGCCAGAAGTTGGTGACGATCAGGTCGTACGCCGCGGCCGGCCAGTCGAGGCGGCGCGCGTCGGCGACGTGCCACCGGACCCGGCCGTCGGCCGCGACGCGGCGGCGGGCCAGCGCCACCATCGCGGCGCTGGCGTCGACCACGTGCACGGACGCAACGCGATTCGCCGCCAGGAACGCCGCCAGGAACCGGCCGTCGCCTTCGCCGAGGATCAGCACCCGGCGGGCGTCGGCGACGTCCGGCAGCAACGCGGTGCGGCACCACTGGAGCAGGCCGCCGAAGGTGACGGCTTCGACCCGGGCGTAGTGCGGGGCGAGCCAGTCGAAGCGAGGCGGCGTCACGCCAGCCCCCACGCGGCGAGCGGCGTGAGCAGCACGACATCGGCCAGCACCCGTGCCGCCCGGGGCGCCGACCCGGCCGCGACGTGGACCACCACCAGGGCCCCGACCGCCGCGCCGACCGCGCCGCCGACCACCGGCGGCGGCCAGGTCGCCGCGACCAGGACGCCGGCCGCCAGGAGCGCGTCGGCCCGGGTCGGACGGGCGCCGGATTCCCAGCGGTCGATGAGCCGGCAGTTGAGCCAGCACAGCGCGGCGAAGGCGGCGACCGCCGGCGGCCACGCGGCCGGCGAGCCCTCGGCCATGAGCGGCACCGCCACCCCGGCCGCGAAACCCACTCCGACCAGGAACTCCTTCGCCCCCGGCAGCCGCCCGAGGCCGCCAGCCGCGGCGTGGACGACGGCCAGGTACGCGGCGACGCCGCCGCCCACACCCGCCCCGAACAGCACGTAGGACTCCGGGAGTTGGGTGGCGAACGCGAGCGCGAGTGCGGCAGCGAGCCCGGCCCCGGCCGCAAACAGCCGGGGGGAGCGGGCGGCGACGCGATGGCGGTCGGAGCGCGGGTCGCCGCGGCGGGCGTCGAGCCGGCGGTCGGCGAGGTAGACGGCCCACACCGCGGCGGCAAGCGCGGCGGTCGCCGCCCACGGCACGTCGACGCCGAACCGGTCGGCGAGGAAGCGCTGCCACACGGCGGCGACGGCGGGGGCGTCCAGGGCGGCGACGTTCGGCAGCACCCACCACGGCGGCGGGGGGTCGGCGGACATTCCGCCATGATACGCGGCCCGGAGTCATGCCGGCGGCAGCAGTGCGGTGCCGTCCGCCGGCGTCTGCGCCACCGCCGCCGGGTCCGGAGCCGCCCGCACGACCACGACCGTGACGTTGTCGCTGCCGCCGGCCTCGTTCGCCGCCGCCACCAGCTCCCGCGCGGTCGCCTCGGCCGACTCCCCCTTCGCCAGCGAGGAGGCGATCGCGGCCGGCGCCAGGTACTTGCTCAGCCCGTCGGTGCAGAACAGGAGGGCGTCGCCGGTCCGCAGCTTCACCTTGAGCACGTCCACGTCCGCCTCGGGCGTCCCGGCCGAGACGCACCGCATCAGCGCGTGCCCCCACCGCGACGCGGCCGCCTGGTCGGGCGACAGCAGCCCCTTCTCGACCATCCGCTGCGCGACCGTGTGGTCGGTCGTCAACTGCCGGGCCTCGCCGTCGCGGAACAGGTACGCCCGGCTGTCGCCGACGTGAACGACGTACAGCCACGGCCACATCAGGTACCCGAGGGTGAGGGTCGTGCCCATGTCGGCGTACCCGCTGGCCCGGCCGACGGCGGTCACCTCCTCGCGGCAGGCGTGCAGCGCGGCGCGGAGCTGCTGCTCCAGGTCGTCCGCGCCGTCGTCGTGGAGGCGGAAGAACCACGGCATCGTGTGCAGGACGTACCGCGCGATCGTCTCGGTGGCGACGCCGCTGGCGAGTTCGCCGCCGGCCTGCCCGCCCATGCCGTCCGCGACGAGGAACAGCTTGCCGTGCTCCTTACCGCCGAGCGCGCCGGAGACTTCTTCCGGCACCGACGTGGCGCGGACGCGGAGGGACTTCGTCAGGTCGGCGACGAGGAACTGGTCCTCGTTGCGGCTGCGAACGCGGCCGCGGTCGGTGAGTCCGAAGCAGTCGAACGCGACGCCCACGTGCGGGCCCTCCGGGGTGACGGTGGCCAGGAGTTGAGCAACTCGGGTGCCACTCAGCCGACGACGACCGCCTCCGGGAACCGCGCCCGCAGTTCGGCCAGCAGCGGCGGCGAGATGTCGTTGCCGGTCACGTCGAGGTGGTAGAGGTGCAGGTGCCGCGACTCCAGCAGACGACTTGCGCCGCCGTTGCCGAGGTGGTTCCGCGCCAGCCCGAGCCAGCGGAGGCCCGCCGCCTCGCGGCGGTCGGTGATTTCGCGCACGCCGTCGTCGCCGAGCCCGTGCCCGGCCAGGTCGAGGAGCCGCAGCTTCGCCCACGGCAGGAGCCAGCCGAGGTCGATCATCGTGGCCGGGCCAGGCGGGGTGAACGTCCACCCGAGCCGCAGTTCCTCGACGGCGGCGACCGCGGGGCTCTTCAGCAGCCGGTGCAGGTCGCGGGACAGCAACCGAACGCCGGTGACGTTGAGGCGCGTGAACGTCCGGTGCGCCGCCGTCCGGAGGCCGTCTCCGAGCGCGAGGCCGAGGTTGGCGATGTCCGAGAGGTCGAGCGCCGCGAGCGCCGGCAGCTCCGGACCTTGCAGGAAGCGTGTCAACCACTCCGGGGGCACGAGCCGGCCGGCGAACGACAGTTCCGAGAGCCCGGCCAGCGTGGGTGCGGCAGCCAACTCCTCGAAGTCGGCTGAACTGTAGAGGCTCGCGTGGCTCGCGTCGAGGCCAGTGATGCCGGCCACCGCCGGCGCCGCGAGCACCTCGGCGATGTTCAGGAGGCTCGCCTCGAAGGTGCTGCTGCCGACGAACCCCAGGAGGCGGACGCGGCGGACGGGGTCGGACGCGCGGAAATCGCGGAGCCGGTCGCCGAGGTCTTCCGCGAGCAGTTCCACGCCCTCGACGAACCCGCGGACGAACTCGGGCCTGCGGTACCTGTTGCTCGACTGCGACCACTCGAACTCCATTTGTGCGAGTAGTGCCGCCGCCCGTGCCTCGGCGTCGCGCGCCGCGGGGCTCCACGGTTCCGCCCGCGCCGCCTCCACCTGCGCGCGGATGAACGCCGCCCGGTCGGCGTCGCCGGCGTCGTCGCACCAGTCGGCGTAGACGAGCCGGGGGGTGTCGTCGCCGGGGTGGGCGAGCACGGCCGCCCGCAGCGCTGCCTCGTCGGTCACGGCTCGTCCTCCGGCAGGAGCGCGAGCCGCACCGGGTGCTCGGCGTCGTCGGTGAGGACGCGCAGGTGCGGGAAGGCGGCGCGGAGCGGGCCGAGGTCGTCGGCCTTTACGTCGTTGCCACGCAGGTCGAGGACGGACAGCGACGCGAGCCCCGGGTTGGCGGCGAACGCGTGGAGCGCCGACGCCGGGATACCGTTGCCGCGGAGGCCGAGCCGCTTCAGCCCCGGCCAGGCGAAGGCTGCCGCGAACGCCTCGGCCCCCTTCTTGCGTAGTTCTTGGTTGCGCAGCTCAAGTTCGATCAGCCCGCGGAGGTGCGTCGACTCCGCCAGTGCGACGGCCCCCGGACCGCGGAGGGGCACGTCCGCCGCCTCGCCGCCGTGGCAGACCCGCAGCGCGGTCAGGGCGGCGAGCGAACGTGACTTCGCCACCGCCTTCGCATCGTTCGTCCCGTACACGACGTTCCAGAGCTCCAGTTCGCGGAGCCCGGGGAAGCATCGTCCGCCGAACCGACCGACCGTGGCGGCGGTCGCGCCGCAGTCGCCGAGCGTCAGGCACCGAACGCCCGCCGCGTGCGGCGACTGTCCGACCACGGAGACGTAGGCGTCGTCCACCGCGCGTCCGCTCAGGTGGACGGTGTGGAGTCGGGCGAGGAGTGGGGACGCGGCCAGTTCCGCGGCCGTCGCGGCGCCGCGGGCGGAGTTCATCTTCGCAAACTTCACCCCGCGGATGGGGTGGAGATCGAACAGCTTCGCGCCGTCGGCCACGAACCGCTTCGAGAAGCACGTCACCCGCCCGAGGAATCCGCGCTCGAAGGCGTTGCCGTCGGGGATCACGATGCCGTCGACCCCGGTCACCCACGCTTTGCGGTAGTGAACCTCGACCGGTTCCGTGTCGCGGAGCAACCGGTCGGCTTCCTCCGACCACGGCTCGGCCCGCGCCAGCGCCACCTGGTTGCGGATGAACCGGGCGCGGATGCCGTCGGCGCGGACGCCGGTGTCGTCGAGGTAGTCGGCGAACACCAGCCGCGGCGTGTCGTCGTCGGGGGCGGCCAGCACGGCCGCGTACAGCGCGTCACGGTCGGTCACGGGGCGTCCTCCGGGGCGAGCGTCGGTGGGGGCCGCCACTCCATGCCGTCGGCCAGGATGCGGGTGCCCGGCAGCGCCTGCCGGAGCGAGTCGAAGTCTTCCACCGTCAACCGGTTGGACAGGAGATCGAGTTCCGCCAGCGAGCGGAGCTGAGGGTTGGCGGCGAAGGCAGCCACGGCGCGGCCCGGGATGGCGTTGCCGCGGAGCGAGAGGCGCTTGAGTCCGGGCCAGGCGTAGACCTCGGCGAACGCCACCGCCGCCGGTTCATCGAGCCCGAAGAAATCCAGGCTGAGGGATGTGAGGCCGCGTAGTGTCGTCGATTCGGCGAGCGCGACGACTCCGCCGCGATCGAGCGCGGCCCACCCCTCGACACCGTCGTCGGTGCCGTCGAGCGCGAGGTCGGTCAACCCCCGGAGGAGTGGCGATCCTGCCAAGGCCCGGGCGACCACGGGGGCCGAACGCACACGACCGAGGCGGAGGCGGTCCAGCCCCGCGGCCCCGGGGGCTCGGACCAGTGTCTCGATCATCTCGTCGTCACGGCCGGCGAGTTCGTCGTAATGGAACGACAGATCAAAACCGGTCAACTCCGGCAGCCGACCCCCGAGAAGGGCAGTGACACCGCCGGGTGTGAGCCGAGTGAAATCGAACCCGAGCCGGCGGAGAGAGCGGGCGGCGCGTGAAGCAGCCAGGGCGGCGACGAAGGTGTCATCGACCAACTCGCCCCCAAAGTCGGTGACCCGCAGCCGTTCAAACGGCGCGCAGGCCAGGAGGCGTTCGACGGCCGGCCGGGATGCCTCGTCGAACAGATCGTTGAACATCACGTTGTCAATTGGGTGCGAATCGAGCATCCGTGACCCGTGATCGACGAACCACTGCGACCCGCAAGCCACCCACCCAACGAAGCCACGGCTGAAGGTAGCGGACTTAGGGTTCTCGAGGTTCGGCGTCGCCCAATCCGCCTTGTACTGCTGTTCGACCGGTGCCGTGGCGCGGTAGAGCGTCTCGTGCTCGTCCGACCACGGCTCGGCCCGCGCCAGCGCCACCTGGTTGCGGATGAACCGCGCGCGGATGGCGTCGGCGCGGACGCCGGTGTCGTCCAGGTAGTCGGCGAACACCAGCCGCGGGGTGTCGTCGTCGGGGGCGGCCAGCACCGCCGCGTACAGGGCGTCGCGGTCAGTCACGGGGTGGGCTCCACGGGGACCACGTACACGTCACTGCCGCCGTGACGGGTGGACACGAACGCGATTCGCCGGCCGTCGGGGCTCCACGTGGGGCTCGTGTCCTGCGCCGGATGAGCCGTCAGGTTCCGCAGGCCGGTGCCGTCGGCGTTCACGAGCCAGACGTCGTTGTTGCCCGTGCGGTGCGACACGAAGGCGATCCGCTTGCCGTCCGGGCTCCACGCCGGCCAGGCGTCCAGGCCGTCGCCGTCGGTCAGCTTCTTGGTGCCGCTGCCGTCGGCGCTCATCACGTACAGCTTCTGCTTGCCGCTGCGGCCGCTGGCGAAGGCGATCCGCTTGCCGTCCGGGCTCCACGCCGGGTGCAGGTCGTAAGCCACCTCCGTCGTCAGCCGCACGACACCTTTGCCGTCGGCGCCGACGGTGTACAGCTCCGGGTTCTTGTCGCGGGTGGACACCCACAGCACGCGGCCGCCGTCCGGGCTCCACCGCGGCGACTCCTCGAACGCCTTGTGCGGCACCAACACCCTGTCGTCCGAGCCGTCAGCGGCACAGTGGTTGATTTGCAGCTTGCCGTCGGTCCCTTCGAGGCGGTCGTACACGTACACGACGCGCTTGCCGTCCGGCGACCAGTGGCCGTCGAAGTGCGGTTCCTTGTGCTGGGGCAGCAGCCGCTTGGCGTCGGTGCCGTCGGCCGCCATCGTCCACAGGGCCATCTTGCCGTCGTGGATGCGGGTGAACAGCAGCCGGGCGCCGTCGGGCGACCACTGGAGGTTCTGGCGGAAGCTGCCGTCGGTGGTGAGGCGGACGGGGGCGGCGGCGGGGGCCGTTGCGGTGAACAGAATCAGCGCAGGGACGGCGAGGCGCATGACCGGCGGCTCCGGCATAAACTATTTCCCGCTTCCCTTCCATGCTACCATACCGGAAGGCTGCACGACCCGGTCGGCCGCGCAAGTCGGGCCGGTCGGGGCGTCCTGGGTACGGGGGTTGTTCGCCGGCGGCACGTCGGTCGCCGGTCGGCACCACACGGAGGGTTCAACCATGTTTCGCATCGCAGCGTGTGTGCTTACGCTGGCCGGGGCGACGACCGTCGCCCGCGCCGGCGAGCTGGACAGGGAGGCGCCGAAGGCACCCGCCCCGGCCCCGCTCGTGACGGCGGCCCCGGGCGGCAGCGAGCTGGACGCCGAGTCGCCGACCGCGGCCCACCGCTACCACGGCGGTTGGGGCCACGGCCACGGCTACTACGGCGGCTACGCCTACCGGCCCTACTACGGCGGGTTCAGCGTCAGCTACGGCTACCGGCCGTACTACGGCGTCGGGTTCGGCTACCCGGCGTACTACGGCGGGTTCGGCGGCTACGGCTACCGCCCGGTCGGGATCAGCATCGGGTACACGTCGTACTACGGCGGCGGCTTCGGGTACGGCTACGGCGGCCCCGGCTGCTGGTGGTGACCCTCCCCGGCCGGGTGTCCCGCTCACCCGGCCGGCTCATCCCTTGCCCGCCCCACACCATGACGCGCCTCCTCGCCTTCGCCGCCGGGTCGCTCCTCGCCGGGCTCGCCGCCGCGGCCGACGCCCCCGCGGTGTCCCGCCCCGCCAACGCCGACGAGGCGCGCAAGCAGCTCGGCCTCCTCCCCGACTACGCCGCCCCCGAGAACCTCGCCAACGTCACCGTCGCCGTCCTCGACACCGGGTTCGCCGGCGTCGACGGCAAGCGGCCGTACCTCCCCGCCACGGCCGCGGTCGTGGAGCACTACCCGGCCGACTTCGTGCAGCGGAACAACCTCGGCGACCCGGCCTTCCAGCGGCCGTTCGCCCCCGGCGACGCCCACGGCCGGCTCATGGCGCAGCTCGTGTGGGCGGTCAGCGGCAACAAGCCCGAGGGGCCGAAGTTCCTGCTCCTGAACGCCAACGGGCCGACGCTGTTCCGCCGCGCCGTGAAGTACGCGATCGAGCAGAAGGCGGACGTGATCCTTTTCAGCGGCACGTTCGAGGGCGCCGGCAACTACGACGGCCGCGGGCCGGTCAACGCCGCCGTGGATGAAGCGGTCGCCGGCGGCATCCTGTGGGTGAACGCCGCCGGCAACAACGGCGGCAAGGTGTTCAACGGCCCCGTGGACGTCGGCCCCGACGGCTACGTCCGCTTCCGCGGGGCGCCGCTGGGCACGGCTCTGCGGTTCAGCAACCGCTTCGACGAGAGCGCGGTCACGGTCACGCTCACGTGGAACGACTACAAGGACGCCGAGGACGCCGGCACCGACAAGGACCTGGACCTGATCGTGGAGGACGCCCGCGGGACAGTGGTGGGCAAGAGCGACCTCGTGCAGGTGACCGCGGCGAAGGCGGCCGGCCAGGGTGAGACGCGGAACCCGCGCGAGCGCGTCGTACTCACCGACCTCCCCGCTGTCCTCGCGGGGCAGGAGTACCGCATCCGCGTGAAGTCGAAGGCCGGCGCGTTCGGCCCGCGCGACCGGCTGCGGGTGCAGATCGCCCCGGCGAAGGACGCCCCGTTCGCCGACCCGGCTACCGGCAAGCAGGCGCTGCCGGTCGAACTGCTGGACGCGAGTGCGGGCGGCGAAATCTACCCGCCGGCGGACCACCCCGGCGTGCTGACCGTGGGCGACACGTCGGCGTCGTCGGCAGTGGGGCCGACGGCCGACGGGCGGGTGAAGCCGGACGTGCTGTTGCGGGCCGGGGTGGCGCGGTTCACCGGCGGCGACGAGACGGCCGGGTCGTCGAACGCGGCGGCCTATTTCGCGGGCGTGCTGGCGGTGATGCGGGCGAAGGCGCCGGCGCTGACCACGGGCCACGTGCGGGCGTGGGTGCGGCGGCTGGACACACTCGCTGTGGCGACGGGCGAGATGCCGCCGGCGCCGCTGCCGGTGGGGAAGGCGGTTCCTCCGCCGCCGGTGCCGGTGGGCCAGCCGATCCCGAGGACCGTGCCGGGGCTGATGGCGGGGCCGAACCCCCCGCTGTCGCCGAACACGGAGCGGGCGCTGCGGTACGCCGAATCGACGCTGAAGGAGCCGTACCGGCCGGCGAACGCCGGCGGGGTGATCGTGAGCACGCCGGCCGGCACCTTCACCGTGCAGCGCGGCGGCTCGCCGCCGGTGCGGTACACGCCGCCGGGTGTGCAACCACTACCGCTGCCCGCGCCGCAGCCGGTGGCACGGGCGCAGGCGCCGGATGAATCGGCGCCGTCGCGCCGCCCGGCGCCGCCGCACGCCGCGTGGACGACACCGACTCCGCGGCAGTTGTCCGAGTTGGTCAGGTGAGCGGCGGCGGCTCCAGCGGGTGATCCAGGTACGGGTGCAGCCCGCGCCACCTCAGCCACATTGCGACAAGCCAGTACGCCGGCAGGAGCAGCGGCCCCCACTGCTCGTACTGGCGGACGTGCACCAACTCGTGCCGCCGGCTTCGTTCCAGGCAGGCCGCGTCCCGCGCCAGTATCACGTGCCCGAGGGCCATCGCCGCCCCGCCGCGGAGGAGCCGGCCGGCCGCGCCGCCCCACACTTCCACGACCCCGCCGCGCGCCCGGACACCGCCGCCGGTCGCCGCCGCGAGGAGCGCGAGCGGCAGGCCGACGAGCGTGACCGGCGCCGCCCACAGGTAGCCGACGATCCGCACGGGCCGCCCTCCGCGGGTTGTAAGATCATACCCGATCCCAACCCCGAGGCACCCCCATGACCCCCGCCGTGCTCATGCTCGCGCTCGCGACCCCCGGCCAACCCGCGGAGCCCGAGGCGAAGACGTTTACGGCCCCCGGCGGCAAGGCGCTGCCGTACCGGCTGATCCGCCCGGCCGGCGTCGAGCCGGGGAAGAAGTACCCGCTCGTGCTCGTCCTCCACGGCGCCGGCGAGCGCGGCAGCGACAACACGAAGCAACTCATCCATGTGTGGGAGAAGGGGACCGGCCCGCTCGGCCGCGCCGAGGTCAAGGAGGCGAAGGCGTTCGCGCTGCTGCCGCAGTGCCCGGACGGCAAGCAGTGGGTGAACGTGCCGTGGGCGAAGGGGAGCTACACGTCGCCGGCCGTGAGCGAGCCGCTCGACCTGGCGCTGCAACTGGTCGACGCCAGCCTGAAGGAGTTGCCGATCGACCCGGACCGGGTGTACGTGATGGGCCTGAGCATGGGCGGGTACGGCACCTTCGACGCGATCCAGCGGCGGCCGGGGCTGTTCGCCGCCGCGGTGCCGGTGTGCGGGGCGATGGACGTGTCGAAGTCGAAGGACGTGGCGAAGGTCGCGGTGTGGGCGTTCCACGGCGACAAGGACACGGTGGTGCCGCCGAGCGGGTCGCGGGAGGCGGTGGCGGCGCTGCGGGCGGCGGGGGCGCAGCCGCGCTACACCGAGTACCCCGGCGTCGGGCACAACAGCTGGGCGCCGGCGTTCCGCGAGCGCGAGTTGTGGACGTGGGTGTTCGCGCAGCGGCGGGGGAAGTAACGCCGCGAGCAGGGGTCACTTCTTCGCGGCGCGAACCGGGAACTCAGGCGACTCGGTCCGCGCCGTTCGCAGGTACGCCTCGACGCGCGCTACCACGTCCGCGTTCGCGGCCGCCACGTCGCGCGATTCGCCCGGGTCGGTCACCACGTCGTACAGTTCCAGCGCCGCACCCGGTGCCTGCCGCAACGCCTTCCAGTTGCCGTGCCGGACCGCCTGCTTGAAACCGCCCTCGTGGAACTCCCAGTACAGGAAGTCGTGCCGCCGCTGCTCCCCCCTCCCGGTCAGCGTCGGGGTGATGGAGATGCCGTCGAGGCCCGCTGGCGTCGGCACGCCGGCGAGGTCGCACGCCGTCGGCAGGACGTCCCAGAACGCCCACACGTGCTCGGAAGTGGCCCCGGGGCGGATCGTGCCGGGCCAGCGGGCGATGGCCGGCACGCGGATGCCGCCGTCGGTGAGGGCGCGCTTGATGCCGCGGAACGGGCCGCTGCTGCGGAAGAACGCCGGGTCGTTCCCGCCCTCGCGGTGCGGGCCGTTGTCGCTGCTGAAGACCACCAGCGTGTCCCGCTCCAGGCCCAACTCGCGGAGCTTCGCCAACAGCACCCCCACGTCGGCGTCCAGCCGGGTGATCATCGCCGCCTTGTTCTTCTCCGCCTGCGGCCACGCCTCGGCCGTGTACGGGGCGTCGGTCGGCACCTCGTTCCCCTCGCCGGTGGCGCGGGTGCGCTCGTTGTTGGCGTGTGGCGCGGTCGTGGCGAAGTACAGGAAGAACGGCCGGTCCTTGTTGGCCGTGATGAACCGCAGCGCGTCCTGGCGCAGCAGGTCGGGTGCGTAGTGCGCGAACTTCGCGGCCACGTTCTCGGTCGCGCTCTGAGGGTTGGCGACCGGCTCCCGCGTGGCGCCGCGCCACAGGAAATCGGGGTAGTAGTTGTGGGCGTGGTGCTGGTTCAGGTAGCCGAAGAAATGGTCGAAGCCCTTCCGCGTCGGGACGCCGACGCTCCCCTCCTCGCCGAGCCCCCACTTGCCGACGAGGGCGGTGGCGTACCCGGCCCGCTTCAGGATATCGGCCACGCACGGGTCGTCGGGCCGCAGCGGCACGTTCGCCCGCGGGCCGCCGCCGCCGCCGTTCCCGCGCACCCGGCAGTGGCCGGTGTGCAGCCCGGTCATCAGCGCGCACCGGCTCGGGGCGCACACCGTGCTGCCGGCGTAGCACTGCGTGAAACGCACGCCGTCCTTCGCCAGTTGGTCGAGGACCGGCGTGCGGACGCGGGCCTGGCCGTAGCAGCCGAGGTCGCCGTAGCCGAGGTCGTCGGCGAGGACGAACACGACGTTCGGCGGGCGGGCCGCGGCGGGCGAGGCGAGCACCACGAGGGCGAAGAGGGCGCGGGTCATGCGGCGGTCACCCCAGCGGGTCGTCGGTGTGGACGGTGTCCCAGATCGCGCCTTCGAGGCCGGCGAACACCATGTCGCGGGTCAGGGTGCCGTCGCCCCAGGCGCGGAGCGAGCGGCACGCCGCCCGCCGGTGGTCGTCGCTCGGGAAGTCGAGCGCCAGCAGTTCCGCCACCGACGTGACGCCGGTGAGCCAAAAGGCCACGCAGCCCTCGGTGGCGGCGCCGGCGCCGCGGCGGAAGCAGTGCGCGACGACGCGGCCGTCGTACAGCTTGTCGCGGAGGCGGTGGAGGCGCGGCGCGTCGGCGAGCGACAGCAGGGCGCGCAGGTCGGCGGCGGGGTCGGCCGGGCCGAGGAGGGCGTCGAGCTCGGCGGCGTCTCCGCGGACGAAGGCGTCGTGGAGGGCGGGGACCAGGTCGAGGGTCGGGAGAGGAACCATGAGCGGCCTCCGGCGCGGGTGTGGGGTGCGTCCGGCATCCCACCTCGATGGTAACCCCGGCCGGCGTCGCCCGCCAGGGGCTAGAATGTAGGAAGATTTCCCTCCCGGAGAGCCCGTGTGTCGAGTGCGACCCCCAAGCCTTACCCCGGCTGCGACGACGACGACCCGGTGACGCTCGCGGCGCTGGCGCAGCTGGCCGCCGCCCCGTTCGGCCCCGTCGACCACGCGCGGATCAAGAACGCGGTCCGCGAAATCCTGTACGCCGTCGGCGAGGACCCGGACCGCGAGGGGTTGCAGGAGACGCCCGACCGCGTGGCCCGGATGTACGCCGAGGTGTTCGCCGGCCTCCACACCGACCCCGCGGTCTTCCTCGCCAAGACGTTCACGCAGTCGGCCGACGAGTTGGTGCTGGTCAAGGACATCGAGTTCGCGTCGTGCTGCGAGCACCACCTGCTGCCGTTCCTCGGCAAGGCCCACGTCGGCTACCTGCCCGACGGCCAGGTGGTCGGCCTGTCGAAGCTGGCCCGGGTGGTGGACGCCGTCGCCCGCCGGCCGCAGGTGCAGGAGCGGATGACGGAGACGATCGCCGACCTGGTGATGAACGAGTTGAAGCCCCGCGGCGTCGGCGTGGTGGTGGAGGCGACGCACAGCTGCATGTCGATCCGCGGCGTGCGCAAGCCCGGCGCCTTGACCGTGACCAGCGCCGTCCGCGGGTTGGTGAAGACCAACGCCAGCACCCGGGCCGAGTTCATGTCGCTGGCGTTGGGCCGGGGCTGACAGGGGACGGGGGACAGGAGACCAGAGGCCAGGGGACGAATTCATCCCGTATCTTGACTCCTGTCCCCTGTCCCCTGTCCCCTGTCCCCTGTCCCCTGTGCCCGAGCCCACCCAGATCGCCGACGACCTCCGCGGCGAGTTTCGCGGGCGGCTGGCGTTCGACGCCGTGCGGCGCATGCTGTACGCCACCGACGCCTCGCCGTTCCAGGTCGCCCCGTTCGGCGTCGCCTTCCCCGAGGACGCCGAAGACCTCGCCGTCCTCGTGAGGTACTGCCACGAGCACGCCCTGCCGCTGGTGCCGCGCGGCGCCGGCACCGGCGTCGCCGGCGAGTCGCTCGGGCCGGGCCTCGTTGTCGATCTCAGCGCCGAGTTCCGCGGCATCCTCCACGTCGGCGCGGACACGGCGACGGTCGAGCCGGGGGTGGTGCTGGCGGAATTGAACGCGGCACTGGCGAAGGTCGGCCGGCGGTTCGCCCCGGACCCGGCCAGCGGGGCCAGTTGCACCGTCGGCGGGATGGTGGCGACGAACGCCAGCGGCGGCAACGCCGTTCGCCACGGCTACACCCGCGACCACGTCCGCGGCCTCGGCGTCGTGTGGGACGACGGCACCCGCGATGCCCTCTTCTCGCCCGGCAGCCCGGCGGCGACCGGGCTCACGGTGCGGACGCTCACGCTGGTCGAAGGCACCGCAAAACTGCTGCGCGCCAACCGCGACCTGATCCACCTCGCGCGGCCGCAGACGCCGTTCAACCGCTGCGGCTACCTCCTCCACGACGTGCTCACCGACGCCGGCCTCGACCTGCCGCGACTGCTGTGCGGCTCCGAGGGCACGCTCGGCTTCCTCACCGAAGCCACGGTCGCCACCGTGCCGCTCGCCGGCGGCACGTGCCTGGCGTTGCTCGGCTTCCCGACGCTCGACGCCGCGGTGGGCGCGGCCGCCGACCTGCACCCGTTCGAGCCGACCGCCGCCGACCTGCTCGACCGCCGGCTGCTGTCGCTCTCCGGCCGCGGGGTCGACGCCGTGCCACCGGCGGTCGGGGCGGCGCTGCTGGTCGCGTTCGAGGCCGACACCGAGCGCGAGGCCGCCGAACGCGCCTGGGGCGCCGTCGAGAAGTTGAAAGAGACGCACAAGCTGGTCGTGCTCGCCGAGCCGACGTGCGACCCCGACGGCGTCGCCCGCGTGCGGGCGGTGCGGGAGGCCGCGGTGAACGGCCTGTACGGCATCGGCCGCGGGCCGCGGCCGGCGGCGTTCGTCGAGGACGTGGGTGTCCCGCCGGCGGCCGTCGCCGAGTTCCTGGCCGGCACCCAGGACGTGCTGAAGCGGTTCGAACTCAGTGCGTCGTTCCTGGTCCACGCGCTCGCCGGGCAGGTTCACACCCGGCCGCTGATCGACCTCGCCGACCCGGCCGACCGCGCGAAGATGTGGCCGGTCGCCGAGGCCGTTCACGCACTCGCGCTCGCGCTGGGCGGGACGGTCAGCACGCAGCACGGCACCGGCATCGCGCGCACGCCGTGGGTGGAGCGGCAGTACGGCCCGATCCTGCCTGTGTTCCGCGAACTGAAGCGCGTGTTCGACCCGAAGAACGTACTGAACCCCGGCAAGATCATCGGCCCCGACCCGAGCCGCCCGGCGTGGCCGTTGCGGGGGGCGGGACAGGAGACGGGAGCCGGGAGCCTGGAGCCTGTGGTCGAGGGACCGGCCGCGCCGCGGGCGTCACTGTTGGTCTGGAAGGAGACGGAGCCGACCGCGGAAGCGGGGAAGTGCTCCGGCTGTGGGGACTGCCGGCCGCGCGGCGGGGCGGCGCGGATGTGCCCGGCGTTCACCGCCGCGGGGCTCGAGGAGGCCGCGCCGCGGGCCATGGCCAACCTCGTTCGTGGGCACGCCGACCTCGGCTCGGACGACGCCCGGCCGGTGGTGTCGCGGTGCGTCAACTGCAAGATGTGCCGGGACGAGTGCCCGTCGCGGGTGGACGTGCCACGGCTCATGATCGAGGCCAAAGCCCGCCGCCACGCCGACCACGGCCTCGACCGCGTCTCGTGGGTGCTCGCCCGCGCCGACCGGCTCGCCGCGTTCGCGTCGCGGCTGGCGCCGCTGTCGAACGCTGTTCTGGGGAATCGGCCGGCCCGGTGGGTGATCGAGAAGCTCATCGGCCTGTCGCGCCGTCGGCGGCTCCCGTCGCTGGCGCACCAGACGTTCTTACGGGCGGCTCGCGGCGAGCGGCGGGGGCCGGTGAACCCGGAGGCGCCGAAGGTGGCGTACTTCGCGGACACGTTCGCCAACGTCTTCGACCCGTCGGTCGGGGCCGCGGCCGTGGCGGTGCTGCGGCACAACGGCATCACGGTCGTGGTGCCGCAGCGGCAGGTCGGCAGCGGGGCCGCCCCGCTCGCGCAGGGCGACCTGGAGACGGCCCGCGAACTGGCCGTGCGAAACGTCCGCGCCCTCGCCGACTACGCCCGCGACGGGTACCGCATCGTCTGCTCGGAGCCCACCGCGGCGATGACGCTCACGCAGGATTACCTGCTCCTGCTCGACGACGCCGACGCCGCCGCGGTCGCGGCCGCCACAACCGAGCTGACCACGTTTCTCGGCGGCCTCCACGCGGACGGCCTGCTGCGCACCGACTTCCGCCCGCTGAACCTGGAGCTGGGCCATCACGTGCCGTGCCACCTGAAGGCGCTGCGCGGGCCGGTGTCGGGCCCCGGCTTGCTCGGGCTCATCCCCGGAATAACGGTGCAGCCGATCGACGTGGGCTGCTCCGGGATGGCCGGGCCGTGGGGGCTCGCGGAGGCGAACTACGACGCCTCGCTGCGCGCCGGCCGGCGGATGATCGAGGCGTTCGACCGGCCGGGCCTGCTGCTCGGGGCGACGGAGTGCGGGTCGTGCCGGCTGCAGATGCAGGAGGGGACGGGGAAGCGGGCGTTCCACCCGGTGCAGTACCTGGCCCACGCCTACGGGCTGCTGCCGGAGCTGGGGGCGCGGCTGCGGTCGCCGCTGGGAGAGCTGGTGAGCGATTAGGGTTCCGCCGCTCGCGGCGTTGCACTGGGCAACGAAACGCCGCAAGCGGCGGAACAGAATTACTCCTCGACCGGCACGAACCGCACGCACACCGGCCGGCTCACCGCGGTGGTGCTGCCCGTCTCCTTCCCGGCCCCGGTCGTCGGGTCGAGTTCCCACACGCCGACCTTGCCGCCGTCCTGGCCGGCGATCAGCATCCACTTTCCGGTCGGGTCGATGGCGAAGTTCCGCGGCGTCTTGATGTCGCCGGTGATGTGCCCGGCCGCGGTTAGTTTGCGGTCGTCGTTCACCTTGAACACGGCGACGCTGTGGTGCCCGCGGTTGGACACGTACACGAACTTGCCGCTCGGGTGCAGCACGCACTCAGCCGTGGACTGACCCGCCGCTTTCATCGGCACGGTGCTCAGCGTCTGGATCACCTCGCTCTTGCCGGCCAGGTTCAGCCGCACCACGTTTACGGTCATGTCCAGCTCGCCGCAAGCGTAAGCGAATTTCCCGTCCGGGGCGATGGCGATGTGCCGCGGGCCGGACCCGGGCGGGATCACGACGTCCTTCTCCGGCTGCTCGGTCGCCCCGTCCGCGGTCAGGGCGAAGACCTTCACGCGGTCGATGCCCAGGTCCACGGTGAGGGCGTACTTGCCGTCCGGGCTGAACTGCGTGCAGTGCGCGTGCGGCTCCTTCTGCCGGCCCGAGTTCGGCCCGTTGCCGGCGTGCTGGAAGAACGCGACCCGCTTACCGACCGCGCCGGTCTTGTCGACCGCCAGCAGCGCCGTGCTGCCGCCGCCGTAGTTCGCCACGCCGAGGAGTTTCCCGCCGGCGCCGACCGACACGTAACACGGCCCCGACCCGCCGCTGGTGCTCTCGCCGGTCTTCTTCAGGGCGCCGGTCCTGCGGTCGACGCTGTAGCTGAAGACACCGCCTCCGTCCTTTCCACCAGTCTCGCCGACGGCGTACAGTGCGGTGCCCGGCGCGTTCACCGCCAGGAACGACGGGCTGGCGACTTCCGCGGCAAGCTCGGCGGGCGACAACTTGCCCGTCTTGATGTCCAGCTTCGCGCGGTAAATCCCCTTGCTGTCGCCGGCCTTGGCGCCGGTGTAGGTGCCGAAGTACACCCAGTACGCGGTCGGGGCGGCCTCGTCGGCGGCGGGGGCGAGCCGGGGCGCGAGTGCGGCGAGGGCGAACAGGCCGGCGGCGAGGGCGCGACGGGAGAGCGGCATGGGGTTCCTCCGGAGCGTGCGGAAATTCGGCCCCCGGTCGGGGCGGACTGATGATAATGACCCCGACCCGCACCGGGTACCGAATTCACCCCGAAAGGACCGCCCATGCGTCTCGCCGCGTGCTGCCTGGTCGCCGCCGTCTTGGGTTGGACTCCGGGGGCTGACGCACCCGGCTCGGACGCGCCCGCCCCGGCCGGCTGGATCGACCTGATGAAGCCCGAGGCGTGGAAGAAGGTCGATCCGGGCTGGATCGTCACCGACCGCGTCAGCCTCGACCCCGAGAAGGCGACGAAGCTGAAGGCCGAGAAGGCCGCCGGCGGCACGATTTGGGTGAACGGCGACAAGGGCCGCATCGCCGACCTGTACACGCGCGCCAGCTTCGGTGACTGCGACGTTCACGTCGAGTTCATGGTCGCCAAGAACAGCAACAGCGGCGTCAAGCTCCAGGGCGTGTACGAAATCCAGTTCATCGACCGCACCCCGCCGAAGGAGCCCACCGGCGACTCGATGGGCGGCATCTACCCGCGCGCGGACACGACGCCGAACTACCACCACATCGACAAGGGGATCGCCCCGAAGGCGAACGCCGGTCGCCCGGCCGGGGAGTGGAACACGCTCGACCTGACGTGGCGCGCCCCGCGGTTCGGTGCGGACGGCAAGAAGTCGGCGAACGCGGCCGTGGTCCGCGCCGTACTGAACGGGCAGGTGATTCACGAGAACCAGGAGCTGCGAACGCCGACCGGGAACAACTACCCGAAGGCCGAGACGCCGACCGGGCCGCTCATGCTCCAGGCGGACCACGGCCCGGTGGCGTTCCGGGCGGTGCGGATTCGCCCGACGAAGTGAAAGGCTCGGGGCTTCGCCGCTCGCGGCGTAGCGGGGCCCCCTGCTACGCCGCGAGCGGCAACCGGACCGCGCCACCGACCCACCGGGGTCGCTTGACCGTAGAACGGGGGGAGCTAGCCTGACCCCTCCCGCAGCACGAGGTTGCCGTGAAGTTGACCGCCCCGCCGCCGACCCCGCCGGAGCCGCCGACCCCCGGTGACCCGCCCGGCGCCGAGGCGCCGCCGGGGCCGGACGCCGCCGCCCCGGCCGAACTGCCGCCGCTCCCACCGCCGCCGCCGGTCGCGACCAAGCCGGCGAAGTGGCCGCAGTGGTACTCCGGGGCCGACACCCTGCTCGTCGCGCTGGCGGTGGCGCTGGCGTTCCTCGTCGCGTCGTTCGCCGCCCGCAACTCGGACCTGTGGGTTCACCTCGCCGCCGGGCGGATGCTCACCACCGGCGACTACACACCCGGCACGGACCCGTTCAGCTACACCGCCGCCGACCGGCCGTGGGTCAACCACGCGTGGCTGTTCGACCTCGGCGCCTACGTCCTGTACCGCAGCGACGGGTTCGCCCTCGTGTTCGCCAAGGCGCTGGCCGTGGCCGTGGCCGTCGGGCTGCTGATCGGCATCCGCCGCACGCCGCACGCGCTGTGGCCGTGGGCCGTGGTCGCCGCGGTCGCCGTCGTCGCCGCGGGGCCACGGCTCACGCTCACGCCACTGACGGCGTCGTTCTTCTTCCTGTCGGTCACGCTGTTCCTGATCTTCCGCGTGCCGAGCCCGCCCGGGTCGTGGCGGCTTCCCATTTCAATCGGCGTCACGTTCTGGTTCTGGGCCAACTGCGACGCCTGGTTCTTCGTCGGGCCGCTGTCTCTGCTGCTGCTGCTGGTCGGCGAGGTGGTGCGCACGAAGGCGTTCAACGCCGACGGCCCGGCGCTGCCGCCGGACGACCCGCTCGGCCCGCTGCCGGACGCGACGACGCTGGCGAAGGCGCTCGGCGTCGGCGTGCTGGCGTGCATGTTGAACCCGCACCACGTCCGCGTCTGGGACTTGCCCTACGAACTCGTCGGCGGCCCCGGCACCGAAGACCCGTACCTCCGCCGGCTCCTCCTGGCCCCGATGACCGGCGAGTACTGGGACAACCCCGCGCTCGGCTACAACGGCAACGGCCTGGCACTGGCCGTGCTCCTGTTCGGCGGGCTGTACGCCGTCGCCCTCACCGGCATCGTCGCCCGGCTGGCGGGAAAGCCGTGGGACGTGGAGCCGCTGCCGCTGCCGCACGCACTCCTGTGGTTCGGGATCGCGGCGCTGGCGCTCAAGAGCATCTTCGCCGTGCCGTTCCTCGCCGCCGTCAGCATCCCGCTCCTGGCCAGCCGGCTGAACGAATACTCCGCCCGCGTCGAACTCGGCTCCGAGGACGACACCGGCACCCGCATGGCGCTGGCCCTCTCGACCGTGGGCCGCGTCGCGTCGGTGATCGTGCTGGTGGCGCTCGGCGCGTGCGCCTGGCCCGGGTGGCTCCACCCGCAGTCGTCGAACCCGGCGACGGCCCGGCGTGTGGGGTGGGAGGTGGTGCCCGACCCGGCGCTGGCCCGCGCCGCCGCGCAGGTCGGGAAGTGGCGCGCCGACGGCCGGCTCGGGCCGGACGACCGCGGGTTCGTGGCCGCGCTCGACCTGTCGAACTACCTGGCCTGGTACGCCCCCGGCGAGCGGGTGTTCGTGAACGGCCGGTACAACCACCACCGCGCCGAGTGGCCGGCGTTCGTCAAGGCCCGCCAGGGGCTCGGCGTCACCCGCGCGGCCGAGGGCGTCAATTTCAAGGACGCCGTCGCGGTGTTCGACGACGCGAAGGTGAGCTACGTGTCCGTGTCGGCGTCCGCCGCGGACACGCCGCTGGCGCGGCTGCTGACGAAGGTGGCGAGCCACCAGTTGTGGGCGAACGAGGCCCGCTGCGCGGCGTGGTACCTCGACGGTCGCAGCACCCTGTGCGGGTGGCGGGGCGCCGGCGCCGCGTCGTTCGACCGCCTCCGCGTCGACCCGGTAGCGCTGGCGTTCGGCCCCGACGCCGAGAAGCTGCCGCCGGGGCAGGTCGTGCCGGTGCCGCCGCCGCGGTCGTGGGAGACCGACTTCACGCACCCCGTCCGCCCCGCCCCGCCGGCCGCCGAGGAGGCGCTGGCGTGGCTCGAGTACAAGGAAATCATGATGGCGTCGCGGTTCGCCCCGGCGTTCCAGGCGGCCGTACTGATGGGCCGCATCGCGCCGCTCGGCTTCGACCCGCCGCTCGGCGCGAACATGTTCCAGATGGTGATGGAGAACCAGTACGCGCAGGGGAACTCGCGGTCGATTCAACCGGCCGACGGGAGCCTGCGGGCGGCGCCGGTCCTGGCCCTGAAGGCGGCCCGCAAGGCGATCGCCGACAACCCCGACCACCCCGACGGGTACAGCGCGCTGGCCAGGGCGCTGGGCGACCCCGAACTGCCGGTCAACGACAGCGAGCGCGCCGTCGGCGTGGTGTGCGCCCTGCGGCAGTGCCTGTCGCGACTCCCCCCGCCCGAGGAGATCGAGCCGGGCGTGACCACCACCGAGGGGTGGTCCGTGGCCCGGCAGTTGGCCGCGATCTATTCCGGCAACCCGCAGCGGAACGGCGGCGTCCCCGGCCTGCCGGTGGACCTGCCCGGCCTCAGCGACCTGGCCGCGCAGTCCGTGCAGACCCAGGGCGGGCAGGTCGTGAAGGTGCCGTACCACTACCCGATCGACCTGGCCCACGAAGCCGTGATCCTGGCCGGCCGGTACGCCGACCGCGAGGTGCAGGCCCGGCCCGAGGACAAGGAGGGCCGCGAGCGCCGCGAGCAAATTCTGAAGGGGCTCAAGGCGCAGGCCGACCGGCTCGGGGCCGCCCGCCAGCAAGCGATCGACAACTTCCGCCGGGTCAGCGAACTGAAGCCGGCGAAGAAGGACCAGTTCGACGCGGCCGTGTCGCTGCGGCTGACCGGGGCGGCGATCCAGATGGTGAAGGACCTGTCCGAGGGCGAGGCCCAGGCCGAGTTCGGCGCCGACCTGGGGCGGCGCTACCTTCAGGTCGTCGGCCTGGAACTGGCCGTCGGCCGGGTCGAGGACGCGGCGGCCGACCTGGAAGGCTTGCGCGAGTCGTTCGACAAACTGGCCGCGGCCCAGCCGCCGGTGCCGGGCGCGGCCGTGAACAAGGCGTACCTTCGGATGGTGGAGAGCCAACTGCTCGTGGTGACCGGCAACTACGACGGCGCCGGACGGATGCTGGAAGAGACGGAGGGGAGGGTGGCGCTGTTGCCGGCGGCGCCGCCGCCCGCCGACGCCCTGCCGTTCGGCTGGCCGGCGGCGACGGTGGTGCCGTCGCTCAACACCACGACCGAACTCGGGCGGTTCTACCAGCAGCGGGTCGGGATGTACCTGCAGGTGCGGCAGAACGTCCTCACCCAGTCGGACCAGCAGGCGGCGTTCTTTTTCCGCCGCGGCTACCTGGCTCTGCTGGAGGGTGACATCGAGGGCGCCCGCCTTCGGTTCGCGGCGTCGCGGCGGCCGCCGATCCCGGCGTGGGAGATTCCCGAGCTGGTACCGCCGGTGGCGCCCGTGTACCTGCGGATGATCGACGCCGCGGCCGCGAAGAAGTGATGAGATTTCGCCGCGTGCGGCGTAGCGATGCACCACGCTACGCCGCACGCGGCGGGGCTACTTGATCCGCCCCGCGAACGTCGCCAACCCCGTCGCGTAGTCCGCTACCCACTCGCGCCGCGGCTCCACGCGACCGCGGAACTTCACCATCGTCGCCACCGCGTCCGCGACGGTGAACGGAACCCCCTCGCCGACCGCCGCCCGCAGGCTCGTCTCGTACCCGGCCAGCGCCGTGACCGCGGCCCCCAGCGCCGGCCCCTCCGAAGACACCAGCAACTCCAGCGGCTTGTTCAGCACGCTGGCGAGAATTTCCACCATCAACGGCGACCGGGCGATGCCGCCGCTGACGGTCACGCGGGTGATGGACTGCCCGGCCGCCTCGTGTTCCCGCACGCCGAGCGCGATCAGGTACGCGATGGCCTCGAACGCCGCCCGCAGCCTCAGGCCGGCGCCGTCGGGTTGTTTCGGGAACCACTCCACGCGCGGCGCCGGCACGCCGACCGACGGCTCGCTGAGCACGAACGGCAGCACCGCCACGCCGCCGCACCCCGCGGGCACGGCGGCCGCCGCCGCTTCGAGCTTCGGCCAGTCGGGGTTCGCGCCGACGACGCGGTCGAGGAACTGCGCCCCGTTCGAGTAGCAGCGCATCCACAGGTACGGCCCCCAGTTCAACTTCATCGCGTCGAGCGAGCCGCCGCTCGGCAGCGCCGCCGATGAAGAGTTGACGACGGCCGAGTTGCCGAGGATGACGGCGACGTGGCCGGCGTCGGTGGCCCCGCCGCCGACGAGCCCCGCGGCCTGGTCGTCGAGCGTGGGAAAGACGAACGGCCGCACGTCGGGCGGCAGCCGGGCGTCGAGGGCGACGTGCTCCGCGAGCGCGCCGACGGCCTCGTTCATGTCGATGATCTGCGGCAGGCTGTCCCACGCCTGGTCGCGGTACCCCGGGCTGGCGAGGGCGTTCAGCATCTCGCGGCGCCACTGGTTCGTGCGCAGGTCCATGATGCCGGTGGACGCGGCGCTCGACACGCTCGTGACGCCGAACCTCCCCGTGAGGTACGCCGCGGCGAGCGGGCCGTGGCCGAGCGTCCAGCGCGTCCGCTTCCAGTCGGCGGGCGAAAGCGTAGCTTCGTCCTTCACGAAGTGGCTGAGCGAGTAGCGGACCGCCCACGGGCCGCCGGTGAGGTCGCGCGGCACGTCCGGCCCGCCGAGGCGCTTCAGGCCGTCGGCGTGGTACCGGGCGAGCGTCTGGTCGTTCCAGCAGATGGCGCGGCGTACCGGATTACCGTCGGTATCCACTCGGCCGGCACTGTGGTGGGTCGCGGAGATGCCGCCGACGAGCCAGTCGTCGAGCCGGCCGAGTTCCCTGAGCCGCGCGGCGAGGGCGCGGGTGCTGGCGCGGGCCTGGCCTTCGAGCGTCATCAGGTTCAGCTCGGAGACGCCGCCCTCGGTCCACAGGTCGGTGGGGAAGCGGCATTCGGCGACGACGTTGCCGGCGAGGTCGAAGGCGAGCGCCTTCACGGCCCCGGTGCTGAAGTCCCACCCGGACACGAGGGCGGACGCGGGGACGCGGCGGAGCGGTTCGGGCATGGGAGAGCGGGGGGTTCGAGTTCGGCGGTCGCAGTTCAGAGTATAAAGACGGAATGACGAACGGCGTGATGCTGTGCGACGACCTGATCTTCTTCAGCCGCGTGGCCGCGACCGCCCGCGCCGCCGGATTGACCGTGAAGCAGGCCCGCACGACCGCGGCGCTACTGGCGCTGGCGCGTCAGGAGCCGCCCGGTGGGGTGATTCTCGATTTGCACGCGGACGGGCTCGACGTGCCGGCGCTCCTGGCGGGGTTGCGCGAGGCGTGCCCGGTGATGCCGACGACGGTGGCGTTCGGGTCGCACGTCGAGGCCGAGACGCTGCGGGCGGCGCGCGAGGCGGGGTGTAACCGGGTGCTGCCGCGGAGCAAGTTCGTGCAGGAGCTGGAGACGGATTTGCGGGAATGGCTGGAGCCCGCGGGGTAGCGTGGGTCCGGTTCGGTTCCCGCTTGCGGCGTGGCGTCGCCCGACGAGAAGCCACGAGCGGGAACCGAACTACAAGTCCGCCTCGCCCGCACTCCCGTCCGGCACCAGCACCCCGCGGAGCCGCCGGAGGGCCCGCAGGTAGCGCATCGACGCCGCTGCCTCCGTCAGGCCGAGCGCGTGTGCCACCTCCTGGTTCGACAGGCCCTCGGTGTGGCGCATCAGCACCACCTCGCGGTCGTCGTCACCCAGCTGGTCCACGGCCGCCTCAAGCCGCCGGCGTAGTTCGTGGGCGATGGCCTCGGACGTCGGCGTCCGTTCGGTGTCGATTAGCTGGGCGACGAGCGAGGCGCTGCTCTCTTCGGCCCACGCCGGCCGGGCGATGGGTTGTTCGCGGTCCACGCTGCGGCGCTGGGCCAGGCGGTGGCGGCGGTGCGTGTCGATGATGCGGTCCTGGGCCAGGTGCCGCAGCCACAGGTGGAACGGCATGTCCGGCTTCTTCAGGTAGTCCGTCAGGCGCTGGTTCGCCTCGATGAGCACGTCCTGGACGATGTCGGAGGCGTCCACCCGACGTGCCACCGCGGGGTCGAGCCGCAGGCCGATGACGCGGCGCAGCGGTTCGCGGAATTCGCCCAGCAGCCGGTCCACCGCGGCCGGGTCGCCGGCGCGGGCGTCGTCGAGGAGGCGGTCGGTCGAGTCGCGGTTCGGCCACATGCCGGAATTGTACGAACGCCCGGACGGTACAATGCCGGCGGGGCGCGGGCGAATCACCACCCGCGAACCGCCGCGCCGCCGGGCGTGTCCGGTTCCCGTCACTTCCTTCCCAACCCGGAGTCCGTCATGCCCGACGCCCGCGTCAGCGTGCTGCCGTCTCGCCCGGCCGTCCGCGCCGACGGCGCCTGCACTCTCGACCTGCTCGTGACGATCACCCCGCCCGCCGCCGCCCCCGCGGCCGGCCGCCCGCGGCTGAACCTCGGCCTCGTCCTCGACCGCTCGGGCTCGATGGGGGAGGTCCGCAAGCTGGCGTTCGCCAAGCAGGCCGCCGTGTTCGCCGTCCGCGAACTGGCCGACGGCGACCGCGTCAGCGTCACCATCTTCGACGACCGCGTCGAGACGATCGTGCCGAACGGCGTCCCGGACAAGACCCGCGTCGCCGGGCTGATCGAGTCGGTGGCGCCGCGCGGCAGCACGGCCCTGTTCGGCGGGTGGGCCGAGGGGGCGGCGCAGGTGAGGGCCGGCCACGTGGCCGGCGGGCTGAACCGCGTGCTGCTCCTGTCCGACGGCCTGGCCAACGTCGGCGAGAGCCGGCCGGACGTGATCGCCACCGAGGTTCACAAGGCGGCGACCGCCGGCGTGAGCACGTCGGCGATCGGCCTGGGGGCCGACTACAACGAGGACCTGCTCGAGGCGATGGCCCGCAGCGGCGACGGGAATTACTACTACGTCGAGAGCCCGGCCCAGCTGCCGGGGCTGTTCGGGGCCGAGTTGCGCGGCCTGAGCGCGACCGTCGGCACCGACGCGACGTTCGCCGTGGAGTCGGCCCCCGGCGTGGTGTTCAGCGAGGTGCTGAACGAACTCGACACCACCCCCGACGGCCGCTACCGGCTGCCGAACCTGATCGGCGGGATGCCGGTGAGCGTGGTCGTGCGGGTGACGGTGCCCGGCGGGGAAGGGGAGGTGCCGGTGGCCCGGTTCCGCGTCGAGTGGACGCCGGCGAACGGCGACGGCAAGCGCGTCGCGGTGGCGGGGCTGACACTGCCGGCGGTGCCGTCGGCGGTGTGGGACGCGCTGCCGGAGAACCCCGAGGTGAAGGAGCAGGCGGCGCTACTGGTGGCGGCGCGGGCGAAGAAGGCTGCGACGCGGGCGTCGGAGGCCGGCGACCGGGCGGGCACGGCGGCGTTCCTCGCGATGGCCCGCGAGGCTACCTGTGCCGTCCCGGGGACGCCGGCGACCGCGGCCGAGCTGGCCGCGCTCGACCAGCTCGACGCCCTACTCGTGGACGACGAGGCGAAGTTCCGCAAGCAGGCGAAGTACGAGTCGCACCAGCGGCACCGCGGCAAGTCGTACCGCCCGGACGAGGAATGAGTTCCGCCGCTCGCGGCGTTGCACCGCGGTGCAACGCCGCGAGCGGGGTCACTTCTTGAAGAGTTGCGGCGTCGCGGCCACGACCTGCTCGACGACCTTGTCGGTGAGTTCGCCCTTGCGGAAGGCGAAGTTCGCGACCACCTGCGTCTTCACGAACAGCATCACCGTCACGTCGGCATCCGGGTTCAGGCGGTACGCCGGCGGGCCGTCCGGCCCCTCGAACGCGCCCACCGGTACGCCTTTGAGCCCCTGCTTCTGCGACCACGCGGCCAGGCCGTCGAGGTCGGCGGTCGGCGTCACTTGCGTCATCCACACCTTGTAGCCGGTGGCGTCCTTCCCGGCGCCGGCGGCGTCGAGCTTTGTCAGCAGTTTGCCGAGCGGGTCGGACAGCGACCGGGCGAACACGACGGCGGCGGGCTTGCCGCCCTCGTGCTGCTCGCAGACGTAGCACGTCGGCTGGCCGCGCTGCGGCCCGGTGGCGACGAGGAAGCTATACGGCCCCGGCCGCTTGCCGACCGGAATCCCGGACTGCACCGGATCGGCGGCGACGGCGGCGGACGCGAACACGAGAGCGACGAACGCGGTGCGGATCATGAGAGTCGTGGGTTTGTGGTCGATCGTTCAGCCGGGGCGCAAGCCTCGTCGTGGTTCGTATGTCGACCGGGGTTTGCGCCCCGGCCGAACGAGTGGTTACTCCCGCCCCGCGGCCATCGTGCTCAGGCGGGTTGCTTTCGAGGCAAGTACATTCTTCAGCCGGAGGAAGTCGTCGGGGTCGGCCCGGCTCCAAAGCCTTTGCGCCAGCGCCAGGAAGCGCTCCGCCTCCGTAGCGCGGCCGAGGCGGTCGCACACGGCCCACATGCCGAGCGCCCCGCGGACGCTGCCGCTGTCGTGGGCCAAGGCCTCCAGGAAGGCTTCCTCCGCCTGCACCGCGTCGCCGGCCTCCAGCGCCCCGACGCCCCACGCCTCCATCAGCACGGAGCCGTTGCCCCAGGCGTGGTGTCCGTAGTCGTTCTTGGTCGCGTCCACGGCCTTCTTGAGCAGCTTCAGCCCCGCCTCGCCCTGTCCGCTCTGGCACAGGTGGCGGCCCTGCACCTCCCACTGCCGCAACTCGGCCCGCTTGTCCGACTTCTTCAGCATCCCGCCGCTCGGAGCCTGCTTCAGCGCGTCCACCTCGGCGCCGGCCCGCTCCGTCTCGCCCTTTTCCAGGTAGAGCAGGGCCGCGTAGTACGCCCCGTCGGCCTTGTTTCCCTTGCGGAACTGCTCGACCAGCTTCGTCGCCCCGTCCCAGTCGCCCTCGGCCAGCGCCATGCGGAACCACTCGGGGCGGTAGCTGTACTTGTAGCCCTCGGCTTCCTTCTTCAGTCTCTCCGCCTCGTAGAACCGGCCGTCGTGGACGAGGCTGCGCGTCAGCGTCTCCATGTGGTGGTTAAACTGGTGGTCCTCGCCGGGCGTCACCTTCTGGAGGGCGTGGTAGTCCTTCTGCAACTCGACGGCCCGCGAGCTCCAGTCGGTGGTCGGCCCCCACTTGCCGATCCGCATGGCGAGGTGGGCCTGCATGTGCAGCGCGTGCGGGATGCCGGGCGACGAGCGGATGTAGCCTTCGGCGTACGGCCAGCCGAGCGCCGGCCGCCTGATGTTCTCGTAGAAGTGAACCAGCTCGTGGTTCGCCCCGGGGTTGTTCGGGTTGACGCGGAGCAGCGCCTTGTAGAACGGCGCCTTGCCGTTCACCCCCTCGGCCAGCTGCGCCCGCCAGAACCAACCCTCCTGGTCGTCGTCGTGGAGCGTCAGGAGCTCGTCGAGCGTCGCGGCGGCCTTCTTGTTGCGGGCGTCGGCGGGGGTGTCCGGCCACATCCCTTTCTCTTGCAGCCGGGCCTGCACGAGCAGCCGCTCGCGGTGGGTCGCCTTCGGGGCCAGTTGCTTGGCCTTCTCCAGGGCATACTCCGCAGCGTTGCGGCCGACGCGGTCCGGCAGCTTGACGTGGGCCGGGCCGCCGAGAGCCGCGACGTAGGGCAGCACGCTCGGTGCGGTGCCGGTGCGGCCCCACTTCTCCAGCGACCGCGACAGCATGAGCCAGGCGTAGGCACACTCGGGGTCGTGCTTCAGCGCCGTCTCGAAGCCGCGGACGGCCTCGATCCAGACGTAGGAGTAGTACATGCCGAGCGCCTGGTCCACGAACGCCTGACACTGCGGGTTCGTGGTGCCGACCGGGTAGCTGTAGGTGCACGCGTTCGGCATTGGGACCGCCGGCGCGAGCCCGGACAGCGGCATCTTGTCGGCCTTCGGGGCCGGCCCGGTCGGTGTCGGGGCGGCCTTCGGCCGTGGGGCAGGGAGCGCGTCCTGGGCGGACGACGCGGTAACGCAAAGGACAAGCGCGAGAGCGCAACTGGACAGACGGAACATGGCGGGACGGCCCCGGGGGCGGGAGGGATGTTGAAAGTTTACCCGACGGGTGACGATTGCGGAAGGGGTGGGGCTGCGGAAAACGCGATGAGAAGTGCAGCAGCCGGCCAGAGCCGGCCCCGTCAGGGGTCGAAGTGTTCGGCGTGCGGAAGGCCCCGACCCCTGTCGGGGCCGGCGCCGGGCTTTATCCCCAGGGCCACGATCCGTCGCAGCAGCGCCGCACGCGACAGCCCCAGCAACTCGGCCGCCTTCGCCGCGTTGCCGCGGGTGCGGGCCAGCGCCCGCTCGACGTAGCGCTTTTCGAGCGCCGCCAGCGCCGGCTCCAGCGTCAGCGGCGGCTCCGTGGGCGGCTTCTCCAGCCCCGCACGAACTCGCAACTCCCGGGGGAGCGACTCGCGCGTCAGTGGCCCGCCCACACCCGCGATCACGCCGGCCAGTTCGCGCACGTTCCCCGGCCACGGCTGCGCCGCCAGCACCGCCAGAGTGGCGTCGTCGACGTCGGGCGGAGCGCCGATCGCGTCCAGCACTCGTGATGTGATCCGCGGCAACTCGGCAGTCCGTTCGCGCAGCGGCGGGATCGTGAGCTCCAACACCGACAGCTGCGCGTGAAATTCGGGCAGGAGCCGCCCCGCGTCCACGTCGGCGGCCGCGCTACGGGCGGAACCGCAGATCAGGCGAGGCGTGTCGGGGCGGTCGTCGGTGAACAGATCGACGAGCTGCTGCTGCACGTCGCGGGACAGGGCCGCGGGGTCGGCGAGGAACACGGTGCCGATTTGGTTGGTGCCGGCCAGCCCGCCGTGGCCCCAGAACAGGCTCTCGACCAAATACGGCTGCAACTCGCCGCACCCGACGCGGACGAACATCCGCTCCCGCGCCGCCCCACTGTGGTGGATCGCCCGCGCCGCCGTTTGCTTCCCCGAGCCGGGTTCGCCGACGAGCCACACCGGGGCCGCCGTTTGCCCAGCGAGCCGGAGTTGCGCCGCAAGCCGTGGCGGGAACAGGTCGGGCGTGAACGTCGCGGCGTGCGTCTCGCGCAGCGCCGCGACCGCCGCCGGGATGACGCGCTCGGCTGCCCGCACCGGCGTGCCGACGACGCGGACGGTGGCGACGATGCCGTGCAGCCCGTCGGCCGCGGCGAGCGGCACGAACGACACGTCCCACCACGGCGGACCGGTGCGGTTCGGCGGCGCGGCCCGGCGACTGGTGTCGGCGCGGCCGGCGAGGGCTTCGGGGGTGGGGGCCAGCGCCGCGGCGAGGGGCGAGCTGTGGCGGCGGGCCGAGCAGACGAGGCCGAGCGACTCGGCGAGTGTGGCCCCGGCCAGCCGCTCCCACGCCGGGTTGGCGTACCGAAGCCGACGGTTGCGGCCGAGGACAAAGACGGGTGTGGTGCTGCCGTGGAAGAACGCCCGCCAGCCGAACCCGGCGGCGCCCTTGGGTCGGCCCTTCCGCGGCGGGTCGGCCACCGGGTCACTCCGTCAGCGCTTCGACCAGATGACGAACCACACGGCCTGCGCCGCCAGAATGCCCAGCAGGGCGAACGGGTACCAGATCCCCGGTACGCTCGCGGCCACCGATTCGGGCGTGTCTGGCGGCGGGGGCGGCCTGCGCTTCTCGCGGACCCACATGCCCAGGAGTACGAGACCGAGCACCAATACCGCCGCGGCGAGCCAGACGAGTCCGTCGATGCCCCCGGCCACGGCGAGGAGCATCACCCCCATCCCGGTGGACGCGAGACCGCACACCAAGACGGGGCCGCTGAAGCGGATCACTGCGCCTCCACGAGCGGCTCGTGCTCGCCGGTGTCGTCCGACAGGCCGGTCGCGGTCGGCGCCTCTGACGCCGGCTGGGCGGGTTCGCCGAGCAGCTTGTGCAACAGGGCCGAGCCGCGGTGCGTGGCGGCGATCAGCTTCTCGACGCGCGCGGCCGCGGACGGCGGCAGGCCCGGCGTCCGGGCCACGAGCTCGGCGTGCGCCAGAATCTCGCTCAGCACGTTGCGGAAGTCGTGGCCGGCGTTCCGTTCCGCTCGCGGGGTCGGCGGCGCTTCCACGCGGTTCGGCGACCGCAGCGCCGACTCGGCCGCGGTCATGCGGGCGACCACGACGTCCGCGGCGGCGCGGGCCGCGCGGCGCTCGGGGTCCGACCACACCCGCGGCGGGCCGACGTGCTCGTGGCACAACACGCCGACGAGCCGGTCGTCGCGCATCAGCGGGGCGTCGAGGACGGACGTGATGCCGTTGGGGGCGAGGTAGGCGTCGCCGAGTTCGGCGGTGCGCGGGTCGGTGCGGGCCTCGGGGGCGGCCAGGAGCGGGGTCATCGCCACCGCCCGGACGTACTCCGACGGCACCGCCAGCGGCACGCACGCGCCCTTCGAGTGCCGCCGCTTCGACCGCTCGAACAGGCTGACGCACCGCAGCGCCCGGTCGCCGTTGACGAACAGCCACACACCGACACGCTCGACCCGAACGGCGTCGGCCGCGGCCTCGCAGACGCGCCGGAACACCTCCGGCAGAGGCGCGTCCGGCGCGAGCGCGAAGCCGGCGGTGTCGTTGTTCGGTGCGTCCGGAGCCGTCGTCACGTCAGCCTCCGCCGTGTGACATGAGCGGGGGACGGGGAGAGCCACAACCAGTTTACACCGCGCCGGCCGCCGGTTGATACCGGAATCCGGTGGCGCCGCTGCCACGGGTCACGGTCGTCGTGGGATCACTGTAGCGGTCAGAGGGGTCGCGGGAAGGCCACGTTGCGGCGCGCAGCTCCGCGCTGCCCGACGCGAAGCCGCAAGCGGCAACGTGGCTCACCCGGCTCGCTCCGCGGTGGTGAGGGTGATTCGCACCACCTGCGGCCGGCAGCGGAACCGCAGCGGCTCCTTGCCGCTAAGGCCGCGACCGACCGCCAGCACCGTCCGGCCCGCCTGAAACACGCCCGCGTCGAACCGCCGGCCGTAGACGCTTGGCACGAAGATCGACCCCACCACCGGCAGCCGAATCTGACCGCCGTGGACGTGGCCGGACAGCATCAACCGCACCCCGTTCGCGCCGCCCCAGTAGACGTTGTCCGGCGTGTGGCTCAGGCACCAGCGGAACAGCCCGGCCGGCGCCCCGCTCAGGTCCGGCGGCGGGCCGAACCACGGCCCCTCGTGGCCGACCAGCACCGTCGGCACGCCGCGGACCGTCACCTCGCGCCAGCGGTTGCTCACGACCGTGTAGCCCGCCGCCTCCAGCTCCGCGCGCAGCGCCTCCGGCCGGTGGTGGTCGTCGTGGTTGCCGAGGATGGCGAACTTTCCTTCGGTTGCGGACACCCCCCCAAGCAGCGGGGCGATCCACGTGTGGTGCGTGTCCGTGTCCACGTAGTCTCCGCCAAGGCAAACCACGTCCGGCGTCGGCCACCGGGTTCGCACCTCGGCCAGCACCCGCTCGAAGAACGCCCGGCTCGGCGTGCCGTGGAAGTGGAGGTCGCTCAGGAGCAACACCGTGAGCCCCTCCCACGCCGGCGGCAACTCCGGGACGGCAAGCGTCCAGTCGGTGAAGTCCACGCGGAACACGTCGTTCAGCAGAAGCGTCGCCACCCGCCGCCACTTCCCGTCGCCGACCACCGCCGGCCCCAAATCGGCCCGTACGTCGAGGGTGTGCGTCGTCTCCGACACTAGTGCCCCCGGCCGCGCCCGGAGCAGGCGGACCGCTGTGATGACGGGGAAGACCACGCCGCCGAACACGAGGCAGACGCCGTAGTACGCGACGACCGCGTCGAATGCCGGGCCGAGGGCGTCGGCCGTGGCCAGGTTCAGCAGCGGGAACGCCAGGATGACGGCGCCCGTGACCAGCCGCAGCGGCTTGAGGAAGGCTTTCGGGAAGGGCCGGCCGTAGGCGTTGTTCAGCAGCGCCGTCAGTACGCAGGCGTGACCTACCCACGCGACCAGAAACGCCGCCCACAACAGCACTTGCTTCCCCATCCGGGCAAGATACGGGGCGCCCGGAAGCCCGGGGACGGCTGGCGGCGCGGTTCCGCCCGAAAAATCGGCGCAAGAACTTCCGTCGACACGCGAATCCTCCCCATATGCCGGCCGGGGTGGTCCCCCGGCCCACATCCGGGAGGCGCTGATGATTAAGAAGCTCATCCTGATGGCCGTCGTCGGCGGGGTCGCCGTCGCCGCCCTGAAGGGGACCCGCGTCGGGTCGTTCGTCCGCAACGAAATCCGCTCCGTCCGCGAGGCCGCCGAGGAGCAAATTCCGCCGGAGCGCGAGATCGCCCGCCTCCGCGCCGAGGTCCGTAACCTCGACGGGGATCACGTCAAGGTCGTGAAGCAGCTGGCCCACGTCATGGCCGAGCAGGTCGAGACCCGCGACCGCGTCGCCGCCCTCACGAAGCGGAAGGGCGAGGTCGCCGAGGTGATGCGGGCCCGCGAGACGGCCGTCCGCGCGGCCGAGGAGAAGGCCAAGGCCGGCGAGGTGAACGTGTCCGTGTCGATCGGCGACCAGAGCTACTCGCTCGCCGCCGGCCGCACCCGCCTCAAGGACGCCGTGTCGACGTACGTGGACGTCGACCAGAGCCTGACCCGCACCCGGGCGAAGCTGGAGTCGCAGAGCCGGATCATCGAGCAGCTGGAGCGGCAGCGGGCCGCGTTCGGCCGGCTGAAGGCCGACCTGGACGCCGCCATCGACGAGCTGGAGGAGCAGGTCCACGCCCTGAACCTGCAGCAGATGGAGAGCCGCTACCAGACCGACGGCACCCGGGCGGCGCAGATCAAGGAGTCGATCGCCGCGGCCCGGAAGCGGCTGCAGGAGAAGCGGATCGAGCTGAACCTGCTCCAGTCCGACGGCCGCCCGGCGGGTGCCGGCGAGACGGTGGACGAGATCATGGCCCCGGTGACGACCCCGCGGCCGGCCGCCCCGGCCGTGCCGGCGGCCCAGACCGACTGAGCCGAGTCGCCTCCGGCTCCCCCACACGACGCCCCGGGTGTTCCCGGGGCGTCGCTCGTTTCGCAGGCGCAGTTGCTACAACGAGCGGGTTGGTTCCCCTACTCACCCCGAGGTGCGGCGATGCGGACGGTCACGGTCGGGCTGGCGGGTGCGTTCCTGGTCCTGGCGGTCGGCGGGACGACCGTCGGGCAGGACGCCAAGCAGCTCGACGCCAAGCTCCTGGTCGGCAAGTGGACGCCGGACGACGACGCCAAGCGCGACAAGATGATCATCGAGTTCACCAAGGACGGCAAGCTGGCGATCGCCATCAACTTCAACGGCAAGGAGCTGAAGCTGGACTGCACCTACAAGCTGGACGGCGACAAGCTGGCGATCAAGATGGCGTTCATGGGCGAGGAGAAGAGCGAGGTCATGACGGTCAACACGCTCAACGCCAAGACGCTGGTCACGACCGACGAGAAGGGGAAGAAGGACACGCTCCTCCGCGTCGCGGCCAAGAGCGAGAAGAAGGACTGACGACCGCCGCCGACGCCGTCACCGCCCGGGGTCACCCCCGGGCGGCTTCGTTTGGCCCGCGGCACTCGTCCCGAATAAGACGGATGCGGCCGAGTCCTCAAACCCGGGGGGTGGGTCATGCGCGCGGTCGTGGTCGGCGTGGTGGTGGCACTGCTGGTCGCGGTGGTCGGTGGCGGCGCGGACGGGCGGCAACCGGAGAAGATCGACGCCAGCCTCCTCCTCGGCAAGTGGACGCCGAAGGACGCCGGGAAGAGTGGCGACTTCCTCATCGAGTTCATTAAGGACGGCAAGGTGAAGCTCGAGGCCGGCGACGGGAAGGCCTTCAAGGCCGAGGGCACCTACAAACTCGACGGCGACAAACTGACCCTGTTGCTGAAGATGGGTGAGAAGGAGAAGACGCAGACGCGGACCGTCCACTCGCTCACCAAGACGGAACTCGTCAGCTCGGATGAGAAGGGGGAGAGAAAAGACACGCTCGTCCGCGTGACTGGGAAGTAAGGGAAACGAAAAAGCCCAGCCGTCGCGGCGGCTGGGCTTCGCGCTTCTGACACGGCTCACACCCCGTCGCCGTTCTCCTTCGCGGCCCACTCGCGGAGTTGCTTCATCCCGCGGACGTTAATCTGCCGCACCCGCTCCTTCGTGATGCCGAAGTGCTGGCCGATCTGCTCCAGCGTCATCTCGCGGCTGCCGTCGAGCCCCACCCGCATCCGGATCACCTCGCGCGTCCGCGGGTCGAGGTGGTCCAGCAGCTTGCTCACCCGGGCCTTCGCGGCGTCGGCCACGGCCAGCACCTCCTGCTCGTCCGTCCGCACGTCGGCCTTCGCCTCGAACACCTCGTCGTGGCCGGTCATGTAACGCTGCTTGTGCGTCTTCTCGTCCGGAATGCTCCGGGCGAAGTTCTTGATGATGGCCCACGTCGCGTACGTGCTGAACTTGTTACCGCGGCTGTAGTCGAACTTCTCGACCGCCCGCATCAGCGACAGGTTGCCGTCGCTCACCAGGTCGTCGATGTTCTCCAGGCCGCTGGCCAGGTGCTTCTTGGCGTTGTTGTACACCAGCCGCTGGTTGCAGTTGATGAGCACGTCGCGGACGGCCTTAACGCCCTCGCGCAGCTGCTCGGCCTGCCGCAGTTCGCTGACGCGCGCCCGGGCCGGGTCCACGGCCTCACCGAGCTTGCGGAGCTTGTGCTTCAGGTAGTTCATCTTGCGGAACAGGTGCTGCTCCTGGTCCTTCGTCAACAGCGGCCACTCGTACAGGTGGGCCATCTGCGGCGGCACGTCCTTCGGCGGCCGCATGGACAGCAGCTTCGCGTCGAACTCGGCCTTCCCGGGCATCTCAGCCAGGAACTCGGCGTCGCGGCCCTCGTCGGCGAACTCGGGGCTGTCGATGTAGTCCACGGGGCGGGCGATGAGCTCGCGCGCCCGGACTTCGTTCACCACCCGGTACATGGACGACCGGGTGCGGCCGAAGCGGGTGGCAAGGGTATTCACGGTATCACCTGTGTGGTTGGCTGTCACTCGGGTCAGGTCCATCTGGCGCTTCGCTTCGTAGATCGCGTCCTTGTCCGTATTGGTCAGCCGGCCGGCGGCCGGGTACAGGGCGTGCGCCGGGTGGGCGCGGTCGTGGCTCTTGATGGTAGTCCGTACCGACTCCGTCGAGCGACCCAGTCCCGCGGCGATCCGTCGGGTCGCCTCGGTGAGGCACAGCCCGGCGGCTCGCATGTCGCGTGCCGCCTTCAGAATCTCGTCCTTCTCGCCCTCGCTCAGGTGCGAGAACTTTGCCCCGCGGCTGACGAGGTTCGGGTGCTCGGCGACGAACCGCTCCACCGCCGCAGTCGGAAACCCCAGCTGGCTGCGGCCGGCGACTTTCATGCGGCGGGCGGTCAGCCCGCGGAGGCGCCACCGGCCGATCGTCTTCGTGGACACCCGGAACCGCTCGCTCACCTGTTCGAGGGTGAGCATCGGCTCGACGACCTGCTCCGCCGGCACCGCCGGGATCGACCGCTCGACGCGCCGGGCGAACAGGGCCAGGTCGTGCCGCAGCAACGGGCCGGGGATGAGCAGGTCCGGGTGCGCGTCCGAGCGGTACTCGGTGAGCTTGAAGCAGACCCACTGGTACGGGTACTGCTTGCCCGGGTCGATCTCGGCGACGAGCCGCTCGGCGCGACCCACCTGCTCCTGCCGGCGTGCCGGCGGGGCGAAGCGGGTTTGTTGCTCCGTCAGCTCTCGCAGCGCTGAAACCTTGAAGGCGCTCACCGCCGTTCCTCCCGCCACGGGCCGCTCCGCGGCACCGGGTGTGTTCGGTGTGTCAGGGGATACCGTTTCCGGCCCCCTCCCTTTCCGACGCCGCCGGGCTTTCGGGGTTGCAGTGCCTGCCCCGATTAGATACACCCGGCCCGATCGGGGTTCGCCCGGATGTCCTGCGTATTCAGGACAGGACACCCGGTGTACGACTTCTCTCGGCGTTTCGCTCGTGGGCTCGTCCGATCGACAGCCGGGAATGCGATCCGGCAGGGATTGGGCGATCCGCGTTGTCAGGGGTGCCGACTCGAAGGTGCGATCTCTTACGCAGCAAAGAGGTTGCCGAAGCCGCGGTCCGACCCTACGATTCGCCGCCGACCAGTCGCGATCTCCTGAAATGACAGGGGGTTGTGGCTCCGGTCGTGTCCGACATTTTTGCGACACCGATTGTCGGCGCCTTGAATTAATCACGACAGTGGTCGGATTTACAGGTTCGTGGTGAGTTTTGCTGCAAGCCTTTCTGGCAACGTCGCCGTAGGGGTTCCGGGCAGGGGGTAGAATCGGGTGCGTCGCCGCTAGCGGCGCTGCACCGCCGCTGGCGGCGGAAAGCCTTCCCCTGTAACCCCTTCACCAGTATGCGTCACATTCGCACCCTGTTCGCCGTCGTCTGTGTCGGCTGGGCGACACGTGCCGACGCCCAGGAGGCCGTCGCGCTGTCGGAGGGGTTTCGCCCGAACCACGCCTACAAGGTGGACGTGCGGGTGCAGCTGTCCGGCAAGTTGGCCGTCCCACAGGGGAAGGACAAGGCGCCGCAGCTGCTGCCGGTACTCGGGTCGAGCAAGGTCGTGTACGACGAACGCGTCCTGGAGCCCGACGAGGCGAACGCCCAGAAAACCGTCCGCACGTACCGCGACGTCGAGTTCCGCCGCATGGTCGGCAACGTCACCCAGGACGCGGTCGTACGCCCGTCGGTGCGGCGGATGGTGCTGATCCGGGCCAACGACCGCCGCGCCCCGTTCTCGCCCGACGGCCCGCTCACCTGGGGCGAGATCGACGTGGTCCGTACGGACGTCTTCCTCCCGGCCACGGTGCCGGGCCTTCTCCCGGCGAACGCCGTGAAGACCGGCGAGAAGTGGGCCGCGTCGGCGGCCGCGGTCGCCGAGCTCACTGACATGGAGAAGGTGGACGACGGCGGCCTGACGGTCGAGTTCCAAGGCGTCGCCAACACCGACGGCAAGCGGCTGGCGCGGCTGCGGATCAGCGGCACCGTCCGCGGCGTGAACGAGGACGGCCCCAACCGCCAGAAGCTCGAAGGCACCGCATTCTTCGACCTGGACGCCAAGTTCCTCACGTACCTGTCGGTGAAGGGCACCCACGAACTGCTCGACGGCACCTCCGGGCAGACGACCGGCGCCATCGAAGGCTCCTTCATCCTGACGCGCACCCCGCTCGCGGCGCTCCCGCCGGACCTCTCCGACGCCTCGCTCCGCGGGCTGGCGCTGAAGCCGGACGCGGAGAACACGCTCCTCCTGTACGACGACCAGCGGCTCGGGGTGCGGTTCCTCTACCCGCGCAGCTGGCGGGTGGGGGCGGTGCAGGGGAAGCAGGTGACGCTCGACCACTCCCGCCTCGGCGGCGGCATCCTGGTGACGGTCGAGACGGCGGCGAAGACGCCGGCGGTGGACGATTACTTGCGCGAGACGACGGCGTTCCTGGAGAAGGAGAAGGCCCGCGTGTCGGTGGCGGCGCGGCCGGCGCGCATCCGGGCGGAGCCGATCACGGTAGACCGGTTCGCGCTGGACGTGGCGTTCGGCACCGAGCTGGCGAAGATGGAGTACGCCGTGCTGAAGCAGACCGACGGCGGAGCGACGGTGGCCGCCCGGCTGCCGCTGGGGCCGGCGGCGGAGCTGCGGGCTGACCTGGAGCGGGTGGTGCGGAGCATGTCGATCACGCGGCGGATTGAGTAGCCGCGCCGCCCTTGGTACGATTCCCGGTGCCCGCCCGTGAGGTGCGACCAATGACGACCGCCGCCGCCCCCCGCCCAGCCCCCGCGCCGCCGCTGACGTCCGACGACCTGTTGCGCATGGGAGACGCCGGGAAGGGGTACGAATTGGTCCGCGGCCGACTTCAGGAGTTGAACATGAGCACCGAGTCGTCGCGGGTCGGCGGCGAGGTCCACTTCCACATCCGGACGTTCCTCGCACGGAACCCGCTCGGAACGGTGTTCCCGCAAGAGACGGGTTTTCGATGCTTCGCCGCCGACCCCACGGACCCCGGTCGCGTGCGGAAGCCGGACGCAGCATACGTGTCCTACGCAACCCTTCCGCCTAGCCGGTACAAGCGCGACGGGTTCTGCGAGGTGGTGCCCGACATCGTGGTGGAGGTGATTTCGCCGAAGGATTTGGCCCGCGAGGTGGACCTCAAGCGAGACGAGTGGCTCCGCACCGGGGTGAAAGATGTGTGGGTGTTGAACCCCGACACCGAAACCGTCCTGGTCTGCCATGGCGGAGGGGCATCGGAACTGCTGCGCCCCGGCGACACGATCACCTCGCCCGTCCTGCTTCCCGGCTTCGCCGTCGCGGTCGCCGACCTGTTCCGCTTCCCGCCGATCCCGCTGCAAGCTCCGGCCGCGGGTGGCGAATAGCGGGGCAGAGCGCCCGCCCGCAGGAGCCCGCCGTGGCCGATGTCGAAGACGACTTCGCCGACTACCAGGACACCCGCGACCGCGAAGGCGGCCTCCACCCCGGCCGGTCCGACGTTCCCCGCGGGCTCAACTTCGTCGTCGCGGTCGCCGCCGCCGTCATCCTCGCCGCCGCGGCCGCGCTCGTGTTCATCCGCTGATCCGCCCCAGGTGATCCCGTGGCCGAGTACGCCGACCGCGAGCACTACATCCCCGTCCGCGTTACGGACCTGATCGACTACCTCGCCTCCGACGCCGGCCCGGCCGGCGGGCAGCCGCTGACCCCCGACGACCAGACCCGCTTCCGCCGCTTCGCCCGCGCCGTCACCCTCCACATCCACGCCCTGTACCACGCCGAGCTGCGGCAGCTCGAAGACAGCTACGCCTCGTTCGACCCGGACGGCGACCCGAAGCCGCTGAAGAAGCTCGACCCCGGGGCGTCGGCCGCGGCCCAGAAGGAGCTGTTCGGCACGTTCACGCACCTGATGGGCCGGGCCAACTACACGCACCTGTCGCGGCCGGAACTCGAAGTCGTGATGGCCGGGGCCAGCGACTGGGGCATCGACATGGACATCCCGTGGGGCGCCTTCGACCAGGTCGAGGTGTTCGTCCGCGGGAAGGGCATGAGCAAGCGGTTCAAGCGGAACTGGCGGAACCGGTTCCGGCTCGAGGAGGTCCGCGTCCCGACGTTCAACCGCGTCGCGGTCATCTTCAAGCAGCGGCCGCACAAGCGGCTCGGGAAGGAGGCCGACACCGACAGCGTGTTCCTGAAGCTGTTCAAGGACATCCCGCAGATGGACATCGAGATGCTCCTGCCGGGGGGGCGGGTCAAGATGCCCTGGTTCGAGCGGGTGAAGCTCGGCGGGTCGCTGTCCAGCACCGTCGGGTACGTCGGGTGGAAGCTGAGTGCGGCCAACCTCGGCGGCCTGGCCGCGGCGCTGTTCGCCGGCTCGACAGCCGCCCTGCTGGCGCTGTACGCCCCCGTCGCGCTCGTGCTCGGGTACGGGTACAAGACGTGGTACAGCTTCCAGGTGTCGAAGCAGACGTACTCGCTGCAACTGACGCAGAGCCTCTACTACCAGAACCTCGACAACAACGCCGGCGTGATGTATCGGCTGCTGGACGAGGCCGAGGAGCAGGAGTGCCGGGAGACGCTTTTGAGCTACTTCTACCTGTGGCGGTACGCCGCCGACCGGGGGTGGACGGCCGCCGAGCTGGACGACTACGTCGAACTCGACCTGGAGCGGCGGCTGAACATGGAAGTGGACTTCGAGATCGCGGACGCGCTGGCCAAGCTGGAGCGTGCAGGGATCGTGTCGAAGACCGGCGACCGCTACCGGGCGGTGCCGCTGGAGGCCGCGCAGGCGACGCTCGACCAAATGTGGCAACAATACCCGTCTCGGGGCATCCCCGCCTCCGGGGGCGCGTAAACGCTGGCGTTGCGCCCGGTATCCTCTCCGGTCCACCTGCTCGGAGCCGACTCGCATGACCCGCCGCGCCGCGATCCTTCTCCTGCTCCTTCCCGCGCTCCTGGCTGCCGACTGGCCGCAGTACCTTGGGCCGACGCACAACAGCGTTTGGGCCGAACCCGGCGTCCTGAAGGAGTTCCCGAAGGGCGGTCCCAAGGTGCTGTGGCGGGCGTCCGTCGGCGGCGGGTACGCCGGGCCGGCGGTCGCCGGCGGTAAGGTGTACGTTGCCGACAAGGTCATGAAGGAGGGCGCTAAAGACCCCTCCGACCCCTTCGAGATCGTCAAGACGGCCACCACCGAGCGCGTGCTGTGCCTGGACGCGAAGACCGGTCAGGAGGTGTGGAAGCACGAGTGGCCGGTGACGTACGCGATCCAGTACCCGGCCGGGCCGCGGTGCGTGCCGACGGTCAGCGGCGGCAAGGTGTATGTGCTCGGCGCGATGGGCGACTTCCTCTGCCTCGACGCCGCTTCCGGGAAGAAGCTGTGGGCGAAAAACTTCCCGAAGGACTACGGGGCCAAGGTGCCGGTGTGGGGCTTCGCCGGGCACCCGCTGGTGTACCAGAACCTCGTCGTCTGCCTCGTCGGCGGCGAGGGGAGCACGGTCGTGGCGTTCGACAAGGACAGCGGCGTGGAAGTGTGGAAGGCACTTTCTGCGACCGACCAGGGGTATAACACGCCGGCCGTCATGAAGGGCGGCGGCACCGACCAGTTGGTCGTGTGGACCCCGAAGGCGCTCCACGGCCTGAACCCGACCACCGGTAGCAAGTACTGGGACGTGCCGCTCCAGCCGGAGTACGGCATGTCGATCATGTCGCCGCGGCAGGACGGCGACCTGGTCTACGTCGGCGGCATCGGCAACGTCGCCGTCACGCTCCGGCTCGACGCCACGAAGCCCGCGGTGAAAGAGGTGTGGCGCGGTAAGGGCGGCCCGCGGGTGAAGGAGGGGCTTTACCCCGTGAATATGACGCCGTTCGCCGAGAACGGCGTGATCTACGGGGCCGACCAGCCGGGGCAGTTCCGGGCCGTCGAGATGGCGACCGGGAAGCGGCTTTGGAGCACGTTCAAGCCGGTGATCGGGGAGGATAAGGAAGAGGACTACGGCAAGGCGACGAGCGGCACGGTCTATGTCGTGAAGAACGGCGACCGCTTCTACCTGTTCTCGGAGACGGGCGAGCTGGCCGTGGCAAAGATGTCGCCCGCCGGGTACGAGGAAGTGAGCCGGGCGAAGGTGCTGGCGCCGACGGGGCCGTCGTTCGGCCGGCGGGTCGCGTGGGCGCCGCCGGCGTTCGCAGAGCGCTGCGCGTTCGTGCGGAACGACAAGGAAGTGGTCTGCGTGTCGCTGGCCGCGGAGTAGGTGAACAAGAATCTCGCGCGAAGGCGCAAAGCCGCCAGAAGGGCGGAGCCGATCATTCTCTCTGGCGGCCTTGCGCCTTCGCACGAGATTGGGTTTTCTTCCTGGGGGGCTGCCGTGCCGCGTGACATCGACTGGCTGTACTTCCGCCGGTCCTGAGTGACGTGCCAGAATGCCCGGGGGTTCCTCGGGCCGGCCGGCGTCGCGGTGGGCGAAACCGTCGACGCCTCGAAAGTTCGCCTCGGCCCGGACGAGGCGCTCGCCCTCCTTGACGGCGTTCGCACGCTCGTCGCGGCGAAGGGGAAGAAGCTGGAGACGTTTGACCTGAAGACGGAGCGGCCGACCGACGCGGAACTGCTGGCCCGGCTGATGGGGCCGACCGGCAACCTGCGGGCGCCGACGGCCCGCGTCGGCACCACGCTCGTGGTTGGGTACAGCGAGGCGGCGTACCGACAGGTGCTCGGCGACTGACGCCGCTACCGCCAGTCCACGCCGCCGAGTACGATCTCGCGCGTGCTCCGCCCCTTGTCCGTCAGGATGGTCCGCTGGTTGCCGCCGTCGGGGTCGCACACCGTCAGGTGGCTTTGTGTCTCGGTGTCCGGGTCGGTGTCGGCCGGGTGCGTCTCGCGCCACGTGTACGCGATCCGCCGGCCGTCGGGCGACCAGCAGAAGCCCAACAGTTCGGCGTTCAGCGGCACGTCCCGCACCGGCATCCCCTTTGCTGCGGCCACGTCGAACACAGTCAATACGGGTTGCGGGCGGGGTCGGGCCGCCCCGAGCTTCTGCCGCTCGGCCTGCTCCTTCGGCGTCTCATCGGGTAACGCCTTCAGCACTCCCCCGAGTACCCGCCGCGCGTCCGGCGAGAACCGCCCCATGAACACTGCGGCGTCCGGCCCGGCCAGCTTCTTGTGCGGCGACCCGTCTCGGTTCGTCACCCACAGCCCGGCCAACGTGGCGTCCTTCTCCGTGCCGAGCTCCGCCGTCAGGAAGTGCCGGCCGTCGCGGGACCAGTCGGTGAGGATGTGGTTGTCCGGCAGCTTCACCGGGATGTGGGTCTTGGTCGCCACGGTGTACACCGTCGTGGTCGATTTCACGTCCTTCGGGCTCGGCCCGTCGGTAAACGAGCACACGACCAACTGCGTCCCGTCCGCCGACCACGCGGCTATCGCGGCGTCCCCGACCTCCTCGGGCTTGGCGTCGGCCGTGCCGAGGTCGACAAGGTGCAGCTTCCCCACCCCCGCCGCGCCGGCCTTCTTGACCCCGTCGGGGGCCATCACCGCCGCGACGCGCTTCCCGTCCGGCGACACCACGAACATGCTCGGGTGCGTGCCCAGGCTGGTCGGCAGCGCGGGCTTTGGGTTAGCGCCGGTCGGGTCCATCGAGACGACCTGCCCGTTCTGCCACAGCAGGATGCGGTTCGGCCCCGTCACCCCCTTGGGCGCGGCTTTCGGTGGGTCGGCCGCGACGCGGGCCGGTGGCGCCGCGGGTGGTGGCTGCGGCGTGGGCGAGGCGAGCAGGCCGGCGGCCAGCGCCGCGGACGCAGCCAGCGCCAGCGGGACGTACTTGAGTTTCTGAAGGAACATGACGCGCAGCACTCCCTGAGACAGGGCCGAGACGGCGGCCGGTAAGAGGTGCGGGGTCGTCGCCGCGGCGGCCGCCCGCGCCGACAAGTCCGGCGGCACCGCCGCCAGAACCGCCGGAGCGAGCGCCGCCGGGAGCGAAAGCCCCCGCGAACGCAACCGGGCGGCGAGCGCCTTGCGGGCGGCCGCCAGCCGGCTGGAAAGCGTCCCCTCCTTCACCCCGAGTTCGGCCGCCGCCTCGGCCCGCGACCGGCCGCCGAGTTCGCACAGCACGACCGCCGCCCGCTGGGCGTCGGGCAGGCGGGCGATCTCGGCGTCGAGCACCGCGGCCAGGTCGTCGGGCGGGTCCGCGGGAACGGCTTCCGGCCGGGCGGCGGCCCGTTCCCGCCGGCGGTGGCGGTCGCGCATGGTCCGGGCCCTCAGCGCAGTGCGGTGGGCGACCCCGTACAGCCAGCCGCCGAGCGCCGCCGCCGGCCGAACGCAATCCGCCTTCGCGGCGAGCACAACGAACACCGCCTGGAAGGCGTCTTCCGCGAGGTGGTGATCGCCGGTGACGCGCCGACAGACGCCGAGCACGGCCGGCCCGTGCCGCCGGACGAGTTCGGCGAACGCGGCGGCGTCGCGGCCGGCGACGAACCGGGCGAGGAGGTCGGCGTCGGCGGCGTCGCCCGGGTCCGCGCCGGCGATCCGGTGAACCAGGGCGGACAGCTTGGCGGTCATGCGGCCCCGGGGTGGGTGGGGAGCGCTCGTCGAGGAGGTAATCCCCGCCGCCGGGGCGGCGCGTCGGCGAAATCGGCGAACCGGCCTCGGAGCCGACCAGTCGGGGGTCGGAGCGCCCGCTGGGCAGACGCCTAGTCGCTCGCCGGGGGGTCGCACCGCCTACACGGGTCGTGCGGCCGGCGCGAGAAGACATTCCGCCCCTGCGGGTCGGTGCGGCTGCGGGGTTTGGGTATACTGAGAGGTACGGAACAATCCCGTCACCCGGTCGAGGCCCGCGATGCCGGCCGCCCCGCCAACCGCCCGGCTCGCGGCCCTCGCCGTCGCTCTGGCGTTGGCCTCGACCACCGCCGGGCGGCAACCCGATCCGCCGAAGCTCGGCCCCAAACTCCCCGACGGCACATTCACCCTTCCGCCCGCCGCCGGCGGGGGTGTCGTCCTGTCGCCGGACGACTATGCGAAGCTGCAGGCGCAGATCGACCAGCTGAAGAAGCAACTCGCCGCCCGCAAGCCCGGTCCGCCCAGTGGATGCGCCGTCCGCGGCAAGGTCGAGAAGCGCGGCGACACGCTCGTCGCCGCGCTGTCGTTGAAGGTCACGTTCCGCACCACGGCCCCGAACTCGGCGGTCGCTCTTGGCGGGAAGAAGGGCTTCCTCGTGTCCGCGAAGCTCGACGACGGGCCGGCGCCGGTACTGGAGACGGCCGAGGACGGGCTCGTCGCCCTGGTCGAAGCGGCGGGCGACCACACGGTCACGCTGGAACTCGAATGCCCGGTTGCGGGCCGGGCCAACAAGGCGGAGGTCGGGTTCGAGCTGGGCCTGCCGCGGGCCGCGATCACCACGCTGGCACTGGACGCGCCGCCCGGTGTCGGCCGGGTGTCACTGGCGACGCGCCTGCCGGACGCGAAGACGGCCGACACCCGCCGCGGGGTCGACGTGAAGCAGTTGGCCGCGCAGCCGGGCCGCGACGGCTACCCGGTCGGGCCGGTGGAATCGCTCGACGTGACCTGGGAGCCGCCGGCCGCCGCCCCGCCCACCGAGGCGGCGTTGACCGCCGACTGGGAAGTGGTCACCGTCATCGGGGCGGGGTTCGTGGAGACGGCGGCGAAGCTCCGCCCGCGCGGGCCGGCCCGCGTGTGGAAGGTGGCCGCCCCCGCCGACGCGGTCGTGACGCCGGAGCGCGTCGCACCCGCCGTCGGCGACGCCACCCCGTCCGACGCCCCGACGATCCTCCGTCCGACCGACGCGAAGAAGGCTGTGTGGACGGTCGAGTTCCCCGCCGGCACCAGCCCCGCCGATTGGGGGCTGACGGCGGTCGTGCGCACGTCCCGGCCGAAGTCCGACGACCCGACGCACGCCGGCCCGTACGCCGTCGGCCCGTTCGCCCTGCTCGACGCCGCGCGGCAGACCGGCACCCTCCGCGTGGCCGCCGCCGCCCACACCCGCCTGTCGGTGCGCCACGGCCCCGACGTGCGGCAGGACGTGCCCCCCGGCCCGGCCACCGACGAGGCCGTGAGCTTCTTCCGCTTCGCGAGCGGCGCCGCCGGCCCGGCACCCCCGCCGGCGCCGCTCGCGGAGGTGGAGGCGCGGCCGACCACCGGCCTCGTCGAAGTCCGGCCGTCCTACCGGCTGACACTCACCGAGGGCGGGTGGCGCGTGCGCGCCGAGTTAAAGGTTACTCCGGTCCGCCGGGACTTGGAGACGCTGACGATCGACGTGCCGGCCGACTGGCGGGCGCCAGCCGTGACGCCGCCGGACCTGGTCGACGGCGTGGAACCCGGTAAGGACGGCGGCCCGCGGCGGACGCTGACCGTCCGCCTCGCGGCGGCGCACAAGCAGCCCATCGACCTGGTACTGACCGCGACGCTCTCCGTACCGCCGGGTGCGTCGTCGGCGCAGGTGTCGTTGCTGCGCTTCCCCGGAGCGACGGAGCGCGACGCGGCGGTGACGGCGACGGTGGCGGACGGGTTGGACGTGCGCGGCGCGGCGCGCGAGTGGGACGGCGACCAGCCGGCCGGGTGGGGCCAGCCGCTCGCCGCCGACCCGAAGGCGGCGAAGGGGCCGCCCGCGATCACCGGCCGCACCGACGGCGGACTGGCCCGGGTCGATCTGAACTGGTCGCCGGACCGCGTCGAGTTGACGGCCGAGTTGCGGGCCGAGGTGACGGCGCAGGCGACGCAGGTGGTGGTGACCGAGACGCTGCGGCTGAGGGCCCCGGAGGGCTTCGGCAAGGCGGTCCGGCTTCGCGGGCCGGCGGTGCCGAAGGGGCTGAAGACGAGCCCGCCGCTGACCCCGGCCGGCCCGGGCGAGTGGACGCTACCGGTGGCCGCGGACGCGAAGGAGGCGACGCTGACGGCCACTTACGCGCTGCCGACCCGCGACGCGGCCGCCCCCGTGGACCTGCTGTGGCCGGCCTCCGCTACCCGCGTCGAGAGTATCGTTCGCGTATGGAACGGCACCGCCGACCGGGCCGTCGGCGTGGACGCCGGCCCCTGGCGCGAGTTGCCCCCGGAACCGGCGCCGGGCCGCGACGTGCTCCCCGTTCGCACCCTCGCCGGGTCCGGCTCCGACCTGCCGTTGACGCTGTCGCTGGCCGCACCGGCCGACCTGAGCGGCGCGACGGCGCGGGCCGACCGCGGGCTCGTTCAAGTGTGGCTCGGCGCCGACGGCACGGCCACGGGGCGGGCGCGGTTCGTGCTGTCGAGGTGGCCCGCGGACGGGATCGACGTGTCGCTGCCGCCGCTGGTGTCGGGCACGGTCGTGAAGGTCGCGGTAGACGGAAATGAGGCGCCCGCCGGCGTGGGGCCGTACGGGCTGCGCGTGCCGCTGCCGGAGGCAAAGGCCGGGCGGACGGCGGTGCTCGACCTGCAGTACCAGTTCGCGGCGGGCGGGTGGCGCCCGCTCGCGGTTCCGGAACTGGCCGGCGCCGCGGTCGAGGTCGTACGCGTGCAGGTGACCGCGCCGGACGCCGTGCCGCTGCTACTAGGCGGCCACCCGGAACAGCGCTGGGCGCTACGCGGGTTCACCTTCGCGCCGTACGCCCCGGCCGCGGACGAGCTGGACGACTGGCTGTTGAAGGGGATCGAGCCGAAGTGGAATGGAGTGGCGCTGCACGCGGCGGCGGTGCGGGCGGACGGCCCGGTGCGCGCCGCGGCGGTGCCTCTCGTCGCGCTGATCACGGCGTGCTCGGCGGTGGTGCTGGTCCTGGGGCTGTTGGCGGTTCGGCTGCCGGGCTCGGCCGCGGGTCCGGTGGTGACGGTCGTGGCCGGGGCGGTGGCCGTGGCGGCGGCCCTGGCGCCGCAGCCGGCTGGCGCGGCGGCCGCGGCGGCGCTTCCGGGCTTGGCGGTGCTGGTGCTGGTGCTGGCGGCGCGGGCGCTAACCCGACGCGCGGCTCGGCGGCGGGTGACGCACCTGCCGGGCTTCGCCCGCGGGCCGGTGGCCGACGACGCGACCCCGCGGCCGACGCCGTCGGTGAAGCCGCGGCCGGTGCCGACCGGCTCGACCGGCGACCTCGGCGCCGCTGCCTCGGGGTGACCACGGTGACTCTTCACTCTGGATGCTCATGTCCCGCCCGAGGTTGTTGCTGATCGGTGTGGCGGCGGTGATCGCGGCCGTCGCCACCGCATCCCCGCCGGCCGCGCGCGGGCCGGCCGGTATGGCTGCCGCCGGTGCCCCCGTCGTCGTCGGCATGACGACCGACCTGCCCGACCCGTTCCCGATCGCGCGCGTCCGTGTCACCGAGGCGCAGCTGGCGGACGCCGCGAAGGCGCTCGCCCCCGGCCCGCTCACCCGCCTGCCGCGCTCCGTGTTCGAGGCGAAGGTCCGCGCCGCCGGCAACGCCGTGCTGGCCGGCAAGGCACAACCGCGACTCGTCGAGGCCAGGTACACCGCCGCCGCGGCCGGCGCGTCGCTCGCTGGTACGGTCGAGTGGACGATCACCCACGGCGGCCGCGGCCCAGCCTTGCTCCCGCTCGACCCGTTGAAACTGGCCCTCGGTGAACCGGTGTGGGCCGACGGCGCCCCCGCCGCGGTCGGCGCCTTCACCGGCCTTCCCGGCGGCGTCGGCGTGTGGGTGCCCGGCCCCGGCCGGCACGTCCTGCGGGCCAAATGGACCGCCGCCGCCAGCGGCCCGCCCGCCGAGCGGGTTTTCGACCTCCGCCTGCCGCCGTGCCCTGCCTCCGTCCTCGATCTGGAACTCGCCGCCGACCGCACTCCGACCGCCGGCCCGGACGTGCTCCTCACCGGTCCCCTGCACGGGGCTCCTGCGGGGAAGAAGAGCTGGCGACTCCGCTTCGGCGAAAAGGCGCGGCCCGATCTGGTCGTGCGCGGCCCGGCGGGTGCGGGTAGTGGCATGCCGGTCGTGTACGTCGCCGCGACTCGGTACGATCTGACGCCCGGCGAGGTGGCGTGCGAGTTCGACCTGGACCTGCGCGCCGCCCGCGAGCCGCTCGCCGAATGGGCGTTCGCGCCGTCGCCCGGCCTGCGCGTCCTCGAAGTGACGGTCAACAACCGCGCCGGTTGGCGGACCGATGCCGTCACCAATGAGCTCCGGGTGTCGCTCCGCCAGCCGGCGGCGTCGGCGAAGGTGCGGGTCACGGCCGTGGCCGCGCTGCGGGCTGGTGCGGGGGCGCCCGCCCCACTTCCGACGTTGCGGCCGGTGGACGGGCTGCCGACACAGGAGCAGGCCGATGTGCACGTCGCCGCTGGGCTCGACCTGGCGGGCTGGGAGCCTGGCGACTTCCGCATCACCGACGCGGCGACGGGAGCGGACGGCGGCCGCGTTCTAGCGATGGCGGGCACGCTGCTGCCGGCCGGCAGCGACCAGCCGACGCGGCGGCCGCCGGCGGTCCGCGTCTCCGACGCGGGACCGCTGTTCGACTCGACGGAAGACGTGGTGTGGGTGGCGGACGCCGGACCGACGCACCTGAACGCGATCGTGCGGCTACGGGTGCGGCGCGGGCCGCTGTTCCGCGTGACCGTCCGCCCCACGCCGGGCTTCACGCTCGGTCGGGTCACGACCGACCCCGCCGACGGGTTGGCGTCCGCCCGCCCTGGTCCCGCGGGTGCCGTGACGGTCGAGTTCGCGCGGCCGCTCGCGGCCGGTCAGGAGATCGGGCTGACGCTGGAGTTCCGAGGCCCGGCGGTCCCGGCCGGGCCGGTGGCGCGGCTCCCCTTTCCGGGCGTCGCTGTGGTCGGGGCCGCGGAGCGGCAGGGGTGCGTTCGAGTCGTCGCCGCCCCGGCGTGGGAGGCGTACCCGGTCGTGCCGGTACTGCCCGTGCCGCACGCCGAGCCGGCCGACGTGCCACACCTGCCGCACGAGTCCTTCCGCCACGCGTACCGCGGCCCGGAACCGGCCGGTTACCTCCTCCTAGCGGCGGTCAGGCCGTCATTCGCGTCGTCGGTCGACACGCGGATCGACTTCACGAACGGGCAGATGACAGCCACTTCGGTCGTGCGACTAGACGTGTCCGCGGGTCTGGTCGGCGGAGTCGCCGTGGTCGACCCGGCGGGTGGCACCGGCCGGACGTGGAAGGTGGCCGACGGGTCGAACACCGTCGCCGCCGCGACCTCCGCCCGCCTCGGCGGCCTCTCCGCGGCAATGGCACTGCTCGGCGGCAACGGACTCGGCCCCTTCGCCGCGTCGGCCGCAGCCGGGCGCCTCGAACCGGGGACGACTTGGCTCGTGCGGTTCGCGCGGCCCGTCGAAGGCGAACTGGTCCTGGAGACGACGGCGGTGCTCGGCACCGGCCTGTCGCACACCGAGGCCGCCCGCCGGGCCGCGGCGTGGACCGGATTGGCCGTCTTCGGCGCGTCTTCCCGGGCGACGCGGACCGACTTGCCGCCGGCGCTGGGCGGTGCCGCCCACGCGGCCCCCGAGCGGGCCGAGTGGGTGGTCGGCGACCTGGTGTTGACCACCGAGTGCGGCACGCACGACCAGTCGGCCACACTTCGCGGTACGGTCAGCGGCCGCGGCGGGAACGAACTGCCCGTCCGGATTCCGCCGGGCGCGGCAGTGCGGTGGGCGACCGTGGCGGGCAAGCTGGTCGATCCGGCGTCGCTGGCTCGGACCGACCTGCGACTGCCGGTGCCCACCGGGGACGGACCGGTGGCGGTCGAACTACGCTACCGGCTGCCGCGAGAGCCGCGCGGCGTGGCGTGGCAGGTGACGAGCCCGCTGCCCGAAGTCGCCGGCGCGACCGACGGCGCGCGGCGCGCGTGGCTGTACGGGCCGGGCGTCACCGCCGCGTGGCCGTTCGGCCGGGACGCCGACGACACCGCGGTCGTGATCCCCGTCCCGCTGGCGACTGCGGCCGGGTTCGGGCTGGCGGCGCTGGTATTCGGGCTTGGCTGGGTGGGCGTGCGCAGCGCGCATCGGTCCGCCGGATTCGCGCTGCTGACGCTGCTGGCGGCGGCCGGCGTGGCGGTCTCGGTCGGGCCCGCGGCGTGGGCGCGCGTCGGCTGGCCGGTGCTCGGCGTCGGCCTACCGGCGGCCTTGGCCGTCGTACTCGTGCGCGGGCGGTTGCCGCGGCGGGCCGCTGCGGTCGCGACGATCATCACGGCGGCGGTCGGCGTTTCGGCCCAGACCGGCGGGGCGGACGTGGTGCTCGTCCTGACCGGCGCCGACGGCGAGACCGTGCTCGCGCCGCCGGCTCTGCTCGACCGGCTAGAGGCACTGGCGAACCCGGCCGCGCCGGCGCCGGTGGTCGCCTCCGCGGCCTACGACGGGCGCGTCGACGACGGCCTGGCTCGAGTCACGGCGGCTTACACCGTGCAGGCGTTCGGCGGCGGGGAGCAATCGGTTCTGCTGCCGCTTGCCGACGTGCGGCTGGAACGGGTGGCCGTGAACGGCGCGGCAGCGAACCCGGCCGCGCTGGGCGGTGGGAGGTACGCGGTGCCGCTGCCGGGGCCGGGGCGGCACGCCGTCGAGGTGCGGTTCGCGGTGCCGGTCGGCGGGAGCGTCGGCGAGCGCGAGGTGAAGTTCGGCGTGCCCGAGGTGCCGGACGCGCGGCTCACGTTCGCCGCGCCGCCGGCCGCCCGGCAGGTTCAGGCGGTCGGCCGGTTCGGCGAGCAACGGCAGGCGGGCGACCCGACGCGCATCGCCGCCGAGTTGGGGGCGTTGAAGACGGTGAGCGTGCGGTGGCGCGACGCCCCGACCGGGGCCGGGAAGACGACCGTCCGCGAGGGGTGCGTGTGGGACGTGTCCGAGGCCGGGGCCGTGCTGACGGCGTGCTACGACATCCGGCCCGACGCCGCCGCCGGATTCCGCTTCGACCTGCCGCCGGGGCTGGAGCCGGTCCGCGTCGCCGCCCGCGGGCTCGACGCCGCCGGCGGCGCCGCGGCGGTGCAGTCGTGGGACGTCACCGCCGAGAAGGGCGGCGGCCGAACCCTCCGCGTGGACCTGGCGGCGCCGGCCGACGGCCGCGTGCTGGTGACAGTCGAGTGCCACGCGCGGGCGGCGCCGACCGCGCAGCCGGTACTCCGCTTCCCGAAGCCGCTCGGGATGCAGCCGACCGGCGGCGTGTACGGCCTCCGACCCGCCGGCGTCACCGTCGGCGGTGTGCCGCGGGCCGGTGTGATCGACTTCGCCGCCGACGGGCTCGTCCGCGAGTTCGGGTCGGTGCCGGAACTGCGGCTCGTCCTGGTGCCGGGCCTCCAGGCGTTCAGCCCGCGGCCCGACGGCGACCCGCCCGAACTCCGGCCGCTGCTCCGCGTCACCACCGACCCGGGCACGGTCCGCCTCGAAGCCGCGTGGGGCGCCGACGTGCGAGTGGCGGCCGGGGCCGGGACTCTGACGTGGACCTCGGCCGAGCCGGCGGCGCTGCTGGAGTTCGAACTCGCGGCGCGGGTGCGGGAGATCCGCTCCGCGGACCTGGCCGGCTGGGCACAGGCGGGCGAGCGCGTTCAGGTGTGGTTCCGCAAGCCGGTGACCGCGGCGGCGGTCGAATGGTTCGCGGACGCGACGCCGGGCGGGAAGGGTGCCGACGAGGTGGTGTTCGAGCCGCCGCTGCCCAGGCCGATCGGCGCTTCGGTCGGAGCGACGGCGTTGCGCGTCCGGCCGGCTGAGGGTGTGGGGCTAGCGGTCGAGCGCGACGCCGGGTGGACGGCCGAGCGGCTCGGCGACGGCCGCGAGTGGGGCTTCAAGGCGCCCGGCGCGGCGGCCCCGGTGCGGGTACAGTTGGCGACCACCCGCGTCGGCCGGGTGGCGGGGTGCGGCCTCCTCGACCTGACCGCGACGGAGCCGACGTACCGCGTCGCGGTCGACCTGCCGGTCGCGGCCGGGCGGCCGGCGAACGTACGGGTTCGTGTGTCGGGGTTACCGTCGGGGACGGTGCCGGAGTTCGAATCACTCGCCGGCGCGAAGGTGACCGGCCGCCGGTCCGAGGACGACGAGGCGGCGTGGGACGTGGACCTGCCGTCGCCGTCGTCGTCACTCCGAGTCGTGGTGTCCGTCCGGCTGCCGTCGGCGTGGGTGGGGCCGCTGCCCACCGTGTGGGCCGGCGCCGGCGACGCCGTGCCCGGTGATGCGAGCGTCGTGCGGTTCGTCGGACGGATCGGGCGGCCGGCCGCGCGATTGATTGGGGCGACGGAAGCCACGCCAATCGAGTACGCGGAAGCCCGTGCGATCTGGCCAGGGGAGGTCGAACGGTTGCGGCGGACGGGCGGCGAACTCTTCTCAGCAGGCGGCCCCGTGACGCTGGAGTTCCTGGCCCCGGCGCCCGTACCGGTACTCCCCGCGGCGTCTCCACCGCCGGTCGTAACGGCGCCCGCCCCGCACGCCGCCCCGCCGCCCGGCGCCGCGGAGGCGGCGGGGTGGCTTCTAGCGATGCTGGCGGTCGGCGTGCTGTTCGCACGCCTACCGCAGGCGACTTGGCCAGAACAGGTCGCGGCGCTGGCCGCGCTGTTCGGCCACGCGGTTGCCGGGGTGTCGTTCGTGGGGTTGGGGGTGTGGGTGACGGCTCGGGCGGTGTGGGCTGCGGACCGCTGGCGGCGAGTGAATTCGTAGGTCGGTTCGGGGCGTCGCGGCCCGACGCGGGGGCGCCAGGGGCGTGAGATGAAGACGTGCCGCGCCGACGCGTCAGGCGGTCGCGGCACGTCGTTGGGTATTCAGGTCGGGCCTCGAAGACCCTGTCCGACTTCCCAGAGCACCTCACTTCAGCGGCGAGTAGTCGGTCGGCACCAGGTACTCCGACAACACGCCGTTGGTCGCCTCCGTGAGCGAGCCGCCGGCCTTGTCCTCGCTCGCCTTCCGGGCGGCCAGCCAGTCCGGGTCCATCCGGAAGGCGTCGAACGCCTTCAGCCCCGCCGCCTTCGACGGGTGCGCCATCAAGTACGTCAGGTTGTTCTCGGCGCCCGGCTGGCCGGCGGCGCGGTGCCAGTACACCACGTTCGTCATCCCGTGCTTCTCGAACAGCTTCATCGTGTGGTCGCGGAACCGGGCGTCCAGGCCGGGCAGGTTCCCCTTCGTCGTCGTGTACGTCCGCAGCTCGAACACGCGGTTCCCCTTCGCCTCGATCTTCGGCACCGGCGAGTAGTCGGTCGGCGTCAGGAACACCGACTCGATCTTGGTGAGAATCTTGCCGTCCTTCTCGGACGCGGCGGCGGCGGCCTTCCAGGCGGGGTCGGCGGCGAACGCCTTGAACGACGCGTCTCGCGCCGCCTTGTCCGGGAACGAGATGAAGTAGACGAGCTTGTTGTCCTTGTTCTCCCCCTCGGGGACGAAGTAGCCGACGTTGGTGATGCCGTGCTTGGCGAACAGCTTGACGGTGTGGTCGCGGAAGCGGGCGTGGAGCGCGTCGAGCTTGCCGGGCGGGCTGTAGTACGTCCGCATCTCGTAGAGCGGGGTGGCCTTTTTTTCCTGGGCCGGGGCAGGGGGGGTGAGCATGGCGAGGGCGGCGGTGAGGCCGGCGACGGGGACGAGGAGGCGCATGGGGAGGGTGGGTTGTGAGGGTGGGGTGGGCGCCAGGTCAGTGTATGCGCGACGAAGCCCGGAGACGGCCGTCACCGGGCTTTCTGTCGATCCCCACGCCCGCGTTACTTCTTGGGCAGCTGCGGCAGTAGCTCGGCCTTCGCGTACCGGGCCGGGTCGCCCTCGAACCGCTTCTTCGCCAGCTCGTTCCAGAAGTACACCTTCACCCCCTGGTACGTCGTGGACGGGTCCTTCGACGACACCCGCTTGTCGGGGTACACGGGGCAGTACGCCTGCTGGATGTCGCGCGGCGGCAGTTGCTTGCCGGCCAGTCCGGGGATGAGCTTCGGGTCGGCGTAGGCGGCCGGGTCGCGCTTCCACCGGCTCACACACGTGTCGCAGCACAGGTACACCTTCACCCCCATGAACATGACCGACTCGGACGCCTGCGGGTCGATCTCGTCCTGGGTCATCACGGGGCAGAACTTCTGGGCCTTGGCCTTGTCCTGGGCGACGCCGGACGGCGCGACGACGGCAAAGGCGGCGAACAGGAACGGCAGCACCAGGCGGCGCATTGGGGGCTCCAGGAAGAGGGTACGGGCGGGTTACGGCGGGGTGGGGCGGCCGTGCCCGAGGAACGACAGTGCCACGAGCAGGAAAAGCACGTTGGCGACGGCCACGGCCAGGAACAACAGGGCGACGCGGCTCAGCTCGCGCACCCACTCCAGGGCGGACGGCCGCGACCGACTCTCGGCGGAAACGAGAGGCGGCTCGGCGAACCGAGCCTTGATCGCCGGCGGCAGGTCGTCCCACCAGCCGGAGGTACCGCCGTCGTGTCGGTTCCGCATCACCATCGCCGTCCCTCGGCCGTCGAGGAGCCACGGCAATTCTAACACCGTCCCGCGGCGGAAGGTAGCGGGTCGGCGGCCAGCAGGTCCACGATCTGCGTCAGGATGCGGTCGCGGTCCACGCCGTCGAGCGCCAGCGCCAGCTGCGCCGTCAGCAGGCCGTACTTCCGCCCCGTGTCGTACCGCTGGCCGGCCACCTCCAGCGCCAGGTAGCGCTCCCGCCGCGCCAGCTCCCGCAGCGCCCACGCGAGGTCCGGCGGGTTCGCCCCCGCCCCCTCGGCCAGCACGTCCAGCAGCGCCGGCGTGAACACGTGGACGCCGAAGAAGCACAGGTAGAAGCCGGCCCGTAGCCCCGGCACGTGCAGCACCTGCTCGGCCTCGCTCGGCGTCGGCTTCTCCAACACCTCCTGCACCTCGTACAGGTCGGCCCGCTGCGGCACCCGGCGGCCGCCGACCGCGCCGTAGAACCGCAGCACGCCCTCCCGCGTCGGCTGCACCGCCGACACGGCGCACCCCTCGGCCCGCGCCAGGTCGGCCACCTGCTTCGCCGACCGCACCGGCCCCCGCGCCACGTACAGGTGGTCGCCCACGAGGTGCAGGAACGGCTGACCCGCGGTGAAGCCGCGTGCCAGCAAGAGCGCCGGGCCGTAGCCGGTCGGCTGCTCCTGCGTCACGAAGTGCAATCGGCCGGCATGCGGGCCGGCGGCGGCGCGGTAGGCGGCCTCGTCGCCGGGGGCGACGACGAGGCACACCTCCTCGGCCCCGGCGTCCACCGCCTCGTCGAGCACGACCTCGAGGGCCTTCTTCTCGGCGCCGTCGCGGTCGACCAGGGTTTGCAGGGGGAGGCCGCGCTGGGCGCGGCCGGCGGCGGTGATGACGGCCTTGGTGAGAAGCATGATGTAGTGGTATGAAGGGGGCGTGGGGCCGGCGCCCGCCCGACCTCGCAGAACCTCCTTCGCCCCCGGACCAATCCCCGTGCCCGACCAGACCGCGCCCGCCGACGCCCGCCGGTTCGGGCCGTGGGCCGGCTACCTGGTCGTCGTCGGCAGCATGATCGGCGCCGGCATCCTGTCCACGTCCGGCTACACCCTCCGCGACACCGGCAACCCCGCCGGCCTGCTCGCCGTATGGGCGCTCGGCGGCGTCCTCGCCGTGTGCGGCGCCTTGACCGTCGCGGAGCTGGCGACGACGCTGCCGCGCTCCGGCGGCGACTACGTGTACGTCCGCGCGGCGTTCGGCCGCGGCACCGGCGTCGTCGCCGGGTGGGCCGGGTTCGCACTCGGCTTCGCCGCGCCGACGGCCCTGATCGCGCACATGGCTCTGGCCCACCTCGTCGGCCCGTTCGCCGCGTCGCTGTCAGGCGTGTTCCCGTGGTGGAACACGGAAGTGGCGGTGAAGGGCGGGGCGACGCTGCTCGTGACGGCGGTCGCGCTCGGGCACACGCTCGGCCACCGGCACAGCGCCTGGCTCCAGACCGGGGCGACGCTCCTGACGGTGGCCGTGCTGTTGGCCCTGAGCGTCGGCGGGCTGCTGTTCGGACGCGGAAGCTGGACGCACTTCGAGCAGGGCGGGTGGCCGCGCGGCGACAGCTGGCCGGCGCTGGCGATCGGGCTCATCTACGTCGGCTACGCCTACGCCGGGTGGAACGGCGCGGCGTACATCGCCGGGGAGTTGCGCGACCCGGCGCGGTCGCTGCCGCGCTGCCTGGTCGGCGGTGCGGTGACGGTGACGGCGCTCTACCTGTTGGTGAACGTGGCCTACGTGTACGCCCTCGACCCGGCGGGCATGACGACCCGGCCGCGGGGCGACGTGGAGCGCGTCGCGGAGCTGGCGGCCGCGGCGCTGTTCGGCTCTGACTTCGCTCGGGCCACATCGGCGGCGCTGGGCCTGAGCCTCACGGCGGCGGTGAGTGCGTACCTGCTGACCGGCCCGCGGGTGGCGTACGCGATGGCCCGCGACGGCGCCTTCCCCGCCTACGCCGGCCGCCTCCACCCCGTGCGAGCCACCCCCGCCGCGGCGACCCTGACGCAGGCGGCGCTGGCCGTGGGGCTGCTGTGGTCGGGCACGTTCGAGCAACTGCTGAGCTACACCACGGTGGGGCTGGCGGCGCTGACGGGGCTGACGATCGCGAGCGTGTTCCCCCTGCGGCGGGCGGCGCTGCCGCGGCCGTACGGGCTGCCGTTGTACCCGCTGCCGCCGCTGGCGTTCCTGGTGCTGACGGCGTGGACGGTGGGGTACGCGCTGTACGACGACAAGACGCGCGAGCCGGCGCTGTGGGGGCTGGCGACGATCGCCGTCGGCGTGCCGCTTGCGCGGCTGCTGCCGGACGTTCGTCCGGCGTCGTCCGACCCGAGGTGAAACGTCCGCCCCCGACCGTCGTCGTGTCGGCGGAGGGAACCGCGATGCGGAAGTTGCTGCGCGTCCTCGCCGCAGTCCAGACGTGGACGGCCGCGGCGGTCTGCGGTCTTGCCGGGTTCGGTACCGTCGTGTTCGTGGCCGCCGGCGAATCGGGCGCGGTGTACTTCCTGGTCCCGGTCGCGTTGGCCGCCGCCCTCGTCGCGTCCGTCGGCGGCATCTTGTGGTGCCTCACGGTTCTGACGGCCCCCCCACCCGCGCCGTCCGCCCCGCCCGGGGCGCGATTCGGCCTGCGCGTCCTCTCACTGGTGCTGATGTCCGGGGCGCCTGCCGCGGCGGTCGGCCTCGCGGTCGACCCAATCCGTCCGCAACCCGGGGGCTCCGGGGCGATCGTGCTGGTCGTGACGTTCGCCACGCTCGGGCTCGCCGGAGCCGGCGCGGTCTTGTGGTGCCTCGTGCGGCTGGCCTACCCCGATCGGCCGGCGGACGCGACTCCCACGGCCGCGCTCCGTCCGGCCCGCTCCTTCGTCAGCGGGAGTGCGGGGTTGATCGCGCTCGGCGCCACGGTCGGCACCGCGTCCGCCACGGCGTGGCTGACGTGGGACGGGGCGGGCAACTCGTGGGGCGCGATCGGCCGGCGCGGCGTCGCGGTGGTGGCGGGTGCGGTAGCCGTCGTGGCTGCGGGGCTCGTCTGGTGCGGGCCTGTGATTGCCCTCGCACCGGTGGCGCCGCCGGGCCGGCCCGGGGGGCGATGGCTCCGTGTGCTGGCCGGATCGCAAGCGACTCTCGGCGCCGCGCTGGCGGCCGCGGCTGGCGCCCACGTGGTGACGCACGCCGGCCCGGACCCGTGGCCGCCGAACGAGCGCGTGCTCGTCGGTGTGAGTGTGTTCCTGCTGGCGACGGGAATGTCATGCGTCGGCGGCGTGTTGTGGTGCGCGGTGCGGGTGGCGTACCCGCCGCAACCATCGCCGCCGTCGTAGGCCGCGCCGCTACAATCACCGGCATGGGCATCTCGGCCGCGCTCGCGTCGCACGTGTCGTCCCCGGTCCGCGACCGCGGCTGCACGTACCTCCGGGCCGGTGCAGTCCGCCTCGACTCGGTCCGCGCCTCCGAGGTCGCCGCCACTGTCTCCGGCACCGACGAATACGAGGTCGATCTCGTCGTCGAGGGCCGCGTGGTTCATGCGTGGTGTACCTGCCCGTACCTTGCCGAGTACGGCGCCGTGTGCAAGCACATCTGGGCCACCGTCCTCGCCGCGGAGGCGCGCGGGTTCGGCGCCGCCCTCACGCCGCCGCTCCGCCTCGTCCTCGAAGGCGAGGACGACGACCCCGACGATTCGACCCTGGAGTTCGAGCCCGGCCGCCGCGAGCGCCGGCCGCGTGCCGTGCCCCGCGAGGCGTGGCTCGACCAACTCGACGCCCTCCGCCGCCAGCTCGAACCGTCCGCGGGGGCACAGCCCGAGCGCCTCATCGTCTACGTCCTCGACGCCACCGGCGGCGCCGTCACCCCGCGCCTGACGGTCGAGACGGCCGTGTCGGAGCGCAAGAAGAACGGCGACTGGGGCAAGCCGCAGGCCCGCGTCGTCTCGCAGACGCAGGTGCCGCACCTCCCCGACCCCGTCGATCGCCGCCTCCTCACGCTCCTGAACGCCTCCGAACCCGTGTACAGTTCCAGCGGCTGGTACAACCACTACTCCGCTTCCAACCGCAGCCGAGTTCAGGTCGAGGGGCCGCTACTCGACGTGGTCATTCCGCTGCTCGCCGAGAGCGGCCGCGTCCGCCTCCGCCCACAGCAGGATGCCGAGCTGCGCCCGCTGACGCACGACGCCGGTCCGCCGTGGGAGCTGGCCGTGGAGGTTGCCCGCGACCCCGCCGGCAAGGAATGGCGGCTCGTCGGCTCGCTCCGCCGCGGCGACGAGGCTCGCACACTCGCCGCGCCCGACCTGCTGACGCCGGGGCTGGTCGTGCTCGGCGACACGTTCGCCGCGTTCCGCGACGGCGGCGCCTTCGCCTGGGTGCAGACGCTCGCCCGCGGACCTGTTCGCGTGCCGGAGAAACAGGGGGCCGACCTCGCCGCGCAGCTGCTGCAAATGCCGCGGCTGCCGCGCGTCATCTTGCCCGACGAACTCCGCCTTACCGAGGAAGCGGTCACCCCGCGGCCGCGGCTCGTGGTGCGGCCGACCGACCGCACCTACGGCCCGCCGATGCTCCGCGGCGAACTGACGTTCCTCTACGCCGATCGGTCGGTACCCGCAAACACGCCCGGCCGCGGCGTGCTGCTGAAGGACGAACGCCGCTTCCTGCTGCGCGACCCCGCCGCCGAGGCGGCGGCGCAGTCCGAACTCGCGCGGCTCGGCTTCCGTCCGACGTGGAATGGCAAGGAGCAGGTGCCTGAGGTGAAGCCGGCGGCGCTGCCGAAGATCGCCCGCGAGCTGGCCGCGGCCGGGTGGCTTGTCGAGGCCGACGGCAAGGTGTACCGCACGCCGGGCCTGTTCAAGCTCGCCGTCCGCACCGGCACCGACTGGTTCGACCTCAGCGCCAGCGCCGACTTCGGCGGCGAACTCGTGGCCCTGCCGAAGCTGCTCGAAGCGCTCCGCCGCGGCGACGGCACGGTCGTCCTCGGCGACGGCAGCCTGGGGCTGCTCCCCGAAGACTGGCTGAAGAAGAACGGCCTCCTCGCGGCGCTCGGCACCGTCGAGGGCGACTCCGTCCGCTACGCCAAGGCGCAGGTCGGCGTGCTGGACGCGCTGCTGGCGAGCCGACCGGAAGTGGAGTTCGATGCTGCCTTCGCCCGCGCCCGCGCCGAGCTGAAGAAGTTCACCGGCGTCGCGCCCGCCGACCCGCCGAAGGGGTTCGTCGGCGAGCTGCGTGATTACCAGAAGGAAGGCCTCGGCTGGCTGCGGTTCCTGCGCCGGTTCGGTTTCGGCGGCTGCCTCGCCGACGACATGGGGCTCGGCAAGACCGTGCAGGTGCTGGCCCTGCTCGCCGGCACGCGCGGCGGCCCGGCGCTCGTGGTGGTGCCGAAATCGCTGGTGTTCAACTGGAAGGCCGAGGCGGCGCGGTTCGCCCCGAGGCTGAAGGTGCTCGACCACACCGGCACCGCCCGCGACCGCACCGGCTCCGACTTCCACAAGTACGACCTCGTGCTGACCACCTACGGCACCCTCCGCAACGACGCGGAGACGTTCTCGACCTTCCGGTTCGACACGTGCGTGCTCGACGAGTCGCAGGCGGCGAAGAACGCCGAGACGGAGACGGCGAAGGCCGTGCGGCTGATCCGCGCCGACCACCGGCTGGCGCTCAGCGGTACGCCGGTCGAGAACCACCTTGGCGAGTTGTGGACACTGTTCGACTTCCTCAACCCCGGGATGCTCGGCAAGGCGGCGCTGTTCGGCGTCGGGGCCGGCGGCCGCAGCATCGACCCCGAGGCGCGGGAGCTGCTGGCCCGCGCCCTGCGGCCGTACATCCTCCGCCGCACGAAGGACCAGGTTGCCAAAGACCTGCCGGCGAAGACGGAGCAGACCGTGTACTGCGACCTGGGGCCGGAGCAGCGGAAGCTCTACGACGAGCTGCGCGACCACTACCGACAGGTACTCCTCGACCGCGTCGACGCCGTGGGCATCGGGAAGGCGAAGCTGCAAGTGTTGTCGGCGCTGCTGCGGCTGCGGCAGGCGGCGTGCCACCCGGGGCTCGTCGATCCCAAGCGCGTCGGCGAGCCGTCGGCGAAGCTCGACGAGCTGGTCCCCCACCTGGAGGAGTTGGTCGAGAGCGGGCAGAAGGTCCTGGTGTTCTCGCAGTTCACGTCGCTGCTGGCGATCGTCAAGAAGCGGCTGGACGCGGCCGGGCTGGTGTACGAGTCGCTCGACGGCCGCACCCGGGACCGGGCGGCGCGGGTCGAACACTTCCAGTCGGACCCGGAGTGTCGGTTGTTCCTCATCAGCCTGAAGGCCGGCGGCGTGGGGCTGAACCTGACCGCGGCCGGGTACGTGTTCCTGCTCGACCCCTGGTGGAACCCCGCGGCCGAGGCGCAGGCCGTTGACCGCACGCACCGCATCGGCCAGACGAAACCGGTGTTCGCGTACCGGCTGATCGCGCGGGACACGGTCGAGGAGAAAGTGCTGGCGCTGCAGGCGAGCAAGCGCGAGCTGGCCGACGCGATCCTCGGCGGCGACGCGGGGCCGATCACCGAGTTGAAGCGCGAGGATCTGGAACTGCTGCTGTCGTGACTGGTTTCGCCGCTCGCGGCGTAGCGCCGCGGCGCTACGCCGCAAGCGGCGGACGTCGGTCACCGGCCCCGGCGACTCTGCAAATACGCCGTCAGGTCGTGACCCAGGTCGGCGTCGGTGCGCAGCCGCACCATGTCGATCTCCATGCCGCGGCAGCCGTTCTCGAGCGCCGCGACGTGGTCGGCGAACGCCTTCAAGTACCCCTCGCGGACGCCGAGCGGGTCGGTGAGGATTTCGGGCAACCCCTCCAGCCCGCGGAACAGCGTCGTGTGCCGGAACGGGAAGTCCACCTCGGCCGCGTCGAGGGTGTGGAACAGCACCACCTCGTGCTTGTGGTAGCGGAGGTGCTGCAGGCCCGCGAGGATGTCGGGTACGTCGTCGAGCAGGTCACTGAAGACGAACACGATGCCACGGCGGCCGGTGCGGCCGGCCAGTTCGTGGAGGGTGCGGCCGAGGTTCGCCGGGCCGGCGTGCGGCCCGTCGGCCAGCGCCCGGCACGCCTCGCGGAGCTGGTTCATCTGCCCCGACGGTCGCAGGAACGCCCGCAGCCCGCCTGCCACGGTGGCGAGCCCGACGCTGTCCGACTGGCGCAGCACGAGGTAGCCCATCGCGGCGGCGGCGGAACACGCCAGGTCGTATTTGGTGAGCTTCGCGGAGCCGTACCGCATGGAGTCGCTGGCGTCGACGACGAGCCAGGCGACGAGGTTGGTCTCCTGCTCGTACTGCTTGAGGTGGAACCGCTCGGTGCGGCCGTAGACCTTCCAGTCGATGTGCTTGATGTCGTCGCCGGGGGCGTACTCGCGGTGCTGGGCGAACTCGACGGCGAACCCGTGCCGCGGGCTGCGGTGGCGGCCGGCGAGGTAGCCCTCGACGAACTGCCGGGCCTCGAGTTCGAGTCGGTCGACGCGGGCCAGTACCGTCGGATCGGGCAGCGGCGGCATGACCTACTGCTCCCCGTCGCGGGGCACGAGCGCCAGCAGCTTCCGCACGATCTCGTCCGGCGTCACGCGGTCGGCCTCGGCGTTGTAGTTGGTGATGACGCGGTGCCGCAGCACCGGTAGTGCCACCGCCTTCACGTCCTCCAACGCCACGTAGGGGCGGCCCTTCAAGAGCGCCCGCGCCTTCGCCGCCAGGATCAGGTTCTGACCCGCGCGGGGGCCGGCGCCCCACGTCACGTACTTCTTCACGAAGTCCGGCACGTCCGCGTCGGGCGACTCGCCGTTCTGGCCGGCCGGCCGCGTCAAGCGGACCAGCTTCAGGGCGTAGCGGATCACGTACCCGGCCGCGGGGACGCGCCGCACCAGCTCCTGCATCCGCAGTACCTCGTCCGCGTCCACCACCCGCTCCACCCGCGGGGCCGCCGCCGACGTGGTGCTCTCGATCACCCGGAACTCGTCGTCCTCCGACGGGTAACCGACGTGGATGGTGAACATGAACCGGTCCTGCTGCGCCTCCGGCAGCGGGTACGTCCCCTCCTGCTCGATCGGGTTCTGCGTCGCCAGCACGAAGAACGGGTTCGGCAGCGGGTGCCGCTGGCCGGCGACGGTGACTTGCTTCTCCTGCATCGCTTCGAGGAGCGCGGCCTGCGTCTTCGGCGGGGTGCGGTTGATCTCGTCGGCCAGCACCAGGTTGGCAAAGATCGGCCCGTGGAGGAAGCGGAACGCCCGCCCGCCGGTGGCCTTGTCCTCTTGCAGCATCTCGGTGCCGGTGATGTCCGACGGCATCAGGTCGGGCGTGAACTGGACGCGGTTGAAGGACATGGCCATGCCGTCGGCCAGGGTGCGGATCATCAGCGTCTTGGCGAGGCCGGGCACGCCGACGAGGAGGGCGTGGCCGCGCGACAGGACGGCGATGAGCAGCTGTTCGAGCACTTCGGCCTGGCCGACGATCACCTTGCCGCACTCGGCGACGAGGCGGTCGGCGGCGGTGCGGAGGTGCTCGGCGGCGTCCAGGTCGTCATCGGTCAGGTCGGTCACCGGCTCGGCTCGGAGTGCCACGCAAGACCCTCGGGTGGGCGTCGGGATGAGACAATTATAGGCCCGCCGGTTGCGGCGCAGCACCGCGGTGCTGTGCCGCAACCGGCGTCACTTCTTGCCGACCAACTCCAGGCAAACCAGTTTTTCCTTGCCGCGTACGTACATCCGCCCGTCACTCACCACCGGCGGCGCCCAGCACGGGTAGCTCAGCTCTTGGAGCCGGTAGCGGCTCACCTCCTCGTACCGGGCCGGGTTCGGCCTGAAGAGGAACAGCTCGCCGAACTCGCCGAGCCCCACCAGGTGCCCGTCCACCGCCGTGAACGTGCAGCGCGACGCCCGCCGCAGTGTCCACTTCACGTCGCCCGTCGCCAGCTCGACGCAGCGCACGTCGGCGTCGTTGTCGTGCCGGCCGCTGCTGCCGTACACGAAGCCGCCGGCGTGAATCGGGGTACTCCAGTGCGACAGCAGCGACTTCTCAAATCGGTCCTTGTCGTCGTCGGTCCAAACGGCCTTCACGCCGCCGTTCTTTGCCTCCAGGAGCGCCGCCCCGGGGCCGTAGCACTCCGTCAGCAGGATGCGGTCGCCGACCACGAGCGGGTTCGCGGCGTTCACGCTCTCCTCGCTCTTCGCCCGCCAGCGGAACGTGAAGCGCTTCGCCCCCGTCTGCGGGTCGAAGGCGAACAGCCCGCCGCGGGCGAAGTAGAGGCCCGTTCGCTTGCCGTCGATCGTGCGCACGACCGGGCTGCTGTAGCTCGCCAGCTCGTCGCCGGCCCGGTACCGCTCGGCGCCGCTGAGCTTGTCGAGGCCGACCACCGCGGAGCCGTCGGGCGTGGCGTCGCGCAGGTCCACCGGCCGCGGCCCCTTCGGGCTGCCGCCGACGGCGACGATGAGGGTGTCCCCTTCGACCACGGGAACGCTCCCCACCCCGAAGAAGTTCTGGTGGAAGCGGTACTTCGCGCGGGTGTCCAGCTTCCAGCGCTCCTTGCCGTCGGCGGCCGAGACGCACGCCAGGATGCCCTCCGGGCCGAGGACGTAGACGCGGTCGCCGTCCACGACCGGGCAGGCGCGGGGGCCGGGGTCGTAGCCGTAGAAGTCCTCGTAGGCGGTGGGGTACTCGTAGCTCCACAGCTGTTTGCCGGTGGTGGCCTCGCGGCAGGTGAGCCGGCAGGCGTCGGCGTGGCGGTCGAAGTGGTAGAGTTTGCCGCCGGCGACGACGGGCGGGGCGTAGCCGACGCCGAGGGGGCACTCCCACAGCTTCTTCAAGCCGTCCTTGGGCCACGGGCGGATGATGCCGGTTTCGGGGCTGACGCCGTCCTGCGTGGGGCCGAGGAAGGTGGGCCAGTCGGCGGCGAGGAGCAGCGGGACGGCGAGCAGCGCGAGGGAACGGCGGGTCATGGCGGCCTCCGGGGGAGCGGGCGCCATCATAGCGGACGCCCGGCGGCGCGTCGCTCCAACACTAATTCGTGTCATTGACTCAATGCGTGCCGCGACCCCCCGGGGGGGAGCCTGGCACGAATCCGGGGGGCGGGCCGGGAGGTGGGATTGGGGGGGCGATGCGGGGGGAATCGGGGGCATCAACCGGGCGGGAGAATCTCCCCGGACCGTCCGGCGGGGGGTAAGATCGTGAGACACCCGCCGGGGAGGCGACATGCTGTTCTTCCTGCTCGCCGGCCACGCCCTGATGGATTACTCGCTTCAGAACGACGCGATGGCGGCGTGCAAGTGTCGGCGGACGACCAACCCGCTCCAGCAAGCCGTTCCCTGGTACTACTGGCTGTCGGCGCACGCCTTGCTGCACGGGGCAGCCGTTGGTGTGATCGTCCGGTGGTCCGGCGCCCAGTACGAAGTCGCCGTCATGTTCGGGTTCGCCGAGACGATCCTCCACTGGTTCATCGACCTGGGGAAGTGTGAGAAGCTGTACAGCATCCACATCGACCAGGGGCTGCACGTGCTGTGCAAGGTGGCGTGGTGGGCGCTGTTCGCCGGCGGCGTGGTGTCCTACGGGGCCGTGTAGCACGGGAGGGCGAGGTGTGGTCCGCCGCGATGCCCGCGCGTGGGTGACCCTGCTGGTGGTCCTGGTCGCCTTCGCGGCGGGTGGCGCCGTCGTCTACTACCTTTTCCTCCCAGCCCCCGTCGTACAGCCCCACTCCGGGCGCACCGACGGCCCGGCGCCGACCCGCGTCGCGGCGCTGGGCCGCATCCAGCCGGCGGGCGGCGTGGTTCCCGTATACGGCCCGCCGGGCGACCGCCTCTCCGAGATGAGGCCGCTCGCCCCCGGCGACAAGTTGAAGGCCGGCGACGCGATCGCGGTGCTGGCCAGTCGCGACATCCGGGCCGCCGAAGTGAAGGTGGCCGAGGTGCAGCTGGCCGAGGCGAAGGCGGCCGTCGCCGCGGCGACGGAGGCGGGGGCGAAGAAGATCGCTGCCGCGAAGGCGGAGATCGCTTCCGCGCAGGCCGGCGAGAAGGCCGACCTGGCAGCGCTGGACGCGAAAGCCAGTCTGGTGGTCAAGCAGCGCGACGCCGCCGCCCGGCAACTGGCCCGTATCGCCGACGCCCGCGCCGCCGGCGCCCGCATCGCCGACGAGGACCTCGACAAGGTTCGGCTGCTGATCGACCAGGCCGACGCCGAGCTGACCGCGACGACGGCGGCGCGGGAGAAGGCGGCGGCGACCTACGCCGGCAGCCGCACCGCCGCCGAAGCGCGGGTCAAGGCCGCGGAGGCGGAACTGGCCGAAGCGGAGGCCCGCGCCCCGGTGAAGTCCGGCGAGGAGAAGCTGACCGTCGCCCGCAAGGCACTCGAACTGGCGACGCTGACGGCTCCGGTCGATGGCGTGGTGCTCCGCGTCGCAGGGCGGGCCGGCCAGCCGACCGGGGCCGGCGAGCCGGTGTTGCAGATGGCGGCGCTCGGCGACATGGTCGTGGTCGCAGAAGTGTACGAGTCCGACGTGGACCGCCTGAGCGAGTGGGTGAAGGCCGGGCCGGTCCCGGTCGAGATCACACACCCGGCGCTGCCGAGGCCGCTGAAGGGCGTGCTGAAGTCGGAGTCGGACGTGGCCCGCATGATCGCCCGCAACCAGGTCTTCCCGCTCGGCCCGCGCGAGGACGCCGACCGCCGCGTGGTCGAGGTCACGGCCCGGCTCGACGCCGGGAGCGCGCCGGTCGCGGCTCGGTTCGTGGGCTTGCAAGTGACGGCTGCGTTCGCCCCGGCGCGCTGAACGGGTACACTGGCCGAATGACCGACCTCGCCACCGCCGCCCGCCGCGCCGCCGCCGACCCCGACGACCCCGCCGCCGTCGGCGCCGTCCTCGCCGCCGCGCGGGCACTCTGCGCCGCCCGCGGGTGGGACGCCGACGAACTCGCCGCCGCGGCCCAGGTCGAACCGCCGCCCGACGCCGTACCAGTTCCCGCGGTCCTCTCGGCCCGCCGCATCGCCCTGTACGCCGGCTACTTCGACCCGCCCACCCGCTTTCACCGCGACGGCGCCGACCGCCTCCGCGCCGGCGGCTTCGCCGAGGTGGTGCTCCGCCCGGACTTCCCACGCCCCGACCGGCCCGAGGCCGAACACGCGGCGTCCATCCACCGCGCCGTGATGACCGACCTGGCGTTCGCCGACGCCCCCGGCGTCACCATCGACCTGGACGACCTCGACGACCAGCGGTTCACCCCGCACGCCGCGCTGGAGCGGAAGTACGCCGCCCGCGGCGAGGTGTGGCACGTCGTGTCCGACGAGTTCGTCGCCGGCGGGGCCGAGGGTACGTCGGTGGTGCAGACGCGCTGGGAGGACGGCGCGCGGATGTGGCAGCAGTCGCGGTTCGTCGTGTACCACCCGCCGGGCTCGCCGCCCGCCGCCGCCGACCTGCCGCCGCACCATCAGTTGCTCGAAATCGACGGCCACATGCCCACCGCAGATGTGCGGGCGATGGTGTTCAACGGCGGGGCCGACGCCATCGAGGGGTTCGTCTGCCCCTCCGTCGCCGAGTACATCCGCCGGCACGGGCTGTTCACCAGCGCCATCCCGCGCGGCGAGGTGCGCACCCGCTTCGACCGCCCGCGGCTCCTGATCGTCTGCGGCCCGCAGAAGGAGGCCCAGGACCGCGCCGCCGCCTTCCGCCACCTCGAAGACCCGGACCCGAACCTCATCCTGGTCGTCGGCGGCGACGGCACGATGCTCCACGCCATCCGGCAGCACTGGCGGCTGCGGCGGCCGTTCCTCGGGCTCAACGCCGGCCACCTCGGCCACCTCATGAACGAGATCGTCTCCGCTGACCTCCACGGCGCCGAGTTCGTCCTCCACCGCATGCCGATGCTCCGCGTCGATTACGTGACCGACGACGGCGTGGAGGGCCGCGGGCTGGGCTTCAACGACGCCTGGGTCGAGCGCGACAGCGGCCAGGGGGCGTGGCTCCGCGTCGACGTGGACGGCGAGACGCGGCTCAAGAAAGTGGTGTGCGATGGCCTGCTGATGGCGACGCCGTCCGGGTCCAGCGCCTACGCCCGCGCCATGGGCGGCACGCCGGTGCCGCTCAGTTCGCCCGTGCTCACCCTGGCCGGGTCGAACGTCTTCCACCCGCGGTTCTGGAAGCCGCTGGCCCTGCCCGACGACACCGTCGTGAAGATGACCAGCACCGGCGACCCCGGCAAGCGGCCCGTCCGCGGGTTCCTCGACGGTCTGCCGCTCGGTCGCGTCACGGCGATGGAGGTGCGCGTCAGTCAGGTTGCGGCCGTTGAGCTGGCGTTCACCCCGGCGTTCGACCTGTCCGCCCGGCTGTTGCGGTCGCTGTTCCCGCCCGACGAAGGGTACTGACGGCCCACCCTCAAGCCGGGATACTTGTTTCCGGCCGAGGGGGGTCGATTCCCGGAAACATGTCACCGACTCATAAAAAAGTCGGTTCGATCCAGGTTTTGATCCTGTTTCCGCCGCAGCGCCCAACTCGGACACGGGTTACGCTGCCGTTCAGTCCGGCCGTAGCCACGCGGCGGGGAGGTGGGCCAGCGTCAGCCGGCCGTAGCGAAGCTCGGTCGCCCCTTCAGTTCGGGCACGTTCGTAGAAGAGATACGCCCCGCCGTCGGGGGCCGGCGCCAGGTCCGAGTAGGCGCTCCAACCCGGCTCCACGACCTTTGCCTTGCCCCACGTCTTGCCGGCGTCGGCACTCACGCGCAGGCTCACGTTCTTGCGGTCGCGCCCCTGCCCGGGTACGGCCTTGCCGCCGGTCTTCTCCAGCGTGTCGGGGTTGCTGAACACCAGCAGCGGCCGCGGGCCGGGGAGGCTCAGCAGGCTGCCGAAGCAGATCGGCTCCGGCAGCGCCGCGTCGAACGCCGGGGGGCTCCACTTCGTCGCCCCGTCGGGGCTGACGGTCACGACGCGGCGGTTCGCCTTCGACTCGGTGCGGGCGTTCAGCATCACGCGGCCGTCGGGCATCTCGGCCACCGTCGCCTCGTTCGGGTTCACCCACTCCGCCGTGTTGGGGACGGCGATGTCGCCGCGCGTCCAGGTGGCGCCGCCGTCGTCGCTGACGACGGTTGTGGTCACGGACGGCCGGTGGGCGTGGCCGCCGGTGCCGAGCGACAGCCACACGGGGACGACGAGCCGGCCGCTCTTGAGCTGGATGCCGTGGCCGGGGCCGGTGGCGAGTACCTGCCAGGCGTACTCGGGGCGGAAGGCGTCGAAGGCCGAGGTGATCTCGCGCGGGGCGGCCCAGGTACGGCCGTCGTCGGTGCTGCGGCTGTAGAAGCATCGCATGTACTCGACGCAGAACAGCAGGTGAACGCTGCCGTCGCGGTCGGCGATCATGACGGGGTTGTTGTACGTCACCTCGCCTTCCTTCCCGAGCTTCTGCTTCTCGGCGAGCGGGTTGCGGCGGTGCGGGCCGGGGGCGGTCGGCAACGGCGCCGGCGGGTCGAACGTCTTACCGCGGTCGGCGGAGCGCCGCACGAGCAGGTCGATGTGCCCCCAGTCGCCGCGCTCCGACTTGCGGGCCTCGCAGTACACGAGGACGCTCCCCTTCGCGGTGACGACGACGCCGGGGATGCGGTAGAGCGCGTACCCGCCGGTGCGCGACTCGAACAGGTCGAGCTGCGCCGGCGGCGGGTCGGCGGCGACGGCGGCCGCGGCCGTGCCGAGGAGGGCAAGGAGGAGCGCACGGGACATGCGGGCACCAGGGCGGGTGAGGTGTCAGACCGTGGGGGTTGGCGTCACGCCGCGAGCTTCCAGGTCGTGGCGGAAGCGGCGGGCGGCGGCCAGCAGTTCGGTGTCGTCGGCGTCCCACAACGTCCTGCCGCACTCGTCGGCGGCGAGTTCGCCGAGCGCCGCGACGAGCTGGCCGACGCGCATGTCCGGCACCTCGTCGGCGAGGGCGTGGAGGGCGGTGAGCAGGTCGGCACGGGGGTCGGTCACAGGCGGTCCCTCACGGTCGGTGAGCCGGCCCGGCTCCGGCGGTAGCGGCCGATCACCACAACGGGAACGGGCGTGCCCGGGGCCAGCTTGGCGGCGCGGGTCGCGCGGGTCACGCCGTCGATGATCTCCAGCAGGCCGTCCGGGTCTTCGTAGACGAACAGCGGTGGCATCCCGTCGGTGGCCGCTCCGTACTTCCGAATCTGCTGGTGAAGCTTGAGTGGGTCGGCCCCACCCGCCCGAGTCGGCGGCAGCCGCAGGTCGGCCGGATCGACCTGGCGGGTGGGCGAACTCATGTCAGAAGCGTAGCCGACGAGTCGCCCGCACGCAACCGCACGCAGACGAGCCGACCGCCGTGAGGCGGCGGGTGATGCACACATCACCCGCCGCCTCACGGCGGTCGGCTCGTCGCGCGGTCGAGGGCCGCTACGTCACCGCCTTGTACGCCGTGACCCCCAGCACGGCGAACACCACGACCAGCAGGAGGAAGATGCCGAACAGCACCTTGGCGACGTCGGCGAAGCCCTCGGCCATGCCGCCGAAGCCGAACAGGGCCGACAGGCCGGCCAGGACCAGGAAGATCAACGCCCACTTCAGCAAGCCCATGATCGCTCCTCCACGTGGGGCGACGAGCAATCCCCGTCGCATGAGCGAGACATGAGCAACATCGGTGCCACGGAATAGGTTCAAGTTCCGCGGTCCGCCGGCCGATGGCAGCGATACATCCTGCTCCGCACCCGGGTTCCCGACATGCTCCGCACCCTGATCGTTGCTGCCCTTCTTGCCGCGAGTGTCGCCCCCCTGGGTGCGGACGACGCACCGCCGGTCGTGGTCGCCGCCGCAGCCCCCGACCTGTCGGGCGACTGGTCCGGCTACTGGGAGAGCGGCAAGAACGGCCACCGCGGGCCGCTCCGGGCCACGTTCACGCGGGTCGGGCCGAACTGCTACCAGGTCCGGTTCGCCGGTCGATTCGCGAAGGTCATCCCGTTCCGCTACAGCACGCCGCTCACCGTGGTCGGCGGCGGCGACGGGGTGGCGCTGCTGTCGGCGAGCAAGACTCTCGGGCCGGTGCTGGGCACCTTCTCGATGAGCGCGACCGCCACCGCGACCACGTTCGACGCCGACTTCACGGCCAGGGGCGATCACGGCAAGTTCGTGCTGACGCGGGACTGTGGGCGCTGACCGGGGGACCGGCCCCGGCGGGTTCCTGACGCCCGACTGCGGGCGTTAGGCCGGGGCGCCAGCCCCGTCGGGTTCCTGACGCCCGACGGGGCTGGCGCCCCGGCCTAACGGGTGGTTCGGCGGGCGGAGTTGCTATAATTCAAGCTCCGCCCGCCCCGCCCCGAACCGCCGCACCCATGAAGATCGTCAAGTACCCGCACCCCGCGCTCCGGGCGGTCGCCCGGCCGGTGACCGCCATCGACAAGGACGTGCAGCTCGCCGCCGGCGCCATGCTCGACCTGATGTACACCGCCGCCGGCCTCGGCCTCGCCGCCCCGCAGGTCACACTCGACTTCCAGCTCATCGTCATGAACTTCGAGGGCGACCCGGCCGTGAAGGAGGCCGAGTTCGTCGCCATCAACCCGGTGATCGTGGAGAGCAAGGGCACCCTGAACGACCGCGAGGGGTGCCTGAGCTTCCCCGGGTTGTACCAGAACGTGCGGCGGGCCAAGAGCGTGAAGGTGCAGGCGTACAACCTGAAGGGCGAGCTGTACGAGATGACGTGCAGCGACCTGCCGGCCCGGGTGTGGCAGCACGAGATCGACCACCTGAAGGGCGAGCTGTTCATCGACAAGATGGGCCCGCTCGGGAAGCTCGGCAGCAAGCGCGACATCGAGAAGTTCCTCGCCGACTTCGAGAAGGACAAGAAGAAGGGCGAGCTGCCGGCGGACCTGGCGCCGAAGCTGTGACGACCGCGGTTGGTGGTAATCAGGCCGAAGGCCTGACAGCCCTCAGCCCAGGGCAAGGTGCGCAGCACCGCCGCCCTGGGTCGGCGGCGCGAACCACCCCGCAGGCTGAAGGCCTGCGAGCCGGCTCGCAGGCCTTCAGCCTGCAAACTCAACGACACCCCGAACCCAGGGCGTTGCCCTGGGCTGAGGGCTCCCAGGCCTTCGGCCTGAAGTCCATCGACCCGATCCGCACCACCCCAGAGTCGTATGCGTCTCCTGATGATGGGCACCGGCACGTTCGCCGAGCCGACGTTCGAGGCGCTGCTCGCGGCGTTCCCGGGCGAGGTGGTCGGCCTCGTCACGCAGCCGGAGCGCGACGGCGGCAACAAGCGCGGCAGCACCCGCCAGACGGGGAAGGGGATGGCCGCCATCGCCGCCGCGGCCGGGTTGCCGGTCGTGCAGCCGGAGAGCATCAACACGCCGGAGGGGCTGGCGGCGTACCGCGACCTACGGCCCGAGCTGGTCGTCGTCGCCGCCTACGGGCAAATCCTGTCGAAGGACGTGATCGCAACGCCGACCGTCGGCATCATCAACGTCCACGCCTCGCTGCTGCCCAAATTCCGCGGCGCGGCCCCGGTTGCGTATGCCATCCTGAGCGGCGAGGCGCGGACGGGCGTGACGATCATCAAGGTCACCCCCGGGCTCGACAGTGGCGACATGATCCTTCAGGAGGCGACCGACATCTTTCCCGACGACACTACCGGCACGCTCGAAGCGCGCCTCGCGGGGCTGGGGGCGCGGCTGGCGGTGGAGGCGGTGCGGAAGTACCGCGCCGGCGGCCCCGTCGAGGGGGCGAAGCAGGACGCCGCGCTGGTCACGAAGGCGCCGAAGATCAAGAAGGAGTTCGGCCTGATCGACTGGTCGAAGCCCGCCGCGGAGGTCGAGCGGCACGTCCGGGCGATGCAGCCGTGGCCGACGGCGTACACGTTCCTCCATCGCCCCGGCAAGGAGCCGATGCGGGTGATCGTGAGTCGAATAGGGGAGGGCTGCTCGGTTCCACCCGAACGGGTGGCAGAGATCGGAGCGGCAATCGATTTCGTGGGCGGCGGGCTGGGTGTGAAGTGTGGCAACCCCGATGACCTGTTCGTGCTGCCCGTTCTGGAACTCCAGCCCGCCGGGAAGAAGCGGATGACCGCGGCCGAGTTCCTCCGCGGCCACCCGATCGTGCCCGGGATGCGGTTCGGGCCGGAGGTGCTGTCTTGACTGCCCGACAGGCCGCGGCCGACATCCTTCACCGCTCCGTCAGCCGCGACGGGTTCGTCGCCGACCTGATCGACGACCAACTCGCCCGCGCCCCGCTGTCGCCGCAGGACCGGCGGTTCGTCACACAGCTGGTGTTCGGCGTCGTCCGCCGCCGGGCCACGCTCGACGCCCTCGTCCGCCCGTTCGTGAACCGCGCGCCGAGCACCGTGGACGACCGTCTGTGGGACGTGCTCCACCTCGGCGCGTTCCAGCTCGCGTTCCTCACGCACGTCCCCAAACACGCTGCGGTGAACGAGACGGTGTCGCTCGCCGCCCACGTCGGGCTGCCGCAGGCGACCGGGTTCGTCAACGGCGTGCTGCGCCGCGTCGCCGACCTGATCACCGACGCCTTCACCGAGACGCCCGGCCCCGCGGCGCTGCCGTTCGACGCGGGCGCGGAGCCACGCTTCCGCGTGCTGGCCGTGCCGATGCTGCCCGACCCCGTTGCCGACCCGGTGGGGTATCTCGCGGCCGGGTTCTCGTGGCCGAAGTGGCTGGCGACGCGGTGGCACGCCCGGTACGGCGACTGGGAGGCGGCCCGGCTCGGGTTCTGGTTCAACGCCGCGCCGCCGCTGTGGGTGCGCACGAACAAGCTCCGCACCGACCGCGAGAGCTACCGCCTGCAACTCGCCGCCGCGATGATCGACGCCGAGCCCGGGTCGCACCCGCAGTCGCTGCGGTTCGCCGAGCACCACCCGGTGCGCGACCTGCCCGGCTACGCCGCCGGCGACTTCGCGGTGCAGGACCACTCGTCGATGCTGGTGGCGTCGGCGCTGAACCCGCAGCCGGGGAACCGCATCCTCGACCTGTGCGCCGCCCCCGGCGGGAAGACGACGCACCTCGCCGAGCTGGCCGACAACCGCGCGAAGATCGTCGCCTGCGACCCGGACGCCCGCCGCCTCGAAACGGTGACCGCGCTGTGTCAGCGGCTCGGCATCAAGGGCGTCGAGACGGTGCAGTTGAAGGAGGGAGGCGACCCGCCCGCGGGGCCGTTCGACGCGGCGCTGGTGGACGTGCCGTGCAGCAACACCGGCGTGCTGGGCCGCCGCCCCGAGGTGCGGTGGCGGCTGAAGCCGACCGAGTTCGAGCACCTGATCCGGCTGCAGACGAAGCTGCTGATCCAGGCGGTGGAGCGGGTGAAGCCGGGCGGCGTGGTGGTGTACTCGACGTGCAGCATCGAGCCGGACGAGAACGAGGGCGTGGTGGCCGTCGTGGTCCGAGCGCTCCGCGGGCTGACGCTGGAGGCGGAGCACCACTCCGTACCCGGCCGCCCGTCCGACGGCGGCTACTGGGCGCGGCTGCGCGTGCCGCGCGTCGCACCCCACCCGCGGTCGTAGCCGCTACAATAACGGCTTCCCCGCGTCGGCCCCGTCTTTACAACGGACCCCCCGATCATGCCCCGGACCGTGTACATCGAGACCGTCGGCTGCCAGATGAACGTGCTCGACAGCGAGCTCGTCGTCGCCGCCCTCCACAAGGCCGGCTACCGCATCGCCGACCAGCCCGCCGACGCCGACCTCCTCCTGTTCAACACCTGCTCCGTCCGCGAGCACGCCGAGGACAAGGTGTACTCCGCCCTCGGCCGCGTCGCGCCGCTGAAGAAGGCCCGGCCCGGCACCGTCGTCGGCGTCCTCGGGTGCATGGCGCAGAAGGACCAGGACCTCATCCGCAAGCGGGCGCCGTTCGTCGACCTGGTCGTCGGCACGGGGCAGCTGGCGCGGGTGCCGGAGCTCGTCGAGGCGGTTCGCGCCACGGGGCAGCCGCAGTTCGCGCTCAGCCTCGGGCGGGCCGACGCCGGGAAGCACGCGGTCGAGGCCAGCTTCGTCAGCTTCGACCCGGCCCGCGACTCGGCCGCCCGGCCGACGCCGTTCCAGGCGTTCGTCCGCGTCCAGTTCGGGTGCGACAAGTTCTGCACGTACTGCGTCGTGCCGAGCACCCGCGGCCCCGAGCAGAGCCGGCCCCCGGACCACATCCTCGCCGAGGCGAAGCAACTCGCCGGGCAGGGGTGCAAGGAAATCACCCTCATCGGCCAGACTGTCAACAGCTACGAATTCGACCACGGCGACGGCCGCCGCACCCGCCTGTCGGACGTGCTGGCGAAGCTCGACGCCGTGCCGGGCCTGGAGCGGGTGCGGTTCGTCACCAACTTCCCGAAGGACATGACCGACGACCTGCTGACGGCCGTGCGCGACCTGCCGACGGTCGTGAAGTACCTCCACGTGCCGGCGCAGAGTGGGTGCGACGACGTGCTGAAGCGGATGAAGCGGCTCTACACCGCCGGCGAGTACCGTGACATGCTCGCCCGCTGCCGCGAGTTGGTGCCCGGCGTGTCGGTCAGCTCGGACTTTATCGTCGGCTTCTGCGGCGAGACGGAGGCGAGCTTTGCGAAGTCGATGGAGCTGGTGCGCGAGGCGCGGTTCAAAAACAGCTTCATCTTCAAGTACAGCGAGCGGCCGGGGACGAAGGCCGCCGAGCGCTACCCGGACGACGTGCCCGAGGACGTGAAGAAGCGCCGCAACAACGACCTGCTGATGGTGCAGAATGCGAACAGCCTCGCCGACCACCGGGCGCAGATCGGCACCACCGTCGAGGTGCTGGTGGAAGGGCCGAGTAAGCGGTCGGCGCGAACCGATGCGGGGGGCGAGGTGCTCCAACTGACGGGCCGGTCGATGGCCGACCACATCGTCGTCTTCGACGGCCCGACGCGATTGGTGGGCAACACGGTGCGGGTGCGCGTGGACGACGCCAGCGCGTTCACGCTGTACGGCCGCGTGCAGACCGGCGAGGGCGTCGGGGCGGTGGTAGCGTTCACCCCGGACGCCGCCCGCGCCGCGGCCGACGGCGAGGACGCCCCGGCGTACCCGGCGCCGCTCGACTTCGCCCCGCCGGCCGAGAAGCGAATCGGCCTGCCGCTGGCGTAAGAGCACGCCACTGGTGCGGTATCCGATCGCAAGTAGAATAAAAGTCCAACCGCGGCCGGTGGCCGCGCCTACCCGGGAGACGACATGGCCAGCCCGAACGTGGTCGAGTTCACGACTGACAACTGGAACGAGCACGTGACCAGCGGCAAGCTGGTGGTCGCCGACTTCTGGGCGCCGTGGTGCGGCCCGTGCCGGCAGCTGTCGCCGGTCATCGACCAGCTGGCCGACCAATACGCCGGCCAGGTCACCGTCGGCAAGCTGAACGTGGACGAGAACAGCGCCATCGCGGTGAAGTACGACGTGATGACCATCCCGCGCGTGCTGTTCTTCAAGGGGAGCGACACGCCCGTCCACCAGGAGATCGGCGTGCTGCCGAAGGTGGAGCTGGAGAAGCTGGTGAAGAAGTACAGCGGGTGAGCGGCAGATCGACCTCTGAGCCGGCCCCGTCAGGGGTCGGAGTGTCACGCGCACTCCGACCCCTGACGGGGCCGGCTCCGTTGTGCCTCCGGCTACACCCCGTCTCGCCGGCTCAAGTTCCCCGGCCCCGCGTGCCGATAAACCCTGCGGGTTGTTCCGCTTGCAGGGGGTTCCGCGTTGGCCCACGAACCCGACCCCGCCGACCTCCTCCGCGACGCCCACTTCCTCCGCGAGGCCGCGGCGAAGGACCGCGCCCGCGCCCGCAAGCTGGCCGTCCGCTTCGCCCGCCGCGTCCGCGAGAAGTGGTCCGCGGTGCGCGCCGATCTCCTCGCCCGCCGGGCCGAACTCGACGAGGCCCGCGGCCAGCTCACCGCCGAGGCGATGCGCTTCCAGCAGGCACGCTCGGATTACGCCGGCCGCGCCACGGAAGAATCGCAGCGCCTCCGCCAGGAGTGGGACGCGCTCGACGCCCAGCGCCAGCGGCTCCACGCCGAGTGGACCGAGATGCAGGCGACCGTCGGCCGGCAGGAAGCCGCGGTGGCGCAGCGCGAGGCCGAGCTGGCGGCGCGCGAAAAGGAACTGGCCCGCGGCAGGAACGAACTCGCGGCGCAGGCCGCTGCGGTGCGGGGCGAGGCCGCCGGGCTCGCCGCCCGTGCCGAGAACGCCCGCGCCGTGGTCGCAGAATTGGAGGCGAGGCGCGACAAGCTCCACGCCGAGTTGCTGGCCGCGGCGCCGAAGGTGAACCCCGACCCGCCCGGAACGGTGAAGTTCGCCCTGTCACGGTCCGCCGACCAAGACCTCGCCGACTTCTCCGCGGCGCTCGACGCCGAGGCCCTGAGGCTGGGAGCGGAGCGGGCCGCGCTGACCGAACTGCGGGCGCGGCTCGACCGCGAGGCGGTGGACGCCGAGGACCAGCGGCGCGTGCTGGCCGAGCAGTTCGTGCTGCTGGCGCAGGCCCGCGGCGGGTGGCAGGAGGCGGAGCGGCGGGCGCTGGCCGACCTGGAAGACCTGACCCGCGCCCTGCGGCAGAAGGAAGCCGAAAGCGCGGCCCGCGACGAGTGGCTGGTGCGGTCCGACGCGCGGCGGCGGGAGGAAGGGTACGACCTGTGGCAGCTGCGGCTGCGGCTCGAAGCGTGGCAGTCGAAGCTGGTGGCGACCGAGCGCCGCTGGCACGCCGAGCGCGAGGCCCGCGACGCCGAGTACGCCCGCCGGTTGCACGCGCTGCTGGAGCGCGAGCACGGCGGCGAACTGGTCGACGACGAACTGCCGGTGGCCGACGAGGCGCGGGTGGTGCCGTCGGAGGGGACGACACTGCGGGACGAGTTCGAGCGGCTGGCGGCGGTGCTGATCAAGGCCGACCTGCCGGAGCCGCCGGACAGCCAGCTGCCGTGGGGCGGCGAGGAGTCGGACGAGCCACCGCCGACGATCCTGCCGTTCCCGGACCGCCGGGCGGCGTAGTTGAATCGGCAGGCGAGCCGGGGGGCGTCAGCCCCTCGGCACGCATTTCTGATCCTCAATGTCTGTCCCGCGCGGCCTTTGCAGCAACGAGTGGCGCGTCAGGTGATAGGGTTCTTACCGAGGAACTCGCGAACCTCTCTCAGCAGCCACGAGACCTCGTCCAGTTTGAGCCCGGGCTTGTTGTGGGCAGCGGTATTGCCGACAGCCGCCATCGCCTCGACGTGTTTCATCTGCATTACACTCAACTCACTGCCCTTGTAGAGCCATTGGTTGTAGTCACCGAGCATAGCGGGCTTCTTTCCGGCCTTCGCTTCGACCAAACACTTGGCCTCGCACCACCGTCGCAAATGCTGCTCCAAAACAGCACGGCCAAGCGCTCCAGCCGCAAGCGAAAACCCTTCCCTGAGCAAGTAGTCGGCTTGACCGAGTAAGTCATCGAACGCCTCAGCCCGCACCAAATCTTCGACACGAGCGAGGAGGTTGTCGTTCGCGGCTTCTTGGATCGCCAAGACAGACCCGAGCATGAGCAGGGCACGATTTGGTGTCGCCTCGTCGGAAGCGAAGTCCTCCGCCCAAGTCTGGCCGATAGGGCCAAGCAACCGGACAAGGTTCAGGCAAGCCGCCCTAAAACGACCGAACACCTCTACATCGAGGTCTTTCGGAGGCTCACCCAAAAACCTCCCGTTTTTCGGTGGCTTCCGCTCGTGAATCGAGCCCTTAGCCACAGTGCCTGCGTGGAGCGCGTTACGAAGCGCCTTCTTAAGGATGTCTTGGGTCATGTGCACGATTTTCTGAGTGTGGCGTGATTCACCTCAACTCATCACCTAACCGAGCGCCCTGCAACCCGGTTCGCACTACTTCACTGCGTCTTTCCAACCTGAACCGGGCGCGGGAGCCTTCTCGTTACCAAAAGGTATGGGCAGTTCGGCGCTAGGGAGATTCAGGTTGCCTGCTCACACCCCGCGGACCGGGCGCACGGTCAGCCGCACCTCCTTGCCGCCGCGCTCCACCACCAGCACCACGTCGCGGCCGGCGCGCACCAGGCTCGCCGCCAGGTACGTGTCGCCGATCGTGTCCGTCCACCGGGCGTCGAGCGTCAGCAGCCGGTCGCCGGCCTTCAGCCCCGCCTTGCCGGCGGCGCCGTCCTTCAGCACGTCGGTCACCGCCACGCCGGCCGCGTCGTCGCCCTTCGGCTTGTCCACCGCGAACCCGAACAGCGCCGCCGGGCCGACGATCCGCGGCCCCTTGTCGCCGCTCTGGGCCGCCATCATCTTCCCCATCAGCGCCTCCATCGCGTCCGTCGGCACGTAGCCGTTCGGCACCAGCGTCATCTCGCGCTTCTGGTAGTCGATCGTCGCCTTGTACCGGGCGAAGAATGGGAACCCGACGATGCCGTCGATCGGCCCCAGCGCCTCGGAGATGGCCGCCACCGTGGGGTGGTCCATCACCACCGCCGTGGCGTTCTCCAGCTTCGCCGGGCCGACTTCGAGCAGCGCCACCTTCTTCTGCCCCATCGTGCCGAACAGGCCGACCGGCCCCTGCTTGTTTTTCGGGTCGAGGACGCCGGACTCCTTGGCGATGCGGTTGTTGATGAGGTTCATCGGGGCGCCGGTGTCGAAGATCAGCCTGTACGGCCCCTTGCCGTTGAGCTTCACCATCACGGCCATGTGCCGGCTGTCGAGCAGCTCGAACGGCACCACCACCTTCTCGCCGGAGCCGGGCGTCTTGTTCGGCACGCGGTCCTGCGACACGGCCAGGGCCGGCGCGGCGGCGAACAGCGCGAGTGCGATCAGGTTGCGCATGGTTACAGCCCCCGCCCGAGGTCGATGGTCAGTTCCACGTCTTCGCCGCCGCGCTTCACGGTCACGCGGAGCCGCTGGCCGACGCCGGCCTTGGCCAGCGCCCGGGCCAGGCTGCGGCTCGTCTCGATCTCGACGTTCCGCACCTCGACGAGCTTGTCGCCGGTCTTCACGCCGCCCTTCTCGGCCGGGCTCCCGGCCAGCACCTTCGTGACGACCACGCCGTCCTTGTCGTCGAACTCGACGCCGACGAACCCGCGCGGGGCCACGTCGAAGTTCGGCTTCATCCCCATGAGCGCCGCCAGCGTCTTCATCAGCGGCCCCATCATTTCGAGCTGCCCGCTCCCCTTGCCGCCGTTGATGCGGACGAACCCCGGCGGCTCGAACCCGGGGATCTCCTCGAACCCGAGCCGGTCGGCGGTGAAGTCGTACTCGATGCGGTACTTGGCGAGCACGTTGTACCCGACGACGCCGTGCAGCTCGACGCCGGCGAGGCCCATGCCGTTCATGCCGTCGAGCTGGAACAGGTCTTCGACGCGGCCCTTGGCCCCGGGCACGACGAGCCCGCCCTCGATTTCGAACTTGTCGAACTCGGACAGCCCCTTCTCGGTGACCGGCACCCCGGCCTTCTTGGCGACGGCCTTGGTGACGAACACGGCCGGGGCGCCGGTGTCGAGGATGAGGTTGAACGGCCCCTTCCCGTTGATCTTCACCCGCACCATGACGTGCTTGGTGTCGGTGAGCCGGTAGGGGATTTCGACGCGCTTCCCCTTCGCCGCCGCCGTCGCGGGCGCGGGGTCGGCGGCGGGCGCGGCGGACAACACGAGCAGGACCCCGGCGAGGAACGCCGGGGGTGCGAGAAAGCGTCTCATGCGGGTCGGTCCTCGGGTGAGCACTGCCGCTATTGTAGCGCATCGGCGCCGGCGGGGCGGGGTTGACCCGCCCCCGCGAAACCGGAAGATTCCCGTACCCCCGTCCGCCGGAGCGCCGCGTGAGCGTACCCCCCGACCTGGAAGCCGCCCTCCGGGCCGTCGAGCCGGCGGCGCGGCTGGTGTCCGAGCGGAAGCTGCGGAAGGTGCTCATGTACCTCCGCGACCACGGGTTCGCCCTGCCGCCGAACCCCGACTTGCCGCTGTGGATCGACCGCCAGGACGCCATCGCCGCCGACGTGTTCCTCCCCGACACCCTCGCCGGCACCGAACCGCGGCTCCTCCTCCTCACCCCGCCCGACGACCGCGGCTGGCACCACTACTCCCCGCCGGACCTGCTCCGTCACTACTGGCGCCTCCTGTACCAGGGCGCCGTCCGGGCCGCGATCGACGCCAAATTGATGAAGGACGCGTTGACCGTCGGCCGCTGCCGCGACCGGCTCCATCGGCTCGGCGCGGTCGCGGCGCGGGAAATCGAGTACGTGCTGGAAACGGACCACCTCGCGGACCACGAGGAGACCGCGGCCGGCGTTTACCGGGCCTTCGCGGCGACGTACCTCGACCTGCACGCCTTCGCCCCCGAGTCGCTGGACGAGTTCTTCCCGTCCCTCCCGCCGCCGGCCGACGTGCTGGCCGTGCTCCAGACGGACGTGCCGTTCCGGGAGCTGCTGCCGAAGACGCGCCCGGCCGGCGCCGCCGACGCCCACGTCCCCGACGACCCCGCCGCGACGTGGGCCGAGTCCGGCGAGCCGACGGAACCAGCGCCGTCCGCGGTCGGCGAACGTTCGTCGCTGTTGGCACGCGCTCAGGACGCCGAGGGGAAGGGGAACCTGGTCCGCGCCGCGGTGCTGCGCACGCAGGCCGCCGCGGCCGGCGACGGCGAGCCGGCGCGGCAGGCGGCGCAGGCCACGATCGGCCAACTGGTCGAGGCGCTCGGCCACGTCCTCCACTGGGACGACGACACCCGCCGCGAGTGGCGGCAGGCGCTGCTGCCGCTGCTGGCGCCGGCCGCGCGGGCGAACTGGTCGCGGGCCGCGCGGTGCCTCTACGAGCTGCAAACGATCCCCGCCGACCTCGGCCGCGAGGTGTTCGCGGTGGACCTGGCCGAGTACCTGCGCACGTTCGGCCGCCGGCCCGTGAAGCGGCCGCTGCCGCACGCCCGCGGCGTGATGCTGCTGGTGCGCCTCCGCGCCGCGTACGGGCAGCTCGTCCGCGCCGGCCTCCCGCCGCGCGAGCACCTGCGGCTCGACCGGCTGTTCCACCACGAGTTGCACCGGCTGGAGCACCACGTCCGCCACGACCTGGCGCCGGTCGTGCGCGAGGCGCTGGGGGCCAGTGGGTTCGTGCCGGCGAGCCGCGTCGAGGAGGTGGCCCGCGAGAAGGTGGTGGCGGAGCTGCTGGACCGGGCGTGCGAGCGCGGGTTCTTCCGCCTCGGCGACTTGCGCGACACGGTGGCCCGCAACCAGCTCAAGATGCCCGACCTGGCCGGCCCCGGCGAGCTGCTGTTCGGCGACCCGCTCCTCCGCGCCGACACCCGGCTGGCCCACGACCTGGACGGCGTCTACCGCCGCGGCGAGTTCTACCTGCGGCTGCTGCAGCGCCTCAGTGCCGTGTTCTTCGGCACGCCGTGGGGCCGCCTCCTCACGCTGTACGTGCTCGCGCCGTTCCTCGCCGCGTACCTCGCGCTCATGATGGTGGACGAGGTGACGCACCTCGGCGGCAGCGCGGGCCGGTTCGTCGCCAGGTCGTTCGCCGGGAAGCCGAAGCCGGAGCCGGAGGCCGCGGTGCCGGCCGACGACACCTTCGCCCTGGACGAGGACGGGTGGGTCGTTCTCAACCCGCAGGCGGCCATCAGCCTCGGCAAGCAGACGGTCACGTCGTCGGCGAAGACCGGGGCGCCGGAAGCGCACCACGGCGTCACGTCGGTGCCGTCGGTGTTCTGCTGCGGCGTCTTCCTGCTGCTCGTCTTCTACGTGCCGCCGTTCCGCCGGGCCGTGTTCGCGGTGCTGCGCGCGCTCGGCCGGGCGGTGCGGTTCGTCCTGTGGGAGGTGCCGCGGATGGCGCTGCGGTCGGAGGCGGTCCGCGCCGTGCGGTACAGCGGGCCGGTGCGGCTGTTCAACCGGCACATGTCCGGCGCGGTGTCGTTCACCGCCGTCGTGCTGGTCGTCCTCGTGCTCCTCGGCGCGAGCCCGGGCCGGCTGCTGCGCTGGGGGCTGTTCGTGTTCGCGCTGGCGGTCGTGTTCTTCAACACGTCGTGGGGCTGGCTGCTGCAGGAGCGCCTGGCCGAGCGCCTCGCGGACTGGTGGCGCGTCGTCCGCGTCGAGATGCTGCCCGGCATCCTGGGGGCGATCCTCGAGGCGTTCCGCCGGCTGGCGAACTGGGTGGAGCGGCAGCTGTACGCCGTGGACGAGTGGCTCCGCTACCGCGGCGGCGACTCGAAGGGGACGCTCGTGTGGAAGGCGGCGTTCGGCCTGCTGTGGTTCCCGGTCGCCTACGTGACGCGGTTCGTGTTCTACCTCCTGTTCGAGCCGCAGGTGAACCCGCTGAAGCACTTCCCGGTGGTCACCGTGTCGCACAAGGTGATCTGGCCGTTCCTGCCCGAGTTCGCCGAGTTCCTCGACGGCAAGCTGGTGGCGCTCGGCGTCGAGGCCGGGAAGGCGGAGGTGTACGGCGGCGGGCTGGCCGCCTTCGTCATCAACGGCTGCCCCGGCATCTTCGGGTTCATCGCGTGGGAGCTGAAGGAGAACTGGCGGCTGTACCGGGCCAACCGCCCGGAGCGGCTGCGGCCGGTGCTGGTGGGCTCGCACGGCGAGTCGGTGCGCGGCCTGCTGCGGCCGGGCTTCCACTCGGGCACGGTGCCGAAGCTGTACCGCAAGCTGCGGGCCGCCCGCCGCAGGCACGACCACGACCGCGAGGCCCGGCTGCACCACGACCTCGAGCACGCGGCCGAGGGCGTCCGCCGGTTCGCCGAGCGCGAGCTCGTCGGCGTGCTGCTCGCGAGCGCCGACTGGGGCGGTCGCGCGGTGGCGGTGTCGGCCGTGCGGTTCGGGGCGCAGCGGGTGGTGATCGAACTCCAGGCTCCGGGGCTGGAGGGCACGGTGGCGGTGGCGTTCGAGAACCGCGACGGGGTGATCACCGCCGAACTCGCCGCGACCGGGTGGACGTCGGCGCTGGGCGAGCGGGAGCGGGCGGCGCTGCTGGCGGCGCTGCGCGGGCTGTTCGACATGGGCGCCGCGGCGCGGCTCGGCGAGCACGACCGCACGCCGGAGGCGATCCCGGCGGGGCCGCTCGGCGAGCTCGTGCGGCCGTACCCGTGGGCCGACTGGGTGGCGCGGTGGGAGCCGAAGGCGGACGCACGATGACCCGCCTCCGGGCCCGCACCTACTACGCCGTCATCGCCGCCGGCGTTGGCCTCGGAGCTGCTGCGGCGGGCGGGGCGGCGTACCTCGCGGGCGCGAAGTCAGACGGGAGGCGGGTGCTGGGGGACGGGCTCGTCGTCCCGGTGGCGGTGATGATGGGCGGCACGTTCGGCGGGCTCGCCGGCGTCGCCGCCGCCGTCGCCCTCGACCGGCGGCGGTGACCTACTCCCCGATCGGCATCCAGTCGGTCACGTCGAACCGGGCGTGCGGGTTCGTGTGCGGGCTGGCCACGGCCTGGTAGTACGCATGCAGGCAGCCCGACAGCATCCCCGCCAGCTCGGCGGGCTTCAGGCACGCCTGCTCGCGGCAGAACATCAGGTCCGTCGCCGAGCCGGACACCGGAATCGTCTGGGCCGCGCTCACCGCCCGCCGCACCGTCTCGGCGAACGACTTGCCCGCCTCGCTGTCCGGTACGATCACGAACGTCCGCTGCTCGGCCGCGCTCTCGGCCGGCGGGTGGGCCTTGTCGTGGTAGTCGCGCACCCGGTCGGCCGCGTCCACGTTGCGGGCGCGGCACGCCGATACCTCCACCTCCGTCACGTCCGTCACCGGCAGCAGGTCGCTGAGGAACGCGGTCGTCTGCTCGATCATCGGCGCCAGCAGCGTGCGGCTCAGGTCGGCGTTGATGCCGCACAGGCTCAGCAGCCCCCGCCGCGGCTCCAGCACGAGCTTCTGCAGCGCGTGTTCGAGCCGGAGCAGGTCGCTCGGCTTGAGCGACTTCACGACCCGGCCGGCGGAGCGGTCGATGTGGTTGTCGCCGCTCGGCAGGACGACCTGGAGGGTGTTCGTCGGGTGGATCGTCTGCTGGAGCGACTCCTCGGGCATGGCCACGGGCGTGTCGCCCGCCGCCGGCAGGTGCGCCAGCGGCGACTCCATCGTGGCGACGAGGTGGTCCAGCCGCGACCGGCAGTACGCGAGCGTCCGCAGCCGCGCCTCCACCTGGCCGCGGAGGGCGCGGTAGAACCGGCCGGTGGCGTCGTGCATGTCCTCCTGCAACCGCAGTCGGGCGTAGCCGCGGAGCTGTTCGAGGAAGTGCCGCATGCTGCGGTTGCCGCGGCCGCCGAAGAAGCTGAACGCGCCGCTGCCGGCCTTGCAGGCGTCCATCGCGGACTGCACGTCGGCGCGGGACTGCCGCACCTTCAGGCCGAACGTGTTGAGCTTCTTGTCCACCGCCGCGGCCGCGTCGTCGCACAGGCCGACGAGCCGCTTCAGCGCCGCCTCGACCGACGCGAGCCGGTTGCCGGGGTACTCTTCCAGCGTGCGGGTCTGCTCGGCGAACTCGTTGCCCCACGCCTCGGCCACACGGCGGACGGCCTCGTCCAGCGACCTGCTCAGCCGGCCGCGGCGGACGGTGCTGTCCGCGTCGGACGCGGGCCGGACGCCGATGAACTCGCGGGCCTGCTCCCACGCCCCGCCGGCCCATTTGCCGGCTTCCGCGCGGCGGGCGGCGGCCTCGATCTGCCCTTCGAGGCCGTGCAGCCAGCGCTCGATCTGGTCGGCCGGCGGGCCCTCGGGGCCGCGCGGGGCGGCCTCGTCGAGCTGCAACTGCACCGCCTCGGGGCGCAGCCTCGGGTCGCCCATCACCTGCGTCACGGCCAGGTCGATCTTCACCGGGTCGGCCGGGTGAACGTCCGCGCCCCACGTGCGGAGCAGCCGCAGACAAATCTTCGAGGCCGCGGTGCGGAGGAGGAGGCCGCGCGGGAACCACACCCCGTACGTGCCGAAGCCGCGGAACGGCGTGCGGCCGAACGGCTGCGGCGCGGCCCGCACCTTCTCCAGGGCGGCCCCCAGCGGCGTCGTCAGGTCGTGACTGACGTACCCGGCCAGGTGCGAGACGCAGTCGCGGAACGCCTGCCCGGTGCGCTCGGCCATCGGCAGCAGGTACGTCGCCGAGAAAGGCAGGCCGGTCCCTTCCACCTTCGGCCCCTCGGGCCCGCCGTAGTGGGCCACGAACGACACCTCGGGGTCGGCGAAGTGGTTCAACTCGGTGAGCGTGGCGTGGACGTTGGCGAGCTCGTGGTCGGGGCTGCCGGGGTCGGTCGGGGCCGCGGCGTACACGAACGCCGTGACCGGGGCGTCGGGGGTGTTCATCCGCGCCAGTACGCGGCGGACGGCGTAACCGAGGTCGGGCAGCATCCCGCCCGAGCCGCCGGTGCCGCTGGCGAACACGTACACCCGCGGCGCCCCGTCGCGGGCCAGCAGGCCGGTCTGGTCGGCGGACTGCGTCAGCGACTCGGGGTGCGTGGCGATCTGGAGCTCGCGCCGCATCCGGGTGACGAAGCGGAGGTAGTTGTCGCAGAAGGCGAGCCGGCCGAGCGCCCGCTGGCCGCCGACCTGGAGCGTCCGCGGGATGGCGTAGAGCTTCTCGCGCGGCAGCCAGTCGAGGATCTGGTCGAGCTGCCGGCGGCGGTAGCCGGTCACCGGCTGGAGCGGCACGGGGAAGACTTCGTCCGGCGACAGCGCCACGTCCGGCGGCGCCGCCACGGCCTTCGCGGCGGCGTCGGGGTCGCAGTCGACGTACAGGAAGCGGAACGCCGGTACCTGGGCCACGTCGCCGAGGCGGTCGATGAGGCGGCAGCGGATCTCCTGCAGCGCCCGGCGGCCGAAACTGCCGACGCCGATGAGCACCGTCGGCCGGAGGACGCCGACTTCCTTCAGCGGCATCGACGAGGCCAGCAGGTGGTCCTCGTCGATCTCCACGACCGGGGCGGACTTCCTCGCCGGCCGTTCCATCACGGCGGCGCCGCCGCGGCTCGGCGCCCGCGGGGTCAAGTCCACGTCGTGGGCCGTCTTGCGGGCCTTCGCCCACGCGGCCGGGTCGGCGACGGCCGGGCCGGTGCCGCCGCTGCTGTCGCCGCTGCGGACCACGCCCGAGAGGGCGCGGATGAACGACGCGCAGTTCGGGAAGCGCTCGTCGGCGTTCTTGGCGAGCGCCCGCGCCACCGCCGGCCGGTCGCACTCCGGGATGATCGACAGGTCCGGCGCCTCGGTCATGTGCTGGAGCGCGAGCTGCCGGATGTTCTTCCCGTTGAACGGCTTCTTCCCCGAAATCAGCTCACAGTAGACGATCGCGAGGCTGTACTGGTCGGAGTGCCGGCTCACCTTGTTCGAGAACGTCTCGGGCGCGGCGTACACGGGCGTGACGCCGCCCATGAGGCCGGAACTGCTGGAGCGCTCGAGCTGCTTGACCAGACCGAAGTCGGCGACCTTGACGCGGTCCGCGACGGTGAACAGGTTCCGCGGCTTCACGTCGAGGTGTTGCAGGGCGTGCTTCTCGATGAGGTGGTCGAGGCCGACCGCGGCGTCGTCCAGGTAGCCGAGGAGCACGTCCCGCGGGATGCCGGGGCGGCCCGCCGCCTGGTACTCGCAGAGGACGTCGTGCAGGTTCTTGTCGGCCAACTCCATCACGATCAGGAGCTCGCCGCCGATCTCGCGGATCTGCTCGATCGACAGCAGGAACGGGTGGCGGGCTTCCTTCACGCGCTCGAGCGCCTTCATCTCCTGGAGGGCGCGCGCGTCGTCGCCGTCGAGCGAGTTGAGGTTGCCGTAGACGAACTTGATGGCCTTGTGGATGCCGCCGGGGGCGACGCACTTCCACACCTCGCCGAACCCGCCGGTGCCGATCGGCTCGACGAGCCGGTACCCCGGGATCGGTTCCGTGTCGGGTTCGCGCATCCAATTCATCGCGGGTCCGCCGGTGGGGGCCGGGCGCCGGGGCGGTCGGGGCCGGAGTGCGTCGCCTGAACCGTAATTCACACCCGGCCCGAAGTCCAATCGGGGGGCGGGTGTGGTGCGGGATTCGCGCCGCGGGGCGTACAACGAGTTGAGGGCGGACGCGAACCGGGCCGCCCGACGGGAACCCACCGATGCCCCTCCACGCCCGCCACTACGCCACCGGCGAACCGCTCGAAGTCGCGGTCGCCGACGGCCGCATCGCCGCGCTAGGCCGGTCGAGTGAGTCGCCCACGGCATGGGTGGCGCCGGCGTTCTTCGACCCGCAAATCAATGGCTGCCTCGGCGTCGGCTTCAACTCGCCGACGCTCACCGCCGACGGCGTCCGCGTGGTCGCGGCCGAGTGTCGGCGCCACGGCATCGGCGGCTTTCTTCCCACGCTGATCACCGCGAGCTTCGATTCGCTCCGCCACGGCTTCGCCACCCTGGCCGCGGCGCGCGACGCCGACGCGGAGCTCGCCCGCGCCATCCCCGGCTACCACCTCGAGGGGCCGTACCTGTCCGGGGAGGACGGCCCGCGCGGCGCCCACCCGCGGGAGCACGCCCGCGACCCGGACTGGGACGAGTTCCGCCGCCTCCAGGACGCCGCGGCCGGGCGCGTCCTCATGGTCACGGTCGCGCCGGAGCGGACCGGCGCCGTCCGCTTCATCGAACAGCTCGCCGCGGCGGGCGTGGTCGTGGCGATCGGCCACACCGCGGCGACGACCGAGCAGCTGCGCGCCGCCGTGGACGCCGGCGCGAGGACGAGCACGCACCTCGGCAACGGCGCCCACGCCGTGCTGCCGCGGCACCCGAATTACCTCTGGGACCAGCTCGCCGACGACCGCCTGTGGATGAGCGTGATCCCCGACGGGCACCACCTCCCCGCCGCGGTCGTGAAGTGCCTGGTGCGGGCGAAGGGCGTATCGCGCACGCTCGTCACCTGCGACGCGAGTAGCCTGGCGGGGATGCCGCCGGGCCGCTACCACGAGTGGGGCACCGAACTCGACGTGCTGCCGAGCGGCAAGGTGGTGTTGGCCGGCACGCCGTACCTCGCCGGCAGCGGGCACTTCACCGACCGCTGCGTCGGCAGGCTGATCCGCGACGCCGGGGTGACGCTGGCCGAGTCGGTGGAGATGGCGTCGGTCCGGCCGCGCGAGTTGCTGGGGCTGCCGGTACCGCGGCTGGAAGTCGGCGCGGCCGCGGAGTTGGTCGTGTTCGACTGGGAGCCCGGCGGCGAGGTGCGCGTCCGCGAGGTGCTGTAAACGAAGAAGCCCACCCGTTGCCGCGGGTGGGCTTCGGTCCGAACGGCTACTGCTTCGGCTCGGCTGGCGCCGCCGGCCCCCTCCGCTGGAGGCGGCCGCTCGCGCGGTACAGCCACGTCTCCGCCGGGCCGTTGCCGGTGTCCGGGCGGATGTCGGTCGGCTCCGGGCGGTTGTCGTCGGTCGGGCGGATGAAGTCGAGCCGCAGCGTCTTGCGGGTGATGAGCGTGATCGGCTCGTTGCTCGGCGGCACCGGCCGCGACTGCTGCGTCGCCACGCCGTTCGACAGCCCCGTGACGAAGATCGAGAACTGCGCCGCCCGCGGGGCGCGTTCGGCCATGTTCGTCCAGATGGCCAGCCCGGACACGAGCCGCGGGAAGGCGTCCGGCAGGCTCGGGGGGATCGGCCGGCGGCTGATCTGGATCGTGCTCATCAGGTTCTGGTCGCCGCCCGGCCGCTCCGGCGTGATGTTCCGGTCTTCGAACCGCTTGATCTGGTCGAAGATGTACGGCTGCGGCTCGTCCAGGTTGGCCGTGGGCGGGTTCCGCGTCACTAGCTCGAACTCGGGCGTGAAGAACACCGGCTCGCCGGACCGGTTGTACACCTGGTACCACAGGTACCACGCGGTCTGCCGGGCGGGGTTGCCGCGGGCGTCGAAGCCGTCCACCTCCATGATGCGCGGCGGCTTGTAGCGGAAGTGGAGAGTCCACACGCCGGCCCGGTCGAGGGGCAGGTCGGCGGGGTCCACCGGCCGCTCGCCGGGCTGGAGGCCGCGGGTTTCTTGCGCGAGCACGGCGGGGGCGGCGGCCCCGGCGAGGGCCGCGGCCAGGAACCGCCGGCGGTCGGGTCGGTGCGTCATGGGCCTGGGCCGTGGTGAGCGGGGACGGGCGTCATCCTGAACCATACCCGCCCGCCGCTCCGCGATCAAGCGGACCCCCCGCCGGCGCCGCCCGCCGCGGCCGGCCCCACCGGCGCGACCGGTCCGACCGGCCCCGGCGGGGGTTGAATCCGGTGCGGCGGGGCGCACTCTAGCCCCCGTCGGTAGCCGCCCGCATCCCTTTCCTGCACCGGAGCCTCCCCGTGACCCGCTTCGCCTCGCTCGCCGCCGCCGTCGGCCTGTGCCTGTCCGCCGCGTCCGCCCAGGACGTCAGCACCCTCAAGGTGAAGGCCGGCGACGCCTTCCCGAACGTGCCGCTCGTCGCCGCCCAGGTCGAGAAGCTCCCCGGCAAGAAGGCCGGCGACACCGTCGGCATCGCCGACCTGAAGGGGAAGAACGTCGTGGTCTTCTTCTACCCGAAGGCGCTGACGAAGGGCTGCACCATCGAGTCGTGCGGGTTCCGCGACATCGCGAAGGACTTTCCGGCGGACACGGTGATCATGGGCGCCAGCGCCGACGACGAGAAGTTGCAGGACAAGTTCATCGAGAAGGAGATGCTGCCGTACCCGCTGCTGTGCGACACCGACCTGAAGCTGATCCAGGCGCTCGGCATCCAGAGCCCGAAGGGGAAGACGCCGCTGCGGAAGACGTTCGTGGTCGGCAAGGACGGCAAGATCGCCAAGATTTACGAGGCGGTGAACCCGGCCACGCACCCGGCCGAGGTGCTGGCGTTCGTGAAGGGGCTCAAGTAACCGAACCGGCCGCCGCTTGCGGCTTCGCGCTGCCCCGCGCGAAGCCGCAAGCGGCAACCCCGCTCCCGCCGCCTACTTCAATTCCTTGACGAACACGTTCATCAGCTCCAGCCCGGCCATCGGCGGGAACACGATCGGCCCCACCGGCCCGGCCTCGCGGCGGATCGTCTGGCGGTGCCAGCCGCCGCCCTTCGCGCCGGCCGGGAGGCTCACCATGATCGGCGTCGGCCCGCCGACCTTCACCGGCACCGCCACCGCGTCGACCTTTGCGGACACCTTCCAGTCGAAGATCAGCTCGCAAGCCCCGAATTGCTTCTCGCTCGTCAGCGGCGCCTTCCCTGTGGCCCGCAGCACGCCCCCGCCGGCCTTCCACGCCCCGGCCTCCGTCTTCCAGCCGGTCAGGTCGAGCCCTGTGAACAGGCTGACGTGCCCCTCCCACACCTTCGCCACCTCGTCGGCCTTCGGGTTGGTGCTGGGCAGCTCCTTGATCTTCACGTTCTTGAAGTGGCACTCCGCGCCCTCGCTCTCGAACGCCAGGTAGCCCTTGCGCGGGCTGCTCTTGCTGACGCCGGACACCTCCTTGCCGTTCACGTGCAGCTTGATGGCGCCGTCGTTGGCGATCACCTTGTAGTGGTTCCACTCGCCGCCGCCCTTCACGCGGTTCTCGCTCGGCAGGCAGCGCTCCATCTTGGGGTTCACCGGGTGGACGCGGTCGGGCGTGCACTTCGCCCCCCAGATGCTGAAGATGTCGCCGTGGCTGGTGGCCCAGCCGTCCTTCGGGGCGAAGTTGATGAGCACCTGCACCTCGATGCCGCGGGTGTACGGGGTGCCGACGGCCGGGAGCGGGTCGCCCCACACGAACAGGCCGCTGTTGGCCATGTTCTTCTTCTCAACGTGCATCCAGTCGAAGTCGAGCTCGAAGTTCTCGTAGTGCTTGTCGGTGGCGAGGAACCCGGTCGGGTTGCCCGTGGTGACGATCTCGCCGTCCTTCACGAAGAACGTGCCGGGGGCGCAGTTGACGTTCCGGAACCCGGTGAGGTCCTTGCCGTTGAACAGGTCGCGTGTGCCGTCGGGCTGTACGGCCGGGGCGGGGAGCACCGCGGCGAGCACGGCCGCGGCGGCGAGGAGGGCGGGGCGCATGGGAGGGGGCTCCGTCGGGTGGGGGGCTAAACGCTGATCGTACCGGAACACCAGCCTTCGACCAGTTCCGCCAGGGTCGCGGCCTTCCAGACGAATTCATGTCCGATCGGATAGTACGCCCAGAGTCCTTGCAACCCGAACCGGTAGCCGAAGCGAATCCCGTCGGCGCCGGCGTCGCCGACTGCCAGGAAGCCGAGACGCATCCCGGCGTCGAGTTCGTGGAACGGCTTTACCACCCACAAGTGGGCGGGCGCGTCGTAGTGCCCGCGCTGGGCATAGCCTCCCGAAAAGTAGTCGTCGCAGTCGAACCCGGTGAGGTGATTCGACGGCGTGCGGGTGTCGTGGTCGTCCACGGCCGACTCGGAAAGGGTGTTGAGGCGGGGCCGGCGGGCGGGCACAATATGCCGACCGGGGGGTCATTCTACCCCACCGGCTGCCCCGGGTTCACGCCGGAATCCCTCCCATGCGCCGTCTGCTGTTCACAGCCGCCCTCGCGGCCCTCCTCCCGGCCGCCGTCCCCGCCGCCGATCCGGCCGCGGCCATCGACCTCTGGCCCGGCAAGGCGCCCGGCGAGACGAAGGACATCGGCCCCGAGGTGTACAACGAGCCGAAGGCCGGCCAGATCGACGTGAAGCGGCTGGCGAACGTGTCGAAGCCGCAGTTGCTCGTGTACCCCGCGCCGAAGGGGAAGGCGAACGGGACCGCGGTCATCGTCGCGCCCGGCGGCGGCTACAGCATCCTGGCGTTCGAGCACGAGGGGACGCAGACGTGCGAGTGGCTGAACTCGCTCGGCGTGACGGCGTTCCTGCTGAAGTACCGCGTGCCGAAGCGCGCCATGCAACTGCCCGACAACCTCGCCGCGATCCAGGACGCCCAGCGGGCCGTGAGCCTCGTTCGCAGCAAGGCGGCCGACTGGAACCTCGACCCGAACCGCATCGGCATGCTCGGCTTCTCCGCCGGCGGCAACCTGACCGCGTGGGCCGCCCTCACCGAGAAGCGCCACTACGACGCGATCGACGACGCCGACAAGGCGTCGAGCCGGCCGAGCTTCGCGGCACTGATCTACCCCGCGTACCTGACGGACAAGGACGGGAAGCTGAAGGCCGAGTACCCGGTGACGAAGGCGAGCCCGCCGATGTTCATGGCCCACGCCCACGACGACAACGTGACCCCGGTGGGGAGCGTGGCGATGTACCTGGCGCTTCAGAAGGCGGGGGTGCCGGCGGAGGTGCACGTGTACGAGCGCGGCGGCCACGGCTACGGGATGCGGGCGGGGCCGAACCCGGTGTCGAGCTGGCCGGCCCGGTGTGCCGACTGGCTCAAGACACGGGGCTACCTCGACGCGAAGAAGTAAGCCTCACGGATCCAACTGGCCGACACCACAGGCCGCCAGGTACGCTGCAGCTTCATCGTAATGTACCGGCGGCCGGGTCTGATCCGCGGATGACCCGGGTGGCACCCAAATCACAAGCCCTTCGCGAGCCCGGGTGAGGAGCACCCGGTACTTGTTGAGAAGGTAACGCTGCCGAGTGGCATCCGCTACCCGCTGCCAACTCGTACCGACGAACCGGTGGCACGACCACTTCCCACCCACTCGCCGCAAGTCCGCATCCCACCCGAGCCCGACCCAATCCAACTCCAACCCCTGCACCGCGAACTCGGTCGCGACCAGTTCCAGGAACGATGACGACCGAACATCGTCCTCCGGTTGAAGGAACCATTGCGCTTCGTCGAGTTCGGCAGTGACGTCAAGCCCATAGGGTCTGAGGCGTCGGCTGCCAGAACTGGCGATGAGTCCGGCGCGCCGTAGGCCCCGGGCACGACATCGTAACCAGTACCTGGCCGCTTCGAGATCGCGGGTCAGTGCGAGCGGGAAGTCGGGCAGCGACTGTCGGATCGACGCGGCCAATGCCTCATCCCCAGCCAGGACCGCCTCGACCCAGTCCGCGTATGCCTCGGCCCGGAACGACCGGAGCGGGATCGACAGGTGGAGTCGCGGGTCAGCGCCGACGAGAACGTCGCCGGCACCCTCCGCGAATAACGGTGGGAACGCACCGCCCGTCGTACCTAGCATCTCTGACGACGCCCGAACCTGCCAGTGTGGGAATCGTTCCCGCAGCACCCGTCCCCACTCGGGAAGTCCCGCCTCCCCGGTGTTGATCTCCTGCCCGTTCCCGACGAGCGCGACCACCACCGCCCAGTCGAGTCGGTCCATCACGCCGAGGAGTTGCTCGGGCTCGGACAACTCGCGGTTAAACTTCCGGCGGGATTGTTCGAGGTCCCAGGCTCGCTGTGCCTCGTCGAAGACGACAACGTTTTCTGGCGGGATCGGGGCGTTCGACCCGGTATGCGTGGGGAGGAAGCGGTGCACGTTCTGGATGAACGTGGTCACCCGGCGACGGGCGTCGCCGACTCGCTCCCCGAGACGAGCCGCCCGGTCTTGCGCCAACGCCTCTGTCAGGACTCGGACGAGCGGCCCATTTCCGGACAGGAAGACGCCGAGGGTGTCACGGTCCTGGTGAAGCCCTCTGGCGTGGACGATGTTGAGCCCGGCAAGAGTCTTGCCGGCTCCGGGCACACCGGTCACGAAGCAGATGACCTTCCCCCGGTCCCGCTGAGCGTCTGCGATGACACGCAGGACCGCCTCGGCCGTCGCCGTGAGGTTCTCTGCCCCCGCGTGAGACCGCGCAATGTCGTGAACGCTGTGGTTCGCGTAGAGGTGCTGGGCGGCTTCGATGATGGTCGGGACCGGCCGGTACTCGCCCAGGTCCCAGGATGCCGCCTCGATCGGCTCTGTCCCGATGCGCCGATGGCTCCTGACAACTTCCGCAAGGGGCTGGGCGATCGACGGCCCCGCCAGGACGTGAACACGTTGCACCGCTTCGCCGGGGAGCACGCCCGGAGCTTCAACCCCCGGCGTGTGTTGCGGCGTCAGCAGGACCGGAACGATGACCCGCCCGCGGCTCGCAACGTGGAAATCGCGGAGGTCGAGGGCGTAGTCTTCGACCTGACGTCGGTCTGCGGCGGTCAGGCCTCCACGCCCGGTCTTGAGTTCAAGGACACCGATCACGTCGCCGGCGAGGAGCACCGCGTCGACCCGTCTCGCCCGACGGGGTATCGGGTATTCCAGGAGCACGTGCCAGCCCGTGCTGAGTGGCTCGACCAAGAGTAGCTCGCGGGCCATCTGTTGTAGCGCGTCAACCTGCACGTCCCAAGCGTCAACCGCGTCGCGCCGTTGGGTCGCGTACCCCTCAGCGGCGTGGCCTGCGGCCAGTCGTCCGCGGACGGCGTCCGGGTCCGTCTGGGCGAACTCGGCCAGGGTGTATCGGGCGTAGGCCGGCATAGGTAAGGCCGGCGGGTCAGTTGATCTCGACGACGGCCTTGACCACACCCGTTTCGGGCTTCAGCCACGTCGGGAACACGTCCAGCACGGCGTCGAACGGGGCGGTGTGGGTGATCCACGGCCGGGTGTCCAGCATCCCGCCCTCGATCAGCCGGATGATCCGCGTGAACTCCGGCGACAAGGCGTTCCGGCTCGCCAGGAACGTCATCTCGCGGCGGTGCATCAGCGGCTGCGTGAACCCGAGCTGGTCCTGCGTGATGCCGACCCACACCAGCCGGCCGGCGAAGCCGACGTAGTGGTACGCGCTCGACATGCTCTTCGCGGAACCGGTCGCGTCCACCACCACGTTGCCGAGCTTGCCGGCGGTCAGGTCGGTGAACGCCTTCACGTCGGCGTCGAAGTCGCCCTTCGACAGCAGCGTGTCGCACACGCCCATCTTGTCCCGCGCGAACGCCAGCCGCTGCTCGTTCAGGTCCATCACCACCACCCGCGACCCGGCCAGCTTGGCGAACTCGATCACGCTCAGGCCGATCGGGCCGGCGCCGATTACCAGCACCGTCTCGTCCGCCTTCGGGTTGGCGCGGTTGACCGCGTGGAGGCCGATGCCGAGCGTCTCGACCAGGGCCAGCTGCTCGAACGTGAGCTTCTCCGAGACGTGCAGCTTGCGGGCGGGGATGGTGAAGCGCGGCCGCAGGCCGCCGTCGCAGTGGACGCCGAGCGTCTGGTGGTTCTCGCAGGCGTTGGTGTGGCCGCGGGCGCAGCTGTAGCAGTTCTGGCAGTTGATGTACGGCTCCACCGCCGCCCGGTCGCCGGGCTTCACGTTCGTCACGCCCGGCCCGACCGCGAGCACCTCGACGCCGAGTTCGTGGCCGGGGATCCGCGGGTAGCTGAAGAACGGCATCTTGCCGAGGTAGCCGCTGTAGTCGGTGCCGCAGACACCGACGCGCGACACCCGCACCACGGCCTCGCCCGGCCCCGGCGGCGGCGGCTCGGGGATGTCGATGAACCGGAACTGCTTGGGCTGTTCGAGCTGAAGTGCTTTCACGGTGTGGCTCGGAGAGAGGAAGAGAGATTGGCCACAAAAAGGCACAAAAAGACACAAAAAGGGAGAGGTCGAAATCAGAGTTCGGATCAAACTCTGCCTCTCTTCATTTTGCGTCTTTTGTGCCTTTTTGCGGCCAATCTCCGGTGCGATATCAGGCGGCCATCCTCCGGTTCTACTTCAGGATGTCCTTCACGACCACGCCGCTCACGTCCGTCAGCCGGAAGTCGCGGCCGCTGTAGTGGTACGTCAGCTTCTCGTGGTCGAGGCCGAGCTGGTGCAGGATCGTCGCGTGCAGGTCGTGGACGTGGACCTTCTTCTCCACCGCCGCGAACCCGAACTCATCCGTCGCCCCGTAGGCCATGCCGCCCTTCACCCCGCCGCCCGCCATCCACACGCTGAACCCGTGGTTGTTGTGGTCGCGGCCGTTCGAGCCCTCGCTCGTCGGCGTGCGGCCGAACTCGCCGCCCCACAGCACCAGCGTCTCGTCGAGGAGGCCGCGGGCCTTCAGGTCGCGGAGCAGCGCGGCCACCGCCTTGTCGCTGTCCTTCGCCTTGTTGCGGTGGCCGTTCGCCACGTCGCCGTGGTCGTCCCACGGCTGGCCGTTGCCGTAGAAGACCTGCACCATCCGCACCCCGCGCTCGACCAGCCGGCGGGCCGACAGGCAGGCGTCGGCGAAGTAGCCCTTCCCGTACTGCTCGCGCACTCGGACCGGCTCCTTGTTCACGTCGAAGGCGTCGGTGGCTTCCGTCTGCATGCGGAAGGCCATTTCGAGCGACTGGATGCGGGCGTCGAGTTGGTCGTCGCCGGCGCGGCGCTCCAGGTGCATCCGGTTGAGCCCGTTGAGCAGGTCGAGCTGCTGCCGCTGCGTGGCGGGGGTGAGGTTGCCGTTGCGGATGTGGTCGATGACGCGCTTCGGGTCGAGGTTCTGGATGTGGCAGCCCTGGAACACGCCCGGGAGGAAGCTGTTGTTCCACAGCGCGGGCCCGACCACGGGCTTGCCGGGGCAGAGCACGACGAACCCGGGGAGGTTCTGGTTCTCGGTGCCGAGGCCGTACAGCAGCCAGCTCCCCATGCTGGGGCGGATCGGCTGCGTGTTGCCGCACGTCATCAGCAGCAGGCCCGGCTCGTGGTTCGGGATGTCGGTGTGCATCGACCGGACGACGCAGATGTCGTCGATGCACTTGCCGATTTCCGGGAAGATCTCGCTGACCTCGATGCCACTCTGGCCGCAGCGCTTGAAGGCGAACGGCGACTTGTACAGCCCGCCGGTGCGCCGCTCGGTGCGGAGGCCGGCGCCCGGCGGCTGCTGGCCGTGGTACTTCTCCAGGCTCGGCTTGGGGTCGAACGTATCGACCTGCGACGGGCCGCCGTTCATGAACAGGTGGATGACGTGCTTCGCCTTCGGTGCGAAGTGCGCGGCGCGGGCCGCGAGCGGGTTGGCGGCCGGCGGCCGGGCGACGGCGCGGTCGCCGAGGAGCCCGGCGAGGCCGAGCAGGCCGAGGCCGGTGCCCGACCGGGCGAGGAGTTCGCGGCGGCTGATCGGAAAGGTCATAACGTTAGCTCCATACGTCCGCTTACTTCACTTCCGATACCAACGAGATTGGAACGTCGTTCTCGCCGAGCAGATCCGAAGTCCCCAGCACCGTTGGGGCTACAAATCGCTTAATCTTCTTGGGGACAGCCTTACTGTGATCTCGGCAAACGGCGTGTGCCGCCGCAAATCCGTACTCGCACCCTTCCTTGAACTTGGCCTCCACGAGCAACCGCAACTTGTCATGCATCAACTGTCGGAGTTCTGCACTTGGATGAATGTCCTCGCCCTTCAGCAGTGCCTCGATCTCTCGAATCGTCTTTATCAAAGTTTTGCTGCTTCCTCTCGCTTCTGCCCGTTTCTGACCTAGCGATCTCGCGTTCGGCATTGTTGCCTCCCACGCCACGATGGCGAAGAGAATCGTTGGTTCAGCCTTGTTGTGCCCTTGCCGCCGCTGCCATTTACGACCCCCACGATGGGTTTCCGCCCAGCCTTGACCCGACCTACAGGACTAGAAATAGGTACAGCTGTTCCCCACGGAACACCTAACGCGAACCCGACCCATGCCTACGAGCGAATTTGCACGCGCGTATTGGCTAGCCATAGAGCATGCCTCTCCGATATCGCTACTCACCCATTGCTCTTTCCATCTGCCACCCACGTTTTCTTCCATGAACCACGTCGGAGGCGGCGAAGCAGCAGGTTGGACCCGCGGTACCGGAGCTGGATTCGGGGTGTAGCGGCCTAAACGCCACAGAAGATAATCCTTCGCATTCATCGGTCACCCACTCATCTTGTGTGCTGACGCAATTCAGCCAGTCCCCCATTGCACTCTGCACCACCAATAAAGGCACCGCGTTTGTGATCCTGAGGTCAGTCTACGTACATCATCTCGTTGCTCGCCAGCAGCGCCTGGGCGTACTGCTGCCAGCGTGTCAGACGGTCGTCGGGCGTCGTCGGCTGGCGAAGGAACGCGAGCCCCAACGCCGCCTCCTCGGACGCCGGCGGGCGGTTGAACGCCAGCCGGTACGCCGCGTCCACCCGCGCCTCGTCCGTCGGTCCCAGCTTCTCGACGCGGGCAGCGAAAGCGCGGGCCTGGTTCACCATGAACTCGCTGTTCAGCGCGAACAGCTGTTGCTGCGGCACGGTCGTCACGGTGCGGCGGTCGGCGGTCACGTTCGCATCGGGGAAGTCGAACAGCCGCAGGAGGCCGTCGAGCTCGTGGCGGCTCACCTTGGCGTACAGCGTGCGGCGCCTGGCGTTCGCGTCGTGGAGGTCGAACGTCGGACCGCCGAGCTTGTCGTCGAGGTTGCCGCTCACGGCCAACAGCGAGTCGCGCCACGCCTCCACGTCGAGCCGGCGGCGGCTGCCGCGCCACAGGAACACGTTCGCCGCGTCGATCGTCGTGTTCCCGGCCTGCGGCTCGGCGGCACGCTGGTACGTCGCGCTCAGCATGATCTGGCGGTGGAGCCACTTCGTACTCCAGCCGTTCTGCACGAAGCCGACGGCGAGCCAGTCGAGCAACTCCGGGTGGCTCGGGCGGCCGCCCTGGACGCCGAAGTTGCTCGGCGTGTCCACCAGCCCCCGGCCGAAGTGCCACGCCCACACCCGGTTGACGAACACCCGCGCCGTCAGCGGGTTGTCCGGCGTGGCGATGCTCTTGGCCAGGTCGAGCCGCGAAAAATCCTTCGCCGGCGCCGCGGCCAGCACCTGCAAGAAGCCCTTCGGTGCGTCCTCGCCCTTCGTCGCGGGGTTGCCGCGGATGTACACTTTCATGCCGCTGCCGGCGCCGCTCAGGATGTGTGCCTGGAGCGGGGCAGGGGGGGATGCCTTCTTGCGGGCGTCTAGCTCGGTCCGCATCGATGCGAGCTTCGGCTTCTGATCCGCGGACACGAACAGCTTCTCGGCGTTCTCGGGCGTCACGAACAGGGGGGCGTTCGCGTCGAGGAACATCGCCTTGGCCAGCGGGTCGGCACCTTTCGCCTTCCCCTTCGGCGGCAGCGGGTCGGGCACCTCCAACGCCGCCAGCTTCGCCTGCACCGCGGCCGCGGCGGCCTTCACGGCGTCGGCCTTGGCGTCGGCCTTCAGCGCGAACCAGTCCTTCGTGATCGCCGGCGCCTTGCTCGCGTTCGCGGGGTCGGTGAACTTCACCCACCGGTCGAGGAAGTACGGCTCCAGTTCGTTCGCCTTCGCGGCGGTGTTCACCTTCGCCTTGCCGGCCTGCACGTCGCGGGCGGCGACGAGGTAGTCGGCGGTGCGGGCCACGGCCTTCGTCGCGGCGGCCTTCCCGGCGGCGGTCAGCACGCCGGTGATGGCGGCTTCTTGCTGCTTCACCCGGCCCTGCGCCTCGTTGTAGGTCTTGAGTTCGGCCTGCGTGGCGAGCGGCGCGTCGCTCAGGTTCGTGCCGTAGAACAGGCCGGCCAGCGAGTAATAGTCGCGCGTCGGGATGGGGTCGAACTTGTGGTCGTGGCAGCGGGCACAGCTGACCGTCAGCCCCAGGAACGCCCGGCTGACCACGTCCACGCGGTCGTCGAGCTCCTCGGCGATGGCCTGCTCGCGGGCGGTGTTCTTGTAGTACTCGGCGCCCAGCCCCAGGAAGCCCATGCCGGCAAGCCGCGTGAACAGTTCGTCGGCGCTCTCGTTGGCGTTCCCTGGCAACAGGTCGCCGGCGAGTTGCAGTGTCACGAAGCGGTCGAACGGCATGTCGGCGTTGAACGCGCGGACGACCCAGTCGCGGTACAGGTAGGCGTTCCGCTTCGGCGTCACGGCGAAGGTGTGTGCCTGGTCCTCGGCGTAGCGGGCGACGTCGAGCCAGTGCCGCGCCCAGCGCTCGCCGTACCGCGGCGACGCGAGCAGGCGGTCGATCAGCTTCTCGAACGCCTTCGGGTCGGCGTCGCTCACGAACGCCTCGACCTCCTCCGGCGTCGGCGGCAGGCCGTGCAGGTCGAACGTGGCGCGGCGGATCAGCGTGCGGCGGTCGGCACTGCCGACGGGGGTGAGCTTCTTCTCGGCGAGCTTCGCGGCGATGAAGCTGTCGACGGTTCGCTCACCGGCCGAGGCCTTCGGCGGCTGGATCGACCAGAAGGCGCGGCCTTCGTCGAGGCTCAGCCCCTTGAGCGCCTTCGCCACGCCGGCGGTGCCGGTGCGCGGGTCGGGGGCGCCCATCTTGATCCAGCGCTCGAAGTCGGCGGCGACCGCGGCCGCCAGCTTCCCGCTCGGCGGCATCTGCACGTCGCCGTCGTAGCGGAGCGACTTCAGCAGCGTGCCCTTACTCGGGTCGCCGGGGACGACCGCGGGGCCGGTGTCGCCGCCCTTCTCCCAGTGGGCCCTGGTGTCGAGCTTGAGGCCGCCGCGGAGCTTGTTCTTGCTCTCGGCGTCGGCGGAGTGGCACTTCACGCAGTGCTCGACGAGCACGGGGCGAATTTTCGTCTCGAAGAACTCGACGGCTTTGGGGTCGTCCGCGGCACGGGCGGCGGGCGCGGCCAGAGCGGCGAGCGCGACAACGAGCGGGAACCGCATGAGCGCCTCGGCGGCGGGAACGAACGGGGGCGGACCGGCGGGAGTCGGCGGCGGGAGGGTGGGCCGACGAGAAGATTCTAGCCGACGGGCGGGCGGGGTGCAACAGGCTCGTTACGCCCCTTCCGGCGCGTCCGGGTAGCGGTGCGGGTCGGGCGGGTGGTTGTACACCAGCGCCGGGAAGTGCTCGACCAGGTAGTGCATCACCCGCCGCACCGACAGGATGCCGACCGGCCGGTGGGCGTCGTCAATGACCGGCAGGTGGCGGTAGCCGCCCTTCTCCATCTTCCGCAGCGCCGTTTGCACCGGGTCCTTCGGGTGAACGCACACCGGGTTCGGCGTCAGGCACTCGGCCATCGGCGCCGACAGCGGCAGGCCGGTCGCCAGCACCCGCGTCAGCAGGTCGCGGTCGGTGAACAGGCCGACCAGTTTCCCGGCGCGCGTCACGAGCACGCAGCCGACCTTCTCGCGGCGCATCGACTCGACCGCGGCCGACACCGGGGCCATGTCGTCGACGGCGAACGGCGGCGTTGGGTCGAGGCGCGACACGCTCTCGACACGGAGGTTCCGTGCGAGTTCGACCGGGTAGAGGCTGAGCGGTGGCGGAGGCGGGGCGGAACGCGACCGGTCCGGGTTCGGAAGCGGGCTCATGCTGGGGGTGTGCTCGGTCTGGTATGGGGATTGTCCGACCCGTCCGGCACCCGGCAAGGGGCTGTGCGTAACAGCCGCCGCCGAAGTATGACACACGAACGACGCCTACGTCGTGGAGCCGCCCTGTCCGCGGCGCCCGGCGTGGTAGAATGACCCGCACGACCTGCCCGCCGGATGCCGCGAATGCCCGCCCCCGACCGGATGCTCACCTTCCTGCGCCAGGCCATCGTCCTGGCCCGGGCGACGCCGGGGCGGCGCGGCCGCATGATTGAACCCGTCGGCTGCACCGAAGTCCTCGTGGCCGGCGACCTGCACGGCCACGTCGGCCACTTCCAGGGGCTGCTCAAGGCCGCCGACCTGGCGAACCACGCCGGCCGGCACCTCGTGTTCCAGGAGCTCATCCACGGCAACTACCGCTACCCGTCGGGCGGCGACAAGTCGCACCAGCTGGTCGACCTGTTCGCCGCGCTGAAGGCCCAGTTCCCGCGGCAGGTCCACTACCTTCCTGGCAACCACGAACTCGCCCAGTGGACCGGCCGGAAGGTGCTCAAGGCCGACGCGGACCTGAACGCGGCCTTCGAGCAGGGGGCGACGGCCGCCTACGGGCCGGAGTTCGGGCCGCAGGTGTACCAAACCTACCTCGACCTGTTCAAGGCGCTTCCGGTGGCCCTCCGCACCCCGAACCGGGTGCTGGTCAGCCACAGTCTGCCGTCGGCCCGTCAGATGTCGCAGTTCGACCCGCTCCGGCTGCTGGCCGCCGAGTACACCGACGCCGACCTGCAACCGGGCGGCTCGGTCCACGGCGTGCTGTGGGGCCGCGACGTGACGCCGGCGAACGTGGCCGACTACCTCCGGCGTATGGCCGCCGACTTCCTCGTGAGCGGCCACATCGCCAGCGACACCGGGTACAGCGTGCCGAACGACATGCAACTGATCGTGGACTGCGCCGAGAGCCCCGCCGGCTACGCCCTGTTCCCCGCCGACCGCCCGCTGACGCACGAGGAGCTCGTCGCGTCCGTCCGCTTCCTGTGAACCTCGAAATGCCGCCGCACTACCACGCCACGCCGCCCGAGGCCGTCACCGAGACGGTTCAGGACACCGTCTTCATCGACGACTACCGCTTCCGCATCGACCGGCCGGCCGACTCGGACAAGCTGCTGGACCACCCCTGGGTGCGCTCGGCGTACGCGGCCGACGAGTACGTGCCGTACTGGGCGCAACTGTGGCCGGCGGCGCGGATGCTGGCGAAGGTCGTGGTGCGCGAGAAGTGGGAGAGCTACCCGCAGCCGGTGCGGGTGCTCGAAGTCGGCTGCGGGCTCGGGCTGGCCGGGGTCGCGTGCCTGGCCCGCGGGCTCGACGTGACGTTCACCGACGTGGACGAGACGGCCCTGAGCTTCGCCGACCGCAACGCCCGGCTGAACGGCTTTACGGCCGGCTTTCGCACGCGGCCGCTCGACTTTCGCGCCCCGGAGGGCGTCGGCCGCTTCCCGGTGGTGATCGGTTCCGACCTGATGTACGAGGAGCGGCTCGTCGAGCCGCTAATCGGGCTGCTGGAGGTGGTGCTGGCGCCGGGCGGCGTGTGCCTGATCGCCGACCCGGACCGGCTGGCGGCACGGGTGTTTCGGTGGAAGCTGGAGGAGGCCGGGTACGCGGTGGCGCCGGAGTTGATCCGCGCCGGCGAGCCCGGCGGCGAGCGCGTCAAGGGGACGCTGTACCGCATTCGGGTGGCGTGAGGCGGTTCGCCGCTCGCGGCTTCGCGCTGGGCGACGCGAAGCCGCAAGCGGCAAAGCGCCTCAAGCCACGTCTTCCTCGTCCAGGTCGTCGATCGAGTCCCAGAAGTCGTCGTCCACGAGCTTCCGCTTCGGGGCATTCGGGTCGGGCGGCGGTAGCGGCTGCCAGCGGCCCAGCACCAGCTCCACCGCCCAGCAGCCGCGGGCGTGCTGTGGCGGCTCCTTCACCACCTTCTCGGTGCCGCGCAGGTGCCGCAGCAGTTGCTCCTCGTCGCAGTCGGCGTCGAGCAGCGCGTCCGCCAGCACCGGCAGCCGGTCCCACGCCCGTTCCGCGAAGATGCCGCGCGCCAGCCCCACGGCCGCCTCGGTGCGCCAGCTCGGCTCGAAGCGCGGTTCCTTGAACGGGTTGCCGACGACCTCGCGGAGCGTCCGCGCCAACAGCTTCTCGGCGGCGAGCCGCAGCCGGTCATCGCCCGTGCCCTCGCTGCCCGGCGCCAGGCCGGCGCCCTCCTCGCCCTTGCGGACCATCTCCTCGGCCCTTGCCGCTTCGAGCCGCTTATTCTTCGACCCCGCCGCGGTGTCGGCGAGTTCGTCACCCTCTTGCTTGAAGCGGCGGGCCAGGTTCGCGGCGCGGGCGGCGTTGTTCCGCGTCTCGGCCGCCCGATCGACCGCCCGGCGGACGCGCGAGAACGTGTGCTCCCCCGGCTCCTCCAGGAGTCGGCGGACGGCCTCTGCGGCGTCGGTCACGGCGTCCGACGCCCACTCGATGGCGTTGCGGGCGTGGCGGCTCGCGGCGGCGAACAGGGGGAACGCCGGGGCGATCTGCGTCGGCCGCGCCAGCACCGGGCCGGACACGTCGGCCGCGTCCGGGTCGGCCAACCTCACAACCTCGAGTTGGGCCGCGCCCGCGGCTTCCGCGGCTTCCGGCTCGGCCGCCGTGACCCGCCGCACCCACTCGGCGCGGGCGTCCGCCGATAGGGTTTCTTCCGACTCCACGGCTTCGACGGCGGCGCGGAACGGGCCGTCCGGCAGGGTGTCCCACAGGCGGCGGACGTGGGCGGCGGCGAGAAACGCCCACTGCCGGGGCGTGAGCCGGTCGGCGACGAACAGCAGCATGTCGTCGCCGTCGGTCCCGGCGAGCCAGTCGGTTTCGGTCATGAGGGGTTCCGCGGGGGGCGTCGTCCGCGGTTCACGATACAGGGGGCGGCCGGCGGCAGGAAGTGGCGCGGCTCACCCCACCACCAGCACCGGCTCGCCGAGCACTTCGGGCCGCGGCTTCACGCCGAGGCCCGGCGCCGTCGGCGCGGCCAGCCGGCCGTGCGCCCGCCGCGGGGCGCCGTCGGCGATCGACAGCGTGACGTAGCTGTTGAAGTCCGTCGCGGTGAACAGAAATTCCGTCGGGCAGCTGTGCGCCAGGTGCGCGATCGCGGCCGTGACGATGTCGCCGCCCCAGGTGTCTTCGAGCGTCATGGCGACGCCCAGCTCGACGCACAGGTCGCGGGCCTGCCGCGTCTTCGTGAGGCCGCCGAGCTTGCTGATCTTCAGGTTGACCACGTCCATCGCGCGGTCGGCGTGGCCGCGGACGAGCATCCCCACGTTGTCCACTACTTCGTCGAGCACGAACGGGTGGTCCGTCGCCCGCCGCACGCTCAGACACTCCTCGTAGCTGAGGCACGGTTGCTCGATGTACACGTCCACGTCGCGGACGGCGCGCACGACGCGGACCGCTTCGTGGAGTCGCCAGCCGGTGTTGGCGTCGGCGACGAGGCGGTCGCCGGGTTGCAGTTCGGCGGCAACGGCGCGGATGCGCTCGATGTCGGTGTCGGGGTCGCCGCCGACCTTCAGCTGGAAGCGGCGGTAGCCTTCGGCGCGGTACCCGGCCACCTTGCCGGCCATGTCGGCGGGGCTCTCCTGCGAGATGGCCCGGTACAGATGAAAGTCGTCGCCGTAGCGGCCGCCGAGGAGTTCGCACACGGGCATCCCCGCGTGTTGGCCGAGGATGTCCCAGCAGGCCACGTCCACGGGCGCCTTGACGTAGGGGTGCCCCTTCAGGGCGGCGTCCATGCGGCGGTTGAGCTTCGTGAGTTCGAGCGGGTTCTGGCCGAGCAGGTGCGGCGCGAGTTCGGCGAGGCCCGAGCGCACACCCGCGGCGTAGGCCGGCAGGTACGCCGGCCCGAGCGGGCAGGACTCACCCCAGCCGACGAGCCCGGCGTCGGTCTCGATCTTCACGACGGTGCTGTCGAAGACGGTGACGGCGTTGCCGCCGGACCACTTGTAGGTGCCCTCGTGGAGCGGCAGCCCGACCCGGTAAGCCGACACCCGCGTGATGCGCATGAGGAACCCCGTTCGCCCGTTGGACTGGCGGGCATTCTAGCGGGGGACCGTGTGCTGTGCTATCGCGGCGCGGAGCACACGCGCCCCGTTGCGAAACGCCTGCCGAACCTCTCGCAGTTGTTGCTCATACTCCGCGGTCGTAAACGCCCTTGTAGCGGTGCTGATTTGGAAAAAGCAGTGGGATGCCCACCCAGCTTCATCCTCGTCGGACGGCAAGCCGGCAACTTCGGACAGGACCATCTCCAGCAGATCGGCTGGACACGAGGCGAGAAACTGGTTCACGTTCGCGTCATTCAGTGACCACAGAGAGCAGTTGCGAAACTCCGACTCGGTGATCGCACCTTTCAGATACAGTGGGACGAACCGCATCGGGTCGTCGAGTAGTTCGGGACGTGGCAGCATGTTTCACTCCGGCGCGTACACGGTGCGGCCGCCGTCCACGGGGAGGCACACCCCGGTGACGAAATCGTTGTCGAGAAACGACAGCACCGCCAAAGCCACGTGCCGCGGGCTCCCCTCTCGCTTCACCAGCGTGGCGCGGACGGCCTCGGTCTTTTCGGCGTCTGTCAACTCCGGCGGCAGCATCACCGGGCCGGGCAGCACCGCGTTCACCCGCACGTTCGGGTTACGGGTGCCGAGCTCGACCGCCAGGCACCGGGTCAGCGCCGTCACCGCCCCCTTGCTCGGGAAGTACGCCGCGTAGTTCAGGTACGGCCGCACCTCCGCCCAGTCGCCGACGCACACGATCAGCCCACCCTCCGGCTGCTTCACCATCGCCAGCCCGGTGTGCTGCGAACACAGGAACGTACCCAGGGCGTTGGCGTCGAAGTGGAAGCGCACGTCGGCCGCGGTCACGTCTTCGAGTCGCTTCGGCTGCCAGACGGCGGCGCAGTTCACCAGCACGTCGATGCGGCCGAAGCGGGTCAGCACGCCGGCCACCATCCCCTTCACGTCGGCCTCGTCGCCCAGGTCGGCGCGGAAGGCCTCGGCCTCGACGCCGAGCGCCCGCAGTGCCGCGACCGTGTCCGCGGCCTCGGCTTCCGACGTGCGGTAGTGAACGGCGATGTTGTACCCGCGGCGGGCCAGTTCCTCCGCGACCACGGCGCCGACGCGCTTCTTGCCGCTGCCGGTGACCAGCGCGACCCGCCGCATGTGCGTTCCTCCCCCCGCGGTGATAGAATCGGGTGGCCGCGGTGTATCCGATTCTAGCCGCCGCCCCGGAGCGCCGACGAATGTGGGTTCGCCTCCTGCCGCTCGCCCTCGTCGCCGCCGGCGTCGCGGTCGCCGTCTTCACCCTTACCCACCGGGATGCCCCGATGCCGACCGACCTGCCGACCCTGACGGCCGACGAGCTCGGCCCCACGACCGCCGCGGCCGGCGACGAGGTCGCCACCTTCGGCACCGGCTGCTTCTGGTGTACTGAAGCCGTGTTCCAGCAGATCCGTGGCGTGAAGCGCGTCGTGTCCGGGTACACCGGCGGGCAGCGGCCGAACCCGACCTACGAGCAGATTTGCACCGGCACCACCGGCCACGCCGAGGCCGTGCAGGTGACGTTCGACCCGGCCGTGGTGAGTTACCCGGAGCTGCTAGAAGTGTTCTGGCGGTCGCACGACCCGACCACGCTCAACCGCCAGGGCGCCGACGTGGGGACGCAGTACCGCTCGGCGATCTTCTACCACACGGATCGGCAGCGTGAGCTGGCCGATCGCTACAAGCGGAAGGTGGACGAGGCCGGCGTGTTCGCGTCGCCGATCGTCACGGAGATCACCCCGGCGGCGACGTTCTACCCGGCGGAAGCGTACCACCAGAACTTCTTCAACGACAACCCGCGGCAGCCGTACTGCCGGGCGGTGGTGGGGCCGAAGGTGGAGAAACTGCGGCAGGTGTTCAAGGGCCGGTTGCTGGCCGAGTGACGAGAACCCCCATGCCCCACGCCCCTGCACCGGGTCCTGAGGCGGTACGGTTCCCGTACCCCGTTGTCGGCGGGGCCGTGGTCCGGGGTCATGCCCCGCCGCGGGCACTCCTCCCGGGCTCGTTCAACCCGCTGCACCACGGCCACGTCTCGCTCGCGGCCGTTGCGGCCCGGCGGCTCGGGACGCCGGTCGCGTTCGAGCTCAGCGTCGCCAACGTGGACAAGCCGGATCTCGACGCCGCCGAAGTCGAGCGGCGCGTTGCGCAGTTCGCCGCCGCGGGGCCGGTGTGGGTCACCCGCGCGGCCACGTTCGCCGAGAAGGCCGAGCTCTTCCCCGGGGCCGCGTTCGTCGTCGGGTACGACACGGCGGTCCGCCTCGTCGACCGCCACTATTACGCGAACGACGACCGCCTCCGGGATGCGGCGCTGGCGCGACTCGCGGCGACCGGCTGCCGCGTCGTGGTCGGCGGGCGGGTCGATGCCGCGGGCGTGTTCCGAACGTGGGACGGGGGAGGTGGGCCGTTCCCCGAGCTGTTCGTCGCGCTCGCGGAGTCCGACTTTCGCACCGACGTTTCGAGCACGGCGCTGCGGGCGGCGTGGATTGCTGCCGCGCGCGGTAGTACAGTGGGATAGAATGTTCGAGTCCCCGGCGGCGTCCGCGCCGGCCCAACCTTCGGAGGCGCCCGTGAGTTACGCGTACGACGACACCTACGGCGACGGCTACTCCGTCGCGTCCCGGCCCGTCAGCGAGCGGGCGGCGTTCATCAAGCGCACCTACCTCCACCTCGGCGGCGCCGTCCTGGCGTTCGTCGCCATCGAGGCGGCGCTCATCTCGTCCGGCGTCGCGCTGGAGATCGTGCAGACAGTGTTCGTCGGCCGGGTGGCGTGGATCGGCCTGATGGTGCTGTTCATCGGCGGCGGGTACGTGGCCCAGTACATGGCCCGGTCCGGCCAGTCGGTCGGCGTGCAGTACGCCGGCCTGAGCCTCTACGTGCTGCTCGAGGTGCTGATCTTCCTGCCCATCCTCACGATCACGCAGTTGGTCCCGGCGTACGCGAACGTGCCGATGCAGGCCGGGATGGTGACGCTGCTGGTGTGCGGCGGGCTCACGGCCGGTGTGTTCCTGTCCGGCAAGGACTTCTCGTGGATGGGGCCGATCATCGGGGTGGCGTCGATGCTGGCCCTCGGGCTGGTGATCGCGGCCGTGGTGTTCGGGTTCAACCTCGGGCTAATCTTCTCGGTGGCGATGGTCGGGCTGGCGGCGGCGGCGATCATCTACCAGACGTCGAACGTGATGCACCACTATGGCCCGCGGGAGCACGTGGCAGCGAGCCTGGCGCTGTTCGCGTCGGTGGCGACGATGTTCTACTACGTCCTCCGCATCTTCATGGCGTCGCGGGACAACTGACCGGCGCACTGGGTTGAACGACAACGCCCGGGGATGACCGTCCCTGGGCGTTCTCGTTTGATGTGGGCACCGCGGGACTCGAACCCGCACGGCGGTTGCCCGCCTGCGGCTTTTAAGGCCGCTGTGTCTGCCATTCCACCAGGTGCCCGGTGGGTCGTCATCTTCCCGCCCGCGGCGGCGCCCGGCAAGGGCCGTACAACAGCCCCGATGCTCGACTTCGCCACCACCGCGTTCGTGTCCGTGCTGTTCCTCGTGGACCCGCCCGGCACCGTCCCCGCGTTCATCGCCCTGACGAGCCGCTTCACGCCCGCCAAGCGCCGCCGCACCGCCCTCGTCGCCAGCGTCGCCGCGACCCTCATCCTCATGGCCTTCGCGGCCGTCGGGAACTACCTCTTCCGCGTCCTCGGCCTCACCCTGCCGGCGTTCCAGATTGCCGGCGGGCTCGTACTCTTCGTCGTCGCCCTCGACATGATCCGCGCCCAGCGGACGACGCAGGAGGAGCCGTCCGACATGGAAGAAACGTCGGCCGCCGCGGAGGTCGCGATCGCCCCACTGGCCATCCCGATGCTCGCCGGGCCGGCAGCGCTGTCCACGGTGACGGTGCTGATGGCGCAGGCCGAGGAGACGGCCGCGGTCGGGCTCGTGTTCGCGGCGATCGCGCTGACGGGGGTGGTGTGCTACCTGACGCTGCGGCTCGCGGAGCCGATCCAGCGGCGGCTCGGGCGGACCGGCGTCCACGTCCTCGACCGCGTGCTCGGGCTCGTGCTCGCCGGCATCGCGGTGCAGTTCGTGTTGAACGGCCTGGCCGCCGCGAAGTTGATTCCCCCGCCGCAGTGAGTCGCCGGGGGTTCGGTCGTTCACACGATGGGGGCCCACGCCACGTCCCCCCGCGCGTGCGGCGGGTGGTCGCCCGACTGTAGCACGGCGAGTGCCTCCCGGCCGTACTGCCCCAACTGCGGCAGCGCGGCGAGCTCCAGCCGCGGGTACTCGCGGTAGAAGGCGATGTCGTCCGCCAGCGGGGCCGCGGTGAACTCGACACTCGGGATCGCCGCGGCAACCACGTCGCGGAAGCGGTCGCCGTCCGCGCCGGGCGGGGCCGCCAGAACCGTGACCTCCTCGGGCCGCACGCCGCCGGAGCCGGGCAGGTCCGGGGTGGCGCCGTCGAACGCCTCCGCGATGAGCGAGTGGTCGGCCTGGCTGCCGGTGCGGTTCCGGAAGAACACCGTCGCCGGGTCGGCCGCGTCGAGCCGGCCGTCGAGGAACTCCCGCGACCGCGTCGTCAGGAGCTCGCGGAACACCGGCCCCTTCTCGTTCGGCTTCAGGCACACGCCGGCCAGCCCGCGGAACTTGCGGGACACTTCCTTCTGGAAGCGGGCGTCGAAGTCGAGTACGTCGTCCGGGTTCAGCCCCGCGAGGAAGCGGTCGGCCGCGTCGTCGAGGGTGGCGCACCCCTCGGGCAGGATCAACTTCCCCGGCCCGACCGACCCGCCGGCGGCGGCCCCGGCGTCGAGCGCGGCGTGGAAGCCGTCCAGCCCGGCGCGGCACATGCTCACCTCGCGCAGGTACTCGGGCGTGCTGCCGAACAGCTTCCGGTACGCCGACAGGCACTGCGACAGGATCATCAGCCGCAACTTGCTGCGCGGGTACAGGCGGAGGAGGTCGAGCACCTCGCCCGTCGCCGCCACCTTCCACCGGCCCTCGCTGAGGGCGGCCAGCGCCTGGAGCATCTTCGAGTAGTCGGACTTCGTCTGCTTCGTCAGGTCGGCGTGGATCGGCTCCAGCGCCTCGATCTGCCGCTTCAGCCGGTCGCCGACCTGCCGCACGGCCTCCTCCGCGCCCGCCAGCCGGTACTGCGGCTGCTCGATGAACGTGACCGTCATCGTGGCCAGGTGCGACTCGGCCTCCTTCGCCCACTTCTCGAACTGGGCCATCAGCGGGGCGTGGAGGACGCCGCGCTGGGCGTCGTCCTCGGCGTCCGGCCGGCCGACCATCGCCAGCAGTTGCTCGACGACCGGGAGCACGGCGTTGACCTCCATCCGCGAGCCGGACGGGGTGCGGGTGCGGAGCGGGTCGATGAACGCGTCGATGACTCGCTCGGGCTCCTCGCGGAGGTGGTTGCGGGCGGCCGCCTCGAACGCCTCGACGACGTGCTCGAATGCCAACTTCCGCTCGGCCCACTGGCTGTCGAGCCACGCCCGGATCGGCTCCTTGAGGCCGCCCGCGTCCTTCGCCGCCCACTGCTTCGTCAGCCGCATGGCGAACCGCCGGGTCGCCGCCGACAGCACCTCGGGCCGCGGCCACGTCAGCCGGAACAGGCCGAACGACTGGCAGACCGGGGTCGGACTCGGGAAGGCGTTGCGGTGGATGTCGCGGAGCTCGTCGGTGACGCGGCCGGCGGGCGTCAGCATCTCGTTGAACAGGGCGCGGGCGGCGCGGCCGGCGGCCAGCGCCCGGCCCTTCGGGTCCACGCCCTTGGGGAGCACCTGCACGGCGACGCGGGCGAACGGGGCGTCGCCGTCCTGGATCGGCGGCTCGCTCCGGTCGAACGTGGTGACGTACTTCGTCTTGCGAGCCTGGTAGTGGTACAGCTCCGTGAGCGCGGCGTGGGTGTTGCCGAGGGCCGCGGTCCGCGGGGCGTTCTTCTCCGCCGGCGGCACCAGGAACACGCCGGCGACCTCGGGCCGGACGTACCCCACGGCCCGGAGTTCCTGCCGGATGATGAACGCCAGGTCGAGGAACATGCCGCCGCCGGTGCCGCCGCCGAGGCCGGCGAGGACGTAGGCCCGCGGGCGGTTCGTGCGGAGGCCCAACTGCGTCGCCTTCTCGGCCTTCGCCAACGGCTCGTCGGTCTGGAAGTTGCCGATCTCCTGGCGGAGGCGCTGGGCGATGGCCTTGTAGTGATCGACGAGCGCGAGCCGGCCGAACGCCCGAACCCCGGCCGCGGCGACCGGGCTTCGCGGCAGCTTGTACAGCACCCCTGGCGGCAGCCACTGGTCGACCGGCGGGAGGCCGTCTCGCTGTAGGTAATGGACGGACCGGTTGAGCCGTGCCAGCACGAGGCCGCGGGTGCTGGCGGCGTCGCCCAGTTGGTCGGCGACCGCGGGGTCAGTGTCGATGGCGACGAAGCGGATGTTCGGCACCTTGTCGGTGTTCCCGTAGCGGTCGGCGATCACCTGTCGGAGTTGGTCGGCGATCTGACGGCCGATGCCACCCACGGCAACGACCAGCGCGGGGAACAGCACGCCGTCGCCGGCCTTCTCCGGCGGCGCCAGGCCGATCGCGTTCATCAACTGCGTCTGCACGACGTCCGGCTTCTGGAGCGTGACTGCTGGCGCGGGGCCGAGCGCCGACGACCCCGGGGTGACGAGCCGCGGCACCACCGTCCCCGCAGGGCCGACGGTGACCAGCCCCGGCATCGGGCCGAGCGGCCCGGTCGGGCGCGGGGCGGGTGTCGGGTCTTTCGCCGCGGCGTCGTGGCCGAGCCGGCCGGACCCGCCGACCTGCACGCGGGTCGCCCACTCGGACGCCGGCAACTCGGAGTCGGGCGGCCGACGCCGAGGCGTCTGGTCCGGGGACGGCGTCTGCGGGGGGGCGGGCAAGCCGGAGTTCTTGAGCGCCCGCACCATCTCGGAGCAACTCGGCCAGCGGTCATCGGGCTTCTTGCTGAGCGCCCGCGCGATCACCGCCCGGTCGCCGACCGGCAGCGAGTTCAGCTCCGGGGTGCCGTTGAGGTGCTGCATGAGCAGCTGGCGGGTGTTCGCCCCGGTGAACGGCCGCGCGCCGGTCAGCAGCTCCTGGAAGACGATGGCGAGGCTGTACTGGTCGGAGAACCGCGAGACGTAGCCCTCGAACGTCTCGGGCGCGGCGTACACCGGCGTGACGCCGCCGGTCACCGTGGCCCGCACGCCCTCGAGCAGCTTGGCGAGGCCGAAGTCGCCGACCTTCACGTGGTTGAACACGATGAAGAGGTTCTGCGGCTTCACGTCCAGGTGTTGAATCTGGTAGTGGTTGTTCATCAGGTCCAGGGCCTCGGCCGTCTCCTCCATGTAGCGGAGGAGCTCGTCCCGGGGGATGCCCGGGAGGCCCTGGCTGCGGCACCGGCGGAACCGGTCCCACAGGTTCTCGTCGGCCAGCTCCATGACGATCATGAGCTGGCCGTCGATGATGTCGTACCGCTCGAGCGACAGGACGTAGGGGTGGCGGATGGTCTGGACGCGCTTGAGCGCCTTGAGCTCCTGTTCCGCCGGGCGGCTGTCCTCGTCGGCGGCGTCGAGGTCGCCGAAGACGAACTTCATGGCCTTGAGGAGACCGCCGGGTGCCTCGACGCGCCACACCTCGCCGAACCCGCCGCGGCCGAGCCGCTCCTGGAGCCGGTAACCGGGCAGCGGTTCTTCGTTGCTGACCAGCTTGACAGCCATGACTCGCCGGTACGGGTGCGCGGGAGTTAACGGGGCGGGCCGCCGGCGCTGCCGGGGCTACGGGCGTACGTATCCTTTAGCTCACCCCCCGGGGTTTGGCAAAAACTCAAAGCGCCGGTCCGCCCGGCAAAACCGCCCGAACCGGACCCCGGGTGAGCTGCCATGAGCAATGCCTTTGCGCTGTCGGTGAAACAGCCGTGGGCCGCCCTGCTCGTGGCCGGAGTGAAGCTGGTGGAGGTGCGGACGTGGGCCACGCGTCGCCGCGGCCGGGTGCTGATACACGCCGGGCTCGTACCCGACGACCGGCCCCAGGCGTGGGAGCAGGTGACCACCCCGGAATTGGAGGAGGCTGCCCGGCAGCGCGGCGGCATCGTCGGCGAGGCGGAACTGGTCGGCTGCCGGACCTACGACTCGGCCGACGCCTTCGCCGCGGACGCCGGCCGGCACCTGAACGACCCCGGTTGGTTCGCTCCGCCGAGGCTGCACGGGTTTGAGTTCCGAGCCGCCCGGCCGCTGCCGTTCCGCCGGCTGCCGGGGTTCACCATGTTCTTCCGTGTGCCGGACAGCACCGCCGAAAGCCCGGGGACGGCCGTCCCCGGGCTTTGACCCGAAAGGAATTCGCGCCATGCCCGACACCCCCGGTCTGCTCGTCAGCGTCCGCTCGGCCGACGAGGTGGACGACGCCATCGCCGGCGGCGCCGACCTGATCGACGTGAAGGAGCCGGCCCGCGGCCCGCTCGGCGTCGCCGAGCCGGAGGTGGTCGGGGCCGTCGTCGAGAAGGTGAAGCGCCGCGTGCCCGTGAGCGCCGCCCTCGGCGAGTGGGGGCCGAACGCACTGACGGAAGCGCACTGGCACCTGGAGTTGAAGCTCGACTACGTGAAGTGGGGGCTCGCCGGCTACGCCCACACGCCGGGCTGGGGCGAAGACCTGCTCGACGCCCGCCGCAGCCTCCCGGCCGGCATGGAGATGGTCGCGGTGGCCTACGCCGACTGGGAGCGGGCGAAGTCGATCCCGCCGGCGGAGGTGGCGAAGTTCGCCAAGCGGTTCCGCTTCCGGGCGGTGCTCATCGACACGTGTGTGAAGGACAGCAAGACGCTGCTGGACTTCATCAAGCCGGCCGAGCTGGCGGAGCTGGTGGACGGGCTCAAGCGGGTGTACACCAAGGTGGCGGTCGGCGGGTCGCTGAAGCCGGAGCAGCTGCCGAAGCTGAAGGGCGTGGTGCCGGACTACTTCGCGGTGCGCGGGTCGGCGTGCGCCGGCGGCAAGCGCGACGGGGTCATCGACAAGAGCCGCGTCAAGAAGTGGAAAGAGGCGCTGGGGTGAGCCACCCGTTTCTCGACCTCGCCACCGAGGCGCTGAACCAGCTCCACCCGCGCTTCGCAGGCAAGGGGGCGCTCGCCTACCCGCCGGGCGACGCCGACGGCCCCGCGGCCGCCCGCAAGGAGCGCGAGCGGCCGTTCGTCCGCGAGTTCTACCACCAGTTCCGCCGGCTGTGGGACAAGGCGCTGCCGGTGCGGCTCGGGCTTGGGCACGTCGTCATTCAGCCCGACCCCGCCCCGCCGCCGGGTCGGCAGCCGGATTTACTCGTCTGGCAGCTCGGCGAACACGGCGCCGCCGACCGCCCGCTCGCGGCCCTGTGCTTCGTCAGCGGAACTAACACCGACGCACTCGCCGTCGACCTGACGGCTCTGACGCGCTACCGTACCGCCGGGTACGCCGTGGCGGTGCTCGTCGTCGTCGGCACGACGGAAGCCGTCGCCCCCGAGGGCGTCACGATTCTCCGCTTCGACCCCGACCGCTGGCTAGCAGTCCCGTAGCCCCCGCGAGAACCCCCATGCGATTCGCCGCCCCCGCCGCCCTGGTCCTCCTGGGAATCGCCGTCATGGCCACCCCCGCCGCCCAGCCGCCGGCCGCCGTGAGCGCCGAGGACGCCCGCCTCGCCAACTTCTTCCAGAGCTATCTCGACCAGCAGTTCCGGCTCCACCCGGTCTACGCGACGCAGCAGGGGAACCACGACCACGACGACCGCATGGACGACCTCTCGCCCGCGGCCCGCGCCAAGGACGTGGAGCTCACCCGCAAGACGCTCGCCGACGTGAAGAAGGAGATCGACCCCAAGAAGCTGTCCCGCGACGGCCGCATCGACTTCGAGGTGTTCACCCACAGCCTCGACTACTCGCTGTGGAGCGTTGCGAACGACAACCGCTTCGAGTTCGACCCGCGAGTGTACGGCGAGTTCCTCACCGACAGCGTGTTCCTGTTGTTCACGCAGTCCACGCTGCCGCGCGAGCGGAACGTGCAGAACGCCGCGAAGCGCGTCGCCGCGGTGCCGCAGGTGGTTGCCGCCGCGAAGGCCGGCCTGAAGAACCCGCCCAAGATTCTCACCGAGGTGACGATCCGCCGGAACAAGGGGGCGATCGCCTTCTACGAGAAGGACATCTGGGAGTTCGCCGGCGAGACGCCCGGCAGCGAGCCGCTGGCGACGCCGTGCCGCGCCGCCGTCGCGGCGCTGAAGGACTACCAAACGTGGCTCGAAACCGACCTGCTGCCGCGCTCCACGGGTGAATGGCGGCTCGGCGAGGCGAAGTTCGCCAAGAAGCTCGAACTGGAACTCGACGCCGGCCTGACCGCGGCCGAGGTGCTGAAACTCGCCGAGGGTGAGGCCGACCGCGTCGAGCGCGAGATGTATTACGTCGCCAAGCAGCTGTGGTCGAAACTGTTCCCCGGCCGCGTGCTCCCGCCCGACGACGCCGACGGCCGCCGCGCTACCACCGCCGCCGTGCTCGCCGAGCTGGGCAAGGACCACGGCAAGCCGGAGAACCTCCTCGCCGACGTGCGCAAGACCGTGGACGGCATCCGCACCTTCATCCGCGAGAAGAAGATCCTGACGCTGCCGGACCCGGACACGTGCAAGATCGTGGAGATGCCGGAGTTCCAGCGCGGGTTCTCGGCCGCGTACCTGAACCCGGCCCCGCCCCTCGACCCGAAGGCGGACAGCCTGTACGCCGTCGCCCCGCCGCCGCGGGACTGGAGCGCCGAGCGGGTGGCGACGTTCTTCCGGGAGTACAACACGCCGATGCTCCAGGTGCTGACCATCCACGAGGCGTACCCCGGGCACTACGTCCAGCTGGCGTACTCGAACCGCTGCCCGTCGCTGGTGCGGAAGGTGCTGTCGTCCGGCGTCTTCGCCGAGGGGTGGGCGGTGTACACCGAGCAGATGATGCTCGACCAGGGCTACGGCGCCGGCGACCTGTCGCTGCGGCTGCACCAGCTGAAGTTCTACCTGCGGGCGGTGCTCAATGCGATCCTCGACCACCGCATGCACTGCGCCGGCATGACCGACGAGCAGGCGCTGGCGCTGCTGATGGGTCGGGGCTTCCAGACCGAGGCCGAAGCCGTGGCGAAGGTGGCGCGGGCGAAGCAGAGCAGCACGCAGCTCTCGACGTACTTCGTGGGCCGGACGGCGTTCTACCGGCTGCGGCAGGACGTGCAGCGCCGCCGCGGCGACGGCTTCGTGCTTGGCACGTTCCACGAGCAGGTGTTGAGCCACGGCACGCTGCCGGTGAAGTACCTGCCCGAACTGGTGCGTTGAACCCGCGGGCGGGTTCGGATACGCTGGTCCGCATTCCCGCCCTTGCACTCCCGCCCGGAGCCCGTCCCCGTGCTGACCCGCCTCCCGCTGGCCGCGATCGCCGCGGCCCTCCTCACCGCCCCCGTTGCCGCCGACAACTGGCCGCAGTGGCGCGGCGTCAAGAACGACGGCCACGCCGCCGGCCCGGCCCCGACCGAGTGGGGGCCGGACAAGAACGTCGTCTGGAAGGTCAAGCTCCCCGGCCGCGGGTCGTCCACCCCGTGCGTCTGGGAGGACAAGATCTTCATCACCTCCCTCGACGCGGCGGGCACCTCGCTCCTGTGCTTCGGCGCCGACGGGGTGGAGAAGTGGAAGGCGAGCCTCGGCGGCCCGTCCGGCCGCGGCGGCCGCGGGGACGAGGGGAACGACGCCTCGGCGTCGTGCAGCACCGACGGCAAGCACGTCTGGGCCTTCGCCGGTAACATGAAACTCGCGTGCTTCGACATGGCCGGCCGCGAGACGTGGTCGGTCGACCTGGACAAGTACGGCAAGGTCGGCACCCGGGGGATCCAGTTCGGGATCCACTGGACCCCGGTCCTGTACAAGGACAAGCTGTTCCTCCAGGTGATGCACAAGAACGCCCAGAAGGTGGTGGCGCTGGACGCCGCGACGGGCAAGGAGCTGTGGGCGGTCGAGCGGCCGGGGTACAGCAAGGGCGAGAGCCCGGACGTGTACGCCTCGGCATTCGTCTGGGAAGGGCCGGGCGGCGAGGCGCTGCTCGTGGCCCATGGAAACGACTACTGCACCGGCCACCGGCTCGACACCGGCGCAGAGGTGTGGCGCGTGGCCGGGCTGAACCCGACCACCAACGGGGCGTGGCGGTTCGTGTCGTGCCCGCTGGTCACCCCGGACCTGATCCTGGTGCCGTCGTGCAAGAACGGGCCGCTCGTGGCGTTCAACCCGGTCGGGGCGACGGGGTCGATCAGCCCCGGGAATCCGGCCGAGAAGTGGCGGCACAAGGAGACGCCGGACGTCGTCTCGCCGCTCCGGGTCGGCAACATCGTGTACACGCTCAACTCCGACAACGGCGGGCTGACCGCGCTCGACGCCGGCACCGGCAAGCAACTGTACCGGCAGTCCCTGCCGGCGAAGCAGATCTACCGCGGCAACATGGTCCACGCCGACGGGAAGATTCTGATCGTCGGCCGGGAGGGGGTCGGGTTCGTGATCCAGGCCGGGCCGGAGTTCAAGGTCCTGGCCACGAACGACCTGAAGGAGAAGGTGTACGCGTCGCCGGCGGTCGCCAACGGCCGGCTGTACGTCCGCACATGGGACCACCTGTACTGCTTCGGCGCGAAGTAGCCGTGTCCGCCGAGCTGTTCCGCGGGTGGGAGCTGTACGACCGCATCACCCGCGCCAACCACATGAAGCACGCCGAGACGGAGGCCGCCGTCCGGGCGGCCCTCGCCCGGCGGGCCGGCCCGCTCCGCGTGCTTGATCTGGGCTGCGGCGACGGCCGCGTGGCGGCCGACGTGCTCGCCGCGAGCCGGGTGAGCGATTACGTCGGCGTCGATCTGTCCGAAGGCGCACTCGACCTGCACGCCCGCCGGCCCGCGCCCGGGTCCTGCCTCACCGCCACGCGACGGCTCATCTGCGGCGACATCGCCGGCACGCTTGCCACCCTACCCGCCGGCGGGTTCGACCTCGTCCTCGCCGGCTTCTCACTCCACCACTTCCCGACGGACCGGAAGGCCGGTGTTCTCGGCGACACCGCCCGCGTGCTGGCCCCCGGCGGGTGGTTCGTTTGGACCGACACCTACCGCCGGGAAGGGGAGTCGCGGGAAGCGTTCCTCGCCCGGTTGTTCGTGGAGGTGCGCACCGCCTGGGTCGCGGCCACGCCCGACGAGCGCGAGCAGTTCGTCAGCCACATCGGCGAGTTCGACCACCCCGAGCCGCTGTCGTGGATGACGGGCCGTCTCGCGGCCCGCGGGGTGGCGCTGGCCGAGGTGCTGTACCGGGACGAGTTTTACGTGTCCCTCCACTTCACGAAGTAGGCCGGCGGCCGGGTCGGGTGGTGCCCCCGCCGGGCGTGAGGTATCCTTCCAAAGCCCCTCCCGGTCAGGATGCCCCGATGTCGCTGCCGCCGCTCCGGTTCGAGCCGATCTTCAAGGAAAACCTCTGGGGTGGCAGCCGGCTCCCCGCCTTCCTCCGCCGCCCGGCTCCGCGCGCGGGAGCGATCGGTGAGGCGTGGGTGCTCTCGGACGTGGACGGCAGCCCCAGCATCGTTGCCGACGGCCCCCACGCCGGTAAGACCCTCCGCCAGCTACTCGCGGCCGACGCCCGCGCCATTCTCGGCAGCGCCCCGCTCGTCAACGGCCGCTTCCCGCTGCTGCTGAAGTTCATCGACGCCCGGCAGGAACTGTCGGTGCAGGTCCACCCGGACGACGCCCAGGCCGCGGCTGCTCAGCCGGGGGCGAACGGCAAGACGGAAGCGTGGGTCATCCTCCGCACGAACCCGGACACGAGCCGCGTCTACGCCGGCTTCCGCGAGGGCGTCACGGCCGCCGACTTCCGCGCCGCCCTGGTGACGAAAACGGTGCCGCAGACGCTCCACTGCTTCACGCCGGCGCCCGGCGACTGCGTCTTCCTGGAGGCCGGCACCGTCCACGCCATCGGGGCCGAACTGGTCGTGTTCGAGGTGCAGCAGACGTGCGACATCACGTACCGGCTGTACGACTGGGACCGGGTGGACGAGAAGACGAAGCAGCCGCGCGAGCTGCACGTCGAGCAGGGGCTGGCGTGCGCCGACTTCACCCGCGGCCCGTGCCCACCGGTCACGCCGACCCGGCGGCGGGTGTCGGCCCGCCGGGAACCGGTGGAGTGGCTGGCCGACTGCCAGTATTTCACGTTGTTCCGGCAGACGAGCGAGACGCCGTTCGTCGTCGGGGAGAACGGGCTCTGCCGGCTGGTCGTGTGCGTGGCGGGGTCGGGCGAGTTGGTGAACGGGACGCGCACGCCGGTGTCGGTCGGGGATGTGGTGCTGTTGCCGGCGTCGTCGGGGGCGGCGGTGTGTCACCCGGCGGGGTCGATCACCCTGTTGGAGTGTGGCGTCGGACCCGGGCCTGCGCGTTGACGCCCCCCGGCCGCGGTCCTACGATATCCGTCTTGTTTCCGTCCACCGCTCCGGCTGGGGGTTAGAGATGGCCGTTCCGAAGCGCCGCACGTCGCGGTCCCGCAAGGGCACCCGCCGCAGCCACCACCACGTCACGCCGGTGCAGGTGCAGTACTGCCCGAAGTGCAACGAGGCGGTGATGCCGCACCGCCTGTGCCCGAACTGCGGCTCCTACCAGGGCCGCGAGGTCATCAACATGGACGCCGGCGACGACGCGAAGTAACGCGGCCCGCGGCTCGTCGGTCGGGCCGCGCCTCCGAGGCCCGACCTCCGACGCGGACCCCTCCCGATGCCGAACACCGCTCTCCTCTTCCCCGGCCAGGGTGCCCAGGCCGTCGGCATGGCCGGCGCGCTGTGCCAGAGTCACCCGCCGGCCCACGACCTGTTCCAGCACGCCTCGGCCGCCCTGGGGTACGACCTGCTGGACGTGTGCGTCAACGGCCCGGCGGAGCGGCTCAACGCCACCGACGTCAGCCAGCCGGCCATCTTCGTCGCCAGCCTCGCCGCCCTCGACCAACTCCGCGCTACGCAGCCGGAGGCGCTGTCGGCCGTCACCGCGACCGCCGGCCTCAGCCTCGGGGAGTACACCGCCCTCGTCTTCGCCGGGGCGCTGTCGTTCGACGACGGCCTGAAGGTCGTGAAGGCCCGCGGCGCGGCCATGCAGGCGGCCGCGGTTGCCACGCCGTCGGGAATGGTCGCGGTGCTCGGCGTCGACGCCCCGGACGTGGAGGCGCTGGTGGCCGAGGCGCGGGCCGCCGGAACCCTGGAAGTGGCGAACTACCTCTGCCCGGGGAACACGGTCGCGTCCGGCGTGCTGCCGGCGCTCGACCGGCTCGAACAGCTGTGCCAGGAGAAGGGCGGCATCCGCACCGCCCGGCTGGCCGTGGCCGGGGCGTTCCACACCGCCTTGATGAAGCCCGCCGACGACGCACTGGCGGCGGCCCTGGCGGGCGTCGAGCTCAAGCCGCCGACGACCCCCGTGTGGTCGAACGTGGACGCGCGGCCGCACACCGACCCGGCCGAAATCCGGGAACTGCTGGTGCGTCAGGTGCTGTCGCCGGTGCGCTGGGAGGACACGCTGCGCGGGCTGATGGCGGCCGGCGTGGAGCGGTTCTACGAGGTCGGCCCCGGGCGGGTGCTGGCCGGGCTCATGAAGCGCGTCCACCGCAAGGCCGACTTCACCAACGTGACGGCATAATGCCGAAGTCCGAAAGCCGACATTCGAGCCACACCGCCGGTTTCGGATTTCGGGCTTCGGATTTCGAATTTCGGGCTTCCGCGCGACGCCCGCGGGTGTCCGTTCGCCCGCGGGATCGCTAGTATCTGTCGTGTCCGCCCGGCTTTCGGGAGTCGAGGAGTGATCCGCCCGGCCCTCCGCTGGCCGCCGCGGGCCGAAGCCATACCGTTCCCATTGCCGCGGCGGCCGGTCGGAGCCGGTCCGCGGGGCTCGGCGGGGCCGCCCGCCGCCGGAGGGTGTAACCGTGTCCGTCGAGCAGCGCGTCACCGAGATCGTCTGCGAGCACCTGGCCGTCCAGAAGGACCAGGTCAGCCGCACCACCAAGTTCATCGAGGACATCGGGGCCGACTCCCTCGACATCGTCGAGCTGGTGATGGAACTCGAGGAGGAGTTCGACATCCAGATCCCCGACGACCAGGCCGAGAAGATCAAGACGGTCGGCGAGGCCGTCGACTTCATCGAGGCCGCCCTCAAGAACAAGCCCCAGGGCTGACGACTCAGGTGCCCGCACCCATGACACGCCGCCGGGTGGTCATCACCGGCCTCGGGACCGTCAACCCGCTGGCCCACGACGTGCCCGCGTACTGGCGGGCGCTTCTCGCCGCACAGTCCGGCATCGCCCCGATCACGCTCTTCGACGCGTCCGCCTACAAGGTCCGCATCGGCGGCGAGGTCAAGAACTTCACCCCCGCCCCGGTGATCGACGCCCGCGCCGCCAAGCGGCTCGACCGCGTCGTCCAGCTCGGCATGGTCGCCGCCGACGAGGCCATCAAGGACAGCGGGTTCGACGTCTCGAAGGCCGACCCGTTTCGCTGCGGCGTGATCATCGGCAGCGGCATCGGCGGGCTGGCCGAGTTCGAGAGCGGCCACCACGACCTGCTGAACCCCGCCAAGGGGCCGAACCGGCTCAGCCCGTTCATCATCCCCAAGATGATCGCCAACTCGGCGGCCGGGAACATCTCGATCCGGTACCACCTCCAGGGGCCGAACACCACGGTCAGCACCGCGTGCTCGTCGGCGGCGCACGCCATCGGCGACGCCATGCGGCAGATCGCCTACGGGTTCGCCGACGTGATGGTCACCGGCGGCACCGAGGCCGCGATCACGCCGATGGGCCTGGGCGGGTTCATCGCCTGCCGGGCGCTGTCGGAGCGCAACGACGACCCGGCCCACGCCAGCCGCCCGTTCGACGCCGGCCGCGACGGCTTCGTACTCGCCGAGGGGGCCGGCATCCTCGTCATTGAGGAGTTGGAGCACGCGAAGGCCCGCGGCGCGAAGATTTACGCGGAAGTGGTCGGCTGCGGGAACACGGCGGACGCGTACCACATCACGGCCCCGCACGAGGACGGCGCCGGCGCGGCCGCGGCGATGCGGGCGGCGCTGGCCGAGGCCGGCTGGAACCCGACCGACGTGGACTACATCAACGCCCACGGCACGAGCACGCCGCTGGGCGACGTGGCCGAGACGAAGGCGGTGAAGCACGTCTTCGGCGACCACGCCAAGAAGCTGATGATGTCGAGCACCAAGAGCATGATCGGCCACCTGCTCGGCGCGAGCGGCGGCGTCGAGGCGATCGCGTGCGCCCTGAGCATCCAGCAGGGGAAGGTGCACCCGACGGCGAACCTGACGCAGCAGGACGTGGCCGGCGGGTGCGACCTGGACTACGTGCCGAACGTGGCCCGCGACGCCCGCGTGCGGCGTGTGCTGTCGAACAGCTTCGGCTTCGGCGGCCACAACTGCTCGCTCGCGCTGGCGGCGGTGTAGTCGTATTCGGGGCAGCCCATGCCCGATGAAGCGATCGTCGCCGTCACGATCCTCGGCGTCGCCGTCTGGTGGGTGGTCCTGATCTGGTCGGTATCCTGGTGGACCGGCTGGCGCACGCTCGCCCACCACTACCACCTCGCCGGCCCGTTCCACGGCCACACCCACCGCTTCCAGCACGTCAGCCTGGGTTGGAGCAACTACGGCGGGTGCGTCACCGTCGGCAGCAACGCCGACGGCCTGTACCTTGCGGTCATGCTCCCGTTCCGACCGGGGCACCGGCCGCTGTTCATCCCGTGGGTTGAAATCAAGTCCGCGGAATTCGTGCGGAAGTGGTACGGGTCGTGGCTCGAATTCCGCACGGCGGCGGCCCCGTGGGTGCGGCTGCGGCTGACGGAGCGCCTCGGGAAGCGGGTCGCGGCCGACGCGAATCGCGCGTGGTCGGCGGCGTAGAATAAGGCTCTTTCCCACGAGACGAGTTGATGCCCCTCCCCGACCTGCTCGCCGGCCGGTGGCCCGACGTGGCCCTCACGCAGAGCGAGTACGCCCGCTACTCCCGGCACGTCATCATGCCCGAGGTCGGGCTCGACGGGCAGCGGAAGCTGAAGGCCGCCAGGGTGCTCGTCATCGGCACCGGCGGGCTCGGCTCGCCGCTGGCTCTGTACCTCGCCGCCGCCGGCGTCGGCACCCTCGGCCTCGTCGATTTCGACACCGTGGACGCCTCCAACCTTCAGCGGCAGATCATCCACGGTTCGAAGGACATCGGCCGCTCGAAGTGCCAGTCCGCCGCGGACAAACTCCGCGACATTAACCCCGACATCACCGTCGTGCTCCACGAGGAGCGGTTCACGTCAAAGAACGCAGAAGCGATCGTGCGTGACTACGACATCGTCGTGGACGGCACCGACAACTTCCCGACGCGCTACCTCGTGAACGACGTGTGCGTGCTGCTGAACAAGCCGAACGTGTACGGCAGTATCTTCCGGTTCGACGGGCAGGCGACGGTGTTCCACCCGGCGGTGGGGCCGAGCTACCGCTGCCTGTACCCCGAGCCGCCCCCCCCGGGCGAGGTGCCGAGCTGCGCCGAGGGCGGGGTGCTGGGCATCCTCCCCGGCGTCATCGGCTGCATCCAGGCGACCGAAACCGTGAAGCTGATCCTGGGCATCGGCGAGCCGCTGATCGGCCGGCTGCTCCACTACGACGCCCTGAACATGACGTTCAAGACGTACAAGATTCGCCGCGACCCCAAGTGGCCGGTCGGCGAGCCGCACCCGACCGTGAAGGGGCTCATCGACTACGAACAGTTCTGCGGCGTGCGTGGGGTAGCTGCACCGCCGGCGGGCGGCGTCGGGGAGATCACGCCCGAGCAGTTGAAGAAGCGGGTCGATGCCGGCGAGGCGGTGTACGTGCTGGACGTGCGGAACCCGAACGAGTTCCAGATCTGCCGCATCCCGGGCACGGTGCTGTTGCCGTTGCCGGAGCTGCCGGCGCGCTACGCCGAGGTGCCGAAGGACCGCGAGGTCGTGGTCCATTGCAAGAGCGGGATGCGCAGCGCCAAGGCGATCGAGTTCCTGACGGGGCAGGGGTACACGCGCCTGCTCAACCTCACCGGCGGCATCCTGGGGTGGGCCGAGAAGGTGGACCCGGGGATGCCTAAATACTGAGAATGACCAATTCCCGATGACCCACCAATGACCAAGGAAGGCCAGCCGTGTCTTCCCTGGTCATTGGTGGGTCATCGGGAGTTGGTCATTCCCGGCTTCCGGTTCACGCTCCCCACTTTTCCTCATCCGTTTCCGCCGGGGCCGGCGGGCGCTTCGGCGTCATGCGGAACAGCACCACGAACACCGCCAGGCACACGAACACGCCGATGCTCGGCACCATCCAGAAGCCGTTCCAGTCCACGGCCTTCGTCGCGGGGTCGGTGTAGCGGTCGAGCAGGACGCCGCTCAGGACGCTGCCGAGCCACATCCCGACGCCGTAGGTGAGGAAGCTGAACAGCGCCTGGGCGCTGGCGCGGATCTCCTTCGGCGCCTCGTTGTCGCAGTGGATGAACCCGGCCGCGAAGAAGAAGTCGAAGCAGAACCCGTGTAGCGCGACGCCGACGATCGCCAGCGCGAACCCGACCCCCTCCGGCCCGGCGTGGGCGAAGCACAGGTAGCGAATCCCCCAGCAGGCCATGCCGAGCACGAGCACGCCCTTCATCCCGATCCGGAAGAGGAACAGCGGCAGCAGCGGCAAGAACACCGTCTCACACACCTGGCCGATGAGCATCGTCGAGCCGGTCTTCGTCACCCCGCACGCCTTCTCCAGGAAGTTGCCGGTGATGGAGTAGTAGAAGGCGAGTACCACGGTGATCGCCAGCGACACGAGGAAGAACACGGCGAACGAGAAGTCCTTGAACAGCCCCAGCGCCTGGACGAACGGCACGGCGTCGCCGGCCTTGGCGGTCGGCGGCGTCTTCGGGAGGAGGAAGCTGTACACGCCCAGTACGCCGGACAGGCCGGCGGCCAGCAGCAGCGGGCCGTTCGTGTCCGACGCCTTGCCGCCGTCGCGGGCGAACACGAAGTCGATGGCGAACCCGGCGGCGATCCACCCGAGGGTGCCCATGACGCGGACGCCGGGGAAGTCGCGCTGGCCGTCCGGCACGTGACGGAAGGTGATGGAATTCGCCAGGACCAGCGTCGGGTTGTACAGCAGCGCGTACCCGAACGTGAGGGCGAACAGGGTCCAGTACTGGCCGGGGTCCTGGGTGGTGGCGATGAGGTACAAGAACCCGGCCCCGAGCAGGTGGCACAGGCCCATGAACTTCTCGCTGTCGATGAACCGGTCGGCGACGTACCCGGCGAAGATGGTGGAGAAGATCGCCCCGAGGGCCATGTTCCCGAAGATGGCGCCGGTCTGCTCGCCGGTGAACTTCAGGTTCAGCAGGTACGGGAAGAAGACGACGAACCACGACCCCCAGACGGCGAACTGGAGGAACATCATGACCGAGAGCTGCCCGCGGACGAGCGGGTCGAGCGGCGGGGCGGACGAACTGCCGGACGCGGCGTGAGCCATGAGGGGGCTTCCGTTCGGGGGTGGGTTGCTCCCGAATGTAAGCCCCCGCGCCGCGGCCGGCAACCGGGAAAGCGCGGCCCGGGGTCACTCCTTCGCGGCCAGCGCCATCGTCTTCCGCACCAGGTCCAGGAACGCGTGCCGGTGGCCGCCGGGGTCGTACCCGCACGCCGCCTCGGCGCGGGCCAGCGCCGCCGCCGCGTTCGCCCCGCCGCGGTACTCCGACTGCCGGAGCACCAGCCCCCACTCGGCCACCGCCGCCGCGAACGCGAAGTCCTCGGCCGCCGGCCCGCCCGACCCCCGCAGCGCCGCCGACAGTTCCTTGCTCGTCTCGCCGAGCGGCGCCTTGTAGCGCATCCGCACCGTCAGCCACTCGTCGGCCGGGCCGGCCGGCTGCGGCGGCGCCTGGTACTTCAGCGGGTCCACGCCCGGCACCTCCACCGACACGCCGACGGGAACGATCTCGTACAGCGCCGTCACCGTGTGGCCGCTGCCGAGGTCGCCGGCGTCCACCTTGTCGTTCTTGAAGTCCTCGTCGCGGAGGAGGCGGTTCTCGTAGCCGAGGAGCCGGTACGCCGCCACCCGCGCCGGGTTGAACTCCACCTGGAACTTCACGTCCTTCGCCACCACGCTCAGGGCCGCGCCCTGCTCCACGAAGACGCGCCGCGCCTCGTCCAGCGTGTCGATGTAGCCGTAGTGGCCGTTCCCCTTGCGGGCCAAGCTTTCGAGCCGGTCGTTCTTCAGGTTCCCCATGCCGAAGCCGAGGACGGTCAGGAACACCTGCGAGTTCCGCTCGCGCTCGATCATCTGGTCCAGCTCGCTCGGGCTGACGACGCCGACGTTGAAGTCGCCGTCGGTGCAGAGGACGACGCGGTTCGTGCCGCCCCCGACGAAGCTGGCGCGGGCCAGCTCGTAGGCCTTGGTGATGCCGCCGGCGCCGTTCGTGCCGCCGGCGGCGCGGAGCCCGTGCAGCGCGGCCAGGATGGCGTCCTTCTTGCTCCCCGGGGTCGGCATCAGGGCGACGCGCGAGTCGCCGGCGTAGGTGACGACCGACACCTGGTCGTCGTCGCGGAGCTGGTGGACGAGGAGCTCGAGCGACTGCTTCACGAGCGGCAGGCGGTTCTCGGGGCTCATGCTGCCGGACGTGTCCACGAGGAACACGAGGTTCCGCCGCGGCGCCTCGCCGGGCTCGAACGACTTCGCGCGCACCCCGACGCGGGCGAGCTGGTGGTCTGCCTTCCACGGGCACGGGGCCAGGTCGAGCGTCAGTGACACCGGGGCGTCACCGGCCGGCTGCGGGTAGCGGTAGGTGAAGTAGTTCACCAGCTCGGCGAGGAACACGGCGTCGCGCGGCGGCAGGCTGCCGTTGGTGAGGAAGCGGCGGACGTTGCTGTAACTGGCCGAGTTCACGTCCGCGGAGAACGTGCTGAGCGGGGCAGCCTGCGCGAGCCGGAACGGGTTCTCGACGATGCTGGCGTAGGCTTCACCGGTCTTCGCCGGGTCGCCGGCCTTGGCCTCGGGCGAGGTGGCGCTCTTCCGCTCGGCGCCGGCGGGGGCGTCTCCCGCCGGGGCACCCATCTTGAACCTGTCCCCGCAGCCGGCGACGGCGATGCCGAGGGTCGCGAGGACGGCGGCCGGGATGAAACGGCGGAGACACAACGGCCAGTGGCAGGACATGGGCCACCTCGGACGTGGGAAAGGGAGCCGAACGAACGGATCGGCACACCTGTGATCCCGCCGGCAGGCCGATATTCCCGGCAAGTCTGGCCGGTCGCTCCCGTGTGGCGTTACAGTTCCCCTGGTGGAGCCTTGTCGCGTCCGGGTGCGTCATGCTGCCGTTCCGAGATGTCCGCATGACCGGGTTCGCCGCTCGCAGCCCCGTCGCCGACGTACTCGCCCTTCTCGACGCCCGCGTTCCGCCCCTCTCGTCAGGAGTCGTAACCGTGACGGCCGCCGCGGGGCGCGTGCTGGCCGCGGCCGTCACCTCGGCCGTGGACGTGCCCGCCGTCCCGCGCTGCATGATGGACGGCTATGCGGTCCGAGCCGCCGACTCCGGTCCGCGCCGCCTCGTGGGTGCGGCGTACCCCGGTCGGCCGTTTTCAGGTGTGGTACACGACGGCGAGTGCGTCCGGGTGACGACCGGTGCTGCGCTCCCGACCGGCGCCGAAGCGGTGTTGATGGCCGAGCTGGCGGACGCGGCCGGCGACACGATTACGGCGCGGTCGGCGGTGCCGGCCGGCAAGCACGTCGGCCGGGTCGGCGAGGACGTGGCCGCGGGCCGCGAAGTGCTCCCGGCCGGCCGCGTCCTTCGCCCGCAGGACGTGGGGCTCCTCGCGTCGATCGGCGTCAGTCGCGTTGATGTCGTGCGACGGCCGCGGGTCGCGGTGCTGGCGACCGGCGACGAACTCCTGCCGCCCGGTTCGACGCCGGACGGCTCACGCATCGTGGACAGCAACTCGCCCATGCTCGCGGCGCTGGTGGCGCGCGACGGCGGCGACTGCGAGCCGACGCGCTACCTGCCCGACGACTTCGACACGACCCACGCCGCGCTTCGGGATGCGACCGCAGACGTGATCCTGGTGACCGGCGGTACGTCGGTCGGCACCGAGGACCACGCCCCGCGGGCGCTCGCCGATGTGGGCGAACTGGCCGTTCACGGCATCGGCGTGAAGCCGGCCGGTCCGACCGGCGTGGGCTTCGTCGGCGGGCGGGCGGTGTTTCTGCTGCCGGGGAACCCGGTGTCGTGCCTGTGCGCCTACGACCTGTTCGCCGGCCGGGCGGTGCGTCGGCTCGGCGGCCGGCCGGTAGCGCTGCCGTACCGGTCGGCGGTGCTGCCGCTCGCGGCGGCGGTGGCGTCCGCGGTGGGGCGGGTGGATTACGTGCGTGTGCGTGTCGAGGGTGGCGGCGCGGTGCCGCTCGGGGGCGGGGCGTCGAACCTGAGCGGCGCGGTTGTCGCGGACGGGTTCGCGCTGGTGCCGGCGGCGCGGGAGGAGATGGCAGCGGGGGAGGCGGTCGAGGTGTGGTTCTACGACGGGCCGTGACGCTCGCATTAATCAATTATCAGGATCGCGCCCGCGACGACGAAGATGAGTGCACCGATGTTCCATGCCGGCACCTTGAGCATTTCACTCCCGCGCGTGGTGTCCCAGAGTGAAGCGCGGAGCATCCGACGGCTCAGCAAATCGCACCCGATTGTCGCTGCGCCGAACGTCAAGGCGATCCAGCCCCCACCGACCTCTAACCCGGCCACGGCTACGGCGGTGATCAAGGCGGCCATCCCGACCACGGCCACGGAGGTCGCGTTAATTCCGGTCATGACGAGCAGCATCAAGGCGTCGAAAAGACTGCCAGGGTGAATCGTCGGCATCCCGTCGTGGACGAACTCGGGGTCGGTGGGGGCGTGGGGGCCGGGGCGCGGCGACGGGGCGTACTCGTACCCGCAGTGACACCGGGCGGCGCCCCGCGGTCGAGGCGCCCGACAGAAGTAGCAAGACGTTTCCATCACTCGTCACGACAGGTTGGTGGGTCACCCCTCGTCCTTGTCGTCGCCGCGCTCGGGCACCTCGTACTCCGGCAGCGGCGGTAGCCCGAGCAGCAGCCGCGACGCGGCCACGCGGTTCATCAGCCCCAACCGGGTCGTCAGGTGCGTCTCCAACTCCGCCGCAGGGATCGTCTCCGGCAGCGGCACGCCCACGGCGATCGGGCGGAGAACGTCGGGCCGCTTGTTCTTCGTCGGCCGGCCGCCGCGGTACGACGTGAAGCTGCCCCACGCCCCCTCGATCCAGCAGGCGTACACCGGCACGTCCGGCCGGGCGGCGAGGATGTGCCAGATGCCGCGGCCGAACCGCCTCATCGGCCGGTCGTCGGTCCGCCGCAGGTAGCCCTCGGGGAACAGTACCAGACAGTCGCCGCGGTCCAGCGCCGCGATCGCCTCGACGATCTCGGCCGGCGTCTCCTTCTTCATCTGCTTCTCGGGCACGCGGATGGTGCCGAACACGTGGACCATCAGCCAGCGGATGCCCGGCAGGTCGTAGAACTCGCTCGTCATCATCGGCGTGATCGGCCGCGGCAGCACCCGGCCGAGGAACACCGGGTCGAACCAGCAGGCGTGGTTGGCGATGACGACGCACGCGCCCGTGCGCGGGAAGTCGGCCAGCCCCGGGCCGGTGACGCGAATGCGGTACGACAGCGCCAGCAGCGGAACGACCGTCAGCTCGACCAGCGGCCGCACCAGCCGCGCCCACGCGAGCGCGGCTGCCGGGAGGAGTGCGACGACGGCGCCGAGGGTGAACGTCCCGCGGAGCCGGTCGGCGTCGGCCCACCCGGCCCGCACCGCGACGACCGGCAGCACGCCCAGCAGTGCCGCCAGCCAGTAGCCGAGGCCGACCACCCACCCCGGCACGTCGGCGAGCCGGGCGGCCGGGCGCGGCTCCAGGAACGCCCCCGCGGCGAGCCCGAGGCCGAAGCCGGCGAACCCGGCGCCGACGTCGCCCCAGCCCCAGAATCGGGCGACGACAGCCGCGCCGGCGCCGAGCGTGAGCCCGTACGGGACGTAGCCGAGGGTTTGGAACGGGTGGCGGTACACGAACGTGACGGCGACGCCGGCGGCGAAGGCGGCGAGCCACGCCCAGCGCGGCGGGTCGGCGGCGAAGGCCGGCCAGGCGGTGAGGGCGAGCCCCACGAGCGCGGCCGCGCGGAGCAGCGGCAGGGTGGTGCGGTCGGGGGGCAGGGGTGGGGTCATCGGTGCGACAAAAGCGCCTTGCCGGGCCGCGGCGGGTTGTTAGAATCGGGAGTGTTGCGGGATTGGTATATCGGTTGTGCCCAGCCTTCCCAAGGCTGTGAGAGGGGTTCGACTCCCCTATCCCGCTCTCGCCGGCCGCTCGGCCGGCGTGCTCGTTTCTACCCCCCGCCGCCGTTCCGCTCGCCCCTGAGCCTGGCCAGTTCGCGCTTCAGACGGGCGATCTCCGCTTCCGCGGTGTCGGCCCGCACAGCCTCCGCGCTCGCCCGGTGCGATTCCGCGTCCGCCCGTTCGGTCGGCGTCGGCAGCAACTCGCCCGTCGCCGGGTCGCGGAAGCGCAGGCTCGTCCCGTGGCGCTCCAACCCCAGGCCGAGCACCCGGCTCGTGAACCGGCCGGTGGTCGGCTTCACGTGGCGGAAGCCGGCGCCGAACCGGCGGTACATCTGGAACGACGGCGTCAGGTACTCCTCCCGCGGGTCGAACAGCACGTACTCCTTCACCGCCAGTTTCTCGACGTACAGGTTGTACTTCGTCTCGATGTCCTCCATCATCGTCGTCTTCGAGGTGAGTTCGACCACGAAGTCGAGCCCCCGGCCCTCCTGCCAGAGCAGGTAGTTCTCGCGAAGGTGGTTGCCGATGCCGGGGACGACGAAGGCGTCCGGCGCGACGTGGATGCGCTTGTTCCCCTTCTCGTAATAGACCAACAGGTTGCCAGAAACGTACACGTCGGCGCGGTCGCGGAACCACCACTTCAGCGTCTGAATCACCTCCGCCATCAGGTCGCGGTGCAAGTCGGTTTCGGCCATGGGCTTGCCGTCCGAGGTGGGGTAGTCGTTGCGCGGCTGCGCGCGCGGCGGCCGGATCATGGCGCCTCCCGGGGTCTTCTGCCGTGCCATGCTACACCCGCTCCACGACCATCGCCACGGCGTTGCCGCCGCCCAGGCACAGACTTGCCAGCCCGTACCGGCCGCCGCGGGCGCGCAGGGCGTACACCAGCGTCGTCAGTACCCGCGCCCCGCTGGCGCCGATCGGGTGCCCGAGCGCGATCGCCCCGCCGTTCACGTTCACCCTCGACTCGTCCAGCCCCAAGTGGCCGCCGCACGCCAGCATCTGCGCCGCGAACGCCTCGTTCAACTCGAACAGGTCGATGTCGCCGGGCTTCAGCCCCGCCTTCTCCAGCACCAGCCGGACGGCCGACACCGGGGCCACGAAGATGTCCTTCGGCGCCACCCCACTCGTGGCGTAGGCGAGGATTCGCGCCAGCGGCGCCGTGCCGATCCGCTCGGCCGCCGCGGGCGACGCCACCACCAGCGCCGCGGCGCCGTCGGACAATTGTGAGGCGTTCCCGGCCGTCACCGTGCCGTCCTTCTGGAACGCCGGCTTCAGCCTCGCGAGTCCCTCGGCCGTCGTGTCGGCGCGGATCCCCTCGTCCTTCGACACCACCACCGGCGTGCGGCCCGGCACCGTGACCGGCACGACCTCGGCGGCGAAGTCGCCGCGCTCCCACGCGGCCGCGGCGCGGCGGTGGCTCTGCGCCGCGAAGCGGTCCTGGTCGGCGCGGGAGACGCCGCACGTCGCGGCGGTGTACTCGGCGGCGTCGCCCATGGCGCGGTTCTCGAACGGGCACCACAGGCCGTCGCGGACGAGCGAATCGACGGCGGGCTGGTCGCCGTACTTGAAGCCGGTGCGGGCGCCCGGCAGGAGGTACGGCGCGCGGCTCATGCACTCCATGCCGCCGGCCACGACGACGCTCGCGTCGCCGGCCTTGATCGCCTGCGCGGCGAGCATCACGGCCTTCAGCCCGGACCCGCACACCTTGTTGACGGTGACGGCCGGGACGGTGTCGGGCAGCCCCGCGCCGAGCGCCGCCTGCCGCGCCGGCGCCTGCCCCTGGCCCGCCTGCACGACGGTGCCGAGGATCACTTCTTCGACCTGTTGCGGGGCGACGGCGGCGCGGCGGACGGCTTCCGCGACGGCGAGCGCGCCGAGCTTCGGGGCCGGGAGCTCGGCGAGGCCGCCGAGGAACTTCCCGACCGGGGTGCGCGCGGCGGACAGAATGAGCGGGTGCATTTGGGACCGTTCGACTCGGGGAGAGCGGGATGACGGTACCAGGAAGATCGGGGTGCGGGATCGGCAACCACCGGCCCCGCTGTCCCCATTCTACTTCTGCAAGATGGGAAGGTAGTTGTTCGGCAACTGCAGCACGATCAGGCTCATGGCCGTGGCGTAGGCGGGGCCGTAGTGGTCGTCCGACCACACGCCGCCGGCGCCGCGGACCCGGCCGAGCAACTCCTCCCGCGCCGCGGGGAACCACTGCGCCCAGTGCTCGCCGCCGGCCGTCCACATCGCCAGCGCGGCGTAGTAGTGCCCGTAGTAGTAGTGGTGGGCGGGGATCTCGCGGAAGGAGAACCGCTTGCTCGGCAGGAACTGCATGACGTACCGCAGCCCGCGCTCGATCGGCGGGCCGGAGTACTGGCCGGCGCTGAACAGCCCCACGAGGCTGGCGGCGCTGCGGGCGAACATCGAGTACGGCATCTGGCTGCGGGTGTAGCCGAACCCGCCGTCCGGCTGCTGGCACCCCTTCAGGAAGTCGACGCCGGCGTCCACCACGCTCTTGCGGACGAACAGGCCGGCGTTGCGGGCCGCCCGCAGGGCCATCATCTGGGCCACCGTGACGGACACGTCGGCCTGCTGCGGCTGCGGCTCGTACCGCCACCCGCCCTCCTTGTTCTGCGCCCGCACGGTGAACGCCACGGCCTGCTCGAGTGCGGCCTTCACCTGCCGCTGCCGGGCGGGGTCGGGCAGCATCCCGGACACCTCGCTGAGGAACAGGCAGGCGAACCCGTGCGAGTACATGGCCTCCTGGTTCTGGCCGCCGCGGAACCCGCGCTGGGCGTCGGGCGACACGACGAACCCGGGGGTGGCGCCGGACGCGCAGCCGAGCAGGTAGTCGACGATTCGGGACACGGTGCGGGCGTAGCGGCCGCGGCCGGGCTGGTGGCCGCCGGCCATGAGGGCGAGGCCGGCGAGTGCGGTGATGCCGCTGGCCCGGCCGCCGCCGACGCGGTCGGACGCGAGGGAGCCGTCGTCGAGCTGCGCGCCCGCGAGGAACCCGAGGCCGCGGTCGATGGCGGCCTGCGCCTCGGGGGTTACGAAGTCGTTGCCGGCGGCGTCTGGGGCGCGCGGATCGACCTGCGCCGGGGCGTCGTGGCCGGCCCAGCCGAGGAACCCGGCGACGCCGCCGGCGGCCGCCAGGCGGAGGGCGGACCGGCGGGTGAGCGGGAGGCGCGGGGTCATGGCAGTGCCGGCGAGGAAGGTCATGTTATTCTAGCCCGACGGATTCCGACTCGGCTTGGGTAGCGTGTCGGCGCGGAACCGGCCGGAACAGCTGGATCGCGGAGAACACCGAACAGAGAGCGGCGATTCCGAGCGCTTTCAACGGGGGTCGGTCCCCGCTGGCGAAGAACGCGAACAACACGGCACCGAGAACCAGGATGATGCCGTATACCACTCCCATGCCACATGCCCGGAGTTTCGCCCCGCAGCCACGGCATTTGTAGCCCGGGTGAGGTGTGATCGCGCTCGGCGGGAGCCGGACGACCGCAGTGGAGTTGCACCGCGGGCACTCCCACTTCGGCGGCACGACCGGGGGCGGTGGGACGGATCGCCGGAGCTCGCCGAGCGTCGGAACTGCTACCGGCCGGCCGCACTGACAGCCGACGGTTGTGCCTGCGTCGCCGGACGTAACATCGACACTGCGGCCGCACGGGCAGGCTACCACGAATCCCATGCGGCCTCCGGCACCCCACGTCGGGCCTCGAAGACTCGACCCGACCTACGGAAGCCCCGAGCCGTCGAACCGCGCGCGTGCCGCAGCCTCCACCACTTCCCACGGGACGACGTCGCCGGGGTTGGCGTCGGCGTCCGCCAGCCGGCGGGCCAACTCCTGTCGCTTGGCGTCGGTGAGCGGCGGCAGCGGCTCGTGTTTTTCGGGCATCGGTGTCACAACTTGGTGCGAAGATCAGCCGCCGCTTGCGGCTTCGCGCGGCACGCCGCGGAGCCGCAAGCGGCGGAAAACTCACACCGACTCGCGGACCTCGAACCCGCGGCGGTACTCGCGGAACAGCATCGCGTTCGCCTCGGCCGCGCGGGCGCCGGTGAACCGCTCCGTCGCCGGGTCGAACGTCAGCTTCGGCCCGGCCCGGCCCGCGACCGTCATCGGGTCCACCTTGTGCTCGCGCAGGTGCTCGCGCATCCGCGTCAGGGCGTCGGCCGCGGCCGGCGAGCCGGCGAACCCGGCCACGTCGCCGATCGGGGCCTCGTTCCCCAGCCGGTAGCTGATGTTCGCCAGGTGGCACAGCGCCGCCGAGATGTGGCCCTCGGCGATGTCGCAGTTCAGGTCCGCCACCCGCCGGCTGCGGACGGCCTTCACGAAGTTGTCGAAGTGCAACTGGTCGCCGCCGCCGTTGAACCGGGCCACCTCGCGGCCGTCCTTGTCGTACTGGATGCCGCCGGCGTAGTTCGGGCACACCACCATGCCGGTGCTGCCGACCCAGATGTTGCCGATGCCCGCGCCCTTGAACGCCGGGCTCTTCATCCCGCGGACCTCGAACACCATCTTCGACTCGCCGTAGTCGAACAGGCAGACCTGGGTGTTCGGCGTCTGGCCGTCGTCGGTGTAGCCGAACCGACCGCCGACCGCGCACACGCTGTTCGGCATCCCCTTGCGGAGGCCCCAGCGGGCCTTGTCCATCTCGTGCACGCCCTGGTTGCCGAGGTCGCCGTTGCCGTAGTTCCAGACCCAGTGCCAGTCGTAGTGGACGGTGCCGTTGCCGGTCTTCCGCCGCGGCGCGTCGGCCGGGGCCGGGCCGCACCACAGGTCGTAGTCCATCGTCGCCGGCGGCGCCTGCGGGCCGTCCACCTTCCCGATGCTCGGGCGGTTCTTGTAGCACAGGCCGATCGCCAGGTCGACGGTGCCGATCTTCGTCTGCACCGCCTCGATCGACTGCCGCATCCCGGGGTTGCTGCGGCTCTGCGTGCCGACCTGGCAGATGCGGCCGTACTTCCGGGCCGCCGCGGTCATCAGCGCGCCTTCCTTCACGTTGTGCGTCGCCGGCTTCTCGCAGTACACGTCCTTGCCGTTCTGCATGGCCCAGATCGCCATCAGCGCGTGCCAGTGGTTCGGCGTGGCGATGCTCACGATGTCGACGTTGCGGTCTTCGACGACGCGGCGGATGTCCTTCACGTAGGTCGGGGCGCGGCCCTGGACCTTCTCGATCGACCGCATGGCGTTGCCGATGACGGCCTCGTCGCAGTCGCAGACGGTGGTGATCTCGCAGTTGTTCTTGCCGAGGAACCCGGACACGTGGCTCATGCCGCGGCCGCGGACGCCGACGACGGCGACGCGCAGCTTGTCGCTGGCCCCGCGGGCCGTGGCGGCGGCGGCGGAGCGAGGCGCGTCCTGCGCGGCGGCGGTGCCACCGAGGGCAGCGGCGGCGGCTGACAGGATGGCGGCGCGGTCGAGGAACTCACGACGGTCGAACACGCTCATGACGGGGCTCCGGGGCGGGGGAGGGTGCGAGTCGGGGCTAAGTCTGATTAAACCAACAAACTCGACCGGCCGCAACGGGTTGGATCCGTTCGCGGGCTGGTACACTGACGCGCGACGCGCCCCGGGTCGGCCGGGGAGTACGGGGTGGAGGGGCCGATGTCCGCGACCCGACCGGGCCAGTTGCTGCGGCGGCTGGCCCCGCCCGACCCCGACGACGGGCCGCTCCTGGCCCGGTTCGCCGCCGACCGCGACCCGGCCGCGTTCGCCGCCCTCGTCCGCCGGCACGGGCCGCTCGTTCTGGCCGTGTGCCGCCGCGTGTGCGGCCACCCGCAGGACGCCGAGGACGCCTTCCAGGCCGTGTTCCTGGTGCTCGCCCGGAAGGCTGGCGGGCTCCGCGACCCCGGCCGGCTCGGCAACTGGCTCTATGGCGTGGCCGCGAAGGTGGCGAGCCGCGCCAGGCGCGCCGCCGCCCGGCGGCGCGTGCGGGAGGTGCAGGCCGTGGACCCGCCGGACCCCGCCGCCCCGGACGTTGCGCCGCCCGCCGACATCGGCCCGGCGCTGCACGAGGAGCTCGCCGCGCTGCCGGCGCACTACCGCGAACCGATCGTGCTGTGCGACCTGCAAGGGGCCAGCCGCGCGGAGGCGGCGCGGGCGCTGGGCGTTCCCGAGGGGACGCTGTCCAGCCGGCTGGCGAACGGGCGGAAGAAGCTGGCCGAGCGACTCACCCGCCGCGGCGTGGCGCTGTCGGCGGTGGGCGTGCCGGCGGTGGTGGCGGAGGGCAGGGCGGCGGTCCCCGAAGCGTTGGTTCAACACACCTGTGGGGTGGTGGCGGCGTGGGCGGCCGGGGCGGCCGTGCCGGCGTCCGTGCTCCGCCTCGCGGCCGGAGGATTTCCCGTGAGAACCGTCTTACTCGGCGGCGTGCTGGCGCTGTCGCTCGTCGCCGGGGTCGTGATCGCCGGCTCGGGGCCGAACCCCGCGGCCGTCCCGAATCCGGCGCCTTCGGTGGTTGCCGCGGCCGAGGAGCCGCAGCAACCGCCGGCCGAGGCGAAGGGGCCGAAGGCGAAGGCCGCTGCGGTCGGCGCCCCGCGGTTGCAGGAGGCGCTCGACCTGCCGGTGCGGAACGGCCGGCGCGTGGTGTGGAGCCCGGCCGGCGACCGCTTCGTCGTCACCTTCCCTCCGGAGCCCGGCCCGGGAGCTGTGGCGGCACCCGGCGGCGAGTGGACGGGTGAGGCGCTGATGGTCATCGACTTCGCGGGGCCGAAGGGGCCGCACGTCTACGGCACGACGAACGGGCACGACCCGGAGCGGTTTGCCGGCTTCACGCCGGACGGCAAGGAACTGCTGCTGGTGCGCCGCGAGCAAGGGCTGGTGAGCGGCCGGCACCTGGCGTCGTTCTACGTGTTCGGCAACATCGGCCGGCCCGGCCCAGGCGGGCTTCTCGGCGGCCCTCCGGTCGAGCCGGAGGGCGCCGAAGGTGGCGCCGGCCCGGCCGGGCCGGCGCTGTCGCTCGTGCCGTCCCCGAAGCGCTTCCCGCTCGACAACGAGCAGACCGACGACTTCGCCTTCGCCGCGGACGGCAAGAGCTACACGACGCTGGTCATGACCCGCCGCGACGACCGGAACATCCGCGAGGCGGAAATCCGCCGAGTGAGTACCGAAACCGGAAAGACGATCGAGTCCCTCGGCGGGGTTAGCGGCGGCCCGTTCCGCGCAGTCCGACTCACCGCCGACGGCAAACAGGTGGTCAGCATGAAAGTCGATGGGCCGAACCCCTCCGTCGCCAGACTGACCGTCGGCACTGAGAACCGCTGGTATGTGGGGAGCGACATCGAGCAGGTCGAGAACTCCGGCACCGACCCGCTGTTGGTCGCCTCGCGGGACGGCGGGCGGGTGCTCTTCGGCTGCGGGGTCAGCAAGCTGGTCCTGGTCGCCCCGACGGCCGAGAAGCTACTCCCGGCCCTGGAGGGCGTGGACCTGGTCGACGCCACCCGGATGACCGCTGCGTTCTCGGGCGACGGCCGGCTCCTCGCGGCGTCGTATGTCCGGTTCGAGAAGCGTGAACTACCCCCCCGCAAGGGCGGGTTCCCGGGACTGCCGCCGACGGAGCTCAAGGCCGGCGAGCCGCGGTTCGCGGTCTGGGACACGACGACGGGAAAGGTGATCCGCTCGTGGCCCGGCCGGGTGACGGCGCTGGCGTTCCACCCGTCGCGGCCGGTGCTCGCGGTGCTAGAGCCGAACGGCGCCCAGACGCGGCTCGGGCTGTGGGACTTCGCCGCGGAGTGACCGGGCCGGCCGCTATAACACCCCTTCAACCGGGAGGTGGGTCATGGCGGCGTCCGCGTGGGTGGTCGAGGTGACGGCCGACACCTTCCAGCAGGAGGTGATGGACAAGTCCCGCGAGGTGCCGGTCGTCGTGGACTTCTGGGCGCCGTGGTGCGGGCCGTGCCGGGCGCTCGGCCCCGTCCTGGAGAGCCTCGCCGCCGAGAAGGGCGGGGCGTTCGTCCTCGCCAAGGTGAACACCGACGAGGAGCAGGAACTCCCCGGGGCGTTCGGTGTGAACGGCATCCCGGCCGTCTTCGCCATCAAGGACGGCCAGCTCGTCGATCAGTTCACGGGCGCCCTGCCCGAAGCCCAGGTGCGGCAGTTCGTCGAGAAGTTGCTGCCGAACGCTGTGCCGGCCGAAGACCCGCGCGAGGCCGAGGCCCGCGACCCGGCCGCGGCGCTGTTCACCTACCGCGAGCGGTTCGCGGCGAACCCCGACGACCCCGCCGCCCGCGTCGCCCTGGCCCGGCTGCTGCTCACGAAGCCCGGCGGCGAGGCGGAGGCGACGAACCTGCTGGCCCCGGTCGATAGCGGCGACGAACTCGCCGAGGCGGACCGGCTGCGGGCCGTGATCGCGCTCCGCGAGCCGCCGCACGCCGACGCGGACCTGGCCGCGGCTCGGGCGGGCGTGAAGCCGGACGACGCGGCGAGTCGCGTCCCGCTGGCGACGGTGCTGGCGGCCCGCGGCGAGTACGTGCCGGCGATGGACGAACTGATCGCCGCCGCCGAGCTGGATTCGGCGCTGGGCCGCGGCCCGGTGCGGGAACTGATGGTGCGCATCTTCAACGCCATCGGGCCGCGCAGCCCCGAGGCCGACGACTACCGCGGCCGGCTGCGGAACCTCATCTACTGACGCTCGCTGCTGTGCCGCTTGCGGCGTAGCGGCGTAGCGGCGTAGCGGCGTAGCGGCGTAGCGGCGTCTACGCCGCAAGCGGCTGCCGAACCGTTACTGCTACCGCCGCCGGTAGAAGCTCGCCACGTCCGTGCGCTTCACCAACTCCCAGCCCGGCGCCGTGCGGACGTACGCCTCGAAGCCGGTGCCCGCACGCACCAGCGCGAAGTCGAACCGGCCGTACCGTTCCTCCCAGCCGGCCATCGCGTCGGCGGTGCCCTCCGAATCGGCGCGGACGAACGCCAGCAGCCAGTCGCCGCCGAACACCTCGCAGCGGTCGTCCACGAACACCTTGTAGCCGGGGGCGTGGTAGATCACGAACCCGCCGTCGATGTAGCCGTTGAATATGCGGTGCGGGTCGGCCGGCGACCGCGGCTCGAATTCGCGCAACTCCGGCAGCAGCTCCACCGGCCAGTGCGCCGGGTCGAGCCGCGCCCATCGGATCGGCACCAGCGCCACCGCGATCACCAGCACGGCCGGGAGCCACACGTTCCGCCAGAAGCCGGTGCCGCCGTCGCGCGGCCGGTACACGTCGGGCCGGTGTTCCGCCAGCCACGCGGCCCAGCGCGTGTGCGGCCACGCCGCCGCGACCACGACCAGCCCCGCGACCGCGAACAGCGGGGCGTGGCGGACGCGGTCCAGGGTGAGGACGAACCACACCGCCGGCAGGAACCACGACACACGGAGTTCGCCGCGGTGCACACCCGCGAGCACGGCGAGGTACACCGCCGCGAGTGCGAACACCGGCCACGCGTACGGCGCGGCGGGGTCGAGGGCGCTGTGCTCCTGCACGATCGCCTTCAGCGCCGGCTCGCCCATGATGACGTGCCACGTCTTCAGCAGGTCGAGCCCGTACGGGTTCACGAGCGCGCTCAGGACGCAGCCCGCGGCGGCGGCGCAGGCCAGAACCGCGTCCCGGCGGGACCGGAGCGGCCCGCGGCCGATCACCGCGAGTGTCAGCCAGCCGGCGACGGTCAACCCCACCGTCCCCATGCCGGCCAGGACGCCGCCGTGGACGTTGGTCCAGAGCACGAACGCCGGCACGAGCCACAATAGCCGCCGCACCGGCGCGCGGCCGCCGTCGACCGCCACGAGCAGAAGCATGGTGCCGGTCATCCCGGCGATGGTGGCGAGGTGCGGGCGGACGTGGAAGTGCGACGCCGCCGCCGCAAGGCCGATCAGCAGCACAACGCCGGCCGCGGCCGGGTTCAACCCCGTGCCGTGCAGCCGGGCGTACAGCACCGCGAACGTGCCGGCGAGCATCGCGCACGCGCCGACGAGAAGCAGGTCGAACCCGCCGCACCGGTGGGCCAGCGCCATCGCCACCTCGCCGAGCCACTGGTACGGCACCCACCACGTGCCGCCGAAGGTGAACGTGTACGGGTCGGCGCGGAGGAAGCCGTCGGCGAGGATGCGGTCGCCGGTGGTGACGTGCCAGAACGTGCCGGGGTCGCGGAAGAAGCTGCTGCGGCCGGCGGCCAGGAGCAGTACGAACAGGGCGACGAAGGCCACGGCCCCGGGGCCGACGCGGCGCGTCATGCCGTCGCCCCGACACCCCGGGGAATCCCCGGGCTGATGCCCGGGGCTCGCCGGGAGTTCACGCCCACGACGTACACCCCCAACAGCGCCGGTGCGACCCACAAGAACGGGAACGAGCCAGTCTGCATCAGGTTCATCGCCAGACAGGCCGCGTTCACCGCCAGGAGTCCGGCGAGCACCGGCCGCGGCGCCCCGCCGGCCAGGAGTCGAACCACCGCCGGCAGCAGCAGCACGAGGTCGAACGGCCACGCCCCATACGGGGCCGTCACGAACGACACCAGCAGCAGCAGCGGCAGTTGCTCGGCCCAGTCCCACGTCCGCCCGGCGCGCCGCCAGTGCCACGCGAACCAGGCCAGCCCCGCCGCCACCGGCACGAACTGCAACCCGAACCGCCCCTCGCCGAACACCAGTCGCAGCACCGTGCCCAGCGTCGGCGACACCCACTGCTCCGGCGGCCGGTTCCCCATCGCGTCGCCGTACTGCGTCAACACGTGCGGCGCGAACACCAGCGGCACTGCCGTCGCCAGCCCGCCGGCGAGCGCCCCGCCGAGCAGCATGCGCGTGGACGCCCGGTCGCGCCGCGTCAGCCACAGCACGCCGATGGCGAGCCACACGAGGTACGCGAGGTGCGGCTTGATCGCGAGCAGCACCGTCGCCGCGCCGGCGAGTGCGTACCAGCCGCGGCGCTCGGCTTCGAGGAACAGCACGGCCCCGAGCAGCAGTAGCGGCCCGATCTGGCCCGATTGCAGGGCGAACAGCGTCGGCACGAACGCCAGCGCCGCCGCCCAGCCGGCCCAGCGGCGCGCCGGGTCGCCGCCGAAGCGGAGCCACAGGCGGTCGCCGCACCACCCGGCCGCGACGAGGTTCACGGCGAGCCACAGCAGTTGCGCCTCGCGCGCCGGCAGGAGCCCGAGTGGCAGCACGGCCGACAGCGCCCAGGGCGGGTTCCACATCATGACGGCTTCGTCGGTGGCCCGGCCGGCGGCGACTTGCAGCGGCAGGAGTTGTTCGGCGTCGTAGGGGTTGCCGCCGGTCAGCGTCAGGCGGGCGGCGGCCCAGTACTCGACGAAGTCGTCCGGCGGCCAGACGGATGGGTCGGCGAGTAGCTGGCGCACTTGCCCGACCAGCAGCACGGCGGCCAGCGCGACGCCGGCGGCGGACAGGAGGCGGCGCAAGTTCATGCCGAAGCGTAGAACACGTTCGCGGTGGGAAAAACGAACCGGCCCCGGGGGAAACCCGGGGCCGGCCGCGTTTGCTCAGGCCGTGCCGCTTAGTGGCAGCAGACCGGGGCCGGGGCGCACGGGGCCGCGACCGGCACCTTGATCGTCGTCACGTAGGCGACGCGCTCGCAGTACGACACGTCGACCGTCTTCTTGGTCGTCGTCGGGACGCACACCTTGCGGGTGCCTTCCTTCTCGACCGGGACCATCCGGGTGACGGTGACTTCGCGCTCGACCTGCGTCGGCACCATCACCGTGCGCGTGCCCTCCTTGCTCACCGGGACGCACTTGCTCACGGTGACTTCCTTCTCGACCCACGTCGGGGTGTGGACGATCCGCTCGCCCGCCTTCTCGACCGGGACGCACTTGCTCACGGTGACTTCCTTCTCGACCCACGTCGTGGTCGGGACGTTCACCTTGCGGGTGCCCTCCTTCGCCACCATCGAGCAGGTGGTCACTTCGACCGGGACCTGCTTGGTGACGACCTGGCGGACCATCACCGTCTTCATGCACGGGGTGGCGCAGGCGTCGGCACACGGGGCGGCGCAGGCGGTCGGGCACGGGTCGCACGACGGCTTCTTGCACAGCCGGCTGAACAGACCCTTACGGCCGGTGTCGCAGCTCGGGGCGGCGGCCGGGGCGCAGGCGACCTGGGTCGGCACGCACACCGTCTCGCACACCGTCTTCATCACCGTCGACTTCGTGTACACCGGCTCGTGGCACGTGTACTTCTGATCCTGCACCGTCCACTTCGTCTCGGCGACCTTGACCTTCTCCTTGACCGCCACGATTTCGTTGACCGTGTACTTGAAGGCCTGCTTGGACGCGACCATCTCGCAGACCTTGACCTTCTCCTTGACCGCCACGATCTCGTTGACCATGTACGTGTACTTCTGCTGGCTCGCCACGAACTCGGTGACCTTGACCTTCTCCTTCGTGCTGACGGCCTCGCAGACGGTGTACTTGTACTTCTGGTCCACCCACTTGTTCTCCACCACGTCCATCTCGACCTTCTTCGTCTTCCACTCGGTCTTGTAGCAGGTGACCTTCTGGTCGACGTAGGTCACGGCGGTGGCGCACGGGGTGGCGCAGGCCGGCTCGCAGCTGGGGGCGTCGCAGCCCCGCTTCCGCTTGCCGAACGCCGAGGCGTCCTGGGCCAGAACCAGCAGCGCGGCCGCGGCGGCCGCAGCCCCCAGCCCGAACAGGCGACGAGTCGTCATTACGAGTCTCCGGAACAACGGTGTGAAACCAGGTGCGGGGTGCGTCCGTTCGGTTCGCCGGGCGGGGCGGGCGTGGCCGGGCGGTCCGCCCAGAGCCCCTATCCTGCCGCATCGGCGTCAAGTTACCCGTCGTCACCCGCGACGACAACGCAATCTGAGCAGTTTGGGGGGAATTATTCCGCCGCGCCGGTCAGGTTGTACAGGCCGGTCGGGCGGGCTCTGGCCGACGCGCGCCGGGCCGGGTAGCATCACCCGGCGGCCGGACGCCGGCCCTCCTCCCCCTGCATCCGGAGCGACTGCCATGCAACCCCTGTTCCGCCCCGTCTGCCTTTCCGGCGCAATCTGCCTGGGCTTCCTCGCCGGCAGTAGCCACGCCCAAGACTCCAAGAGCTCCGACGGCTGGATGCCGCTGTTCAACGGCCGGACCCTCACGGGCTGGATTACTCACCCGAACCCGAATCCCGGCGCCTACCAGTCGGTGGTGCCCGTGAAGGACGCGGGCGGCGCCGTCGTCGGGTTCAGCGGCGAGGCGAAGGACGGCAAGCTCATCCCGCTGTGGCAGGTCAAGGACGGGCTGCTGATCGGCAGCGGCCCGCACAGCCACCTGTTCACCGTGAAGGACGACTTCACCGACTTCCGCTACCGGGTGGAGGCGAAGATCAACGACAAGGGGAACAGCGGCCAGTACTCGCGGGCCACGCTCGCCCCCGGGTTCCCGCCGGGCTACGAGGCGCAGATCAACGCCACCGGCGGCGACCCGATCCGCACCGGCAGCCTGTACCCGGACGGCCGCACCAAGCTGACGCAGTTCAAGAAGGACATCACCGTGATGAACAAGGCCCCGCACGGGCCGGACGAGTGGTTCGTGCAGGAGGTGGTGGCCGAGGGGGCGCACATCCAGATCTTCGTGAACGGCAAGAAGACGGTGGACTTCACCGACCCGAACAACACCCACACGAAGGGCCGCTTCGCCCTGCAGGGGCACGACCCGGGCACCGTGGTGACGTTCAAGAAGGTGGAGTGGAAGCCGCTGGCCAAGTAGCCTGAACGGTTGCGGCTTCGCGCCGGGAAGCGCGAAGCCGCAAGCGGCAATTTCACTTCGGGACCGGACCCAAGAATTCGAGCTCCACGTAGGTCGGCCCGCGGCGGGTCGCGCCGTCCCCGTCGCCGAGGGTCAATTCGACGCGGGCGTCGCCGGCGGGCAACTCGATCGTCGTGGTCATCACCGCCAGGGGGTCTGCGGACCGCAGCTCGACCCGCCGGCCACCGACCGCCCCGGCACAGGCCGTGAACGGCCGCGCCGCCCGCACCCCGAGCCGGTACCGGCCGGGACGTTCCACCCGTACCTCCCAGTGCCCGACGCTATCCGCGGCCCAGCCGGCCTTCGAGCCGCGCCAGTCCTGCCGGCTCAGCCGCACCGGGTTCTCCTTCTCGCTGCCGACCACGATCCGCGCCGGGTCGAAGCCGCGCTTCGTCACGTCGGTGAACCAGGCGTCGTAGGCGGCCTTCAGCCGTGCCACCTCGTCCGGCTTCTCGGCCGCCAGGTCGCGCTGCTCGAACGGGTCGGCGGGGATGTCGAACAGCTCGTAGCGCGGCGTCCACTTCGCGTCCGGGGCGACGCCGTTGGCTTGCACCAACTTGAAGCGCGGCCCGCGCGCCGCAAACGCCCGGTACCGCTCCGGCACGTCGCCGCGGTGCCACTGCACGAACAGCGTCCGCGCCGGCAGGTCCACGTTACGCCCCGTCAGGAGGCCGAGCGCACTGACGCCGTCGAGCGGCAGCTTGATGTCCGGCAGCGGCACGGCGCAGGCGTCGATCAGCGTCGGCACGATGTCGACGTGTGCCAGCGGCGTCTCGACGACGTGGCCGGGGGTGACGCGGCCCGGCCAGCGTACGTAGCACGGCACACGGGTGCCGCCCTCGTAGACGGTGCCCTTACGGTTGCGCAGGCCGGCGTTGAACCGCGTGTCGCCGGGGCCGTTGTCCGTCAAGAAAATCACGATTGTGTTCTGCGCCTGGCCCGCGTCCTCGATCGCCTTCAGCAGCCGGGCGAAGTTCGTGTCGACGTTCTCGATCATGGCGTAGGCGCGGGCGATGTCCTCGGCGTTGTCCTTCTTCCCGGCCCACGGCTGGCCGATCTGCGGGAAGCCGGTGGCGCTCAGGTCGCGGCCGCGGTACGGCGCGACGAGCGCCGGCGGCACCTGGTACGGGCCGTGCGGCGCGTTGTACGCCACGTAGGCGAAGAACGGCCGCTCCGACTTCGCCCCCACGAAGCGCACGGCCGCGTCGGTGAACACGTCGGTGCAGTAGCCCTTGGTGCGTTCCTCCTTGCCGTTCCGGGTGAGGAACGGGTCGAAGTAGGCGGTGGCGAAGGTGCTGTCGGGGTGGTCGCTGGGCTGGGCCAGGCCGCCGCCGCGGGACCAGAGCGTGTCCTGGAAGCCGCGGTCCTCGGGGCGGAGCGGGTAGTTGTCGCCGAGGTGCCACTTGCCGAACAGCCCGGTGCGGTAGCCGGCGCCGGCGAGCAGTTGCGGCAGGATCGTGACGTCCGGCCGCATCAGCGACCGGCCGATGAACGTGTCCACGACGCCGGTGCGGTAGTTGTACTGGCCGCTCAGGAGCGCCGCGCGTGTGGGCGAGCACACCGGCGAGACGTGGAAGTTCTTCAGCCACGCGGACTGCTTCGTGAAGGCGTCGAGGTTGGGGGTGCGGACGACGGGGTTGCCGTGGGCGCCGAGGTCGCCGAAGCCCTGGTCGTCGGTGATGACGAGGAGCACGTTCGGCCGCTGCTGCGCGAGGGCGGGCGTGCCGGCGGCGAGGCCGCATAGGATGGAGAGGGCGTAGCGCATCTGTTGCTCCGGGGCTCAGGGGCTCCGCCGCTCGCGGCTTGGCGGCGTACACGCCGCCAAGCCGCGAGCGGCGGAGCCCCTGAGCCGAAGCCCACCATACCCCATGCGGCTGTCCCTCCGCTACCGTCTACTGCTGCCGCTGACGCTGCTCCTGGCCGGCGACGTGGCCGCGACCGCGTGGGCCGCCGCCGGCGCCGCCCGCGCCGCGGAACGCCAACTCGCGGCGCAGCTGTGGGCCGTCGCCACCACCGTCACCGAGCCGCCCGGCTACCCCCTCTCCGAGCGCGTGCTGCACCTGATGAAGGGCTTCAGCGGCGCCGAGTTCATCCTCGACCGGCCCGGCGCCGCACCCGTCGGCACGCTCGCCGACCCCGCCACGCCGCCCCCGGCCGACGTGCCTCCCGCGCCGCGCGACGAGGACGACCACCTCGGCCCGCCGGTCCTCGTCGGCGGCGTCGAGTACCGGTGCCTGCGGTTGCCACTGAGCCGCCGGCTGGCCGACCCCGGGCCGTCGCGCGGTGAGCTGTACATCCTGCTGCCCGAGGAGCGCCGCCGCACCGCCGTGCAGGCCGCCGCCCGGCCGCTGATCGTGCTCGGCGGTGCCGGCGGGCTCGTCGCCGTGGCGCTGGCGCTGGCGCTGGGAACGGGCCTCGTGCGCCGGTTGCACACCCTCGACGGCCACACCCGCCGCATCGCGGGCGGCGACTTCACGCCGGTGCCCGTGCCCGGCCCCGCCGACGAGGTCGCCGACCTGTACCGGGCAGTGAACGCGATGGCCGGGCAGCTCGCCGAGTACCGCGACGCCCTGGCCCGCGCCGAGCGGCTCCGCGTGCTGGGTCAGTTCGCCGGCGGCCTGGCGCACCAGCTCCGCAACGCGGCCGCGGGGGCGAAGCTGTCCATCGAGCTGTTCCTGACGGAGAACCCGGCCGCCGACCCGGAGCCGTTACGGGTGGCGCTGCGGCAACTGGCCCGCATCGAGGCGAACCTGCGGCAGTTCCTCACCGCCGGGAAGCCGCCGCCGTTCGACCCCCGCCCGTGCGACCTCGCGGAACTGCTGGCGCAGGCCGTCGAGCTGGCCCGCCCCCGCTGCCAGCACGCCGGCATCACGCTCCACTTCGACCCGCCGCCGCCGCACGCCTTCGCCGGCGACCCCGCGCAGCTCGCCCACCTGTTCGGCAACCTCATCGACAACGCCGCCGACGCCGCCGGGCCGGGCGGTGACGTGGCGGTGTCACTCGCCGCCGGCGTGGTCGTGGTGAGCGACAGCGGCGCGGGGCCGCCGGCGGACTTGGCGGCCAAACTGTTCGAGCCGTTCGTGACGGGCAAGCCCGAGGGGATCGGCCTGGGCCTGGCCGTGGCGAAGCGTGCCGCCGACGCCCACGGCGCGGCCCTGACGTGGGGCCGCGAGGGCGGCCGGACGGTGTTCCGAGTCGCGTTCCCGTCATAAGCTAACGACACAAACCCGAACCCGGAGATTGGCCACGAAAAGGCACAAAAAGACACAAAAAGTAAGACCGAGCCAAGACCGAGGTCAGGTTCTGTTCCGTCTTCCTTTTTTGTGCTTTTTTGTGCCTTCTCGTGGCCAATCTGTCTGAGGAGTACCACTCCCATGCCCGCCGAGACGCTGGAGTTCAAGGCCGAGCTCAAACAGCTCCTCCGCCTCATCACGCACTCGCTCTACTCCGACCGCGAGATCTTCCTCCGCGAACTGATCTCGAACGCCTCCGACGCGGTCAACAAGGTCCGCTTCGACGCCCTCGCCAACGCCGACAAGCTCGAAGGGAACACCGACTGGAAGATCAAGATCGCCCCCGACAAGGAGGCGAAGACGCTCACCATCTCGGACAACGGCATCGGTATGACCCGACAGGAGGTCATCGACCACCTCGGCACCGTCGCCCAGAGCGGCACCCGCGCCTTCCTCGAAGCCGCGAAGGCCAGCGCCCAGGGCGCCGGCCCCGGGCTCATCGGCCAGTTCGGCGTCGGCTTCTACTCCGCGTTCATGGTCGCCGACACGGTCACCGTCGTCACCCGCGGCCCGGGCACGCCGGCCGACGGCACGAAGTGGGTGTCCGACGGGCAGGGCGCCTTCACCGTGGAGGCGGTCGAGAAGCCGGGCCGCGGCACCGACGTGATCCTCCACCTGAAGGAGGACGCCGCCGAGTTCCTCGACCCGTGGAAGCTCCGCTCGCTGGTCCGCAAGTTCTCCGACTTCATCGAACACCCCGTCGTCATGGACGAGGTGACGGAGAAGGACGGCGAGAAGACCACGACCGAGGAGACGCTGAACAGCCGCAAGGCGGTCTGGCTGCGGAACAAGGCGGAGGTGAAGCCGGACGAGTACGCCGAGTTCTACAAGCAGATCAGCCACGACAGCGACCCGCCGCTGACGACGATCCACTACGCCGCCGAGGGAAACACCGAGTTCAAGGTGCTGTGCTTCGTGCCGGCCAAGAAGCCGTTCAGCTTCGACTGGGAGGAGCCGAAGGCCGGCCTGCGGCTGTACGTGCAGCGCGTCCTCATCATGGAACGCTGCGAGGAGGTGCTGCCGTTCTACCTGCGGTTCGTGAAGGGCGTGGTGGACTCGGCCGACCTGCCGCTCAACGTCAGCCGCGAGATTTTGCAGCAGAACCCGATCCTGACGACGATCCAGAAGAGCGTCGTGAAGAACGTGCTGGACGCCCTCGCCGGCATGAAAAACGTCGAGTTCGAGAAGTACCGCGAGTTCTACGCCGGGCTCGGGCCGGTGCTCAAGGAGGGGCTCACCCGCGACTTCATGAACCGCGAGAAGATCGCCGACCTGCTCCTGTTCGAGAGCGCCAACACGCCGGCCGGGCAACTGACCACGCTCGCCGAGTACGTCGAGAAGATGCCCGAGGGGCAGACGGACATCTTCTACCTCATCGGCGAGGACGTCGAGCCGCTGCGGCGGTCGCCGTACCTGGAGGCGTTCCGGGCGAAGGGGCAGGACGTGCTGCTGCTGTCCGACCCGATCGACGAGTTCGCCCTGCCGCAGCTCGGCGAGTACAAGGGGAAGAAACTCCACGCGGCCGACCGCGGCGCGGCCCCGACGGCGGACGACATCCCCGCCGACGTGAAAGAGCAGTTCGCGCCGCTGGTAGCCGCCTTCAAGGCGACGCTCCCCGAGACCGCCGACGTGCGGCTGACGAAGCGGCTGACGGAGAGCGCCGCGGTGCTCGTGGCCGAGGAGCACGGCACGAGCGCGCACATGGAGCGGCTCATGGAGCGGATGGGCCGCGGCGAGGGGAAGGGGAAGCGCGTCCTGGAGCTGAACCCCGACCACCCGGCGGTTCAGGCGGCACGGGAACTGCATTCCAAGTCCGCCGACGACCCGCGAGTCGCGGTCTACGCCCGGCTCTTCCACGAGCAGGCGGTCATCGCCGAGGGATCGAAGGTCGCCGACCCGACGGCGCTGGCGGCCCGGGTCAACGAGTTGATCGCCCGCGACGCGGCGCGGTAGAATAGGCTCAGCCGGACCGACGGAAACGACCCCCCCGGCTTCGTGCCGGGGGGACACAGCAAGTCATTTTCGCTTCCCTTTGTTCGCCCCGGCCGGCGCGGCCGTCCGATGCCAGTCGTGTCAGGAACGAGCCGCTCGGTTTCGCCCCGCCCTGAACCCAGTCGCCCGTCCGCCGATCGGGTGGAATTATTCCGGTTTTTCGGCGCACGCCCGGCGGGACGTGTTCTAGGGATTACAATCAGCACCGAGCGACCCCGAGAGGAAGGCCGACATGGCCATCACCGCACTGGTCTTCGCCGCCGCCGGCCTCACGGTCGCCGGCATCGTCGCCACCCGCTCCGGTGTTCACCCGGCGCTGGCGTCGCAAGACACGGTGGTCGGGCTGTCTGACGCCGCCAGCGATACCGTGGCCGACGACCGCTACGCGACCCGCCCGGCCGAGTGGCAGCTGACCTGCGTGGACGACCTGAGCGCGGCCGAAGACCTGCTCGACTGCCTGGAGGCCCACGGCTTCGCGGAGCGCGAGCTGGTGATGACCGGCAACGCCACTTTTGCCGTCCGCTGGCGGTAAGGTGAAACCCGCATCAACGCGAACGCCCGGGGTGATTCCCCCGGGCGTTCGCGTTTCGGGTGGTGCCTCAGGCGCGGGCCGCCGCCACCACCGCCTTCACGTCGTCCGGCGTGGTGACGGCCCCGGCCGCCTTCAGCGCCTTCATCGCCACGCCCATCGCCTGCCCGTCGTTCTTCGCCGCCCGCAGCTCGTCCCGCACCGCCTCCAGCGCCGCGGTGATCGCCGCCCGGTCCCACGCCTTGGGAAGCAACCCCTCCAGCAACGCCAGTTCCGTCTCCTGCGCCGCGGTGTCGCGGCCGGCCTTCTTGGCCAGCGGGATGGTCTCCTTCAGCCCGGCCACGCCCTTCTTGACGACGCCGAGCACGACCTCGTCCGACACCTCGGCCTTGCGGCGGAGGGCTTCCATCTGCGCCTCGCCGAGCACGGTCCGGAGGGTGTCGCGGGTCGCGGCGTCGCCGGCCTTCACGGCGGCGTTGACGCGGGCTTTCAGGTCGTCGTGCAGACTCACGGGCGGCTCCAGACAGCGGCTTCAACGTAGTAGGCACACTCCGTGTGCCGTCGCTGTGCCGGACAACGGCACACGGAGTGTGCCTACTACGTTGCCGACGCGGCGCTACACCGCTTCCGCGAATTGTACGACGGCCCGCGGCACCGGGCACAGCCGGCCGACCGCCGCCAGCAGGTCCGACGCCTGAAACGGCTTCGCCAGCACCTCGTCGGCCCCGGCCGCCCGCGCGAAGTCGAGGTGGGCGCCGGCCGCCAGCGCGCTCAGCATCACCACGGGCACCCGGTCGTCGGACAGCGCCTTGGCCAGCTCGGCGACGCGGACGCCGCAGCCGCCGGGCATCAGGAACTCGGCCACCAGCAGGTCGGGCAGCGCTTCGCGGAGCCGGCCCTCGGCCTCGGCGGCGGTGCGGGCGTGTTCGACCGCGTACCCCTGCCGGCGGAGCAGGGCCGACACGGTGCGGTAAACGGCGGGGTCGGACTCGGCCAGGAGAACGGTCGGACGGGCGGACACGTGGTGCCTCCGGTGCAACCTTCGCCCCGTGCGGGGGGCTCTTCCGTGAGCGTGGAACACACTCTAACACCCGGCCGGCCCGGCGCCAACCTTTCCCACGCCCCCGCCCTTCCCGGCGCCGTAAAACCTTCCCGGTCTGCGCCCACAGCATAATCCGAAACTCCGACGCCATGCCCGACACGCCGTTCCGAATGCCCGCCGAGTGGGAGCCGCACGCCGCCACCTGGCTGGCCTGGCCGCACCGCCGCTCCGACTGGCCCGGCCGGTTCAGCCCCATCCCGTGGGTGTACACCGAGATCGTGCGGGCCGTGAGCCGGCACGAGCCGGTGAACCTGGTGGTGCCCGGCCCCAAAACGCAGGCCCGCGCCGCGAAGCTGCTGGCGACCGTCGGCGTCGACCTCGGGCGGGTGCGGTTCTTCGTCCTCCCCACCGACCGCGGCTGGGTCCGCGACTCGGGGCCGATCTTCGTGGTAGACGACGCCGGCAACCGCGTGGCCCTCGACTGGCACTTCAACGCCTGGGCCAAGTACCCCGACTGGACGCGCGACGACAAGCTCCCCGCCTTCGCCGCCGCACAGCTGGGGCTTCCGACCCGCCAGCCGACGCACCGCGGCTGGCGGGTGGTGCTGGAGGGCGGCAGCATCGACGTGAACGGCCGCGGGCTGATGCTGACGACGGAGGAGTGCCTGCTGAGCAAGCAGCAGGAGCGGAACCCACCGTTCGACCGGTCGGACTACGAGGCGGTGTTCGCGGCGGAGTTGGGCGTGCGGAAGGTGCTGTGGCTGAACCGCGGCATCGCCGGCGACGACACCCACGGCCACGTGGACGACCTGGCCCGCTTCGTGACGCCGACGACGGTCGTGACCGTGGTGGAGGAGAACGAGGCGGACGACAACTACGCCCCGCTGCGGGAGAACCTGGACCGCCTGCGCGGCTTCACGGACGCGGACGGCGGCAAGCTGGAGGTGGTGGAGCTGCCGATGCCGGCATTGCGGGTGTACGACGGCATGCGCATCCCGGCGAGCTACGCGAACTTCTACATCGCGAACGGCGTGGTGATCGTGCCGACGTTCAACGACCCCGCCGACCGCCGGGCGCTGGGGGTGTTGTCGGAGCTGTTCTCGGGCCGCGAGGTGGTGGGCATCTCGTGCGTCGACCTGGTGTGGGGGCTGGGCACGCTCCACTGCATGACGCAGCAAGAACCGGCGGGCTCGGGGGCTTCGTAGGCCGAGTCTTCGGGGAGCGACGGCGGGGCGGTCGGCTTGCGAGTGGCACAACTTACCCACGACCCCGCCTCTGCCAGAGGCGCCCGGTCCGCCCACGACGACGCAGCAGATTGATCCGAGGGCGGAAAAAGAAGGCGATCAGGCCCAGCGGAGCGCAGGGGGATTGATCGCGGCGCATATAATTGGGGTGGACGGGGCGCAAGCCAAAGGGCAGAATTCCCGGCGCACCGGAGTCGATGCAGCCTGCACAATCGGAAAAGTCGTTGTGGTCGGCGCGGACTCCTGCGGTGTATTCTGCGCTAATTCCTTGCGGGTGACCGGCTCCGCCCCTACCTTGATCCCAATCCGATCAGCTACCCCAGACGAGCAGGACGCCCCGGGAGGGGTAGGGGTTGTCGTTCGTGAGGTCGAAAACGCAACATGGCTCACTGGCTGTACTTGCCGGACGACGCCGTAGAGGACCTGGCCATCCTCGCGAGGATGAGCGCGGACCAGATCGGGTCACTGCGAAAGCACTTCGATGACAACGAATATGCGCATAGGTCTAGCTACTATACGGCAGTGGCGGACCTCTTGGCGATTTCCGATGACGCCGCCGCAGGTCTCTGCTCGCTGATTAACTCGGTTCAGTCCCAGCGAACGCGACAGGGCCGTGAGGCCGAGTCCGTCCCGGGCGAGTTCCTTCAATTCCTGAAGCGACTCCCGAAAAACAAAGAGTCACAAGAAGAACTGGTGCGTATTGCCAACTTCATTACGGACAATAGATCGCTCATAGTCGAGCTATTTTCTGACTTTCCCAACCGGGACTATTCCGACAAGTTGCGGGGCTTGGAGACAGGTCCACTCCCTCACTTGCACAGTTTCCGCACTGTTTGCGATCTTCGTCCTGTTTACAACGCAGACGCTACGGATATCGTGACATATCTTCCTCTAGTCACGATGTGCATGACCATTCACAAGAGTATGTCGGATGACTTTGAGGAAGTCTCGGTGTTGCTGTCGGAGGACGACATTGACGACATCCGTGACGCGCTAGATCGACTTGATCAGAAGTTGTCGCTTTTGAAGCATCGCCATCAGTTGGACGCCCCGAAGAATGGGGAAGGGTGATCATGCCGGAACTCGACTGTCCCCCACGGAAGCGTGATGCGTGTTCAAGCCGTGGCGGGGAACTCTACAACGAGCGGGGCCGCGCCGCGAAATACCAGCGGCGCAAGTTCGCACGGCCCCTACAACGGTATTCGAGGGCTGAAAAGCCGGGTTCGCGTGGCGCAGTGAACGACCAGTCACGCCAAATTGTCCCACCGCTAGCGCGGGCAGGGCAGGTCGCTTTTATCGCCGACGCGGTAACGCTAGCGGCCCTTAGGGATGACGTTCCAGTGCCAGAGGAACGATCTCGCCGCCAGACTTCCGAAATCCTCGACCCCGACGCAGAGTTGCTGGTGTTCGAGGGCGAATAACTGGTAAGAACGAATGCTCAAAGACGCTTTAGCAGGGCGGCCTCTCGGTCAAGGGGACATCATCGCTGATGTCCCCTTCTTCGTCATCCCGAGGACGCTGCAACTCAAAATACAAGGGGAGCAGGGTCAGTCGAAGTGCCGCGCGGAAGACGCCGAGTCGTTTCGCAGGGCGAAGGAGAAGGCCGCAGGCAGACCAGTCGTTGCCGCAGATTTGCCAGTAGTCATCGAGCCCGGTGTGATCATTACGCAGGATTGCGACATCGAACACAAGTCTTACATGACTGTAGCAAGGATATTCAAACTCGAATCTGTCGTTGTCGATGCCCGGGATGCCGTGAAGTATGACGAGCCCTGTGTCTTGTGGGACGTAAAGCGGTCAATCACGGAAGGCACCGACCACGCCAGTTTCATCTATCTTGGTCGGCCCATCGGCGATGCGGCAGTTGTGGCGGACCTGCTCAAAGTTCAGTCCTTCGCAAAGGACCCCTGGGGAGCCTATTTCTTACAGAATCGCGTAAAGTGCTTGACGGACGATGGGGCCAAATATCTGCAAGGACGGCTGGCTACGTTCGTCGGTCGTTACGCTACCGAAGCCGGTTTCTGGTACGAAGCTGGGGATCAGGAATTGGCGACAAAGGTCAAGGGCGACAAGTACCTCATCGATAAGGCTTATGACTCGCTAAAGAGCAAGAGAACCGGGGCACCTATGCCGTCACCCCCACGGGCCGACCCTACAGCTTCCTGAACGGAATCACCATCCTCGCTTCTTCCACGGGCTCGTCCTGCCAGAACACCGGCTCGATCACGCGTCCCATGATCGACTGGTGAACCACGACAAATGTCGTGGCAATACAGGGCGACTTATACCGACCTAGAACGGACCCGAGCCCCCAACGGGTCGCTCGTCGGCCGGCAGCTTCGCCGCCATCGCTAGCCCCGCGCCTGCGAGTAGCACCGTCACGGTGCTCAGCCCCAGACTCCACAGGTGCCACGCCTTGAACGCCGCGTCCGCGGCCTCCGCCACCGCCCGGTCCGGGTCGAAGCGCTGCACCCGCAGCCGCGTGATCGCGTCCGACAGCGGCCACCCCGCGGACACGCACACCACCGCCCCGCCGATCACGACCACCCGCCAGCGGTGAACGCCGCCGAGCCGCCACCACGCCGCCGCCGTCGTCAGAGCGACCGCCCCGCAGACGAGTTGCCACAGGAAGTAGCGCGGGAACACCGGCCCCACCGCCGAGCCGGCCAGTGCGTTGGCCAGCGCCGCCTTGTCCTTCGCGTCCGCACCCGGCCGGCCGAGCGGCTGGAACGCCGTGCGGTCGGACGGGCCGGCCTCCACGACTTGCTTGAACGACTCGAAGATGGTCGGGGCGGTCACGAAGTTGAAGAACGCCGCCCCGCCGACCCACAGCCCGAGGGCGAGAACGTGCAACGACTTGAGTGCGGTCGGCATGGTCGGGCACCCCGCGCGGCGGTGAGACGGCGTCGCGGGTTGGTGTACGGCGGGCGGTGGTGCGCGGCGAATCGTCAGGCGGCGGCAAGACGAAGACGAACTTTTTTATGAGTCGGTGACATGTTTCCGGAGATCGACCCCCCTCGGCCGGAAACAAGGATTTCGGTCCGAAGGTGGTCAGGCCGCCCGCTTCAGCCGCCGAACCTCGGTGAACACGTCGAGCAGCGCCCGGTAGTGCTGCTCGAACGTCCAGCGGGTGCCGGCCGCCCGCGCCGCCGCGGACATCGGCGCCCGCCGGCCGTGGTCGAGCAGGCCGGCCATCGCCGCCCCCAGCGCCGGGGCGTCGTGCGGGTCGTCGATCACCACCCCGTCGGCGGCGGAGAGCAGCTCGGAGGCGCCGTTGTACCGCGTGGTGACGACCGGCAGCCCGCACGCCAGCGCCTCCAGGGCGACGAGCGAGCACGGGTCGTAGAAGGTCGGGTGAACGAGGAAGTCGGCGGCGAAGTACGCGTCCTTCGGGTCGCCGCGGTGGCCGAGGAAGCGCACGCGGTCGGCGACGCCGAGCCGCTCGGCGAGCCGGCGGTAGCGCTCGAACTTCGGGTGCCCCACGACGGCGAGCGCGAACGGCTTCGTACGCGGGACGTGCGGCAGTGAGCGGATCAGTGGCGCGAGCCCCTTCAGGCGGTAGTTCATCGCGACGAACAGGCCGACCGTGGTGTCGGGCGTGACGCCCCAGCTGTCGCGCTCGTGCTGCCGCCGCACGAGCCGGTCGTCGGCCGCGAACCGCAGCGGGTCGATGGCGCTGTGGACGACGCGGACCGCTTCCGGCGGCACGCCGTAGAACCGCTCGAAGTGCCCGCGCACCATGCGGCTGTTCACGACGACCAGCGGCTGCTTCGGGCTGAGGTATTGCTTCCGTTCGAGCCGCGCGAACGACCACGCGGCCGGGTCGAACCACTTGCCCACGGTGGCGACCGCGCGTTCGATCCCGGTGGCGAACTTGAGCTGGTTGTGGGCCGCGGACGCGGCGTGGAGCCCGCCCTGCGGGTAGAGCACGTCCTGGCCCCACGTCTTGTCGAAGCCGACGGTCACGTCGTGGTTCGCGCCGCGCAGTGCCGCCTCACACGCCTCCCCGAACCGCCACGGCCGCAGGAAGCGCGGGCCACTCGGCACGTCGAGGCGGTGGAAGTGCGTGCTGGGCGGGAGCGACGCGGCGTCCCACCGGCAGGCGTAGAGGTGGACGGCGTGGCCGTCGCGGGCCAGCCGGCGGGCGAGGTCGCCGAGGTACGTCTCGGCCCCGCCGCGGGCCGGCAACACGCTCTCGTAGCAGAGGGCGATGTCCATCACGCCGCGCTCCGGGGGGCCACCGACTGCCGCCGCCGGTGGTTGCGGCGGTACAGCTTCCACTTCCATGTCACGAACCGCCGCAGGAGTGAGCCGCCGCCGTACAGCTTCCAGAACCGCACCCGGTCCCGCGCCGTGACGCCGGCCACGTCCGACGAGTACAGCAGCTGGCCGAGGTCTTTGATGCGGAACCACAGCGCCCGCAGCGGGTGTCGGTCCAAGCGGTGCAGGTCGATCATGAACACGCGGCCGGGCCACCCCTCGGGCACGCGGCGGGTCAGATCCTCGGGCACGTAGAAGTGGCAGAAGTACAGGTCTTTGTGGAACCACTTCTGGTCGTGCAGCCGGCGAGACAGTCGAACCAGTTCCGCGGTCAGGCCGCACTTCCAGCGGGCGAACGCGGCCGCGTCGAGGCGCTCGGCGGCGAGCGGGACCGCCTCGTGGAGCGGCAGCATGCCGTACAACTCTTCGACGGCGAGGAACCCTTGCAAGCGGAAGCCCGGCCCGACGTACTGCCCCGCGGCGACGGCCCGCGGCACCGGGAAGCCGGCGTCGCGCGCCCACTTCAGCCGCTGCCACTCTTCGAGACCCGGCGACCACGCCCGGTTGGGGAACAGTGTCGCCAGCAGGCCGCGGACCCAGCCCAGGCGGTAGTGCCGCTTCAGGTACACGCCGAGCCGCGACCGGCCCTGCGTCAGGATCAGCCGGCCGATGCTGCGGCCCTGCTTCTCGTGGAGCCGGTCGGTGACCGGGTCCGTCATCACGCGGTCGGGCCAGTCGTCGCCGGCGAGGCGGTTCCAGTCGGGCTCGTGGCGGAGGAGGCGCGTGCCGTTACGGAGCCGGTGCCACAGCGACGAGACGGGGTCGCGGACGGTCGGCAGGAACCGTGCGGAGGCCGGGGTTCGCGTGGTCGGGTCCATCAGCCTCTCACGATCCGGACGTGCCGCACGCCGCCGACGGTGACGCGGCCGTCGGCGTCAACCCAGAACACGGGGCCGGCCGGTTCACAACTCGCGTCACGCAGTTGGGTCGTCAGCCGCTCGCACTGCCGGGTTACGGCTTCACGGCGCTCGGCGCTCGGGCTCGTGGCGAGCCAGTCGGCGAGCGGTTGACCGGCTGGCGGCTCGTACAGCGCGAACCAGTCGGCGGACGCGGGGCCGGTGAGGCGCTGGCCGAAGGCGAGGAGCCGCGGCGCGGGCAGCCCGTACCGCTCCAGGTGGAACAGGACGCGGCCGAGGGTCGCACCCGGCGATCGCCAGGGCCTTCCGCGCAGCCAAGCCCGAAAGCGGGCCGCCGGCGAAAACGACGTTCCGGTGACGAGTTCGGCGGGGCGGCCGTCCGGGAGCGTGACACGCCGAATGCCCGCGTCGTCGCCGTAGAACGGGGCACACACTGCGGGGCGGGGCCACGTCTCGGCGACGGCGGGGACGGCGCACACCGCCTCACCCGCGAGCCAGACGAGCCGCTGGCCAACGGCGGTGACAACGGGTTGTCGTTGGTCGCGGATCGAGCGGCGCTGCCGGGCAGTAGTGGCGAGTCGTTCGACGGCGCGGGCGTCGATCGGCAGATTGGCCGCTCGGGAGTACGCCCGCAGGAACCGAAGGCGCTCCCGTGGTGTCGCCAGATAATCGGCGAGCGAGGCGTGCAGTGCCGCAATCGCTCGCAGCCGAGCCCCAACAGCTACAGCCGGCCCGCGGTGGGCAGATTGCCAGTCGATCAGGGTGACTTCCTCACCGATGAACACGTGCTTCGCCGTCAGGTCAGGGGTGTCGAACCCCGCGTCGTGGAGGGCGGCGACCGCGCGGCCGAGCCCGCCTGCATCTGGGTGAAGTGCCTGCCGCAGCTCGACCGCGTCGCTCAATTCTTCGACAAGGAGAAACGCCCGCCCGCGGCCGTCCTCGCCGTGGGCCACCCAGCGCGGCGCCGGCAGACCCGCGGCCGCGAGTTGCTTCAGCAGCTCCGCCTCCCGCCCGCAGCGCGACCGCCAGCCGAAGCCGGCCCGCCACTGCCGGAAGCGTTCCTTCCACGTCACGCGGTGCTGCCGCTTCAGGTACAGCGGCCGCTCCCAGCCCGGCAGCTCGACGCGCACGACGTGCCGGTCCGGGTGGCCGCTCACCACCTCGCCGGGCAACTCCAGCAGCTCGGTCGCGGTGGCAGCTTCGAGCCGGTCGGCGAAGTCGGGATGCACCTCGACCCAGCCGGCGGCGCGGGCCGGGGCTTCGAGCACGCTAGGCGGCACGGCGCACCTCCGCGCTCAGCGGCAGTGGGAATCGACCCAGCAACCCGGCCGCGGCGGCGAACACCGCGTCCGGTGTGATGCCCGTCATGCAGCGGTGGTCGAGGTGGCAGACGCGCTGCTGACACGGCCCGCACGGCACCTTCAGCCGCAAGTTGACCGCTTTCGGGAAGTACGTCTCCGTCCACTCCAGGTGCGTCGGGCCGAAGATCGTCACCACCGGCCGGTCGAACGCGGCAGCGAAGTGCCGCGGGCCGCTGTCCGTCGTCACCAGCAGGTCGGAGCGGCGAACGACGGCCTTCGTCAGGCCCAGTGACAGGGGATTGTCAGCGAGCGAGTAGACGTGCGGGCTGCGGCTCGTCTCGGCGATGCGGCGGGCCAGCTCGCGCTCGGCCGGGCCGCACAGCACCAGCACGCCGGCGCCGGTGCGCTGCACCAGCATCCGGGCCAGGGCGGCGAACGAGTCGCCGGGCCAGAACTTCGCCGCGCCGAACGCCGCCCCGGGGTTCAAGAGCGCCACGCGGCCGTACCGCCCGAGGCCGAACTGCTTCCACACCGCGTCCGCGGTGGCCTCGTCGGCGGGGGTCGTGAACAGCTCCATGCGGTGGCCGGGGTCGGCCGACCCGAGCGCCACGGCGAGGCGGTTGTAGTCGTCGATGATCGGCGTCGGCACGAACCGGCCGCGCTCCGTCGTCGCGTCGAGTTTCGGCGGACTGAGGAGGAAGCCGCGGCCGTAGCGGCTGAAGCCGACGACGCGGCCGCAGCCGCCGAGCCGGGCGAGGAGTGCCGCGCGGAAGGAGTTCGGGAACAACAGCGCGGCGTCGATTCGTTCGGACCGGAGTCGGCGGGCGACGGCCCAGAAGCGTTGGTCGCGTGGCCCCGACTTGTCGAAGCGGATCACGTCGCGGAACCACGGCGCGCCGGCGACCACGTCGGCGACGTAGGGCTTGCACACCGCCAGCAACTCGGCGGCGGGGTAGGCCGCGCGCACGGCGCGGATCGCCGGCGTGGCCATCACCACGTCGCCGACCCAGTTCGGCAGGAACAGTGCGATCCGGTTCATCCGTGAACCCGTGAGCCAACTTCGTTACGCGGCCCGCATCCGGTCGATGATCGTCGTCGTGGACACGCCCGGCCGCAACCCCGCGAGGTGGACGCGGCCGCCGGCCGCCTCCACCACGTCGGCGCCGACCACCTCGTCCTTGCGGTAGTCGGCCCCCTTCACCAGCACGTCCGGCCGCACGGCACGAATCAGCGCGAGCGGCGTCGCCTCGGCGAACACGCACACGTAGTCCACGTCCTGCAACCCGGCCAACACCAGGGCGCGGGCGTCGGCGGCGTTCACCGGGCGCGTCGGCCCCTTCAGGTGTCGGACGCTGGCGTCGCTGTTAAGTCCGACGACCAGGCAGTCGGCCTGCGCCCGGGCCTCGTGCAGGTACTGGACGTGGCCGGCGTGCAGCACGTCGAAGCAGCCGTTGGTGAAGGCGACTCGCTGGCCGGCTTGCCGCCGGCGGTCCAGCTCGGTGAGTAGCTGCGGTAGCGGCAACGACTTGCCGGCGCCGGGCGCCCGCTCCGCGGTGCGGAACAGGTCGGCGAGTATCTCCTCGCGGCTGACCGTGGCAACGCCGATCTTCTCGACTTCCAGGCCGCCCGCGACGTTCGCCAGGCGGATGGCCGGGTCGTAGTCGGCGCCGGCGGCGAGGGCCAAGCCCAGTGTCGCCATCACCATGTCGCCGGCGCCGGTGATGTCGTACACCTGCCGCGGCCGGGTTGGGAACACGACGGAACGCCCGTCGCCGTGGGCCAGGGCCATGCCGTCCTTGTCCAGTGTGACGATGCCGGCTTCGAGGCCGAGCCGGTCGCGCAGGTCGGCCGCGGCCCGCAGCGCGTCGGCGTGAGTTTCGATCGTTCGGCCGACGGCGAGGCCGGCTTCGAGGCGGTTCGGCGTCATCGAGGCACAACCGCGGTACTTGGCGTAGTCGCCGCCGCGGGTCGGGTCGGCGATCACCCGCACCCCGCGGGCCTTCGCGGCGGCGATCAGATTCTGGAGCAGGCCGGGGGTGCAGACGCCCTTGTCGTAGTCGCTCACGAGCACGATGTCGGTGGCCCGCAGTTTCGCCTCCAGCACCGCGGCCAGGTCACGCTCCACGGCGGCGTCGAGGGCCGAGCGATCCTCATAGTCCACGCGGATCATCTGCTGCGGGTGCTTGGCCTGGGCGCGGCCGATGTAGCGCTCCTTCACCGTCGTCGGCCGGTTCGCGTCGGTGCGAACGCCGTCCGCGTCGATCCCCAGGTCGGAGAGCATCTGCCGCGAACGGAGGCCGTCCGCGTCCGGGCCGACGACGCCGACCAGACTCGTCTCGGCGCCGAGCGCGGCGAGCATGGTGGCGACGCTGCTGGCGCCGCCGAGGCGTTCCTCGCGGCGGTCGGCGCGCAGCAGGATCACCGGCGCTTCCTGGCTGATGCGCTCGGCGTTGCCCCAGACGTAGCGGTCGAGCATCACGTCGCCGACCACCAGCACGCGCGGGCGGCCGAGCCGGTGGACCAGGTCGATAAGGTCGGTCATCTCGCACACCACATGGGCGGTGGAACAGCCGACTTACTCCGGCCGCTCGCCGGTTACGACGCGCGCGAGAGCCGCCTCGAAAGCGTCCCGGCCGTCGCGGACCGCGAGGCCGACGCGCACCGCCCGCAGCGGTCGGCCGGCCAACTCGGGCAGCCGCAGCTTCACCCAGTCCTTCTGCGTCGTCGCCACCAGGGCGTCCGGGGGCAGCCGCGCCGCCCACGCCCGCAGGTCGTCCACGTCGGCCCGGGTGTACGGGTGGTGGTCCGGGTAGGCCCGGAAGTCCGCCACCGTTGCGCCGAGCGATTCGAGCGTGCGGCGGAAGGCGGGCGGACTGCCGATCCCGGCGAACCCGGCCACCACCTTCCCGCGCAGGCTCTCGACCGGTTCGGGTACGTCGCCTCCCAGCAGTTCAATCGGCCGGTGCTCGCTCGTCGCCACAGTCAGGTGCGGGAAGCGTGTCGTCAGCCGGGTGCGGGTGGCGTCCGCGTCGGGCGCCTGGTCGCAGCGCGTCAGCAGCACCACCGCCGCACGCTTCAAGTTCGCCTCGGGCTCACGCAGGGTGCCGCGCGGGAACATCCGGTCGCGGTGCGGCGGCAGCGTGGCGTCGATCAGCACGACGTCAAGGTCGCGGTGCAGGCGGCGGTGCTGGAAGCCGTCGTCGAGCACCAGCACCTCGCTCTCCAGTTCCTCGACCGCCCGCAGAGCCGCCGCGGCCCGGTCGGCGTCTTGCAGGTGCGGCACGTCCGGCAGGTTCTCTTCGAGAACAAGTGCCTCGTCGTTCGGCCCCGCGGCCGCGCCGTAGCCGCGGCTCAGGATCGCCGCCTGCAACCCGATGTCGCGGTAGAACCCGGCCACGTACTCGACGCACGGCGTCTTCCCGGTACCGCCGAGCGTCAGGTTGCCGACGCTCACGACCGGCACGCCGGCGCGAACGACGGGTCGGCGGCCGCGGTCGTAGCCGCGGTTCCGCCACCACACGCCGAGGCGGTACGGGCCGCTCGCCGCCCACAGCCCGAGCCGGGCCGCCGCCGCCAGCGGCCCGCTCCGGTCGCCGCGGACGATGGCGTGGAACGTCTCCGGCCGCACGGCGCCCTCCGGGTGGGGCGGGACTGTAGCCGGTCCGCGGGAGGCGTGTCAACCGCGGCCGGGGGCCGTAAAAAAATGATGAAAATGGGCTCTCCTCTCGGAGGACCGTGGGTTAGAATTTCCTCCTGGTCTCCGTTCTCGTTCCGACTCGTCTCCCATCTCCGAGGTTCTGGATGCGCTCTCCAACATTCCGCCGACGTGCGTTTACGCTTATCGAGTTGCTGGTCGTCATCGCCATCATCGCCATCCTGATCGGGCTCCTCCTGCCGGCCGTCCAGAAGGTCCGCGAGGCCGCGGCCCGCGCCAAGTGCGCGAACAACCTCAAGCAACACGCGCTCGCCCTACACGGGTACCACGACGCGAACAACCAGTTACCGCCCGGTGCCCAAGAAGACGTGTTGCCCGTACCGAACCCGGCCGGCAACACGGCGTTCATCCGGGGCACCAGCTGGATGGTGTTCAACCTCCCCTACATGGAACAGAACGCGCTCTACACCCGGTACAACTTCGCCCTCGCGTACAACAACCCGGTGAACGCCGCGGTCGGGGCGAACGTCGTCCCGACGCACTACTGCCCGTCCGGCCCGCCGCCGTCGCAGTTCCTCGACCCGAACACGAACCTGACCACGAACCCGTCCACCCACTACTACGGGGTCATGGGGCCGGCCGGGGCCTCGAACCCGACCGCCAACGTGGTGAACGGATCGACCTTCAGCTACACCGTCGGAAACGTAGGCGCCAACGGGGCGTGGTCGGCCCACGGCATGCTGAGTCAGGTCCGGCAGAGCGCCGGCAGCGTGAGTACGAACCGGATCGTCCGGCTCACGGACGTGAGGGACGGCACCTCGAACACAATCATGGTCGGAGAGATCTCGGTCATCCCGCTGAATAACGTCAACCAGTACCGCTCCTGGATCCGCGGGAACAACGGCGGGGCGGGGGCCGCGAAGTGCGTCTCGTTCCCGCCCAACTCGACGACGTACAACGGGAGCAACAACTTCAACGAACTCAGCTTCGGCAGCAACCACACCGGCGGGTGCAACGTCGCCCTCGGCGACGGCACCGTCCGATTCCTGCGAAACTCGATCGACCTCGCCATCTACAAGGCGTCCGCGAGTATGAACTCCGGCGAGGTCGCCTCGCTCGACCAGTGACCCGCCCCCCGGACCCCGCCCGGTCCCGGCCGGGCGTGGTCCTTCGTTCCTACCCCTCCCACTCCGGCCCCGCCGGGGAGCAACAGCATGACCACGGTCGTCCGCACGCGACTCTTCCCCAGCCTCCCCGCGCTGGCCCTGGCCGTGCTCGTCGTCGGCTGCGGTGACGGGAAGGGCTACCGTCTCCAGGGGAAAGTCACGTTCAAGGGGCAACCGGTCGCGGCCGGCAGAATCTACTTCAGCCCCGACGGGTCCAAGGGGAATTCCGGCGCGTCCGGGTTCGCCGACATCAAGGCCGGGGTGTACGACACGTCCGCGTCCGGCGGGCGCGGCTTCGGCGGCGGCCCCGCCATCATCGCCATTGAGGGCTACGACCCGAGCGCCGCGGGCGGCAAGGACAAGGGCGACACGTCCGGCGAGGTCACCATCAAGGCGCTGTTCCCCCGCTACGAATTCACCGTGGACCTGGCGAAGGAAAGCCAGACGAAGGACTTCGACGTGCCCGCCGAGGCCGCGACCCGGCAGCCGAACAAGAAGGAGACCGGCGAGGTCGTCCCGTAACCGATCCAGCACCTTGACCGGCCCGGCGGCGCGGGTATGATGTAATCGGACAAACGTGTCCGATTTTCGCCCCGCCGCCGGAACCCGCCTCGTGACCACCTCCCACCTCCTCGCCGCCGCCGCCGTCGTGGCCTCGCTCGCCGCGCCGGCCGCCGCGACCGACCTGAACCAGCCGCCGATCAACTACGAGACGGCCACGCCGGACAACGTCGTCACGCGCGTGCAAAAAGACGTCGCCGCTGGCCGCGTCACGCTCACCCGCGACGACGAGCAGGGCTACCTCCGGTCCGTACTCAAGGCGTTCGGTGTCCCCGAGTCGTCGCAACTGTTCGTCTTCTCGCGGACCAGCCTGCAGCGGTCGCGTATCGGGCCGCGTACCCCGCGCGCGCTCTACTTCAACGACGACGTCTACGTCGGCTACTGCCAGCGCGGCGACGTGCTGGAGGTGTCCGTCGCCGACCCGGTGCTCGGCACCAGCTTCTACACGCTGGACCAGGAGCCGGCCGACCGGCCGCGGTTCAACCGGCACACGGAGCAGTGTCTGATCTGCCACGCCTCGTCCGCCAACCGCGGCTTCCCCGGCCACCTGCTGCGGTCCGTTCACCCGGACCGCACCGGCGAGCCGATGCTCGGCTCCGGCAGCTACCGCACCGACGACACGAGCCCGTTCGATCAGCGGTGGGGCGGGTGGTACGTCACCGGCCGGCACCCGTTCGAGCACATGGGCAACCGCACCCACCGCGGCCGGTACGACGACGAGCGGGAGGAGCCGGCGAGCCAGAACGTCACCGACCTGCGGCGGTTCTTCACGACCGGCGCCTACCCGACGCCGCACAGCGACGTGGTGGCCCTCATGGTGCTCGGCCACCAGGCCGCCGTCCACAACCGCATCGCGCGGGCGACGCTGGAGACGCGGGCGGCACTGTACTACCAGGACGAGTTGAACCGCGCCCTCAAGGAGCCGCCGGGCACGCGCTACGACTCGGTGAAGGGCCGGATCGCCTCGGCCGGCGACGACCTCGTGAAGGCGCTGCTGTTCAGCGGCGAGGCCAAGCTGACCGGCCCGGTGGAGGGGACGACGACGTTCGCCCGCGACTTCGCCGCCCGCGGCCCGGTCGACGCGGCCGGCCGGTCGCTCCGCCAGTTCGACCTGAAGACGCGACTGTTCCGCCACCCGTGCAGCTACCTGATCTATACCGAGTCGTTCGACCGCATGCCGGACCCCATGCGCGAGTACGTCGTGAAGAAGCTGTACGACGTGCTCACCGGGGCGAACCAGGAGCCGGCGTTCGCACACCTGTCGGCGGCGGACCGGGCCGCGGTGCTCGGCATCCTCCGGGCGACGAAGCCGAACCTGCCCGCGTACTGGCGCTCCGGGCTATAACACCCGCACCCCTCCGCCCGGGTGCCCGCCGTGCGCCTGCTGCTCGTCCGCTCCGTCGTCGCGGCCGGCCTCGCCGCGGGGCTGCTGCTGTCGCCGAACCTCTGGCAGTCGGCCCGCGCCTACCCTACCGTCCCCGTCTGGGACGCGCTCCCCGACATCCCTCCCGCCGGCGGGCGCGTCGCCTTCGGCGTACTGCTCGCGCTGCTGGCACTCGTCGTTGCGCTCCCGCGGCGGCGCTGGCCGGTGCTGGCGTTCGTCGCGGTCGCCGGGCTCTGGAGCCTGTGGGACCAGACGCGCTGGCAGCCGTGGTTCCTCCAGTACCTCGCGTTTCTGCTGGCCGTTGGTGCCGCGCGCGACGGCGCGCTCGACGCCTGCCGCCTCGTGCTGGCCGCAACGTACTTCTGGAGCGGCCTCCAGAAGGTGAACGTGTCGTTCGTCACCGACATCTACCCGTGGATGATCGCGCCGGTGCAGCGGCACCTGCCGGAAGGGGTGGCCGCCTGGCTGGAAGGGCAGGGGTATCTCGTCGCGGCCGGCGAGTCTGGCCTCGGCCTGCTGCTGCTGGTGCCGCGGTTGCGGCTCGTGGCCGTGCCGATGGTCGTGGTCATGCACCTGGGGCTGCTGTTCTGCCTGGGGCCGACCGGGCACAACTGGAACACCGTCGTCTGGCCGTGGAATGCCACCCTGGCGGCGCTCGTTGTCGTGCTGTTCGCGCGGTCGCCGGACGTGGCGGCTCGGCGAATACTGTGGCCGGCGTCGCGGGTCGGCCGCGGGCTGCTCGTGCTGTTCGGGGTGATGCCGGCGTTCAGCTTCGTCGGGTGGTGGGACGCGTACCCGGCGATGTCGCTGTACTCCGGGACGACGCCGTGGGCGCGGATCACGCTCGACGAGACGGCGGGCGAGACGCTGCCGGCCGAAGTGCGGGCGCGGTTCGTGACCGACGGCGAACTCGACCTGCAAGCGTGGGCGATCGACGAACTGAACGTACCCGGCTACCCGGCGCGGCGGGTGTTCCGCGGCATCGCCCGGCGGCTCGGCGGGCCGAACCACGTACGGCTCGTGACGTACGACCGGCCCGACTGGCGGACGGGTGTGCGGCCGGAGATCGAGGAGGAGTTGGAACGCCGGCGGACGTCAGACGAGTAGCCAGCGCGGCAGCGGCGTAGTCGTGGCTGCCGACACGGGCACGCTCTCCGGCCAACGGACCTGCTGTTTTGACCGACGAAACGGCCCGCCATGGTGGCGATCCGAGACGGGACACCTCGGCCGGGCAGGTTGTTGCGCCGAATCGGCGACACCGGACAACCGTCGTCGCTGCTTGTGCCCGGATGGGCGGTTGGAATCGTCGCCGCGGCCGCACTGGCGGGGCCAGTCTAAGGTGGACGCGGCGGCGGTGATCCGTGCGTGCCGACCGTTCCTCCGGCGGCGGGCGGCTCGCCTCGCTCACGTCACTCCCGTACCTCGGTCCCCGACACGACCAACAGCCGCGACCGCGCGCCCGGCCCGAGCGGCACCTCGCGCTCCGACTCGAACGTCTTCCCGTTCGCGGTCCACCGGCCGCGGACGCGGAACGTGACCGTCTCGCCACGCTTCAGGTCGCGCGACGTGAACGTCCACGTCGTGTCGGCGTCACCCGGCACCTCGACGCCGTCCAGCCACACCTTCGCCGGCGCGGGATACTCGAGCACCAGCGTCGCCGGCAGAATCCCGCTTACCAACGCCGCCCCGGATGGCTCAGCCGGCACGACCGTGGCGCCACCTCCGATCACGATCGGAGGTGGCGCCGTGTAGTACGGCGTGAACGGGTATCCGCCGCCGTAGTAGACGCCGCCGTACCCGTAGCCGTAGCCACTCCGGAAGCCGCCGCCAATGCCGTAGGGCGTTCCGACCCCCACGCCCAACCCGAAGCCGGTCGAACGCGGCGGCGGGGGCGCTTGAATCATGCGGAACCCGCCGCCGGCGGGCGGGCCGAGGTTGCCTCGCATCGCCGGCCCGCTGCGGTAGCCCGGACCCGGACTGAGCCCGCCGCGAAACTGGGCGCCGGCGGGTGTCGTGGTGGCGATGACAGCCAGTGAGCCGAGGAGCAGGTGGCGCATGGGACGGCCCCGAGGTGCGGGGGTGCGGCCCAGTCCGTGGGAACAGCGCTACCCGCGTTGGGAAGGCCGCTTCCCTTGCGACCCGGGGAGACTCAGTTGCCGCTGAAGCGGGGTGCCGCCACGCGACTGCGGCCGAGTGGGTTCGACAGGAACTTACGGTGGCACGGCACGCACAGGTCGAAGGCGCTCTTGCGGGTCGTCGTCGGCACGTCCTCGCCCGCGTCTTCCGCCTCTCGGAGGAGTTGGGCCACCTCCTCCACCACGTCCGTCTCGGCGAAGTCGTCCGCCGCATCGACTTCGTCCGGGGCGGGGTAGCTCTCCAACTTCAGGACCATCCGGGGGCCGGTCGCGGCGGTGATGCCCTTGCCGCACAGGTCGCAAGAGAAGTGGCGCATGGTGGTCGTGATCCTCGGCGATCCCAATCCGCGGGCGCGAAACCCGCTCCTTCCATTCGTCGCCGTTTGGGGCCGGCCTGTCAAGCGGAAACCCGCTTCCCGCGGCACGACCCGCACCGCCCGAACGGGTCGAGGAACTATCCCGCGGCGGTCTGGGCAGTTTGGCACGGGGCGTGCTTTCATATCGGTCGTCAACGACCACAACCCGGCGGCGAGCGATCAGGACCGGACCTGCGGTGTTGACGCGCATCCGACCGACTTCCCCCCGACGACCCGGGAGCGCCCCCGAGTCGGCCACACCCCCGAGCCCTTCAACCTGACTTGTCACGAACGGCCGGCGGCTCCGACGAGCCAGCCGGCCCGTCTCTTTTTGGGGTTGAGGGTTGGAGGTCGTGGGTGGGTTGTCGGGGTCGCAGCGGTTACGAATTCCGACCGCCGCCGCTCGATTCGGTCACGCCGAATGTGCCGACGGCACCGCTGCCCGGCGCCGGTCCTAACCTCCCAATTGCAACCACCCACCCGCAACTCACACCCGCCACAACCGCCCCCGGCGGCAACCCCGCGACAACACGAAAGCCGGTCGCGCCGATCCGCCCGGATGCGGCGTCGCCGCGTCATCCGCCGGGAAGTCCGGTTCCGATACGAGAGCCGAACGGACCACCGGCCCGGGCGCATCCGCCGCCCGCGCCTCCCGCAGGACGCGGGGGCGGCCGTCGGTCCGCAGGAGGCAGTACCGATGACTCTCAGCCGATGGGGCCGGGCCGTCGCCCTCGGCGGCCTGCTCGTAGGCTTGGCCGCCGCCCGCGCGGCCGACCCGCCGAGCACCCTCCCCGACATTCCCAAGGCGACCGCCATCCCCGTCGCCCCGCCCGCGGCGGCGAGCGGCGCCGCCCGCCCGGCCACCCGGCCGGTGCAGGAGACCGTGTACCGGAAGGTGACCGAGCAGGTGACGCGCCCGGTCGAGACGGTGGTGATGAAGGAGGTCCGCGAGATCGTCACCCGCAAGGTGCCCGAGACGGTGAACACCACCGTCACCGAGACGGTGATGAAGCCGGTGACGGAAACCGTGCTGCGCGAGGTCCGCACCACGCACTGCAAGACCGTCGAGGAGACGCACTACCGCGAGTGCCCCGTCACGGTGTGCCGCACCACGACGGAGCCGTTCTGCAAGACCGAGTACTTCCAGGTGTGCAAGCCGGTCTGCGAGACGGTCCTGAAGGACTGCGCGACGACGACGCAGTGCCCCGTCCGCGAGACGCACTATAAGGACTGCGTGCAGGTGGTGTGCAAGCAGGTGCCCGAGACGTGCTACCGCGAGGTCCGCAAGACGACCTGCCAGGACGTCTGCGAGCAGGTCACGAAGACCGTGTGCAAGACGGTCTGCGAGCCGGTCGCCGGCACCCGGGCCGTCTGCAAGTCGGTGCCCGAGACGGTGTGCGAGTCGGTCGTGGTGAAGGGGAAGCTGCGGCGCCAGACGGTGCCCGTGTACGAGTGCGCGTTCGACCCGTGCGCGTGCGGCACCGTGCAGAAGCAGACGGGCACGAAGACGGTGTGGGTCCGCGACTGCGACCGCGTCGAGACCCGGCAGGTGACGCGCCACCGCACCGTCGTCGAGCAGGTGCCGGTGACCACGTACCAGCGCCGCACCGTCAGCGAGAAGGTGACCGAGACCGTCCACAAGAAGGTGCCGGTGACGACGGTCGAGAAGGTGCCGGTGACGGTACTGCGGACCGTGCGCGAGGAGGTGACGGTGAAGGTACCGCACACGGTGACCAAGATGGTCCCCGTCACCGAGGTGAAGAAGGTGCCCGAGACGGTGCGGCGGAACGCGCTCGGCGCCTACGCCGACGCCGCCTCGCTGGCCGGCGACGCGGCCGCGGCCGCCAAGGGCGGGGCCAAGGTGGTCGGCGGCGGCGACGCCGCCCTCGCCCCCGGCGCCGTCACCCACGACACCGACGGCCCCGGCCGCGTGTTCGTCGAGGGCGCCCGCGTTGCCAAGTCGGTGACGTACCACGTCACCCGGGTCCACCCGGTCACCGAAGTGCGGCGCGTGCCGTACACGGTGACGCGCCAGGTGCCGGTCGAGGACGTGAAGCACGTCCCGACGAAGGTGACGCGGATGGTGCCGACCGAGGTGACGAAGTGCGTGCCGGTGACGACGTGCAAGACGGTGACGGAGGAGGTGGTCCGCCGCGTCCCGGAGCGGGTCACGGTGATGAAGACGGAGTGCGTGACGAAGTGCGTGCCGGTGGTGGTGACGCGCGACGTGCCGTGCGAGGTGCGGGTGCCGTGCGGGCCGGTGTGTGGCTCGGCGTCCGCGTGCGGCCCGCGCGCGACGAAGGCGGCTGCCTGCGGGTGCGGCCCGTGCCTGACGAAGGCCGCGGCCTGCGGGTGCGCCCCGTGCGCGTGCTCGGTCGGCTGCGGCATGCGGTGCGTGCTGGGCGATTCGAACGGCAACGGCACCCTGCGGGACTTCTTCAAGCGGGTGTGCGGCCAGCGGCTGGCGTGCGACCCGTGCCCGCCGCCGGCGTGCCCGAGCCCGTGCAAGTAACGCACGGCGAGCGGCCCGCGTGAGCGGGCTGTTCCGTAGGCGTTACAAGCGCCTCGGAACAGCCCGCTCACGCGGGCCGCTCGCCTTACTCTCCCGCCCGCAGTTCCGGGAACACGTCCGCCGACAACTGGGCCGCGGCGAGCGTGTCGTGCAGCCGCCGCTTCGCCTGGAACTTCAGGTTCGCCACCTGCTGCTCGGTGATCCCCACGCGGGCCGCCACGTCCTTGTTCGCCCACCCCTTCACCAGCAGCAACTCCAGCGTCATCACGCTCACGAACTCGCCCTTCGTCAGCCACTCGCGCACCAGCAGCGTCAGCGCCCGGCCGAGTGCCTCCTCCTCACTGTCGCGGCGCTCGGCGCTGCGGGCCAGGCTGCTCGCCGGCCGCTGCCGCTCGTCCGCAGCGCGGTCCATGCCTTCTTCCTCGGCGTCGCCACCCGGCTGCACCGGCCGCCGGCCGACGCGGCGGAGGTGGTCCGTCACCTTGTGCGAGGCGATGGTGAAGAGCCACGTCTGGAGGTCGCGGCGGTCGTCGAAGTTGGACAGGCTGTTGCCGAGGCCGACGAACGTCTCCTGCACCACGTCGTCGACCGCGGCCTGGTCCTTGAGCCGCCGCCGCACGTACGCCGCGAGCCGGCCGCGGTAGCGGGTGAACAGCTCGTTCCACGCCTCCTCGTAGGCGCGGCTCTTACGCGGGTTCTCCTTCACCCGCTGCACCAGCAGGCGGTCGGACTCGGTGGTCATCGGGCGGCCCGGGGTGCGGGGTGGGTGCGGCGGCGGTACAGGAGCCAGCCGACGCTCAGGAGGGCGATCGCCGCCCACACGGCGGCGAACCGGTAGCCGCGGGTGGGGTCGGCGGCCGCCACGAGGGCGTCGGGGGCGACGACGCGGACGGTGTCGCGGAAGGTGGCGGCGCGGTCGGGGCTGTCCGCCTCGGCGGCGGCGCGGAGCAGGGCCGGCACGGGAAGCACGGTGAGGAGCCGCCGCGCCATCGGTGCCCCCGGGCGGGAGGGTCAGGCGAACACATACGCCGCGACCGCGCCGCCGGCCAGGGCCGCGGCGACGAACGCCAGCCAGCTCGTGAGATACCCCTGCGACCACGCGTCCAGCCGCAGGAACACGAACCCGACCGAGGCGGCCGCGGCCAGCAGCCCGAACAGCTTCAGGCCCCCCGCCACGCGCTCGCGGCCGCGGATCTCGCGCACCTGCTCGGCCGTCGCCTCCAGCGTGTACTCCACGTACACCCGATCGGACGCGTACCCGACGCGGGCCAGGGCGGTCTTCTCGGCCTCCGTCGGCGGGCGGACGCGGCGCTCGCCGCGGAGGAACTCGGCCTTCACCGCGGCCGGGCTCGGCGAGTAGTCCAGCGGCGGGTCGAGCTTGGCGAACGCCTCGCGGATGCGGGTCGCGGCGGCCTGGATGGTCGCCTCCTCGGCCTCGGCCTCGGTCGGCAGCGGCAACTCGCTCGCCACCCGCTCCCGGACCAGCACCGACCCGCTCGGGGGCGGCACCGGCTTCACCGCCAGCTCGACGCGGACGACTTGTTCCGGCGGCGGCGGCGGCGTGGGGGCGGGCGGTGGGGTCGGCGCCGGCGGAGGCGCCGGGGTCGGCGTGGACACGCGCTGCTCCGGGTGCAAGAAGACCTCGATGCCGGCCTTCACCCGCGACGCCAGCGTCTTCTTCTCCAACTCCGGGTGCGCCGCGACCTCGGCCGTGGCCGCGCCGACTGCGGCGGCGACGGCCAGGTTCTCGGCCAGCCTGCGATTTTCCTGCGCCTTGGGCGTGCGCGCCCCGCCGTCGGCCGGGGTACGCGGCCCGCCGCACCCGGCCAGAAGGGCGGCGAGCAGGGCGACGGCGGTAATGCGAATCCTGTTCATGCTGCCTTCCGGAGCAAAGCTCGCCCAATCTGACGGGTCCGGCGTTGTGGCCTTATGCGTACTGCCGGCGCCGCGGGGCCGGGCCGCGCACCACCTGCGGCCGCGGCGGGGGCGGAGGCGGCGCCTGCCACGGGCTCACCACCTGTACGGCCACCGACGCGATCACCAGGGGAAACACGCTCAGCATCGCCGACGAGTAGCCCCACGGCCACAGGAACAGCAGCACCCCGCCGGCCAACCCCGTCAGCACCACCCGGCCGAACTTGAACCGCTCCTTCCGGTTGCGGTTCGTCATGCCCCACCACGGGCACGCGGCCACGGCCAGGCCGTAGTACAGGGCGTACCGCGTCGCCGTGCTGAACAGCTCCGGGCTCACCCGCGCCCACGAGCCGAGCGTCAGGTCGCGGCCCGTCTCCACCGCCGGGCCGGCGCTCGGCGCCGACCAGCCGTCGAGCCAGAAGGCGAACCCGCCGAGCGCGAGGCCGACCAACAGCATCTGGAACTTCCGGCCCCAGCCCGAAGCCTTGTCCTTCGGCGTGCGGGCGACGGAGAGTGCGCCCCAGCTCAGGGCGGTGGAGAGCAGGATCATCCGCCCCAGCAGCGACCACGGCTGCGGCGCGCCGAACAGCACGAACGGGGCGGTGCAGAGGCCGGCCACGACCGGGGCCAGGGCGAACGCCCCGAGCCGCTGCGTCAGCCACGTCCGCACGCCGACCGGGATCGGGCCGGAGGCGAACCGCGGCGACGGAGGCGCCGCCACCGGAGCGACACGCGCGTCGGGCAGCGGCCCGGCGGGTGGTGATGCCACCGGCACGGCGGTTGTCTTCAGCAGGCCCACGGGCACGGCCTTCGTCACGGGGTCGGAGCCGACTTCCTCGACCGCCCGCACGAACTCGCGCATCGTCGGGTAGCGAACGGCCGGGTCTTTTTCCAGCGCCCGGCCGACGACCGCGCGGTACGCCGCCGGCACCTTCGCCAGGTCCGGCGTGTCCGTGAGGTGCTTGACCAGCACCTCCATCGGCGTCTGCCCCTCGAACGGCGGCAGGCCGGTCAGCATTTCGAACAGCATGACCCCGCAGGCGTAGATGTCGATCGACTGGGTGTAGTTGCCGCTCTTGATCTCCGGAGCCATGTAGTGCGGGGTGCCGACGCCCTGCGTCAGCTCGCCGCCCTGGCTCAGGCTGATCCGCCGCGACAGGCCGTAGTCGCCGATCTTGAGGTGCCCGTTCTCGACGAAGATGTTCGCCGGCTTCAGGTCGCGGTGGACGACGCCTTGCTCGTGGAGGTAGGCGACGCCGCGGCCGATGGCGGCGAACCATTCGCGGACCAGGTCGCTCGGCAGGCCGGTGGGGTACCGGTTGATCCACTGGGCGAGCGACTCGCCGAACACGTACTCCATGACCACCCACTTCGCGCCGCGGTCGTCGGTGCGGAGGTCGTAGAGGTGAACGAGGTTCGGGTGCTTGAGGTTGAGGCAGTGGGCGATGCCGCGGAGCTCGGCGTCCTGGTGGCGGAACAGGAGCTTGAGCGCGACTTCCTTGCCGGCGTCGGAGACGGCGAAATAGACCTCGCCGAAGCCGCCCTGGCCGACGCCGCGCTTGATGGTGAACCCGTCCAGCGGGCGCTGTCCGGATCGGTGGGTGAACTTCATCGCCACGCGCGCCCCCGTGCGAAACCGGTCCTCCGGTTCTTACTCTGGAGGTTCGCCGCCCGGGGCGGAATATTGGGCGCCGCGGGCGGGTTGGGAAGAAGTATACCAGAACGCCACCCCCGGTGTCGCTCCAACACTAATCTGTGTCATTGACTCAATGCGTGCCTCGACCCCCCGGGGGGGAACGTGACACACAATGCACCCGGTCCGAATGACGGGCCGCGCCCCCTCTCATTTCCGCTTCACCTCCGGGGGGCTAAAACCGCCTTATCCCCTCCCGGCACCAGGGCTCGCGCCATGACACGCACCACGCTCGCCTCCGCGGCGCTGCTCGCCGCCGTCGTCGCCGCCGTCGCGGCCGACCCGCTCCCCGTCGCCCCGCCGCCGCGCCCCGGGGTCGATCTCACCGGCTACCGCACCGTCGCCGACGCCGTGAAGGCCGACCCCAAACTGTTCGCCGCCAGCGCGTCCGCCGCCCCGACCGCCGCCGGCTACCTCGGCCTGCTCGTCGTCGGCAAGGACGGCCAGGCCGTCGTCGACGCGGTGGAGCCGGACTCGCCGGCCGAGGCCGCCGGACTGAAAGTGGGCGACGTCGTCGCCGCCATCGACGGCACCCGCTACACGTCGCCGACTGCGGTTCAGGACGCGCTCCGGTCGCGCCTGGCCGGCGAGTCGGTGAAATTGGCCGTGGACCGCGGGAGCAAGACCGTCCAGGTGGCCGCCACGCTGAAGGCCACGACCCGCCCGCTGGCCGCCGCCGGCCGGGCCGTCCTCGGCATCCAGCTGGGCGCGTCGAAGGGTGCGGGCGTGAAGCTGACCGACGTGACCGCCGGCGGCCCGGCGGCCGCGGCCGGCCTGAAGGCCGGCGACGTGATCGTGAAGATCGACGGCAAGGACGTGGACGGCGACACCGCCTTCCGCGACCTGATGGCCGACCGCCGGCCCGGCGACCGGATCAACGTGCTGGCCGAGCGCGACGGCAAGCGCGTCGAGGCCCAGCCGACGCTCATCGCGGAGGGCGTGATTCAGCCCGGCCCCGGGGGGAGGGGCGGGTGGGACGACCGGATTCCGTCGGCGTGGAAGAAGGGCACCTACCGCCTGGCGATCGTCGGCGTCGAGTACCCCGACGTGAAGCACAACCCGACGATCACCGACGCCGACTGGGAAGCGTCGCTGTTCAGCCTGGGGACGTACACCGACCGCAACGCCACCGGCGAGAAGGTGCACGGCAGCATGCACGACTATTACAAGGAAATCAGCTACGGCAAGCTGCACCTGGAGGGGAAGTTCCTGGGCTGGATGCAGATGTCGAAGAAGCGGTCGGAGTACACGTCCGGCGTCGGGGCCGGGATCGAGCAGCGCGAGAAGCTGGCCCTGCTGACCGAGTCGCTGACCAAGCTGACCGACAAGAAGAAGGACGCCCTCGACGGCTTCGACGGCATGTTCTTCATCTACGCCGGCGGGCGGGTGCCGAACGTGGCCCGGTCGACGATCTACTGGCCGCACCGGGCGAACGTGACGTTCGGCGGGAAGCGGTGGCCGTACTTCATCGTGGACGAGGGCGGCTCGAAGATGCGGAACATCAGCGTGTTCTGCCACGAGTTCGGCCACATGCTCGGCCTCCCGGACCTGTACGCCCGGCCGGAACTCCCCGGCTCGGAGGGCGTGGGGGTGTGGTGCGCGATGTCGAACCAGGTGGACACGGGTAAGCCGCAGCACTTCTCGGCGTGGTGCCGCGAGCAACTCGGGTGGGTGAAGCCGACGCTGATCGACCCGCGGGTGAAACAGAAGCTGGTGCTGGGGCCGATCGAGGACGACCCCACGCAGTGCGTGAAGGTGGCGGTGCGGGCCGACGGCAGCGAGTACTTCCTGCTGGAGAACCGCCAGAAGAAGGGGTTCGACGAGTCGCTGCCGGCGAGCGGGCTGCTGGTGTGGCGCGTGGTGAACGGCCGGCCGATCCTGGAGGAGTCGCACGGGGTGGAGGGCGCGAGCGGGCCGCGGGTGTACCTGGGCTCGGTGCCGTACCCGAGCCAGTCGAACACGGCGTTCACGCCGTACACGGTGCCGAGCAGCCGCAGCCAACTCGGTGGCGGCCTGCCGGTCCACGTGACGAACATCCGCCGCCTGCCGGACGGGCGGATCACCTTCCACATCGGGTACGAGTACCAGTAAGGGGGACAGCCGGGGGAAAGGTAACGGGCGTGTCGCGGTCCGCGGTTTGCTCGGCCGCCTAGGATGAGGTTACTCTATCCGGAGAATCGCCATGCCGATGTTGACCGTCGAAGGAACCGCCCCCGTGGACGTGCCGGCCGGCAAGCGGCTGGTACTGGCGCTCACCGACGAGGCTGGTGTCGACCAGTTACACGCCTGCGGCGGCAACGCCCGCTGCACGACGTGCAGGGTTGAGTTCGTGTCCGGTGAGCCGGACCAGATCACGGAGGCGGAGAAGGCGGTTTTGGCGGCGAAGGGGCTGACCGGCGTGCGGCTGAGTTGCCAGATGACGTGCGACGCCGACATGACGGTGCGGCTGATCTCGCGGCTGGCTGGCAGCGGCCGGGCCGACGCCGGCAAGCGGCCGACGGACGACATCGCCCCCCCGCCGGCGTGGACGACGAAGTGACGGCTACCGCAACCACGTCACCCCGGCGCCGGTGACCACCACCGCCGCGTTCCCCGCGGCGTGCGCCGTCACCCCGGGGCCGCGGGCGGTCAGCGTCACGCGCTTCAACAACTCGCCCGTCTCGGGGTCGAACAGCAACACCGGCACCGTTCGCTCGCCCCAGGTGTCGGCGAGCGTCTCGGCCAACAGCGGCAGCCGCCACGCCGTCGGCACGCGTGCGAATGACCGCACGACGCGCCTCCACACGTCGGCCACCGGCTCATCGGGGATCGCCTCCGCGGGGTAAGCCAGCACCACCTCGGTTCCCACCCGCACGTGCCAGCCACCGGCGCCGCGCAGCTTCGGTAGGTCGGCCGACCACGCGGCCGAGCCGTCCTCCTTGTCGAACGCTCGCAGCCTCTCGCCGACCGGCACGTACAGCCGTGAAGCGTCCGCGTCGATCGCCGACAGGTCGATGCGACCCGCGTCCAGGAAGAGTGGTTCCTCCCAGGCCTGCGTGCCGTCGAGCGACGACAACCGCTCCAACTCGCAGCCGTGGTTGCGGCGGACGAGCACGAAGGCGTCGCCGCCGAGCGCCCGGACGCGCGGCGGCTCGCCGCTCAAACTCGCGTCGCCGGTCGCGGCATACGTCCAGACCGTTTTGTCGAGCGACGGCCGGAACACCTGCACGAGCCCCGGCCCGTCCGAAAAAGCGATCCGGTCGCCGGTCAACCGCGCCGGCGGCGCCGTCCACAGCGCCCCGGCCGTGCGCTCGCCGTGGCCGGTCGGCACCGAGCCGTCGAGCGAGCGGCCGCCGCGGTCGCAGACGCAACCCGTCGCCACGTTGACGAACCACCGCCGGCCGTCGGACAGTTGCACCGCGGCGAGCGGCCCCGCGGCGTACAGGTGCGGCCCGAACGCCGGCACGCCCGGGAATACGACCGGCTCGTACCGCGGCCGGCCGTGCCCGCCGAGCACCCAGCCGACGCGCCGGCCGGCGAGGTCGAGGCCGACGAGGTGGTGCTCGCCGACGCGGGCGAGGAGCCAGTCGCCGGCTAGCGTGAACGCCGACAGGTGCGGCGGCGGGCGGCGCTCGCCGGTGCGGAACGGCACGCGGCCGGGGCGCTCCGGGAGCGCGTCGGTGGTGGGTAGGCGGAACACCCACTCGGCTTCGTCGCCGGCGCCGTACACGGCCACCGCGAACGGTCCCGCGACGACGAAGCCGGCGCCGAGGTCGGCGGCGTGCGTGAATAGATCGGCCGCGGGCAACCGGCGCGGCGCGCCGCCGGCGAGCGGCAAGGCGGTGATCTGTTGCGGGCTCGCGGCGAAGGCGTGGGTGCTGGTCGCGCCCGGGACGGGGGAAAGGGGGAACGTCGCCGGCGGGAACGGCACCATTCGGCGGACGCGGGCGTCGGCGCCGAGCGCGAAGGGTACGTCCGGGGTGACCGGTTGAACCGCAGGCGGAGCGCGAGCCGGGGTGCCGCGGCCGGCCTGGCGCGACAGCAGTTCGCGGAGCGTGACGAACTGCCCGTCGGCGGTCAGGAGCCATTCCGATCGAACGGACGGGGTGAGGAGCGCACGCACGTCCGGGGGCAGGTTCGCTTCTTCAGTCCCCGGCGGTGTCAGCAAGACGAGACGAGCCGCGGCGCGGGCGCGCTCCGCGGCGGAGCCCTTCGCCGCTTCGAGCAGCAGTTTCTCGGCGCCCGCACGGTCGCAGGCGGCGAGCCGGCGCTCGGCACCGTCCAGGAGGGCGTCGAACCGCGGCGGGCCGGGCTCGGAGCGCGGCGGTGGCGTGCGGTCCTCGGCGACATAGCCCATCACCTCCGTCGCGGTCACCACGACGAGCACGCCGTCGGCGTACGCCAGATTCCCGACCGGGCCCCCCGGCCCGAGCGGCGACGGCAGCGGCGGCGCCAGCGGGTAGCCGGTAGCCGAATTCAGCAACGCCAGCCCGGCCGACCGCGTCGGCCAGAAGACGACGCCGTCGGCAACGAGGCCGCGGCCGAACGTCAACTGGCCGCCGCCGTCGTGCTGCGCCCAGCCCTCCGGCGGCCGGTGCGAGCCGGTGGCCACGCTCAGCCCGCGGGCGCCGCGGAGCGGCCCGGTGACCGTTATCACGACGCGGCCGTCAGTCACGCCGAGAATCTGCGCCCCGTCGACGGGCGCGCTCTCCCACACCGCGCGGCCTGTCTCGGCGTCGAGGGCGTACACCCGGTCGGCGTCTGCGGGGGCGACGAACACCCGCCCGCCGGCCGCGACCGCCGGCGCCGGGTCGGCCGAGCGGCTGGCGTCGTTGGCCCGCTTCCCCGCCCGCGGGTAGGCGAAGCCCCACGCCCGCTTCCCGGTCGCAGCGTCCACCGCCACCACCGCCCCGGCGTTCGTCGCCAGCACCACGTTCCGCCCGGCCCGCGTCACCAACTCCTGCCGCGGCCGGCCCTCGGCCCCCACCGACAACGGACTGTCACTCACCTCCGTCACCCACGCCGGGCGCGGGACGGTGACGGCGTCGGCGGGGTCGTAGCACGCCAGCGCGTGCGCCACCCGGCCGCCGTCGAACCGGGCGAACGCGGCGTACAACCGGCCGTCGGCCGCGAGCGGGGCACCCTCCCACACGGCCGGCCCGCGGTTCTCGCCGGCGGCGGGCGGCGGCAGTTTCCACGCCTCCCGCAACGGCAGGGCGCTCGGCGCCGACCCGTCCGGCCGGGCGACTGCGGCGAGGGCGGTCTCGTCCGCCTTCCCGGCCTTCGCCTCGGGCGGCCGCACCGCCGCCGGCCCGGTCCGCTGGAACAGCCGGCCGGCGAACGCCGACAACGTGCCGCCGGCGTCGGTGTCGAGGTTCCGCACACCGCCGCTGTGAGTGCGGTCGCCGGTCTTCAGGTCGAACGCCTGGATCCGGTCGCCGGGCACGAACACCGTGCCACCGACGATGACCGGGTGCCGCGTCGGCGGGCGGAGGCGGCCGGGGAGGAACGCCATGTTGGCGTCCACGAGCGGCTTGCGCCAGGTCGGCGTCGGCGGCCATCGGTACGGCACCGGCCCGGTAACGCGGCCGGCGCGGTCGGGGCCGCCGCCGAACGTCGACCACGCGCCGGTCGCCGCGTCCGGCGCCAGCCGCGGCGGGCTGTCGAGCAGCGCCCGCAGCGTCACGGCGTACGGCCCGTTTCGGCCCGCGACCGGCCCGGCCGCGCCCGCGTGCCGCGCCTCGAACGCCTTCAGTTCCTCGGCCGCGCGTTCGAACTCGTGCTCGAAGATGACCGCGAGCACCACCCGTGCCCGCAGCGCCGCCGGGTCCGACGGCGGCGTCGGGTGCGCCAGGTCGGCGCTGCCGTCGGGGAGGAGCCGGCGCCACACCAACTCCGCGGCGCGGAACTCGCCCCGCTCGAAGAGCAAATCGCCGAGCAGCCGCCCGCCGTCTTGTGCGGGCCGCGACACGAAGTATCGGTCGAGCAGCTGCCAGAGCGGGAGCGGGTCGCGGTCGCGCGCCCCGGCGTCGAGGAGCAGCTTGGCCGGTGCGTCGACGCGATTCTGGTACGCCTTCAGGGCGTCGGCCGGGAGGCGAGCGAGGAGCCCGTGGGCCACCAGCCGGGCCGGGCGGAAGTGCTTGCCGTCCAGGCCGACGAGGTCGTCGCCGGCCTCGTCGAGCACGCGCTGCAAGTCGTCGGCCGCGTCGGCAGCCTTGCCCGCGAGGAGCTTCGCCTCGGCCTCCGCGAGCCGCTTGCGGGTCTGCGGCGAGTCGCCGCGGAGGACCGCCGGCTCGAGCGGCTGCTGCCCGCGCGCCGCGGTCGCGGCGAGGAGGAGGACGGCGACGGCGGCGCGGCGCGGCATCCCGCTATTCTTGACGGCCCGGCCGGAAACACAAGAATAGCCAAAGAAAAAAGTCGCTCCCGTCGCCCGTGGGTGGTCATGCGTCGCCTCCTCCTCGCGCTCGTCGCCGCCGCCACCGCCGCTGGGTGCGATAGCCCGGCTCTCACCGTCGACATCGCCCACATCGCGGACGCGACCACTGCCCGCTATCCCGTCCGCTCCGACCTGATGCCCGTCGGTGACCTCGGCGCCCCGCCGCGCTGGTACAGCGCCGGCGCGCCGCCGCTCCGCGTGCTGAAGCTCGACGCCGCCGCCCCGGACGCCGAGTTCGTGGCGCAGCTGAAGCCCAAGCTCGGCAGGGCGATCCTCGACCCCGAAAAGGATTTGACGCCGGAGCTACGGAAGGAGCTGGCCGCGTTCCTCGACGCCGCGTTCGGCACGCCCGCGGCCCCAGTCGTGCGCCCGGTGACGGTGAAGGACGCCGAGAAGCTAAAGGTTTACGAGGCGTACACCGAGGGCCGCGCGGGGAAGTCGGCCGCGCAGGCGACCGAGGAGGCGGCCACCGAGGCGGCGGCGGCCGTGGAGCAGCTGGGGCTGACGGACGCAGCGCTAGCCCGCGGCGCGGTGCTGTACCGCCGCTGGTGCGCCGAGTGCCACGGGCCGAGCGGGGCCGGCGACGGCATCCATGCTGTCGCGGGGACGGCGATGCCGCGCGACTACCGCCGCGGCGTGTTCAAGTTCGTGACCGCGTTCCCGCCCGGCACCCCGCGCAAGGGCGAACTCGGCAAGCCCCGCAAGGACGACCTCCGCCGCAGTATCACGAACGGCCTGCCGGGCTCGATGATGCCGGCGTTCGCGCAGCTCACCACGGCCGACATCGACGACCTGGCCGGGTACGTGATCCACCTCAGCGTCCGCGGCGAGGCCGAGTTCGACTGGATGACCCGGATGATCCAGCTGACGAAGAACCCGAACGAGGACGACCCCGACTACTCGCGCGCCCTCGGCCAGCAAACGCTAGCGCTGCGGGTGCTGCTGACGCTCGGCAACTGGGGCCGCGCGGAGGCGAACCGCATCCCGGTGCCGCCGGAGAACACGCCGACGCCGACGGACCGGCTGGCGTCCGCGGCCCGCGGCTTCCGCGTGTTCACGAGTACCTGCGCGAGCTGCCACCAAAACTACGGCCGGACGCAGCAGTTGAAGTTCGACGTGTGGGGCACGGTGGTGCAGCCGCGGAACCTGACGCTCGGGGTGTACCGCGGCGGCCGCCGCGGCGAAGACCTGTATGCCCGGGTGTACGCCGGCATTTATGCCTCGACGATGCCGGACTCGAAGGCGAAAGCGGGGGCGGTGCCGGCCGACCAGCCGGACGCGATCTGGGACGCGGTTCACTTCCTGCAAGCGCTCGCCGACCCGCGCGACCGGATGCTGCTGGGGCAGTTCGACCCGACGATTCGGATCGAGTAGTGACGCATGGCGAGTCGCCCGCTGCCTCGCGGCGGGCGGCTCGCCGTGTGTCACTACTTCGCCGACTTCTTCAACTCGAACGCGAACCCGTGCTTGCCGCTGAAGTCGGTCGGCTGCTTCTCCTTGTCCAGGCTGTACGCCAGCTTCAACGTGTCACCCTTCGCCGCAATCAGCCCGTAGGCCTGGGCGCCCTTGGCGTCGGCGAACGGCGGCGGCGCGTCCAGAATCTTCATCTCCATCTTCGTCGGGCTGTCGGTCCCCACGAGCTTGTACGCGATCACGAACCCCTTACCCTTCTCGCCGAGGAACACCTGCTTGGCGTCGATCGTCACCACCGTCGGCTTGCCGTCCTGGTCCACCTTGGCCTTAACCCCGTCTTTCACCCCGCCGACGATGGTGTAGGTTCCCTCGATCTTCGGGGCGGCCTTCTCGTCGGCCGTCACCACCCCGCCGAACCCGACAATCCCGGCCACCAGCACCGCGTACAGCGTTTTCATCAGTGACTCCGGCTCGTGTCTCGGCCGGGGCGGACCTGCTCCGCCCCGGCCGCGGGTGAGTGTACGTTCACCATCCCGCAGGACAACGGAATTCGCCACGGCCGGCGGCCGCGATAAAATGCCCTCTCCTCCCCGGAGCCTGCCGATGCCGCGGTCCGCGCTGGCGCTCGCCGCCGCCCTTCTTGCCGCCACGCCGGCCGCGGCGCAAGAGCCCGACTTCAACCGCGACGTGCGGCCGATCCTCGCCGGGAAGTGCTTCAAGTGCCACGGGCCGGACGACAAGAGCCGCAAGGCCGATCTGCGGCTCGACGACCGCGCCGCCGCCTTGGAGGCACTCCGCCCGGGTAACGCGGACGCCAGCGAAGTCGTGAAACGGATCCACTCCGCGGACCCCACCGAGGTGATGCCGCCGCCGGCGGTGAAGAACGCGCTTACGGCCCGCGAGAAGGACATCCTGAAGCGCTGGATCGCGGCCGGCGCCCGCTACGACCCGCACTGGGCGTTCACTCCGGTCCGCCGGCCGCCGGTGCCGCCGGCTCCTGCCGGGGCGGTGGTCCGCAACCCGATCGACAACTTCGTGCTCGCCGCTCTCGCCGTTCGCGGCCTCACGCCGTCCGCGGAAGCCGACCGGCCGACGCTCGCCCGCCGCGTGTTCCTCGACCTGATCGGCCTGCCGCCGACGCCCGAGGAGGTCGGTGCGTTCGTGAACGACGCCGCCCCCGACGCCTACGAGCGGATGGTGGACCGGCTGCTGGCGTCGCCGCAGTACGGCGAGCGCTGGGCGCGCCGCTGGCTCGACCTGGCCCGCTACGCCGACACCAACGGCTACGAGAAGGACCGCGCCCGCTCGATCTGGCTCTACCGCGACTACGTGGTCCGGGCGATGAACGCCGACGTGCCGTTCGACCGCTTCACGATCGAGCAGCTGGCCGGCGACCTGCTGCCGAACCCGACGCAGGACCAGTTGATCGCCACCGGCTTCCACCGCAACACGATGCTGAACGAGGAGGGCGGCATCGACCCGCTGGAGTTCCGCTACCACGCCATGACCGACCGCGTGGCCGTGACCGGTATGGTGTGGTTCGGTCTCACGGTCGGCTGTGCCCAGTGCCACACGCACAAGTTCGACCCGATCTCGCACACCGAGTACTACCGCCTCTTCGCGTTCCTGAACAACGCGGACGAGCCCATGCTGGACGTCTTCACGCCCGAACAAGAGCAGCAGCGCGACCGGCTGCGGGCAAAGATCGGCGGGCTGGAAGCCGCCCTGCCGGACCGCGTGCCCGTGGCCGTGCGCGAGAAGCAGTTCGCCGCGTGGCTCGCCGCCGAACGGCCGAAGGCCAGGAAGTGGACCGTGCTGCGGCCGACCGCGCTCGACGCCGGCCCGCACACCAAGCTGACCGTTCAGCCCGACGGCTCGATCCTGGCCACCGGCGACCCCCAAAAGCGCGACGTGTACGCGGCGACGCTTCCCGCGCTCCCGGCCGGCGTGACGGCGGTGCGAATCGAGGCGCTGCCGCACGACAGCCTTCCGGCGCGCGGCCCCGGTCGGGCGTTCTACGAGGGGCCGTTCGGAGACTTTCTGCTCAGCGAGTTCGTGCTCACCGCCGGGGGGCAGCGGGTGACGTTCGCCGGCACCAGCGAGTCGTTCGCCGCGATGGCGAAGGGGGCCAACCCCACGACCGCGGCGCAGGCGATCGACGGGCAGCAGCAGTCCGGCTGGGCGGCGACCGGCCGGGAGGGGACCGCGAGCCAGGCCGTGTTCGTTCCCGCCGCGGCACTGCCGGCGTCGGCCGCGACGCTGGAACTCGCTTTCGAGCGCCACTACTCGGCGAGCCTGGGCCGGTTCCGACTCGCGGTGACGACGGCGCCCGGCGGAGCGAAGGCGAGCACACTCCCGGCCGAGGTCGAGGAGTTGCTGACGCTTCCCGACGATCGCCTGACAGCCGACCAGCGCCGAACACTCCTGGCCGCGTGGGCGAAGGCGGCCCCCGAACTCAAGGCGGCGCGCGACGAGATCGACGCGGCCCGTAAGCAACTGCCGAAGCCGACGACGACGCTCGTGTTCCGCGAGCGGCCCGCCGACTTCCCGCGCGAGACGCACCGCCACCACCGCGGCGAGTTTCTTCAGCCGAAGGAACCGGTCACCCCCGGCGGTCTCGCAGTGTTACCCCCCGTGCCTGCTGCCGCGCCGCAGAACCGGCTCACGCTCGCCCGCTGGCTCGTCTCGCCCGACAACCCGCTGACCGCCCGCGTAACGGTGAACCGCCAGTGGCAGGCGTTGTTCGGCCGCGGCATCGTCCGCACCGTGGACGACTTCGGCTACCAGGGCGACGCCCCCTCGCACCCGGCGCTGCTGGACTGGCTCGCTGCGGAATTCGCCGGCCCCGGCGGCTGGTCTATGAAGAAGCTGCACCGCCTCATCGTCACGAGCGCGACCTACCGGCAGGCGTCGCGCGCGGCCCCCGAGCAGCGGTCGAAGGACACTGAGAATGTGTGGCTGAGCCGCGGCCCGCGCGTGCGGTTGGAGGCCGAGCAGATTCGCGATTCACTCCTGCGGGCGAGCGGGCTCCTCTCCGCGAAGATGGGCGGCCCCGGTGTGTTCCCGCCGCAACCGGCAGGGGTGGCGACCGAGGGGTCGTACAACGGCCAGCCGTGGACGCCGAGCCCGGGCGAGGACCGCTACCGCCGCGGGTTGTACACGTTCACGAAGCGCACCGCCCCGTTCGCCATGTCGGCGACGTTCGACGGGCCGAGCGGCGAGGCGTGCCAGGCCCGCCGCGAGGTGTCGAACACGCCGCTTCAGGCGCTCACGATGCTGAACGACCAGGTGCTGACGGAGGCCGCCCAGGCGCTCGGCCGACGGGCGCTCGCGCACCCCGGGGACGCGTCGGCGAAGGCCGCGCACCTGTTCCGCATTGCGCTGGCGCGGACGCCGCAGGCGGAGGACCTGGCGGTACTGGTGCGCTTCCACGCGGCGCAGCGCGAGCGATTCGCCGCGGACGCTGCCCGCGCCACGGCCGCGGCCGGGCCGGGCGACGGGCCGGCGGTGGAGCGAGCGGCGTGGGCCGCGGTCGCGCGGGCGGTGTTCAACCTGGACGAGTTCGTGAACAAGGAGTGACCGTGACGGACCTCCCCGTTCCCCGCCGGTACTTCTTCCGCGACTGCGGCTACGGCGTCGGCAAGGCCGCGCTCGCGTCGCTGCTCGCGGGCTCGGCGCGCGCCCAGAATCCGGGAGGTGACGCCCCCGACTCACCGACCCTGATGGCGCCGAGGCGGCCACACTTCCCGGCGAAGGCGAAGGCCGTTATCCACCTGTTCATGGCCGGGGCGCCGAGCCAACTCGACCTGTTCGACCACAAGCCGGCGCTGGCGAAGCTCGAAGGGAAGCCACTGCCGCCGGAGGTGATCCGCGGCCAGCGCTACGCCTTCATCCGCCCCGACGCTGCGGTACTCGGGCCCCGATTTCGCTTCGCGCGGCACGGGAACAGCGGCGCCGAACTGTCCGAGATGCTGCCGCGCCTGGCGACGGTTGTGGACGACATCGCGATCCTGAAGGCCGTCCACACTGACCAGTTCAACCACGCCCCGGCGCAGATCTTCTTCAACACCGGCTTCTCGCAACCGGGTCGGCCGAGCATCGGGTCGTGGGCGCTGTACGGCCTCGGCAGCGAGACGCGCGACCTGCCGGCGTTCGTGGTCATGAGCACCGGCGGCGGCATCAGCGGCGGGCCGGCGTGCTGGTCGAGCGGATTCCTCCCGACCACGTACACCGGCGTGCGCTTTCGCAACGGCGGCGACCCGATCCTGAACCTGTCGCTGCCGCCGGGCGTGGACGCCCGGCAGCAGCGCGACACGCTCGACCTCGTGACCGAGCTGAATCGTCGCCGGCAGGGTGCGGTCGGCGACCCCGAGATCGCAACCCGCACGGCCGCCTACGAGATGGCGTTCCGCCTGCAGACCGCCGCCCCGGAGTTGACCGATCTGAGCCGCGAGAGCAAGGAAACGCTGGAGCTGTACGGGGCCGAACCGGCCAAGCCGAGCTTCGCGCGGGCGTGCCTCCTCGCGCGGCGGATGGTGGAGCGTGGCGTCCGCTACATCACGATTTACCACGAGGGCTGGGACGGACACTCGGACGTGGCCGGGAACCTGCGGACGAACTGCGGCGCCACCGACCGCGGCAGCGCCGCCCTGGTCGCCGACCTCAAGCGGCGCGGGCTGCTCGACAGCACGCTGGTGGTGTGGGGCGGCGAGTTCGGGCGGACGCCGATGGTGGAGTCGAACCCGACGCTCGGCCGCAGCCTCGGCCGCGACCACCACCCGCAGGCGTACACGATCTGGATGGCCGGCGGCGGCGTGAAGCGCGGCGTCACCTTCGGTAGCACCGACGAACTCGGCTTCCACCCGGCCGAAAACGCCGTCCACGTCCACGACGTGCAGGCCACGATGCTCCACTGCCTCGGCCTCGACCACGAGCGACTGACGGTCCGCCACGCCGGCCGCGACTTCCGCCTCACCGACGTCCACGGCCGCGTCGTGAAGGAGATTCTCGCGTGACCGTTACCCGCCGCGAGGCTCTGGCCGCTGGTGTCACCGCGCTGCCACTCGGCGCCGCGGCCGGGCAGCCGGCCGCCGAGGTGATCGACACTCACACCCACTTCTACGACCCGACGCGGCCCGGCGGCGTGCCGTGGCCGGCGAAGGACGACCGCGTGTTGTACCGCCCGGTGCTGCCGGCCGAGTACCGCCGGCTGGCGGCGCCGCTCGGCGTCACCGGCACCGTGGTCGTGGAGGCGAGCCCGCGCGTCGAGGACACCGACTGGCTGCTCGGGCTGGCGAAGGACGACCCGTTCCTGCTCGGCGTCGTCGGCCGGTTGTTCCCACAGGATCGCGAGTTTACCCGCAACCTCACCCGGCTCGCGGCCGACCCGAAGTTCGTCGGCATCCGCGTGACCGCGGACGAGGTGCGGGCCTGTCGGGCCGACCGCGACCAGTTCGATCGCCTCAAGGCGCTCGCCGACGCCGGCCGAACACTCGACGTGAACGGCGACCACGCGGCGTTCACCGAGGCGGGGTGGCTGGCGGGACGGCTTCCCTCGCTGCGGATCGTCGTGAACCACCTCGGGAACCCGCATATCGACGGTCGTGACCCGCCGGCGGAGTGGCTCGGCGCGCTGAAGGCCGCGGCCGCGGCGAAGACCGTGTGGTGCAAGCTGTCGGCGCTCGCCGACTCGACGCGCCGCCGCGAGCAACGGGCGCCGACCGAGGCGGCGTTCTACCGCCCGGTGCTCGACGCCGCGTGGGCCGCGTTCGGCGCCGACCGGCTGGTGTTCGGCACCAACTGGCCGGTGAGCGACCACTACGCCCCGCTCGCGCGGGTGGTATCGCTCGCGACCGAGTTCGTGAAAGGGAAGGGCGACGCGGCGTACCGCAAGGTGATGGCCGCGAACGCCCGCGAGGCGTACCGGCTGCCGCGGCGCGGCTAGCGCTTCTTCTTCGGCGGCGGCGGTGACACCGGGGTGTCGCTGACCGTCACCCACAGGTCCGCGGTCGGCTCGTCGAACTCGCCGTTCGGGGCACGGGCCGGTCGCGACAGCGCCGGCTCACCCGCCACCCGCCCGACCAGCCGGAGCGCCCCGCTCACCCCCGCCTTGCCGGCGGACAGCGACACGACGACGGCGTTCGGGTCCGCCTTCCCCGCCGGGGCCTTCGTCGCCAGCGTCACGCCCTCGGGCAGCCCCTCGGCCACGACCTCGACCGGCTTCGAGAAGCCGTTCCGCCGCGCGACCTTCACTGTGACATCGACGGACTTCCCGGGCGGCACCGCGATCCGGTCGGCGGGGACGCTCAGGTCGTAGTCCGGTTCGGGGGCGGCCACCTTCAGGAGGAACACGCCCCGCCGCCCGGCCGCGCCGTACAGGTCGGACACGGCCACGCGGTACTCGCCGTCGGCGGGCGGCGTGAACGTCAGCGCGGTGTCACTGTGCAGCTTTCCGGGTTCGGCGCGGGCCAGTTGTTTGCCGTCCGGGCCGAGCACGCGGACGACCGGGTTCACGTCGAGCCCGACCGCCCGGCTCTCGGCGCGGACCGCCAGCGGTTGACCCTTCCGGCCGGCAACCGTGGTCTCGAACGGGGCACCGGCGGATTCGACTTTCCCGGTCACCGTTCCGGACTCGCGGCGGACGCGGATCGTGTTGCCGAGCAGCGGGTGAAACAGGTCCACCGGCCCGGGCTCGCCCTTCGGGACGGTCAATCGCCGCGCCGCGTCCGGCACATTCCAGCCCGTCACCTCGACGATGCCGCCGTCCGGAGCAACTGCCAACGGCGTGGCGAATTCGGCGAACCCGCCGGTGGTGATCGTCAGCCGGTACACGCAGGCATCGGAGCCGAACAGGCGGATGCTCGAATCCGGCGTCGCCGGGAAGGCGAACAGTCGGACGACGTAGGTGCCCGCGGCGGGAGCCGTGAAGGTCAACTGCGAATCCATGCCGCGGCGGTCGTTGTTCTGGTCCACGACGAAACCGCCGGGCGAGACGACCTGCAACACGCCGTCCATCGGCGACTTCAGGGTGTCGTTCGCGGCGACGGACGCCACGAGCGTCTGGCCCTGCTTCAGCGCCACGGCGAAACTATCCACGTCCCCGGCCTTCGCGAGCCGGCCGTTGACCACGACTCCAGGTGCGTCGATCACCTTCGCCTGTGCGGTTTCGTCGTTCGGTTCCGACTCGACGATCTCGGGCAGCGTGCCGACGACGAACGGGCGCAGCGGGCTGGCGCCGTCGGCGTTGTGGGCGCGGAGCCAGTACACCCCCGGCGCGGCGTCGGCCGCGACGGCGACCGTGAACTTGCCCTTGTCTTTCGCCGGGGTGACGGTCAGGCCCGGCCGGCTGACCCAGACCTTCGCCGGCCACGGGTCGAACGTGCCGGAGGCGGTCACCTCGACGGTGCCGCCGCGCGGGCCGCCCGCGGGGAAGAGGTAGGTCAACGCCGGAGGGGCCGCGACGGCAGTAGACGGGTTGGCCGCAAAAAGGCACAGAAGACACAAAATGAAGACAGAACGCAGGGTCGTATTCGTCTTCATTTTTGTGTCTTCTGTGCCTTTTTGCGGCCAGCCTCGCTTCACATCAGCTCGCGGATCGGCGTCGGGTCGCTGACCAGGTGCGCCGGCCGGCCGTTCGGGCCGTACAGCACCTTGCCGGGGTCGATACCGAGCTTCGCGTACACCGTCGAAACGAAGTTCTCCGGCGACAACACCCGTTCGACCGCGGCGAACCCGCGCGTGTCCGTGGCGCCGATCACGCGGCCGCCGGGCGTGCGGCCGCCGGCGAACAGGATGCTCATGGCGTTCGACCAGTGGTCGCGGCCGGCGTCCTTGTTGATCTGCGGCGTGCGGCCGAACTCGCCGAGCGCGATTACCAGCGTGTCGTCGAGCATGCCACGCTGCGACAGGTCCTCGATCACCGCCGCCACGCTGTTGTCCCACGCCGGCAGCCGGCCCTTCAGCGTCTCGAACAGCTTCGTGTGGTGGTCCCACCCGCCGTCATACACGGTCACGAACGGCACCCCCGCTTCGACCAGCCGGCGGGCCAGGAGGAGGCGCTGGCCGAGCGGGTTGCGGCCGTACCGCTCGCGGGTGCGCTCCGGCTCGCGGCCGATGTCGAACGCGGCCTGCGCGGGCGCCGAGGTCATCAGGTCGTGGGCCTGCACGTAGTGCTCGTCCAGCGCCACGGCCGGGTCGGCGGCCGCGCGGTCGGTGTCTCGGCGGAACGTGTCCACCTCGCGGCGGATGTCGGTGCGGGTGGCGAATCTGTCGTCGGTGAGGCCGGCCGGCAGTGCCACGTCGCGGACACGGAAAGCGGGCGAGCCGGGGTTGCCGTCCACCACGAACGGGGCGTACTTGGCGCCGAGGAAGTTCGGCCCGCCGGACCGGCTCATGGTCGGCATCGAGAAGTACGGCGGCAGCCCGGCGGGTGCCCCCTTCTCGGCGGCGACGACCGAGCCCATGCTCGGGTGGAAGCTGACGAACGCCCCGCACCCGACCGGGATGCGCGGCGGCGCCCCGGTCATCATGTAGTGGTTGCCCGCACCGTGGTTCCCCTGGTCGTGCCGGACCGAGCGGATCATCGCGTACTTGCCGAGGAGCCCGGCGAGCTGCTTCATGTGCTCGGAGTAGCGGACGCCGGGCACGGCCGTGGCGACGGTGCCGAACTCGCCACGGAATTCGGCGGGGGCGTTCGGCTTGGGGTCGAACATCTCGTAGTGCGTGGGGCCGCCGTCCATCCAGACCAGTATGCACGCCTTCGCGTTGCCCGGGAGGGCGCCCGGGCCGCTCGCCTTGGCGCGGAGGGCGGACGCGAGCCCGCCGCCGAGCAGGGCGCCGAGCCCGAGTTGGAGGCAGTCGCGGCGGGAAACGCCGGCGCAGTTCGTGTGGGCGGGCATACCGACGACTCCGTGGTGGGTCGTGATCAGTCGTTGAATACAAACTCGGGCGTGTTCAGCAGCGCCCACATCAGGTCTTCCGTCGCTTGCCGGCGGCTAGCGCCGGGGCGCTCGAAGCGGCGCACGGCCGCGGCCTTCTCAGCGTCTGTCGGCAACCGGGAGTAGGCGAGCAGGTACAGCTCCTCGACGATTGCTGACAACGGCTTGTCACTCGTGGCCAGCTTCGCCGCTCGACCGCTGTCCGCCGTCACCTTCCGGTGGAGGTTCGGGCTGTTCATCAGGTGGAGCGCCTGCACCACGGTCGTGTCGCTCGTCCGTTCGCACGGCGGGTCCTGGTTCGGGTCGGGGCGGCCGAAGCTGTCCAGGAACTCGTTCGGGGTCCGTGCCGTCCACACCTCCACGGCCCGGCTCCCCGGCGGCATCGCGGCGAACGCCTCCGGCACGCCCGTCACGTCGCTCGCCATGTCCAGCAGCACCTCGGCCCGTAGCCGCTGGCGGTAGTGGCGCGAGTAGTTCCGCAGGTCCGCGGCATTGCGGTCGTTCGGAGCGGTACTCAGCCCGTACACGTGACTCGTCGTGATCGTGCGGATCAGCTTCTTCAGGTCGTAGCCGTTGCGGCGGAAGTCGGCGGCCAGGGCGTCGAGCAACTCGGGGTTCGACGGCGGGTTCGTGGCGCGGAGGTCGTCCACCGGGTCCACGATGCCGCGGCCCATCAGGTCGGCCCACACCCGGTTGACGATCACCTTCGCGAAGAACGGGTTGTCCGGCGCCGTCGCCCAGGCGGCCAGCACGTCGCGCGGGTCTTGATCCGGCGGGATGTCCAGCGCCTTGCCGAGCAGCGGCGTCGGCGTCATGGTGCGGCCGGTGAGCGGGTGCTTCACCGCGCCCGCGGGCGCGGCGAAGACCGTTTCCTCGCCGCCGGAGATGGGGGCGGAGATGCCGACGCCCTTGCGGCCGATGCGGGCGAAGAACGACGCGAAGCTATAAAAATCGTCCTGGCTCCACACCTCGAACGGGTGGTGGTGGCACTTCGCGCAGTCGAGCCGGACGCCGAGGAAGATTTGCCCGACGAGCGTTGTCAGCTCGGCCGGGTCGCGGCGGTCACGGTACATCACCACGGCGCCGTTCGTGAACGTGCTCCCCTTCGCGGCGATGAGTTCGCGGGCGAACCGGTCGTACGGCATGTTCTCGCGGAACGCCCGCCGCAGCCACTGGTCGAGGTTGTAAGTCGCCTTGATGCCGACGTGGTACGGGTTCGGCCGCAGCAGGTCGGTCCACTTGTTCGCCCAGAAGTCGGCGTACTCCGCCCGCTGCAACAGCCGTTCAATCAGCTTCTCGCGCTTGTCGGCGGCGGTGTCGGCGAGGAAGGCGCGCGTCTCGTCCGGGGTCGGCAGCCGGCCGATCACGTCGAGGAAGGCGCGGCGGTGGAACGTGGCTTCGCCGGCCGGGTTGGACGGCGTCAGACCCAGCTGACGGAGCTTCGCCCAGACGTGGCCGTCGATGAAGTTCCGCCGCGGCAGCCGGTCGTACGCCTCGGCCGGCACGGCGCCGGGCAGCGGGATTACGATTGGCGCAACAGCGAAACGTTCCATGAACCGCGCCATGATCGCGGCTTCGCCGGGGATCGGCCCGGCGGTGACGAGGCCGCTCGGGTCCACGGCGGCGTACACGCTCTCGCTGGAGGAGAACTGCGCCAGTCGGGTTACGTCGGTGGTGCGGCCGTCGGACCAGTGCGCGGTCACCGACAGCGGCACCTTCGCGCCGAACGTCAGCTGCTTCGTCGGCGGCGTGACGCTGATGCGGACGAGCTTGGGCGCGTCGGCGGGCGTGCGCGGCGCGCCGGCAGCGATCCACGTCAACAGCGTGCGGTACTCGGGGCCGTCGGGGGGCAATTTCTTGCCGCCGCCGTGGGGCACAATTCCGGTCCCCTTCGTGAGCAGCAGGCTGTTCTGCGGGCTGGCCGGAAAGACTCGACGCCCGCGGGCTTCGGCGGTCAGCGCCGCGTAATCCGCGTCGTGGTCGAAGGCGAGGAGCGACAGCTGGAAGCCGTTCTGCCCGCGGGCCTTGCCGTGGCACGCGCCCTGGTTGCAGCCGTAGCGCGTCAGCACGGGCTGCACGTCCGTCTCGAACGTGGGCGGGCCGGCGGCCGCGGGGCCGGCGAGAACGAGGGCGCAGAGGGCGGACAGTCGGAACGGCATAAGGCGGGACCGCGGGAGGCGGTGGGGTAGGCACCTTCAGAATAGCCCGATCGGGCCGGTGACGCCAGAGAGTTCGCCCCACGGCACCCGAGTTGCGTCCACCGTCGTCGGCTTTTCCATTGGAGGACGCGTCATGGCGGAAGGAACGATCGGCACCGTGAACTACCCGATGACCCGGCAGGGCGTCCGCGACCTGGACCACCCGGTCCGCCCCAGTACGGGCGGCGGCGTGAACGTCGGCCCCGCGGAGCGTGCCGCGTCTGCGTTGGGCGGCGCGCTGCTCGCCGGCCTCGGGATCGGGAAGGGCGGAGCGACCGGGCTGGCGATGGCGGCGGTCGGCGCCGCACTCGCGTACCGTGGTTACAGCGGTCACTGCTCGGCGTACTCGGCGCTCGGCGTCGACACGAACCACGGCTAGCTGGCACCGGCGCGGCGGCGCGGGTAGACTAAACTCATGCCGACCGCACGCTTCTTCAACCCCGCCGTCCGCCGCCGCGAGTTCCTCCGCGCCGGCGGGCTCAGCCTGTTCGGCCTCGGCCTCCCCGACTACCTCCGCGCCGCCGACAAGCCCAGCCCGCGCCGCGGCCGGGCGAAGTCGTGCATCGTCCTGTTCATGTGGGGCGGCCCCGCACAGCAGGACACCTGGGACCCGAAACCGGACGCCCCGGACGTGTACCGCGGCGAGTTCGGCACCATCCCGACCGCCGTCCCCGGCTTGCGCGTCTGCGAACACCTGCCCGAGCTGGCGAAGCGCGCCGACAAGCTGTGCCTCATCCGGTCGATGACCCACCCGGACGTAAACCACCTGACCGCCACGCACCACCTGCTCACCGGCCGGGCCGCCCCCGCCGGGCCGATCGCGGACGACTGGCCGAACTACGGCGCGGTGCTGGCGAAGCTCGGCCGCGGGGCGGGGGCGCTGCCGCCCTACGTATCCATGATGCCGGTCGTGCCCGACGGCGCGCCGCGGTTCGTGGAAGAAAGTCACGGCCAGGGCGCCGGCCTGCTCGGCCCCGTGTACAACCCGATGCGGATCGACGCCGACGCCAGCTCGCCCGACTACAAGGTCGGCGAACTGACCCTGTCCGCGGGGCTCGACGCCGACCGCGTCGGCGGCAGGCGGGGGCTCCTCGACTCGCTCGACCGGCAGGTGCAGCGCATGGCCGCGGCCGAACTCGACGCCGCGGAGGCGAACCGCCGGCGTGCCTTCGAGCTGATCGCCAGCCCGGCGGCGCGGGCGGCGTTCGACCTGACCCGCGAGCCGATGGCGGTCCGCGAACGCTACGGCATGAACCGCCACGGTCAGAGCGTGTTGCAGGCCCGCCGGCTCATCGAAGCCGGGGTGCCGCTCGTCACCGTGTTCTGGCCGAACGACGGCATCACAAACGTGAGCGTCTACTGGGACACGCACAGCCGCAACTTCATCGACCTGAAGACGCGGCTGTGCCCGGTCACCGACCGCGCCTTCTCGGCGCTGCTCGACGACCTGTCGGCCCGCGGCATGCTCGACGAGACGCTTGTAGTGTGGACCGGCGAAATGGGTCGCACGCCGAAGGTGGGTCAGTCCGTGCCCGGCGGCGCCGGGGCCGGCCGTGACGGTCGCGACCACTGGGGCCGGGTGTTCACGACGGTGCTGGCCGGCGGCGGCGTGAAGGGCGGGGCCGTGTACGGCGCCAGCGACAAGTATGCGGCCGAGCCGGCAAACCTGCCGACGACCCCGGCCGACCTCGCCGCGACGGTGTACCACAGCCTCGGCGTGGACCCGCGGACCGAGATTCACGACCGCCTCGGCCGCCCGCTGACGCTCTGCGACGGCGAGGTGATCCGCGGGATCCTCAGCTAATGTTCACCCCCCGCCGCCCGCTCGGCCGCACCGGGTTCGTTGCCACGCAACTCGGCGTCGGCGACCTCGCCGACCGCAGCGTCCCCTTCGACACCTGCGTCGCCACCGCCCGCCGCGCTCTCGACGCCGGCCTGAACGTGATCGACACCGCCCCCAATTACGAGGACGGCTACTCCGAGGAGATCGTCGGCGCCGCCGTGCGCGGGCGGCGCGACGGCGTGTTCGTGATCGACAAGATCGACCACCACGACGCGCCCGTCGGCCTGCAAATCGAAGGCTCGCTGTCCCGCCTCGGGCTCGGTCACGTCGATCTGCTCGTGTTCCACGACCTGTCCGACCCCGCGACCTTCGACCGCCTCTGCCACCCCGGTGGCGGCTTCGACCAGCTCGCGGACGCGGTCCGCGCCGGCACCACGCGATACCGCGGCATCAGCTCGCACAACCCGGACGTGCTTCAGAAGGCGCTCGAAGCGGGAGTGTGCGACGTGGTGATGTTCCCGCTCGGACCGTTCGTGGACGACCGCTACGTTACCGACGTGCTGCCGCGGGCGAAGGCGGCCGGAGTGGGTACGGTGTGCTTCAAGACGTTCGGCGGCGGCAAACTGCTCGGCGACACGACCGGCTACAACCAGCCGCTGACGGTCCGCCCGCGCGGCAAGGTGTCGAGCGGCGGCGCCGACGACGGTGCTGCCGTGCTGCCGCGGCTGACGGTCGAGGAGTGCCTGCACTACACGCTGACGCTCGACCCCGACGTGACGCTGCTCGGCCTCAGCTACCCGAACGAGCAAGACGCCGCGTTCGCCGCCGCGCGGTCGTTCCGCCCGCTTGGTGACGCGGAGATGGCCGACGTGCGTCGTCGTGCTGCCGAGGCCCGCCGCGACAAGGGGCCGTGCTGGTGGAACCCGGACCCGCTCGCCTGACCCGGCCGTAGAATGGCCTTCCGAAGGAGGCCCGCGGATGCCCCGGGTGGTGCTGGCGATGAGCGGCGGGGTGGACAGCTCCGCGTCGGCCGTGCTGCTGAAGCGGCAGGGCTTCGACGTGGTCGGACTGTTCATGCGCACCGGCGTCGACCACCCCGGCGACCACTCCGCCGGCCGGCCCGACCACAAGAAGGGCTGCTGCTCCGCGGTCGACGCCACCGACGCCCGCCGCGTCGCCGACCGGCTCGACATCCCGTTCCACGCCCTCGACTTCGAGGCCGAGTTCGGCCGCGTCATCGACTACTTCGCCGCCGAGTACGCCCGCGGCCGCACGCCCAACCCGTGCGTCGTCTGCAACACCTGGCTGAAGTTCGGCCAGCTGTGGACGTTCGCCCAGGGGCTCGGCGCCGACTTCATCGCCACCGGCCACTACGCCCAAATCGTCAGCGGGCCGGACGGCCCCGAGCTTCACCGCGGCGCCGACCCGGAGAAGGACCAGAGCTACGTCCTGCACGGCATCCGCCGCGAGGTGCTGCCCCACCTGCTGTTCCCCGTCGGCGACCGGCAGAAGCGCGACATCCGCGAGCTGGCCCGGGAGGCGGGGCTCGGCGCGATGGCCGACAAGCCGGACAGCGTGGAAATCTGCTTCGTCCCCGGCGGGGACCACACCGAGGTGGTGCGCCGCCGCCGGCCCGAGGTGGCGAAGGCCGGCGTGGTGCGCGAGCGCGACGGCACGGTGCTCGGCGAGCACGACGGCATCGACCGCTTCACCGTCGGCCAGCGGAAGGGGCTCGGCATCGGCGGCGGGCGGAAGCGGTTCGTGCTGGAACTGCTGCCGGACACGAACGAGGTCGTTGTCGGCGACCCGGAGGAGCTGCTGAGTGAGGGGCTGGTCGCGTCCGGGATGAACTGGCTGACCGCGGTCCCGGCGGACGAACTGAGCTGCGCCGCGAAGATTCGTTACCGCCACGCCGCGGTGCCGGCGACGGTGTCGGCGACGGCCGACGGTGGGGCAGTGGTGCGGTTCGCGGAGCCGCAGCCGGCGGTGACGCCGGGGCAGGCGGTGGCAGTCTACGACGGCCCGCGGCTGCTCGGCGGCGGGTGGATCGACCGGGCGCTGCGGGGCGAGTAGACTGCCCGGGTTCCGCCGCTCGCGGCGAAGCCCGGAGCCCGTGCATGACCTCTCCCACCCGCCGCGATTTCCTCGCCACCTCCGCCGCGGTCCCACTCGCCGACCTGCCCGTCGCCCCGCCGCCGCGGCCCGCGGGGCCGCTGCCGTTCGAGCCCGTCCGCATCCCGGCGTGGGTCGAGGAGACCATCGGCGCCGGCTACACCCTCTCCGGCATGGACACCGCCGCGCGGACGGAAGCCGCCCGCCAAGGCGTCACGCTCAGCGAGGTGAACTTCGTCGATCCGTTCTTCGCGTACTACGACAGCAAGCTCCTCCGCCGCCGCAGCCCGCACGTCCCGCCCGGCCGGCTCGAAGCCGACCTCGCCGAGTACAAGCGGCTCGGCGTCCGCGTCCTGGGCGTCTACCCGCCGACGCTCCAGGGCGAGGTCTACGAGCTGCACCCCGACTGGCGCCGCGTCAGCACCGACACCACCGACATCCCGACGATCGACCTGAAGAAGTACCCCCACGGCGGGATGCTGTGCCCGCTCGGCCCCTACGGCGACTTCTTCGTCGACGTGCTCGCCGAGATCGTGACGCGCTTCCCGGACGTGGCGGCGTTCAGCTTCGACGGCCTCCACCACGGCGGCGGGTGCTACTGCCGCCACTGCCGCGAGAACTACCGGCGTGACAGTGGGGCAGCGATCCCCAAAGCAGACCTCAGCGACGCCGCGTTCCGCCGCTACCAGAAGTGGGCGGATTCCCGGTTGGAGTCGCTCGTCGAGCGGATGCAGCGGCGCCTCAAGGGCATCAACCCCGACATCGCCCTCGTAACGTGGACGACGAACGCCGGCCGGTTCGGGCACTTCCTGAGCGTGCCGCGGAACATGCCGGCCCGGTTGAACCTCCTGTTCGACGCCCCGGACCAGGAACTGTGGCTGGACGAGACGAACCGCGGCAACACCATCGTGCCGGCGTTCGGCGTCGCGTATGCCTGGGCGGTGACGAACCACCGCGTGGCGTTCAGCGAGCCGTACCTGATGAGCCACGGCAACCCCTACGGCAAGGACTCGTTCCCGGCCCACGAGATCGAACGGCGCATGTTGCTGTGCGTCGCCCACGGTTGCCGGCCGAGCATCGCCGTGGCCCAGCCGAAGCGGCTGCAAGCGGGCTTGTACCAGGCGATGGACGCGGTGCAGAAGCGGAAGCCGTGGCTGACGCGGACGCGGCCGGAGAAGTGGGCAGCTCTGCTGATGAGCGACGACACGAAGACCTTCTACGGCCGCAGCGCCGGCCGCGTCGAGGAGCGCTACCTGGCGAACGTGTTCGGCACGTTCCGGGCGTGCGTCGAGGAGCACCTGCCGACGGCGGTGGTCAACGACTGGAACCTGTCGGGCGAGGGGCTGGCCGGGTACGCGGTGCTGGTCCTGCCGAACGCCGCCTGCCTGGACGACCGGCAGGCCGACGCCGTGCGGCAGTACGTGGCCAACGGCGGCGGGCTGGTGGCGAGTCTCGACGCGTCGCTGTTCGACGGTCACGGCGACCCGCGGCCGAACTTCGCCCTCGCGGATGTGTTCGGCTGCGACTACCGCGGCATCCCCGAGCAGCCCGGCGCGCTACCTGGCGCGAAAGAGGAACTGGACGAGAACTTCGCCCGCGCCCTGCCGCCGGACTACTGGGAGAAGCGGCGTGGCGTGTTCGACTCGAAGCTCGTCGCCGGCTCGTTCCTCGACCGCGGCAAGCTCGCCGAATACGTCGGCACCGACCCGGTGACGTTCAAGGGGCCGGCCGTGCGGGTGCGGCCGCGGCCCGGGGCGGAAGTGGTCGCCACGTTCGGCGCGAAGGGCACACCAGGCGCGTCGCCGGCCGTCGTCGTAAACCGCTTCGGCCGCGGCCGGGTGGTGTACCTCGCGGCCGGGTTCGACGCGGCGTACTACCTCTACCCGTACCCGTACCAGCGGCTCGTCGTCGCCGACGCGATTCGGTGGGCGGCGGGCGGCGTGCCGCAGCCGGTGACGGTGCAGGCCCCGATGTGCGTCCACGCCACGACAGTACGTCAGCGAACCGTGGCCGGTGAACGGCTCGTCGTGCATCTGTTCAACGACCTGAATAGTACAGCTGGTCACGCGCACCCGACCGACGACGTGCCGTTGCGCGAGGAGGCAATACCGGTCGCCGGGATTCGTGTCGGCTTCCCGTTACCCAATTCCGTCCGGTCTGTGACGTGGGAGCCCGGGGGCCGCGCTTTGGAAATGGGGCACGACGGCGGTCTCGCCTGGGTGACGGTGCCGCGGCTTGACGTTCACGGAATGGTGGTAGCGGAACTCGGGCCGCCCGGCGGATGAGAACGCGACTTCCTGATTGTGTCAGTAGTGAGAAGCCCGCTTCCCGGTGCGAGGAGGCACGGCCGCGACCGGCCTTGCGGCCGGAGTGGGATTTCCGACCGGGCACGGGAGTTGCCTTCACCACTTCTGCACTGTGGATATCAATCCGACGACCGGGTGGGCCGATATGTCCGGCGCGACCGTGGGAGTGTGCGACGTGGCGGACGCCGGCGCGCGTGTTACGGGTGGCAGACGGAAGGTACTGGTCGCGGACGACAACACCGACGCGGCGGAAAGCCTGGCGACGCTCCTGGAGTTGCTGGGAAACGAGGTCCGTACCGCGGCCGACGGGATGGAGGCGGTCGACGTGGCGGAAGAGTTCCGGCCGGACGTGGCGGTGCTGGACATCGGCATGCCCCGGCTCGACGGCAACGGAGTCGCCCGCCGCATCCGGGCGGCGGCGTGGGGGGAGCGGGTGGCGCTCATCGCGCTGACGGGGTGGGGCCAGGCCGAGGACCGCCGCCGCACCGCCGAGGCCGGCTTCGACCTGCACCTCACCAAGCCCGTGGACCCAACCACGCTCGACGCGATGCTCACGGAAGTGTGCCGGCGGAAGTGACCGGCGCGTATGCTACCCGCATGTCTGCGTTCAACCCGGCCGAAACCGCCGCCTGCCGCGCGCTCGTGGCCCTCGCCCTCGCCGAGGACCTGGGCGACGCCGGCGACCGGACCAGCGCCTCCCTTATCCCCGCGGAGCAGCCCGGACGCGCCGCATTCGTCGCCCGGACCGCCGGCGTGGCCGCCGGCCTCCCCGCCGCGGCGCTGGTCTGCGCCGCCGTCGATCCCGCACTCGCCTTCACGCCCGTGCTCGCCGACGGCACCCGGCTCGCCCGCGGCGACGTGCTCGCCACCGTCGCCGGGCCGTTGCGCTCCGTCCTCGCCGCGGAGCGCACCGCGCTCAATTTCCTGCAACGGCTGTCGGGCGTCGCGTCGCTGACGCGGCGGTATGTCGACGCGGTTGCCGGCACGCACGCCGCGGTTCTCGACACCCGAAAGACGGCGCCGGGCTGGCGATTGCTGGAGAAGTACGCCGTGCGGGCGGGCGGCGGCACGAACCACCGCGTCGGGCTGTACGACGGCGTGCTCATCAAGGACAACCACCTCGCCGGCCTCGGCGGCGACGTGCGCCGCGCCGTCGAACTGGCCCGCGCCGCCAACGCCGGCCTGCCGATCGAGGTGGAAGTGGACACCATGGAACAGCTCGAACACGCCCTCGCCGCGAAGGCCGACATCGTGTTGCTCGACAACATGCCGCCCGGCGTGATGCGCACCGCGGTCGCCCGCCGCGACGCGGTTTCGCCCGGTACGAGGCTCGAAGCGTCCGGGGGAATCACGCTCGACACCATCGCCGCGGCGGCCGCGACGGGCGTGGACCGCATCAGCGTCGGCGCCCTCACGCACTCCGCCCCCGCCCTCGACATCGCCCTCGACTACCAATCGTGACGCCCCCCGCCGAATGGACGTTCGCCACCGAGCGGGTCGGCCGCCGCGTCCTCGTCTTCGACGAACTCGACAGCACGAACTCGTTCGCCGCCGCGCTGCCGGCCGGGACGGACGATGGCCTCGTGATCGTGGCGCGGAACCAGACCGCGGGCCGCGGTCGCTTCGGCCGGCCGTGGCGGAGCCGGCCCGGGGCGGCCCTGCTGATGTCGGTCGTGCTGACCCCGCCGGCCGACCTCCGGCGCCCGGTGATTCTCACCGCGTGGGCGGCGGTCGCGGTCGCCGCCGCGGTGCGCGAGTTGGCCGGCGTCGAGGCCCGGATCAAGTGGCCGAACGACCTGCTGGTTCAGGGCAAGAAGGTGTGCGGCATCCTGATCGAGCAGGCGGCGCGGGTCGTGTGCGGGGTCGGGCTGAACCTCGCGCAGTCGGCCGACGAGTTCGCCGCGCTGGGCCTCCCGGACGCGACCTCGCTCGGGCTGGTGACCGGCTCGCCGGTCGAGCTGCGCGACGCGGCCGGGGCCGTGGTACGGAACCTGGACGCGGCGTGGCGGCGGCTGCTGGCCGGCGACCGGGCCGCGGTCGAGGCGGCGTGGGCGGGCGGCGTCGGCTTCGTCGGCCGCGACGTGGAGCTGGAACGAGCCGACGGGTCGCGCCCGACCGGCCGCCTCCGCGCGCTGTCGTTCGACGGGCTGGAACTCGAGCGCGGCGACGGCACGGTGGAACGCGTCCCGCCGGAGGCGGTCGAACACATCCGCGACGTGTCGGCCAGCTTCCTTGCCTTACCCGCCCGGCGGGGGTAACATCGGGGTGGCTCGCCGGGCCGCCTTCCGGCCCCGCGCCCCAGCCTCCGGACCGCCATGCCCGCGCTCGTCCTCCTGAAGTCGCCGACCGGCGGCACCCCGGGCGACCGAATCCCGCTCGACGGCGACCTCATCGTCCTCGGCCGCGACGCCGAGACGTGCCAGATCGTGCTGCCGCACCACGCGATCAGCCGCCGCCACGCCCAGATCAGCCGCGCCAACGGCCACTACTACGTCGAAGACCTCAAGAGCCGCAACGAGACCGTCCTCAACGGCCGCAAGGTTACCGCCCGCACGCAGCTCCGCGCCGAAGACCGGCTGAAGCTGTGCGACTTCCTGTTCAAGTACGAGGACGAGCGCGCGAGGTCGGCCGACAAGCCGCCGCTGCCCGAACACTTCACCCGCGACGCCGACGACGAGCCCGACTCCAGCGGCGCCACCACCATCGAGGCCACCGGCAGCCGGATCAACGCCCAGCACTTCCTCGACACCCAGCCGAACGACCGGCTGCGGGCGCTGCTCGACATCAGCACCAGCCTGTCGCGGACGCTCGACCTGGACCCGCTGCTGAACCAGGTCGCGGAGACGATGCTGAAGGAGTTCAAGCAGGCCGACCGGTGCTTCATCATCCTGCTGGACGACGCCGGCCGCATGGTGCCGCGGGCCGTCCGCGTCCGCCGCGGCGACCCCGAGGAGGCCCGGTTCAGCCGCACCATCATCCGCAAGGCGGTGGACACGCAGCACTCGTACCTGAGCGAGGACGCCAGCGCCGACGCCTCGCTCCCGGCCAACGCGTCGATCGCCGAGTTCAAGATCCGCAGCGTCATGTGCGTGCCGCTGGTCACCGCCGAGGGGAAGTCGCTCGGCGCCATCCAGCTCGACACCCAGGACCGCTCCAAGAAGTTCCGCGAGGACGACCTGAACCTCCTCACCATCGTCGCCAACCTGGCCGGCGTGGCGGTCGAGAAGGCGAAGCTGCACGAGAACGCGCTGAACGCGGAGAAGGCCAAGAAGGAGATGGAACTGGCCCGCGCCGTGCAGCTCGGGTTCCTGCCGCAGTCGATGCCGACCGTGGACGGGTACGAGTTCTTCGCCCACTACTCGCCCGCGCAGACGATCGGCGGCGACTACTACGACGCCGTCGTGCTCCCGAACGGGCGGCTCGCGGTGGTCCTCGGCGACGTGGCGGGGAAGGGCGTGCCCGCGGCGCTGCTCGTCGCCAAGCTCAGCTCCGAGGTGCGGTTCTGCCTGCTCAGCGAGCCCGACCCGGTGAAGGCGGTCGGGATGCTGAACGACCAAATGATCAGCGGCGGGCTCGGCGATCGGTTCGTCACCCTGGCCGTGATGCTCATCGACACGGTCGCCCACCAGATGACGGTCGTGAACGCCGGGCACATGAACCCTCGCATGTTTCGCGTCGGCCCGCACGACCTGGACGACGCCATCAGCACCGACCAGACCGGCACGCCGCTGGGGGTGATGCCGGGGTACGAGTACGAGTCGGTCACGCTGCGGTTGGAAGTCGGCGACGTGGTTGCCGTGTTCACCGACGGCGTGACCGACGCGATGAGCCCGTCCGGGGCGCTGTACGGCCCCGAGGGCGTGGACGAGTGCCTGCTGCCGCCGAACGACGCCATCGCGGCGGCGAACTGGCGGCCGCGGCGCGTCGGCGACCAGCTCGTGACGGCGGTGAAGCGGCACGCCGCCGGCCGGGCTCAGAACGACGACATCGCGGTGATCGTGTTCGGCCGGGTGGACCCGGCCCACGGGCCGGTTACGAACACGACGCGGACCGACCCGAAGGCGCCGGCCCTGCGCCCGAGCTGACGGAGGAATCGATGAGCAGCGGACCGGCGGTGCTGCCGGAACTCGACGAGCAGACCGAGACACGAACGCGGCACCAGCCGCCGTACCACGTGATCCTGCTGGACGACGACGACCACACCTTCGAGTACGTGGCCATCATGCTGCTGGACCTGTTCGCGCACCCGCTCGAAACCGGGTTCAAGCTCGCCGAGGAGGTTCACAAGACGGGCCGGGCGATCGTGTGCACGACGAGCCTGGAACGGGCGGAACTGAAGCAGGAGCAGATTCACGCGTACGGCCCCGACCCGCGGAGCCAGCACAGCAGCGGGTCAATGACCGCGGTGCTGGAGCCGGCGGAATAGTGGGCGGCGAGCCGGGGGCCGTCGCCCCCCAGCTCGCCGAACCCCTACACCCCGCACAGCCGGACCTCCAACGCCCACCGCCCTCGAAACACCGCACTTCCCCGCTCCCCGCCCCACCCCGCCTCGCCGATACCTGTCGCACGTCGGCCACGGGACGGCCGGCAACACCCCCAGGGAAGGGCCTTCCGATGCGTAAGCTTCTCATCTGCCTCGCGCTCCTCGCCGGCGTCGTCACCGTCACCAGCACCGGCTGCAAGAGCACCAAGAGCGGCTGCTCGACCTGCGGCGGCTAAACGCACGAAGCCCGGGGACATCCGCCCCGGGCTTCCGCGCTTCTCGACGCCCACCCGTCAGACCGGGTGGGCTTTCTCGTTGGTTACTTCTTCACCTCGTACTCCGCGTCCATCACGTCGTCGCCGGGCTTGCCGGCGCTGCCTGGCGTCGTCGCCCCCGGCGGGGGCGACCCGGCCGCGGCCGCCTGCAGGTGCTGCGCCATCGCCGCCGACACCTGATCCAGCTCCGCCGTCGCCGCCTTCACCGCCGCCACGTCGCCGCCCTTGATGGCGTCGCGGACCTTCTCGACCGCCCGCGTCACCGGCGCCTTGTCGCCCTCGCTGACCTTGTCGCCGGCCTCGGCGATCGCCTTCTCGATGGCGTGAATCTTCCCCTCGGCCTCGTTCTTCGCGTCGGCCAGCTCGCGCTTCCGCTTGTCCTCGTCGGCGTGCAGCTCGGCGTCGCGCTTCATCTTCTCGACCTCGTCCTTGCTCAGGCCGGACGAGCCCTCGATGCGAATCTGCTGCGACTTGCCCGTGCCCAGGTCCTTCGCGGACACGCTCAGCACGCCGTTGGCGTCCAGGTCGAAGCTCACCTCGACCTTCGGCGTCCCGCGCGGGGCCGGCGGGATGCCGTCCAGGTGGAACGTGCCGATCTGCTTGTTGTCCCGGGCCATCGGCCGCTCGCCCTGGAACACCTGCACCTCGACCGACGGCTGGCTGTCCGCGGCGGTCGTGAACACCTCCGTCTTCTTCGTCGGGATGGTGGTGTTCTTCGGGATCATCACCGTCAGCACGCCGCCGAGCGTTTCGAGGCCCAGCGACAGCGGCGTCACGTCGAGCAGCTGGATGTCGGCCGCGGCCCCGAGGAGCAGCTGCGCCCCCTGGATGGCGGCGCCGATCGCCACCACCTCGTCCGGGTTCACGCCGCGGTGCCCCTCCTTGCCGAAGATGTCCTTCACCAGCTGCTGCACCCGCGGCATCCGGGTCATGCCGCCGACCATCACGACCTCGTCGATCTGGTTCGGCTTCAGCCGCGCGTCGCTGAGGGCCGTCAGCACCGGCTTCTTGCAGCGCTCGAACAGGTGGTCCACCATCTTCTCGAACTGCGTCCGGGTGACCGTCAGCATCAGGTGCTTCGGGCCGCTGGCGTCGGCGGTGATGAACGGCAGGTTGATGTCCGTCTGCGTCTGCTGGCTCAGGTCCTTCTTGGCCCGCTCGGCGGCCTCCTTGAGCCGCTGCATCGCCATCGCGTCCTTCCGCAGGTCGATGCCGTTCTCCTTCTGGAACGTGTCGGCGATGAAGTCCATCAGCACCTGGTCGAAGTCGTCGCCGCCGAGGTGCGTGTCGCCGTTGGTGCTGAGCACCTGGAACACGCCGTCGTCGCCGACGTCCAGCACCGAGATGTCGAAGGTGCCGCCGCCGAGGTCGAACACGGCGATCTTCTGGTCCTTCTTCTTGTCCAGCGCGTAGGCCACGGCCGCGGCCGTCGGCTCGTTGATGATGCGCATCCGCTGCTTGACGACCTTGCCGTCCTTGCCGCGGATCTCGTACTCGGTGTCGAACCCGGCGATGGCGGCGGCGTCGATCGTGGCCTGCCGCTGGGCGTCGTTGAAGTACGCCGGCACGGTGATGACCGCCTTGCGGACGGTCTGCCCGAGGTAGGCCTCGGCGCTCTCCTTGAGCTTGCGCAGCACCATCGCGCTGATCTCGGGCGGGGTGAACGACTTGCCGTCGATGTCCACCTTCACCAGGTCGCTCTTGCCGCCGACGATCTTGTACGGGACGAGCTTCTCCTCGCTCTCCACCTCGTCGTGCCGGCGGCCCATGAACCGCTTGATGCTGTAGATGGTCCGCCGCGGGTTGGTGACCGCCTGACGCTTCGCCGGGTCGCCGACGATGCGGTCGCCCTTGTCGGTGAACGCGACCACGCTCGGGGTGATCGCGTTGCCTTCCTGGTTGGGAATGACCTTGGCCGCGCCGCCTTCCATCACGGCGACCACCGAGTTGGTGGTGCCGAGGTCGATGCCGATGATCTTTTCTTCCGCCATGACTTGGGTCTCCGGTTTCGTAGTGTTCTAGCCGGTCGGCCGGGCAGCGGACCGGGTTTGTGACACGTGTTGGATTCGGGCGGGGGCGCACCGGATTCGTAGGTTTTGTCGCGTTGCTCAGCAACCCTCATACCAGCCCACGCGCTTGCGACGTGGCGGCGACGCAAGTCATAATCTGGTCAATGCTTCCGCACGCCGATCGCCGCCGAATCGGGGAGCTCGCTGATCCCGCCACCCGCGGCGACTGCCGTTTTGACGGCTGGCGGCAAGTCAGTGATAGCGAACGGATTGCGACAACCGGGATTCTCGCTACCGCCGCTACAACCGGAACCGCCCCTTCACTCGGACTTAACTCTGTTCGTTGACGCCCGCGCGGCCGGCCGGTACATTCCTACCCAACTACTCATCCCCTCGCGGGTTCCGCCATGGCGCGCAAGACCGACGACGGAGCCGACAAGACCTCCGCCGACCTCAAGGGGCTGCGCGTCCAGATCGACAAGTTCGACCTGCAGATCCTTGACCTGTTGAACAAGCGGTCGGCGGTCGCGGCCCGCATCGGCAAGGTGAAGGCCGACCAGGGCGGCGAGGTGTTCTCGGCCGCCCGCGAAGAAGAGGTGATGAACAACATCCTCGCCGCCAACAAGGGGCCGCTCGAGGAAGTCACGCTGCGGGCGATCTTCCGCGAACTCATCAGCGGGTCGCGGGCCATTCAGAAGGTGCAGAAGATCGCATTCCTCGGCCCGGAATACAGTTACAGCCACCTCGCGGCGCTGGAGCGGTTCGGCGAAGCGATGACGTACCTCCGGACCGGCACCATCGCGGCCGTCTTCGAGGAGGTGCAGCGGAAGCACGCCGACTACGGGGTCGTGCCGCTTGAGAACAGCACCGACGGCCGCATCACCGACACGCTGGACATGTTCATCCGCATGCCTCAGGTGAAGATTTGCGCCGAGGTGCGGTTGCGCGTCCGGCACCACCTGCTGGCGAACTGCGAGCAGACGGAAATCCGCCGCGTTTACAGCAAGGCCCAGGCGCTGAGCCAGTGTCGGAACTGGCTGTCGAAGAACCTGCCGCACGCCAGCCTGCACGAGGTGTCGAGCACGGCGCACGCGGCGTCGCTGGTGCAGAGCGAGCCGCACGTCGCGGCCGTGGCCGGCCGGCAGGCGGCGGTGCGGTACGGCATCCGCATCCTGTACAACAACATCGAGGACAGCCCGTTCAACGAGACGCGGTTCGCCGTCATCGGCCTGTCGGACAGCGCCAAGACCGGCGCCGACAAGACGGCGTTGATGTTTCAGACGACCAACAGCCCGGGCTCGCTGGCGGACGCACTCCAGGTCTTCAAGCAGAACAAGATCAACCTGACGTGGGTGGAGTCGTTCCCGTACCGCGAGGCGAAGGGCGAGTACGTGTTCTTCCTGGAGATGGAAGGCCACCGCGACGACCCGAAGGTGAAGAAGGCGCTCGCCGGCCTGGAAGCCGTGTGCGACGAGGTCTCGCCGCTGGGGTCGTTCCCGGCCGCGAAAGCGTCCGAGGAGTAGCGACAGCCCGGGTCGCCCTCACACTCTTTTGTGTCATAGACTCAATGCGTGCCTCGACCCCCGGGGGGGAGTCGTGCACACAATCACGCCGGCTCGACCGTCCGCCGTCCGCCCGGGTGTTCCCGCCCGGGCCGCGTCCCTACGTTAACCGCATCCCTCACCCGCGCCCCCGTCGGCCCGGCCGGCGGTCGAAAGTTTCTGCCATGATCCTCGTGATTCGGCCCGACGCCAGCCTGGAACAGATCGAGCACGTCATCGAGCGGGTGAAGGAACTCGGCTTCACGCCCCACGTCTCTCGCGGCGAGACGCGGACGATCGTCGGCGTGATCGGCGACGAGCGGAAGCCGCAGACGGAGAACTTCTCCGCCATTCCGGGCGTCGAGCAGGTCCTGTCGATCATGAAGCCGTTCAAGCTGGCGTCGCGTGAGTTCCACAAGGAAGACTCGGCGGTGTACGTCGGCAAGGTGAAGGTCGGCGGCGGCAGCCTGGCCATGATCGCCGGGCCGTGCGCGGTCGAGAGCTACGAGGTGATGGACACCGTCGCCAAGTACGTGAAGGCCGGCGGGGCGAACATCCTACGCGGCGGCGCGTTCAAGCCGCGGACGAGCCCGTACAGCTTCCAGGGGATGGGCGAGGACGGGCTGAAAATCCTGCGGGACGTGGGCGACAAGTACGACATGCCCGTCGTCACCGAGGTGATGGACCCGCGGCAGGTGGACCTGGTGTGCCGGTACGCCGACATGCTCCAGTTGGGCGCCCGCAACATGCAGAACTTCGACCTGCTGAAGGAGGTCGGCCGGGCGAAGAAGCCGGTGCTGATGAAGCGCGGCATGAGCGCCACGGTGAAGGACATGCTGATGAGCGCGGAGTACATCCTCGCCGAGGGGAACAAGGACGTGGTGCTGTGCGAGCGCGGCGTGCGGAGCTTCGAGGACAGCACGCGGAACATGCTCGACATGAGCGCCGTGCCGAACGTGAAGGGGCAGAGCCACCTGCCGATCATCGTGGACCCGAGCCACGCGACGGGCCGGCCCGACCTGATCCCGAGCATGTGCCGGGCGTCGGTCGCGGCGGGTGCCGACGGGGTGCACGTCGAGGTTCACAACTGTCCCGAGAAGGCGATGTCGGACGGCCCGCAGGCGCTGCTGCCGCATCAGTTCCTCGACCTGATGGGCGACCTGCGGCGGCTGGCTGCGGCGCTGGACCGCGAGTTCTGGGCGCCGGAACAGAACTGACCGCTCGCCAGTTGTGTAGTTCCCGAGGAGCCTCATGCCCCGTCGCAAGCTGATTGCTGGCAACTGGAAGATGAACACCACCCGCGCCGAGGCCGTCACGCTGGCGAAGGCCGTCGCCGCCGGCGTAGGTGCGTCCCCGGCGTGCGACGTGGCCGTCATCCCGCCGTTTCCGTGGCTCGTGCCCGTCGCCGACGCCCTCGCCGGGACGGCGGTGGCGCTCGGGGCGCAGGACGTGTACTCGGAGACGAAGGGGGCGTTCACCGGCGAGGTCAGCCCGGGGATGCTCCTAGAGGTCGGCTGCAAATACACCCTCGTCGGGCACAGCGAGCGGCGGCATGTCATCGGCGAGACCGACGCCGCGACCAACCAAAAGGTTCATGCCGCGCTCGAGGCCGGACTACACGTCATCCTGTGCATCGGCGAGACGCTCGCGGAGCGCGAGCGGAACCTACAGGAGCGCGTCTTCCAGCGCCAGGTGTACGCCGCGTGCGCCGGCCTCACGGACGAGCAGTTCGCCCGACTGATCTTCGCCTACGAGCCGGTATGGGCGATCGGTACGGGGAAGGTCGCCACGCCGGAACTGGCGCAGGAGGCGCACAAGAACATTCGCGCCCGAATGGGGATGCTCTACGGCGATAATATCGCCGCTGCCCTTCCTATCCTCTACGGCGGGTCGCTCACAGGCGAGTCGGCGCCGGGGCTGTTCGCGCAGCCGGACATCGACGGCGGACTGGTCGGCGGAGCCAGCCTCAAGGCCGACGCCTTCCTCAAGATCGTCGCCGCCGCGGGCTGACGGCCCTACCCGACGCCGACCCGCGCACTAGACTAACCGTTCACCCGTTGGGGCGGGCCGGGTCGCCCGTCGTGTCGTTCGCACGGAGGTTCGCGCCGTGTCCTTGCTCGCCGTCTGGTGGGTGTCCCACGTTCTGAACGTGCTCGTGGTCGGCATCGGCCTGTTCCTGATGCTGATCGTCCTCATCCAGCGCGGCAAGGGCGGCGGGCTCGCGGGCGCGTTCGGCGGCGCCGGCGGGTCGAGCGCCTTCGGCTCGCGTGCCGCCGACGCCTTCGTAAAGATCACCCTGTACCTCGCCGCCGTGTGGGTGCTCGTCATCATGATCCACGTCAAGGTCGTGAAGTACGAGATCTCCGAGGACGCGAACGTGAACCAGATCGAGGTTCCGGCCGAGAAGGCCGCCCCGGCCCAGCAGGGCGGTGGGGGCAACCAGCTCCCGCCCGTACAGTAGCACCCACGGGGAACCGGTGTGTTGCTGAGCATGACGGGGTACGGGGAGGCCCGGGGCGCGACCGCCGCGGCCGCCGTCGCCGTCGAGGTCCGGGCGGTCAACAACCGGCACCTGAAGGTGACCGTTCGCGGGTCCGACCCGTACCCGCTGTTCGAGGCCGAGGTCGAGAAGGTCGTCCGCCGGCACGTCCGCCGCGGCACCCTGCTGGTTCACGTGCACGCCAACCGGCGGGCGAAGCCGACCGACGCCGCCCTGAACACCGACCTGCTCACCGCCTACCTGAAACAAGCTCGCACCGCCTGCGACGCCGCCAAATTGCCGGAACTGTACGCGGCACAAGTCTTCGCCGCGGCGCTGACGCTCCCCGGCGTCGCCCCCGAGCCGACCCGCCACGGCGGCCTGCCCGACGACGAGTGGCCGGCCGTGGAGACCGCGCTCGGCGAGGCGTTGACGAAGCTCGACGCCATGCGCCGCGAAGAGGGGAAGGCGATGGCAGCCGAGTTGCTGTCGCTGCACGGGCACGTGTGCGAGGAACTTGGTCGGGTGCGGAGCCACCTGCCGGCGGTCACGGCCGAGTACCGGCAGCGCATCCTGGAGCGGGTCCGGCAGGGCGTCGCGGACGCCGGCGTGGCGGTGTCGCAGGACCACGTCATCCGCGAGGTGGCGCTGTTCGCCGACCGCACCGACGTGGCCGAGGAGGTGACGCGGCTGACCGCTCACCTCGAGCAGTTCGCGGAACTGGTCCGTAAGGGGGACGAGGCGGGGCGGAAGCTGGAATTCGTGCTACAGGAGATGGGCCGGGAGGTGAACACCCTCGGCTCGAAGGCCGGCGACGTGACCGTGTCGCGCCACGTGTTCGAGATCAAGGCGGCGCTGGAGAAGGTCCGCGAGTTGGTGCAGAACGTTGAGTGACGCGGAGCGCGGAATGACGACCCCGACCGGCCGCACCGCCCCGCTAATCGTCTTGTCGGGCCCGAGCGGGGTCGGCAAGACGACGCTCGTGGACGGGCTCATCGGCCGTAACGTGCTGCCACTGCGCCGGGCGATCACGGCTACGACCAGGAAGCGGCGGCCGGGCGAACTGGACGGCGTCTCGTATCATTATTGGACGCACGACCAGTTCCGCGAGGCGATCGCCCGCGGTGAAATGCTCGAATGGGCTGAGGTCCACGGCGTCGACTTCTACGGCACCCCACGGGCGGAGGTCGATCCGTACCGTGCCGCCGGCGTGGGTGTCATCCTGGTCATCGACGTGCAGGGCGCCGGGCAGGTCCGGCTACTGTACCCTGGCGACCACCTTTCGCTGTTCGTGATGCCGCCGGCCTTCGACGTGCTCCGCCACCGGCTCGACGGCCGCGGCGAGCCGGAGGCGTCGATCCACCGCCGGCTCGAAACCGCCCGAGGCGAGTTGGCCCGCGCCGACGAGTTCGACAAGCGGTTGGAGAACGCCGACCTGACGGCCGCGACCGACGCCCTGGAACGACTGATCCGCGACGAATTCACCCGCAGGGGGTTTTAGCTCATGCTCGACGACCTGAAGGAAGAGGCGATTGTGAACAAGGTGGGGGGGCGGTTCAAACTGTCCACCCTGATCCAGAAGCGGATGGTGGCGCTGAACACCGGTGCCAAGCCGCTCGTGGACGCCCGCGGCGTGTCCGACAAGATGGCGATCGTGATCCAGGAGATCCTTCAGGACAAGATCTTCCTGGACGCCGCCGGGAACGTGCAGGTCGGCAACGCGACGATGATGGCGAACATCCCCGGTGCCTACCCCGGCATGCCGGGCGCCGTCGCGCCGACGGCCGGCTCGGCGTCGCAGGCGACGGATGAATAACTCGCGCGGCGCGGAACTGACGAATTCCCGCTGACCCACCAGTGCCCAAGGCAGAACCACTGGGGTTTCTTGGCCGTAGGTGGGTCAGCGCGAATTGGTCGTGGGCCCGAACCCCGTGCCCCCAACGGCCGTAGAACGGGTGTCCCCGCCGGAGTGCCGTAATGGCCGACACGCCCCCGACCGCCCGCGACCCCGGCCCGCCGCTCGGCTCCACCGCCGACCCCGTCGGGTACGTTCCGGTCTCGTGGATGGCCGTCGCCGCGTTCGTCGTCACCGTGATCTTTGTCGGCGTCCTGGCCGTACTTGCGGTCACCTCGTGGAAGTCGAAGTCGCCGCTCATCGCGCCACAGATGCTCTTCCTGCCGGTCGTGGCCGTCGTGCTGGCGTTTGCCGCCCGGCGGATCGTCCGCAACTCGGAAGGCACCCGCACGGGCGAGCTGTTCGGGTTCGACCTCATCAACGCCGCGTGGTGGGGGGCCGTGGTCGTCGGGCTCGTGTACTTCACGTACCTGTTTGCCATCGAGGTGGCGGTGCGGGCGGAGGCCGAGTCCGAGGTCGGCAAGTGGGTCGGGCAGGTGCTCGACGAGAAGCTGACGCCGGCGTTCTACCGCACCCGCGACCCGGCCGAGCGGGCGAGCATGGGCCCCGACAACGCCACCGCGCTGGAAGCCCGGTACAAGGTTGACTGGGTTGCGTTCTCGCAGTGCGACCTGGTCCGCACCGCGCTGCGGAACCCGAAGGCGTGTACCTACGTGCCCGGCGGCCTCCGCGACTGGTCGATCCAGGCGGGCGGCGTTGCCTGCGTCGCCACCGGCACCCTCGTCTGCCCCGAGGGGAAGTTCCCGATGCAGTTCCCGCTGAAGGCCGTGGACGCCGTCGCCGGCAGCGAGGGGAGCCTCGGCCGGCAGTGGCAGGTGGTGCCGTCGCAGAACGGCTTCCAGCGCGACGACCCGCAGCTGACGTCCTACGGCTGGCTCGTCCGCGACCTACAACTGCAGGGTCGCAGCGTCGTCCAGCAGTTCATGGCCGACGGCCGCGACCGGGTTTTCCGCCCCTACGCCGCCTACGTCCACGCGGGGTTGGCCGGCGATCCGGATTTGCGGTTGCTCAGCCCCGACGGTGGTGCGACCCGGTTGGCGGGCGTCGGCGTGCCGGCCGGGCTCGGCTGGCAGATGCCGGATCACGTCTTCAGCGTGACCGCTGCCAAGCTGTTCCGCCTCCCCGGCAACAAGTCGCCGGGCGCCGACCAGTCCCGGCAGTTCTTCAACGTGTGGAATGCCGGCGGCATCGTGCCCGCGGGGGAGCGCCTCCGCAACACGCCCGACGTCCACGAGCTGATGACGTTCACCGACTCGGCCGTCGAGGTGCGGGTGCCGGTGGAGCTGCCGGTGGAGTCGAAAAAAGCCGACCTGGCGGCCCGCGGGCGGGTCGTGGTGGAGTGTACCGACCCGGCCCTTCTGGCCGACCTGAAGCAGCTGCGGGCGTCGGCGAACCCCGAATCCGGCACGATCTCGCCGCCGGCTGGGAGCGGCCCGCGGCAGGGGCTACGGTGGCGGGTCGTGCGCGTCGAGAGCGACATGCGACCGGTCCAGACGCGTGAGTCTGAAGGCCCGCCCGGCGGTGGCGGCCCCGGTGGCATGGGGATGTGACGGCCGGCGGGCTATAATCCTGGCATGTCGCACCGCACTGCCGCCGGGTTCTGCCCCATCGACGACGCCCTTGCCGAGCTGACGGCGGGGCGGATGATCGTCCTGGTCGATGACGAGCAGCGGGAGAACGAGGGCGACCTCGTCATGGCCGCCGAGCACGTCACGCCGGCGGCGGTGAACTTCATCGTCCGCCAGGCCGGCCGGCCGTGCGTCGCCATGTCCTCGGCCAACGCCACCCGCCTCGGCCTCGACCTGCTCCCGGGCGTCCACCTCGACCCCACCGCCACGCCGTTCACGCACAACTTCGACGCCCGCGACGGCGTCACCACCGGCATCTCCGCGTTCGACCGCTGCCGCACGATCCAGGTGTGCGCCGACCCCGCGAGCGGTCCGAGTGACCTGGTGCGCGACAAGGGGCACATGGACGGCCTCATCGCCCGCCAGGGTGGCGTCCTGGTCCGCGCGGGCCATACCGAGGGGAGCGTCGATCTGTGCCGGCTGGCGGGGCTGCGCGAGGTGGCGTTCATCTGCGAGATTCTGAACGAGGACGGGTCGATGGCCCGCCTGCCGGACCTGCGGGCGTTCTGCGACCGACACCAGCTGAAGATGTGCACCATCGCCGACCTGATCGAGTACCGCCGCCGCCGCGAGAAGCTCGTCAAGCGCGAAATCGCCCTGAAGTTGCCGACGGAGTTCGGCGAGTTCGACCTCTTCGCGTACACGTCGGTCGTGGACCAGGAGCCGCACCTGGCGCTGACACTCGGCGGCGTCGGCGTCGAATCCGCACCGGGGGTGGTGGCGGAGCAGGCGGAGCCGGTGCTGGTGCGGATGCACAGCGAGTGCCTGACCGGCGACGCGCTCCACTCGATGAAGTGCGACTGCGGGCCGCAGTTGCAGCTCGCCATGCGGAAGGTCGCGGAGGCGGGCAAGGGCGTGATCGTGTACGTCCGCCAGGAGGGCCGCGGGATCGGGCTGCTGAACAAACTGCGGGCGTACAAGCTGCAGACCGAGGAGAAGCTGGACACGGTCGAGGCGAACCGCCGGCTCGGCTTCCCGTCGGACCTGCGGCACTACGGCATCGGGGCGCAAATCCTCCACGACCTGGGCGTGCGCGACATCCGGCTGCTGACGAACAACCCCGCGAAGGTGATCGGCCTGGACGGGTATGGGCTGCGGATCACGGACCGGGTGCCGATCCAGATTCCGCCCGGCGAGCACAACCGCAGCTACTTGCAGACCAAGCGCGAGAAACTCGGCCACATGCTCGACCAACTCGACTCGGCCGGTAACTGACCCGACCGGACGGCGCCGACCGTCGAGCCGAAATCATTGTTTCCGGCCGAGGGGGGTCGATCCCCGGAAACATGTCACCGACTCATAAAAAAGTTGGTTCGATCCAGCTGCGGCTTCGGCGATCGGGCCAAGCCGTGACGCCGCAACCGGTTGTGACCTGGCGACGGTCGCGGCGGCGACGCGCGGCTCCGCCCCCCGTGCCTTCCCGGACGACACCGCCATCACCAGCGCGATCACGCCCACGAGGAGTAGAACCGCCAGTACCACCCCGAGAATCTTCCAGGCGCTCCACGGCCGATCGCCGGACACCTGCCCGGTCCGCCCGTTCACCAGAATCTGGTACAGCGTCTCGTGGTAGCGGTAGTGAGCCACCCACACCGGCAGCAGCAGGTGCTTGAACGTCACCGCCGCGTAGTCGGTCCGCTTCCAGGCCACGCGCTGGTGGTCGCCGCCGATGTCGCGGCGGACGAGCGTGTCGATCGTCGGCGCCATCAGTTGCTTGGCCTCGGCGTATCCCTCGCGCAGCCCGACGGCGTAGCGCTCGGTGTTGAACCCGCCGAGGAACTCCGGGCGGAACGGCTCCAGGTTCTCCAAATCCCACGGCTCCAGTGACGCGATCAGGTGCGGCGGCACGCTCTTCGAGCCGCACACGAGCACGTCGTCGAAGAAGTGCTCGACCCGCCCCGACGCCGGCCACCAGCGGACGCGGGTGACCGTCCGCGTTTTCGTGACGGTGTTCCCCTGGGCGTCGCGGTCGGTGTACGTCTCGGTGTCCTGGTAGTTGTCGCCACGCTCGCCGCGGTAGGCCGTGTACGTCATCGCGTCGTAGGTCCAGTACGGCACGTAGACGCCGGAGAGCTGGCCGAGGTTGGCGACGGTCTTCAACTCGCTCGGGGCGAACCAAAGGTTGCCGAGCCAGCCCGTGAACGCCTCGCGGGCGCCGCGCAGGTCGACCGCGAACGGCACCAGCGATTCCGGTGGGATCATCCCGGTCGCGCGCTCGGGCTTGTTCTCCAGGTGCGTGCCGCAGAACGGGCACTCCTTCGTCACCACCTTGTCTTCGAGCAGCACGGTGGCCCCGCAGCCAGTGCAGCGCGTCTGCGACGTGTGGCCGGCGATGACGCCGCCGTCGCCGCCCTCCGCGCGCCCCAGGTAGGCGTCGAAGTCGCGCTCGACGACCGCGGCCGCGGCGTCGTCGGCCGGGTCGGGGACGGCGGTGGTGTGGCCGCAGTAGGGGCACTTGAGCGACCGTGTGGCCGGGTCGAACGCGACCTTCGCCCCGCACTGCGAGCAGGGGAACAGTTTGCCTTGGGTGGGGGTAGACATAGGCGAGCCGGCGGCTGGCGCCGCCGGGTGGTTGAGTCAAGGTGAGAGCCGTGCCCGCCCGGCGGCTGCCGCCGCCGGTTCGCCTACGTCGGCAACGGCGGCGGCAGGTGCGCGAACAGCGGCGCCAACTCGGCCACGTCCGCGGCCGCGGTCCAGCCGCTCATCCCTTGCTTCCACACCAGCGTCGTCCGCGTCAGCTTGCCGGCCGCCAGCTGCGCCTGAAGGCCGGCCGTGTCGAACGGCCCGGCCTGGGCGCCGCCGATCGCGGCGAAGTACTGCGCCCCCGTGGGCAGCGGCGGCGGGGCCCCGTAGGGTTGCGTGTTCCCCGGCGTCACGACCCCCGGCGCCCCGGCCGCGCCGGCGAGGACGCTCCCCATCTGGCCGCCGATCGCCACCCCGGCCCCGATGCCGGCGCCGAGCCCGGCCACGCCCCCGGGGTTGTTCGCCGCGTCGCGGATGGCCTCGGCCGACTGAAACTTCGCGTACTGGTCCAGGTTGCCGAGGATGCCCATCTGGCTCCGCTTGTCCAGCGCCGCCTCCACCTCCGGCGGCAGCGACACGTTTTCCACGAAGAACTGCGTCAGCGAGATGCCCATCTTCGCCAGCTCGGGGCTGATCTTCTCCAGCGCCAGCTTGCTCACCTTTTCGTAGTTGCCGGCCAGGTCGAGCATCGGGATGCGGCTCGACCCGAGCACGTCCACGAACCGCGACACGATGGCGTTGCGGAACTGGGCCGTGACCTCGTACGCCTCGAACGACGGGTCGGTGGCGACGAGCTCCCGCAGGAACGTGGCCGGGTCGGTGACCTTGAACGCGTAGCTGCCGAACGCCCGCAGGCGGACGGGGCCGAACTCGGGGTCGCGGACCATGACCGGGTTCGACGTGCCCCACTTCTGGTCGGTCCACTGGCGGGTGCTGATGAAGTACACCTCGGCCTTGAACGGCGACTCGAACCCGTACTTCCACCCCAGGATGGTGGACAGGATCGGCATGTTCTTGGTGTCGAGGGTGTACGTGCCCGGCCCCTTCACGTCGGCGAGCTGGCCCTCCTTCACGAACGCCGCCGCCTGCCCCTCGCGGACGATGAGCTTGGCCCCGTTCTTGATCTCGTTCTTGTACCGGGTGAAGCGGTACGACAGCACCTCGTTCTGGCTCGGCTCGGTCCACTCGATGATGTCGATGAACTCGCCGGTGATCTTCTCCCAGAGCCCCATGACGGCCTCATCGGTGCGGGTGGTGGGTCGCGGGGTATTGTCGCCCGGCCGGCGGCGGCGCGGCAACCGAATTACCCGCTACTGGTGGGGATTCGCCGCCCGCCCCGGAGTATTCGCGCCGGCTACTTCCGGTGCCCCGCGTGTGATACCCTGACGGTTCCCCCGTCACGAGTCGCCGCGATGACCGCAGACCCGCACCGGCGCACGAACCTCCGCTGGCTCGGGGTCGGGCTGCTCGTGGCGGCCGCGGCCGTCGGCTGGTGGAAGTGGCCCCGCCCGGTCCCGCCGCCGGCCCCGCCGGAGCTCGCGACGCTCTTCCAGGAACCGGAGGACGGCCCCCCGCCCGCCGAGACCAATCCCGGGTACGTCGGCCCGCAGGCGTGCCGGGAGTGCCACGCCGCCCGCGTCGAGGGGTTCGAGAAGACGCGCCACTTCCGCGCCTGCTGGCCGGCCGAACGGGGGCCGATGCCGGCGTCGGCGTTCCCGGCCGCGTACACGCCTTATGCCCCCCCCGGCGCCCGCATCGAGGTGTCGCAGCGGGGCGGAGAGTACACCCAGACCGTGAGCCGCGGGGCGACCCGCCACGCCGGCCGCATCGACCTCGTGTACGGCTCCGCCGGCGGGGCGGACGAGGTGTACTTCACCTGGAAGGGCGACCGGCTGTTCGAGTTGCCCCTCGGCTGGCTCCACCCGACCGGCGAGTGGGGCGAGCAGCGCTTCGACCCGAACCACCCCAGCGACTTCACCCGCACCACCACCACGCGGTGCGTCGAGTGCCACAACACCTGGCTCGCGCACGTCCCGGGTACGGCCAACGAGTTCCGGCGGTCCGATTCAGCGCTCGGGGTCACCTGCGAGAACTGCCACGGCCCCGGCCGGGACCACACCGCCTACCACCGGGCCAACCCCGCCCGCGGCGGCGACGGGCACGCCACCGTCCACCCCGGCCGGCTGCCGCGCGAGCGCCTCACCGACGTGTGCGGGCAGTGCCACAGCAACGCCATGCGGGCGAAGGGAAAGCCGTTCGCGTTCCGCCCCGGGGACAAGGTGGACGACCACTTCTACACGCTCGCCGCGACCGGGCGGGAGAACGACCACGTCGCCGGTCAGGCCGGCTACATGCGGCAGAGCAAGTGCTACACGAAGTCGGACACGCTCACCTGCGTGACCTGCCACAACCCGCACAAGCCGTCCGAGCCGGCCGCCGTACGCGCGGCGTGTGCGACCTGCCACACCCCGGCGAACTGCCGCGAACAGCCCAAACTCCCCGAGGCGGTGCGGGCCGACTGCGTCGGCTGCCACATGCCGCGGTACACCCGGGTGGCGGTCAACTTTCACACCGCGGCCGAGCAGTACGTCTTCCCGGTCCGCCCGACCGACCACCGCATCGCCGTCCACCCGATGGCGCGGGAGGAGGTGCTGTGGGAGCACTACCGCGCCCGGCCCGACGCGGCGGACAAGGCCCGGGCCGCGGAGCTGGCGGCGCAGTTGGCCCGCCACTACGCCTCGGAATCAGAGCGGGACGCGAAGGAGTACCGCTTCTTTCAGGCGATTGGCTCGGCCCGCGAGGCGGCCCGGTTCGACCCGTCGCCGCAGGCCACGGCCCGCGTGAAGGCGGCGGTCGAGCGGAAGGTTTCGCTGGACGACGGGTTCTACGCGGCGGAGCGCGACCAGGCCGCGGGACGCACCCGCGAGGCCGTCGCCCGAATCGAACAACTGCTCAAGGTGAAGCCGAACTGGGCGTCCGCCCAGGGGAAGCTCGGCACGCTCCTCGCCACCCTCGGCGACCGCAAGGCCGCGGTCGGCCACCTGGAGGCGGTCGCCGGGTCCGACCCGGACGACCCCTACGGGTACAACATGCTCGGCTGGATGGCGTACCTGAGCGGCAACCCGAAGGACGCGGCGAGCTACTTCGAGAAGACGGACCGGCTGACGCCGCGGTCGGCGGACGTGCTGTACCGCTGGGGGCTGGCGCTGCTCGATCTGGGGGACGGGGCCGGGGCCGCCGACCGGTTCGCCCGGGCGACGGCCGCCAACCCCCGGCACTCGGGCGCCTGGCAGGGGCTCTCCCACGCCCGCCGGCAACTCGGCAACGCACCGGCGGCGCTCGACGCCGCCCGCCGGGCGGCGCGCCTGACGCGCTACGACAGCGCCGACGTGCTGGTGTCGCTGGCCGACGCGCTGGCGGCCGCGGGGAACCGGCCGGAAGCCCTCGCGGCCGCCCGGCGAGCGCTGGCCGTGGCGCACGAGAAGCAGCCGAACGCGATCCGGGCGGCCGAGCGGAAGCTGACGGAGTTGGAGGGGTTGTAGGTTACCGCCCCACGCCGCCGGGTCGGTCGACGCCGGCCGACGGGTAGCGCTCGGGGTTGTCTTCGAAGGTGGTGAGCCGCTCGCGGGCGCGGGCCTTCTGCTCCTCGATGGTGTACCCGGGCCGGTCGGCCCGGTCGCCGGCGCGGTTCTTCTGGTACACCTCCAGCGGCCCCTCGTAGCGGGTGCAGCCGACGACCGCCAGAATCAGCCCGAGCAGCACAAGCCGCGTCATCGCCCGGCCTCCCGGTAGGTGGGTCCGTCCGGCACAATTCTACCCGCCCCGGGTGTCCGGGGCGGCCCGCGGTCGCCCCGGAACTTGAGTCGCGGGGGTCGGGTCGATAGGATACTCCCGACCTTCCGCCGAGTCCGTTCCTGCCAACCGGTCGAGCACCTTCGCCTCGTGGTTGGGATTCGTCCCGCATCCACCCGCGCGGGGGGTATACCGATGCTTTCCCGGAAAAGCCAGCGCAGCCACGAATACCCGGACGACATCTTCGACGACACCCGGATGACCTTCGGGGAGCACCTCGAAGAGCTGCGGATGCGGATGATCCGCGCCCTGGTCGGGCTCGTCGTCCTGATGTGCGTCGGCTTCGTCCTCGACGGCATCGGCAGCGCCGTCGGCAACCCCAAGATCGGCGTCGGCAAGCCGATGTTCGAGATCATCACCGACCCGGTCGAGACGCAGGTCCGCGACTTCTACTACCGCCGCACGCTGAAGGCCCAAGAGGAGAAGCTGAAGGACAAGCAGACGTCCGCGGAGGACGAGGTCGAGGGGGTGCGGCAGAAGCTGCGGGACAACGACAACTCGCTGACCGTCCTCACCGACGACGAGCGGCGCGTCCTGCTCGGCGCCCCGCAGGAGATGCCGGTGATGATCCCGGTGGAGGCGTTCGTGCCGGTGTTCGGCGCGCCGAAGGAGGGGGCGCCGAAGGAGATCATCACCACCCTCAAGGTGTACCCCGGGTACATCAGCTCGTTCAGCAACCAGGGCGACGCGCTGGTCGGGGCCAAGGGGTATCTCACCACCCTGAGCGCGCAGGAGTCGCTGGTGGTGTACTTCAAGGTGTCGATCGTCTGCGGCATCGTGCTGGCGAGCCCGTGGCTCTTGTACCAGTTCTGGGCGTTCGTCGGGGCCGGGATGTACCCGCACGAGAAGCGGTACATCCGGATCATCTTCCTGCCGAGCCTGTTCCTGTTCGTCGCCGGCGTGCTCCTGTGCCAGTTCGTGGTGCTGCCCGGGGCGGTGAAGGCGTTGTTGAAGTTCAACGAGTGGCTGAACATCGACCCGGACATCCGGCTGAACGAGTGGCTCGGCCTGGCGCTGATCCTGCCGCTGGTGTTCGGGCTGTCGTTCCAGACGCCGCTGGTGATGATCTTCCTGAACCGCATCGGCCTGTTCAGCGCCGCCGACTACCTGCGGAAGTGGCGCGGGGCGTGCTTCGTACTGGCGCTGTTCGCGGCCCTCATCACGCCGACGCCGGACCTGGTGACGATGGGCTACCTGTTCGTGCCGATGTTCGGCCTGTACCTGGCGGGCATCGTGTTCTGCTACTACTTCCCGGGGTTCGACCCGGCCGCCGCCGACGAGCCGGCGGCCGAGGAGATCGCCGTCTGACCCGCCGCGCGGGAATGACCACTTGCCGATGACCAAGGACGGAGCACCAGGTTTTCCTTGGTCGTTGGCGGGTCATTGGTAAGTGGTCATTCCGCGACGCAAGTGAGCTATGAGTCCCCCGCTGCAACCTGATCCTGCCGAGCCCACCGTCTTCCTGGTGGGCGCCGGCCCCGGCAACCCGGGGTTGCTGACCGTCCGCGCGGCGGAGGTGCTGGCCCGCGCCGACCTGGTGCTGCACGACCAGCTCGTTCCCCTCCGGCTACTCGACGTGGCGAACCCGGCCGCGGAAAAGGTGTGCGTCCGCGACCTGCCGGGGACGCACCCCGACAAGTACCCGCACATCCACGAGATGCTCATCCGGTACGCCCGCGCCGGCAAGACCGTGGTGCGGCTCAAGGGCGGCGACCCGCTCGTCTTCGGCCGCGGCGGTGAAGAAGCCGAGGCGCTGCGGACGGCCGGCGTCGGCTACGAGATCGTCCCCGGCGTCACCGCCGCGCTCGCCGCCGGGGCGTTCCTCGAGATCCCGCTCACGCACCGCAACTACGCCAGCGCCGTGGCGCTCGTCACGGGCCACGAACTGCCGAACAAGCCCGGCAACCGCCTCGACTGGAAGGCCCTCGCGGCGTTCCCCGGCACGCTGTGCATCTACATGGGCGTGGCCCGGCTGCCCGTTATCGTCGCGGAACTGTTGAAGCACGGGAAGAACCCCGACACGCCGGCCGCGATCGTGGAGCGGGCCAGCACCGGCGAGCAGCGTGCGGTGTACGCCCGCCTCGCCGACCTGGAACCCGCCCGCCGCAACGCCGGCCTCGAAGCCCCCGGGCTCATCGTCGTCGGCGACCCGGTGGCGCACCGCCCGGCGGCGGCGTGGTGGGAGTCGCGGCCGCTGTTCGGCCGGCGCGTGCTGGTGACCCGACCGGCGCACCAGGCCGCGGGAATGGTGCGGCGGCTCGAACACCTCGGGGCCGTCGTGTCCCAGATGCCGACGGTCGAAATCCGCCCGCCCGCCGATCCCGCGCCGCTCGACCGGGCGTTGGCGGAAGTGCGCGACGGCGGCTGGGACTGGCTCGTGTTCACGAGCGCGAACGGCGTTCACGCCGTGGTCCGCCGCCTGGACGAGCTTGGGCGCGACCTGCGCGACGTGGGCCGCGTGAAGTTCGCCGCCATCGGCCCCAAGACGGCCGACGCCCTCCGCGAGTACCGCCTCCGCGCCGACGTGGTGCCGGCCGAGACGTTCTCGTCCGAGGGGCTGGCCGCGGCTCTGGCTCCGCACGTCGCCGGGCATCGGGTGCTGCTGGCACGGGCGAACCGCGGCCGCGACGTGATCCGCGTCGAGTTGGCGAAGGTGGCGTCCGTCGTGGGGCAGGTGACGACCTACGACCAGACCGACACCGCGGCACCCGACCCCGGCGTGCTCGACGCCCTCCGCCGCGGCGAGATCCGCTACGTGACGCTGCCGAGTTCGCGCATCGCGGAGAACCTGCTGGCCGGATTCGACGACACGATCCGCGGCCGGGTCGAGCGCGGCGAGGTGAAACTGGTGGCGATCAGCCCCGAGACCGGCGGCGCCGTCCGGCGGCTGGGCTACCCCGTGGCCGCGGAGGCCACGACGTTCACCATTGACGGGTTAATCGACGCGCTGATCCGGCTGGTGCGTGAAGAAGGGACCGAACACCATCCCTGATCGCCCGCCCGTGGCAACGGGTGGGCCGCGTCACTTCAAATCCTGGCTGGCGTTAAATGCCAGGTAGCCGATGATCCCGGCCGAGATGATGCCGAGGATGTCGAGGAGCATGAAGGGGCTGCCGCCGAACGGGAACCCCGCGACGAGGTCGAGCAGGAAGACCACGAGCATCAGTGCGGCGACGCCGAGCGCCCCGTAGCAGAGCCCTTTTTCCATCGCCGACCTTTCCGCGGTGCGCCCCCGGGGTCCGGCGGGCGAGGTGGTTGGCCGTCAGGATAGGGGAAGACCCGGCAACGGACACGTCTCCCGCTTGCTTCCGTGAGTTTACCGGGGTACGGCACCCCCGCCGCGCTTCCGGGCGACTGCCTCGGCTGAAACCCGACGCGGCCGCCCGCCCGCCCGGCACAACCCCCCCGACCGGCCCGGGTTCCCGGCCGCGCCGCCATCCGGTAGAGTGAACGGATTCCCCCTCCCGCAGGAACCCGCCGCGATGTCCTCCGTGCCTCTGTCCGAGTTCGCCGTCCACCTTCGCCCGGGGGACAACGTCGCCGTCGCCCGCAAGCCCATCCCCGGGGGCACCGCGCTGCGGCTCGACGGCACGACCGTCACCGTGTCCGCGCCGGTGAAGATGGGGCACAAGTTCGCCGTCCGGCCGATCCCGGACGGCGAGGCGGTGAACAAGTACGGCCAGGTCATCGGCTTCGCGGGGCGGAACATCGCCGTCGGCGAACACGTCCACGTCCAGAACGTGAAGCTCGGCAGCTTCGAGCGCGACTACGCCTTCTGCGCCGACCTCCCGGCGCCGCTGCCGCCGCCGGCCGAGTACCGCACGTTCCTGGGCTACGACCGCGGCAGCAGCCGGCCCGACCACCAGCGGTACGGCACGCGGAACTACGTCGCCATCATCAGCACGGTGAACTGCTCGGCGAGCGCCAGCAAGTACATCGCCGAGAAGGTGCGGACGAGTGGCATCCTCCGCGACTACCCGAACGTGGACGGCGTGGTGCCGATCGTCCACCGCGGCGGGTGCGCGATGCAGTACGAGGGGCCGGACCACCGCCAGTTGGAACGCACGCTGGCCGGGTTCGCCAAGCACCCGAACATCGCCGGGTTCATCATCGTCGGCCTCGGCTGCGAGATCGTGCAGGCCTCGCACCTGGTCGAGGCGGAAGGCCTGATCCAGATCGGCGGGTCGAAGCAGCCGCCGACGGTCATCACCATCCAGGAGGCCGGCGGCATCGGCAAAACGGTCGACGCCGGCGTGAAGGCGCTGGCCGAACTGCTGCCGCGGATGAACGACGTCAAGCGGGTGGAACTGCCGGCCAAGCACCTCATTCTGGGCACGAACTGCGGCGGCTCCGACGGCAACAGCGGCGTGACGGCGAACCCGGCGCTCGGCGTCGCGTCCGACCTGATCGTGCAGCAGGGCGGCACCACCATCCTCGGCGAGACGACCGAGATTTACGGCGCCGAGCACGTCCTGACTCGGCGGGCCGTCAGCAAGGAAGTCGGCGAGAAGCTGGTGGAGCGGATCAAGTGGTGGGAGTGGTACACGGGCGTGTTCGGGGCGGAGATCAACAACAACCCGAGCCCGGGGAACAAGGAGGGCGGGCTGACGACGATCTACGAGAAGAGCCTGGGCGCGATCGCCAAGGCTGGCAGCACGGCGATGGTGGACGTGGTGCGGTACGCCGAGCCGGTGACGGCGAAGGGGTTCGTGGTGATGGACACGCCCGGCTACGACCCGGTGAGCATGACCGGCATCGTGGCCGGCGGGGCGAACGTGTGCGTGTTCACGACCGGCCGCGGCAGCGTGTACGGGTGCAAGCCGACGCCGTGCCTGAAGATCGCCACGAACACGCCGCTGTACGAGAAGATGGAGTCGGACATGGACATCAACGCCGGCCCAATCCTGACCGGGACGCCGGTCGAGGACGTGGGCCGCGAGATTTTCGAGGCGATCCTGGCGACGGCGAGCGGGGAGAAGACCAAGAGCGAGCTCCACGGCGTCGGCGAGGAGGAGTTCGCCCCGTGGTCGATCGGCCCGACCCTGTGACGGAGGCGACCGATGAGCGATGCCGCAACCGCGTTGTTGCAACAGGCGCTGACTCTGACCGAGGACGACCGGCGGTGGCTCGCCGACCAACTGGACGCGACCCTCGGTCCGGCCGAGAGCCAGCTCCCCGACGACCCGGCGTTCCGGGCCGAGCTCGACCGCCGACTCCAGTCGATCGCCGACGGGACCGCGGTACTGCTCGACGGGGAGCAGGTGATGCGCGAACTGCGCGCCCGGTACGCCCGCGGGCCGCAGCCATGACGTACCGATTTTTGGATGTCGCCCGTGCGGACCTGGACGACGCGGCTGCCTGGTACGAGGCCCGTCAGGCCGGCCTCGGCGGCGAGTTGATCGACGAGGTCCACGCTGCGGTCTCGCGTGTCTTGGCGATGCCGCTCGCGTACCCGAAGGTGGCCGGCTGCCCCCGCGGCCGGGAAGTCCGGGTCGTTGTCCCCCACCGCTACGACTTTCTCGTCGTCTACGAGGCAACCGCGTCCGAGGTCATAATCATTTCGGTGACACACGGTCGCAGTGCCCGTCATCAATGGCGGCAACGACTCCCGTAGCGGCTCAACCCGCCACCACTGGCAGCCGGCGGCGGCCCAGCCCCTCGGCCTCGCCCGGCCGCGACGGGCTCGCCGCGGCGATCTTGTCGGCGTTCTCAACCTCCCAGCGGGCCAACTCCTCCATCAGGCCGTCCACGATTTCCGCCTCCGGCACCCGCCGCACCATCTCACCGTTGCGGAAGATCATCCCCTGGCCGTTCCCCGCAGCGATGCCGATGTCCGCCTCCTTCGCCTCGCCGGGGCCGTTCACCACGCACCCCAGCACGCTGATCTTCACCGGCAGCTTCTTACCGGCCAGCTTTACCTCCAGCTCGGCAATGATCTTCTCCAGGTCGATCGCCAGCCGGCCGCATGTCGGGCACGCGATCAACTCCGGGCGGCGGACGCGGCGCTGCGTCGCTTGAAGGATGTCGAACGCCGCCGCGATCTCGGGCACCGGGTCACCGAGCAGCGAGATGCGAATCGTGTCGCCGATGCCGTCGAGCAGGATGGGGGCGAGCCCGGCGGCGCTCTTGGTCACCGCGTAGGGCGGCTTCCCGGCCTCGGTGATGCCGATGTGCGTCGGGTAGTCGGCGAGCCCGGCGTAGAGCCGGTACGCCTCCACCGCCACGAGCACGTCCGACGACTTCAGCGACACCACGATGTCGTGGTACCCCTCGCTCTCGGCCATCTCGATGTACCGCAGCGCGCTCTCGACGATCGCCGGCGGGCAGGGGAAGCCGTACTTGTCGATCAGCTCCCGCTCCAGGCTGCCGGCGTTGACGCCGATGCGCATGGGGAGGCCGCGGTCCTTCGCCTTGCGGATCACCTGCCGGAACCGCTCGTGGCTGCCGATGTTGCCGGGGTTGATGCGAATCTTGTCCACCGGGTGGTCGAGCGCCGCGAGGGCCATCTTGTAGTCGAAGTGGATGTCGCAGATGAGCGGGATGCCGACCCGCTCGCGGATGCGCGACAGCGCCCCGGCGTCCTCCGGCTTCGGCACTGTCACGCGGACCAACTCGCAGCCGGCTTCTTCGAGGGCGTGGATCTGCTTCACCGTGCCGTCCACGTCGAACGTGTCGGTGGTGGTCATCGACTGTACCCAGATCGGGTTCGACCCGCCGAAGACGCGGCTACCGACCCGCACCTCGCGGGTCTTGTGGCGGGGCTTGCCCGGCACCTTCTGGGCGGCTTCGAGGCGGGACAGGTCGAACCGAGACATTGCGGCCTCCGCGGGCTTGTGCCGTGCTAACCGCGGTTACTTTACCGGGTAAACCGGAGCGGCGTCCATGCCGCACCGCGGGACGGAAATCGTGGTCGGAACTATTTGCTGCCGCGGCGGGCGGACGGTAGTATCGGCGTGTCGCAATTCCCTCCCACCACCGGACCCCGACTATGGCCCGCGCCCGCCGCTCGCCCGCCGCTTCCCGCGTCCAGGCCGTCCAGCTTGTCGCGCGCTCGCCGGCCGCTCTGTTCGGGGGCGGGGCGCCCGACATCGCCGCGTCGTTCGCCCCCGCCGAGACCGCGGGGCCGAGCCTGCTGGAACTGGTCGAGTACGTCCCGCCGCCGCTGCCGGCAGCGCCCGACGCCGCGGCGGGGATGTTCGGGTTCGTGGCGGCTAACACGACGGCGGCGGCCGTCGCGCCGGTGCCGATCACCTACGACGCGAGCCGCCGCTCGTGGCGGCTGTTGGCCAACTACTCCTACGTCTACGAGGGGACGACGCTGACCGCGCTGGAGGGGTTCTCGTTCGACCTGGCGTCGATCCCGCGGCCGCTGTGGTGGCTGATCGCCCCGAACGAGTTGTCGGTCGTCGCCCCGCTGTTCCACGACTTGCTGTACCGCTACAAGGGGCAACTCGCGCAGGTGCAAGTGGACCCGTACCGGACGTTCACCCGGCGCGAGGCGGACGACCTGTTTTACCACCTGATGGAAGTCGAGGGCATCGCCGCCTGGCGGCGGCGCGCGGCGTACTCCGCCGTCCGCGCCGCGGGCGGGTTGTCGTGGTAGCCGGTCAGTAGCCGGCCTTCGCGCCCGCGGCGGGCGCGTCGGCCCACTCGACCCAGTTGTTGGCCTGCCGCCAGAAGTTGAGCGGGTTCTCGTACACCACCTTGCGGACCGCCGCCTCGGGGTGCCCGCGGCGGCGCATCTCCTGGATCAATTCGGGCACGGCCAGCGGGTCGGACTTCCCCCAGTCGCCGGCCGAGTTCGCCATGATGCGGTCGGTGCCGACCATCTCGATGATGTCGCAGGCGCGGGCGGGGGTGCACTTCGTGGTCGGGTAGAGCGTCATCCCGCACCAGAACCCGTTGTCGAGCGCCAGCCGGACGGTGTGCTCCTCGACGTGATCGACGCAGACGCGGTGCGGCTTCACCCGCGAGTCGCCCTTGAGCATGTCCACGATCATCCGCGTGCCTTTCAGCTTGTCCTCCAGGTGCGGGGTGTGGATGAGGACGAGTTCGTCGGTCTTCGCGGCGAGGTCGAGGTGCTCCTGGAAGACGGTGGCCTCGTTGCGGGTGTTCTTGTTGAGGCCGATCTCGCCGATGCCGAGGACGGTCGGCTCCTTGAGGAACTCGGGGATGAGGGCGATGACCTCGCGCGACAGCGACACGTTCTCGGCCTCCTTGGCGTTGATGCACAGCCAGGAGTAGTGCCGGATGTGGAACTGGGCCGCGCGCTTCGGCTCGTACTGGGTCAGCTGGCGGAAGTAGTCGTGGAACCCGGCCGCGGTGCCGCGGTCGAACCCGGCCCAGAACGCGGGCTCGGAGATCGCGGCGCACCCGGCGTAGGCCATCCGCTGGTAGTCGTCCGTGGTCCGCGAGACCATGTGGATGTGCGGGTCGATGTAGTTCATGGTCGGCTCGGTTCGGCTCTGCACGGCACCGGTTGATGATTCTATCCGTGCAGGCCCGGGATCGGCTCGTGGTCGGCGAGCTGGAGCACCTCGCGGCCGACGCCACGGGCCACGCGCAGGCGGCCCACGTCGAACAGCGTGTGCATCACCGTGCCCAGCAGGTGCGGGATGCGGATCGGGGTCGTCGCCGGGGTGCCGGCGTCGCGGGCCGACTGGCCGATCACCTGACCCATCCGCAGCCCGCCGCCCGCCAGCAGCAGCGGGGCCAGGCCGCCCCAGTGGTCGCGGCCGCCGTTGCGGTTGATCTTCGGCGTCCGCCCCATCTCGCCGCACGCCACCAGGAGAATCTTGTCCTCCAGGCCGCGCGCCCGCACGTCGTCCAGGAACGCGCTCACCGCGTGGTCCAGCGGCGGGGCCATGTAGCTCATCCCCTCCTTCATCGTCGCGTTGTTCACGTCCGCGTGCATGTCCCACACGAAGTTCGTCGTCACCGTCACGAACCCCGCCCCGCGCTCGCACAGCCGGCGGGCCAGCAGCAGCAGCTTCCCCAGGGTGCGGGCGTTGTCCGCGTAGTGCTTGTGGTTGTTCCACTTCTTGTCGATCGCCGCCACGTTCACCCGCGTCGCCGTGTCGTAGCGGGCCACCGTGCGGGCGTCCTCCTTCGACAGGTCGAAGGCGTCGCCGATGCCGCTCGTCAGCACCGTGAAGGCGCGCTCGCGGGTGCTGTCGAGGCCGCCGGCCTCGTCGCCGGCCACGCGGGCGGCGTCGAACGCGGTCAGCAGCGAGCGGCGGTCGTTGACGCGGCTCAGCGGCAGGTTGATCCGCATGTCGGCGCGGAGGCCCGTGTCGCCCTCGGGCTGGAACGGCACCGCCCCGGCGCCGAACGGGCCGTTGCTGGCGAACCGGCCGAAGTTCGCCTGCCCCGGACCGGCCTCGGGATCGACCGCCCGCGGGAACAGCAGCACGTTTGACGGCAGCGACGTCTCGGGGTTGACGCCGCCCGCGACGGCCGCGTAGGCGGAGCCGAGGTTCGCCCCGAACGAGTCCTTGCCGACCACCGGCTTGATGTCGTGGTTGCCGTCGCCGGTGGCGAACGACCGCACCACCGTGAACCGGTCGGCCCGGCGGGCCAGCTCCGGGAACGACGCGCCGAACGTGACGCCCGGGATCGCGGTCTGCACCTCGCCGGTGGCCGAGCGGATTTCCTCGGGGGCGGTCATCTTGGGGTCGAAGGTTTCGATCTGGCTCGGGCCGCCGTGGAGGAACAGGAAGATGACCGACTTGTCGGTGACGGGGCGGTTCGCGGCCGACAGCGGGGCGCCGCCGCGGACGAGGCCTGGCAGGGAGAGCACGCCGCCGGCCAGCCCGCCGACGCGGAGGAAGTCGCGGCGGCCGTGGCGGGTGGTGTCGCCGATGGTGAGCATGGGCGGGCGTCCGGAAGGGGAGGGGGCGGCGGGCCGCGGCGGGTTTGACACCAGGGTAACCCGGACGGGGGCCGCGATCAACGGTTCACCCGCGGACGAGCGTCGAGCGACGGCGTAAACCGGACCGCAGGTATCGCCCGGGAAGGGATATGCTCGTGCCAGACGATAACGCCCCGCTCGCCGGCCTGCGGGTCGCATTCCTGACGCACTACACCGAGCTGTACGGCGCCAACCTGTCGATGCTGAACCTGCTCGACGGGCTCGTGCGCGCCGGCGTTCGCCCGCACGTCGTCTGCCCCGAGGGGGGCGACCTGCTCGGCGTGCTGGCCGAGCGAGCCGTCCCGGCCGCGGTCGTGCCGTTCGAGTGGTGGGTGTCGCCGGCCCGCACGGTGCTCGGCGCTGCGACGCGGATCGTGCGCAACCTCCGGCGGGTGCGGGCGATCGCGCGGCAGGTGCGGACCTGGGGGTGCGGGCTGGTGTACTCGAACTCGTCGGTGTTCGCCGCAGGGGCGCTCGCGGCCGCGGAGCTGGAACTGCCCCACCTGTGGCACCTGCGCGAGTTCGGCCGCCGCGACTACGACTTGAAGCCCGACCTCGGGGTGCGGCTGTCGCGGCTCGGGTTCCGCACCGCGGACGCCACGATCTTCGTGTCGCACGCCCTACGACGGGCGTTCCTGGGGCGGGTGACACCTGCGAACTCGCACGTCATCTACAACGGCGTGGCCCGCGAGGAGCAGTTCGACGAGCGCCGCCGCGCCGCCGAGGCGGTCCGCGGGCGAAGCCAGCCGTTCACGTTCGTGCTGGTCGGCCGCTTCCGCGAGAGCAAGGGGCAGGACGTGGCGATCCGGGCGGTCGCGCGCGTGCCCGGAACGCGGCTCCTCCTCGTCGGCGGCTCCGGGCAGACGGGTGACCAGGCGTACTACGAGCAGTGCCGTACCCTGGTGGCGGAGTTGGGCGTCGCGGACCGGGTCGAATTCTGGGGCTACATTCCCGACCCGGAGCGGGCGTTCCTGGCGGCCGACGTGGCGCTGATGTGCTCCCGCAGCGAGGCGATGGGCCGCGTGACGGCGGAGGCGATGTCGGCCTGCCGGCCGGTGATCGGCTACGACGCCGGCGGCACGAGCGAACTCATCGACGCCGGCCGCACCGGTGCTCTCTACCGCGGCGGGGCCGACGAACTGGCCGAGTGCATGGCTCGTTACGCGGCTGCCCCGGAGTTGGCGTGGCAGCACGGCGAGGCGGGGTGGAACGTCGCCCGCCGGCGGCATTCGACCGAGAGCTACGTCGCGCAGGTGATGGACGTGATCCGCGGGGTCGTGGCCCGTTAGAGCATCACCGCCGTCACCGGCCGGCCGCCGTGGCTGATGTGCGTGGGGCGGTTGGTGTGGTCGGGCACCATCGCCTCGGGGTCTACACCGACGAGCTTGTACACCGTCGCCACCAGGTCGCCGGCCGACACCGGGTGGTCGGTCGGGTACGCGGCGATCTTGTCCGTCGTGCCGTGGACGACGCCCGGCTTCGTGCCCCCGCCCGCGAACAGGCCGAACCCGCACTGCGGCCAGTGGTCGCGGCCGGCGGCGCCGTTCACCTTGGGCGTCCGCCCCATGTCGCCGGTCACCACCACGAGTGTGCTGTCGAGCAACCCGCGGTCGTCGAGGTCGTCGAGCAGGGCCGAGAAGGCGTGGTCGAGGAACGGCAGCAGGACGTGGCGCAGCATCTTGAAGTTGTTGTTGTGCGTGTCCCAGTGGCCGTTCGGCTTCGCCTCCGTGTGCACGGTCACGAACGTCACTCCGGCTTCGATCAGCCGCCGCGCCAGCAGCACACTCTGGCCGAACAGGCCGGCGCCGTAGCGGTCCCGGACGCGCGTCGGCTCGCGGGACAGGTCGAACGCGGCGCGGGCCTTCGGCGACACGAGCAGGTCGAACGCGGCGTCGCGGCGGGCGGCGTGGCCGCGGGCGTCGAGGGCCGCGGCGGCGTTGTCGATCTGCTGGGCGAGGGTGCGGCGGGTGTTCAGCGCGTCGAGCGAGAGGTTGCCGTCGAGCCGCGGCAGGCGCGGCTCGCCGCGCGGGATGGTGGTGTGGCTGTAGAAGTCCTTGTCGTCGCCGAGGTCGTCGCGCTTGTGCTCGTCGGCGGTGGCGAAGACGGGGTCGAAGGCGGTGCCGAGGTAGCCACCGTAGGGGCCGGCGCGGCGGAGCCCCTGGGTGTAGCCGGGGGCCGCCGGCAGCATGACGTACCCCGGCAGGTCGGTGCCGCGGCCGAGGCCGAGGTAGCGGCACACGGTCGGCACGCTGGGGTGGTTCGTCGGCCGGGCGAAGTAGTCGGTCTGGTCCTGCCCGCCGTCGTAGCCTGTCATCACCCCATACGGGTTGTGCGAGTTGTACCGGTGGCTAACCGTGCGGATGGTGGCGAAACGGTCCAGGCGGCGGGCGAGTTCGGGCAGGTGCTCGCAAACGCGGAAGCCGGGGAGGGCGGTGGGGATGGTGCCGAACTCGCCGCGGACCTCGGCGGGGGCGTTCGGCTTGGGGTCGAACGTGTCGATGTGGCTCGGGCCGCCGAACAGGTCGAGGAGGAGGACGGACTTGGCCGGCGGCGCCGCTTGCGGCGTCGCACGAGCCACCCCTGCAACGCCGCAAGCGGCGGCGAGGGAGCCGGCGTGGAGGAAGTCGCGGCGGGTGACCTGCACGCGGAGCATGGGGAGAATTCCGAGCAGAAGACAGATTGGCCGCAAAAAGGCACAAAAGACACAAAATAGAAACAAGGCAGGATCAGTTCATTCGGTCGCTTCGTTCTTCATTTTTGTGCTTTTTGTGCGTTTTTGCGGCCAATCTCCGATGCGGCCTATGCCAGCAGGTCGCGCACGACGTGGCCATGCACGTCGGTCAGGCGGTAGTCGCGGCCCTGGAAGCGGTACGTCAGCTTCGTGTGGTCCAGCCCCATCTGGTGCAGGATCGTCGCCTGTAGGTCGTGGACGTGGACCTCGTTCTCGACCACGTTGTAGCCGATCTCGTCCGACCGGCCGTACAGGAAGCCGCGCTTCATGCCGCCGCCGGCCAGCCACATCGTGTAGGCGTCGATGTGGTGGTCGCGGCCGATCGTCTCGCGCGTCTCGCCCATCGGCGTGCGGCCGAACTCGCCGCCCCACACGACCAGCGTGTCGTCGAGCATCCCGCGCTGCTTCAGGTCTTTGATCAGCGCCGCACACGGGCCGTCCACCTCGCGGCAGATGTTGTCCAGCGGGCGCGTCAGGTCGAGGCTGCCGCCGTGGTGGTCCCAGTCGGTGTGGTACAGCTGGATGAACCGCACCCCGCGCTCGACCAGCCGGCGGGCCAGCAGGCAGTTCGCGGCGAAGCTCGGGCGGCCGGCCTGCGCCCCGTAGGCGTCGAGCGTCTGCCGCGTCTCCTTCGACAGGTCCATCAGCTCGGGGGCGGCCGTCTGCATCCGGTAGGCCATCTCGTAGGCGGCGATGCGGGTGTCGATCTCGGGGTCGGCGGTGGCGTCGCGGCGGAGGCGGTTCAGGTCGCGGACGGCGTCGGTGAACTCCCCCTGACGCTGGTTGTTGAACCCGGGCGGCGGGGTGAGGTCGAGGATGGGGCTCGGGCCGCGGAGGAACGGCACCCCCTGGTGGACGCTCGGCAGGAACCCGGACGAGTACAGCGCCGCCCCGCCGCGCGGCCCGCGCGGGCCGGACTGGAGCACCACGAAGCCGGGGAGCGAGTCCGACTCGCTGCCGAGTCCGTACGTGAGCCACGAGCCCATGCTCGGCCGGCCGAACTGCGGGCTGCCGGTGTTCACGAAGCACTTCGCCGGGCCGTGGTTGAACACGTCCGTCTTCATGCTGCGAATCCAGCACAGCTCGTCCGCGATCTCGCGGTGGCGGGGGAAGAGTTCGCTGATGTCCATGCCGCACTGCCCGGCCTTGACGAAGCGGCGGCGGGTGCCGAGGAGCTTGGCGTCGCCCTTGATGAACGCGAACCGCTTCCCCTGCGTGAACGACTGGGGCACGACCTGGCCGCTGAGGCGGTTCAGCTCGGGCTTCGGCTCGAACAGTTCGAGCTGGCTAGGCGCCCCGGCCATGAACAGGAAGATGACCGCCTTCGCCTTCGCGGGGTAGTGCGGCGGCTTCGGCGCGAGCGGGTCGCGGCGCGGCTGCGCGGCGGCGTCGCGGTTCAGCAGAGCGGACAGCGCCATGGCGCCGACGCCGACCCCGCAGTCGCGGAAGAAGTGGCGGCGGGTGGCGGCGAGGAGCGGGTCGTGGGGGGGCATGTCGGGATGTCCGCGGTTCGGGCGAACGGCCGGCGTCAGCCGGCTGGTGGGGGTGGCAGTTGCCTGTACCAACGACCAGCCGGCTGACGCCGGCCGTTCGTCAAGTCACTCCCGGGTGATGAACTCGTCCAGGTTCATCAGCACCCGTGCGGTCGCGGGCCACGCGCCGACCGCGTCGGTGCGGCGCTGCGCCTCCAGGTACGCAAGCACCCGAGCCGCCTCCTGCGTCGTCGGGTCGCGGCCGAAGCAAGCCCGGTAGGCGAAGCGCACCTTCGCGGCGTCGTCCGCGCCGCCGTCCGTGTCGACGCGGCGGCCGAGTTCGGTCGCCAGCTCCACGAACACCGGGTCGTTCGCCAGGTGCAGTGCTTGCAGCGGCGTGTTGCTGCGGTTGCGCTTCGTGCAGGCGGTCTGGGCGTCGGCGCCGTCGAACGTGGTCAGGAGCGGGTGCTGGCTCTGCCGCCAGATGTACGTGTACACGCCGCGGCGGTAGCGGTCCGGCCCCTTGCTCTCGGGCCACGTCCGCTGGCTCTGGGTGAACGCGAACACCTCCTTCGGCTGCGGCGGGTACACCCCCGGGCCGCCGACCTTCGTGTTCAGCTTGCCGCTCGCCGACAGCGCCGCGTCGCGGATCACCTCGGCTTCGAGCCGAAGCCGCGACTGCCGGCCGAGCAGCAGGTTCCGCGGGTCGCGCTGCGTCAGGTCCGGCCGCACCACCGACGCCTGCCGGTACGTCGCGCTCAGCACGATCTGCCGGTGCAGCTTCTTCATCGACCAGCCGAGTGGCTCCATGAACTGGACGGCGAGCCAGTCCAACAGCTCGGGGTGCGTCGGCAGCGCGCCCTGCATCCCGAAGTCGTTCTCCGTCTCGACCAGCCCGCGGCCGAAGAACTTCTGCCACTCGCGGTTCACCGTCACGCGGGCCGTCAGCGGGTTGTCGCGGCTCACGAGCCACTTTGCCAGATCGAGGCGGGTCTGCCGCTTGCCGGCGGGCGTAGCGCCCAGCGCGGCGGGAAAGCCGGGCTGCACCACGTCGCCCTTGCGGAGGAAGTCGCCGCGGATCTGGACGTGCGTCGTCCGCGCCGCGGGGCGCTCGCGCATGACCAGCGTCGTCGTCACCTTCCCCTGCACCCGCTTGATCTCGGCCTTCACCAGGTCGATGTCCTCGCGGCTGCCGCCGTTCTTCTGAATCCACGCCTCCATCTGGTTCAGCCGGGAGATCGCCTCCTCCATCTTCGCGGTGCCGCCGATCGGCATCGTCGGCTCGTCGCACGAGTCGAAGAAGGCGTAGAGGCGGTAGTAGTCGTGCTGCGTCACCGGGTCGTACTTGTGCGTGTGGCACTGGGCGCAGCCGACCGTCAGGCCGAGCCACACGGCCCCGGTCGTGTTGGCGCGGTCCACGGTCCGCTCGACGCGGAACTGCTCCGGGTCGGTGCCGCCCTCCTCGTTGAACGACGTGTTGCGGTGGAAGCCGGTGGCGATCTTCTGGTCCGCCGTCGCGCCCGGCAGCAGGTCGCCGGCCAGCTGGTGCGTCGTGAACTGGTCGAACGGCAGGTCGGCGTTCAGGGCGCGGACCACCCAGTCGCGGTACGGCCAGATGCTCCGGGCGCCGTCGATGGTGTAGCCGTTGCTGTCGGCGTATCGGGCGAGGTCGAGCCAGTGGCGGGCGTGCCGCTCGCCGTAGTGCGGCGACGCCAGCAGCCGATCGACCGCCTTCTCGTAGGCGTCCGGCGAGCGGTCGTCCAGGAACGCCAGCACCTCGACCGGCGTGGGCAGCAGGCCTGTCAGGTCGAGCGTGACGCGGCGGAGTAGCGTCGAGCGGTCGGCCTCCGCGGACATGGTGAGCCCGGCCTTCTCCAGCCGGGCCAGGACGAATCGGTCGATCGCGTAGCGCGTCGCGGTCTTCGTGGTCGGTGGCTGGGGCCGGACGACCCGCTGGAAGGCCCAGTGCGGGGTGTACTCCGCCCCCTCGGCGATCCACTGCTTCAGGGTCTTCACCTGCTGGGCCGTCAGGCGCGGGCCGGCCTCGGGGGGCGGCATGCGGTCGTCGTCCGACGGCTCGCACACGCGCTCCACCAGCGTGCTCTTGTCCGGGCTGCCCGGCACGATGGCGCCCGACTTCACCGCCGCCTCGCGGGTGTCGAGCCGCACCTTCCCCATCTGGCTCGCCGGGCCGTGGCACTTGAAGCAGCTGTTGGACAGGAGCGGGCGCACGTCGCGGGCGAAGTCGACCGGCTCGTCGGCGCGGGCCGGCGCGGGGGCGAGCAGGAGCAGGGCCGGGGCCAGACGGGAGAGCGGCGGCATGGCGGGGGTCGGCACCGAGGAGGCGGGGCGGCGGGTCACCCGTCAGCATACCCGACGCGGCCGCCGGGGGGAACGGGCAAGTTCCCCGTTCCCCGGTTCCCCGGCCGTCAGTTGTTGTTCGGGCTGGGCGGGTCGGGGGCCCCCGACCGCAGGCACGCCCGCTGCCACACCGCCGGGTCGATCGTGTACCGCAGCGGCCGCACCGACCCGTCCGCGAACGCGGCGCAGAAGATGCCGCCGGGGTGCGACGCGCCGAACCCGCCGCGCGGCTCCAGGTTGCCCGGCTCGGTCACGTCCGGGGCCGGCGGCACCGCGGCCGTGCGGTACACCTCGAAGTCCGGGCCCCACCCGGCCGTGGAAAAGGCGTCGTCGTCGTCGCGGCTGGTGCCGAGCGCGGCGAGGTTCAACCGCTTTCCGGCGAGAACCACCACGCCCGACGTGCCGCCGCTCAGGTCGCACAGGCGCAGCGGCATCACCCCCGTCGGGGCGATCACGCCGGTCAGATTCGCCGCGTCGGCGGCGCCGTTGGCGCCGTAGTCCAGCTTGGCCAGGCCGGACGGGTCGGCGGCACTCCGGCGGGCCGCGCACAGGTAGAGGTCCACCTTGCCGCGGCGGACGGCCTGGGGGTCGGCGTCGCGGTACAGCTGGTCGTGGCCGATGTAGGGCAGCAGCGCGTACGCCCACGTCCAACCGCCGGCCTCGCGGGCGGGCGGCGTCGTCGCCGTCAGGTCGGGGTTCGCCGCGCCGCCGGGCGGGAAACTGCCACGAGTCTGGTGATACGTTTGCAACCCGCCGCCGATCTGTTTCAAGTTGTTGACGCAGCGCGCCCGCACTGCCGCGGCCCGGACCTTCGAGACCGCCGGCACGAGGATGCCGACCGCGACGACCACCACGGCCGCCGCGACGAAGCATTCAGTGACCGAGTACCCACGCGACCGAGCCACGTAGCGGCTCCCCCGGTTGGACCGGGTGAACGAATGCGAAATGGCAGGGGAACACTTGGGGGGTGGAGTGCGAGTCGGCCCCCTCAATCGTGTTTGAAGTAGAAACCCCGAAGGCGGGGGAGTCAAGACTGAAATGAGGAAATTCTGAGAACCCGACCTGCGGCACGTGCCGAATCCGCTCGGTCTGACACGATGCGGCCCGCGGACCTCCCGCTACGAAACCCGGTCCGCCGCCGTCAGGTGCTCCCGCAGCAGCGCGTTCGTCTCCGCCGCGTGCGTGATCGGCAGCCCGTGCGACGCCTCCACGAATTCCACGAAGCGTGCCCCCGGTATGCCGTCCGCCAGCGCCCGGCCTACTCGCGGCGGCGCGATCGGGTCGTGCGCCGCACTCGCCACCAGGGTCGGCACGCCGGCCAACTCGCCGAGGCGCGGCAACACGCTCGCCGCACGCATGGCCTTTAACTGCGCGCCGACTACCGCTGGGGTGTCGCCGAGGTCGTGGCCGAACAGTGCCGCCAGCGCCCCGAAGTCGGCCGCGGCCGCGCTGCCCGGCGGGTAGATGAGCGCCGCGAACCCGCGCCGCCGCATCGCCCGCGTGCCCACCCGCGACCGCATCCCGAGCCACATCATCCGCATCGTCAGCGGCGCCGCCGCGCGGCCGTCGGCGAACGTACACAACAGTGCCAGGCTCTTCACCCGCCCGCGTGCCGCCAGCGCCAGCTGCGCGGCCACCAGCCCGCCCAGGGAGTGGCCGACGACGTGTGCCGCGGCGACGCCCTCGGCGTCGAGCACGGCGAGCGCGTCGGCGGCCATCTCGGCCACGGTGATTGGCCCGTTCGCCGGCACGCTGCGGCCCATGCCGCGGTTGTCGAAGGTGAGGCACGTGAAGCCGTCGCTCAGGGCCTCGACCTGCGGCCGCCAGCCGTCGCCGTGGACGCCGACGCCCTGGATGAGCAGCACGGCGCTGCCACTGCCGCGGCGGTCGTACGCGAGGCGGCAGCCGGCGCGGTCGGCGAACTGGCCCATCAGCGCTTCCCCGGAGCGGTCTTGATACTTGTCACGAGTACCGTCGGGTGGAGGTACCACGACGGCATCGGCTGGTAGAACCCGGACCCGCCGCCGAACGGGTTCCCGCCGGTCAACCCGCCGGGCGGCGCCGGTGGCGGCGCGAGGTGCCTCAGTTCGCTCAGCCCGGTGACGACCGCCTCCTTGCCGTTCAGCGCCTTTGCCAGCTCCCGCAACTCGGGGTTTCGGGTGAAGTCGAGTTCGATCTTGTGCGGGGGCACCCCCTCCCGCGTGGGGAGGACGGTCTTCGCGTCCCGCTGGTCGTGGTACTGGTACTGCGTGACCAGGACGGCGGTTTTGTCGGTGATCTCCAGCACGCCGCGCGTCTCGACCTCGACACGGACCTTGACGTACCCGAGCTTGACGGGCGGTAGCTGGGCCGTGACGGACCCACCGGCAACGACCGTTAGTGCGACCGCGAACGTGAACAGCGGGGAGAGCTTCATCGGCCGGACTCCCGTGGTGCGGTGGAACCACACTCCGATACAACCGCCGGCTGGAAGTGTTGGTAACAGGAGGCTCTCGTGAAGTGGTCGGCGTCGCGCCGAGGCGCTTGTGTCTCGCCGACTAGCTGCCTCTGGCGACGCCCGAGGGGGGGCATGTGTACGAATGGGGATCGGCGACCGGATCAGGGGACGAGCATCGGCCGCGGTGCGGAGAGTTCAGCGGCACGGTCGGCCGCAAGCTCCAACTGCCTGTGCGGGTCGGTCTCGATGAGGTGCGGCGCGACGCCGGCCGACAGCGGTCCGGACGGCGCCACCAGCCGGGCGATCGTGACGCGGACCGAACCTGGGCCGGACAGCTTGAGGGGGAACTGGAGCGTGCCTTTGCCGAACGTGGAGGTGCCGACGAGAACGGCCCGCTGGTTGTCGCGGAGCGCCGCGGCCAACACCTCGGCTGCGGAGGCGGTGTCGCCGTCCACGAGGAGCACCAGCGGCAGGTCGAGCGCGGCCGGGCCGGACGCGGACGAGAAGGTGTGACCCGCGACCTGCGGGAGTTGGCCGTGCGTCGTGACGATGGCGGCCCCGGCCGGGAGGAAGCGGCGGGCCGCCTCGACGCCGGCGAGGAAGGAGCCGCCGGGGTTGCCGCGCACGTCCAGCACCAGGGCACGCAGCCCCTGCTCCTTGAGGCCGGCAATCGCTTCCGCCAGTTCGCGCGGCGTCGCGGGTTGGAACTCGGCCACGCGGAGGTAGCCGACGCCGTCGCGGCCGCCGACCATGCGGCCGCCGAACACCGTGGGGGGGACTACCGGCAGCCGCGCCTCGGACAGCATCCCGGTGCCGGGCACCATCAGTTCGAGGGTGTGGAGGCCGCCGTCGGGGTTGCGGAGGGCGTCGGCCAGCTCCATCGGGGTGAGGATCATCGACCGGCCGTTCACGCGCGCCACCCGGTCGCCGCGGTGCAACTGCGTGTGGAACGCGACCCACGACCCGGGGGCGATGCCGTCGACGAACGGGCCGTCGGAGTCGAAGCCGAGAAAGAGGCCGTGCCCGCCGAGGTCGGCGGGTTGCTCGGCGGCGGGTTCGGGTGTGAGGAAGGCGGTGTACTCGTCGAGCCCGGCACAGGCCCCGCACAACACCTCGGCGGCGAGCGCGGCCGGGACCCGCGGGGCGAGTTCGTCCTGCGCCGCACCGATGAGCCCCTTCAGGAGCGCCCGCGCCTCGCGCGGGTCGCCGACGGGCCGGGCCGCCCAGTCGGCGCGGAGCGCGAGGCGGAACGATTCGATCTTCAGGGCCGCGGTGTCGGTGAGGAACAGGGCGACGAACGCCCGGCTGCCGAGGGCGCGGTCGAGTTCCTCGACGCCAGCCGCCCAGAGGCGTTGGGGCGTGGCCCGGCCGGGGTCGGCGAACGCGCCGGCGAGTTTCCCGACGGCGTCGCCGAACACCTGGCCGGCGTCGCGGACCGGCAGCGCGGCGACGAACTGCTGGAAGGCCGGGTCGCGGTGCCGGCGGGCCTGGGTGGCGCGGCGGGCGGCGTTGACGAGGCGGTCGCGGGTGGCCGGTTCGGCGCGGTCGGCGGCGGGCAGGTCGAGGAGGGCGGCGAGGGCGGCGTCCCAGTCGCCGGCGCGTTCGGCGGCGGCGGCGCGGGCGCGGAGTTGGGCGGGGCTGCTACCCGACAGGGGGGCGGCGGGCGCGGCCGACCCGAGCGCGGCAAGCAGGACCGCGGCCGCCGCGAAGCGGCGGAGTGTCGCCGGTGCCGTCATCGCCGATTCTCCCGGTGGCGTGTTGACGTAACGTGGGGAGAGGGAGTTTGCTGCGATCTTACCCGGCCGCGGGGGCCGGCGTCAAACGGTTGTTGCGCCTGCGTGACACGTCACGGCAACAGGTCGGCGACGCGGACGGCCGCGGCGGGGGCGGCGAGAGGGCTCACGGTAGCGGATTCCGCGAGGGTGAGGTGGGTGGCGTACGCGTCGCCGGCGGGGTCGCGGAAGACGTGCAGTTGCCGGCCGTTCATGCCGAGCACCCGGTAGTCGGCAATGCCTGCTTGCTGGGCGGTCATCGACCAGGTACGGCATATCGAACCGCTTTCTCATCTGCTTTTCGGCTTCCCGCGTTGCGACCGGTCACTCAGAATCACGGCGCCCACCTCGTGGAGGTCCGACTCGTGCGCATCACCGGCCTGCTCCTGTGTCTCGTGTGCGTTTACACCGCGGGGGTGTCCGCTCGCCAACCCGCTGTGCCGCTGGAGACGTGGGCCGGGAGGCAGCAACTTCCGGCGACCCGGTACGAGCTACGCTGGGAGAAGTTCCCGGCCGGCGAGCCAACGCCCCACGATGACAGAGCCTTCACCGGAACGGGCCTCGTCATCCTCGACGCGGCCGGTGGCCGCACAAGGGTGGATCAGGACGAACGACTCCGCTTCAAGAACCGCCCGGGGCAGCTGAACCGGGTCCGGCAGTCGGTCCGCTATGACGGACAGGAGCAGACGTGCTTCTTCAAAATGGAGCCGGCCGCGAACGCGGCGGAGGAGCCGGCCGGGGTGAAGGTTGCCGTCGGCGTGTGGGGTGGGTCAATGCACTGGCCCGACGAATTCGCTCCTCTCGCGTGGGCGCACGGGCTCGTCGTCCCGTCCGGCGGCCCCCAGATCGGTCCGTTCCCGACGGCTTGGTGGCCGACCAGCGAGCGCTTCCGACCCGCCGGCACCGACGTAATTGACGGGCGCCCGTGTGCCGTACTCCGCGATGCGACCGCGGCCGAGGGTGTCACCGCGACGCTACACGTGGACGCGGCCGACGGGGCCGTTCTCCGCACCAGCCGCGTTCGGGCCGGTGGTTCGACGCAGGTCGTGGCGGTGACGTACCGCGACACGCCACACGGCCGACTTCCAGCCGGATGGGAGGTGACGAACACGCGGCCTGGGCAGCCACCTGCCGTCGAAGCGAAGGTGACGGTGTCTGCGGCCCGTTTCGACCCACCGGCGGCCGACGACTTTCGTGTCGCGTTGCGACCGGGCATGTACGTCGAGCGCCAGGGGCAGACGTGGAGTGTGGGGCCGGAAGGGGTACAGGTGCCGCTCGAATCGTCGGAGGGTGAACGGCCGACGCTGATGGCGCGTGCGCTCGCCGTCGTTGGGCCGATCGGCTTCCTCGGCCTGGTAATGGCCGCGTGTCTGGTGGTCGGCCTGCTGGCCCTTCGACGGCGGGTGCGGGCTACGTCATAGTTACACCGCCGAGTACGTCCAGCAGCAGGCGGTACGTCGCCTCCGGGCCGTCGTCCTCGACCTTGAGGCGGAGGTACAGGCTCTTCTCGTCCACCACCTTCACCCGGTTGCGACTGAACGCCTGCAACTGCTCCGCCGCCTTCCGGTTCCTGTAGCTGAACACCAGGTCCGGCCCGTCACGGTGAACCCCCGCCACCTTCCACCGCACGCACAGCAGTCGCACCTCCGTCGCCCGCAGCAGCCACTCGACCGGGTCCGGCGGCGGGCCGTAGCGGTCGCGCAGTTCCTGGCGGAAGTCGGCGAGCTTGTCCGGGTCGCGGAGGCGGGCCAGGCGGCGGTACACCTCGATGCGGAGCTTCTGACCGGGCACGTAGTCGCGCGGCAGGAACGCCGGCCACGGCAGATCGACGTTCACCTCCACCGCTTCCTTCGGCGGCTGTTGCTTCATCGCCCGCACCGCGTTTTCGAGCAGCTGGCAGTACAGCTCGTAGCCGATGGCCGCGATGTGGCCGCTCTGCTCGGAGCCGAGGATGTTGCCGGCGCCGCGGATCTCCAGGTCGCGCATCGCGATCTTGAACCCGGCCCCGAGCTCCGTGAATTCTTCGATCGCCTTCAGCCGCTTCTGCGCATTCGGCGTCACCAGCTTTAGCGGGTTCACGATCAGGTACGCGTACGCCCGGTGCTTCGACCGCCCCACCCGGCCGCGAAGCTGGTGGAGATCGGCCAGCCCGTAAATGTCGGCGTCGTCGATGATCATGGTGTTCGCGTTCGGGATGTCCAGGCCGCTCTCGATGATGGTCGTCGCCACCAGGATGTCCGCCTCCTTGCGGACGAACTTCACCATCGCTTGCTCCAGCTCGTCGGCGCTCATCTGGCCGTGACCGACGACGATCCTTGCTTCGGGAACGAGAGCCCTCACCTTCGCCGCGACCTCGTGGATGTCGAACACGCGGTTGTGGACGAAGTACACCTGCCCGCCGCGGGTCATCTCGCGGAGGATGGCGTGGCGCAGCAGCTGGTCGTCCCAGCGGATGATGCGCGTCTCGACCGGCTGGCGCTCGGGCGGCGGCGTTTCGAGGTTCGAGATCTCGCGGATGCCCAGCAGCGCCGAGTGAAGCGTTCGCGGGATCGGCGTCGCCGTCATCGTCAGGACGTGGACCGTGGCCCGGAGGCGTTTCAGCCGCTCCTTGTGCTCGACGCCGAACCGTTGCTCCTCGTCGATGACGACGAGGCCCAAGTCCTTGAACTTCACGTCCTTCGACAGGAGCCGGTGCGTGCCGACGATCACGTCGATCTCGCCGGCCGCGAGCCGCTTGAGGGCGTCCTTCGTGGAGCCGTGCGACTTGAAGCGGTTGACCACCCCGACGGCGAACGGGTACTCGGCGAACCGCTGCGTGAACGTGCGGTAGTGCTGTTCCGCGAGGACGGTCGTCGGCACCAGGATGGCCACCTGCTTGCCGCCGTCCACGGCCTTGAACGCGGCGCGGATGGCGACCTCCGTCTTGCCGTAGCCCACGTCGCCGCAGATGAGTCGGTCCATCGGCTTCGGCTTGGTCAGGTCGCCCTTCGTCTCCTGAATGGCGGCGAGCTGGTCGGGCGTCTCCTGGTACGGGAACGCGGCCTCGAACTCCGTCTGCCACTCGCTGTCCGGCGGCAGCGCTTCGGCGGCGACGGCCTGTCGCACCGCCTGGAGCTGGATCATGTCCGCGGCCATGTCGCGGACCGCCTCGCCGACGCGATCCTTCTTCCGCCCCCACGCGCTGCCGCCGAGCTTCGACAGCTCCGGCTCCGTCGCCTGCCCGCCGACGTACTTCTGCACCAGGTCGATCCGCGACGCCGGGACGTACAGCATCACCCCGTCGCGGAATTCGAGAACGAGATTCTCTTCCTGGGCCGCAGTCTCGTGGTCGGTCACCTCGGCCGTCCGGTCCAGCATGACCATGCCGCGGAAGCGGCCGATGCCGTGGGCGACGTGGACGACGTAGTCGCCGTCGTTGAGTTCGAGGAACGTGTCGATCGCCCGCCCTTCGACGCGGCGGCTCGACCCCTTTGCGGCCGGCGCCTTCACGCCGTGCGGCTGCTGGTCCTTGTGGAACAACTCGTGACTGCCGAGCACCACTACCCCGGCGCCCACGAGGCGGAAGCCGGCGCGGACGTGCCCCGTGACCAGCTTCAGCCGCTGCGACTCGGCCAGGCGGCCGGCCTTCAGCACGTCGGTGAGGCGGTGGCACTCGGCGTCGGTCTGGCAGGCGATGAGCACCCGGCTGCCGTCGTCCGCGGCCACGGCGTCGAGTTCGTCGCGGACGCGCTGCACGTTGCCGCTGAACCGCTCCACCGACTCCACCCGCAGGTGGACCGACGCCTCCACGCTCGGCCGCGGCATCGCCGACACCGCCACCGTCGGCAGCTTCAGCAGGTTGGCGAAGGTGCCGTCCACGGTGAACAGGCCGGTCGAGTCGCCGACGCGCTCGAGGAACAGCTTGGCCTGCTCCTTCAGGTCGCCGGGCTCGACCAGCGCCGCGACCGAGCCCGCGGGGAGGTGGTCGGTGAAGAAGCCGCGCTCGACGCCGCCCCCGCCCGACCCGCCGACGGGGAGCAGCGTCAGCGCCGGGCGCGTGTCGAGGCTGCGCTGCGAACCCGCGGAGAAGGTGCGGAGCGATTCCAGTTCGTCGCCGAAGAATTCGAGGCGCACCGGGTCGGGGCTGTCGGGCGGGTACACGTCGAGGATGCCGCCGCGGCGGCCGAACTCGCCGGGATACTCGACGGCCTCCACGCGCTTGTAGCCGTTCGCTACCAGCCACGCCACCAGCTCGTCGGGGTCGATCACCTCGCCGGCCGCGAGCTTCTTGCCGCGGGCCGTCAGGTCGGCCCGCGGCGGCACCGGTTGCACCAACGCGGCCACGGTACAGACGACCAGCCGCGGCGGGTCGAGGGCCAGCTGTTGCAGCAGTCGCAGGCGCGACGTGGTGGCCGGGTCGAGCTTCCCCTTGTGAGTCGGCGGCGGCCACGCCTCCCAGGCGTCGAACACGGCCGGGCGCGTGCCGGCGAACGAGGCTAGGTCTTCGGCCCAGGCTTCGAGGTCGGCGGGGGAGGCGACCACCGCGAGGACGGTGGCAGGCGAGTCGGACGCGAGTGCCGCGACGGCGAGGGCGGCGGCCGAGCCCCAGGCGCCGTCAATCGTGCCGCTGCGGCCGGCGGCCAGCGCGGCGCGCAGGTTCGCCCAGCCGTCCGCGCCGTGGAGCGTCCGGGTCAGCTGCGCCAGTCCCTCCTCGCTCGCCATCCGGGTATCCTACGCCTCGCGGAACCGCTGCCCGTCGCCGCTCGCGTCCGCCGCCCACGGGTCGCCGTGTAACCTGGATGCTAAAGGTCGCGCGGACCTGTTCCAAACCCTTTGACGAGAGACCCTTTCGGTTCTGGCAGCAAGAAAAAAGCGGCCGGCGGGACCGGCAGAATTCCTGAATCGTAGGCCGGCTCGGCCCCACTCGGTTGGGCGGCCAGAACGACTCTCATTCTGCGGCGAAGCGGTAGCCGACGCCCTGCTCGGTCAGGATGTACCGGGGCTGGGTCGGGTCGGGTTCGACCTTCCGCCGGAGCGTGGCGACGAACACCCGCAGGTAGTGGCTCTCGTGAACGTCGTGCGGCCCCCACACGTCCCGCAACAGTTGCCGGTGGGTCAGCACCTTCCCAGCGTTCCGCACGAGCAGGACCAGCAGCTTGTACTCCAGCGGGGTCAGGTGGACCGACTCGTCCTTCAGCGTGGTGGTGCGGGCGGCGAGGTCGATCCGCAGGTCGCCGACCTGGAGGACGGTCCCCTCGGCGGTCTGAGGCCGGGCGTGCCGGAGGGCGGTCCGCATCCGGGCCAGCAGTTCCCCCATCCCGAACGGCTTGGCCAGGTAGTCGTCGGCCCCGGCGTCCAGGGCCTCCACCTTCTGTTGCTCCTGGTCCCGTGCCGACAAGACGATGACCGGGGCCGTCAGCCACTCCCGGAGTTGCCGCAGCACGTCCTGCCCGTCCAGCCCCGGCAGCCCGAGGTCGAGGATCACGAGGTCGGGCGGCTGGGCCGCCGCCTTTTTGATCCCCTCCTCGCCCGACGTGGCTTCCTCGACCCGATACCCCTGCTCGGTGAGGGAGGCCCGCAGGAAGCGGCGGATCGGCGTCTCGTCCTCGATCACCAGCACGAGCGGGTCGTTGGTCCGCATGGCGTCTACTCCACCGGCATCCGGGGCGGGTGCTCGGCCAGCGGGAGCCGGATCGTGAACTCGGCCCCGCCCCCGGGCCGGTTGGCCGCACCGACGGTGCCGCCGTGCAGCCCGATGATCGCCCGGCAGATCGCCAGGCCCAGGCCGCTCCCCCGCCCGGCGTCGGGGCGGGCTGCCCCCCGGTAGAAGCGGTCGAACACTCGCTCCTCCGACCCGGCCGGGAGTCCGGGGCCGTCGTCGGTTACCGAGACGACCAGTTCTCGGCCCCCGGCGGTCGCCGAGATCAGGATGTGAGAACGAGCGGGGGTGTAGCGGGCCGCATTCTCTAACAGGTTAGAAAAAACCTGTTCCAGCAGCAGGCCGTCCACGAACAGGAGCGACATCTCCGGCGGCAGACGCACCTCGACGTGGTGGCGGTGCAGGAGCGGCTTCGTCCGCCGGAGGGCCGACCCGATGACGTCCTCCAGCACGTGCCACTGCTTGTTGGGGGACACGGCCCCGGCGTCGAGCCGGGCGATTTGCAGGATGTTCTCCAGCAGGCCGTTGAGCCGAACGGCCTCCTCGGAGATCGTTTCGAGGAGTTCCCGCCTCGTGCCGGCGGCGGTCGGCTCCAGTTGGAGCAGGGTGCTGCTGGCCCCGGCGATGGCGGCCAGCGGCGTCTTCAGGTCGTGCGAGACGCTGCTGAGGAGCGTACTGCGAACCTGCTCCGTCTCGGCCCGGAGGCGGGCGTCGGCCGCGCTCATCGCCATCCGGTCCCGCTCCACGGCCAGGGCCAACTGGCTCGCACAGTTTTCGAGCCACTGCCGCTGGTCCGGCTGGAGCAGGCGGTCCGCCGCCTCGACCCGGACGGCAATCGCACCGAACGTCGATTGCGAGCCGGTGAGGGGTACGAACAGGGCGGGAGCGTTGGGCAGCGTGTCGGTCCCCCGCCCGGCGATCTGGTCGTGGGTCATGACCCAGTGGGCGGCCGGGCCGCTGACCGGGTGCGTGGCGATGCCGGTGTTGTGTCCGAAGACGACGGCGGGAGGGTTCTTCGCCCCGGCGGGGTCGCCCGGGGCGAGGTAGATCGCCACCTCGCCGCCGGTCGTCTCTCGCAAGTGCTGCCCGGCCGCACCCACCAGGAACACGTCCCCGGCCAGCGAACTCAGCTGCTTGCCGAGCCGGTGCAGGGCCAGCGTGCGGCGCTCCCGCTGCCGGCCGAGTTCGAGTTGGGTGCGGAGTCGGGCGGTCAGGGTACTGATCAGCAGCCCGATCACGAGCAGCACGCCGAACGTGACGAGGTACTGCGTGTCGTCCACCGTGAGGGAGTAGTAGGGCAGGACGAAGAACACGTCGAACACCAGCACCGAGACGACGCTGGCCCAGACCGCCGGGCCGCGGCTGTACCGGAAGGCGACCCAGGCGACCGCCGCGAGGAACACCATCACGACGTTCGCCTCGGCCACCCGGAGGCGGGCGAACCACCCGGCCAGCAACGACCCCACGGCCACGACCCCGGTGGCGGCGAGGTACTCGGCCCACGGCACCCGGGAGGGCGGCCCGGGGACGGCTTGCGTCCCCCGGCCCTCGGCCGCCCCCTGGATCAGGTAGACGTCGATGTCGCCGCTGCCATCCAGCAGTTCCTCGACCACGCCCCTCCGGAGCCACCGCCGCCAGGGGGGCGTGCGGGTCTTGCCGACGAAGATCTTGGTCACGTTGTTCGTGCGGGCGTAGTCGAGGAGCGTCGCCGCCACCCCCGTCCCGGTCAGGGTGACCGTCTCGGCCCCAAGCCGCTCGGCCAGTCGGAGGTGGTCGGCGACCCGCTGGGCGGCGGCCGGGACGCTGGCGACCCCCGGCTGCTCGACGCTGACGGCCAGCCACGGGGCGTCGAGGGCGGCGGCGAGTTGCCGGGCGGTGCGGATGACCCGGGCGGTGGTCGGGCTGGGGCCGACGCAGACGAGCAGCCGGTCCGTCGTCGCCCACGGTGCGCCCGCCGCCGACCGGCGGCGGGCCGACTCGACCTCGGTGTGGACCCGCCGGGCCGCTTGCCGGAGGGACAGTTCCCGCAGGGCGACGAGGTTCGACCTCTGGAAGAAGCTCTGAATCGCCCGCTCGGCCTGCTCCGAGCGGTACACCTTGCCCTCACGCAGCCGCCCGAGCAGGTCTTCGGGCGGGATGTCGGTCACTTCCAGTTCGTCGGCCATCTCGAAGATGCGGTCCGGGACCGTCTCCCGCACGGTCACGCCGGTGATCTGCCCGATCACGTCGTTCAGACTCTCGATGTGCTGGACGTTGAGCGTCGTCCAGACGTTAATCCCGGCCTCCAGCAACTCGGCCACGTCCTGCCACCGTTTGGCGTGTCGGCACCCCGGGGCGTTGGTGTGGGCGAGTTCGTCGACCAGGATCAGGTCGGGGCGGCGGGCGAGTGCGGCATCGACGTCGAACTCCCGCAGCACGACGCCGGCGTACTCGACCCGGCGGGTCGGCAGGGCCTCCAGCCCGGCCAGCAGGGCTTCCGTCCCCGGCCGCCCGTGCGGTTCGACGTAGCCGACGACGACCTCCCGCCCGGCCGTCCTGGCGTGCCGGGCCGCTTCGAGCATGGCGTAGGTCTTCCCGACCCCGGCGGCGTAGCCGAAGAAGACTTTTAACTTCCCCCGCTTCGCCTGCCGTTCCTCGGCCCGCAGTCGGGCGAGCAGGTGTTCGGGGTCCGGCCGGGTGGGTGTCATGATGCCCTCCGGGTGTTACCGTGCGGCCCCGGCGTCCAGCGCGCGGTTCAACGTCAGCACGTTCACCCGTGGCTCCCCGAGGAGGCCGAACTGCCGGGGTTCGGTCTGCGCCCGGACGAGTGCCCGGACCGCTTCCTCGGTCATGTTTCGGGCGGCGGCGACCCGGCGGACCTGAACCTCGGCGGCGGCGGGGCTGATGTGCGGGTCGAGGCCGCTGCCGGAGGCGGTCACGAGTTCGACCGGGACGGCCCCGACGGTCGGGTCGTACTTCCGCAGATCGTCGATCCGCCCCCGGGCGTTCTTGGCAAGGTCCGGGTGCTGGGGGCCGAAGTTGGACCCCGACGAGGCGACGGCGTTGTACGGCACCGGACTGGTCGCCGACAGCCGCCCCCAGAAGTATTCCGGCTTCGCGAACGGTTGGCCGATTAGCTCCGACCCGGCGGGCCGACCGTCGTGGGCGATCAGGCTGCCGTTCGCAGGGCCGCGGAACAGCGTTTGAGCCAGCACGGTCACGACGAGCGGGTACACGACCCCGGTGAGCAGGGTCATGACGCCGAGGACGACCAGCGATGTTCGCAGGTGGTGCCACATAGGGGTTCTCCGGTCAGCCCGTGAACAGCGAGAGCAGCAGGTCGATGGCCTTGATGCCGACGAACGGCACGAGCAGCCCGCCGACGCCGTACACGAGCAGGTTGGTGCGCAGCAGTTGGGCCGCCCCGACGGGCCGGTAGCGGACGCCCCGGAGGGCCAGCGGCACCAGGGCGACGATGACCAGGGCGTTGAAGATCACCGCCGCCAGGATGGCGTTCGCCGGGGTCGACAGCCCCATCACGTCGAGCGTCTTGAGGGCCGGGTACGTCGAGGCGAACGCCGCCGGGAGGATGGCGAAGTACTTCGCCACGTCGTTGGCGATGCTGAACGTGGTCAGTGCCCCCCGGGTCATCAGCAGTTGCTTGCCGACGTGGACGACCTCGATCAGCTTCGTCGGGTTGGAGTCGAGGTCCACCATGTTCCCCGCCTCCTTGGCCGCCTGGGTGCCGGTGTTCATGGCGACGGCGACATCGGCCTGGGCCAGGGCCGGGGCGTCGTTGGTGCCGTCCCCGGTCATCGCCACGAGGCGACCGCCCTGCTGGTACTCCCGGATCAGGGCCAACTTCGCCTCCGGGGTGGCCTCGGCCAGGTAGTCGTCCACCCCGGCCTCGGCGGCGATGGCGGCGGCGGTGAGCGGGTTGTCGCCGGTGATCATCACCGTCTTGATCCCCATCCGCCGCAGTTCGGCGAACCGCTCCTTGATCCCGCCCTTCACGACGTCCTTGAGTTCGATCACCCCGAGAACCCGGGCGTCCCGGCTGACCACCAGCGGCGTGCCCCCGGCCTGAGCGATCGCCCGCACCGCCTCGCGCACCGTATCGGGGAAGGTGCCGCCGAGGGTGCGGGCGTGGGCCTCGACGGCGTCGGCGGCCCCCTTGCGGATTTGCCGGCCGTCCAGGTCCACGCCGCTCATGCGGGTCTTGGCCGAGAACGGGACGAAGTGCGGGCCGATCTGTTCCAGATCGCGGCCCCGCAGCCCGAACTCCCGCTTCGCCAGCACGGCGATGCTCCGACCCTCGGGCGTCTCGTCGGCGAGCGAGGCCAGGTGGGCGGCGGACGCCAAGTCTTCCCCGCTCACGCCGTCGGCCGGGACGAACCGGGTCGCCTGCCGGTTGCCGAGGGTGATGGTGCCGGTCTTGTCGAGGAGCAGCACGTCCACGTCCCCCGCCGCCTCCACGGCCCGGCCGGACATGGCGACCACGTTGGACCGGCCGAGGCGGTTCATGCCGGCGATCCCGATGGCCGAGAGCAGGGCACCGATGGTGGTCGGGGCGAGGCACACGAGTAGTGCCACCAGGACCGTGAGCGTGACGGGCCTCCCCGCCCCGGAGACTTCAACGCTGTACGCCGAGAACGGCAGGAGGGTGACCACCACGAGCAGGAAGACGAGGGTGAGGGCGGCGAGGAGGATCGCCAGGGCGATCTCGTTCGGCGTCTTCTGCCGCCTCGCCCCCTCGACCATTGCGATCATCCGGTCGAGGAAGCTCTCCCCCGGCAGGGTCGCCACCCGCACGACCAGCCAGTCGGAGATGATGCGGGTGCCGCCGGTGACGGAACTGCGGTCGCCGCCGCTCTCCCGGACCACCGGGGCACTCTCCCCGGTGACGGCACTCTCGTCCACCGACGCCACACCCTCCACGACCTCGCCGTCGGCCGGGATCACGTCGCCGGCCCGCACCAGCACGAGATCGCCGACCCTCAGATCGGCGGCCGGAACGTCGGCCGTCTCACGGGTCTTCGGGTCGGTCAGCCGCCGGGCGGTAACCTCCGTGCGGGACTTCCGCAGGGACGCCGCCTGGGCCTTGCCGTGCCCCTCCGCTATCGCCTCGGCGAAGTTGGCGAACAGCACGGTCGCCCACAGCCAGGCGGCAACCCCCAGGACGAACCCCGACGACTCGCCGGAGCCGCCCGACGGCGACCGCACCCAGAGCAGCGTGGTCAGGATGCTGCCGAGGTACACGGCGAACATCACCGGGTTGCGGAGTTGGGTGCGGGGGTCGAGTTTCGCCAGGGACGCCACGACGGCACCCCGGAGGATGTCCGCACGGAACAACGCCGGGGCTTCGGATCGAGTGTTCATGGGTGTTCGGTGGCTCCGGTTACGACCGCATCATCAGGTGTTCGACGACCGGCCCCAGGGCCAGGGCCGGGAAGAAGCTCAGGGCACCGACCACGACCACCACGGCCACGAGCAGGAACACGAACAGTGGCGTGTGCGTCGGCAGCGTCCCCGGCCCCGCCGGGACGTGGTTCTTCCGGGCCAGCGACCCGGCGACGGCCAGGACCGGGAGCATCACCCCGAACCGGCCGACGAGCATCGCCAGCCCGAGCGTGCCGTTGTAGAACGGGGCGTTGGCCCCCAGCCCGGCGAACGCCGAGCCGTTGTTGTTCGCCGCCGACGAGTAGGCGTACAGGATTTCGCTGAACCCGTGCGGGCCGGCGTTGGCGACCCCCTTCTTGCCGTCCTCGACCGTCACGCCGAGGGCCGTGCCGATCAGCACCGCGGCACACGGCAGGATGATGACCAGGGAGGCCATCTTGACCTCGAACGCCCCGATCTTCTTGCCGAGGTACTCGGGGGTGCGGCCGACCATCAGCCCGGCCAGGAACACCGTGATCAGGGCGAACACGAGCATCCCGTACAGCCCGGACCCGACCCCGCCGAACACGACCTCGCCGAGTTGCATCAGCCACATCGGCGCCAGCCCGCCGAGCGGCGTGTACGAGTCGTGCATGGAGTTCACCGACCCGTTCGCCGCCGCCGTCGTGGCGACCGCCCACAACGCCGAGTTCGGGACGCCGAACCGGACCTCCTTTCCCTCCGTGTTCCCGGCGGTCTGGTCGACCCCGAGGGGCGTCAACGTCGGGTTCGGCTGGAGTTCGGCCCAGACGGTAACGCCGAGCAGCGGGAGGAAGATCACCAGCATGGCGGCCAGGATCGCCCACCCCTGTCGGCGGTCGCCGACCATCTCGCCGAACGTCCAGCACAGGGCGGCGGGGATCAGCAGGATTGCCACCAGTTGAAGCAGGTTCGACAGCGGGGTCGGGTTCTCCAGCGGGTGCGCCGAGTTGGTGTTGAAGAACCCGCCGCCGTTGGTGCCGAGCTGCTTGATTGCCACCTGGGAGGCAGCCGGACCGACGGCGATTCGCTGGGTCGTGACCGGGTTTCCGTTGGCGTCCACGGTCGGCTCGACCAGCGGAACCTCGTGGGAGGCGGACACCGTTTGCGGCACGCCCTGCGACACGAGTGTGACGGCCAGCACCAGCGACAGCGGGAGCAGGACGTACACCGTCCCCCGGACCAGATCGACCCAGAAGTTGCCGATGGTGTCCACGCCGCGGCGGGCGAACCCCCGGACCAGGGCCACCAGCACGGCCATCCCGGCCCCGGCGGACAGGAAGTTCTGGACGGCGAGGGCGGTCATCTGGGTGAAGTAGCTCATCGTGGTCTCGCCGCCGTACCCCTGCCAGTTGGTGTTGGTGGCGAAGCTGACGGCGGTGTTGAAGCTGGAGTCCGGCGAGACGGCGGCCTGCGACTCCGGGTTGAGCGGCAGCACTGCTTGGAGGCGTTGCACGCCGTACACGGCCAGCACGCTGACGAACCCGAACGCCAGCACCGCCCCGGCGTACCGCTGCCATGTCATCTCGGCACCGGGGTCGATGCGGGCCAGTCGGTAGACCGCCCGCTCGACGGGGCCGAGCAACTGGCCGGGGCCGGGCACCCGCCCGGCGTACACCCGGGCCATGTACCAGCCCAGCGGCCGGACGCACGCCAGCACGAGGCCGAGGGCGAGGCCGAGTTGGAGGACGCCGTTGGCGGTCATGAGAACCACTCCGGTTTCAGCAGGGCCACGATCAGGTAACCGGCCAGGGCGACGGCCGCGAGCAGGGCGAGCAGCAGGAAGCCGTCCACGGCTAACCCTCCCCTTGAAGTGAGGTCAGCAACCGGATCAGGTGGTAGGAGCTGGCGAAGAAGACCGTGACGACGGCCAGCCAGGCGAAATCCATGTGAGCGTCCTCCCGTGGGTCCACAGGAAGTATGCCGGGACGTGGATCAAGGTGGCGTCAATTGTGACCGGCAGGGCGTCAAGAAAGGATCAAGACGGGCGGTTCCCGTGCGTGCCGGTCGAGGGGAATAAGCGGGCGAACGCGGCGGTACTCGCCAGGGCCCGCCACCGGATCATCGTGTGGCCCCGGGCGGGGGAGAGCCGCCACAGGACGTTCCTGCCGTGGTTCAACCCGGACTGCAACACGCCGGTGCAGGTCGTGAGCGACATGTTCGGCTTGATGGCGGGGCGGCCGTACCCCTACCGTCGGGATTCTTCCGAGGGACGGGAAGGCGAACTTGAAGCCCCAAGTGCCTCCTCAGCCTCCTCTTCAGCATTTCTGAACCGCTGGCCGTCGGGGTGTCTTCCATTTTGGGTCCACGGGTCGCCGCGCATGTGATAGCCGCCGTGTTCCGGGCTCTCCCAGAAGCCCGGCCGGTCGTCGGTCATGAACTCGACGCCGCGCACCCACTTCGCACTCTTCCAGGCGTACAGCCGCGGGATCACGAGTCGCACCGGGTGGCCGTGTTCCGGTGTCAGGTCGGCGCCGTCGTGCCGCAGCGCGAAGACGGCGTCGTCGGCGAAGAAGTCCTCCACCGGCAGGTTCGTGCTGAACCCGTACTCACCGTGGACCATCACGTACTTCGCCGCCGGGCTCACCGTCACGTGCTTCAGTAGCTCCGTCGTGGCGACGCCCTCCCACAGGTTGTTCAGCTTCGACCAGCGGGTGACGCAGTGCATGTCGGCGAAGACGGCGACGCGGGGCAGCGCCGCGAACTCGGCCCAATTAAACCGCCGAATCTTGTCCACGAGCGGGATCGGGAAGACGGTCAGGTCCCACGTCGCGGGGTCGAACGGCGGCACCGGGCCGGCGTGCAGCACCGGCCACTTCTGCGTCAACACCTGGCGCGGCGGCAGGCGCTCGGGCCGGCGGGTGTCGGGGGAGATGATCGGGTCCATGCGTCGCGAGGGACAGGAGGCGGGAGACCGGAGTCAGGATACGGGTCTCTGACTCCTGTCTCCTGTTTCCTGTCCCCTGTTCTCCCGTCAGTAGTGCGTACCGGTCCGGCGGACGTGCGTCGCCGGGCGGGCGTCGTGGTGGACGGCCCCGCCGACGACATCGCCCACCACCAGCACGTGGTCGCCGGCGTCGAACCGGGCGGCGACGCGGCACGTGATGAACGCGTGCGCCGCCAGCAGCACCGGCACGCCGTCGCGGGTCACGTCTAAACCGGCAAACGCGTCCGCGTCCGGGGCGAAACCCTTCCCGAAGTGCGCGACCAACTTCTTGTCGCCCTCCGCCAACACGTTCACCACGAACCCCGTGCCCTCGACCAGTTCCGGCAGCACCCAGCGCTCCTTGCTCACGGCCACCGACACGCGTGGCGGCTGGAAGGAGCACTGCTGCACCCAGCTCGCGAGCATCCCGGTCTCCCGCCCGCCGGCGCTCACCGTCAGCACGAACAAGCCACTCGGAATCCGACCCACCGCCGCCATCATCGCGTCGATCATGCCCGCACCCTCGTCGTAAGTAGCATCCTAGTCGGCGTTCCGGGCCGGTCACACGTCTCCGGCGGAATGTGTATCGCGGAGGGGGGGAGGGGGTCGCGATCCGCGTCGAGTCGGACAGGCAGCTCACCGTCGGCGCGACGCCCGCCCCCGTGCCTTCCCCGTTTACCGCTGGAACCGGGGGTTCCGGTTCAACCCAGCTTACCCCGATGGTCGATACCCCCGTTACAGGCCGTCGCCCGCCCGCGCCCGATTTGGGTCTCCCGATGCAACAAACGGACCTCGCGCCGTTCGCCCGCCGCGCCCGCACGCTGGGCCTCGCCCTGCTGCTGATCGCCGTAGGCGTCGGGTGCAACCGCCAGCACTACCGGCAGCGGGCCGACCACGACGTGGAAGGGATCATCAGTCAGAAGAACGTCTTCCCCGACTGGCAGGTCAAGAACTTCCACGCCTACCCGAACCCGGCCGCGCGGTTCGCCGACCCGTCGGACCCCGACCACCCCCCGTACCCGCCCGACGACTACGCGGCCCGCGTGCTCAGCCCCAACCCCCAGCACCCCACCAAGCGGGCCGGGGCCGGGCGGTTCGAGGGGAAGGGCTACCTCGACTACCTCGGCGCGTGGGACGCCACCAACCGCGGCGCCGAACCGGCGAAGGAACAACTGCCTCCCCCGAACATGGACGAGGTCGTGCCGAACGTCGTGCGCACGCACCCGTCGCCCGACGTCGTCCGGCTCGCCAAGAACACTCGCCCGGCCTCCGCGCTCGAGGGCGTGCAGTCCGGCGTCCTCCTCGTCTCCGGCGACGCCCCCGACGGCTCGCCCGTCGTCGTGGCGGTGCAGCAGGGGCCGAAGGGCGACGCGCCCGCGGTGGTCGCCACCGGCGAGGCGGCCGCCAGCGTGCTCAAGGTGCTGGAGAGCCAGCAGCAGGGCTACCGCATCAAGCTCGAACAGGCGGTCGAGCTCGGGCTCGTGAACGCCCGCGAGTTCCAGGACCGCCGCGAAGACCTGTACCTCGCCGCACTCCCCGTCACACTCGAGCGGTTCAGCTTCGCCGCACAGGGCTTCTTCGCCGAGACCGCGGCACTGGACTTCGCGGGGGGCCTGGCCGGGCGGAACCCGCGCAACGCCGCGACGTTCGGCAGCGACGCCACGCTCGGAAAGCTGTTCCCGACCGGGGCGCTGCTCGCCGTCCGACTCGCCAACCAGGTCGTCGTGGACCTGACCGGCGACCGGCCGACGGCGACGCTGTCGAACCTGTCGGTGTCGCTGTCGCAGCCGTTCCTGCGCGGCGGCGGGTACGCGGTCACGCTCGAGCCGCTGACCCAGGCCGAGCGGAACATGGTGTACGCGATGCGCTCGTACGCGCGGTTCCGCAAGCTGTTCTACGTCGCCATCGCGGCCGGCGGCGGGTACACGAACAACCCGTACGGCCTCCAGGGGCTGTCGGCCAACCTCGGCCGCGGCGTCGGCAACAACCTCACCGCCCCGAACGTCGGCTACCTGCCGATCGTGCTCCAGGCCGCCACCCTCGCCAACCAGCGGCGCAACGTGGATTCGCTGGAGCAGTACCTGAAGCTGTACCAGGCGTTCCGCGAGGGCGGGCAGCAGTCCGACCTCCAGGTGGGGCAGGTCGAGGTGCAACTGCTCAACAACCGCAACCAGCTCCTCGGCCAACAGACGGCGGCGACGGGCGGCGGGTCCGGCACGAGCGGCGGCATCCGCGGCCTGCTCGACCAGCTGGACCAGTTCAAGCTCCAGCTCGGCCTGCCGATGACGGTCGGCCTCGACCTGGACAGCACGCCGCTGGCCCCGATGCAGAAGCAACTGGCCCGGTTCGAGGCGGTGTACGCCGACATCCGCGCCGCCGAGGAGGCCGGCCGGCAGTTCGACCCGGCGGCCCCGGTGGACCAAATCCGCGCGCGCCTGAAGCGCCTGCTCAGCGACGCCCCGATCGTGAAGGGGACCGACTTCGCCGCGAAACTCCCGAATCGCTGGGCGGCGTGGGAGGGTCTATCCCCGGACGCCCTGGGCAAGAGCATGACGAAGGCGGCCGAGGAGCGCCGAGTGCTCCTCGAGCGGCGGGCCGACCGGCTGGCGAAGCAGTTGCCCGAAGACGCCGCCGAGTCGGCCCGCGTCGCGCAGCTCGAAGCCGAGTTGGACCTGGGCGGGTTCGAGCAGGCGCTGCGGGCCTACGAGGCCCGGGCGTGGGCGAACCTGCCCGGCCCGGCCCGGGCGGCGGCGCAGTCGGCCGCGTTCCGCGAGGTGTTCAACGGGTTCTACCAGTTAATCCTGGTGGCGCGGAACGAGCGGTTGGACGGGATCCGCCGGCTGTGGCCCAAACTCCCCGGGGCCGAGGTGGACGGCACGGACCTGCTCGCGGTCGGGATCGACGAGGCGTACACGGCGTCGATGCAGGCGGCGTTGTCGCGCCGGTTGGACCTGATGAACGCCCGCGGGCAGGTGGTGGACGCGTGGCGGCAGGTGAAGGTGCAGGCGAACTCCTTGCAAGGGGTGCTGGACATCGGCTACAATCTCGATTCAGCCACCCCGCCCGGCGGGGGCAACCCGGTCGCGTTCTCCGGGGCGCGGACCACACACAACGTGACGTTCAACGCCGAACTCCCGCTCGTCCGCCGGGCCGAGCGGAACAATTATCGGGCCGCCCTGATCGGCTACCAGCGGCAGCGGCGGACGCTGCAGGCGTTCGAGGACAACATCAGCAACGACGTCCGGGCCGACGTCCGGGAACTGCGGACCATCGCGGAGCTGTACCGCGTTCAGCAGCGTCTCATCGAGCTCGCGTACTCTCAGGTGGACAACGCGCAGGCGTTGATCCTCGAACCGCCCGCCCCGAACGCCCAGACGAGCGCCGGCAACGCCGCCGCCCTCACCAACCAGCTGCTCCAGAACCAGAGCCAGCTCGTACAGGCCCAGAACACGCTGTACACAATCTGGGTGAACTACCTGATCTCGCGGCTGGCCCTGTACACCGACACCGAACTCCTTCAGATCGACGACAACGGGGGTTGGAACGATGAGTCTCTCCCAACCGACGAAGGCCCCGGCCGAGCCGACCCCCGGCCCGAACGGCTCCCCGCTCCCCGGGCAGCTCCTGCCCCCGGGCAGTAGCGTCGGCCCGAAGTCGCTGCCGAGCCACGGCGGCCGGCGGAGCCGGCTCCCCCTCGTCCTCGGCGCCCTGGTCGTCCTCGCCGCGGCCGGCGGCGTCGGTGCCTACTTCTACCTCCGCCAGCCGGCCGCCCGCGCCGACGTTCTCACGCACACCGTCAAGAAGGAGCCGCTGGCCGTCACCGTCACCGAGAAGGGGCAGGTGGAGTCGGCGGACAACAAGGACGTGGTGTGTAAGGTGCGGGCCGGCAGCAAGGGCTTCGCCAGCACGATCAACTGGGTGATCGAGGACGGCGCCCGCGTCGAGGGCGGCCAGCTCGTCATGATCCTCGACGACTCGGCCCTCCAGGACCAGGCCCGCGCCCAGCGGATCGCCCTGGACCAGGCCTACGCCGCCAAGGTGAAGGCCGAGAAGGACTACGAGATCACCGTCGAGGACAACGAGCGGCTGATCGCCGAGGCCGAGAACACGCGCCTCGTGGCCGAGATCGACCTGGACAAGTTCGTCGGCCTGTCGTTCGACCCGGAGCGGCTGGCCCTGTCGGCCCTCGTCGGCGCGCCGGCGGCGCTGGCCGAGGGCGGCGACTACAAGCGGCAGGTGGACGACCTGACCGGTAAGGTGTCGCTCGCCCTGTCCGACGTGCAGCAGTACCAGGAGCGGGCGTCGTGGGCCGACCGCATGGTCCGGCAGAAGTACATGAGCGCCGCCCAGGCCCAGGCCGAGAAGAGCAAGCTGGAGAGTTCCCTGGAGAGCTGGCGGAGCCTCAGCCGCCAGCGCGACCTGCTGCTGGCCTACGACCGCTCGAAGCTCCTCGCCGACTTCCGCAGCAAGGTGGACAACGCCCGCCGGCTGGTGCGGCAGAAGGAGCTGGAGGCCAGCGCCAAGAACGTGCAGGCCGAGATCGAGCGGAAGACGAAGCGGTCCATCTACTCGCAGGAAGGCGACAAGCTGAAGGAGATCGACGACCAGATCAAGGAGTGCCGCATCTACGCCCCGCAGTCCGGGCTGGTGGTCTACTTCAAGAACGAGTCGAGCCGGTTCGGGAGCAGCCCGCAGGGGCTCATCGAGCAGGGGGCGCAGGTGAAGGAGGGGCAGAAGCTCCTCCGCATCCCGAACCTCGACCGGATGCAGGTGAACACCAAGGTGCACGAGGCGATGGTCAGCCGCATCAAGGGCGACATCCGCGTCAGCACCGGCCTCATCACCGGGCTCCGCGCCGGCCAGCTGACGGCGGTGGACCCGTTCCACCGGCTGGTGAGCCAGCACGAAGAAATGATTACCGACCTCGCCCAGCAGTACCGCGACTTCGAGTACAAGACGGCCCGCAAGGGGCAGCGGGCGACGATCCGGGTGGACGCCTTCCCCGAGCAGTCGTTCGCCGGCCGGGTGCGGGTGGTGGCCGGCGTCGCCAGCCAGACCGAGTCGTGGATCTCGGACGTGAAGGTGTACCAGACGCTCGTGCAGATCGACGACGTGGTGCCCGGCCTCAAGCCTGACATGACGGCCGAGGTGACGATCCACATCGAGGGGCTGAAGGACGTGCTGACGGTGCCGCTGCAGGCGGTGGTCGGCGGCGCCGACCTGGGGGCGAAGCGCAAGCTGTTCGTCCGCACGCCGACGGGGTACGAGGAGCGCGAGGTGTCGCTCGGCCTGATGAACGACCGCGTGGTCGAGGTGCGGGAGGGGCTTGTCGAGGGCGACGAGGTGGTGATCAACCCCCGGGTGTTGATGGCGCCGGACAACCGCACGCGGACGGGCATCGGCGGCGGCGAGGGCACCGGCGGCGGCAAGGGCGGCCCCCCGGGCGCGGCGGGCGGCGGCGAGAAGAAGGCGTTCGACCCGTCGAAGAAGAAGGGCGGCGGCGGGGCTCCGGGTGGCGCGCCGCCGCAGGGCGGGCAGTGACTTCGGAGGGATGAGGGATGAGGGATGAGGGATGACCGGCCGAGCCGGGCTCCCTCACGGTTCCTGATTCCGGACTCATCCCTCATCCCTCATCCCTCATCCCTCCCGACATGCCCGCCATCGTCCGCATCGTCGATCTGGTCAAGAACTACTACATGGGGACGCAGACGGTTCACGTCCTCAAGGGGCTGAACCTCACGTTCGACGAGGGCGACTTCATCGCCCTCATGGGGCCGTCCGGGTCCGGCAAGAGCACGCTGCTGAACGTGCTCGGTTGCCTCGACCGGCCGACCAGCGGCAGCTACTTCCTCGGCGACGTGGACGTGGCCCAGATGGCCGACGACCAGCTGAGCGAGGTCCGCAGCACGTACCTGGGGTTCATCTTCCAGTCGTACAACCTGCTGCCGCAGTACACGGTGGTGGAGAACGTCGAGCTGCCGCTGCTGTACCAGGGGATCAAGCTCGACGAGAGCACGAAGGCCCGGTGCACCGCGCTCGCCGAAATGGTCGGGCTCGGCGACCGGCTCGACCACCGGCCGCTGCAGCTGTCCGGCGGGCAGCAGCAGCGGGTGGCGATCGCGCGGAGCCTGGTGAACGACCCGCACCTGATCCTGGGCGACGAGCCGACCGGCAACCTGGACACGAAGACGAGCGTGGAGATCATGCAGATGCTGCGGGCGCTGAACCGCTCGGGCAAGACGATCATCATGGTGACGCACGAGAACGACATCGCCGAGTGGGCCCGCCGGGTGGTGCGGCTCCGGGACGGCATGGTCGAGTCCGACACCCGCAACGACGCCCGCACGATCACCGAGCTGGGGCACTGACGCCCCCCAGCCGACCCAGGGTTTACACCCTGGGCTATTGGCTGCTGCCCCTTCGGGGCTCCGAGCCCGAGCCCCGAAGGGGCGATAGTCAATAGCCCAGGGCGCAAGCCCTGGGTGCGGAGATGAGCCTGCACCATGAACGTCTACCTCACCCTCTCGCCGCGGAACCCCGCCCTGATCGGCCTCGCGGCGCTGCTGCTGCTCGGGGTGTTCGCGTGGCTGTTCGTCACCGGGCGTGTCTTCACCGGCGGCGGGGCGGCGAAGGTCCGCCGCAGCGTGTCGCTCGCCGTCAAGAGCCTGTGGCTCCACAAGCTGCGGTCGTTCCTGTCGGTGCTCGGCATCATCATCGGCACCAGTGCCGTCATCTCGCTGATGGCGTTCGGCGAGGGCTCGATGCAGGACGCGCTCGCCGACATCAAGCGGCAGGGGGCCACGAACATCATCGTCCGCAGCGTCAAGCCGCCGGACGACTCCGCCACCGCCGGCCGGTCGTTCGTGACCACCTACGGCCTCACCAACAAGGACCTCGGCCGGTTCGAGACGTTCGGCGCCGCCATCAGCCGGACGGTGCCGATCCGCGTCCAGCCCACGGAGGCGCGCTACCTGGAGCGGATGAGCATCGCCCGCGTCATCGCCACCGTGCCGGGGTACGCCGACGTCAACCAGCTGGAGATGGCCCGCGGCCGGTTCATCGTCGAGAGCGACGACAAGGAGGTCAAGAACATCTGCGTGCTCGGCTCGGAGATCGCCGACAAGCTGTTCCCGACCGAAGACCCGCTGAACAACTCGGTGCTGCTGCGGTCGATGAAGTTTACCGTGGTCGGGGTGGTGAAGGAGCGGATGCCGACCGGCGGCAGCGGCGGCAGCCAGGCGGCCGAGGAGTACAACAAGGACATTTACGTCCCGCTGAAGACGAGCGTGGCCCGGTTCGGCGGCATCATCTTCACCCGCAGCAGCGGCTCGCGCAGCGCCGAGAAGGTGGAGATCAGCCAGGTGACGCTCACCGTCGACGCCGAGGTGGACAGTGCGGAGGGGCGGCTGAAGGTCCAGGCCGTCGGCGACGAGATCAAGCGGATCCTGGAGAAGGACCACTACAAGCGCGACACCGCCGTGACCGTGCCGCTGGACCGCCTCGAAGAAGCCGAGCGGGCGCAGAAGCGGTTCACGAACCTGCTCGTGCTGATCGCGTCGATCTCGCTGGTGGTCGGCGGCATCGGCATCATGAACATCATGCTGGCGACGGTGACGGAGCGGACCCGCGAGATCGGCATCCGCCGCGCGCTCGGGGCGAAGCGGCGGGACATCACGCTGCAGTTCCTGGTGGAAGCCGTGGTGCAGACCACGGTCGGCGGGCTGTGCGGCGTCATCCTCGGGCTCGGCATGGTGTTCACGGTGCCGGTCGTGTGGAACTGGATCGCGGGGAGCCCGCTGCCGGCCGTGGTCCACGTGCCGAGCATCTTCCTGTCGCTGTTCGTGTCGGTGGGCGTGGGCGTGCTGTTCGGCTGGTACCCGGCCCAGCGGGCGGCCCGGCTCGACCCCATCGAGGCGCTGCGGCACGACTAGAAGTGTGAGTGCGAGTGTTGGTGTGAGTGGAAGCCCGGGGACGGCCGTCCCCGGGCTTTCGGCTTGGAGGGTGGTATGGCACGAATTTCCGACAACAAGCTCCGCCCCGCCTGGGCCGCCGCCGTCCCCGACCACGTCGTCGGGCTGACGTGGAGCCCCGACGGGCGGTTCGTCGCGGCCGCCGCCGTCAGCGGGCCGGTCGTCGTCTTCGACGCGGGCGGCAAGTCGGTGCACCAGTTGCCGGGCCACGGCTTCGGCACGGCCGCGGCGGCGTGGCAGCCGGGCGGTAGCCTTCTCGCCACCGCGGGTCAGGACGGTAAGGTCCGCGTCTGGGACGGCGGCGCCGAGGTGCGGGCGCTCGACGGCGGTGCGGCGTGGGTCGAGCGGCTGGCGTGGCACCCGTCGGGCAACCTCCTCGCCGCCGCGGCCGGCAAGACCGCCCGCGTGTGGGACGCCGCCGGCACGCTCGTGTTTACCTCGCCCGCACAGGCCGGTACCGTCACCGACGTGGGCTGGCGGCCGAACTCGCAACAGCTCGCGGTGCTCGGCTACGGCGCGGCGAACGTGTACGACCTGAGCGGGACGGCCGCCCACATCTTCGCCTGGAAGGGATCGCCGCTGGCCCTGGCGTGGAGCCCCGACGGCAGCGTCCTGGCCCACGGCAACCAGGACGCCACCGTCCACTTCTGGTACGCGGCGACCGGCAAGGATTTGCAGATGTCCGGCTACCCGTCGAAGGTGCGGGAGCTGTCGTGGGACGCGGGCGGCCGCTACCTCGCCACCGGCGGCGGGCCGATGGTGTGCGTGTGGGACTGCGGCGGCCCGAAGGGGCCGGAGGGGACGCAGCCGGCGATGCTCGAAGGGCCGGAGGACACGGTCACGGCGGTGGCGTGGCAGCGCCGCGGCTACCTGCTCGCGGCGACGGCCCGCGACGGCCGGGTGCTGCTGTGGCAGCCGGCGAACAAGAAGGCGCCGAAGGCCGGCGAGTACCGCTTCAAGGGGGCGGAGGCGTCGGCGCTGGCGTGGTCGCCGGACGACAAGGTGCTGGCGGTCGGGGCCGGCTACGGCACGGTGGCGGTGCTGCGGGTGGGATGAGTGTGGGTAATCCCGGCACGCCGCCGGCCCCGGCGGGCGATACAACACCCGGATGCCTCCGAGCGCTGATTCCGACGACTGGTCCGCCCGCGCCACCGCCGCCCTCACCGCCTACGCCGAGCCGCTCCTCCGCGCCGTCGCCGGCCGGCTCGTCCGGCCGCGCACCCAGGTGCCGGTCGAGGAACTGGTCGAGAAGGCGGTCGCCACGCTGCTCAACCCGCCGGTCATCGACCGCCGCGTCAAGGAACTGCCGGCCGCGGCGCGAAAGCTCCTGGCGTTCGTCGGCCGCAGCCGCCAGCCGCGCTGGAAGGTCGGCCACCTCATCGCCCTGCTGTCGTCGCTCGGCCACGTCGAAGGCTTCACGCCGGTGCAGGTCGCACTCGACGCCGGGCTGCTCTTCCCGGAGGTGAGCCCGCACGCGCCGCCCGTCGCCGACTTCGCCGCGTGGCTCGGCAGCGCCGGGAGCATGGCGGCGACGGTGTTCGTGCACCCCGCCGTGGCCGCGCGGGCGCGCGGCGAAGACCTGGAGTTGCCGAACCTGACGACGGCCGAGCCGCCCGTCGGGGTCACGCCGCGGGTCGCGGACGGGCTCGAATGGCCGCTGCGGCTCGCGGCCGTGTGGCAGCAGGTGGCGGCCGGCCCGGTGCGGATGACGCAGGCGAACCTGCTGTTCAAGCGCGACCAGACGCGCCTCCAGGCCGACGAGGTGCTGAGTGCCCCCATCGCCGACGGGCTGGCGCCGGTGCCGGAAGCGGGCGTGCTGGCGCTGTTCTGGGCCGCGACCGCCGGCCTGCTCGACCACGGGGCGGAAGAACTCCGCGCCGCCCCCTTCCCGCCCGAGTGGGACGCCGGGCTGACGCCGGTGCTCGTGCGCCTGGCGGCCGCCTTGCCGCACGTCGAGGCGTGGGACCCGCTCGCCGGGTACGCCCCGACCGAGGACGGGATGAGCGCCACGCCGTCGGCGGGGCTGCTCGCGCTGCTGCTCCTGGCCGGCAGTGAGGACGGCTGGGTGAAGCCGGCCGACCTGGCCTCGTGGCTGTGGGAACACCACCCCTCGTGGGCGGGCACGCTGCCCGCGCCGAAAGACCGCGGCGCGGCGTGGGTCGCGGGTTACCTGCTCGGCGTCAGCTACCCGCTGCGGCTCGTCGAGGCGGCGCCGGCCGAGGGCGGGTACGTGGTGCGGCTGTCGGCGCTCGGCCGGCATCTGTACGCGAACGCCGCCGAGCCGCCCGGACCGCCGGCGTTCCCGCAGACGCTCCTCGTTCAGCCGAACGCCGAGATTCTGGCGTACCGCCAGGGGCTGACCCCGGTCCTGATCGGCACGCTGTCGCGGTTCGCCCGGTGGAAGGGGATCGGCCCCGCCTGCACGCTCGAACTCACCCCCGAGCACACCTACCGCGGCCTCGAATCGGGGCTGACGCTGCCGATGATCCTCCAGGCGCTGGCCCGCCACTCGGCACGGCCGGTGCCGCCGAGCGTCGCCGACCTGCTGCAGCGATGGTCGAACAAGCGAGAGCGGATCACGGTGTACGCCTCGGCCGTGCTCGTCGAGTTCCCCACGCCCGCGGACCTCGACGCGGCCGTGGCGCGCGGCATCGTGTCGGTGAAGCTGACGGACCGCATCGGGCTCACGGCCGACGGCAAGGAGCCGCCGCTGGGGCAACTGCGGCTCATCGCCAACCGCGACTACGAGGGGAAGCCGCAGCGGTGCGTGACCGTCGCCGACGACGGGTTGACGCTGACCGTGGACGCGGCGCAGGCGGATTTGTTGCTCGACGCCGAGATCGGCCGCTACGCCGAGCCGCTGCCGGCGGAGAGCCACACGGCGCGGCGCTTCCAGCTGACGCCGGCGTCGCTGCGGCGCGCGGCCGAGCTGGGGCTGACGCCTGCCGACATCGACGGCTGGTTCCTCGACCGCACCGGCGACGTGCTGAGCGCGGCGGGCCGGCTGTTCCTGACGGGGTCGAAGCTGCCGCCGCCGGCCGCAGCCGTGCAGACGGTGGTGCGGTTCCCGTCGGACGCGATGACGGACGGCGTGATGCAGTGGCCGCGGACGCGGGAGCTGATCGCCGAGCGGCTCGGGCCGACGGCGGTGGTGGTGGACGACGTGGAGGCGCTGCGGCGGGCACTGGCGGAGATCGGCGTCCAAATGTGACAGCGGTCGGCTCGCTGCGACGCGGTTACACCAGCGGAATCTCCACCGAGTAGCTCGCCGGTGCCGCGACCGCGGCGTTCGCCGCCAGCGCTGCCAGCTCCGGCTCGCTGTTGACATAGCGGATGTCGCGCACCGTCTCGGCGAGCAGCCGGCCGTGCGCCTCCAGCCGGGCCGTTTCATCCAACCCCACCAGGAACGCCGACACCGCGAACCCCTGCCGCCGTAGCGTTCCTAGCGCCACGGCCGTCTCGACCGGCACCCGCGGCAGCACGGCCATCACGGTCGCGTCGCGCGGCATTCGCGTCGCCAGCTCCAGCGCCAGACCCGCGAACGACATCCCGTCCGACAGTTCGAGCCGGGCCAGGCCTTCCCGAATCTTCTGGAACTGGTCGAACCCGCGCCGCGTGTCCACGACCACCGGCCGCAGCCGGTCCGACTCCTCCTTCAGCTCGAAGCGGTCACGCGCGCCCTCGCGGCTGGCGTACTCGCTGTCGCCCTTCGCCAGCGACTCCTCGCGGATGCGGTCGGCGGCGTCGCGGCCGTTGCTGGCGAAGCCGACCTGCTGGTTCAGCACCGACACCGCGTAGACCAGGCTGCACGCCACCGTGACGACGAGGTCGGACCGATACGGTTCGCCGCGGCTCGGGAAGCCGGCCGAGTGGAAGTCCACGAGCACGGTCGCGCCGGCGAGGCTCGTGGGCTCGTAGAGGCGTGAGTGGAGCTGGCCGGTGCGGGCGGTGGCGCGCCAGTGGATGCGGCTGAACGGGTCGCCGGGGATGTACGGGCGGACGCCGGCGGTGCGGGTTACGTCCTCGAACAGCCGGTTCTGCAGCCGCACCTCGCCGATCGGCCGCTGCGAGGCGAAGTCGTACTTCGGTAGCAGCACGATCTTGGGGTACACCATGACGTACGCCGGGGTGCCGATCACGCGGTGGCGGCGGTGGAGGCCGAACACGTCGCCAGTTTCCAGCACGGTCGGCCCGAGGGGGTAGTAGCCGCGCAGGCGGAACGTGACGGTGTAGCGGAGCGTCTTCGTCTTCCCGCCGCCGAGCGCGAGTACGCGGACGCGCTTCCCCTTCACGTCGAGTCGGGTGGGGCGGCGGAGCATCCGCTCGGGCAGCAGGTCTTCGACGAGCACCCACAGGATCGGCAGCGCCCCCGTGTTGCGGAGCGTGACGACGACCTCGACGGACTCGTCGACCTCGCGCGGGTCGGTGGGGCACTTGCGGGTGGCGTCGAGGTTTTCGGCCCAGCGGCGGGCGAGGGTGCGGCTGAGGAGGTAGACGCCGAGGAGGACGTACCCGGCGAACGCGACGAGACCCGCTTGCAGCACGAGCGCCAGCACGGTGACGGCGACCGCGACGAGGAGCCAGCGCATCGACGGGTTCCCCGGTGGTGTCTCCGATGGTAGCAGAGACGCCGCCGGCCGGCGACGGTTCCAGGGTTACGCCGCCCGCGAGGCTCGGGGCACGTCGGCAGTCTGGTCCGCAGCCCACGCGAGGAGCCGCGCCCAGTTGCGGCCGTCGCCCGGGGCGAGCTGGCCGACCAAGCGGCCACCCGCGGCGCCGGTCCAGACGGGAAGGTTGCCGGGCACGCCGTCGCACGTCAGCGCCGCGAGTACCGCCGCGGCGGCGGCGTTCCGCGCCAGCGGTGGCAGGCCGGCGTCGTCGGTGCGGCCGACCGTGGTGCCGTCGAACTCGTGCGCGAGCCGCTGCCACAGGAAGCCGTTGCGGACGCCGCCGCCGCTGAGCAGCACGCGGCGCGGGCCGGTCGCCGGCGGCACTTGCGCCGCGGCGGCGCGGGCGACCAGGTGCGTCGCGGAGCAGAGCAGGTCGGGCAGACCCGCCCCGAGTTGGCGGGCGGCGTCGAACGCGGCGAGGAGGAACGACCGGCCGAAGGCGTCGGCGTGGACGGCCTTCGGCGGCTTCCGCGTCAGGTGCGGGTGGTCGAGCCAGCGGGCCAGCAGCTCGTCGCGGAGGCGGCCCTGTACGGCGGTCTTGCCGCCCGGGTCGGTCAGGTCGCGGCCGCGGGTGCCGTGGTAGGCCATCGCGTCGAGCAGCTGGTTCCCCGGCCCGGCCTCGAACGCGGTCACGTCCTTGAGCTTGCCGCCGGCGGGGACGTGGACGACCTGCACGACCGACCCCAGGTGGACCAGCACCCGGTCCTCGGCGTCGGCCTTCAGCAGCAGGAAGTCGGCCGCGGCGGTGATCGGCTGGCCGGCGCCGCCGGCGGCACGGTCGCGGCCGCGGAAGCCGTGGACGACGCTCACGCCCGTCTGCTCCGCGACGCGGTCGGCGACCTCGGCCCAGGGGATCAGGTTGTCGGCGGCGCGGGCGGGCGGCAGTAGCCCGGCCACGAAGGCGTCGCGGGCCGACACGCCGGCCTGAACCAGGACGGTTCGCGTTGCGTGGGCGAGCGTGTCGGCGACGTTGCGGACGAGTTCCGGCGTGGGCGTGGCGCCGGGGCGGAGTTGGTCGCGGGCGGCGGGCGGGAACAGGACGCGCACGGCCTTCGGCACGGCCGGCGTCAGCGCGAGGCCGACGCCGGGACAGCGGACCGCCGCGGCGTCGGCCCCTTCGAGCCCGGAGCCGACGGCGAGACCGACCAGTACGCGGGACACGGTTATGCCGCCACCAGCTCGTCCGCGCTGCGGACGGCGGCCTGCACGAAGCACTCGAAAATCTGGCCGTCGAGCGCGCTGGCGGTGTCGGCCTCGGGGTGCCACTGGACGCCGACGCAGAACCAGGTCGGGTCGGTGCTCTCGATCGCCTCGACGACGCCGTCCGGGGCGCGGGCGGCGACGCGCATCTTCTTGCCGAGCTGGTTCACCGCCTGGTGGTGCTGGCTGTTCACCCGCAGCTCGGGGGCGCCGTAGATCTCGTCGAGCCGGGTGTTCGGCTCGATCAGCACCATGTGCCGGTGCGGGGCGCCGGTCTGGTCGTAGTGCGGCATCGCCCGCGGGTTCTCGGCCGGCAGGTGGAGGTACAGCGTGCCGCCGGCGAACACGTTCAGCTGCTGCATCCCGAGGCCGATGCCGAGCACCGTCGTCTTCCGCTCGAAAATCTTGGCCAGCAGGTAGCGGTCGGCGTCCTCGCGGCGCGCCGCCATCGGCGTGACCGCGGCCGTCGGCGCCTGGCCGTTGCGGCGCGGGTCCATGTCGGCGCCGCCGGTGAGGATGACGCCGCACACCGTGTCCAGCAGGGCGTCGATCTCGGCGAGGTTGTCCTTGCGGAGCGGCGGGATGATGACCGGCAGCGCCCCGGCGGCGATGACCGCGTCGAGGTACGCGGCGTTGAGCTTCAGGTGGGCGGTGCCGTTCTTCGGGTTGAAGAATTCGGCGTTGATGCCGATGAGGGGGCGGGCGGGCGGCGCGGGCGGGTCTTTACGTGCGGCCATTCTCGGCGTCCCTCCGTGAGTCCCCAGCGGCGTCGTGCCGGCGGTGCGGGTGAAACCGGACCGGGGGATTGGGAGTGTAGTGGGTTTGAGCTCGCGCGTGCAAGCCGATTTTTCCGACACCCGGTTCGCCTTCCCGCGCCGCGGCGTGTTCCCGTACCCTAACCGCGTCCCGCCCCGCAGGAAGCCGCCATGGACGAGTTCTTCGCACAGCTCTGGAACCTCATCCTCGTCTTCATCGACCCGCGGAACCTGCCGCACCCGGAGCGCTACGTCGAGGCGCTCAAGGCGCCCGGCGTGATGTGGACGGCGTTCGCCGCGGTGAACCTCATCGTCTTCACCGAGACGGGCCTGCTCATCGGGTTCCTGCTGCCGGGCGACTCGCTCCTGGTCGTCACCGGCATCGTCGCCCGCACCGCCGAGTGGCCGATGCTGCCGCTGACGCTGAGCCTGATTGCGTGCGCCATCATCGGCGACTCGGTCGGCTACTGGATCGGGGCGAAGGCCGGGCCGGCGATCTTCAACCGCCCGTCGAGCCGGTTCTTCAAGCGCGAGCACCTCCTCGCCGCGAAGGCCTACTACGAGCGGCACGGCGGCAAGACGATCATCATCGCCCGGTTCATCCCGATCATCCGGACCTTTGTGCCGGTGGTGGCCGGGGCGGCGAAGATGGAGTACCGCACGTTTCTGACGTTCAACGTCGTCGGCGGCGTCGCCTGGATCACGAGCATGCTGGCGATCGGCTACTTCCTCGACGACGCGTTGAAGCAGGTGTTCGGCCCCGAGTTCATGATCGCCAAGCACGTCGACAAGGTGGTGATCGTGGTGGTGTTCCTGTCGGTCGCGCCGATGCTGCTGAAGGGATACCGCCACTGGCGGGACCGTCGCCGGGTGGCAAACATTGGGGCAGGGAGCCCACCGACTACGATCGCGTGACGCCGGGCCGCAATTGCCTGTCGCACACTGCCGCGCCGGCGGGTTAGCCCCTTGCCCGCACGACCGGGGCGGGGGACAATTCACCTACCCCGCTGCCGTCCGGAACGTCCGCCATGCCCGTCGTCCACTGCCCGACCTGTCGCCAGGCGCTGACCGTCGGCGACGGCCTCGGCGGCACCGTCGTCACCTGCCCCGCCTGTCAGCAGCCGATGACCCTGCCGCCGATGCCGGCCGCACCGGCGGTCGTCGCGCAACCCGACTTCGTCGAATCGTTCGCCGTCCCGTCCCGCCCGCCGCGCCGCGAGTACGAGGCCGACCCCGCCCCGCTCCGCGTGGGTTCCACCAACTGGACGCTCGTCGCCCTCGGCGGCGGGGCCGCCGCTCTGCTTGGCATGGTCGTCGTCGGCGTCGTGGTGTGGGTGCTCGTCGGCCGCACGACCGCGACGCCGAGCACGAAGGACAAGGGGCCGGTCGCGAAGTCCGCACCCGCTCCACAGCCGAAGGGGAAGGTCGAACCGCTCGCCGCCACCACGCCCGGCCGGATGGACGACGCCAACCTCGCGCGGATCAAGAAGGCGACGGTGTACGTCCGGATCCGCACCGCGAAGGGGGTCTCGTCCGGCAGCGGGTTCTTCGTCGAGCCGGGGTTGATCGTCACCAACCACCACGTGATCAACCACCCCGGCCGGCTGGAAGTCGTGACCCAGAGCGGGACCGTGGAGACGCGGACCTACCCGGCCCGCGTGCTGTTCCAGGACGCGACGAAGGACCTGGCGCTCGTCGAGGCCGCGGGCGCGACGACCCCGGGCGTACTCCAGGTGGGTGACACCACGGCCCTCCGCGAGACGCACGAGGTGTACGCGTTCGGGTTCCCGCTCGGGGAGCGGGTCGGGCAGGAGATCACGGTGACGAAAACGACCGTCAGCAGCATCCGCACCGGGGGCGACCGGAAGCGCCGCGAGGTGCAACTGAACGGCGGCCTGGAGCACGGCAACTCCGGCGGCCCCGTCACCGACGTGACCGGCCGGGTGGTCGGCGTCGCCGTCTCGAAGTTCGACAACACGAGCGTCCACTTCGCCATCGCCGCCGAGGAAGTGACGCAGTTCCTCGCCCGCTACGAGCGCTAATCCATGACCCGCCTCCTCGCCACTTTGCTGCTGACGGCCTCCGCCACGGCCGCCGACCCGCTCCCGGTCGCCCCGCCGCCGCGGCCGGTCGTGCCGCTGCCGGCGGCCCACACCACGCACGTGATCGAGGGCTGGAACGTCCGCGTGGACGACCGGCTCAAGCTGCCGGGGAACGACGACCTGCGGCGGACGTCGCTGCGGTTCCTGGAGAACAAGCTGGCCGACATCATCATCGTGATGCCGCCCGACCGGCTGGCGAAGCTGCGAAAGGTGACCATCCAGCTCGACCTCGACTACGGCCAGATCGGCCCGATGCAGTACCACCCGAGCGCCGGCTGGCTGAAGAACAACGGGTACGCCACGAACCTGGCGAAGTGCGTCCACCTGCCGCGGGCCGCCGACCTGGCCACGAAGCGGAACGTCAGCGACATGCCGTGGGTAATCCTGCACGAGCTGGCGCACGCGTACCACGACCAGGTGCTGGGGTTCGACAACCCGCGCGTCCGCGAGGCGTTCGAGGCGTACCGGGCGAGCGGCCGCGGCGAGAAGGCGCTGCTGTACGACGGCCGGCGGGTCAAGCACTACGCCCTGACGAACCCGATGGAGTTCTTTGCGGAGATGACGGAGGCGTACTTCGGAGTGAACGACTTCTTCCCGTTCACGCGGGCCGAACTGAAGGAGAGTGAGCCGGCGATCTACGAGCTGATGGCCGACGTTTGGACGCGGCCGCTGCCGGCGGGCGGCCGCTGATCCGGCCGTTGTCGGTCAGCTTGTGGGACGCGGGCGGGCGGCGCTCCTAGAATGACGTAGCCGTCCCGCCACCCTCACCGCCCGCACACCGCATGGAAACCGCCACCACCGGCGTTCGCCACCCGAAGGGGCCGGCCAAAGACCGCAAGGGGCCGGACGCCAAGGCGTTCACCGCGTCCCTGCTCGATTCCACGGTCGGCGGCAAACTCCTCGTCGCACTCACCGGCACCGCGCTGGTCGGGTTCGTCGTGTTCCACATGATCGGCAACCTGAAGGTGCTTCAGGGGCCGGACGCGATCAACGCCTACGCCTACTTCCTCAAGCACGATCTCGGCGCCCTCATCTGGATCGCCCGCGGCGGGCTTCTCGCCCTGTTCGTGTTGCACCTCGCACTCGCGCTGCGGTTGAAACTTCGGTCCGTCGCGGCCCGGCCGGTGCCGTACCAGGTGTACCGCCCGGCGCAGGCCGGCGTGGCCAGCCGCACGATGGTCTACACCGGCGTCGTGGTCGGGCTGTTCACGCTGTTCCACCTCGCCCACTACACGTTCGGCTGGGTGAAGGGCGTGCAGGTGACCGACGCCACCACCGGCCAGAAGGTGTGGAAGAACTACTTCGACCTTGTGGACGCCAAGGGCCGGCACGACGTGTACGAGATGGTCGTGGCCGGGTTCTCGAACTGGGGCATGATCGCCGTCTACCTCGTCGCCCAGGTTGTGTTGTTCGTCCACCTGCGGCACGGGATCCCGAGCGTGTTCCAGACCCTCGGCCTGAAGAACGCCCGCCTCCGCGGCGGCATCGACATTCTCGGCCTGCTCGTCGCGCTGACGATCCTCGTGGGGAACGTGGCGCTGGTGCTAGCGGTTCAACTCGGGTGGCTGAAGTCACAGTACCCGGCGGGCTGAAGACACGGACTCGGGTGACCCCAAAATGAATCTCGACGCGAAGGTGCCGGGCGGCCCGCTGGCCGAGAAGTGGACGCGGTTCAAGGAGAACCAGCGCCTCATCAACCCGGCCAACAAGCGGAAGTACACCGTCCTCGTGGTCGGCACCGGCCTCGCCGGCGGGGCCGCCGCCGCGACGCTGGCCGAACTCGGGTACAACGTCCGGGCGTTCTGCTACCAGGACTCGCCGCGCCGCGCCCACAGTATCGCCGCCCAGGGCGGCATCAACGCCGCCAAGAACTACCGCAACGACGGCGACTCGGTCCACCGCCTCTTCTACGACACCATCAAGGGCGGCGACTTCCGCAGCCGCGAGGCGAACGTCCACCGGCTCGCCGAGGAGTCGGTGAACATCATCGACCAGTGCGTCGCCCAGGGCGTGCCGTTCGCCCGCGAGTACGGCGGGCTTCTGGACACGCGCAGCTTCGGCGGCGCGCAGTTGCAGCGCACCTTCTACTGCCGCGGGCAGACCGGCCAGCAACTCCTCCTCGGCGCGTACCAGGCGCTCAGCCGGCAGATCGGCCTGGGCACGGTCAAGATGTTCCCCCGCTGCGAGATGATCGACCTCATCGTCGCCGACGGCCGCGCCCGCGGGATCGTCACGCGGCACCTCGAGACCGGCAAGATCGAGTCGTTCACCGCCGACGCCGTGGTGCTGGCGACCGGCGGCTACGGGAACGTGTTCTACCTCAGCACGAACGCCAACGGCTGCAACGTCAGCGCGACGTACCGGGCGCACAAGCGCGGGGCCGCGTTCGCCAACCCGTGCTACACCCAGATCCACCCGACGTGCATCCCCGTCACCGGCGACCACCAGTCGAAGTTGACGCTGATGAGCGAGAGCCTCCGCAACGACGGCCGCATCTGGGTGCCGAAGAACACCAGCGACATCGGCAAGCACCCGGGCCAGATCGCCGAGCCGGACCGCGATTACTTCCTGGAGCGGAAGTACCCGAGCTACGGCAACCTGGCCCCGCGCGACATCGCCAGCCGGGCCGCGAAGGAGGCGTGCGACGCCGGCCGCGGCGTCGGCCCCGGCGGCCGCGGCGTTTACCTCGACTTCGGCGCCGCCATCCAGAAGCAGGGCAAGGACAAGATCGCCGACAAGTACGGCAACCTGTTCGAGATGTACGAGCGGATCACCGCCGAGAGCGGGTACGAGCGGCCGATGCGCATTTACCCCGCCGTCCACTACACGATGGGCGGGCTGTGGGTGAACTACGAACTGATGTCGAACGTGCCCGGCCTGTTCGTCGCCGGCGAGGCCAACTTCTCCGACCACGGGGCGAACCGGCTCGGGGCGAGTGCCCTGATGCAGGGGCTGGCCGACGGCTACTTCGTGCTGCCGTACACGCTGACGCACTGGCTCGCGGGCGAGAAGCCGGGGGCGCTGCCGCTCGACCACCCCGAGGTGCGCCGCACCGAGGCCGAGGCGACGGAGAAGATCAAGAAGCTGCTGGCGATCAAGGGGAAGAAGACGGCGACCGACTTCCACCGCGAGTCGGGGAAGGTGATGTGGGACAATGTGGGGATGGCCCGGACGCGGCAGTCCCTTACGGAGGCGATCGCCCGGATACAGGAACTCCGGGCCGAGTTCTGGGAGAACGTCAACGTCCCCGGCTCGGCCGACGACCTGAACACGGCGCTGGAGCGGGCGAACCGGGTCGCCGACTACCTGGAGTTTGGCGAACTGCTGGCCCGCGACGCGCTGGCCCGCGAGGAGAGCTGCGGCGCCCACTTCCGGCTGGAGTACCAGCAGAAGGACGACAACGGTAAGCCGAACGGCGAGTGCGAACGGGACGACGACCACTTCCAGCACGTCGCGGCGTGGGAGTACGCGGGCCCCGGCAAGGAACCGGCCCGTCACGTCGAGCCGCTGGCGTTCGAGGTCGCGAAGCCGACGAAGCGGAGCTACAAGTAACAGTTCCTCGTTTCGAGTTTCGAGTTCCGAGTTGAGCCGGTCGGGCTCAACGGCTCGAAACTCTGGACTCGAAACTCTGAACTCGAAACATGAAACTGATCCTTCACGTCTGGCGGCAGCAGAACCGGACCGCCCCCGGCCGGATGGTCTCGTACCCGCTCGACGGGGTAAGCCCGGACATGTCGTTCCTGGAGATGCTCGACATCCTCAACGAGCAGCTCATCAAGAAGAACGAGGAACCGGTCGCGTTCGACCAGGACTGCCGCGAAGGCATCTGCGGGTCGTGCGCGCTCATGATCAACGGCCAGGCGCACGGCCCGGAGCGCGCCACGACCGCGTGCCAGCTGCACATGCGCAGCTTCCGCGACGGCGACACCATCACCATCGAGCCGTGGCGGGCGAAGGCGTTCCCGGTGGTCCGCGACCTGTGTACCGACCGGAGCGCGTTCGACCGCATAATCCAGGCCGGCGGGTTCGTGGGGGTGAACACCGGCGGCGCCCCGGACGGCAACTCGCTGCCGGTGGCGAAGGTGCAGCAGGAACTGGCGATGGACGCGGCCGAGTGCATCGGCTGCGGGGCGTGCGTGGCGGCGTGCCCGAACGCGAGCGCGATGTTGTTCACGGCGGCGAAGGTGAGCCACCTGGCGCACCTGCCGCAGGGCCAGGCGGAGCGGCACGACCGGGTGCGGGCGGTGGTGGCGGCGCACGACCGCGAGGGCTTCGGGCACTGCACGAACATCAACGAGTGCGAGGCCGCCTGCCCGAAGGAGATCAGCGTCGAGCACATCGCGCAGCTGAACCGCGACTACGTCGGCAGCACCCTGGCGACGGCGGTGAAGTAGCCGCCTTCGGCGGGTCGCGGCGGCGTGGTACAATCCCGTCGTCCCCCGCGGAGGTCGCCATGCCGTCGCCGTTCCCCGGAATGGACCCGTACCTGGAACACCCGGCCCTGTGGCCGGACGTCCATCACGAACTCATATCGGCGATCCGCGAGCAACTGAATCAGGTCGTGCGCCCGCGGTACATCGCGCGGGTTGAGGAGCGGCTGTACCTCGCCTCCGATTACGACCCGACCGACCCGTTCCAACGTGTGCCTGACGTGACCGTCGGCCTTTCCCGGCCCGATGCCGCGGCGACGACCGCCGCGATCGCGATTGCTGAACCTCTGGTCGTCCGCCAGGCCGAGCCGACGCGGGAAGCCCGGGTCGAGGTCCGCGACGCCCGCACGCACGAGGTGGTGACCGTCATCGAAGTCCTGAGCCATGCGAACAAAACCCCGGGCTCGGCGGGTCGGCGGAGTTTCCTGGAGAAGCGGGACGAGGTACTGGCGTCGCCGGCCCACTGGGTCGAGATCGATCTCCTCCGGGCCGGGGCCGGACACCGCCTCCGGCAGCGCTACCCGCACCACACGTACCTCGTGTATTCGTCCCCGACGGACCTGAGGCCGGACGGCAAGGCGTGGCGGATTCGCCTTCAAGACCCGCTTCCCGTCGTCGGTGTCCCGCTCCGCGAGCCCGACCCGGACGCCCCGCTCGACCTGGGCCGGGCGCTCGTCCTCGCCTACGACCGGGCCGCGTACGACGCAACAGTTGACTACGCCGCCGAGCCCACGCCGCCGCTCCCGCCGGACCTGGCCGCCTGGGCGGACGGACTCCTGCGGGAGAAGAAGCTCCGGTGAGCGGCCCTCGCATCCCCCGGGGCCGACCGTAGACTAGCGGCACGATCCCGGCACCCGAGGCCCCGCATGTTCGCACGCCGCGACTACGTCCGCGACTACATGATGATCCCGCCCGGCACCGGCGAGACCGGCGTCGCCAACATGATCGTCGAGATCCCCCGCGGCCGCCGCACCAAGTTCGAGGTGGACAAGGCCACCGGCATGATCAAGATGGACCGGTACCTGTACTCGTCCACGATGTACCCCGGCGACTACGGGTTCATCCCCCAGACCCTCGCCGAGGACGGCGACCCGTCCGACATCCTGGTCATGGTCAACGAGCCGACGTTCAGCGGGTGCCTCATCGAGGCCCGCATCGTCGGCGTGTTCAAGATGCGCGACAAGGGGCAGAACGACTTCAAGCTGCTGGCCGTGCCGCACAAGGACCCGCTGTTCGGCGACATCCTCGCCCTCGACGACGTGCCGCACCACTTCCTCCGCGAGGTCGAGCACTTCTTCAGCACGTACAAGGTGCTCGAAGGGGTGACGATCGAGCCGCTCGGGTGGGCCAACGCCGAAGAAGGTGCGGTCGAGGTGCGGGCGTCGATCGATCGATTCCGGAAAACTCTCGGCAACTTCTGACGGCCGCGGCCGGCCGACCGGCCGCACCCGCCCCCTTCGCCCCTCCCGTCGTTCCGGTCCGGCCGGCGCCACCCGGCCGGGATTCGCCCCGACTCCGGCCGCTCGGCCGGTTTCCGGTTTGCCCGACAATCGGCCGGGGGCCAAACTACGTCGTGGTTACAGGGACCGCGACCCGGCGGCCGACCGGCCGTTGACGAGCTTCCGGAGGAAGTCATGCCCACCCCCGTCCGCCGCCGCCTGGGCTTCGAGCGCCTCGAAGACCGCGACGTGCCGTCGTTCTCCCCCTTCCAGCTCAACGGCGGCGAGACGATCGCCGTCGGCGACGTGTTCCCCGAGGTCGGCGGCGGGGTCGAGAACGAGTACGTGGTCGGCTCGGGCAAGGGGCAGCAGCCGTACGTCCGCGTGTTCAACCTGGCCGGCATCCTCGAGGCCGAATTCCTGGCGTACGAGCCGACGTTCACCGGTGGCGTCAACGTCGCCCTGGCGGACGTGGTGACCGGCGACAACCTCCAGGAAATCATCACCGGGCCGGGGTTCGGCGGCGGGCCGGTCGTGAAGGTGTTCAACCCGGCCAGCCGGAACGTGGTGCGCTCCTTCGTCGCCTTCGAGGCGAGCTTCCGCGGCGGCGTGAACGTCGCCGGCGGGCAACTGAACCTCGTCACACCGGCCGAGGAGGTCGTCGTCGGGGCCGGGTTCGGAGGCGGGCCGGTCGTCCGCGTGTTTAACGAGAACGGTAGTGCTTTCTCGTCGTTCTTCGCCTACGAGTCGAGCTTCCGCAACGGCGTGAACCTGGCCGTCGGCGACGTGCTCAGCCCCGTGGCCGGGGCCAACGCCGGCGAGGAGATTGTGACCGGGCCGGGCGAGGGCGGGGCGCCGCTGCTGAAGGTGTTCGGTGGGATCGGCGACCTGCGTCGGTCGTACTTCGCGTTCGACCAGACCGGCCGCAACGGGCTGGTCGTCGCCGCCGGCAACACCGACGGCGCGCTGTCAGAGGAGATCTTTGCCGCGGCCCAGTTCACGCCGCTGTTCGAGGCGCCCCGCATCCGCTCGTTCAACGGCAACAGCTCCGGGCAGATCCAGTCGGACTTCAACCCGTTCCCGGCCGGGTACACCCGGTACATCAACTTCGCCGTCGGCGAGACGGTGCTGTTCCCAAGCGTGCTGCTGAACGCCGGCGACCTGAGCGTGATGGCCGGGGAAGGGCAGATCAACCAGGTGCCGCGGACGTTCTACGGCGTCCGCGGGTCGGCCGCCGGGAACAACGGCCCGTGACCCCCGACCCCGCCCCGCCCGCGCCCGGGGATGCTCCCCGGGCGTCGGCGTTTCCCGAGTACCGCCGCGACCCGGTCACCGGCCGGTGGGCGGTCGTGGCCCCGGCCCGGGCGCTGCGGCCGCTGGTGCCGCACCCCGCGCCGGCCGACCCGGAGCCGCCGGCCGACTGTCCCTTCTGCCCCGGCAACGAGCACGACACGCCCGGCGAGCTGTTCGCCGACCGCGACCCCGGCACCCGCGCGAACGGCCCCGGCTGGCGGCTCCGGGTCGTCCCCAACCGCTACCCGGCCGTCGAACCCGACGCGCCGGCGGTCGGGCGGCACGAGGTCGTCATCGCCTGCCCGGAGCACGTGACGCGCGCCGCGGAGTTGCCGCGCGGGGCGTACCGCGGCCTGTTCCGGGCTTACCGCGAGCGGATCCGCGCCCACGCCGCCGACCCGCGGCTCGGCTACACGCTGGCGTTCAAGAACGTCGGCGCCGCGGCGGGGGCGTCACTGGCGCACGCCCACGCGCAGCTCGTCGCCACGCCCTTCGTGCCGCCGGTCGTCGCCGAGGAACTGACTCGCTCCGAGGAGCACCACGCCCGCACGGGGCGGTGCGTGTTCTGCGAGCTGATCGCCACCGAAGCCTCGGGGCCGCGGCGAATCTGCGAGACGGCCGGGGTCCTGGCCGTGACGGCGTTCGCGCCGCGGTTCGCGTACGAGGTGTGGGTGCTGCCGAAGGCCCACGCCGCCCGGTTCGAGACGACCGCGGACGCCGACGTGGGCGAACTTGCGGGCGTCGTGCGGCGGGTGGTACAGGCGCAGGACGCGGTGCTCGGGCCGGTGGCGTTCAACTGGGTGCTGCACACGGCGCCGCTGCGGTCGGCCGAGTTGCCGCATTACCACTGGCACCTGGAGATTCTCCCGCGGACCGCGACGCCGGCCGGGCTCGAGTGGGGCGGCGGGTGCTTCGTGACGACCGTGGCCCCGGAGGAGGCCGCGGGGCAGCTGCGCGGGCACGTCTAGGGCCGTTCTCGTACACCAACCGCATGCGCATCGGCATCTTCGGCGGCACGTTCGACCCCGTCCACATGGGGCACCTCATCCTGGCCGAGCAGTGCCGCGACCAGGCGGGGCTCGACGAGGTGTGGTTCCTGCCGAGCTACCACCCGCCGCACAAGGCCGCGGCCGCGGTCACGCGGTTCGAGCAGCGGTGCGACATGCTCGAACTCGCCGTCGCCGGCCACCCGGCGTTCCGCATCGAGCGGATCGAGAAGGAACTCCCCCCGCCGAGCTACACGGCCGAGACGCTGGCCGAGCTCCGCCGCCGCCACCCCGGCGCGGAATTCGCTCTGCTCATGGGTTCGGACGGCCTCCCCGACCTGCCCGGGTGGTACGAGCCGCAGCGGGTCATCGAACTGGCGAGCCTCGTGGTAGTACCCCGGCCGGGGGTCATGCTCTGGACCGCCGACCGGTTGGCGAAGGCGTTGAACGTCACGACCGACGCGGTCCGGCTCCGCTACGTGGCGTGCCCGATGATCGAGATCGCGAGCCGGGAGCTGCGGCGGGCCGTGACGGACGGCCTGAGCGTCCGCTACCTCGTGCCGCGGGCGGTCGAAGAGTACCTCCGCGACCGGAAGCTTTACGCCCGGTGACGCGATGCCGCTGGCCGACACCCACGTCCACCTCCTCGCCGGCCTCGACGACGGCCCCGCGTCGATGTCCGAAGCCGTGGCCATGTGCCGCTTCCTGGTCGCCGAAGGGGCCGGGCTCGCCACGGCGCTGGCGCACCAGAACCCCGACTACCCCGAGAACACGCCGGAGCGGCTCCGGGCAGCTGCGGTGGCGCTCGCGGCCGAGCTTCAGCGCAAGAAGGTGAAGCTGGCGGTTCGCCCGACTGGCGAGGTGATGCTCGGCCCGGACACGCTCGCCGACTGGCACGCCGGCCGGCTCCTCACGGTCGGCGACACCGGGGCGTACCTGCTGGTGGAGATGCCGCACCGCGATTTCGTGGACGTGCTGCCGCTGGCCGCGGCCGTGGCGCCGACGCGGCTCGTGATCGCGCACGCCGAGCGCTACACGCCGCTGCTGTTCGACCCGCCGCGGGCGGCGGCGTGGGTCGCGGCGGGGTGCCTGCTACAGGTGACGGCGTCGGCGCTGGCCGACCCGTGGGACGACGACATGGCCGGCGGGCTGCGCGAATGGGCCGACGCCGGGATGATTCACCTCATCGGCTCGGACGGGCACGGCATCGACCGCCGTCGACCGCTGCTGGCCGAGGGGTATCGGGCGCTGCGGGGGTTGGCCGGCCGCGCGGCGGCGCGACGCGCCGGCGAGGAGTGGGGCGCCGCGGTGCTGCGCGGGTCGGCGCTGCCGGTGCCGATGCCGGCGGTGCGGCGGTCGTGGTTCGCGCGGGTGCTGGGTGCGTAAGGCGCCGTTCGTAGAATCCCCCCACCGCTCCCTCTCCCGACCCCCGCCCGCGCCGCCGACCGCGGCCGCGGCGGGGCCGTGGAGTACACCCCGTGGTCAACCGCGACGAACTCGTCGTCAAGTCGCTCGGCCCGTGCCGGGTCGAGTCGCCGATGCTCCACCTCCTCAAGCCGCGCGAGCGGAGCTACTACAACGTCGACCCCGCCGACCGCGTCCTGTTCGACGACACCGCCTCCGCCCTCGCCCGCCGCGGCAGTTCGCCCGACGACATCCCCGGCTTCGAGCCGGCCGGCCCGCGGCCCGAGATCTACTTCGACCCGTCCAAGACGCACGCCGGCATCGTCACCTGCGGCGGCCTCTGCCCCGGGTTCAACGACGTGATCCGGGCGCTCGTCATGGAACTCCACTTCCTCTACGGCGTCCGCCGCATCAGCGGGTTCTGCAACGGGTACCAGGGGTTCATCCCCAAGTACAAGCGGCCGGTCGTGGACCTGACGCCGCAGTCGGTCAGCCAGATCAACGAGGCCGGCGGCACCATCCTCGGCACGTCCCGCGGCGAGCAGAACGCCGGCGAGATCGTGGACTGCCTGGAGCGGATGGGGGTGAACGTGCTGTTCGTGGTCGGCGGCGACGGCACCCTCCGCGGGGCGCAGGCCATCAGCCGCGAGGTCGAGGCCCGGGGGCGGAAGATCGCCGTCGTCGGCATACCCAAGACGATCGACAACGACATCTGCTTCATCGACCAGAGCTTCGGCTTCCAGACGGCGTTCTCCGTCGCCGCGGACTCGATCCACTCGGCGCACGCGGAGGCGAAGGCGTCGCCGAACGGCATCGGCCTGGTGAAGCTGATGGGCCGGCACTCGGGGTTCATCGCCTGCTACGCGGCCCTCGCCCGCAACGACGCCAACTTCGTGCTCATCCCCGAGGTGCCGTTCCGGCTCGACGGGGAGAACGGCTTCCTGGCCGCGCTGCGGCGCCGCGTGCAGCGGAGCGGGCACGCGGTCGTGGTGGTGGCCGAGGGGGCCGGGCAGGAGCTGATGGAGTCGGCGACCGGCGCCGACGCCTCCGGGAACGCGAAGCTGGGCGACGTCGGCGTCTTCCTGCGGAAGCGGATCACCGAGGACTTCGCGGCGGCGAACCTGGAACTGAACCTCAAGTACATCGACCCGAGCTACTCGATCCGGAGCGTGAAGGCGAACTCGTTCGACGCCGTGTACTGCCTGCGGCTGGCGCACAACGCCGTTCACGCGGCGATGGCGGGGCGGACGGAGGTGGTGGTGAGCCGGTGGCACGGCCGGTTCGTGCTGCTGCCGATCCCGCTGGCGGTGCGCGACCGGCACACGGTCGACCCGAACGGCGACCTGTGGATGAGCGTGCTGGAATCGACCGGCCAGCCGGCGGCGTTCGGATGAAGTCGGGCGGGAATCGAATGTCAGACCCGCGCCGGGCGTCTGTATGTCCGCACGGGGCCGGGCGGGCTAGAATCGCCCTCACCGGCCCCCACGCCCTGCCGCCTCTCCGGCGGGCGGGGCCGGACCGTGGCACCCTGGAGGATGATGTGATGCGCGTGATGCTGTCGCTGGCGGCGGTTGTCGGGCTGGCCCTCACCGGCGCCAAGGCCGACGACGTGAAGTCGGGCCCGGGCAAGAAGATCGGCGGCGCCTTCAACGTGAAGGCGTTCACCGGCGAGAAGGCCGGCGAGACCCTCTGCTACGTCTGCAAGTTCTCCGCCGACCAGACCCCGGCCGCCGTCCTGATCTTCACCCAGAAGGCCGACGAGAACGTCGCCAAGCTGGTCCAGGCCGTGGACGCCGTCCAGAAGACCAACGCCAAGCTCGGCACCTGCGTCATCGGCATCGGCGGGGTCACCGGGTCGGACCTGGAGAAGCTCCAGACCACCCACAAGCTGACCGCCCCGCTGACCGTGGCCACCGACACCGACGGCCCGGGCGCGTACAAGCTGAACAAGAGCGCCGCCGTCACCGTGCTGGTCTACAAGCGCGGCGGCGAGATCACCCAGAGCTACGGGTTCAGCGACACGAAGTCGGCCGTCGCCAAGGCCGCCGACATCGCCGCCGCCGCCCGCACCGCCGTCGAGTGAGTGATCGAGTGACGGCGTGTTAACCACAGAGTCACAGAGGGCACAGAGAGGAAGACAGAAGGCCGAGGGAAGACAATTGCAGCAATTGTTCGATCTCGGCCTTTCGTCTTCTCTCTGTGTTCTCTGTGACTCTGTGGTTAATCTTGTTTCCCACCCTTTGGAGGCCGCATGTCCCGCCTCGCCGCCCTGCTGCCGCTCGCGGCCCTCGCCTCCGCCGCAATCGCCCAGCCCGTCGCCGCCCCCCGCCCGCTCGACATCAGCCCGAAGCCCGTCGCCACCGACCCCGCCGTGCGGATCGACTACGACATCGTCTACGTCCGCATGCCGCGCAAGGGCGACGCCGTCGGCACCAGCTGGGCGGAGATCGCCAACCCCACGTACACCGACCCCGGCGCCGACCTCATGCTCCTCCACCCGGACGGCACCGAGGAGGTGCTCGTGCCCGGCGGGAAAGGGGCCGTCACCGACCCGGTGATCTCGTTCGACGGCGAGTGGGTCTATTACGCCCTCTTCCACGACCTCGCCGGCGGCAGCCACACGCAGGGGCCGCCCGCGGGTGCGGACATCTACAAGCTCCACCTGAAGACGCGCGAGAGCCGCCGCCTCACGACGCAGACGTTCACGCCGAACCTCGGCGCGGGGGCGTGGTCGAAGGACTTCCGCACCGCCGAGCCCGCCAAGAACTCGATCCCATACGGCGTGTTCAACCTCGGCCCGTGCCCGCTGCCGGGCGGGAAGGTGATGTTCACGAGCAACCGCAACGCCTTCAAGCCGCCGAAGCGGCTGCCGCACCTGATGCAGCTCTTCGTGATGGACGACGACGGCACGAACGTCGAGTGCGTCGGCCACCTCAACCTCGGCGGGGCGCTCCACCCCACGGTGCTGCAGGACGGCCGGGTGATGTTCAGCAGTCTGGAGAGTCAGGGGCTACGGCACTCGATCCTGTGGGGGCTGTGGACGATCCACCCGGACGGCACGAACTGGGGACCGATGGTGTCGGCGTTCAACCCGGGGCCGAACCCGACCGCGTACCACTTCCAGACGCAGCTGAGCGACGGCCGCGTGGTCGCCGAGGAGTACTACAACCAGACGAGCAACGGGTTCGGGTCGCTGGTCGTGTTCCCGCCGGGGCCGCCGGCCGGGCAGCCGCCGTTCGGGCCGGGCTACGCCGACGACCCGCGCAACCCCGCGCTGCAACATGGCCGCGAGGGCGCCACGCCCCGCACCCGCCGCCTGCCGTTCAGCCCGGTCGGCATCGCGTCGCTGACGCGATTCGCCCGCGCCGACGAAGGCCCGGCCGACTTCGCCTCCGGTGCAATGGCCCCGGCCCCGATCCCCGGTACGATCCGGCCGCGCCAGCAGCCCACCGGCCCGCGCGTCGGCAAGGTGACGCACCCGTCGGCGGCGCCGAAGAACCACTTGTTGCTGGCGTGGTCGCCCGGCCCGGTGAACGGCGGGTACACGGTCCACGTCCCCGCGGTGGACAGCGGCATTTACCTGCTGAAGGACGGCAAGGCGATTGACGAGCCGGGCCGGCTGCTCAAGATCAAGGACGACCCGCGCTACAACGAGCACTGGCCGCGGGCCGTCGTGCCGTACTCCGCCGTCCACGGTGTCAAGGAGCCGGCCCGGCTGCCCACGCTCGCCAACGACGGCAAGCTGTCGAAGCACCTGCCGGCGGGGACGCCGTTCGGGCTGGTCGGCACGTCCAGCCTACTCAAGCGCGAGAGCTACCCGAACGGCGTCGTGAAGGGCGTGACCGCGGCCGCGCCCGACGCCACCGGCTACGCCGACCTGGGGGCGTTCAACTCCGCCGAGCTGCCGTCGGGGAACTGGTTCAACCAGGGGGCCGACGCCGGACGGTACAGCAACGCCGACGTTCACGCCGTGCGGATCCTCATGATGGAGCCGATGACCGACCGGCCCGTCGGCCCCGCGAGCGGCCGCACGTTCCGCAGCCACGCCACGGAGCGCCTTCGCATCCTGGGCGAAATCCCGGTCCGCAAGTTCACCGACGGCAAGGAGCCGCTGGACCCCGACGGCAACCCGGACACCAGCTTCCTGGCCAGGATTCCGGCCGACGTGGGGTTTACGTTCCAGACCATCGACCGGCACGGCATGGTGCTGAACATGGCCCAGACGTGGCACCAGGTGCGGCCCGGCGAGATCCGCAACGACTGCGGCGGGTGCCACGCCCACAGCCAGAAGCCGACGCTGTTCGAGACGACGGCCGCGGCCCGGCCCGACTACGACGTGTTCGACCTGACCCGCGGCACGCCGCTGGTCACCACCCGGGCGAACGATTCGTCCGGCAAGCGCTGGGACGACAAGGCCGAGACCGGTCTGAAGACCGCGGCCGGCGTCGTGGACGTGGAGTACTTCCGCGACATCAAGCCGATCCTCGACCGCAGCTGCGCCGCGTGCCACACGTCGAAGGCCGGCAAGGCCGCGGGAAACCTCGTGCTCGACGACGCCAGGACGGTGAACCTGCCGGACTGCGACGACGTGCCCGGCACGTACTACCGGCTGGCGATGGACGGGGCGGCGCGGTTCGGCCACAAGCCGCTAACGGAGTCGTGGCGGCTGCCGAACGCGTCGCGGTACGTGCGGATGTTCCAGTCGCGCCGCAGCCTGCTGGCGTGGAAGGTGTTCGGCCGGCGGCTCGACGGCTGGAGCAACGACGACTTCCCGACCGAGACGGAGCCCGGCAACGCGCGCACGTTGAGCCTGAAGGGCGAGCCGGTGACGAACACCGTGGCGAACCGCAACCGCGCCGACCTGGACTACGTCGGCAGCGTCATGCCGCCGCCCGACGCGGTGAAGGCGGGGAAGGTGAAGGGTCTTACCGACGAGGACCGGCTGACGCTGGTCCGCTGGATCGACCTGGGGTGCCCGATCGACCTGGACCGCAAGGGCCGCGGCTGGCTCGCCGACGACCAGCGGCCGACGCTGACCGTGGCCCAGCCGCGGGCCGGGGCGAACCCCCCGCTGACGCGGCTGCTGATCGGCGCGCACGACACCGTCGGGCTGGACGCGACCGGGTTCACCGTAACTGCCGACGTGGCGATCGACGGGTCGGCGGCGGGGACGAACCTGGCACCGCGGTTCCGCCCCGCGGGGCCGGGCGTGTGGGAACTCCCCCTGGCCGCGCCGCTGACTACGCCGCGTGCGGTGCTGACGGTTGCGGTGCGAGATCGCGCCGGGAACGTGACGCGCGCCGAGCGAGTTTTCAGCGCCCAGTAACGCCGCTTGCGGCTTCGCGTCGCCCAGCGCGAAGCCGCAAGCGGCGGCACTTCTTGATACACTTCCACCACCCGCACGGAGCCCTCCCCGATGCCCCGCGTTCGACTCGCCGTCGCGCTCGCCGCGCTCGCGGCCGCAGTGTTCACCGTCGCCGGCGTTCCGACCGCCGACGGGCAGATCAAGAAGAAGGCCGCCCAGCCGCCGCCGAAGGCTCCCGCCAAGGCGTCGCCGGCCACCGACCCCGCGACCATGAAGGTCGCCAAGGGCTTCAAGGTCGAACTGCTCTACACCGTCCCCAAGGCCGAGCAGGGGTCGTGGGTCGCGCTGTGCGTCGACCCGAAGGGCCGGCTCGTCACCTCCGACCAGTACGGGGCGCTGTACCGCATCACGCCGCCGCCGCTGAACGGCAAGTCGACCGACACGAGGGTCGAGAAACTGCCGGTGGACATCGGCATGGCGCAGGGGCTGCTGTACGCCTTCGACGCGCTGTACGTCGTCGTCAACCACAACGAGAAGGGCGGGCTGTACCGCGTCACCGACACGAACGGCGACGACGTACCCGACCGGGTGCAGTTGCTGCGGAAGTTCGAGGGCTACAAGAACGGCGGCCTCGGCGAGCACGGCCCGCACGCGGTGCTGAAGCACCCCGACGGCAAGCGCCTCACCGTCGTGTGCGGCAACCAGACGGCCCTCACCAAGTTCGACACCACCCGCGTGCCGCCGGTGTGGGGCGAAGACCACCTGCTCCCGCGGCTCCCCGACGGCAACGGCTTCATGGCCGGCGTGATGGGGCCGGGCGGGGCCATCTACAACGTGTCGCCCGACGGTACCAACTGGGAGCTGTTCAGCGTCGGCTTCCGCAACCAGTACGACGCCGCGTACAACGCCGCCGGCGACCTGTTCACCTACGACGCCGACATGGAGTGGGACTTCAACACGCCGTGGTACCGGCCGACGCGCGTGTGCCTGGTCACGAGCGGCAGCGAGTTCGGCTGGCGGAACGGGGCCGGCAAGTTCCCGCCGTACTACCTCGACAACCTGCCGGGCGTGGCGAACATCGGCCCCGGCTCGCCGACCGGCGTCGCCTTCGGCTACGGCGCCCGCTTCCCGGCCCGCTACCAGCAGGCGCTGTTCATCTGCGACTGGAGCTACGGCAAGCTGTACGCCGTGCACCTCGCGCCGGAGGGGAGCGGCTACAAGAGTGAGGTCGAGGAGTTCATCACCGGCACGCCGCTGCCGCTGACCGACCTGGTGGTGAACCCGACGGACGGCGCCCTGTACTTCACCATCGGCGGCCGCCGCACCACCAGCGGTCTGTACCGCGTCACGTACTCCGGCGAAGGCGTCGAGCCGCCGACGACCCGCCGCGGCGACGGCCCCGCCGGCGTGTCCCGCGCCGACCGGTTGGCGGTCGAGCAGTACCACACGAAGCAGGCGCCCGAGGCGGTGCCGGCGGCGTGGAAACTGCTCGACTCGAAGGACCGCTTCGCGTCGTTCGCCGCCCGCGTGGCGCTGGAACACCAGCCGACGCCGACGTGGGCCGACAAGGCGCTCGCCGAGGCCGACCCGCTCAAGGCCATCCCCGCCGTGCTCGCACTGGCCCGGGTGGGCGCGCAAGACCCGTTCCACCGCGCACCCGGCGCCGCCCCGCCGAGCGCCGACCTGCGCGGCAAGCTTCTCGCCGCGCTCGGCCGCATCGACCCCGCCAAGCTCGACGACACCGGAAAGCTCGACCTGCTGCGGACGTACCAGGTCGTGCTCAACCGTTACGGCAAGCCCGAGGCCGCCGACGCCGCGGCACTCGCGGTCCGGTTCGACGCCGCCTTCCCGGCCAAGAACCGGCTCGTGAACGCCGAGTTGTGTCAGGTGTTAGTCTTCCTGGAATCCCCGACCGCGGCCGCGAAGACGATGAAACTCCTGGCCGACGCCCCGACGCAGGAGGAGCAACTCGAATACCTCCGCGCCCTCCGCGTGCTCCGCACCGGGTGGACGCCCGAACTGCGGCAGCAGTACTTCACGTGGTTCCTCCGCGCCGCCAACTTCCGCGGCGGCAACAGCATGGCCGGGTTCATCCGCCGGATAAAGGCCGACGCCGTCGCCACGCTCACCCCCGCCGAGGCGACGGCGCTGAAGCCGATCATCGACGCGCAGCCGGGGGCGGTCCGCATCCCGGAGGAGGCGCCGCGGCCGTTCGTGAAGGCGTACACGATGGCCGACCTGGCGCCGGCGCTGGAGAAGGGGCTGGCCGGGGGCCGCGACTTCGAGAAGGGCCGCCGGCTGTTCGGCGCCGCCAAGTGCTTCGCCTGCCACCGCTACGACAACGAGGGCGGCAGTTACGGCCCCGACCTGTCGGGCGCCGCCGGCCGGTTCAACGCCCGCGACCTGCTGGAGTCGATCGTCGATCCGAACAAGGAGATCAGCGACCAGTACGCGGCCGTGGAGATTCGCACGGCCGACGACCGGGTGGTCGTGGGCCGCATCGTGAACCTGAACGGCGACGTCGTGAAGGTGAACACGAACATGCTCGACCCGAACGCGCTGGCCGACGTGAACCGCAACAACATCGAGAGCATGCGGCCGTCGCGTCTGTCGATGATGCCGGCGGGCCTGCTCGACACGCTGAAGGAGGACGAGGTGCTCGACCTGATGGCGTACCTGCTGTCGCGCGGCGACCGCACCGCGCCGGCGTTCCGGAAGTGACCAAACGGAAAGCCCACCCGTTGCAACGGGTGGGCTTTTTCGTTCACACCGGCGGCCGAGTTAGGACCGCGCCCCGGTGCCGGCGTCGTCGAGTACCTCGCGGATCACCCGGCGGAGCAACTGGCCCATTGTCATGCCGCGCTGGCGTGCGGCAGCCTCCAACTCGACCGCCTGCCACTTCGGCAGCAGCAGAGGGAGTTCCACCACCTCCTGATCCTGGCGCGTCATGCCGGCTTCGAGGAGCGGATGCACGGGGTCACCTGTCCTGGGATTCATGGGTGCAGGCCGGGGCCGATCGACCGGGACTTCCGGTCGTGTGCGACAAACTGGCGTTCCGGGAGTGGAGGAGGCACCGAAGCGGCAGTCCTTCGATGTCGGGGTCACAAAGCAATGCCGGTGCCGGACCGGGAATATCCACGTCTTGACGCCGTAAGTCGCTTAAAAATCAGGGGATAAAGCGACTGACGGTAATATGACAAGGCCGGTCAGTCGCGCACGGGCTGTGCAAGATTGCACCGCGCACGGCACAACTTGCAGGCGGCGTGAGTTTGACTCGGGATTCCGGCCGGCTGGAAGCCGGCGCCGGGTCAAGCTCCGCCGAGTTTCTCGCGCCTGGCGTGGTCGAGCAGCGGCTGGATGATCCCGTCCATCTCGCCGGTCATGACGGTGTCGAGCTTGTAGAGTGTGAACTCGATGCGGTGGTCGGTGACCCGGTTCTGCGGGAAGTTGTAGGTGCGGATGCGGGCGTTCCGGTCGCCGGTGCCGATCAGGCTCTTGCGCATGTCGGATCGCTCCTTGTGGAGCTTCTGCTGCTGCTTCTCGAACAGCCGGCTCCGGAGGACGCGCATCGCCTGCTCGTAGTTCTTCCCCTGGCTCCGCTCGTCCTGGCACTTCACCTCCATCTCCTCGGGAGTGCCCTTCTTGTACCAGATGCGGACGGCGCTCTCGGTCTTGTTGACGTGCTGGCCGCCGGCGCCCCCGGCCCGCATCCGCTCCCACTCGATGTCCTGCGGGTTGATCGTCACCTGCACCTCGTCCGGCTCGGGCAGCACCGCCACCGTGGCCGCCGAGGTGTGGATGCGGCCCTGCGTCTCGGTGGCCGGGACGCGCTGGACGCGGTGCCCGCCGGACTCGTAGCGGAGCCAGCGGTACACGTCGTCGCCCTTCACCCCGAAGCTGACCTCCTTGAACCCGCCGGCCTCGCCGGGGCTGTACGCGATCTCCTCGACGTGCCACCCCTTCGTGCGGGCGTAGCGGGTGTACATCTCGTACAGGTTGCCGGCGAACAGGGCGGCCTCGTCGCCGCCGGTGCCGGCGCGGATTTCGACGATGAGTGTGTCGAAGTCCTCATCGGGATCGACGAGGAGCTGGTCTTCGACCTTGGTCTGAAGGGCGTCGCGCTTGGGACGGAGCTGGGCCAGCTCCTCCTCGGCGAGGGGGGCCATGTCGGCGTCGGCGAGCAGCGCCTCGGCCCCGCGGACGGCCGCCTCGACCTCGAGCAGTTCCTGGTACGGGCGGACCTGCTTGGTGAGTGCGGCGAGTTCCTTGGCGACGACGGAGAAGCGGGCGTGGTTGCCGGCCACGTCGGGGTCGGCCATCTGCGCTTCGAGCTCGCGGAACCGGGCGAGCTTCAGGTCCATCGCGGGAATCATGGGTGCCGTCCCAGGGGCGAGAAAACTTTTGACAGGATAACAGGATGAACAGGATGCCGAACCCTTGCTCGGTTCGGCATCCTGTTCATCCTGTTATCCTGTCAAAAATGCCCGGCCAAACCGCCGGCTTACTTCTTCTGGCCGTACCCGACCTTCTTGTACTTGTTCTGGAACTTCTCGACCCGGCCGGTGGTGTCCACGAACTTCATCTTGCCGGTGAAGAACGGGTGGCTGGCGCTCGAGATTTCCACCTTGTACAGCGGGTACTCGTTGCCGTCGGTGTGCTTGACGGTCTCGTCGGTCTCGACGCACGACCGGGTGAGGATGGACACGTTCGCCGACACGTCGTGGAACACGACCGCGCGGTAGTTCGGGTGGATGCCCTTCTTCATGGCTCGGCTCCGGGGGCTCGGGTGAGACTCGTTATCGTAGGAAGTCGCGCCCGGCGCGGCGAGCCGGGGCGGGTCCGGCGCTCGCCTTGACCCGCCGCCGGCCCCGCGGTATCCCCCGCCCCGGGGGACTCTCTGGGGGCGACATGGCGATCACGACCCGCGGCCGACGGCCGCGGCTGCCGGACTTGCTCGCCGCAACGCTCGTCGTCGCCCTCGCGGCGGCGCTCGGCTGCACCCCCCGGTCGTTCACCAACCCGCCGACCAACCTCCTCGACAGCAGCTGGTACAACCGCACCCCGCCGCCCGACCCGTACCCCGACCCCGACAGCACCCTCTCCGACGGGCTCGCGTCCGTGTTCGGCGACGGCATGCTGCCGATGCCGACCGCCGGCGGGCCGCAGAACGTGCTCGTGATTTCCGGCGGCGGCAAGTACGGCGCCTACGTCGCCGGCATTCTGTGCGGCTGGACGGAAAACGGCACCCGGCCGACGTTCGACGTGTGTACCGGCATCAGCAGCGGCGCCCTCATCGCGTCGCTGGCGTTCCTCGGCCCGAAGTACGACGCCCGCCTGGCCCGCGAGTTTAACAACGTCGGGCAGCGCGACATCCTCCGCTTCCGTCCGGTCCGCGGGCTGCTGTTCAACCGCGGCCTGGCCACCTCCGCCCCGCTGCGCGAACTCGTCGAGCGGAACCTGGACGACGAGGCGTTCGCCGACATGCGGGCCGCCCACCACGCCGGCCGCCGGCTGTTCGTCGCCACCGTCAGCCTGACGACCCAGCGGGCCGTCGTGTGGGACGTGGGCGCGGTGGCCACGAGCGGCCGGCCGGACGCCCGCGAACTCGTGTACAAGATCATGATCGCGGCCTGCTCGATCCCGGGTGTGATGCCGCCGGTCGAGTTCGACATCGAGCTGAACGGCCAACGCTACCAGGAACTCCACGTCGACGCCGGGAACGTCATCCAGGCGTTCGTCCAGACGCCGCGCGGCCTGCCGCCGGGGTCGAACGTGTACATCGTCGCGTCCGGGAAGATTTACCGCGACCCGCTGGACGAGAACCCGCGGTTTCTGAAGGTGATGGCGGCGTCGGTGTCGAACACGATGTACGCCCTGTTCCGCGAGAGCGCGTACAAGATGTACGCCCTGTGCGCCGTGACCGGGTCGAACTTCCACCTCAACGCTGTGCCCACGACGCTGAAGATCGAGCCGGGGAGCATGACCTTCAAGAAGGAGGAGATGCGCCTGCTGTTCGACGTCGGCCGGCAGTCCGCGGTGGGCGGGGTGCCGTGGCGGCGCACGCCGCCGTCGAGTCAGCCGGGTGAAACGATGGTGCCGCGGACCGGGTTGGAGTACACCGCCGAGGGCTGCGGGCCGTGGCAGGGGCGGCCGGTCGAGCCGGTGCCGGGTCCGTGATGCCCCGGCACCCTCCGGGCTGAACGCTCTCAACCCGCCGGACTGCCCACTGGTTACGCACCCTCGCCGCCGTTCGGGCCGCGGGGCGATCGTCGGCCGGCCGCCCAACCCCTGCCCGTACCGCCGGTTAGTAAACGTCATCGGTCCCACACGCCCGCCGGCACGGCAACTGCGTTATACCCCTTCGTTCTCCCCCTCTCGACCTCTCGATTCCGCCCCCCGGCCCCGCCGGCCGGGTTCGCACGTATTCCGAGGCGACATGCACAGCAACGGCAGCAGCCCGCGGTTCGGGTTCCTCATCGACATGGACGGCGTCCTGTACCGCGGCCCCGCGCTCATCCCCGGCGCCGACCGGTTCGTCGCCGGCCTGCGCGAGAACGACATCCCGTTCCTGTTCCTGACCAACAACAGCCAGCGCACCCGCCGCGACGTGGCGGCCAGGCTCGCCCGCATGGGCGTGGACGTGGGCGAGGAGCACGTCTTCACCAGCGCCATGGCGACGGCCCGCTTCCTGGCGGACCAGAAGCCCGAGGGCACCGCCTTCGTCATCGGGGAAGGGGGGCTCCTGACCGCGCTCCACCAGCACGGGTACGCCGTGGTCGATCACGACCCCGACTACGTGGTCGTGGGCGAGGGGCGGACGTTCAACCTTGAGCAGGTCGAGGCCGCGGTGCGGATGATCCTCGGCGGCGCGAAGCTGATCGCCACGAACCTCGACCCCAACTGCCCGACGCAGGCCGGGGTGCGGCCCGGGTGCGGGGCGATGGTGGCGATGCTGGAGACGGCGACGGGCGTGAAGGCGTTCAGCGTGGGGAAGCCGAGCCCGGTGATGATGCGCGCCGCCCGCAAGGAACTCGGCCTCCGCACCGACGAGACGGTGATGGTCGGCGACACGATGGAGACGGACATCCTGGGCGGCGTGCAGCTGGGGTTCCACACGGTGCTGGTGTTCAGCGGCGGGACGAAGCCGGACGACCTGCCGCGGTACACGTACCGGCCGGAGACGGCGGTGCCGTCGCTGGCCGAGCTGGCGGACCTGCTGGAGGCGAACGACTGGCGGCCGCCGTGGCGGCCATCGCCGCGCGCGGCGCGGGCGGCGGTGGGAGTGTGACTCGGCGAGCCGCCTGCCGCCTGACGGCGGGCGGCTCGCCCGGGCGCGGTTGCGTGCGGGCCAACGGAGGGAGTATGCTGCGCGTTGTAAAACGACGGGGCCGAGCAGTCGAGGAGCCGTCATGCGCCGTCCGACCACCGCCAACACCATCCTGTTCGCCGCCCTGATGGCGCTCGCCGGGTGTGGGAAGAAGCCGCAGCCCGCCCCCGGACCGGAACCCGAAGCCGCCCCGTCCCGCCCGTCGCCCGACGTGCCGCCGCCGCCGAAAGAGCCGCCCGCCCCCGCGCCGGCGCCCGAGGCCACACCGCCGAGTCCGATCCCGCCGTTCGTCGCCTACGGGTCGGTGCCGATGCCGCCGCCGGTCGCGCCGATGCCGGCCGACCCGGGGAAGGGCGTCGCCGCGCAGCCGCCGGCCCCGCCGCCGGTGTTCCCCCCGCCGCCCGAGAGCAAGGACAAGGACAAGGACAAGGGCGGCAGCACGTCGGTGAAGGCCGAGTGGCCGAAGACGATCAACGGCCGCACGCTCGCCGAAACCATCCGCGACACCCGCGACCTGGACCCGGCCGTCCGCGAGCGGTCGCTGCGGACCATCCCCGGGTTCGGCCCCGAGATCGTCCGCCAGGAGAGGGACTGGCCGAAGGCGGTGTTGGAGCGGATGGCCGCCGACAAGGAGCGCGACCCCGGCGTCCGCGCCGGCGCCTACGAGGCCGTCGGCGCCGTCGGGCTGGAGAAGGACGCGGACGTGAAGGAGGCCGTCCGCATCCTGTTCCTGGCCGCCGAGCAGGGGGCCAGCGGCGGCGGCGCCCGCCTCCACGCCATCCAGACGCTGGCCGCGTTCGGGTCGAAGGCCGAGGGGGCGGTCAACTACCTCGTCGGCCCGCCGATGATCGACTTCGCCTACGAGACGCGGCGGTCCGTCGCGTTTACCCTCGGCCGCATCGCCTACAACGACCATTCCGGCCCGAGCGCGCGGGCGCAGGAGGCGCTGTTCAAGCTCGCCGCCGACCACAGCGCCCCGGTGCGGATGGAGGCGTACCAGTCGCTCGTCATCCTCGGCCCGCCGCTCGCTCCGCGCGACCCGAAGGCGCCGCCGCTGAAGGACCTGAAGGCCGACCCGCCGCGGTCCGAGGACCGGGTGGCGGCCTACGTCGCCAGCATCAAGAAGCGGCTCGCCCCGGCCCCCGCCCCTAAGACGGGTGAGTCGCCGTCGCCGACCGGCGTGGTCGAGCGCGACAAGCAGGTGGAGATCATGGCCCGGCTGGTGCTGATGCGGTACGAGCCGAAGGAACTGAACGACGAGAACCTGTCGGCCGTGGCGAAGTACGCGAACGACAAGGAGGTCGGCCCGCGGCTCCAGGCGCTGAACGTGCTCGGCAACATCGGGCCGGCCGCGGCCCGCAAGATCGACGACGTGGTGAAGGCGCTCACCGCCGAGGACGCCGACGTGGTCTTGGCCGCCGTCACGACGCTGGTGCAGTTCGGCCCGACGAGCAAGGCGGCGATCCCGGCCGTGGAGCGGCTCCGCACCCGCGGCACCACCGACGACGAGAAGAAGTACTGGCAGAAGCTGACCGACGACGCCGTGAAGGCCATCCGCGACACGGAGAAGAAGGACAAGAAGCCGTAGGACTGCGGCCCCCTTTCCCCAGCCGAGGGACGACCCGTGATCCCCGCCGAGCCGCCGGTTCGCCCACCTGCCGCCGCTGCCCGCGGGTCGGCGCGGCCGTTCTTCGTCGTCTTCGGCGTGACGATTGTCCTGCTGATCGTCGGGGGCGTCTTCCTCGCCACCAGTACCAAACACGCCTTTAGGGAGTCGTTCTCATTCGTCGGCTCCGCGATCAAGCCGACGAGCGCGAGTAGCCCGCCCGCCCCGGACCGGGCCGCGCGCGAGGCGGCGCCGGCCGGCGCCGTCTTCGACCCGCTGGTTGCCGCCCAGGCACCGGTTCCGGTGCCCGCCGGGCAACCGAAGGCCGAGCCGGTCGACCGCAAGATCGTTTACACCGCGCAGCTCGACCTCGTCGTCAAGAACCTCGACGCGGCCGACAAGCAGGTCGACGAGCTTCTCACGGCCAACGGCGGCCGCCTGGTCAGCTCCGAGTCGCGCGGCGACGCCGGCAGCAAGCGCACCGCGACGTTCAAGCTCGAGGTGCCGGCGGGGAAGTTCCGCGCCTTCATGTCCGCGCTGCGGCCGCTCGGCGTCCCCGAGCGCGACAAGGTCGATTCCGACGACCTGACGGACGAGTTCGTGGACATCCAGATCCGCGTGAAGCACCTGAAGGCCGAGGAGGACAACCTCCTGAAACTGCTGACCGAACGCGCCCGGTCGGTGGAGGAGTCGCTGGCCATCCGCCGGCAGATGCTGCCGATCCGCGAGCAGATCGAGAAGGCCGAGGGGCGGCAGAAGTACATCGAGGCGAAGGCGGCGTTCTCGACGGTGACGCTGAAGCTGCGCGAGGAGGCGAACTACGTCCCGCCGACGGCCGACCCGCCGCCGACGCCGCCGACGTTCGGCGACCGCGTGGCGGCGACGTTCGGCGGCTCGTGGAGCCTGCTGGTGACGGTCGGCGAGTGGATCGCGCTGGTCGGGGTGGCGGTCGCGCCGTGGCTGCCGTTCGTGGTGCCGCTGGCGTTCGCGGGCGTGTGGGTGTCGCGCCGCCGCGCCGGCCGGGCGACGCCGCCGGCATAAGTTACTCGCCGTACTCGTCCTCCCACTCCTCGTACCACGCCATCTGGATGGCCTCCAACAGCTTCTCGTTGGACGCCTCCGGCTTCCCCTCGAAGCCGTCGAGCGCCAGCACGTGCTTGTGCAGGTCGGTGAACCGAACGGTCAGCGGGTTCAGCTTTCCGAACTTCTCGAACAGCTGCTCGCCGATGTCGCGGGAGTCGTGCCACGTCATCAGAGAACCCTCGGGGGTGGGGCGTCCATCTCCCCCATTGGTGTATCGATGGGCAGCGCCGGGGACTCGGCACGGTGGCGTCGGTTCGTGCGGAGTCCGGGTGACCGAGACGGAGGTGAGACGATGGGCGCGGTGATGATCGGGGCGGCCGTCGTGGCCGTGGTGCTGGGCATCTACGCGACAATCGTGCTCCGTGAGGAGGACTTCAAGACCCGGTTCCCGCCGATCTCGGACGACGAGTTCCTCGCCCGCTGCACCCCGGGCACGAGCCGGCACGTCGCCCTGACGGTGCGGCGGATCGTCGCCAAGAACCTGGCGATCGAGTACGTGCGGATCCACCCGTCAATGCGGTGGGTCGAGGACATCGGGACCGGCTGAACCGGGCCGCCTCACTCGCCCTTCAGCGGCACGCCGAGGACCAGCCCGGCGAACCGCGGCGTCTTGTCCGGGGCGGTCGCGAACCGGGTGTGGCAGCTGACGCACCCGGTCCCGAGCGGGATCGCCCCGGCCCGCCGGTAGACGCCGCCCTCGACCCGCTCGTACGAGTCCTTCCCGGCCGCGATCGCGGCCGCCGCCTCCTTCTCGAAGGCCGTCTTCGGCTCGTGGTCGGTCGACATCGCCGGGGTGTTCACGGCGATCCACTTCGCCTCGACCCCGGTCCGCCGGCCGACCTGGGTGAACACGTCCTCCAGCGCGCGGGCCGGCAGCACCGCACGGTCGCGGCGGAAGAAATGGTGGTGCATCGAGTCGAGCGTGGCGACGTAGACCTCGTGCGCCAGCTTCGCCCGGTCCCGGGCTACGGCGACTGGCACGCGGCGGTCGGCCCCCTCCTCGTCGGCCCGGGTCGGGCTCACGGCCAGCGCGAGAGGGAGCACGAACAGCCCGGCCGCGAGGCCGGTGCGGGTGGAAGCGGACATGTGGAAGTGCCCCGGAGCGGGTCGTGTGGCAGGCTACGACCAGCATACCCCGAGAAAATTGGATATCAAGGTCCAATTTGTTCGGCGGTCGCGTCAGCTCGTGCGCCCGTCCTGCTCGGCGGCGACGGGGTGGAGGAACGCCGCCGCCGTGCGGATGCGCTTCCGCGCCGCCTCGAGCCGGCCGCGGGCCACGTCGCCGACCAACCGGCGCGTCTCGGCGTGGCAGCGGGCCGCGTCGCGGTCGCCGCGGACCGCCGCCCACGCCTGCCGCACGCCGGCCTCCGCCCACACCAGCCACGACAGCGCGCCCGCCTGCCAGCCCGGCCAGTGCTTCCGGGCGTAGGTCAGGAGCGCGTGCCGCGTCATGAGTCGCAGCGGCGGCGGCACCCGCCGCGCGTGCAGCGGCCAGTGGTGCGTCACTTCGAGCCGCGGGTCGTACCACACGCCCCAGCCGGCGTCCGCGGCCCGCCGGCAGAGGTCCACGTCCTCGTAGTAGAGGAAGAAAGTTTCATCCAGGCCGCCGAGTTGCTCGAAGCAGTCGCGGCGCACCAGCAGGCAGCCGCCGGTCACCCACGGCACGGCGGTACGGTCGGCGGCGTCGACGTGCCGGCACTTCCGCCGGGAGCGCGGCCGGATCATCCCGCCGACGGTGTTGCCGAGCGTCGGGAACGGCCCGGCCGACGCCTGCCCGGTGCCGTCCGGGTTCATCAGCCGGAAGCCGACGACCCCGGCCCGCGGGTCGTTCGCCGGCAGCCGGCGGACCGCGGCCAACACCTCGTCCAGGAAGCCGTCGGGGACGGTCACATCGGGGTTGAGGAGGAGCAGCCAGCGGCCGCGGCCGACGCGGCAGCCGCGGTTCACGGCGCGGGCGAAGCCGTGGTTGCGGCCGAACCGGCGCACGGTGACGCCCCGGAGGGCGGTGAGCCGGCGGACGACCGGGTGGGACGGCGAGTGATTATCGACGATGACCACGTCGGCCGTGCCGGTGCGGGCGGCGATCGAGCGGCGGAGCTGGGTGACGAGGCGGGCGGTGTTGCGCCACTGGCAGAAGTTGACGACGACGACGGACAGGTCGGGCGTCCGGGGCGGTGCGGCGCGGCTCGGGCGGCGCGTCCGGGTCGGCACGGGGACGGGGACCGCGGCCGGCGGCGGGGTGGGCGGCGTGGGGCCGCCGGGCGGGACTGCCAGGGCCATTCCGGTTTCCTTCCCGGTGCGTGCGGGACGCGTCCGTCCGTGGACCGCGGATTCTAGGCACAACGATTCCGCCCGTGCAACCGCAACTGTCCCGGCGTACGATAATCGCACGGCGACCCGCCACGCCCGTTCCCGGAGCCCCCCGTGCGCCACGCCGCCCTCCTCGTCCTGCTGCTGGCCGCCGCCGCGCCGGCCGACACGCCCGCCGCCCCCGTCCCCGTCGCCGCGCGGAAGGTGAAGTCTGGCGGTAAGGAGCGCACGTATCTGGTCCACGTCCCGAAGGGGCTCGACGCGAAGACGCCGGCGCCCGTCGTGGTCGTGTTCCACGGGGCCGGTATGACCGCCCGCATCATGCGCGCGGTCACCGGCCTCGACGCCGTCGCCGACAAGCACCGGTTCGTCGTCGCCTACCCCGACGGCACCGGCCTCATTCCGACGTGGAACTCCGGCGGCATCCCGTTCGTCGTGAACAAGACCGACGACGTGGTGTTCGCCCGCGACCTGCTCGACGACCTGAAGGCGGTGGCGGCGGTCGACCCGAAGCGCGTCTACGCCGCTGGGTTCAGCAACGGCGGCATGATGACGTACAAGCTGGCAAACGAACAGGCCGACGCGTTCGCCGCCGTGTGCGCCGTCGGCGGCACGATGACCTACGAGGAGCCGGCGCCGAAGCGGCCGGTGCCGGTGCTACACTTCCACGGCACCGACGACGCCTTCGTGCCGATGACCGGCACGCCGAGGACCGGGAAGGGGCCGGCGTTCAAGTCGGTCGAGGCGACGGCGGCGGCGTGGGCGAAGGCCAACGGCTGCGCCGCGGCGCCGGTCGAAGCGGAACTGCCCGACGCCGACCCCGACGACGGGTGCAAGGTGAAGCGAAAGACGTTCGCGGGCGGCACCGGCGGCGCGGAGGTGGTGGTCTACACGGTCGAGGGCGGCGGCCACAACTGGTTCGGCCGGCCGTCGCTCGGCGGCCTCACGGGCCGGTCCACGACCGACGTGGACGTGAACGGACGAATGTGGGAATTCTTCCAGAAGCACGCCCGGCCGTGACGCCGCGGCCGAACGCCAATTTAGACAGGCACTTACCGACGAAACTGGTGCCGCCGCAGGATCGAACCAACTTTTTTATGAGTCGGTGACATGGTTCCGCGGATCGACCCCCCTCGGCCGGAAATAAGCATCGCGGTCCGAATGTGAGTCGTGGCGTCAGACCCCGACGGGAGTGAGCCCCGTGGCCTGTCTCAGAGGCACCTGCCGGTCTTCGGGCACGGGCTTGAGGTACGTCGTGCCGGTGTCCACCAGCTCCATCGTGGCCGCCTTGCACAGCCCGGTCAGGTCGGCCCGGTCGGTGGGGGCGTGGAGCTCGCACACGCCGAAGAACTGGTCCTGAAGGAAGCGAAGCACCTGCGACACGAGCAGCTTGGCCATCCCCTGCCGGCGGAGGTCGGGCCGCACCTGCATGTCCAGGATGCCGGCCGACGGCGTGCCCCAGCGCCAGCCGTAGCCTTCCAGCTCCCACACGACGGCGCGGGCGGCCGGGAAGTTGTTCGCCAGCTTGTCGACGAGCCGGAACTCGACCGGTTCGAGGGTGCCCCACACGGCGTCGTGCCACCAGCTCTGCACCGCGGCGGCGCGGAGCACCTGCGTCTCGTAGCGGCGGCGCAACATGCCGAACCGGGCGTCGGCCAGTGCGATCGGCTGGTCGAGCTTCTTCTGGTAGACGGCCGTCTGGCCGGCGGGCTGGTAGCCGAGGGCGCGGAAGAACGGGTCGGCGTCGGGGTCGGAGGCGAGGAAGCCGGGGGCGTTGGTGCCGCCGTACAGGCCGAACCCGAACGGGCACTGCGGCCACGTCGGCCCGGCGCGGAGGGTGCGGGCGCCCTTGCGGATCAGGTACTCCTCGGCCGCCGAGACGAGTCCTCGGCCGACGCCCTTCCGCCGCGCCGTCGGCCGTACGGCCACGGAGCTGATGACCCCTTCGGCGAAGTTGAGGGCGTTCAGCTCGGCCGTGGGGGCGAACCCGGCGAGGACATACCCTTCGACGAGGTTGCTCTCCTCGTCCGCGGCGACGATCAAGCCGTCGGGGTCGAAGTAAGGCTTGCTGAAGATCCAGCGTTCGAGCAGGGCGGGGGTGCGGACGGGGTACGCCCCGCGGGCGGTGTGGGCCTCGTTCCAGACGTCGGCAAGGGCCGGCGGGTCGGTGTTGCGGAAGCGGCGGTAGGTGGTCACGGCCGGCTCATGGGGTCCGCCGCCGGGCGGGGGAGCGTAGGCCGCCGGGGAGAGGGGCGGCGGGTCCAATCCGCTCACTGTATCGCCGCCGGGCCGCGGCCGCAAGTTGCGCCGACTGGCATGGGCGTTCTACACGCCGCGGGCGGCTGGGTCCCAGACGAATTTGTGCATCTGCAATTGCATACGCACGTCCCCCAGCTTCGCGGCCACGAGCCAGTCGGCCAGGTCGGACAGCTTCACCGCCCCGAACACGGCCGACACCAGGCACACGAACCGCCGGTCGAGCGCGTGCTCGCGGATCGTGCGCTCGGCCCACTCCCAGTCGCGGCGGCTGGCGACCACGAACTTGATCTGATCCGTCGGCTTCAGGGCGTCGAGGTTCGCCCAGCGGTTGCGGTGGGCCTCGCCGCTGTCCGGGCACTTCAGGTCCATGATAACGTGGACGCGGCGGTCCACCGGGCCGACGTCGTGGGCGCCGGCCGTCTCCAGCAGCACGGTGCGGCCGGCGTCGCACAACTCGGCCATCAGCGGCAGCACGTCCGGTTGCAGCAGCGGCTCGCCGCCGGTGACCTCGACCAGCGGGCAGTCGAACGCCAGCGCCCGGGCCAGCACCTCGGCGCGCGGCATGCGCTCGCCGCGCGTGAAAGCGTGCGGCGTGTCGCACCACGAGCAGCGGAGGTCGCACACGCTGGTGCGGACGAAGACGCACGGCAGCCCGGCGAAGGTCGATTCGCCCTGCACGCTGAGGTACAGTTCGTGGATCAGGAGTTCGCCCGCCTCCAGCCCTCGGAGCGGGGCGAGCCGCGGACGGGCCTCGGGCGGGACGGACGGCAACGCGATCATCCTTCCATCATACCCCGCGGTCCCCGGCCAGCCACACGGCCGACTCGCCGGGGATGAGCCAGCCGAGGTCGGTGTCCAGCGGCGCGGTGCCGTGACCGCCGTAGCTGGGCTCCTCGCTCGACCAGCCGGCCGCCCAGCGCGTCGCGCCGTCGGGCGGCGCCAGCAGCGGCTCGGGGATCGGGTCCAGCTTCAGGTCGCGGCCGAGGTTTACGACCAATAGTCGGTCGTCGGTGCCGTCCACGATGTAGCGCAGCACGAACGCCGCGGGGCTGATGACGGCCCCGTCGATACGCACGCCGGGGTGAAAGGCGGGGTCGGTTTTGCGCACCGCCAACAGGTCGGTGTGGAGCGCGAGCCAGTCGCGGCGCCGCTCGCGCTCCGACCAGTCGAGCTTCGACGCGAAGAACGTCTCGGCGGCGGCGGGGTCGGCGACCTGGGCCAGCACGGCCGGCGATGACTGGCTGCGGAATCGCTTCAATTCGCCGCGGCGGCCCTCGTGGACGAGCTTCGCCAGGTCGGGCTCGTGGTGCGCGAAGTAGAGGAACGGCCGGGTGCTGGCCCACTCCTGCCCCTGGAACAGCATCGGCGTCGCCGGGCCGAGTAACAGGTACGCCGTCAGCGCCCGCAGCTTGCCGGGACTCGCCAACTGATTCAGCCGCAGGCCGCGGCAGCTGTTGGCAACCTGGTCGTGGTTCTCGAGGAAGGCTACGAAGTTGTGCGGCTTCAGGTCGAACGCGGCCCGGCCGCGCGGCCGGGCGTGCCAGCGGTAGCGCTGCCCCTGGTACAGGAAGCCGTACTTCGCGGCGCTGATCAGCTCCTGCGGCGTGCCGAGGTAGTCGGAGAAGTAGCCTTCGTTCCGGGCCGTGAGGGCCACGCGGCAGGCGTGGTGCAGGTCGTCGTTCCACAGCGCGTTCAGGCCGCTGCCGCCGCTCTCGGACGGCCTCGCCAGCCGGGCGTCTTGGGGCTCGTTCTCGGCCACGACGTAGATTGACTTGCCGCGGCCCGCCTCCCGCGCCCGGCGGGCGATCGATGTCACGACGTACTCCTTGGAGTCGTCGAAGATGGCCTGCGTGGCGTCGAGGCGGAGGCCGTCGAGGTGGAACTCGTCCACCCAGTAGCCGGCGTTGGCGACGAAGAACTCGCGGACCGGGCCGCTGTCCGGGCCGTCGAAGTTGAACGGCTCGCCCCAGTCGGTCTTGTGGACCGTGCTGAAGAACTGCGGGCTGTACTCGCGGGTGTAGTTCCCGCTCGGCCCGAAGTGGTTGTAGACCACGTCCAGGATCACGCCGAGACCGAGAGCGTGGGCGCGGTCCACGAACCGGCGGAAGTCGTCGGGCGTGCCGTACAGGCGCGTCGGCGCGAACATGTGGACGCCGTCATAGCCCCAGCCGAACTCGCCGGGGAACTCGGCGACCGGCATCACCTCGACCGCCGTGACGCCGAGTGCTGCCAGCTCAGGCAGCTTGTCCGCGGCGGCGGCGAAGGTGCCGTCCGGCGTGAAGGTGCCGACGTGCATCTCGTAGAAGACCTGGCCCGTTTCGAGGACTCCCTTCCAATCCTGATCGGTCCACGGGAACACCGCCGGGTCCACGACTTGCGACGGGCCGTGCGGGCCCGCCGGCTGATACCGCGAGGCCAGATCGGGGTGCGTGTTCGGCCGTCCGTCCAGACGGAACTTGTAGCGGTCGCCCGCGGCCACGCCCGGCACCAGCGCCGAGAAGTACCCGCCGCCCTCGGCCGCGAGCGCGGCCGTCGGGCCGGCCTCGATCACCACTTCGACCGTCGTGCGGATCGGCGCCCAGACGCGAAAGTGGACGCCGCCGGGGACGACTTCGGCCCCGACGGGGAGGCGGCGGGTGGGCATGGTCACGACCGAGGGCTGTAGGTCAGGACGGCGACTGGGAACGACGCCAGCACCTCGGCCAGCGGCAGCCGCCGGCCGGCATCGATCGCTGCGCCGGTGAACACGTTCGTCCAGCGGCCCGGCGGCAAGTCGTCGAGAGACACCGCGGTGTCACCCCACGCGGCGGCGCCGACCGGCGCGCGGCCCGACTCGGGGACGAGCGCCGCCGCCAGCTGCGGCACCACGACCGCCACCGCGGCGCCGTTGTGCCGGCGGGCGAAGGCGAAGACGTGGTCGGCCTTCGGCCCGATCGCCGCGAGCGGCACGTACTCGCCGCGTTCGAACAGCTCGGTGTGCTCCCGCCGCGCCCGCAACGCCCGCGACACCGCGAACAGCTTCACCCGCGGGTCGGCCAGGTCCGGCGCCGCCGGGTCCGCGAGCCACGCCTGCCGGGCGGCGTAGTCCACCGGACGGCGGTTGTCCGGGTCTACGAGGCTGTAGTCCCAACTCTCGGTTCCCTGATACGTGTCCGGCACGCCCGGGGCCGTGCAGCGGATTACGCTCTGTGCCAGCGACGTCACCCGTCCCAGAAACGCGACGCGCCCCACGAACGCCGCCAGGTCGGCGAGGAACTCGGCCGACTCGTTCGGGTTCAGCACGCGCTCGACGAATCGCGCTACCGTGGCCTCGTAGTCGGGGTCGGGGTTGATCCACGAGCTGTGGACCTTCGCCTCGCACAGCGCCTTCTTCACGAACGCCTGGACGCGGCCGTTGAACTCCTCCGACGGGCCGCCGTCCCACACCGCCACCAGCGTCTGGTACAGCAGGTATTCCTCGTTCCGGTCCGGCACGGGGCCGTCGTCGCCGTCCTCGCGGTGGCGGGCGTTCAGGTGCGCCCACCGGTTCACGCGGTCGGCCCACTCGCCGGGCAGTTCGCTGATCGCGTTCAGCCTCGCGCGGGCGTCCTCGCTCCGCTTCGTGTCGTGCGTACTCAGCGGCGACAGGCTCCCGGCGCTCTGCTCCTGCCGGTCCATCATGAAGGCGTGGACCTTGTCCGGCCGCCAGCCGAAGTGGCCGGGCTCGCCGCCGACCTCGTTCAGCGACACGAACCGGTTGTACACGTAGAACGCCGTGTCCTCGATCCCCTTCGCGGTGACCGGCGACGTGAGTTGCTGGAACTTGCCGGCGAACCGCTTCTGCTGGGCGCGGTAGTCGTCCGACGCCGGGCCGCTCGGCGGGTCCTTCAGCAGCAGCGTGTCGCGGATGAAGTCGAACAGCGGCCGGCCGAGCATCGGGTTCCGCTTGCGGGCCTTCGACACCGCCTTGCCGATCAGCGCCTTGTCGACGTCGCGGACGCCGCCGTTGACGTAGGAGCGGTACACCGGGAAGCAGGCGATCACTTCGCGGAGCGCGCGGCGGATGCCGTTCAGGGTGAGGTCGCGGCTGCGGCGGTCGAGCCGGGCCAGCCGGTCGAGCTGGTGCGACAACGCCGTCAGCTCGCTGGACAGCGACGACGACAGGATTTGTGCCTTCTTCTCGTACACGATGGTCGGGAACGCGTCGGTCTGGCCGGTGAAGTCGCCGTAGAAGCGGGTCAGCCCGGTCTCGCCGGCGGGGTCCACGAACAGGTTGTTCACCGCGGTGACGAACTCGTACCCGGTGGTGCCGTCGCACGCCCACTCGCGCGGCAGCGGCTCGGCGTCGGCGAGAATCTTCTCGACCACGACGTACAGCGGGCGCCCCTTCGCCGCGGGCTCCGCGACGCGCTCCAGCAGCGCCGCCTCGTCGCGCTCGGGGTCGAAGCCCGGGTAGTCGGCGGGCGCGTCGGCCGCGAGCTTCTTGGCCAGCGCGAGCACGTAGTGGGCCTGGAGGCGGTCGAGGTACTGCTTGGGATCGAACAGGCCGTCCGGGTGGTCGATGCGGAGGCCGTCCGCGGTGCCGTCGGCGAGCCAGCCGAGGAGCTTGCGGTGGACGGCGCGGAACACGTCCTCCCGCTCCGTGCCGACGGCCGCCAACTCGTTCACGTCGAAGAAGCGGCGGTAGTTGATCTCGTCGGACGCGACGCGCCAGAAGCACGGCCGATACGCCTGGGCTTCGAGCCAGTCGTCGAGCGGGCCGTAGCTGGCCGGGTCGCCCGCCGTCCCGGCGAACCGATCGACGCTCGCCGTCACCGCGACCGCGGCCTCGGGAAAGCGGTCGCTCAGCTCGCCGAGGCGGCGTTTCACCGCGGCCGTCTCGACGCGGCCCATCGCCACGCGCACCGCGTCGGGTTCGCCGCGCGGCGGCAGGTGCTCGACGGCGTTCAGGATGCTGGTTAACTCGATGGTGTCGGCGTGCTCGACGCCGAGGCGCGTCACCAACTCGGCGGCCGCGGGGCCGAGCACGCGGCCGTACGTGCGCGGGTCGATCGGCAGGCGTGTGTCGAAGTACCAGACGGAAAACTGCCCGGCGTCGAAGGCCACGCGCAGCTGGCCGCTCTCGAGCACCGCCCCGTACGGGTCGCCGAGCACCGGGAGTAGCAGGCGGCCGTTCATGCCGGGGCGCGGCGAGTCGTGCCAGGCGATGTCAAAGTAGTCGGCGTAGGGCGACGACGGGCCGTGCTCGAGCACGTCGGCCCACCACGGGTTGTCGGCCCCGATGCACATGTGGTTCGGCACGGTGTCGAGGATCAGCCCCATGCCGCGGGCGTGTAGCGCGGCGGCGAGCGCCCGCAGGTCGTCCTTGGTGCCGAGTTCGTCGTTCAGCCGGCCGGGGTCGATCACGTCGTACCCGTGCGGGCTCCCGGGCCGGGCCTTCAGGATCGGCGAGGCGTAGGCGTGCGTGACGCCGAGCGCGTCCAGGTACGGCACCAGCGCCAGGGCGTCGGCGAACCGGAATTCCTTGCGGAATTGAAAGCGGTACGTCGCGCCGGGGACGCGGCGGCGGGCGGCCGCCGTGTCGAGCGCCGCGGCGGCGAGGCGGTCGAGGATGTCGGTCACGGCGTCACCCCTTCGCCCGGAACACGGCCACCGACCGGTCGGCCAGCGGGTACACCGTCCGGCCGTAGAGCGGGTCGGACTGGCGGGCGTCGTCGGACGTGTCGAACTCCAGGTGCCAGAGGTGGTTCTCGTTCGTCGTCGGGAGTGAGAAGTCGGTCGGCGTCGGCGTCGGGTTGAGGAGGATCAGCAGTGTGTCGCCGCGGACCGGCTCGCCGCACTCGTCGGTTTCTTCGATCAGGTCGCCGGCCAGGCGGCACCCCATCACGGCGGCCGGCTTGTCGAAGTCGTCGTCGGCCAGCTCGCTGCCGTCGGGCGCGAACCAGCTCACGTCGGCGACGCCCTCGCCGCGGATGGCGCGGCCCTGGAAGAACGTCCGCCGCTTCAGCACGGGCTCGGTCCGCCACAGGGTCGTGACCTTGCGGACGAACGCGAGGAACGCCTGCTTCTCGGGCGTCTCCGTCCAGTCGATCCACGTCAGGTCGTCGTCGTGGCAGTAGGTGTTGTTGTTGCCGCCCTGCGTGTGCTGCACCTCGTCGCCGGCCAGCATCATCGGCACGCCCTGCGACAGCATCAGCGTGGCAAACTGGTTCCGCATCTGCTTCTGCCGCAGTCGCTGAACCTCCTCGTCGTCCGTCGGACCTTCGGCCCCGCAGTTCCAACTCAGGTTGTCGTTCGACCCGTCGCGGTTGTCCTCCTGGTTGGCCTCGTTGTGCTTCTCGTTGAAGCTCACGAGGTCGCGGAGGGTGAAGCCGTCGTGGCAGGTGACGAAGTTGACACTCGCGTACGGGCGGCGGCCGGTCTGTTGGTACAGGTCGCTCGACCCCGTGAGGCGGGCCGCGAGCTTGCCGGCGGTCACCGCGTGGCCCGCCCACAGCCGCCGGACGGCGTCGCGGTATTCGCCGTTCCACTCGGCCCAGCCGACGGGGAAGTTGCCGACCTGGTAGCCGCCCGGCCCCACGTCCCACGGCTCGGCAATGAGCTTGACGCGGTTCAGCACCGGGTCCTGGTGGATCACGTCGAAGAACGTGCTGAGCTTGTCGACCTCGTACAACTCGCGGGCCAGCGCGGTGGCGAGGTCGAACCGGAAGCCGTCCACGCGCATCTCCAGCACCCAGTGCCGGAGGCTGTCCATGACGAGTTGCAACACGCGCGGGTGGCGCAGGCTCGGCGTGTTGCCGCAGCCGGTGAAGTCCATGTAGTACCGTCTGTCCTCCGGCGACAGGTGGTAATAGCTGGCGTTGTCCACGCCGCGGAACGACAGGGTCGGGCCGTTCTGGTTACCCTCGGCGGTGTGGTTGTAGACCACGTCGAGAATGACTTCGATGCCGGCGGCGTGGAGCGCCCGCACCATGCTCTTGAACTCTCGGGCCGCGGCCGCGGGGTTGGTCGGGTCGGCCGACAACCGCGGGTCGGGGGCGAAGAAGCCGAGCGTGTTGTAACCCCAGTAGTTCGTGAGCCCCTTCTCGGTGAGGTAGTGGTCGTCGAGCCGGTAGTGGACCGGCAACAGCTCGACGGCCGTGACGTTCAGGCTCTTCAGGTGGCGGACGGCCGCGTCGCTCCCCACACCGGCGTAGGTGCCGCGGATGCGGTCCGGCACGCCGGGCAGTTGCTTGGTGAAGCCCTTGACGTGGAGCTCGTAGACGAACGTCTCGTGCCAAGGCACCTGCGGCGCGCGGTCGTCGCCCCAGGTGAACGCCGGATCGACCACAGCCGCGAGCGGGGCGAACGGCGCGCTGTCCCGCTCGTCGAAGCTCAAGTCGCCGTCGTCGTGACCGATGGTGTAGCCGAACAGGGCGTGGTCCCAGGTAGCCTCACGCCCGACAGCCTTCGCATACGGGTCGAACAGCACCTTGTTGCGGTTGAAGCGGTGGCCCTGTGACGGCTCGAACGGTCCGTCCACGCGGTAGCCGTACAGTTGGTCCGGCTGCACGTCGGGCAGATAGGCGTGGAACACCAGATCGGTGCGCTCCTTGAGCGGGATCACCCGGGCGGGCGCGGCGTCGGTCGGGTTGTCGAACAGGAGAAGTTCCGCGCCGGTGCCGTTCTCGCTGAAAAGGGCGAAATTCACGCCCATCCCGTCCCAGGTGGCCCCGAGGGGGTACGGGCGGCCTGGCCAGACACGCATGCGGTCCTCGTCGCTGGGTCGAATCGGTGCCGTCGGCCAGAAAGTGAGCGAATGACGTGCCGCAGGCCGACTGAAGAATTCGGGATCGGCGCTTGCATTTCGGGGACGCCCGGCTGACAATCCTACCACACCCACGAATCGAGGTGCGGCCGACCCGCGACCCGCCTCCGCCTCCGGCCGTGGTGCCTCGATGAGTTCCCGCCCCTCACGTTTCGGCCCCTGCCCGACCCGGGACGCGCTCTCGGCGTACCTCCGCGGCAGCCTGCCGCGGGCCGCGCAAGACGGGCTCGAGGCCCACCTGTCGGACTGCGAAGCCTGCATCCTCCGCCTAGGCGACCTGGCGACGCCGCCGGCGACCGGGAAGACCCCGGCCGACCGCCCGCCCGGCTGGACGCCGTTCGACCCGCCGCAGCCCGACACCGGAAGCGGCCCGCGCCGGCTCGGCCAGTACCGCCTCCACGAAGTAATCGGCCGCGGCGGGATGGGGAAGGTGCACCGCGCGTGGCATGAGCGGCTCAAGCGGTGGGTCGCGGTCAAGGTGCTGCCCGCGGGCCGGTCCGGCGACGCCGACTGGGTCGCCCGGTTCGACCGCGAGATGGAGGTCGTCGGCCAACTCGACCACCCGAACATCGTCCGCGCGACCGACGCCGGCGATGCCGAGGGGGTCCGCTACCTGGTGATGGAACTACTCGACGGGGCCGACCTGGCACGGGTGTGTAAAACGTGTCACCCGGTGCCCGTGGCCGACGCCTGCGAGATCATCCGACAGGCCGCGCTGGGGTTGCAGCACGCCCACGACCACCAGCTCGTCCACCGCGACGTGAAGCCGCACAACTTGATGCTCGCGGCCGGCGGGGTAAAGGTGCTCGACCTGGGGCTGGCGCTATTTCGGACGCCCGGGCCGGTCGGCGGAGGGCTCACCACCGCCGGGCAGGTGATGGGCACGCCCGACTACATGGCCCCCGAGCAGTGGGACGACTTCCGCCGGGTCGACGCGCGGGCCGACCTGTACGCCCTCGGCTGCACCCTCTACCACCTGCTGACCGGGAAACCGCCATTCGACCGCTGCGGCACCCCGACAACCCCGGGCGGGCTCGCCGCGGAGCGGCCCGAGGTGCCCGCGGAGGTGGTGTCGCTCTGCGACCGAATGACGGCGCGCGACCCGGCGATGCGGCCGGCCACGGCCACCGAGGTGGCTGTCGCGCTGGCGCCGCTCGCCGCCGGTGCGGACCTGCCGGCGCTGCTCGCCCGCGTTCCTGTAGAAGTCGCTGTCACTTCCGACTGGGCGTTTCTGCCGCCCGTCCCGGCCTCGACGCGGACGCCCGTGCCGGCCCCGCGCCGGTCACGCCGGATGTGGGTGGGCGTCACGACGGCGGCCCTCGCGGTCGTCGCGGTCACTGCGGTCGTCTTCGCCCGGGGTAACGGAGACGCCACCCCGCCCGTTCCACCACCGGCGCCGGATACGCCAAGCAAAGAAGCACCGATCCCGGACGCCGCCCGGGCTCCGGAGAAGGGCGAGTGGGTGAGGCTGCTCAAGAAGGCCCCGGAACCGCGGCTGTGGAAGGGCGGCTTCGGCACGCACGTCTTCCACGATCCGGCGGCCGAAGCCCTTTCAATCCAGACCATCAGCCGGGCACTGATCCCGCTCGGCCACATGGCCGAGTGCGGGTATCACATCCAAGTCTCGGTCCGCCAGACCCGGTGGACCGGTTACGTCGGTGTGTACTTCGGTGGTCGCACGGGAGCGGACGGCCGGTTCACATTCCAAGTGATCGAGTTGCGGCCGTTCCAACCGCAGGCCGGGCAACCCTTCGTCGTGTCGCGTGAGACGGGTGAGATTCAGCCCGGCGGGCAACTGGCTCATAGCAGCACCCACTTGTTCGCCAGCACCATCCTGCCTCACCCGCCGGGGAACCAGGAACAAATGGTCGAACTGATGGTGGACCGGCGGAAGCTGCAGTGGGTTCGCTGGGACGGCGTGCCGTGTCACGAACTGACCGGTACCACGGAAAATAACCGGTTCCAGCCGGCCGATTACGTCGGCGAGTTCGGCATCTACGTTTCGACTGGCGCCACGTTGGTACGGAGCGCCCGGTACATGTCTCGACCCTAGTAGGAGTACCTGTGTCTCTGGAATTCGTGTGCCCCACGGGCGGCCTGACCTTCGCCGTCCGGCCGCAGGCTTCCGGCCCGGCGCTGATGTGCGTTAGCGGCGAATACGGCGACAAGGACGGCGACAAGGTCCGGGTTCTCATTCTCCCTGCTCCGGCTTCAGGCGTTCCGTCGCCCGACCCGAGCGACTCGAACTGCCGGGATGGCGAGGTCGTCGGCCAGGTTTGGTGCGTCCCGAACGTCCCGGTCCCGACGTGCACGCCGGCGGGGACGGCGCTGGTCGTGTACGGCTGGGTCTTCGACACCGCGCCGGTGAATCCTTACGACCAGTCTGCCGAATTCACCGGCCAACTCCGGGCCACCGGTGGCAACGACTGCTGCGCCGGCTGCGGGTCGGGCTCCGGGGCCATGATGGCACCCCAGTTCGCTCAGGCGGCGGCGACCCTATCGGCCGGCAAGGGGGTCCGCGTCACCGTGCCCGACGGGCCGGACGCCGGCCACCACTCCGCCGCTCCCACCGCCCAACTCACGTGGCAGGCCCGCGTCGGAACGGCCGTCTGCGAGGTCAAGCTGTGTCCCACGGACGGGCTGCTCGTCCGCGTGGACGGCAAGCCGGTCGAGGCGACGGACGTGCAGTACGAACCCGTCTCGGCACTGCTGCCCGGGACGGTGTTCGGTGCGACGGGGCCGGTGCTGGTGTCGCAGGCATGAGCCGACCGGTTCGCCCGTGTATTTGCGACCGGTTCCTGCCGGCCCGCCCGTTCAAGCCGTCCCGCGACTGTTCGGCGTGTTGGATGTTCGCCCACCGCCCGGAGGTCCGGGCGGCGTGGGGCGGCGACCCCGCCGGCTGTGTTCCGCCGGTCGACTTCCGGCCCGACATGCCCGCCGCCGCGCTGGCCGAATTGCTGACCGAGCCCCCGTACGTGATGCCGGACGGCTGGAAGTTGTGGCCGGTGGCTCGCGAGGCCCACCTGATCCTAGCGGAGCGCTTCCTGGCCGAGATGCCGGCGTACCCCGAGGGGCGGTTCGCCGGCCGCGGGGCCGTGATCTGCGGCGGCGGACGGTACGAGGCGAGCGTCTACGTCGCCTGCCGGATGCTCCGCGAGGTCGGCTGGCGGCACCCGATCCAGGTGTGGCACCGCGGCCCGGCCGAACCCGTCAGCGACCGCGTCCGACAACTCCCCGGCGTGGAGGTGGTGGACGCCGAATCCCACCCGGCCCGTGCCGCCCGGCGCCTGCTCGGCGGCTGGGAGGTGAAGACGCTCGCCGTTCTCAACTCGCCGTTCGAGGAGGTTTTGTTCCTCGACGCCGACTGCTACCCGATCTACGACCCCAACGAGTGCTTCGAGCCGGAGCACAACCCGCACGGCATCGTCACGTGGCCGGACAACCCGATCGGGGACGAGTGCGTCCACTGGCCGTCCTACGGCGTCGCCCCCGACGACGGCTACGCGCTCAACGGCGGGCACTACGTCTACGCCAAGCGGGCGGCCTGGCGCGTGCTCCAACTCGCCGGGCACTACGACGACCACAGCGACTACTACTACTGGCGGTCGGTCACCGGGGTGGCCGTCGGCGGGTTCGGGGACCAGGAGCAAGTGCGGGCCGCGCTGCACCGGCTCGGCGCCCCGCACCACCGGTATACCCGGCGGCCGCTGGCGTGCCGCCACGGAAGCTACATCCAGGCCGGGCCACACGGCCGGCCGCTGTTCGTACACCGGTTCTTTAACAAGTTCGCCCCCGCCGGCGACTTCGCCCTCCCGCCGCAGTGGCACCCGGGCTCCAACCCCATGGAACTCGTGGCCTGGCGGTACTTCCTCGACTGGATGAGCGCGGCCGGCGCGGCGGACCCCGCTGACGAGGTTCCCGGCTGGTTCACCACGGCGGAGTGCCGGCTGTGGGCGGAAGCGTGCCGCGGCCGCGACGTGCTGGAACTCGGCCGCCACCTCGGCCGGAGTACGACGGTCGCGGCCGTGACCGCCAAGCGGGTCGTGTCGCTCGACCGGGCCGACGACGGCCCGGCCGACTTCTGGCTCCAGCGGTACGGCGTGCGGCACAAGGTGTGGCTGCGGGTCGGCACGTTCGCCGCACTCGGGCCGAGTAGCGGCGGACCCTTCACCGCCTGCTTGATCGACGGGGCGCACGACAGGGACAACGTGGCCGCGGACATCGCCAACGTCGTCCCGCACCTCGCCCCGGGAGCGGTGGTCGGGTTCCACGACCACGACGACCCGAACTTCCCCGGCGTCGCGGAAGCGGTGGCCGAGGCCGTCGCCGCGCACGGCTGGAAGCCGGCCGGCCGGGCCGACTTCCTGGCACTGTTCGAGACGCCGCGCTGACTACCTACACCCGGCGGGGGCGCAGTTGCCGCCCCACCAGCACGCCACCTGCGGGCCGGCGCAGGGGCCGCCCTTGAGGCACTTCGCCGGCAGGATCCCTTCCAACAGCCCCCTCCCGGGGACGTAGACGCGGTCGCCCGGCTGGAGTTGGTAGTTCGTCGTCGTGTCGCCCAGTTGCACCACGTTCGTGTAGCAGACCGGGTACACGACCCGGCAGCCGTCCGGCGGCGTCGGGCGGCTCAGCACCACGTTCTGCTCGCTCGCCCGCTGGGTGATGCCCCCGGCGGCCAGGATGCCGTCCAGCACCGTCTCGTTCCCCTTGATCGGGAACGCACCGGGGGCGTTCACCTCGCCGAGCACGTAGTACACCTTGCTGTTCCGGCCGATCAGCCGCACCGTGACGGCGACGTTCCCTTTCTCCTTCGCGGTGATCAAAGCCTTCACCTCGGCCTCGATCTGCGGCAGCACCTTCCCCGCGACGACCGGCCGGCCGTACACTCCGAGGTCGATGGTGCCGTCGGCGAAGACCGTCTGGTCCGGCGGGAGCCGCAGCGGGGCGTCGAGGTCGGCGGGCTGCACCAGGAGCACGTCGCCGGGCTCGACGACGAACGCCGGGTGAAGCTCCTTGGCCAACTCGCGGGGCACGGCTGGTGGCATCGGCGCGGAGTTGCGCATGTCCTTCGTGACGGGCAGGAGTTGGTTCGCCGGCGGGCTCAGGCCGAGCGTCTCGCACCCGACGGCCACAACCAACAGCGTCAGGGCGGCGCCGGCGACGCGGGTGGGAGTGGGCATTTTCCGATCCTTGCGGGCGATAGGCAGGATGCGGAATGTATCGGGTCTGCGGACCGGGCCGCTTCACCGGAACGTGCCGGTCAGCCGGTTATCCCGACGGCGCGGCCGCCGTCGCGGGCCGACTTCAGGCAGGCGTCGAGGACCAACTGCGTCTTCAACGCCATCTCGGGCCAGCTGGCGTCGGGCTTGCCGCCGAGTACCAGTTCCCCGAACCGGCGGGCCATGTTCGTTTCCTGGGCGTCCTCGCGGCCGTCGCTCGCCTCCGCGGCGGCGTAGCGCGTCGGGTGCGACTCCATCTGGAAGCTCGTGCCGCGCACCCGGAAGTGTGGCCGCTGCACCACGAACGCCGACTCGGCCCCGTGGTACGGCAGCACGAAGTCCTCGACCGTCACCGCCCCCTTCGTGCCGCTCACGTGCGCCCACTGCTGCAACTCGGTGCGGAACGAGCAGTAGAAGGAGCCGGTCACGCCGCCGGGGAAGAACAGCTCGCCGGCGAACTCCAGCGGCACCGGCCGGCCGTCGGTCGCGTACTCGTTCAGCACGCGGCCCACCACCGCCTCCGGCAGCTGGAACTTCATCACCCACAGGGCGAAGCGGAGGTTGTACCAGCCGAGGTCGCCCAGCGCCCCGAGCGGCTCCAGGGCCCCGCTCACGCGGATGTTGCCGCCCAGGAAGCCGGCGTCGGCGGCGAAGCTGAACTGGCTCGTGACCCGCCGCAACTCGCCGACCGCGTCCGCGTCGTCGAGCACCTTCCGCAGCAGCGGCAGGCGGGCGCTGTGCATGAACATGACGCCGTCCATGAACTGCACGCCGGCGGCCCGGCAGGCGTCCACCATCGCCTTCACTTCCGCCGCGTCGGCGCCACACGGCTTCTCGCAGAGCACGTGCTTCCCGGCGGCCGCGGCCTTCAGCACCCACTCCTTGCGGACGCCCGTCGGCAGCGGCACGTACACCGCGTCCACGTCCGTACTCGCCAGCAGTTCGTCGTACCCGACCGGGGTCGGAACCTGCTCGAACGGCACTTCCGACTGGCACTCGGCGATGAACTGCCTGGCGCGTTCCGGGGTGCGGCTGGCGACGGCGGCGACGACGCCGTTGCCGCTCAGGCGGATCCCCTTCCAGTTCTTGCGCGCGATGTTGGCGGTGCCGAGAATTCCCCAGCGGCAGGCGGGCGGCATGGCGTGACTCCGGGTGAGGCGGTCGGTCCCGACTGGTATAGGACTGCCGCCCCGCCCCGGGTGACGGGCCGACGTTCAAACCGGGCGCATTGTGTGTCGCCGACCCCCCCGGGGGGTCAGGGCACGCATTGAGTCAAATACACAAATTTGCGTCGGAGTGCGCCGGTTCAGTTCCCCGTGCCGCCGTAGGCACCGGTGCCAGCCGGTCGGCTGGCCGGAACCCCCGCCGGGGTCGGCGGTTGTGTCGTGGCCGGCGATGCCGGCGTCGCAGGCGGCGCCTCGGCCGAGAAGCCGGTGCGCGCCGGAGTGTCGTCGTGGCACCAGCCGCACGTCTTGCAGCAGCCCGTTCCCAGCGTCGTCAGTAGCACCGCGGCCAGAATCGTGCGCATGACTGTCCCCCGGTTGGATCGTTCACCCGGCGGGGACATACCGGGGGGTGGAACGGCGGTCAACCCGACGGGAGTCGTTCGACCCTACTTCGTGAGCACGCCCAGAATCGTCTCGGCGACGAGCCGGTTGCCGGCCTCGTTCAGGTGGACGGCGTCCGTCGTCAGCACGCCGCTGGCCTTGTTGTCCGGGTTGTTCTTCGCCAGGTGGTCCACGAACGCCTTGCGCAGGTCGCACAGCTTCGAGCCGGTGTCGGCGGCGACCTTGCGGCTGATGCCGGCGTACTCGTCCAGCCGGGCGTCGAGCTTGTTGCCGCCGGCCTTCTTTTCGCCGATCACGGTCGGCGTGCACAGCACCACCCGGGCGCCGCTCGCCTTGATGCGGCCGACCACGTCGCGCAGCCCCTCGTCGAACCGCTCCTTGCTGGTGCCGCGGCTCGGGTCGTTCTCGCCGTGCCACACGTCGTTGATGCCGATGTACACGACCACGACGCTCGGCTTCTTCGCCAGCACATCCTTGTCGAGCCGCTTCTGGATGTCGGGCACCTTGTTGCCGCTGATGCCGGCGCCGACCAACTCGACGCCGTGCTTCTCGGTCAGCGTCGCCTTCAGCTGCGTGATGTAGCCGGACTTGCCGACGGCGGCCTGGGTGATGCTGTCGCCGAGGAAGACGACGCGGTCGCCCTTCTGGAGCCCGACGGGGTCGGCGGCCGCGCACGAGGCCGTGAGGAGGAAGGCCGCGGCGGCGGCGACGACGGAGACGCGGACGAACATGGGGTGTCCTTTCGGGCGGGTGGGACCGCCATGATCGGACACCCCGCGGGCGGCGTCAAGGGGCTGGATCAGCCCACCCACACGCCGCCGGGGACGACAGCGGCGAACGGGTCGAGCACCTGGTTCACGCCCGGCTCGGAGCTGGTGCCGAACGCCGCCGCCAGCGCCAGCCCCGTGTACACCCGCACCGACGACCCCTCGCCGGTGCCGCTGCCGGTCACCAGGTCGGCCCGGCCGTCGGCGTCCACGTCGGCCACCGCCACCCGCAGCCCGCCGCGGAGGTTCCCGTCGCCGGCGATGAAGTTGTTCAGCACCAGCCCGTTCGCCAGGTTCGCCGGGTCGTCCAGGTTCACGTCGAGGTTCGACAGGCCGAACAGCTTCGCCCCGCTCACGATCCGCACCCGCGGCCCGCCGCCCGGCCCGCCGCCGACGATGATGTCGGCGACGCCGTCGCCGCTCACGTCGCCGGCCGTCAGGAACGCCCCGCCGCGCTGCGTGCTCTCGAACACGAACAGGTTCGTGAGCGGGTTCACGGTGGGTTTGCCGCCGGCGGCGCCGGGGAAGCCGGCGCCGCTCCACACCGTCACCCGCGGGCCGCCGCCGTTCCCCGCGGCCACGAGCAGGTCGGGCGTGCCGTCGCCGTTCACGTCGGCGATGGCCGGCCGGCCGCCGAGCTTCGTGCCGTCGTTCTCGCCGCTGGCCCCTTGCAGGTCGGCCAGCCCGTTGAACGCCGCCACGAGCGAGAAGTCGGCGCCGCTGTACACCCGCACCGGCAGCTCGCGGTTGATCGGCCCGGTGAAGGCGTCGGCCGCGTCCGGCATCACGGCGATGTCGGCCTTGCCGTCGCCGGTCAGGTCGCCGACCGCGACGAACAGCCCGCCGGCGTAGCCGGGGAACGGTTCGATCTGCGTCACCGCGGCGCCGTCGCTGCCGCGGACCACCTGGAATACCCCCGCACCGGGGCCGGTGGCGGCGACGATGTCGGGAACGCCGTCGTCGTCCACGTCGCCCTGCGCGACGTGGATTTCGCCGAGGAAGCCGGGGAAGAACGCCACCGTCTGCGGCGACACGAGCTGCCCGCCGGACGAGGCGAACCGCAGCCCGCTGCCCCCGCCCGGCCCGGTCACGACCAGCGCCGTCGGCAGCGCCGCGCTGATGGTGGTGCTGTCGGTCGCGGTGTTGTCGGCCGTGTTGCCGTCAACCAGCCCGGCCGGCACGGTCGCGGTCGCGGTGTTCGTGAACGACCCGGCCACGTCGGTGCGGAGCCTCGCGGTCACGGAGTACGTCACGCTCCCGCCGGCCTCCAGGTTCACCAACTCGGCGATGTCGCCGCTGCCGCTCGCCGCCCCGGACGAGCGGTTGCCGGTGTACGCCGCCGTCCACGTGACGCCCGTGAGTTCCGGCGGGAACAGGTCGCTCACGCCGATGCCGCCGATGCCGACGGGCGAGGTGTTCGTCACCACGACGGTGATCGTCACCGTGGAACCCACGACGGAGATCGTGCGGCCGTCGGTGGCGGTGACGGTGAGGAAGTTGAACGGTTCCGGCGGCGGCTCGATCTGGGAGAAGAAGATGCTCGACGGGGTCGGGATCGTGTACGTGGTGCTCCCCGTCACCCCGCCGGCCGGGTCCGCGACGGGCGTGACGAACGGGTCGGTGGGCCCGGTCGTCGGCCCGAGGTTCAGCGTGTCGGTGCCGCCGCCGCCGAACACGCTCACGGGCACCGTGGACGGGGTGACTTCGAACGTGTCGGTGCCGGCCAGCCCGAACAGCTGCACCGACTGGAGGTTGGCGACCGTCGAAAGGTCGCTGACGGTGAACGTGTCAGCCCCGCCGACGCCGGCCACCCGCATCGTCTCGACGGTGCCGATGTCGAGGCTGAACGGGCCGGCCGATGTGCGGTCGAAGTCGACGCGGGAGCCGTTCGCGGCGACGGTGAATACGTCGGCCACGGTCAGGTTCCCGTTCACGGCCACGGTGTCATTCCCCGCCTGCCCGTCCATCACGTCGGAGCCGTCGCCGTTGCTCCAGATGAGCGTGTCGTCGTTCGCCCCGCCGAGGAACGTGTCCGCCCCCGGCCCGCCGAGGAGGACGTCGTTCCCGCCCAGGCCGTTCAGCACGTTTGCCGCGGTGGTCCCGATCAGGCTGTCGCCGGCCGCCCCGCCGGTCGCGTTCTCGACGCCCGTCACCGAAGTGATGCCGGTCGCGGTGCCCGACGGGAGGGCGACGTTCCCGGTCGAGAACACCTGCCCGCGGATGGCGCCGTTCGGGAACGCCGCGGTGTGGACGTTCAGGTACGTCTGCCCGCCGAGGAACGCGGCCTCGTTCGCGGCCCCGCCGAGGAGGAAGGCGTCCACGTCCAGGCCGTTGAGGGCGAGCGTGAACCCGGTGCCGTTCGGGAGGAGGGTGCCGAGCGCGAGCAGGTCGAGCACGATCGGTCCGTTCGCCCCGAGTCCGCCGCGGTGCAGGTGGATGCCGGTCACGGCCGCCGGGGCGAGCCCGCCGACGGTCAGGTTCAGGTCGAACGTCCGGGTGAGGGCGTTGTAGTTCGAGACAGTCCCGGTCCCGGCCGCGGCGATGCCGTTGGACGGCACCTCCTGCCCGCCGTCCAGTGCGGCGGTGAGGCCGGCCACGCCGAGGCCGAGGTTCACGGCGACCGGCGTGGTGTACGCGGTGTAGTCGAGGGTGTCGGTGCCCGCCCCGCCGTCGAGCGTGCCCCCGGACAAGGTCGCACCGGCGGCGAAGGCGACGACATCGCCCCCGTCGCCGGCGGTCACGTTCGTCTGGTTGATGGTCGCGGTGACGTTGATGACGTCGGCGGCGCCGCCGGTCGTCAGGTTGACCACGGAAATGTCGATCGGCGTGAAGATGACCGGCGCGCCGGCGAGGCTGGAGGTCACCTGCCCGGCCGTGAGGGTGTAAGTTGCGGCCCCGTCGGCCGAGGAATCGATGTTGACGGTCGTGAGCGACGGGGTGTTGTTGACGGTCACGGTCGAGGACAGTTCGGACATCGCTCCGATGTTGACGGTATCGAGCCCGTTGGCCGAGTTCAGGGTCACCTCTTGCGAGTTGCCGAACGTGCCGGTCACGTTGACCGTGTCCGACCCGGTCCCGGTGGTCAAGAAGAACCCGCCAGAGTGAAACGCATTCAGGGACACGTTGTACCCCGGCCCGGCGAACGCGACCCCAACCCGGTTGTAGGTGTACGTCGCCGCCGTGGTGCGGGTGCTGTCATCGACGGTGATCGAGTCCCCCGCGTCGCCCCCCAGGTTGTCGATGCCCACGGTCGCGTCCACATCCCCGCTGCCAGTCGCGCCGTCGGACCCGCGGACGATCCGGAGGGCGTCGTCGCCGTCCCCGAGGTCGCTGATGATGAGCGAGCTCGCGGCTGTGGCCGCGAGCGTCTGTACGCCGGCCAGGGTGCTGTCGAAGTCGAGGTTGCTGACGAACCCGGCGTCGCCGGCGGTCACCCGGTTGTGGGCCAGGAACGGACCGCCGGCCGTTGCAGTATCGACCGTGACGACAAGCGTGTCACTCACCGCGTCGCCGGTGATTGTCGCCGTCGCCCCGGCCAGCGCCATCGCGATGGCCGGGGTGACGCGGTCTTCGAGCGATTCGACGCGGCCGGACAGGGGGCGCGGCACGGGGCGGGGCATGGGTGGGCTCCGGAGTGAACCGCCGAGCCTACTCGCCTTCGGCCGCCGCCGCAACGATCGGCATCCCGAATGGGCGTGCGAACTGGCGCAAGCTGTGTCGGTCGTCCGGGATGGCCCGGTCCGCACTCCGACTCGGCCCGGTGCGGCGGCCCCTCGCCGAACGCGGCCGCGGAGATCGGCCCGAGCACGGGCGTCCTGACCGCCCTGCCGGCGGGGAGGGAGAACGGCACGTCCGACAGCGGGTCGCCGAAGTCGTGCATCGCATCCGACATCCCCCTGCGGCGCGGCACCGTTACAATTCACCTCTCCCCGCCCGCCAGGAGCCGCTCGATGGCCGCGAAGTTCCAGCTCGTCAGCGACTACCCGCCGGCCGGCGACCAACCGAAGGCCATCGAGCAACTCGTCGCCGGGTTCGAGCGCGGCAAGAGCTTCCAGGTTCTCCTCGGGGCCACCGGCACCGGCAAGACGTTCACCGCCAGCAACGTCATCGCCCGGCTCGGCAAGCCGACGCTCGTGCTCGCCCACAACAAGACGCTGGCGGCGCAGCTGTACAAGGAGTTCAAGGGCTTCTTCCCGCACAACGCGGTGCAGTACTTCGTCAGCTACTACGACTACTACCAGCCCGAGGCGTACATCCCGCAGCGCGACATCTACATCGAAAAAGACAGCTCCATCAACGAGAACATCGACCGCCTCCGCCTCGCCGCCACGTCCGCGCTCGTGAGCCGGGAAGACGTGATCATCGTGGCGTCGGTGTCGTGCATCTACGGCCTCGGCTCGCCGTCCGACTACAAGCGGATGATGGTGTACGTCCAGAAGGGCGAGGTCATCGACCGCGACAACCTGCTGCTGCGGCTCGTGGACATCCAGTACCAGCGGAACGACGTGGCCTTCGAGCGCGGCAAGGTCCGCGTCCGAGGCGACACCATCGACATCTGGCCGGCCTCCGAGGAAGTCGCGTACCGGATGGAGCTGTTCGGCGACGAGGTGGACGCGCTCTCGGTCATCCACCCCGTCAGCGGCGAGACGATCAAGCCGCTGGAGGAGCTGTACGTCTACCCGGCGAAGCACTTCGTGACGCCCGAGGAGCGCGTGAAGGAGGCGATCACCGGCATCGAGGCCGAACTGACGGCCCGGCTGGAGCAGTTCAAGACCGAGGGCAAGCTGCTGGAGTACGAGCGGCTGAAGGCCCGCTGCCGGTACGACCTGGACATGCTCCGCGAGGTGGGCTACTGCTCGGGCATCGAGAACTACGCCCGCTGGTTCAGCGGCCGCAACCCCGGCGACCCGCCGTACACGCTCATCGACTTCTTCCCCGAAGACTTCCTCGTCGTGGTAGACGAGAGCCACGTCAGCCTGCCGCAGGTCCGCGGCATGTTCCACGGCGACTTTGCCCGCAAGACGACGCTCGTCGAACACGGCTTCCGCCTGCCGAGCGCGCTGGACAACCGGCCGCTCAAGTTCCCCGAGTTCGAGGGGCGGCTGAAGCAGTGCCTGTGCCTGTCGGCGACGCCCGCCGCGTACGAGTTGGAGCGCGTCGGCGGCGAGGTGGTCGAGCAGGTGATCCGGCCGACGGGGCTGGTCGACCCGGTGATTCACGTCAAGCCGGCGCGCGGGCAGGTGCCGGACCTGAAGAGCGAAATTCAGGCCCGCGCCGCGAAGGGCGAGCGGACGCTGGTGACGACGCTGACGAAGCGGATGGCCGAGGACCTGACGACGTTCTTCCGCGACGCCGGGATGCGCTGCGCCTGGCTGCACAGCGAACTCGACGCCATCGAGCGGATCCAGGTACTCCGCGAGCTCCGCGAGGGCACGTTCGACGTGCTCGTCGGCGTGAACCTGTTGCGCGAGGGGCTCGACCTGCCCGAGGTGTCGCTGGTGGCGATTCTCGACGCCGACAAGGAGGGCTTCCTGCGGTCGGAAACGTCGCTGATCCAGACGATCGGCCGGGCCGCCCGCAACGTGAACGCCGAGGTGATCCTGTACGCCGACAACGTGACTGACAGCATGGCGCGGGCGATGGGCGAGACGAACCGCCGGCGCGACGTGCAGCTGGCGTACAACGCCGCGCACGGCATCACCCCGCGGTCGGTGGTGACGGCGATCCGCAACTCGATCGAGGACGAGATCGAGGCGCACAAGATGGCGACGGAGGCGGCGACGGGCGCGACCGCTGCGGCGGAAGCGGACTACGTGACGATCGAGTACGTGCAGTCGCTGTACGCCGAGATGCTGGAGGCGGCGAAGGGGCTGGACTTCGAGCGGGCCCAGAAGCTGCGCGACCAGGTGGTGAAGCTCGAATCGGAGCTGAAGAAGAAGTACGGCGACGGCGCCCCGCCGAGCGTGCTGGGCGGGAAGGTGATCGCCCCGCGCCTGCCGGAGAAGAAAAAGCGTGGCAAAGGTCGCCGCGGCGGAGCTGATCCGACACTGCGACCAACGAACCTACCCGGCCCTCGCCGAAAGCCTGAGGGGGCCTGATGGCCTGTTATTCGCTTCGGTATTGCTCGTCAGCCCTCTAAGCCGTGACGGCCCGGAGCGGTGATGGGGAATTCCTGAGAAGTTTCGGATAAGAATTGTTTTTCGTCTGTGCCGAAGTTAAGGTAGGCGATTAGGCGGCCCGCTCTTCCCCCCGCCCGACCGCGCTTTCCGGACCTCCCGCCCTTTCGTGACCGAGGAGGATGATGTGACGCCCCGCTCGTGTCTCGCAGCCGCGGCCCTCGCCACCGGCCTGTTCGCAGCACCCGCCACCGCCGCCGAAAATACCATCCCCCGCCCGGGTTACGGCTTCAGCTCCCTTCGCCCGATGGCCGCCGACGTGGCCCGTGCGAAGGCCGAGGCCGTCCTGAAGGCCGCCGGCCGCCACGACGCCGCCCGCGTCCAGGCCGTGTGGGACAAGAAGGACCTGACGCTCCTCGACAAGGTCGCCGAGACGGTCGCCATCGGCAGCCCCGAAGCCGAAGCCGTCATCGCCGACAGCCGCCGCGCCGAGGCCGCCTCGACCGTGCCGGCCCTGTTGAAGGACTCGAAGTTGGACCCGTTCGCCCGTGCCAACCTGGCGCTGGTGTTCGCGCGGGCCAACGCCAACAAGCGGGCCTACGAGGAGGCGCTCGACGCCCTCGCCGGCGTCACGCCCGAGCAGGTCGTGGACCCGGCCGGGTTCTTCTTCTTCAAGGCCGTGGCCGAGCACGCCACCATGAAGCGCGACGCCGCGCTGGCCAGCATCGTGCGGCTCCGCGACGACGTGACCGACAGCCCGGACCGGTACAACCGCGTCGGCCTGATGATGATCGCCGACATGATCGCCTGGAACCCGGACCCGAAGGACTTCACCAACATCAGCCGGCTGATGGACAACAGCGGCCGCCGCCTCGACCTGTCCCGCCCCGGCGACAAGACTCAGGACATCCAGAAGCGGATCGTGTTCCGCCTGGACGAGTTGATCAAGGAGGCCGAGAGCAAGAGCAAGGGCGGCCAGTGCAACGGCGGGAACTGCCCCAACGGCGGCAAGCCCGGCGACAAGCTGGCCGGCGGCTCGACCAACCCGACCCAGCCGGCCCCGGACAGCGGGATCATGGGCGGGGCGGGCGCGGGCAAGGTGGACGACCGCAAGTTGCGTGAGGCCGCCGAGCAGTGGGGCACCTTGCCGCCGGACCGCCGCGACGCGCTGGTGCAGGAGCTCACCCGCGACCTCCCGGCCCGGTACAAGCCGATGATCGACGAGTACTTCCGCTCGCTCAACCGGCTGCACGGGTTCGCCCCGCGGCAGTAAGGGTTCCCCGGTGATAGCAACCACCTGAAAGCCCGGGGACGGCCGTCCCCGGGCTTTCTGCGTAAGACGGGTTCAGGAGCACAGCATGTTCACCCGCCCCCTCGTTGCGGTCGCCCTGCTTGCCGTCGTGGTCGCGGCCCGCGCCGACGACATTACCCTCGTCGGCGGTAAGAAGCTGACAGGGAAGCTCGTCGCCGTCGATGCCGAAGGCGTGACGTTCAACGCCGGCGGCACCGAGGTAAAGGTGCCTGCCAAGGACGTGCTCCTCATCGACTTGGGGAACAAGATCGGTGTCCCCGTCAAGGACCAGAAGTACCACGAGGTCGAGCTCACCGACGGCTCCGTGCTGCGGGTCGGCAAGTTCGCGGTGAAGGGGAAGAGCCTCGACGTCGAGCTCCTGGCGGGGCCGGCTGGCGTGACGGCGCCGGCGTTAGAACTGCCGCTGTCGAGCGTCTTCTCCGTCTGCCGCAACGCCGACGACGCCAAGCACCGCGACAACTGGCAGGCCATGCTCCGCACCCGCGGCAAGCGCGACCTCTACGTCATGCGGACGGCCGAGGGGCTGAACTTCGTGCAGGGCACGATCCACGAAGGGAACGCCGACGGCACCGAACTTACGTTCGAGAAGGAGGGCGGGGCGAAGGAGCAGTTGCGGCTGTCGCGCGCGACCGGCGGGCTGGTGTTCAACCAGCCGTCCGACGGGCGGCCGCCGGCGACGCTGTGCAAGCTCAAGGACGTGTTCGGCAACTCGCTCGTGGCCCGGGAGATCGGCGTGAGTGGTGGCGGCGTGAAGGTGAAGACCGTGAGCGGCGTGTCGGTCGCCTACCCGGCCGCGGCGGCGGTGGCGCAGCTGGACTACGCCCAGGGGAACGTGGCCTACCTGAGCGACCTGACGCCGCAAGTGGAAGCGGCGGGTGTGGCGGACGCCGACGCCAAGGCGTTCCCGCTGCTCGAAGGAAAGACGCGGCCCGGGGCCTTCCTGCGCGACCGCTTCCTCGGCGACAGCCCGACGCTCACCCTGGACGGGGCGCCGGTGCCGAAGGGGCTGGCCGTGTCGGCCGACTCGGCGCTGACCTTCCCGCTCGGCGGCGAGTACCGCGAGTTCCGCGCGACGGTGGGCTTCGCCGACGCCCGCCACGGCAACGCGGCCGAGCTGAAGCTGACGATCGAGGCCGACGGCAAGGTGATCGCCACGGACGCGTTCAAGGGGAAAGACAAGGCCCGCGCGCTGAGCGTGGACGTGAAGGGCGTCCGCCAGCTCCGAATCGCCGTGGACCGCGACTACCCCTCGGAGACGGCCGCGTACCTGATCCTCGCCGACGCGAAAGTGCAGAAGTAACGCAGGTGTTTTCGTCGGGCGATCGATCACGACCGGCGACGAACCCGAGGCGCCGACGCGCGTGGTATTCGTCCCCGTGTTGTCCGCGCCCCGCGTCGGGTCTCGACGACCCGACCTACAATGCCCGAGCCGACCCGCCCGCCCGGAACCCCACACCCATGACGCGACGCCACCTCGTCCGCATCCTCCGGGCTCTCGCCGTCGCCGCCCTGCCGGCCGGGCTCCTCGCCGCCGCCGTCGCCGTACCCGCGCCCGTCGCCGCGCAGCCGCCGGCCGCGCCGATCGCGCTCGCCCCCCTTGTGCAGACCTCCGAGCAGGACCGCATCGCCGTCATCGAGAAGGTGTCGCCGGCGGTCGTCGCCGTGAACATGCTGAACGGGAAGGGGTGCGGCTCGGGCGTCATCATCGACCCCGAGGGCTACGCCCTCACCAACCACCACGTGATTTCCGCCCCGGGCATGGCCCCGGGCGTCATGCGGTGCGGGCTCGCCGACGGCGTCTTCTACGACGCCGTGCTCGTCGGCTACGACTTCCTCGGCGACGTGGCGCTCATCAAGCTGCTGCCGAAGGAGCCGGGCAAGCCGTTCCCGTTCGTACAACTTGGCAACAGCGACGAGGTGCGGCTCGGGGAGTATGCCTTCGCGGCCGGCAACCCGTTCTCGGTCGCGCTCGACTTCACGCCGACGGTCACGTTCGGCATCGTCAGCGGCACGAACCGGTACGAGCCGCTCGGCAGCCGGCCGGGCGGGCAGGAGTACACCGACTGCATCCAGGTGGACGTGCCGATCAACCCCGGCAACTCGGGCGGGCCGCTGTTCAACATGCGCGGCCAGCTCATCGGCATCAACGGCCGCATCTCGCTGGAGAAGCGCGGCCGGGTGAACGTCGGCGTGGGGTACGCCATCTCCATCAACCAGATCAAGAACTTCCTCGTTCACCTGTACGCCGGCATCGCCACCGACCACGCCACGCTCGGCGCGCTGGTACTGACGGAGAACGAGGACGCCGACCTGGCCCGCATGGTGGTCCGCCAGATTCTCGACGACGCCGACGCCTACCGCCGCGGCCTCCGCGCCGGCGACCAGTTGACGAACTTCGCCGGCCGGAACATGTCGAGCACGAACCACTACAAGAACATTCTCGGTACCTTCCCCGCCGGCTGGCGCGTGCCCATCACCTACCGCCGGGAGAACGAGAGCCGCGAGATTCTCGTGCGGCTCCAGACCGCGACGCCCGCCGAGAAGTCGGAGCGGCCCGCCGACCCGAAGCAGCCGCGGCCGATGCCCGTCGGCGGGCCGGCCCCGAAGGTCGAAACGCCGGCGTCCAAGTTGTACAAGCCGGGCGGGAAGGGGCTGGCGAACGCCTACTTCAACGACCTGGCCCGCGACAAGCTCCTGGCCGCCGCGAAGAAGCACGGGGACTTCGCCGCCGCGCAGGGGAGTTGGGTCGCGGACGGCACCTACGAGGCCGACCAGCGGAAGGGCGACATGCGGCTCGAAATCGCCCCCGGCGGCGGCGACGACGCCCGGGTGACGCTGAAGCTGAACATCGAGCACAAGCTGCAACCGCTGAAGCAGACCGACCTGCGCGAGCAGGCCGAGCCGATCGGCAGCGGCGGGTTGATGATGGCGCTCTACCACTACCGCCGCTTCCTGACGGCCGGGCCGAAGGGCTTCGAGGGCGAGTTCCTCCACGGCGGCGGCGAGCCGTTCTACCCGCCGCCGGCCGACGGCGCGACGCCGAAGAGCCTCGCGGCGCTGCGCGTGGACGCGGACGTGATGCGGACCCGGCACGGCCCGGTGACGTGCAAGTGGTACCACAGCCGGGCCGACGCCAGGCTGATGGGCTTTGAGGCGTACCTGTCGAAGGACGCCGACCCCTGCGAGGTGTACCTCTCCGACTACCGCGACGCCGGGGCCGGCCGGCAGTTGCCGCACCGCGTCGAGTGCCGCTTCGCGGACAAGCGGTACGCCGTGCTCACGGTCACGCGGTGGGCATTGCAGTGAAGGGGTGAGGGGGAGAAGGGGTGAAGGGGTGACAAGCGTGGGGTACTTTCTCACCCCTTCACCCCCTCACCCCTCCGCGCGATTCGACCACCTGAACTGGACCCGAACAGTGAAGCGAATCACTGCACTCTTCGCCGCCGCCCTCGTCGGCATCACTCCCGCCGTGCGGGCGCAGCCGCTCGTGCAGGTGGCCGAGACGGTGAACGGCAAGCTCGTCAAAATCTTCGGGGCCGGCGGGTTCACCCGGCTGAACAACTTCGGCACCGGCGTGCTCGTCTCGCCCGACGGCCACATCCTCACCGTGGCCAACTCCCTCATCGACACCCCCAACCTCGTCGTCCACCTGTACGACGGCCGCCGCCTCAAGGCGGAGGTGATGGTGATCGAGCCCGAACTCGATGCCGCGCTGCTGCGGGTGGTCGTGGAGGGGAAGAAGGCCGGCGAGCCGACCGGCCTCGACCTCGCGTTCTACGACATCGCGGCCGAGGCCAAGCGCCCCATCGCCGCGCCCGGCGACACGGCCGTCGGCTTCACGAACCAGTTCGAGATCGCCCTCCGCGACGAGCCGCTGACGGCCCAGAAGGGCGTCATCGGCGCGTACACGAAGCTCAGCGGCAAGCTCGGCTCGTTCGACTTCCCGTACAAGGGCGACGTGTACGTCACCGACGCCATCACGAACAACCCCGGCTCGGCCGGCGGGGCGCTGGTCAACCGCAAGGGCGAACTGCTCGGCGTGATCGGCCGCGAGCTGAAGAACAACGTGACGAACACGTGGATGAACTACGCCGTCCCGGTCGGCGCGAAGGTCGACGTGACCGTGAAGGAGAAGGACAAGGACGCGACGGTGACGGTCAGCCTGCCGGAGTTCGTGGCGAAGGGGATGAAGGGCGAGTACCGCCCCACGAAGCGCGAGCGGCCGACGGCCGGTGAGGGCGGGTGGGCCGGCATCGTGTTCGTGCCGAACGTGCTGGCGCGGACGCCGGCGTACGTGGAGGCCGTGCTGCCGGGGTCCCCAGCGGAAAAGGCAAAGCTGCAACCCGACGACCTGGTGAGCTTCGTGGACGGCGAGCCGGTGGCGAGCATCGCCGCGTTCGACGACTACCTCCGCACCAAGACGCGGCCGGGGAGCACGATCCGGCTGGAGGTGCGCCGCGGCGGCACGCTGCAACCCGTGGAGCTGACGCTGACGGCGCCGCCGGCGCGGGCGGCGGTGGCGGCGCCACCGAAGAAGTGACCACCCCCCCCGGCGCGACGTTTCCGACGAACGCAGGACACCCCATGACCCGCCGCCGCCTCGCCCTGCTCGCCGCGATCGCTGTCGTGCTGCCCGCCGCGGCGCAGGACGCCGACGAGGCCGCCGAGAAGGCCGTCCGCACCGCCGCCGGCCGCGCCGCCCCGTCGGTCGTGATGATCCACACCGCCGGCGGCCTCGACGCCGTCGCCGGCGGGAAGGACCCGAAGGGTAAGACCATCTTCATCGGCCGCGGCACCGGCGCAACCACCGGCGTCGTGGTCGGGGCCGACGGGTACGTCGTCACCAGTTCGTTCAACTTCGCCAACAAGCCCACCGACATCTTCGTCACCGTGCCCGGCAAGGAGCGCGAGGTGGCTACGGTCGTCGGCACCGACTTCAGCCGGATGCTGACGCTGCTCAAGATCAAGTCGACCGGCCTGCCCGTGCCCGCGGCGGTGCCGAAGGCCGAGGTGAAGATCGGCCAGACTGCCCTCGCCCTCGGCCGCGCCCTCGACCCGACGCCGACCAGCGCCCCGTCGGTGAGTGTCGGCGTGGTGAGCGCCAAGAACCGCCTGTACGGCCGGGCCATCCAGTCGGACGCGAAGTTTTCGCCGGCCAACTACGGCGGCCCGCTCGTGGCGCTCGACGGTCGCGTGCTCGGCGTCATCGTGCCGGCGTCGCCGCAGGGCGAGGGCGAGACGGCCGGGTTCGAGTGGTACGACTCCGGCATCGGCTTCGTCATCCCGTTCGAGGACGTGCTCGCGAAGCTGCCGGCGCTGAAGGAGAAGAAGGAACTCCGCCGCGGGCTCCTCGGGTTTAACCCCGACCCGAAGACCGGCACCTACGCCGAGCCGCCGGTGGTCGCGGCGGTGCAGCCGGACTCGGCCGCGGCCCGCGCCGGGCTCCAGGTCGGCGACACCATCGTGAAGGCCGACGGGCGGCCGGTGCCGCACTTCTCGGCCCTCCAGCACCTGCTCGGGCCGAAGTACGAGGGCGACGCCGTCAAGCTGACCGTGAAGCGCGGCGACAAGGAGATCGAGTTGCCGCCCGCGACGCTGCTCGGCAGCTCGCCCGCGTACGTGAACGCCTTCCTCGGTATCCTGCCGATCCGCAGCGCCACCGTGGCCGGCGTCGGCGTTCGCTACGTGTACCCGAACAGCGCCGCGGCCGCCGCCGGCATGAAGGCCGGCGACCGCATCCTGTTCGCCTCCCGCGACAAGGCGCAGGTGCCGGTCAAGGACCGCGCCAGCCTCGCCACCTTCCTCAGCCAGATGGCCCCCGGCACCGAGGTCGGCATCGACGTGATCCGTAAGGAGGGGAGCAAGACGGTGACGCTGAAGGCCAAGCTCACGCCGGTCCCGGACTTCATCCCCGAGAAGGTGCCACTGGTCGGGGCCGCGCCGGCGGCCCGCGCGAACGAGGCCTTCGTCGCCGCGTTCCAGGACGACCCGTTCGCCCCGAAGAAGAAGGACGCGAAGAAGGCCGACACCGGGCTGCTGGAGCGGACCGACGCGGTGACCGGCCGGAAGCACTGGGTGTACGTGCCGGACAACTACGACCCCGCGGTGCCGCACGGCCTGCTCGTGTGGCTCCACCCTGCCGGGGCCGGTGGCCCGCGCGACGCCGAGACCATGATCAAGAGCTTCCGCCCGTTCTGCGAGAGCTCGCGGACCATCCTCCTGGGGCCGAAGGCGGAGGCGGCCGAGGGGTGGACGCCGAGCGAGAGCGAGACGGTGCTGGCGGACGTGAACCGCGTGATGAGCGAGTACGCGATCGACAAGGCGCGCGTGGTGGCGCACGGCCTCGGCCGCGGCGGCCAGATGGCGTACTACCTCGGTTTCCAGGCACGCGACGTGTTCCGCGGCGTGGCCCCCGTCGGCGCCACGCTCGGCAACCCGCCGCGGGACAACGTGGCGACCCAGCCGCTGAGCTTCTTCGTGGCCGCCGGCGGCCGCGACCCGGAACTGAAAGAGATCGAGGCCGGCAAGGCGCAGCTGGACGAGAAGCGCTTCCCCATCAGCTACCGGCTGATGAAGGACGCCGGCAAGGAGTACCTGGACGGGCCGACGTTCGCCGAGTTCCTGGCCTGGTTGGATGCGATCGACCGGCTGTAACCGATGACGGGGTGAGGGGGTGAGCGGGTGAAGGGGTGATGAAGTTCGGTCAGCCGTCACCCCGTCACCCCTTCACCCCGTCACCCGTTCACCGTAGCTATCACCGTATGAGCCCGCCCGCCGCCCCGGCCCCGTCGTCACTGCCCGAGGTCGTCTTCCAGGGGCTCACGCGCGCCGCCGGCGTCGGCATCCTGGTTCTGGTCGCGTCGCTCGTCGCCGTCCTGCTGCACGACGCCTGGCCGGTCCTCTCGCGGGCCGGCGAGTACCGGCTGTTCACCAGCTCCGAGTGGGTGCCGAAGCCGGCCGGCGGTGGCAGCCCCGTATACGGCGTTCTCGCGTTCGTGTGGGGCACCGTCGTCACCTCCGTGCTCGCCATGGTCATCGCCGTGCCGCTGGGCGTGGCGAGCGCGGCGTACATGTCGGAGATCGCCCCGCCGTGGGTCAAGAAGGTCGGCGCCTTTCTGATCGAGTTGCTCGCCGCGATCCCGAGCGTGGTGTACGGCTTCTGGGGCTTGTTCTTCCTCGCGCCGCTGATCCAGAAGGCGTTCGACGCCGTCGGCGGCCCGAACACCGGCGGCAACGGCGTCGTCGCGGCCGGGCTCATCCTGGCCATCATGGTCCTGCCGTACATCACGGCGATCGGCTACGACGTGTGCCAGGCGGTTCCGCGTAGCCAGCGCGAGGGGAGTCTCGCGCTCGGGGCCACGCGCTGGCAGACGATCTGGAACGTGGTGCTCCCCTACGCCCGGCCCGGCATCATCGCGGCGTCGTTCCTGGCGCTCGGCCGGGCGCTCGGCGAGACGATGGCCGTGACCATGCTGATCGGCAACCAGGCGGTCATCGACGCCTCCCCGTTCGCGCTCGGCGATTCGATCGCCAGCCGCATCGCCAACCAGCTGAACGAGGCCGACACGCCCGACTTCCGCTCCGCCCTCGTGGCGCTGGGGCTGGTGCTGTTCGCGGTGACGGCGGCGTTCAACGTGACGGCCCGCCTCCTGCTGCGGCAGCTGGTGGGCGGGCCGCGGGTCAGGAGGCATGAGACGGGAGACAGGAGGCAGGAGACAGGGAACCCGAACCCGACAGCTGCCAGCTCCACGTCGGATGCGACGAGCACTGAGCCGAGCGGGAGTGCCGATTCGGTCTTGTCTCCAGTCCCCCGTACCACGCCTCCGGTCTCTCGCGCCGGGCTGTGGGACAAGGTCATGACCGGCGTGCTGGCCGCGGGGCTGGTCGCCACCATCGTGCCGCTGTTCCTCATCCTCGGGTACATCACCGTCCGCGGGGCGTCGGCCGTGGACGCCACGCTGTTCACCGAGTGGACCCGCGCCCCGCTCACCGACACGCAGTACGAGCAGTACCAGGCGTGGCAGGACAACCGGGCCGAGTACCCGAAGACCGAGACGGGCCGGAACGTCCGCCGCGGCGGCCTCGGCAACGCCATGGTCGGCAGCCTCATGATCGTCACCATCGCCACGCTGCTGGCGGTGCCGTTCGCGCTGATGGCCGCCGTGTACCTCGCCGAGGCGCGACGCAGCCGGGTGGCCGCCGCCGTACGCTTCGTCACCGAGTTGCTCGGCGGCGTGCCGTCGATCGTGATCGGCATCTTCGCGTACGCGGTGCTGGTGTACCCGTTCTGGTACCCGAGCCCGTTCGGGTTCAACGCCTGGGCCGGGGCGTTCGCGCTGGCGGTGATGATGATCCCGATCATCGTCCGGAGTGCGGAAGAGTCGATGAAGCTGGTGCCGGAGAACATCCGGCAGGCGAGCTACGCCCTGGGCGCGTCGCGGATGCAGACGACGCTGCGGGTCATCCTCCCGGCGGCGCTGCCGGCGATCGTGACGGGCGTGTTCCTGGCCGTCGGCCGCATCGCCGGCGAGACGGCGCCGCTGTTGCTGACCGCCGGCGGCAGCGACCAGTGGCCGGTCACGGTGGACGGCACCTTCCCGTTCCTGCACGCGCGGCCGGCGTCGCAGACGGCGTTCCTGCCGGGGAACATCTTCAACTACTCGCGCAGCCCCTACGCCGACTGGCGCGACCAGGCCTGGGGTGGGGCGGTCGTGCTGCTGGCGGTCGTGATGGTGCTCAACATCGGCATCCGCCTCGCGGCCGGGAAGCGGGTGGTGGCAGCGGCGCGGGCGGACTGAACCGCGGCGCGCCGGTTCGTATCGTGACTCCGTCCCTCCCCACGGAGCCGCACGATGACCCGGAAACTCTGTACCGCCGTCCTCATCCTCGCCGCCGGCGGCGTTGCTCTCGCCGTCCAGCAGGGCTGGGAGAGCGGCATCATCTGGCCGGAGCCGAAGGTGGTCGCGCCCGGCGACGCCCCCGGCGCCCCGCCGGCCGACGCCGTCGTGCTCTTCGACGGCAAGGACCTGTCGAAGTGGGTCAACGGCGACAAGTGGGAGATCAAGGACGGCTACGCCGTGGTCCGCAACGCCGACATCACCACGAAGGAGTCCTTCGGCGACTACCAGCTACACGTCGAGTTCGCCACGCCGGAGGTGGTGAAGGGGAGCGGCCAGGGGCGCGGCAACAGCGGCGTCTTCCTGTCGAACCGGTACGAGGTGCAGGTCCTCGACTCGTTCGGCAACAAGACGTACTTCGACGGCCAGTGCGCCGCCCTGTACAAGCAGATGCCGCCGATGGTGAACGCCAGCCGCGGGCCGGGCCAGTGGCAGACGTACGACATCGTCTACACGGCCCCGCGGTTCGGCGACGACAAGAAGCTGACGAAGCCGGGACATGTGACCGTCATCCACAACGGCGTGGTCGTGCAGAACCACTACGAGCTGACGGGGACGACGTGGTTCCATCAGGCGCCGGCCTACGAGCCGCACCCGCCGAAGCAGCCGATCCGGCTGCAGAACCACGGCGACCCGGTGAAGTACCGCAACATCTGGCTGCGCGAACTGACGCCGGTCGTGGGCAAGATGCCGGCGCCGAAGTCGTGACGCTCCGGAGACTCGGGGCGACCAGCCGGCCCACGCCGGCCGTTCGCCCCACTCACCCCTTCACCACGGCCTCGCCCGGCGGCACGGCCCGGTGCGGCTCGGCGGGGTTGGCCGCGTTCTCACCCGTGATCAGGCGCGCCGCCCGGTTGCGGGTGAAGTAGTTGAACGCCCACTGCCACAGCACCAGGACGCGGTTCTCGAAGCGGGCCAGGTAGAGGATGTGGATGAACAGCCACGCCAGCCACGCCAGCACGCCCGTCAGCCGCAGGCCGTTCGTCTCGGCCACCGCCTTCGCCATGCCGATCGTCGCCATGCTCCCCTTGTCCCAGTACTTGAACGGCCGCGGCGGCGACGTGTCGCCCTTCAGCCGGGCCGCGATCACGCCGCCCACGTAGTCGCCCTGCTGCATCGCCACCGGGGCCACGCCCGGCAGCGGCTTCCCGTCCGCGCCCGTCTGCACGGCCAGGTCGCCGAGCACGAACACGTCCGACCGGCTGCCGACGGTGCAGTCGGGGTTCACCGTCACGCGGCCGGGGCGGTCCGTCGGCACGCCGCCCACGGCGTCGGCGAGGAGCTTGCCGAGGCCGCTCGCCTTCACCCCCGCGGCCCAGATGACGGTCTCGGTGGGGATGGCGGCGGCGACCGCGTCCGGGCGGTCGGCCTTGACCTCGACCTGGTCGGCCTGCACGCCGACGACGTGGCAGTCGAGCCGGACCTCGATGCCGAGCTTGTGCAGGGCGTTGAGCGCGTACGCGGACAGCTTCTCGTGGAACGCCCCGAGCACGCGCGTCTGGCCCTCCACGAGGATGATGCGGGAGTCACGAGGGTTGATGGCGCGGAAGTCGTTGCGGAGCGTCTGGCGGGCCAGCTCGCTGATCGCGCCGGCCATCTCGACGCCGGTCGGCCCGCCGCCGACGACGACGAACGTGAGGAGCCGCTCGCGGGCCTTCGGGTCCGGCTCGCGCTCGGCCCGCTCGAACGCACTCAGCACCCGCCGGCGGATCTCGGTGGCGTCCTCGACCGTCTTCAGCCCCGGGGCCAGGTCGGCCCAGTCGTCGTGGCCGAAGTACGTGTGCGTGGCCCCGGTGGCGAGCACGAGCGTGTCGAAGGGCACCGTCGCCCCGTCGCGGAGGGACACGGTCTTGGCCCCGAGGTCGAAGCCGGTGACCTCGCCGAGGAGGACGTTCGTGTTGCGCTGGCGGCGGAGAATGGAGCGAAGCGGGGCGGCGATGTTGGCCGGGGAGAGGGCGCCGGTGGCGACCTGGTACAGGAGCGGCTGGAACAGGTGGAAGTTGCGCCGGTCGATGAGGGTGACGCGGCACGGCGCCTTGGCCAGGCCGCGGGCGGCGTTCAGGCCGGCGAACCCGCCGCCGACGATCACCACCCGGTGCTGCGCGCCGCCTGCCATGTCCGTCGCCCTCCGTCGGTCAGCGGTATGCTACGAACCGCGTGCCGCGGGGCGTGTCATTCCCGCGGCCACGCAGAGGAGCAGGACCACCGGCGCGACCCAGAAGAACCCCGGCAGCGAGCCCGCCCACGCCAGCGACACGGTGGTGACACCGAGCTGCCCGAGGGTGAACAGCGCCAGCGCCACGAGCCGCGATCCGGCCGCGAGGCGGGCCGCGACCGCGACGACCGGCACGAGTAGCACGGCCAAGTCGAACACCCAGCCGCCGTAAGGCGTCGCCAGAACCGACGCCCACACCGCCCACGGCAGCGCCGCCGGCCAGTCCCAGCGCTCGCCCCGCTTCCACCGCCATGCCGCGATGACCACGCACGCCGCGGCACATGGCATGAACTGCACCCAGAAGCGCTCCGGGGCGACGAGGACGCGCAGCCAGTACGACGCGACCGGCAGCACCCACTCCGTCAGCGGAACCGCTCCGGGCGGCGGGTAAGCCGTGGCCCGGGCGAACTGCTCAACAACGTCCGGGTTCAGCAGCAGCACGCCGCCGAGGGCTGCCGCCAGAGTGCCGACACCGGACGCGAGCGCGGTTCGCCCGGGGCGGCTCATCGCGTCCAGGACGAGCAGCACGCCGAACACCGCGAGCAAGTGCGGCTTCAGCGCCGTGAGCGCGGCGCACGCCCCGGCGCGCCCCGGCTTCCCCGCCACGCGGAAGTGAACGAAGCCGGCCAACCCCAGGAGCAACAGCCCGGCGTTCTGGCCATACAGCACGTTCCACACGACGGGAGCAAAGGTGAGGCCGAGCACCTGGGGCACCCACCGCAACCGAGCCGGGCCGCGGTACACTCGCCAGAGCCAATCGCAGCTCAGCATGACCGCGGCGAGCTGGAGGCCGATCCACACGAGCGTCGCCCAGCGAACCGGCAGCAGCCCCACGGGTACGTACACGGCCAGCGACCACGGGGGGTTCCACATCATCACCGCGGCGTCGCGGCCCGGCTCGGCGCGGCGCTGCTCGGCGAGAAGCACGTCGGGGTCGTAGGGGTTGCCGCCGCGGGCCACGACGGCGCCGGCGGACCAGAATTCGAGGAAGTCGCGAGGGTTGAGAAACGCCGGGCTGTTCACCACCCGGTCGGCCGCGACCCCGGCGACGAGCAACCCCACGACCGCAACCAGCGCCGACCGCAGACGCGGCGCCATCACACCACCGGGGGCTTGCCGAGGCTGCGGCGGATGATCGACAGTTGTCCGGTGTGCATGGCGATGTGGAGCGCCCCGAACAGAACGCCTTCGCCGAACGTGGTTGCGAACCCGGGCCGCGTCGCGGGTTCGGTCAGCTTCGCGGCGGGGATCGTTGGCACGGCGTCGATGACCTTCGCGAGGCAGGTGTCGAACAGCGCGAGCAGCGCGGCGGGGTCGACGAGGGAGGACTGGTCGCCGGCGGGTTTGCCGGTCTGGGTGAAGGATTCGAGCAGGCCCGGCGGCAGTGGCGCGAGGTCGGGGGCGCCGAGGCGGTCGGCGGTGCGCCAAAGCGTGACGGCGAGGTGGCCGACGACCCACGCCGCGGAGTTCGCCCCCGGCACGGGTTGGTGCGCGAACTCGGCCGGCGTCAGGTCGTGCGTCATGCGGTGGACGAGCTGCCCGCCCATGCGGTAGCCCGCGGTAATCGCCTCGTGGGCTGTTTGGCTCATCGTTCGTCCTCCGGTACGAAATGTGTTCTATCAACCTGGCTCTGGTGTCGGAAGCCGGGAGCCGGCGGGCAGTCGTATAACGGACGCGGGGGTGACGATGAGCGACGCCGCGGCCACGCCGGTCTTCGAACTACCGCGGATGCCGCGCCGCGCGGCGGACGGCCACAAGGGCACGTACGGCCAGGTGCTCGCCGTCGCCGGCAGCCGCGGCATGGCCGGGGCCGCGGTCCTCGTCGGCCGCGGGGCGCTGCGGGCCGGGGCCGGTCTCGTCCGCGTCGCGTGCCCGGCCGAGGTTCAGCCCACCGTCGCCGCCGGCCACCCGTGCTACATGACGGTGCCACTCCGCCAGCACGTCGACGGTACTCTCGGCGCGGGCGTCGCGGCAGAGTTGATCGAGCTCGGCCGCGCCGCCAACGCAATTGCGATCGGCCCCGGGCTCGGCCAGGCCGACGACGCCGCGGCACTGGTGAAGGCCGTGCTCCGCGAGCTACCGCGGACGCCGACGGTCGTGGACGCCGACGGGCTGAACGCCCTCGCCCCGCTCGGCGACGACTTCCGCGACCGGCCGATGCCGCTCGTGCTCACGCCGCACCCCGGCGAGTTCGCGCGGCTGGCCGGCGTCGCCACCCACGACGCCGTGGCGCGCCGCGCGGAACTGGCCGTCGGCTTCGCGTGGAAGACCGGCGCCGTCGTGCTGGTGAAGGGCCCGGGCACGGTCGTGACCGACGGCCGGCGCGTGTACCGGAACACGACCGGCAACCCCGGCATGGCCACCGGCGGCAGCGGCGACGTGCTCACCGGCGTGGTCGCCGCACTGCTGGCTCGTGGGCTGTCGCCGTTCGACGCGGCCGTGCTCGGCGCCTGGGTCCACGGCCGGGCCGGCGACATTGCCGCGGCCGCGATCGGCCAGACCGGCTTGACCGCCGCCGACCTCCCCGACTACCTCTCCGCCGCGTTCCGCGAACTGGAAGCCCGCTGGTAATGCCCCGAGGAAGCCGCCCGTGCCGAAGCTGATCTGCCCGAACTGTGCGAAGTTCGTGACCGTGCCCGACGAGGCCGCTGGCACGACCGTGCCGTGCCCCGAGTGCCAGGCCGCTTTCCCCGTGCCGGCCCGGTACGACCCGGTCGTTTCGGTGCCGCCCGCGTCGCCGGCGCCGGTTCCGCCCCCGGTCGCGCCGCCCCCCCAGCCGCCCGCGCCGCCCCCGGGGCTGACGCCCGACGCGCTCGCCGCGGTGACGCAGCCGGCACCGGCCGCGCCGGGGTACGAGCACAACGTCGGCGTGTCGCTGAAGCCGGCGACACTGGCGTGGGTGCCGGCCGTGGGGCTGACGCTCGTGTTGGTGCTGACGCTGTTCCCGTGGGTCGGCTCCTACGTCGGTGGGTCGGCGGTCTACTCGCAGACGCCGTGGCGGGCACTCGCCGGCAGCCCGGCGCGGAACTTCCACCTCGAAGAACTGTCGCGCCAGCAGTCCGGCTGGCCGGCGGACGTGCTCAACAAGGTGTCGTCCGACTGGCTGCTGATGCTCCCGTACCTGCTGCTTCTGATCCTGGCCGTCGTGGTGGCGTGGGCCGAGCGGCTCGTGACGGACGTGAGCCGCCTCCCGCGGCAGGTCGCGTTCCTCCGCGACGCCTGGCCGTACCGCGTCCCGGCCCTGGCGGGCGCCGCGGTGCTGATGCTGGTGCTGCTACTCGCACAGGCCGCGCACGGGTTCGGTCTGGAGCGGGCGATGCGGCAGGCCGTGGCCGAGCGGTACGCCGACGAGCAGGCGAAGGCCGCGGGGAACCAGGCCGAGCTGGACAAGATCGAGTTCCGCGCCGACCAGGAGTTGGCGAAGTTCAACCTGGAATGGACCGCGTGGTTCGGCCTGGCCGTCGCGCTGCACCTGCTCGTGGTGCTGGCGATGAGCGGCCGGTTCTGGCTCGACCGCCGTGGCAGCAAGCCGCCGCCGAGGCTCGTCCTGCAGTACTGACCCGCGCGTGACCACCGCTGGTCACCGGCTGACCGCGCGACCGGCCCCGGGGCGTCACGTCCCCGGGGTTTCGCACGTCGGCACCCGGTTTGCCTGGCGTACCATAACCCGCATCCCGTCTTCGAGGTGCCACCGATGTCGCTCCGGTCCCGCGCGGTCGTGCCCGCCGTCCTGTTCGCCGCGGCCGTCGCCGCGGTCCCCGCTGTCGCTCAGCCGTCGGCCGACGCCGCGACGTTGGCGAAGAAGGCCGCCGCGTTCCTCGCCAAGAGTCAGAACGAAGACGGCAGCTGGGGGCCGGCGCCGAACAACCGCGGCGTCACCGGCATCGTCGTGACGGGGCTGCTGCGGACCGGCACCGGCCCGGACACCGAGCCGACCGCGAAGGGGCTCCGATTCATCGAGTCGCTGGTGAATCAGAAGGAAGGCCACATTGCCGGCAACGACCTGAAAGCCGGGCTCATCAACTACACGACCAGCATCAACGTCATGGCGCTGTCGGAAGCCGGGCGGGCGGAGAAGTACCGGCCGGTGATCGGCGACGCGGTGAAGTACCTCCGCGCGTACCAGTGGGACGACGCCCGCGGCAAGGACGCGAACACCGACTTCTACGGCGGCGCCGGGTACGCCGGCGACAAGTCGCGGCCCGACCTGTCGAACACCGCGTTCTTCCTGGAGGCGCTGAAGGCCGCGGGCGTCCCGTCGGACGACCCGGCGTTCAAGAAGGCGGCCGTGTTCGTCAGCCGCTGCCAGAACCTCAAGAGCGAACACAACGGGGCCGCGTGGGCGGCGAAGAACAACGACGGTAGCTTCATCTACACCGGGGCCAACGGCGGCGAGAACCGCCGCACCGACGGCGACGGCACCAAGACCGACATGGGCGGCTACGGCAGCATGACCTACGCCGGCGTGAAGAGCCTGATCTACGCCGGCGTCGGCAAGGACGACCCGAGGCTGAAGGCGGCGCTCGGGTGGATCGGCAAGAACTACACCCTCGACCGCAACCCGGGGATGCCGGAGGCGAATTCGCAGCGCGGCCTGTTCTACTACTACCACACCTTCGCCAAGACGATGGACGCCCTCGGCGTGGACACCTTCGAGGACGCGAGCGGCGTGAAGCACGACTGGCGCGCGGACCTGACGGCGGCGCTGGCGAGCCGGCAGCGCCCGGACGGCAGTTGGGTGAACCCGACCGACCGCTGGATGGAGGGCGACCCGAACCTCGTCACTGGGTACGCCCTGATGGCGCTCAGCTACACGCGGAAGAAGTGATGCTGTAGCCCACCCGCTCGCGGCTTCGCGCTGGGCGACGCGAGGCCGCAAGCGGCGGGGCTTCCGGTATGATGAAAGTATGACCCGCCTCCTCCCCGCCGCCGTACTCGGCGCCCTACTCGCGGCTTCCGCCTCGACCGCGCACCCGCTGCCGAACACGCGCTACGACCGCACCGTTGCCGTCCGCGTCGGGCCGGAGTCGGTGCAGGTGAAGTACACGCTCGAAGTCACGCAGTTCACCATCTTCCTCGACGGGGCCAAGCTCTTCACCGCGGACGAGATCGCCAAGCTCGACAAGACCGGCCGCGGGTTCGTGCTCGCCTACGCCAAGAAGGTCGCCCCCGAGATCGCCCGCGACCTCCGCGCCGCCAGCGACGGCACGCCGCTGACGTTCGCCGTCGAGAAGATCGAGCTGGAGGGCGGTGAGCACCCGCGCTTCCGGTTCGAGTTCCGCGCCCCGTGGCCGCCCGGGCCGGAGAAGCGCAGCCTCGTCTTCGACGACGACTCGTTCCCCGACAAGCCCGGCGTCCTGGCGCTGACCGTCGCCGCGGCCGGGAGTGACAGCGGGGTGTCGTTCGACGACCTGATCGAGCCCGACCCGCGCTGGCGCGACCGGCCGGCCATCGACCTGACGCCCGAGCAGGCGGCGCGGCTGCGGAAGGCGTCGGCGGTCGTGAAGCTGCCGCGGGCGATCGTGGACCCCGCGGCCAGACCGAATCCGGGGGCTGCCGCCCCCGGCTCGCCGGCCGTCACCGTAACCGAGGAGCCGCGCACGCTCGCGGCCGACCTCGTGGCCCGCGGGCTGCCGGCGCTGTTCGACTCGTCCGCCGGCCTGGGGGTGCTGCTACTCGCGGCGTTCCTGTTCGGTGCGGCCCACGCCTTCACCCCGGGGCACGGAAAGACGCTCGTCGCCGCGTACCTCGTCGGCGAACGCGGCACCGTCGGCCACGCCCTCATCCTGGCCGTGACGACGACGGTGGCGCACACCGGCTCGGTGATCGCCGTCGCCGCGGTGCTGTGGGGCGTGTACGGGAACGAGGTGCCGGGCACGACGCAGGGGGTGTTGCAGTTCCTCGGCGGGGTCCTGGTCGCGGCCGTCGGCGCGTGGCTGCTGATGCGCCGCCTCACCGGCCGGGCCGACCACGTCCACTTCGGCGGCGGCCACCATCACCACCACGACCACGACCACGGCGACGGCCACCATCACCACCACGGCCCGCCGCCGGAGGACGCGAAGACGACGTTCGGCTGGACGCGGCTCATCCTGATGGGCCTCGGCGGCGGGCTGATCCCGTGCTGGGACGCGGTGCTGCTGCTGCTCGCGGCGACGGCGCTGAACCGCATCGGCTTCGCGGTGCCGCTGCTGCTGGCGTTCAGCATCGGCCTCGGCGTCGTGCTGGTGCTGTTGGGGGTGAGCGTTGTCTACGCCCACCGGGCCGGGGCGGTGCGATTCGCCGAGAGCCGCTGGTTCCGGGTGCTGCCGATGGTGAGCGCCGCGCTGCTGCTCGGCATCGGCCTGTGGCTGTGCCGCGAGGGGCTCAAGGCGGCGACGGGGTGAGGCCCGGCCGCAGCGGGCCGCACAGCACCACCAGTGCGAACGCCATCGCGCCGCCCGGGCGGTGCCACTCGATCCCGAGCGCCTGCATCGTTGGGAACGGCACCAGTTGCACGCCGAGGAGCAGTACCGCAGTCAGCCCCCAGCCGTGGCGACCGGCGGCGAACAGGTCGCGGACCCACGGGACCGCCAGCACCAGCCCCAACAGCTCGTAACCCAACACCTGCGGGCACACCACCGCGAGCGCGGCCGCCATCGCCAGTGCCCACGCCTCCGACGGCCGCGTTCGTGACGCGACACAGCGGAGCCCGACCAGCCCGAAGCCGACGGCGTAGCTGAGGAGCATCGTCGCCGCCGTCTGCTCCACGAGCACGCGCTCGCCGCTGGCGAGGTACAGGAGGCGGTTCCAACTCGTCATCTCGTAGGCCAGTTCGGCACGGTTGAACGCCACCGCCTGGTGCCCCGCCCCGGCCTGTTTCACGTAGTCGAGCAGAAACAGCGGCGTGCCGCCGACGAACGTCGCGCCCAACAGGTTCAGCCCGCCGACCACCAGTAGCACGCCCGCGGCGCGCTTCCAGCCGCCGAGAAGCCACGCCAGCGGGAGCAGCGGCAGGGCCACGTGCGGCTTCACGAACGGCAGCGCCCACAGCACCGCCCCGGCGACGTTCCAGCCGCGGCCGAACGCGACCAGACCGGCGACGACGCACCCGGCCGCGACCAGCGTCGTCTGCCCGACCAGCACGACGGCCAGCGTCAGGAAGTTCAGGACGAGCGCGAACGGTACGAGCATTCGCACCAGGTCCGGTCCGGTCGGCTGGCCTGCGGGGCGAACGAGCGTGACGACTCGCGCCACCGCGAAGGCCGCAAGGCCGTTCACGACGGCCCACAGGAGTTTCGCGTCGGGCCACGGCAGGAGCGCGAACGGCGCGAACTCCACGACCGCGCTGGGCGGCAGGAAGAATCCACAGTTCTCGCCGAGCGGCGCCGGGCCGGTGTTCAGTTCGGGGAACTGCTCGACCACAGCCGACCGCACGGTCGCGGTGTCGTAGGGGTTTTGGGCACGGAGGCCGAGCTGCGAGCCGAGGCGGTAGATGAACAGGTCCGGCGCGACGTTCGCGGCGAGCGCCTGGAACACGCCGAACGCGAACACCAGCAGCGCGGCGGCCGCCGCCGGGAGGGCGTCACGCACCATAATTCTCCGGCAGGAGCAGCGTCGCCGGGCTCCGCAGGTGGCGAGCCACGGCGTTGCCGAACACCGCCCCCACCGCCCCGTCCACGACCCGGTGGTCGAACGAGATCGACAGGTACAGGATGTCCGCGGGGTGAAGGCGGCCGGCGTCGTCGTACACCGGCCGCCTCACCACCTTGCCGACGCCCAGGATGCCGACTTCGGGATAGTTCACGATCGGCGTCGAGATCAGCCCGCCGACGTTACCGACCGACGTGACGGTGAACGTGCCGCCCTTCAGGTCGTCGGGCCGCGCGCGGCCGGCCTTCGCCTCGCGGCCGAGGCGGTCGATGTCGGCGGCGACCGCGGGCAGGTCTTTCTTGTCGGCATCCTTCACCACCGGCACGATCAGCCCGCCGGGCGTGGCGACGGCGACGCCGACGTGGACGCGGTCGTGCAATACGATCTCGCCGCCGGCCTCGTCGAGGGTGCTATTTGCGATCGGCACTTCCTTCAGGGCGCGCGCCACGGCCTTCACCACGAACGCCAGGTACGTCAGCTTCACGCCGGTGCGGGCGAACGGCTCGCGGAGCTGCGCCCGCAGCCGCACCAGGTCGGTCACGTCGCACTCGTCGATGTACGAGTAGTGCGGCACGCGCCGCTTCGACTCGACCATATGATCGGCGATGCGGCGGCGGAGGCCGACGAGCTTCGTCCGCGTCCCGGCGGTGCCCAGGTCGAACGCGGTCGCTTCGGCCTTGGGCGGCGGCGTCGCTGCGGGGGCGAGGAGCGGCGTGAGGTCGTCGAGGAGGATGCGCCCGTGCGGCCCGGTGCCGCGGACGCGGGCCAGGTCCACGCCGAACTTGCGGGCCAGTAGGCGGACGGACGGGGAAGCAGGGGGAAGCGACTGTGGGACTGTGGGACCGTGGGACTGCTGGACCGGCGGTCGGGCGACGGCGACGGCCGATCCGTTCGTCGATCTTGATTCCGCCCGCACGGCCTCCTTCTGTCCCACGGTCCCTGAGTCCCCCGGTCCCACAGTCCCCCCAGGCGAGTAGGCGAGGATCACCTGCCCGACCTGCACCTTGGCGCCGGGCGTCGCCGCGAGCGACGTGATGGTGCCGGCGAACGGGGCCGGCACCTCCATCGTCGCCTTGTCCGACATCACCTCGGCCAGCCCCTGCCCGCGGCCGACCGCGTCGCCGGGCTTCACCAGCCAGCGGACCAGCTCCACCTCGATCAACCCTTCGCCGACCGGGGGGAGGGGGAAGTCCATGAGCCGCTCCGAGGGCGAACCGGCGGCGTCAGCCGCCGGGTAGAGGTACGTCCGACTTGAGGTGTACACCCGGCGGCTGACGCCGCCGGTTCGCCCACCCGCCTGCTAGAACCATTCCTTCTTGTCCCGGAGGTAAGTCCGGGCGTACTCCTCGTCGGACATGCTGAAGTATTGTATCCCCTCGACCACGCCGACCAGCAGCGTGACCGGGCAGAAGAGTACGCCGATCACGGCGCGGATGATGCCGCTGGTCGTACACCCCTGCACGAACTTGTGGACGCCCCACGTGCCGAGGAAGATCGCCAGAAGCGCATGACTCGTGCGGTCGGCGCCGCTCGGGCCGCGGGGCGCGTCGTCGCGCTCGCGGTCGGGCCGGCGCGGGCGCCGCTCCTCCGCGCGGGGTTGGCGCGGCTCCGGGACGCGCTCCTCACGCGGCGCGGCGACCGGCCGTGGTCGGGTTGGCGGTGGGGGAGGGGGCGGTGGGGGTGAAGCACCGGCGACCGCCGACTCGACCGCCTTCGTCACCTTGCCCCACACGTCGGCGAGCGCCGCGGTCGGCTTCGGCTCGGGGCGCGGGCTTCTGTCGCCGCCGTCGACCGCCGCGAGTTCGGCCTGCACCTCGCCGAAGCCGCGCGGCCGCTCCTCGGGCTCGCGCGACAGGCAGCGGCCGATCAGGTCGGCCATCCGCGGCGGAAGCTGGTTGTAGTGCCGGTTCGTCGGCTCGGTCGTCTTGAACAGCGCGAAGCAGAGCGTCTTGGCGAACCCGTACACGTCCGCGGCCGGGCCGACCTTCACGCCGGGGAGTTTGCCGAGCTGCTCCGGGGCGGCGTAGTCGAGGGTGCCCGCGATGGCCGACCCGTACACCGTCAGGCCGCGCGCCGTCGAGCCGCCGCTCAGCGCCGCGGCCGGCATCGCCAGGCCGAAGTCGATCACCCGCACGTCCCACCGGCGGCCGCCGTCGGTCGTCACGCGGTTCACCATCACGTTCGCCGGCTTGATGTCGCGGTGCAGCACGCCCTGGTCGTGCGCCGCCTTCAGCGCCCCGGCCAGCGTCCGCGCCAGCGGCAACAGGTCCGCGAGCGGCACCGCGCCGTTCGCCTCGACGTAGCTCTGGAGCGTGGGGCCGTCGAAGAACTCCATCACGAGGTACGGCCGGCGGCGGTCCGCCTCGTCGGCGAAGCCGCAGTCGCGGAGGCCGACGATGGCGCGGTGCTTCAGCTGGTCGAGCGTCATCGCCTCCTTCAGCACGCTGGCGGCGTCGCGGTCGAGCCCGCCGTCGTGGATCGCTTTCACCGCCACGGGCGCGGCCGTCAACTTGTGCCGGCAGAGGAACGTAACGCCGAACCCGCCGGCGCCGAGGATGCGGTCCGGCGGGTACTTGTCGAACGGGAACGGGGCGAACCGCGCCGGGTCCAGCTCGACGGCCTGCCGCAGGTCGGCGAGCGCGCCCGGAAAGTCGTCCTGCTCCAGCTTGGTGCGGTAGGCGTTGTGGTACGCCTCGGCCCGCTCCGGGGCCGACTCGGCAATCGCCGCCGCGACCGCGAACGACTCGCCGGCCCCATCAAAGTCGCCGACCGCGAGTTGCAGCTTGCCGACGTCGGTGACTAGCTGCGGCCGGGCGGCGCGGGCCTCGTCCGGCAGGCCGCGCACCTGCGTCAGTAGCTCCTTCACCAGCTCGCGCTCGCGGTCGGTCCGCAGCGAGAGGCTGTGCTTCGGCTCGACCGGCTTGTCGAGCATGTCCAGCTTGTCGAGCAGCGCCGCCATCCGGCCGTGCAGGTCGTCGAGCTTCCGGCCGGTGTCGGCGCCGTGCAACTCGGCCGCGGCCTGCGCCGCCATCGCGGCGGCCGTGGCGTGCTCGACCACCAGATGGATGTCCGCCACGCGGCTCTCGACGCCGCGGACCGAATCGTGAACCAGCTTCACCGAGTCGCCGACGGCCCGCACCTCCGCCACCACCTGCCCGGCGACCGCGGCGAGGCCGGCGTCGAGGCGTTCGGCCTGCTCGTCGAGGAGGCCGGCGAGGCGGTCGAACCCGGCCGCCTGGTTCTCGGCCAGCGCTTCCGTCGCGGCGAACTGAAGCCCCTGGAACAGCTCGGGGTTCCGCTCCACCTCGCGGCGGAAGAAGAAGCGCACGGCCACGACCACGACCGACCGCCCGGCGTCGGCCGGCGTGGCGAGGAGCGTGCCGAGGGCGGGATAGCCGGCGAGCGCGACCTGCGCCCCGAGGTCGTCGAGCGCGGCCTTTTCGGCGGCGAGCAGCGCCTGCGGGTCGGCGTGGCGGGCGAACGCCCCGGCGCGTTCGACCAGGTCCCCCGCGACGAGCCGGCCGAGGAGCACGCCCCTGCCGAGGGCGTCGCGCAGCTCGCGGAGGCACGCGGCACGCGCGTCGGCCCGGCCGGCCAGCTCGGGGAATTCCACGGTGTCGATGAACGCTTTGATCTCGCGGCGGAGGGCCTTGTTCTCCTCGCGGTCGAACCACGTCCACAGCGACTCGCCGGCGAGGGCGATCTCGAGCGACCGCCACGCCTTGCGGTTGGACGCTTCGAGGGCCGCGAGGAGCGTGCGCGAGTGGTCGGAGGCGTGGTCGGTGGCGAGGCGGAACAGCACGTCGACGCGCTCGGTCAGCGTGCGGACGGCGAACGCGGACAGGCACTCGCAGACGGGCACGGGCATCCCTCCGGTCAGTTCCGCGGGCCGAACCCCATGCCCGCGTTCCCGCTGTCGGGCTCGTCGCGGAAGCCGAGCAGGTTCCGGGTCAGCGCCCCGCCGAACTCCACCAGCTCGCGCAGGGCGCTGTCGAAGTCCGCGGTCGTGAGCCGCAGCGGGTGGGACTTCTCGCCCCGCTCCGCGGCCAGGAGCGCGGCCTTGCGGAACAGCTCCTCCACGAACGCCGGGCTCGCACCCTCGGTGCGGTCGAGCAGCGGGCCGGCCTCGACCGCGGAAAGGTCGAGGCCGTGCGTGAAGTGCTCGAACAGGCGGCGGCGGCAGTCACGGTCGGGCAGGGGGAAGTACACCGCCTGGTCGACACGGCCCGGCCGCGCGGCCAGCGCCCGCTCCAGCATCCGCGGGCGGTTCGTCGTCAGCAGGAAGATGACGTCGGCCTTCGTGCCGAGGCCGTCCATCTGGTCCATCAGGTCGTGCAGGAGCGTCGTGTCCGGGTTGTCGGCCCGGTCGAGGGCGATCAGGTCCACGTCCTCGATCACCACGAGCGCCGGCTGGAGGAGGCGGGCCAGCTGGCACGACTCGCGGACGAGCCGCAGCTGCCGGCCGGTCAGCAGGATGACGGTGTACGCCGGGCAGGCGCGGGCCAGGTACTTCGTCACCAGCGTCTTGCCGACCCCGGGCGGGCCGTGGAATAGCACGCCGTGGCGGGTGCCGCGGCCGGCTTTGCGCAGCGTGTCGGCGTGCGTCAGTAGGCCGATGACGTTCCGCTCCACCACCTGGAGCACTTCGTCCGGCAGGATGATCTGGTCGCGGCTGACGGCGGGCAGGTCGTGGAAGCGAATCTGGAAGTCGGGCTCGCCGTCGGCCCCGGCCGGGCCGGCCTGCTCGACCATCAGCACCTGCCCGCGGTAGACGTTCCGCTCGCGGGCCTCGGCCAGCACGCGGTCCAGCGCCTTCTGCGCGTCGTCGGCGGTCGGGGCGAGGATGTCCAGCGCCGTCCGCGACAGCATGGCCACGAACGGCGCCAGCCCCGGCGTCGCCAGCAGGTACAGCCCCGAGACGACGACCTTCGTCGACCGCGAGAGCGACGTCGCGCGAACGGTGTACTCGACGGGGGCGTTGCGGGAGGCGTTCGCGGCCAGCGCCGGCGTCAACTCGTTCCAGTAGCCCATGCCGATCACCGGCCGGGCGTCGGAGGCCTCGCGGAGGGCTTCGAGGGCCAGGAACAGGTTGACGCGCTCCCACTGGAGCAGCGGTCGGGTGATGACGGCGCCGCGCTTCCACGGCCGGCCGAGGTGCTTCTCGACGACCGGCGACACGCCGGCGAAGTAGCTGACGACGACGCCGGCCGCCACCAGCCCGATGAGGACGAGGGCGACGGCCGCCCCGACGGTGGCGAAGTCGACCGCCAGCAGCGGCGGCACGCGGCTCATTCCGAGTCCAGCGCCTCTTTCAGCGCCTGGATGGTTTCGTGGAGGTGTTCGAGCGTCGGGTTGATGTCCAGAGCCTGGCGGAAGGCGCGGAGCGCGGCGCGGGGCTTTTTCAGCTTCAGGTAGCACTGCCCGAGCCCGGCCGCGGCCCCGAAGTGAACGGGGTTCAGCCGCAGCACCACCTCGCAGTCGGCGACCGCCTTCGGGTACTGCCCCTGCTTGAAGAACCAGATCGCCCGCTGGTTCCGCGCCTCGGCGAAGTCTGGGGCCAGCGTGATGAGGTCGTCGAGTGCCGCCTTGCGGGCGGCCGGCTCCTTCTCGCGCACGGCCAGCTGGAGCGCCCGGTTCTCGTCCTCGGTGCCGCCGCGGAACCACACCTCCCACAGGGCGTCGGACGCGAGCCGCTGCACGAGCGGGTCGTCGTCGCGGAGGCGGGCGGCCAGCGGCTGGTTGCAGCCCATGGTGCCGAGGAGGCCGACGGCCAGCGCCGCCGCCCGGCGGGTGCGGACGTCCGCCGCGGCGAGGAGCCGGGCCAGGGTGCCTTCCGTGTACTTGCTGCGAACCTCGTCCTTGAAGTGGTTCACCAGCGGGCCGGCGCCGGCGGCCCAGAGTTCTTCGTCGTCCCCCGGGTTGAGCGGCGGCAGACGGTCGAAGTAGGTGACCAACAGGGGGGCGGTCACGGCTGGTCCTCGGGCGAGTCGCGGGACGGAGTCAGTGTAGGGCACACGGGCAAGGGCGTGCAACCCCGCGATGCTACGCCGCGCGGCACAACTTGCTCAGCACCGCCATCCGCACCGCCAGCCCGTGCGTCACCTGGTCCAGGATCGCCGACGCCGGCCCGTCCGCCACGTCGGGCGTGATTTCGACGCCGCGGTTGATCGGCCCCGGGGCCAGGAGCAGCACGCCGGGCTTGGCCCGCGTCATCCGGTCGCCGTCCATCCCGAACAGGAGGCGGTACTCGCGGATCGACGGGAACAGCCCGCTCCGCTGCCGCTCGAACTGGATGCGCAGCAGGTTCAGCACGTCGCACGTCGGCAGGATGTCGTCGAGGTTGTGGGCGATCTCGACGCCCAGCGCCGCGACCTCGGGCGGCACCAGCGTCGTCGGCCCGCACACGATCACCTTCGCGCCGAGCTTCAGCAGGCCGTGGATGTTGCTGCGGGCGACGCGGCTGTGGGCGATGTCGCCGACGAGGCCGACCGTGAGGCCGGCGACGCGGCCGAGGCGCTTGCGGACGGTGAAGATGTCGAGCAGTCCCTGCGTCGGGTGCTCGTGGGCGCCGTCCCCGGCGTTCACCACGCGGACGTGCGGGCGCAGGTGCCGGGCGAGCACGTGCGGGGCGCCGGGCGACGAGTGCCGCACGACCACGGCGTCGATCCCCATCGCCTCGATGTTGCGGGCCGTGTCGATGAAGGTCTCGCCCTTCGACGTGCTCGACCCGCCGGGGGTGAAGTCGAGGGTGTCGGCCCCGAGCCGGCGGGCGGCCAGGCCGAAGCTGACGCGGGTGCGGGTGCTGTTCTCGTAGAACAGGTTGGCAATCACCTTCCCCTTCAGGTCGTCGCGCTTCGGCACGGCGCCGTACCCGACGCCGAGGTACCCCTCGGCCGCGTCGAGAAGCGCGGTGAGGTCGGCGGCCGACAGGTCTTCGAGGCCGAGCAGGTGCTTCATGGGTGAACTCGTCCAGGTAGACTAACCACAGAGTCACAGAGGGCACAGAGAGAAGACACAAGGCAGAGATGAAGCAAGTTTGAATTCAAATCCGGTCATTCACTCGGTCTTCCCTCTGTGCCCTCTGTGCCCTCTGTGACTCTGTGGTTAATCCGGTTTCCTCTTCAGCCCGCGCCCCGGCAGCGCCGCCGTGCGCGCCCCGTTCCGCAGCACGAACTCGCCGTTCACGAGCACGTCCGTCACGCCGGCCGCGAGCGCTCTGCCGTCGTCGTAGGTGGAACGGTCGGTGATGGCGTCGGGATCGAACACCACCACATCCGCCGCGAACCCGGCCCGCAACAGCCCGCGGTCGGCGAGACCGAAGCGGCGGGCGGTGTGGTGGGCGCACTTCATCACCGCCTCCTCGAGCGACCAGTCGCCGGCGCGGACGTGGTGGCCGAGGTAGCGGGCGAAGCAGCCGGTGCCGCGCGGGTGCGGGCGGCCGCCGACATAAATGCCGTCGCTCCCGGCCATCATCAGCGGGTGCCGCATCAGGGCCACCACGTCGGCGTCCTGCCGGGCGGCGAAGTGGCGGATGACGCAGCCCGCGGCGCACGTCGTGGCGATCAACAGGTCGCACACGAAATCCACGAGCGACTGCCCGGCGTCGGCCGCGGCGGCGGTCAGGCCTTTCCCCTCGTAGTGGCGGTACTCGTCGCTCGGCACGCTCGCCAGGCGGATGGTTTCGATCGGGAAGCGCGGATTTTCGAACGCCGCTTGCAGCCCGGCCCGCACCGCGGGTTGCTTCAGCCGTTCGACCGTCGCCGCGGTGCCGCCGGCGCACACCTCCGGCGGCAGCGTCAGCATCGACACCAGCGTGCTGCCGTAGAGGTAGGGGTACAGGTCGAACGTCACGTCCACGCCGTCGGCCCGCGCGGCGTCGAGCAGCGGCAGGGTTTGAGCGGCGAGGCAGTTGAAGTGCGAGACGTGGACTGCCGCCCCGGAGCGGCGGCCGACGTTGAACACCTCCTCGAGCGCCGCCGGTGCCTTCTGCTGGTTGTACCCGCGCATGTGGGTGACGTAGACACCGCCGAACGGGGCGATCTCGCGGCACAACTCGGACAACTCGTCCTCGTCGGCGTAGATGCTGGGGACGTAGTCGAGCCCGCTGGACAGGCCGACGGCGCCCTCCTCCATGCCGACGCGGATCAGCCGCCGCATCGCGGCCAGCTCGGCGGCAGTCGGCTTCCGCGGGTCGAGGCCCATCACCTCCATCCGCACGTTCCCGTTGGGTATCAGCGTGCAGACGTTGAGGGCGCACGCGCCGTCGAACAGCGCCAGGTACTCGGCGACGCTCGCCCACGTCTTGCCGGGCGTGGGGAAGTTGCCGTTGAAGCCGGCGGTGTACTCCCGCATGTACGCCTGCACCGCGGCCGACCCCGGGGCGAAGGCCACGCCGTCTTGGCCCAGCACATGCGTCGTCACGCCCTGGCGGACGGCGGCTTCGTGGTACGGGTCCACGAGCAGCGCCAGGTCGCCGTGGACGTGCGCGTCCACGAAGCCCGGGCACACCACCTTCCCGGCGGCGTCGAGCGTGGCGCGTGCGGCGGATTCGGGGAAGCGGCCGACGGCGGCGACGCGGCCGGCGGTGACGCCGACGTCGGCGTGGGTCCAGGGGAGGCCGGACCCGTCCACGACGCGGCCGTTGCGGATGATGAGGTCGAACATCCCCGACACGATAGGCGGGGGACGGCCCCTCGCCTATCGTGTCCCAAGCCTCCCCCGCCCCCACCCCGGACCCGACATGGCTTCGCCCGCTTCGGTCCCGCACACCCGCATCCTGGCCGGGCTCGTCCTCGGCGCGGCCGCAGGCTGCCTCGTCAACTACCTGTTCGTCGGGGTGGGTGCGGACCAGCGGCCGGTCGTGCCGCAGTGGCTCCGGCTCCTCAACCAGAACGTCACGGAGCCGATCGGCCAGGTGTTCCTGCGGCTGCTGTTCGTCACCGTCGTGCCGCTGGTATTCGCGTCGCTCGCCGTCGGCGTCGCCCAGATCGGCAGCGTCGGGGCGGTGGGCCGGGTCGGGGGGAAGACGATCGCGTACTTCCTCGTCATCACCACCATCGCGACCGTCATCGGGCTGGTGCTGGTCAACGCGGTCAAGCCCGGGGAAGGGCTCCCGCCCGGCGACCTGGCCGAACTTCAGAAGCAGTTCGCGACCGGCGCCGGGGAGCGGAAGCCGGCCGAGTACACGGTCATGTCGTTCGTGCAGTCGGTCGTGCCGAACAACCCCTTCCGGGCGGCGGCGAACCTGGAGATGCTCGGCATCATCACCTTCGCCCTGCTCGTCGGCGTCGGCCTGACGAAGCTCGACGCCCACAAGGCCGAGCCGGTGGTGCGGCTGCTGGAGGCGATCGGCGAGCTGATGGTGTTCATCATCACCCTGGCGATGAAGCTCGCGCCGGTCGGCGTGTTCTGCCTGATCTTCGCCACCACGTCGCAGCTCGGGTTCGCGCTCCTCGGGCTCCTCGGGAAGTACGTGTTCGTCGTGCTGCTCGGGCTGGCAATCCAGGGCGGGCTCGTGCTGCCGGCGCTTGTCCGCGTGCTCGGCGGGTACGGGCCGCTCACGTTCTTCCGCAAGGCCCGGGCGTCGATCGTCACCGCGTTCAGCACCAGTTCGTCGAACGCCACCCTGCCGACGAACCTGCGCACGGCCGAGGTCGAGTTCGGCGTGCCGCCGCGGATCGCCGCGTTCGTCCTGCCGCTCGGGGCGACCATGTGCATGGCCGGCACCGCCCTGTTCGAGGGCGTCACCGTAATGTTCCTGGCGCAGCTGATGCTGCCGGAGCCGATGGCGCTCGGGCAGCAGGCGCTGGTGGTGATGCTGTGCGTTCTCACGGCCGTCGGCGCGGCCGGCGTGCCCGGCGGGTCGATCCCGCTTCTGATGCTCGTGCTGGAGACGGCCGGTATCCCGCCCGGGGCGATCGCCATCGTCCTGGGGATCGACCGCATTCTCGACATGTGCCGGACCACGGTGAACAACATCGGCGACCTGTCGGCCGTGGTCGTGGTGGCCCGCAGCGAGGCCGGCCACGCGGCTAGCGTGCCGCCCGCACCGTGACCGTGATCGGCCGCGACGTGGTGCCGGCGGGGCGGTAGGTGGCGAACGCGTTGGCCGTCTCCCACAGCGTCACCTCGGTCACCGGCAGCCCCACGGCGGCGGCGTGGTCGAAGATCAGTCGGGCGATGTTCTCCGCCGTCGGGTTCACGTCCAGCAACACGAGCGGCTCGCCCTGCCGCTCCAGTTCCGGCACGACCGGGTCGTCGCGGTGCAACAGCATTCGGTGGTCGAGGCTGTCGTCGACCCACCTGCCGAGGACCCTCTTCATCTCGCCGAAGTCGAGCACCATGCCGAGGCGGTCCAGCTCCGGGGCTTCGAGCGTGACCACGGCCTTGCCGTTGTGCCCGTGCAGGTGCCGACACTTGCCGGCATAGCCGAGGAGCCGGTGGCCGTAGCAGAAGTGGATTTCCTTCGTCACCGCGAACATCGATCGCCCTCGGTCGCGTACCTCGTCGGGTCCGGTACTCCCGCCGCGCGGAAGCCCGCCTGCCGCTCCCCGCACTTGATGCACTCCCCGCACGGTACGTGCCCCGCCGGCCGCACGCACGAGAACGTGAACTCCAGCGGAAAGCGCAGCCCGCGGCGGAGCACGTCCGTCTTCGTCAACTTCGCGTACGGCCGGAGGACGCGGACCGGCGGCAGGTTCATCCCGCGTGCCACGACCGCGGCGAGGCCGTCATAGAACGCCGGGGTGGCGTCCGGGAAGGGGTTGGTGCCGAGCGGGGCCGTGGCCAGTTCCGGCACGCCGTGGAGGTGACACCACAGCAGAGGCTTGGCGAATAGTAGGACGTTGCGGCCGGGGAGGAAATCGGCGTCGTGGGCGGCGGTCGCCGACGGGACATCGGTGCCCGTCACGCTCCAGTGGCCGCCGTACAGGTCGGCCGCGGGCTGCGCCAGTTCCACCAGTGGTCGGAGCGCCGGCGTGCGGACGGCGGCCAGAAAGCGGTCGAGGTGCGCGCGCTCGGCGTCCTCCCACAGCATCCCGACGCGGACGTACACCGGAACGACCGCCGGGTACGCCCACGCCGCCTCGGCGAGGAGAACGGCGCTGTCGAGGCCGCCGCTCACCAGGACGGCGAGCGGGGCGTCGGGGCGCGGCGGCGGCCAGGCGTCGGTCGGAGTCACGCGATGATTCTAGCCGCCGCGCGGCCGGCCGGGCGAACTCACGGTATGGCGACGCCCGCTTCCGCCGCACCCGGGCGGCCGCCCGCTCCCTGGCCGGCCGGGCCATTCATCCCCGGCGGCGGGCCGGGGCCACGACCGCCGCCCCCACCCCCGCCACCGCCGGCGCCCGATCCGGTCATCTTCCCGACCAGCGTGCTCGACGACTCCATCAGCGAGAGCGTGTCGCACTCGCTGGAGATGATGAACAGGTCGCCGGAAGTTGTGGCCCCGAGGTTGGTGTACAACTCGACGCCGACCTTCTGGTTGCCGATCATCTTGCTCACGAACTGCTTCCAGTAGCGCGGCGGGTCGAGCGAGGCGTCGTCCGTCTTGGCCAGCGGGCTGTCGCGGAACCGGTCGCGGAGCGCCTTGGCGGCGTCCGAGTCGGCGAACTCCAGGCACCCCTCGAACCGCACGTTCCGCGAGCCGACGCTGATCTTGAAGCCGCCCGCCTTCGGCGACTTGGTCGCCTGGGCGAACTGCTTCTCGAAGTCGCCGCCGGCGGCCCCCGGGTCCTTGTTGTCCGGCTCCTTCGGCCGGGAGTTGTTGTCGTACGTCAGCATGTACCAGGCGGTGCCGCGGACGATCCGCTTGCCGAGCGGGCCGAACCGGGCCGCGGTAGCGTTCTCCAGGTCGCCGGCGTTCCCCGCGATCATCTTGTTGAACGTGCCGCCGGACACGCCGGCGGGGCAGAGAACCACCAGCTTCGGCGTCGGGCTGAACACCTTTAGCGGCCCGTTGAAGACGCCGGGGATGGCGTCCACGGTGTAGTAGTCGCGGCCGTCGGCGGCCGCCTTGCGGGCGCCCGGCATCTTCGACAGCAGCGACTGGTCGAAGGGGGTCCGCGTCTTCAGGACCATCGCCTCCTCGCCCTTGCCGTTGGTCCCCATGACCATGTAGTCGAGGAACTCGTTCTTGTCGCCGCCGACCGCCGCGGAGACGACGTCGGCGGCCCGTTTGAAGGACGACTCGTTCACCTGCGACTCGAACTTCTTGTAGAACTCGATGTACTTCCGGACGTGGCCGATGTTCGACCCCGACACCGAGGTGCAGTCCGGCGGCAGGTAGTTCATCAGCTCGTAGGCGGCCGGCTTCTTCAGGAAGAACCACGCCAGCATGAAGACGTTCAGGGCCAGGAAGGCCAGCCCGCCGGCGATCAGGCCGATGAGCAGCGGCTTGTTCGTCTCCTTCTTCTTCGCCTTGCGCTTCCTGGGCGTCGGGGCGCCGGCGGCGGGCTTCTCCTTCTTCGGCTTCTTCTTCTTGCGCGGGCGGTCGTCGTCGTCCGCGTCGTCGGCCGGGCGGCGGCGCGGCGGCGGGGTGTCGTCGTCGGTGCGAACGTCCTCGGCCTCGGGGGCGTCGAACACGGCGTAGCACTCGGGGCACTCGACCTCGGTGCCGGGCTCCGGGGCTTTCTTCAGCTTTAGCTTGGCCCGGCAGTCCGGGCACCGGAGTTCGACGGCCATTGGCGCGACCTGTGGTGGTGGCGACGGGGACCGGGGATAACGTATCGATCCTAACGGGTCCGGCCGCCGGACGCAAACGGCTGTCCGGACTGCCGGGTTGACGCCCGCCGGTCGGGGCGTCAGGCTAGAGTGGGACACCCGTACCACCGAGGAGCAACGATGCCCCCCCCCCGCCGGACCGTCGGCCTGGCCGCCGGGCTCTTGCTCGCCGCGGCCGCCGCCGCCCAGGAACCGAAGGTCGAGCCGAAGGCCGACCCCAAGGCCGCGTCCACCGCCCAAAAGGGCGAGTGGGTGCCGGAAACGTTCCGCGCCTTCCTCGTGGCCGACGGGCGCTTTCCGCCGAAGGTCAGTCCCCCGGTGAAGGCCGACGACCGCGACCCCCGCGACCGCACCCGCAAGATGCACGACCTCGTGAGCGAGAACGGCCTCAGCCCGGTCGTCGCGGTGTTCGTCCGCTCCGACGCGACGGATCTGTCGAACTCCGGCGTCGTCAAGCTGGCCCAGGCGCTCGACAAGAAGATTCCCGAGTACCGCGGCGACAAGCTGACCGGGTTCGTGCAGTTCTTGTGGATCGACGCCCCGGCCAAGGCGGTGGCGCTGGCCAACGCCGACGGCACGACCACGAACGTGACGCTGGACGGCGAGTTCCCCGACGACGAGAAGCGGGACGTTCACGCCGACGCGGTGCTGAAGCTGGCGAACGAGGCGAAGGCGCCGAACGTGCCGTTCGGGCTGGCCCCGAACAAGGGCAAGGCGATCGACTCCTGGGGGCTCAAGGCCGACGACAAGGTGACCGTGGTGGTCTACAACCGCATGCGGGTCAAGGACCGGTGGACGTTTCCGGCCGGCGGCCCGACCGACGAGCAGGTGGCCACCATCATCAAGGCCGCGGAGGACGCCGTCGCAAACGTCGGAAAGGACGCCCCGAAATAATTCGGCCGGCGCGGCGAATCGCAGCCCGGGGACCGCCGTCCCCGGGCTCACTGTTTTGTGTGTGACGACGAGGACACCCCCGTGCCGACCCGCCGCCCCGACGACGACGATGACTACGACGACCCGCCCCGCCGTGACGACCGCGACGACCCGGACGACCGCCCGCGCCGCCGTCGCCGCCCCGCCGATGACCGGCCGGCCGCGAAGTCCGGCGGCGGCGTCGGGAAGATTCTGCTGATCCTGCTGCTGATCGGCGGCGGCGGCATGGCCCTGTGCTGCGGCGGGTGCGGCGTGATGCTGTACCTCGCCTCCGGCCGACAGGTGACGATGGTGGACGGCAGCCGCACCAAGTCCCCGCAGGGCGGCACGCAGTCGGTCACGGTGAAGGTGCTGATGTCGGGCGAGAACCCGGGCGGGTTCTTCAAGGGCGACTTCTACTTTAACTTCCGCTCCGGCAGCCGCACGTCCTCTCACGACCGCACCCTGAAGGCCTTCGGCGGCGGCCAGGGGCCGGCCGAGTACCGCGAGACGTTCATCACCCCGGAGCTGGCGAACGAGCCCGGGCCGGTCGAGTTCTGGGTGGAGCGGCGCGACGGGAACAGCGTCTCGAAAGTGTCGCCGACGTATACCATCCCCTGATGCGACTCCTCGTCAGCACGTTCGGTAGCGCCGGGGACGTGTTCCCGATGCTCGGCCTGGCCCTGGCGCTCCGCGGCCGGGGCCACGTCGTCACGTTCGCCACCAACCCCTATTTCGAGGAGCCGGTCCGCCGGCACGGCTTCGACTTCGAGCCCCTCGGCACCGCCGCGCAGTTCGAGGACACGATCCGCGACCCGGGCCTGTGGAAGCCGCGGACCGGCTTTCGCACCGTGCTCGACCGCCTCGGTGACGCCATCCGCCAGCAGTACACCCTCCACGAGAAGTTGCGACTGCCCGGTGTCACGAACGTGTTCGGCTTCGGGGCACTGACCGCACGCGAGAAGCTCGGCCTGCCGGTCGTGAGCGTCCACCTACAGCCGTCCGTGATCTGGAGCAACGTCGTGCCGCCGGACTTCGCCGGACTGGCGGGGCCGCTCTGGCTCCGGCGGCTGCTCTACGCCGCCGGCATCAGGTTCTTCGCGCACCCGACGGTGGCCCGCTCCCTGAACCCGTGGCGCGCCGAACTCGGGCTCGGGCCGCTGCCGCGCGTCGACCGCTGGTGGCACTCGCCGGACGGCGTGGTGGGGTTGTTCCCCGACTGGTTCGGCCCGCCGCAGCCGGACTGGCCGCCGGGAGTGGTTCTAACCGACTTCCCGCTGTGGAACGACGGCACGGCCGACGGCCTGCCCGCCGACCTGGCGGCGTTCCTGGACGCCGGGGAGCCGCCACTGGCGTTCACGCCGGGCTCGGCGAACGTCCACGGCCGGGCGTTCTTCGCTGCGGCGGTCGATGCGGCGCAGCGGCTGGGCCGGCGGGCGCTGCTCCTGACGCGGTTCCCGGAACAGCTCCCGGCAGCGCTGCCGCCCGGCGTGCGGCACGTGACCTACGCCCCGCTCGACGTCCTGCTGCCGAGGACGGCGGCCTTCGTGCACCACGGCGGCGTCGGCTCGATGTCGCAGGCGCTCGCGGCGGGCACGCCGCAACTGGTGATGCCGCTGGCGCACGACCAGTTCGACAACCTGGCGCGGGCCGTCCGGCTCGGCGTCGGGGAAGGGCTCGCCGTGAAGCGGTTCACCGGCCGGCGTGTGGCCGCGGCGCTGGCGCGGCTGCTCGGCTCGGCCGAGGTTGCCAGCGCGTGTCGTGCGGTGGCGGCGAAACTGACCGTGCGCGACGGCCTGGCCCGCTCCGCGGCCGCGGTCGAGCGGTTGATCACCGCACGGAATCCCGGGTGAGCCATGCACTCCGACCCCGGCCTCGTGGCCCGCGTCCGCGACCACATCGGCCGCACCCGCGGCGTCTCCGAAAAGGTCATGTTCGGCGGCGTCGCCTTCTTCCTCGACGGTAACATCGTCGCCGGCGTGTGGCACGAAGACTTGATCGCCCGCCTCGGCCCCGCCGCCGCGGACGCTCTCGACGAGCCGCACGTTCGCCCGTTCGACATCACCGGCCGGCCGATGACCAACTGGGTGATGGTGGACCCCGACGGCATCGACACCCAGCGCCAACTCGCCGACTGGCTCGGCCGGGCACTCGCATTCGTGGGGACGCTCCCGGCGAAGCCGCTGAAGCCGCGCCGGTCGTAGGATGAGTCGCGTCACCCGCCCCGTACGGAGCCCGTCATGCCGCTGTTCGCCGACCTGAACGACGACATCAACAAGTGGCTGGCCGGCAAGCCGCTGGTGGTCGCGGCCGGGGCCGCGGTCATCGGGCTGATCCTGCTCGGGCTGGCGGTGTCGGTGTTCGTCACCGGCAAGGCGGTGACCAAGAAGGGGCCGGACCTGGAGGGCGGGCAGGCCAAGGCGATGGGCGTGGTCTGGCTGGTGTTCGGCGTGCTGGCGCTGGGGTTCGCGGTCTACAAGGCCGTGGCCGGCTGACCAACGAGAACGCCCACCCTTACTACGGGTGGGCGTCGGCCGCACGTCACTCAGTTCAGGTTGATCGGCGTGGTGCTGCGCATGTTGCCGAACTGTCGCCACATGGCGCCGTCCACGCTGTAGCGGATCGTGCGGACCGACCCGTCGCCGAGGGCGACGTTCAGCCCGCCGATGTGGGCGCTGCCGAACCGCAGGGTGTCGCCGAGCCCCTGGCGGTCCTGGAGCGGCGGGTTGTACGTGGTGCGGTACACGTCGTTGTTCAGCCCGGTGTACATGCACTCGTTGTCGCCGCCGTCGGTGCCGGTCACGTAGTTGTTCGGATTCAGGTACTTCTCGGCGACCATGCACTGGTTGCTGGTGCCGGTCAGGATGTCGGCGATGCGGGTCTGGCTCTTGCGGCCGAAGATGCCGTCCCACCCGGCGGGGGCCATCGCGTCGCCCGCGGCGAGGGTGCTCGGCCCGCCGTCGATCTCGTTCGCGTTCGAGTTGCCCGACACGCACGCCGCGTAGTCGGTGCGGCCGAACGTCGGCAGGATGGAGTTGCCGGGGTTGTAGTAGCCGTAGTTGTAGTAGTTCGGGTACGGGGCCGCGGCGCGGCGGCTCGGGCAGCTGAAGATCGACAGCGACGTCTGGTTCCGCGTGCTGAACCCGGCCGCCCCTTGCAGTTGGGCCAGCGCCCCCTGCTCGGCGTACGGCAGGATGCTGTACACCCACCCGCCCGGCTGGTCCTTGCCGGACCCGCGGCCCGGCTCGCCGACCCAGTTCCAGCCCCACCCGCCCGACGGGAAGTACCCGTTCACGTCGTGGCAGTTGTGCATGGCGATGCCAACCTGTTTGAGGTTGTTCTGGCACTTCGCCCGGCTGGCCGCCTCCCGCACCTTCTGCACCGCCGGCAGCAGGAGGCCGATGAGGATGGCGATGATGGCGATGACGACGAGCAGTTCGATGAGTGTGAACGCGCGGCGGGGCCGCGGGACCGAGGAATGCATGACGACCTCCACGGGCGGACGAACGGAATGAAGCCACCCCGGCTAGCGGCCGGGGATGTTGACGTCGAGGGAGCCGGAGCCGCCGCGGCCGCCGCTCACCTCGCACCCGACGGTCGTCTGCGTGGAGAACGCCGCCGGGATGGTCTCGCCGGACTTGGACACGGACACGCGGTACATCCCGGGCGGCAGCCCGGGGACGGTGTCGCCGCCGAACGTGAAGTTGCTCGCCTCGCCGCCCGAGTCGGTGGTTGCGGTCGCCTCGCGGAGTGAACTGAGGAACGGCTCGGGCGTGAACGTGACCGTCGCGCCCGCCAGTGGGGCTCCGTTGCGCGTGACTTTGACGCGGTAGCCGAGCGCCCCGACGTTGCCGGCGCGGTACGATTCAATTCGGGTCTTGAGGGCGTCGGCCGTGACCTTCTTGCCGCCGAAGGCCGCCTTCAGGCCGGGGACGGCGTCCAGCTCGGGGCCGTCGATGGCACCGTCGCCGTTCTTGTCGAATTGCTTGAGGGCGTCCTGCGCGGCGCCGTCCGGGTTGTAGGTGGGGACGGAGATCGACGGGCTCGACCCGCCGCCGCACCCGGCGGCGACGAGGAGCACGAGCGCGGGCGTGAAGGGGGCACGCATCGGAACGGCAGCCCGGGGAGAGCGGTTGCAGTGTCGGCTGCCTGACAATCTACCACAACGCCCACCCGTTGCAACGGGCGGGAGTTGCCCCGGGGACGATTGTTGGAATTACCCGTGAATCTCGGCCAGTGTGCGGTACAACTCGGCCAGGTCGCGCCAGCCACTCCCTTCGGGCAGGGCCGAAATCGCGGCCGTCAGCACGCCCTTCGCCTCGGCCGCGCGGCCCAGGAACAAAAGTGCCATGCCGCGGTTGAAGCGCACGGCCGGGGCGTCGGGCAGTGCCTCCCAGCGGGCCAGGGCGTCGGCCGCGTCGCCGCGGTGCCACGCCAGTGCCGCCCGCTCGTTCTCCCACCGGCCGCGGTCGTCGCCGGTACACAGCGCCTCGGCGTCGGCCAGCAACTCCGCCGCCCAGTCCAGCTCGCCGGCCGCCCGCGCGACCCCCGCGGCCACCAGCGCCGCGGCGGCGGTCCGCTTTTTCGCCTCGCGCACGACCCACGTCCGCAGGCCGCTGAGGCCCGGGGCGGGGGTGCCGGCCGCCGACGGGCGGAGGGCGGCGGCGTCGAAGCGGCCCAGCAGCGGGGCCACGTCGCGGACGCGCTGCGGAAAATTCCCCGCGGCCATCGGCACGGCGTAGGCTGCGACCGGTAGCGACACGAGCGTCGCCCACTCGGTCGGCGTCGCGGCCGGGCTGGCGGGAAGGGTGGCGGTGGCGTCGGCCCAGGCGGTCCGGGGTTCGATCCGGAACCCGGCCGTGACCTCGTGGGGCTCCACTTCGCTTCCGACCGGCTCGACTGCCGCCGCGGCGGCGTCTGAGCGGGTGGCCAGGAAGGCGGTCGTGAGGTCCGCGAGGGTCGGCTGGGCGGCGGAGTCGTAGGTGCGGCTCATGGCTGGCTCCGGTGTCCCGGACCGTCCCGCCGGGGTTCGCCGCTGGAACGGGATACCTCACCCGACTTGCGCGCTTGCTCGCACTTCGTCCCCGGAGTCGCCGTCGGAGCGACCGCGGCGATTGTGTGCCACCGACCCCCCGGGGGGTCGAGGCACGCATTGAGTCAATGCCACAAAAGTTTGTTGGATCGAAACGAGGCGACGCAATGCACTCGAATGCGTTGTGGTGAAAGAAGTTGCGTACTGAAAGGCGGTGCCGGTTCCGGCCAACTCAGCGGACGTGGCGTCGGTTCCAGTCCACCCCTCGCACGGTTACTCCGGCTTTGCCAGGTGCGGGTGCGGTCGGTTGCGCGAGCGCAGCCAGTTCGCCAGCCGTTTGGGGATATCGTCTTGAGCCGCGTAGAAGGCCCGGTCGGGTGAAGTCCCCATCCCCGGGAAGTGATGTAGGTACGCCCGCTCTCGCTTGGCCTGGTTCACTGGCGGGACGCAGTCCGGAAACGCCGACAGCGCCTCACGAAATGCCTCGGCCGCTTCCGGGCATCCGATCGCCTCGAACGCCCGCCGGGTGAGGGCGTAGTTCGGGTCGCCGCGGACGCTTCCCTCGAACAGGTAGCGGAAGCCGCCGTTGCCGATGACACCGAGCGAGCCCCACACGAGGGACACGGTCCGTTCTTCCTCGGTCAGCCGGGAGACGTCGGCCCCGTTGCCGTGAACCTCGCAGATGCGGACGAACACGCGGTCGCAGAAGTCCGTGTCGCCGCAGTGGTCGAACAGGTCGGCCAGCGTGTCGGCCATCACGTCGCCTGGAAATGACGCCGGCGGGTGCCGGGTCGGGAGCCGCAGGCAATCGCCTGCGGCTCCCGACCCGGCACCCGCCGGCTAGCGGAGTCAGTCCTTCTTCGGCTCCTCGGGCGGAGTCGTCGCCGGCGGCGTCATCGGCGCGGCGGCGGCCGGGGGCGGGACCAGCGGCGGGTTGTAGCTCCGCAACCCCGTCACGAAGCCCGACGGGCTCGGCGCCAGCAGCCCCCGCAGCACCATAAGCCGGCCGCGCAGGTCGGCGTCCGCCTCGGTGCCGGACTGTTGCGCCACCGTCGTCGTCAGGGCGTCGGGCGTCAGCTTGCCGTGCGCCTGGACGTGCCGAACCGCGGCGTCCGCCGCCCGCGCCCGCAGCGGCAGCGGCCGCATCGGCGTCACCGCCAGGCTCACCAAACCCGCCTGCGCCTCGGCCGTCGGGAGGCGGGCGACGCCGTCGATCGCCGGGTCGGCCAGCTCGTCCGTCCGCAGCGCCGCCAGCAGCTCGTTCGACGCCAGCTTCGCGTCGAAGCCGGGCACCTCGCCGGTCGCCATGCGGGCCAGCCACTGCACCGCCAGCCGGGCCGTCGCGCGCTTCTCGGCCGGGTCGCGCGGGCGGTCGGCGGGGTCCTGGAACGCCGCGTTCACGTCCTGCTCGAACCACGTCTTCGAGTGCGGCTCGGGAATCACCTTCACGCCCGGGTAGTGGCCCACCAGCCGCGTCGTCCGCGCCTCCGCGGGGAAGTCGCGCGGCTGGCGCACCACCAGCCCCAGCGCCTCCGGGTCCACGCGCGAGCGGAACGCCTCGAACCGCGCCTGGGCCACCGGGGAAGCGGCCACGTCCTCCGCGAACCGGGTCAGCAGCGTCAGCAGGTGGTCCTGCCCCAACCGCCGCGTGTACTCGGGCACCGCCGGCTGAACGGCAATCTGCTTGAACAGCGTCTCGTAGGTCTGGTACGCGCCCGGGGCCGACGCCTTCGACAGCGGGAACTCGGCCGCCAGCACCGCCCACGTCAGCTGGTCGATCCGCAGCTTCACCTGGAACTTCTGGTTCGGCGACAGCTCGATGCCGCTGGTCTCCAGCACCCGCGCCAGCCGGTCCGCCCGCGCCTTTTGCACCGTGGCGAACACCGCGTCGCGGCGGTCCTGGATCTGCTTCCGCTCCGAGGCGTCCGTCTCGGGCGTTCGGCGGATGTCCGCCACGTACGGGTCGGGCATCCCGACCGGGGCCGTCTCGGTGGCGGCGATCAGCAGCGCGAACCGCAGGGCCAGTTGCTCGATGCTTGGGGGGATGGGCTGGTCGGCGGACGCGACCACGAGCACGGGCCGGCGGGCGGCGTTGCTGTCGGCGCGGAGGTGGCCGACGAGGTCTCGCAGCTCCGGGTTCGGCACGTGCCGGTCGATCACGACGAGGTCGAAGTCGCTGGCGCGGGCGATGCGGCGGAGCATGTCGCGGCCGGTGCCGTACACCTCCACGTCGTAGCCGATCTGCCGCAGCAGCGCGGCCGTGTCGTCGGCGCGCTTGCGGTCGGGGTCGGCGAGGAGCGCCTGCCCCTTCGCCCCGCTCGGCACGCCGGGGTCGACCGCCGCGGCGCGCTTCAGCACGTCGAGGACGCGGCCGCGGACCCGGCCGTCGATCGGCACCGGCGACCGCAGCAGGGCGTTGGCCGCGGCGAACTGCACCCGCGGGTTCGGGTAGTCGAGGGCGCGCTCGAGCCGCGACGGGCGGTTGGGGGTGCTCGTCGCCGCGGCGCGGTCGGCCCGGTCGCCGAGCACCTGCACCAGGGCCAGCACCAGGGCCGAGCGGTTCTCGGCGAACGCGCGGTCGAGCAGGTCGTTGAGCACGTTCGCGGGTGCGTCGGCGAGCAGCCGGTAGACCGTCGGGTCGGTGCGGGCGAGGTCGCCGAACTTGCCGCGCTCCATCGCCGTCTCGGCGGCGAGCGTCAGCACGAGCGCCTGGGCGGCCTCGTAGTCGGGCCGCACGTCCAGCGCCCAACGGGCGTAGCGGAGGCCGAAGTACTCGTCGGCCTGCGGTACGGGCACGGCCGGTTGCTTCACGAGCCTCTCGTCCTTCGCGTCCCACTGCCACACGGCCACGGTGGCCGGGGCGCCGGTGCCGGGGTTCATGGCGCCGCCGTAGTTCGCCTTGTGGTTGGCGAACGGCCGGGCGAGGCCCACCAGCTCGGCCGCGGCGTCGCGCCGCTCCACGTCGCGGTACAGCCGGTCGAGCGCCGCCTTGGCGTACTCGCGCAGGCCGGGCAGGGTGTCGGCCTTGCCGTAGGCGTACCACAGCCGCGGGGTGAAGTCCGTCTGCGCCGCCTTCGTCAACTCCAGCACGTCGGGCCGGGTGGCGATCGCCGCGAGGACGGCGTACTGGAACTCGGGCGGGAGGCCGTCGAGCGCGGCGAGCCAGCCGCCCATCGTGTGGGCGTCCTGCTTCGCGATGGCGGCGAGGATGCCGCGGGTGAGCTTGGGCGTGCTGTTGCGGCGGAGGGCGTCCACCATGAACGGCACGGCGTAGTCGCCGGTCCGCTTCAGCTCCAGCTCCGCGAACAGGCGCTCCTCCTCGGTCTCGCCGAGGTTGCGAATGTACTTGTTGACGCGCTCGGGAGTTTCGAGCTGCTTCGTCACCGCGGCGCGGGCCTTGGCGATGACGGCCTCCACGTCGGCGCGGGCCTGCGTGTCGGTCTTGGGGTCGTCGGACCAGCGGCGGATCGTCCGCAGGTCCTGGAAGACGGTGGTGCCGTAGTCCTTCTCGATCTTCAGCAGTAGCGGGTCGGTCGGCTCGCTCCCGACGAACGCCCGCAGGTACGCGGCGGCGAGGTCGAACTTCCCCTCGCGGATGAGGCCGCGCATGTCGCGGAACAGCTCCTCGGGCGGCGTGGCCTGCCCCTTCGCCTCCTGCTGGGCGGGGAGGGGGCTGCCGGCGGCGAGGACCACGGCCGCGGCGGCGAGGCCGGCCAGCACCCACCCCCGGCGGCCCGGCGTGCGGCGACGAGCGCTCCGACGAACGATGCGGCAGTCACCGGGGGTTCCTCCGGGCGCGGAATAGGCGCAACGCCGGCGCGAGAGCCGGACACCCTCCGATTGTGACGCCGCGCATCACCGGAGGCAATCGTCTTCGCACGCGGTGAGGTCGGCGAACGTCTCGCGGCGGCGGATCAGTCGGTGTGTGCGGCCTGTAACGAGAACCTCGGCCGCCCGGAGCCGGCTGTTGTAGTTGCTGGCCATCGCCATCCCGTACGCGCCGGCGCTGAACGTCGCCAGCAGGTCGCCGCGGGAAAGCGCCGGCAGGTGCCGCCCCTTTGCCAGGAAGTCGCCGCTCTCGCACACCGGCCCGACCACGTCCACGGGCTGCGTGTTCGGGATGGCAGCTTCGCAGTCCTCGGGCCAGGTCGGCACGTCCGCGGCCGGCGTCACCGGCCAGACGCGGTGGAACGAGTCGTACAGCGTCGGGCGGATGAGGTCGTTCATCGCCGCGTCCTGGATGACGTAGCGCTTGCCGCCCGTTTCCTTGGTGAACACGACGCGGCTGACCAGGATGCCCGAGTTGCCGACGATGAACCGCCCCGGTTCGAGAACGAGCTGGCAGCCGGTCTCCTTCACCGCGGGGAGGATGACCTCGGCGAAAGCCGCGGCGGGAAGCGCTTCCTGCTTCCGGTAGCTGATCCCGAAGCCGCCGCCCATGTTGAGGAAGCGGATGTCGTGCCCCATCTCGCGGAACGCCTTCACCAACTGCACCGCCTTCGCGGCCCCCTGGCGGTACGGCTCGGCGCTGAGGATCGGCGAGCCGAGGTGCATGTGGACGCCGACGATCGCCAGCCCGGGGTGGCCGACGACGGACCGGGCCACGTCCACGACGGTCTCGATGTCGAGGCCGAACTTGACGCCCTTGACGGACGTGTCGGTCTTGGCGTGCGTCTTGGGCGGCAGATCGGGATTAACCCGCAGCGCCACCGGCGCCTTCACCCCCAGGCTCTGCGCGACGGCGCCGAGGGCGTGCAGCTCGGCCTCGCTCTCGACGTTGAACAGGAAGACGCCCTTGGCGAGCCCGTCGCGCATCTCGGCGTCCGACTTGCCGACGCCGGCGTAGACGATCTTCTTCCCCGAGCCGCCGGCCGTGAGGGCGCGGTGGAGCTCGCCGCCGGAGGTCACGTCGAAGCCGCTGCCGTGCTGGGCCATGAGCCGGCAGATGCTGAGGTTGCCGTTCGACTTCACGCTGTAGGCGATGATCGGGTCGGCGGCCTTGAAGGCGGTCTGCACCTCGGTGAGCCGCGCGAGCAGGGCCGCTTCGCTGTAGACGTACAGCGGCGTGCCGTACTTCTCGGCCAGCTCGGGGACGGGCACGTCCTCGCAGAGCAGGGTGCGGTCGCGGTAGGCGAAGTGGTCCATGAATGCCGTTTCCAGGTGGGTGTTGTGATGGGGTTAGCTTATCGGCGCGCCGCGGACGCCGCCCAGGGTTTCACCCTGGGCTACGCGCCGACGCCCCTCCGGGGCTCTGACCGCTTGTGGTGTGTTCGTGGCACGAGTGACGTGATGGGGATTCAGCCCGGAGGGCGTCGGAGAGTAGCCCAGGGTGAAACCCTGGGCGGCGTCCGCGGTGTCACAGCGCAGTTAAACCAGCCGCTCCCGCCACTCCCGCACCTGCCGCTCGACCTCAAGCGGCGCCGTGCTGCCGACGCTCGTGAACGCCGCCAGCGCGTTCGCCACGCCGAGCGTGCCGCGTAGTTCGGCGCCGCGGCCGGGGCACGCCGCCTCGAACGCCGCGTCCGGCAGGTCCGCCAGCCGACACCGCTTCCCCTCGCACTCGCGCACCAGGTTCCCGACCGCCTCGTGCGCCGACCGCATCGGCACGCCGCGGGCGATCAGCCCCTCCATCAGCGTCGTCGCGTCCAGGAAGCCGTCTTCGAGGCGGGCGGCGATCACGTCGCGGCGCAGCTTCGTCTCGCGCACCAGCGGCGCCGCCACGCCGAGGCAGCCGGCCACGGTGTCGAATGCGTCGAAGATCGCCGTCTTGTCCTCTTGCAGGTCGCGGTTGTACGCCAGCGGCAGCCCCTTCACCAAGAGGAACAGTTGCTGCAACCCGGCGATCACCTTGCCGGCCTTGCCGCGGGTGAGTTCCAGCACGTCGGGGTTCTTCTTGTGCGGCATGATGCTCGACCCGGTGCAGAACGCGTCCGGCAGGTCGAGGAAGTTGAACTCCGTCGTGCTCCAGATCACCCACTCTTCCGCCCACCCGCTCAGGTGCGCCGCCACCACCGACAGCGCGAACACGAACTCGAGGGCGAAGTCGCGGTCGCTCGACACGTCGAGGCTGTTGCGGGCCACGGTGTCGAACCCGAGCTGCCGCCGCACCGACTCGCGGTTGATCGGCAGCGACGTGCCGGCCAGCGCCGCGGCCCCCAGCGGGAGGATGTTGACGCGTTTGCGGCAGTCGGCGAGGCGCTCGCGGTCGCGCTGGAACTTCTCGACGTAGGCCAGGAAGTAGTGCGCCGCCAGCACCGGCTGCGCCCGCTGGAGGTGCGTGTATCCCGGCAGCACCACGCCGGCCTCCCGCCCGGCCGACGCCACGAACGCCGCCTGCACGTCCTTCAGCAGCGCGTCCAGCTCGTCGATCGCGTCGCGGACCCACAGCTTTACGTCGGTGACCACCTGGTCGTTGCGGCTGCGGCCGGTGTGCAGCTTCCGCCCCAGGTCGCCCAGCTTCGCAATCAGCGCCCGCTCGATGTGCGTGTGGATGTCCTCCAGCGAGATGCGGAACTCCATCCGCCCGGCGTCGATGTCGGCCCCGATCTCGTCCAGCGCCGCGGCGATCTGTTCGGCCTCGGCCGGGGTGAGCATGCCGACTTCGCCGAGCATGCGGGCGTGGGCCTGGCTGGCGATGATGTCGTGGCGGTACAGCCGGCGGTCGAACGTGATCGACTCGGTGAAGGCTTCCACGCGCCGGTCGGTGCCGCCGGTGAACCGGCCGCCCCACGTCTTCTGCCCGCTCATGCCACGCCCCGTGTGATGACCCCGACCGTTTTATTGACACCCCACGCCGGCCGGCCGGGTATACCACCCGTTCCCCCATTCCCGGAACGGAGACGGCTATGCGGACGTGGTGTTGGGCGGCGGCGGTCGCGGTCGCCGGGTTACTCCCGGGCACGGCATCGGCCCAGCCGGTGAAGGCCGTCGAGCCGACCGTCGAAATTCGCTTCCGGTCGGTGAACGACCTGCTCGACAAGGCCGAGTACGTCGGCGGCCTGTTCGACCAGGAGAACGGCGTCACCCAGGTCCGCGACCTGATCAAGCTCGTGTCCACGGAGGGGAAGGGCGTCCTCGGCATCGACCCGGCCCGGCCGATCGGCGCCTACGGCGTCCTCACCGCCGACCTGGGGAACAGCCCCGCCGTGGTGATGCTCCCGATCGCGGACCGCGGCCAGTTCCTGAAGGAACTCAAGGACCGCCTCGGCGTCGAGCCGATCGACGAGGGGAAGGGCGTACAGAAAGTATTCGTGCCGATCCTGAACGAGGCGTACTTCACGTTCGCCGACGGCTATCTGTTCGCCGCCCGCGACCCCAAGCACCTCGACGCCAAGCTCCGCGTCAACCCGAAGACGTACTTCGACGCGGCCGACAAGTCGGTGGCGTCGGTCGTGGCCCGCATCGACCGCGTCCCGGCCGACCTGCGCGACCTGGTGACCGGCCAGTTCGAGCACCAGATCAAGGAGAAGCAGCGGGAGGGCGCCGGCGGCAAGCGGCCCGCCGAACTGAAGATCGAGGGGTTCCTCCTCGACACCGCCGCCGGGTCGGTCAAGTCGATCGTGGACGAGGGGAAGGAACTGTCCCTCCGCATCTTCGTGGACGAGAAGAAGGACGAAGTGTCGGCCGTGCTCAACTTCGACGCGAAGCCCGGCACGGGGCTGGCGAAGACGATCGCCGGGCTCGCCGGCAAGAAGAGCCTCCCCGCCGCGATCGTGAAGGCGAGCGCCCCCGTCGTCTCGGCGACCGGCAAGCTCGCGCTGACTGACGACCTGCGGAAGCAGCTCGAGCCGGTGCTGAAGGCGGTGTTCGAGGACGCCGCCGCGCAGGCCGGCGACCGCGGGGCCGCGGAGCGCGTGCTGGAGGCGCTCCTGCCGACCGCCAAGGCCGCGGCGCTGGACGCCGCGGTGACGATCACCGGCCCCGACGCCAAGGGGAAGCACGCCCTGCTGGGGGCGCTCGCGGTGAAGGAGGGCGGCGAGATCGTGAAGCTGGCGAAGGAGTTCGCCGGGTTCGTGCCCAACGACGTGGTGTCGTTCACGTTCGACGTGGAGAAGGTGGGGGCGTTCAGCCTCCACAAGGTCGAGCTCGGCCAGGTGGACGCCGGGTACGACCGCGTGTTCGGCACCAAGACGATCTGGCTGGCCACGTCCGACGACGTGTTCGCGGTGGGGATCGAGCCGGACGGTAAGGCGTTGAAGGCCGGCCTGAAGGCGGCGCCGGTGGCGGTGCCGGTGGCGACCTCGACGGCGGCCCTGGCGCGGGCGATGCCGCTGTTCGGCGACAACCTTCGGCCGGACGAGCTGAAGGCGCTGGTCCGGGATGCCTTCGGCGAGAAGGGGCCGGCCGGCCGCGACGGCGTGACGATCACGGTCGAGGGCGGCGCGGCGCTGACGGCCCGCCTCACGGTGCAGGGTGGGGCGGTGAAGTTCGGCCGGGCGGTGGACGCGTTCAACAAGAAGTGATGGGGTCGAGTCGCCGCTCGCGGCGTAGCGGGCGCCCGCTACGCCGCGAGCGGCGAAACCCCGAGCCCAGTCACGTCCGCACCGCCTCCGCGGCGCCGTGGTTCGCGCCGCTCTTGTTCGCCGCCTCGATGAACGCCATGATTTCGAGCGTCACCGCCGGGTCCACGGCCGGCGTCTTCTTCTCGAACGCCTCCACGATCTTCTTCAGCAGCTCGCGGTAGATGAACCGCGTCCCCACGGTCACGCTCTGTACCGTCTTCTCGGCGAAGCCGACGAACCCGTAGTCGGCCTTGCCGGTGCGGATGCCGCGGAGCGTCGCCACGCGGCCGTCGCCCCAGTGGCCCGTCACCACGTCCACGCCGGCGTCGCTCGTGCAGGTCACGCGGCGGCAGCCCGGCCCCATCAGGGTGTAGAGGATTTCCGCGCCGTGAATGCCGTAGTGGTACAGCCCCGCGTTCCGGGCCGGGATGGGTGACAGCGGCGCCGGGCAGTACACGTCGCACCCCAGCAGCCGGCCCTTCGCCGCGTTGCCGACGTACTCCACCACCTCCGGGGCGTACCGCAGCGACGACGACGAGAACACGAACGTCTTGTGCCGCGCCGCCAGGTCGATGAGGGCGCGGGCGTCGGCGGCCGAGCAGGCGAACGGCTTGTCCACGAAGCACGGGATGCCGCGCTCCAGGAACGGCCGGGCGCGGGCGAGGTGAACGGTGCCGTCCACGCTCTCAATGAGCATCGCGTCCACGCGGCCGATCATGTCGGTCGGCCGCTCCACGAGCGGCACCTCGTACTTCCGCATCTCGGCGGTGAAGCCGGCGATCCGCTCCGGCGACAGGACCGACTCGCCGGGGCAGCCGACGACGATTCGCGCCCCCTCGACGAACTGCTCGCGGTCCACGCCGACGTGGTGGAGCCGCTGGGTGAAGGCGGTGCAGTGCGACGTGTCGAAGTCGAGGATACCGAGGCGGATCATGGCTCACTCCCGACGGAGGGCGGGGACGACCGGCACCCGCAGGATACCCGCCGTCGCGGCCGCCGCCACGGAGAATCCGGCCACGAGCACGCCGCCGAGCATCAGCGCCAGCCGGCCCCACGGCACGCTCGCCCCGCCGGCGACGTGCGGCGCCACCGACGCCAGCGCCGCCAGCACGCCGGCCGCGAGCCCGAGCAGCAGCAGGAAGGCGTTCTCCGACAGCACCAGCACCTGCAACGCCCGCGGCCGGTAGCCGACGGCCCGCAGCAGCGCCAGTTCGCCGACGCGCTCCCACACGCCGCGGAGCAGTACGACGGCGAGCCCGAGCACGCCGAGGAGCAGCCCGAAGCCGCCGAGCAACTGGAACGTGGACAGGTACGCCCCGACCACGGCCTGGTACGCCGCCACCTTCTCGCGCGTCGGCGTGACCACGACGCCGTTCGGGCGAAGCGCGGCTTGTAAGGCGCGGGTGGCGTCGCGCTCCGCGTCGGCGTGAACGAGAAACACGCGGCTGCCGTCCTGCTGCGGGAACAGCTTCAGGAAGCGCCCGTCGGCCATCAGCAGCTCGCTCTGGAACGGGCTGTCGGTGAGCGTGCCGACGAGGCGCAGCTTCACGTCGTTCCCGGCGTCGTCCGGCAGCGTGACGGTCCCGCCGACCATGACGTGCAGCATCCACACGGCCGTGTTGTTCTCCGCGAACACCGGCACCGAGCCGTCGGGGTACGTGCGGTTCAGCAGCAGCCAGGGGTTGTCGCGCTCCTCGGGCGTGTCCGCTTCCGTCTGGTAGAAGTGGAACCCGCCGCGGGTGACGAGCGACTCCGGGACGCCGAGCACCCGCGGCCGCGTCGCCTGGTACAGGTTCATGCAGCTGGCGTCGTCGCCGCCCTTGAGCCGCAGCGGCACCACCTCCGCCCCCGGCGCGCGGACGGGGTCGTAGACCGGCACGTCGACTTCGGCGAGGAGGTTGAACCCGCCGCTGCCGCCGCCGACCGCGGCGAAGTCTTTACCGGTGTCGCGGCGGAAGCTCTCGACGGCGACGAGCAGGAACGCGGCCGCGGCCAGCAGCGCCGCCGTCAGCAGTGACCGGCCCGGGTTGCGTGCGGCGTTGCGGCTGCCGAGTCGCGCCAGTGCCGCCAGCCCGCGGCCGTTCACCTCGGCGTGTCGGGTGCGCTTCATCCACAACCACACTCCCGCGAGCGCCGCCGTGAGCAGCAGCCCGCCGCCGCCGAAGAACGTCATCGCCCGGTAGTCCGGGTTGCCGACCCACGAGCCCGCCGCGATGAGGACGACGCCGACCGGCACGCCGAGCAGCAGCCAGCGAGCGAGGCGTGGCGGCTTCGGAGGGCCGGCGACCGCGACGGTGGTTTCGCCGCGGAGCAGCGCCGGCGGCGCGACGCGGACGAGGCCTCGCACACTCAGCCACAACGCGCCGACGGCCATCAGCACGGTCAGCCCGAAGCCCACGCCGAAGCTCAGCGGGGCGGCGTGCGGTTCGAGGAAGGTGCCGACCTCGGGGTCGGGCCACAGTCGAATGAGGAGCGCGAGCAGCAGCCGGTTGTACGCCACGGCCGCGCCGAGCCCGACGGCCGCGCCGACGACCGCGAGCAACAAGCCCTCCGCGAGGACGAGCCGGCGGACGTGCTTCACCGCGAACCCGGCCGCGAGCAGCAGGCCGATCTCCTTCGCCCGCCGGTCCAGCGACAGGCGGAACAGCAGGCCCACGAGCATCAGCGCCGCCGCGATCAGAAAGAAGCTAAAACCCAGGAATAGCCCGCCGAAGTCGGTGCCGCCGCGGCTCGCGGCCAACAACCGGTCCCGCACCGGCTGGAACGCCATGCCGGACGCCGCGGGGTCGAGGCGTGTCAGCAGCGCGGGGCCGAACCGGTCGGCCAGTTGCTCAGCCGTCTCGCCCTCAGCCGGGGCGACGCGGACCGACGTGACCGTGCCGAAGCGGCCGGCGAAGAGGCGCTCCGCGGTGGCGAGGTTGACGTAGGCCATCGGCGTGGCGCGGTAGGCGTTCCAGAACTTCGCGCGCGGGCCGTTGTCCGGCACCCGCTCGCGGATGCGGGCCTTCGGCAGCATCGGCGGGCGGTCCCAGTCGAAGAGGTTGGCCCGCTCGTCGGTCACGCCGCGGACGGCCGGCGTCAGGTCGCGGTCGTTCGCGGCCCCGGCCAGCGGGATGAACCCGCGGAACGTCAGCGCCGCGGTCAGCACCTTGCCTTCGCCCTCGATGTCGGGGTGGTAGTACGTCAGCGTCAGCGGCGTGCCCGGGGCGAGGCCGCGGAATGGGTTCTCGGGCCACTCCGGCAGCACCACCTCGTCGTCCTTCAACTCGGCGACGCCCTTTGGCAGGAAGGGCCCCAGTGGCGCCGCGGCCGAGGCGTTCAGCCCCGCGACCACGGGGTACGGCAACTCCTTGCCGCCGCCGGCGAGCGTGTCGGCGACGTACACCACGGTCGGCTCGGCGCGCCGCTTCAGGTCGGCGGCGGCCGCGCGGGTCGCGTCCACCTGCGCCGCCGGCAGTACGAGCTGGTCCGACTCGACGCTGAGGTATCGCTCCTTCCGCGACACCCGCAGGCGGACGCCGTGGTCGGCGGGCGTCAGGTTCGCCTTCAGCGCGTCGGTAAGGGTGTCGGCTCTGCCCCACCCGAACAGGGCGGTGGCGAGGGGCGCGGCCGAGCGGTCTGTCTCGTCGCGGGCCTGGTCCGAGAGGGCGGCGATGGGGACGAACACGTTCAGCGGCGCGGCCGGCGTCGGCGACAGGCTGAAGTCGCCGGCCTGCGCCTCGGGCGGCAGCACGGCAGCGACTACGTAGCCATCGGCGGCGGCCACGTCGTCGGCCCCGCGCTTCGCCAGCGACGACGCGCGCGGCAGGTCGGAGAAGCGCTGCACGCCGATCGTAATGCGGTCGCCGACCTTCGCCCCGAGCCGGTCGGCGACGCGGTGCGGCAGCACGACGGGGGCGGTGCCGCGCTTGAAGGTCGCGTTCCAGTCCACGGCGGCGAACACGCCGCGGCCGAAGCTTCGGTCGACGCCGTACACTGTGACGCGGCCGAGGTAGCCGTCGTCGCCGAGTTGCAACGACCCCGGCAACACGAGCGCGGGGGCGGCCTCGGCCGGGGAGACGGCGGCGCGGACGGGCCGCGGGAAGAACGCCGCCGCCTGCACGCCGGCGAGCTGGCGCTCGGCCTTGGCGCGGAGGCTGCCGCGGAGCGAGTCGCCGACGAGCAGCGCGCCGGTAAGCACCGCCGACCCGACGGCGACGCCGAGCAGCACGGCGACGTTGCCGCGCCAGTGGAAGCGCAGGTTGCGGGCGACGAGGCGCGGCAGGGTGAGCATGTTAAATCAGCGCCCCGTCGGTCATCTCCGCCCGGCGGGGGAACAGCTTCGCCAGCTCCGGGCTGTGCGTCACCACCACCAGCACGGTGTTCTCCTGCCGGTGCAGCTCCAGCAGCAGCTCGCCGACGGCCCCGGCGGTGGCGCGGTCGAGGTTCCCCGTCGGCTCGTCGGCCAGCAGCAGCAGCGGTTTCAGCACCAGCGCCCGCGCCACCGCCACGCGCTGCCGCTCGCCGCCAGACAGCTCGGCAGGCCGGTGGTCGAGCCGGCCCACGAGGCCGACGCGCTCCAGCAACTGCCGGGCGTACGCCTCCGTTTCCTTCGGGTCGGTGTCGCGGCTGACGAGCGTCGGGATCAGCACGTTCTCCAGCACGCTGCACTGCGGCAAGAGGTGGTGGTCCTGGAACACGAAGCCGATGCGCCGGTTGCGGAACGCGGCCAGCTCCGCCTCCGGCAGCGTGAACGGGTCGGTGCCGTCGAGCGTGACGCTCCCCGCGGTGGGCCGGTCGAGCGTGCCGAGGATGTGGAGCAGCGTGCTCTTGCCGGAGCCGGACGGCCCCATCACGGCGAGCGACTCGCCGCGGGCCAGAGCGAGGTTCACGCCGCGGAGGATCGGGAGCGGCCCGGACCGCGTGGGGTAATCCTTCGACAGGTCGCGGACGGCCAGTGACATCGCGGCGTCAGTCCGTGTGGAGGGCGGCCAGGGCGAGCGTGCCGAGGCCGTAGAAGGTGTATTCCACGTCGGTCCGGTCGTCCCACAACCCGCCGCGGAACCCGCCCGCCGCCGCCTCGCACGCCAGCGCGAAGTCGCGCACGCCGGGCCAGTCGAGCTTGTCGGCGCGGCCGAGCTGGTCGAGCGTCCAGCCGCCGGTGAAGGTGGAGAGCAAATCGGCGGCCGGGATGCGGTCGTTGGCGCGGAGCCCGCCCTCGAACGCGGCCGGCAGCGCGGCCAGGAAGTCGGCGACGGCGGCGCGGGCGTCGTCGGTGAGGGCGTCGAGCACCTGCAACACGCCGACGCCGGCCGCGGTCGGGTTCGTGCCGCTCCGCTTCATCGCGCCGATTTCCACGTACCCGCCGTCGTCGCGCCGCCGGCCGCGGACGAACGCCGCCAGGCGCGCCGGTTCCGGCGCGGGGACTCCGAGCAACTGCTGACAGAGCACGACTAGGAAGCTGGTGTACGTGCTGCCGTGCGGCGCCGCGGGCGTCTTGCCGTAGCCGCCGTCGGGCGAACGGTGCGTTTCCAGCACCGCGGCAACGCGCTCGCGCCAGTCGGGCGGCGCTTCGCCCAGCACGTCCGGCCCGCCCCCGAGCGGCACCAGGTAGCCGCACACGACCAGCGAGAACAGGTCGATCACGCTGCCGGACCCGCCCATGCGCGTGCGCAGGAAGCCGGCGGCGTTCGTGCAAACGACGGGGTCGAGGGCTTGCAGCACGGCCAGCGAGCGGAGGGCGAAGCCGGTGTAGTACACGTCCGACCCGCCCTCGCGGCCGGGCCAGCCGCCGTCGGGCAACTGTTGGCGAAGGACGTAAGCCGCGGTCCGCTCCCGGACATCGGCCGGGAGGCGTTCGACGCCGTCGAGCAGGCGCGTCGTCAAGCGGGTGAGGTACGGCTCGGTCATGCCGCCGGGCCTTCCAGCTTTGCGCGCACGTCCGGCGGGATGTCCACACTCTCGATGTGATCGGGCCCGAGCGACCGGCAGAACACGGACGTGATGCGGCCGACGGCGACCGCGGCCCCGTGCTGGTTCGTGATGTCGTGGCGGTAGCTGACCGACTTGGTACCGATCTTCTCGACCGTCACGGCGATGGTCAGCACGTCTTCGAAGCGGGCGGGGGTCTTGAAGTCGCACGCCGCGGAGACGCGGGGGAAGCCCCACTTCACGCCGTCGCGGCGCCAGCTCACGCTCAGCCCGCGGGCGCGGAGGAAGTCCGTCTCCGCGACCTCCATGAAGCGGAAGAACTGGGAGAAGTGCATGATCCCGGCCATGTCGGTGTCGCCGAACTCGACGCGGCGGGTGGTGGTGAACATGCGCAGTTTCGAGTTCCGAGTTCGGTGTTTCGAGTTCGTCGCCGGGGTCATCTTACCGCGGCCTGCTGCAGAACGAGTTCGGTTTCCCGCGCCATCACGTCGGCCGTGAACCGCTCGCGGACCGCCGCGGCGCCGGCCCGGCCGGCGGCGTCGCGCCAGTCGTGATCTGCCAGCGCCCGCCGCAGCGCCGCGGCCAGCGCCGTGGGGTCGCCCGGGGGCACGAGCAGGCCGCCGCCGTCGGCCAGCAGTTCCGGGAAGGTGCCGTGTTCCGGCAGCACCACCGGGAGCCCGTTCGCCCACGCCTCCAACACGTACAGCCCCTTCGGCTCGCGGTACGTCGTCGGCACGCACAGCACGTCCGCGGCGCGGAGGAACTCCACCTTCGCCTCGTGCGTCGGGCTCTCCACGTACTCGAAGCGCTCGGCCAGCCCCGCGGCCGCGAGCTTCGCCACCTGCTCGCGGAAGAACGGCTTGTCGTTCTCCCCGAGCCACCCGGACGCCCGCAGGACCGCGTCCGGGGCGTCGGCCCCCTTCATCAGCGTGACGAACCCCTCGACGGCGTGGTGGAACCCCTTCTCGGGGCAGACGCGGGCGAAGTAGCCGACCGTCAGACGGCCGTCGCGGCGGGGCGGCCGCTCGCCGCCGTGGCCCTCCAGCGTGATGCCGGGGTACACCACCCGGACCATTTCCCGCGGCACGCCCAGGTACGCGCTCATGTGGTCGGCGTAGAACCGGCTCGTGCTCAGGAAGCCGGCCACGTCGGCGGTGTTCGCGCGGATGAGGTCCACGCAGGCGGCCCGGTCCTTCTCGGGAAGCGCGTCCAGAAAGATGTCGTCGCCCTGAAGCGTCACCCAGATCGGCACGCCGAGCCGCTTGCGCAGCGGCGGGATGACGCCGGACAGGAGCGCGTTCGTGAACAGGATCACGTCCGGCTTCACCTCGGCTTCGAGCCACGCGACCAGCTTCTCGACTTCCTTGCGCTGGTGGCCGTGCTCGCCCCGCAGCATCGAGACGGCGAGGCCGCCGAGCTCACTGTACTTCACCCGGCCGGCGAACCGCGACACCCAGCGCAGGAGCCGCGGCACGTCGAGCAGGCGGTCGGTGAGCCACGGCGTGTGGCGGAACAGCCACGACTTCTCTTGCAGGTAGACGTTGATGCCGCCGAAGAAGACGCGGCCCTGGCTCACGTCCGCCTCGTCGGTGCGGATCGGCGTGTAAGTGGGGATTAGCAGGGCGTCGTGGCCGCGGCGGCGCAACGCGGCCACGAGGGTGTTGTCCCTCATGCAGCTGCCGCAGAACATGCCCGCGGCGCCGGCGGTGACGAACGCGATTCGCATCGGCCCTCACACGAACTACCCGCGGTTGCGGCTAGGCTTTCAGCCCGCCCGTGAGCTATTCTTAGGGGATAGGCCCGTCCCGCGACCCGGACCGTACATGCCGGCCCCCACCGCGGACACCATCCTCGCGGCGCTGAAGCGGGTCCCGCTCCTCAGCGCGTCGCAGCTCCGCCGCGTCGAGGACGCGGCCGGTCGCGGCCGCCACCCGCCCGAGCGGGTCGTCGGGCGGCTCGTCGAGAAGGGCTGGGCCACGAAGTTCCAGGCCGACGCCCTTCTCGCCGGCAAGGCGGACACCCTCGTCGTCGGCCCGTACCTGCTCCTCGACCTGCTCGGCGAGGGCGGCATGGGCCGCGTCTACATGGCCCGCCACGTCCGCCTCGGCCGTATCGACGCGGTTAAGGTCATCCGATCCGACCGGCTGTCGTCGCGCAACATCGTCCGCCGGTTCGCCCGCGAAATCCGCCTCACCGCCAGCCTCGAACACCCGCACGTCGTCCGCGCCCTCGACGCCGGCGAGGCCGGCGGGCGGCTGTACCTCGCCACCGAGTACATCGACGGGCAAGACCTGGCGAGCACCGTGATCCACGGCGGCCCGCTCACCCCGGCCGACGCCTGCCTCGTGGCGTACCAGGCGTGCCAGGCGCTTCAGTACGTCCACGAGCGCGGCCTCGTCCACCGCGACATCAAGCCCTCGAACCTGATGCGCGAGCGGGCCACCCGGGTGGTCAAGTTGATGGACCTCGGCCTGTCCGGCGTCCGGGCCGGGGACGCCGCGGCCTCGATGGCCGGCGGGCTGCTGACGACCGACGGGGTGATGCTCGGCACGCCGGATTTCATGCCGCCGGAGCAGGCCCGCAACCCGCACGGGGCGGACATCCGCGCCGACCTGTACGGCCTCGGGGCGACGCTGTTCTTCCTCCTGAGCGGCCGCCCGCCGTATGCCGGGTCCGCGGTCGAGAAGCTGATGGCGCACGCGAGTCTGCCGGTGCCGCCGGTGGTGACGCCGGGCGGCCCCGCCCCGCCGCCGCTGGCCGCGCTGGTGACGAAGCTGATGGCGAAGGACCCGGACGACCGCTACCCGACGCCCGCGGCCGTGGCCGAGGCGCTGCTGGCGCTGCGGGCCGGGGCGCGGGCGGAAGTGGTCGCGCCGGCCGCGGCGCAGGCGGCGGGGCCGGTCGAGCCGTCCGACGTGCTGCCGGCGGAGGCGTGGCAGTCGGAGTTCGAGCAGCTCGTGGACGAGGCCGAGTCGCAGGCCAAGGCGCGGGTGCAACCGCGGCGGATCTCGCGGCCGACGCGGTGGGGCTGGGTGCTCCCGGCGGCCGCGGTCACGCTCGGGCTTGGCGTACTGGTCGGCACCGGCGTGCTCCGGCGGCAGCCGTCGCCGCCCGTCGAGCGCCCGCCGCCGCCGCCGACGCCCGCCGAGGAGTTGCGCGACCTGCGCGCCGCGGTCGCGTCGGCCGAGGACCGTGACGCCGTCCGCCGCCGCGTCATCGACTTCCGCGCGAGGCACCCGGCGACCCCGATCGCGGTCGCGGCCGCCGGGCTGCTGCGGAAGCTGCCGGCGCCGACGGACAAGTTACAAGCGAAGGGGGCGCCGTTCGTCGCGGCGACCGCCACCGGCCGGGCCGTGGGCGCGCTGGCGTTCGCGGGCGACGACTCGCGGCTCGTCGTCGCCCGCGCCGGCCGGGCGCCCGAGGAGTTGACGCTGCCGGAACTGACGCCGACCGGTCGGTTCCCGGCCGCGGAGGTGTCGGACCACGCGGCCGCGCTCGCCCCGGACGGCCGCGTCGCGGTCGCGGCCGACGGCGCCGGTCGGCTCGTGGCGTGGGCCGCCGGCGCGGTGCGCGTCATCGACCTGCCCGACACCCGGGCGCGAACCGCCGCCGTGGCGCCGGACGGCAAAACCGCCGTCGTCGTGCCTCAGGACGGCGACCTGTGCCGCGTCGATCTCGCCGCCGGGCGCGTCACCAGCCGGCTGGCCGTGCCCGCCGACGGCGTCCGCGAGGTGCTCGTCGTCGCCGACGGGTCCGCGTGCGTCGCCTTCGGCGACACCGTCCGGGTCGTGCCGTTCGCCGGCGGGGCCGTGCGGACGATCGAGCCGATGACGGACGTACCCGGCCCGCCGCTCGGGGCCGTCGCGCCGGAGTCGGGGCGGCTGTACCTCGCCGGGATCGAACCGGTTCCCGGCCGACACCTGCCGGGGGCCGACCGCTCCGACCTGCGCTACGAACTGCCGCTGGAACGAAGGCAGTGGTTCTTTCAACCACCGACGAGGCCGCGGGCGACGGCAGTGGCGGTGTCCGCGGACGAGGCGGTCGTCGCGGTCGGTACCGGTAGCGGGAAGCTGGTCGTGTTCGCGGCGGCGACGGGGAAGATTACGGGTGAACTGGCGCTGCCCGGTGGCGTGAAGGCACTGGCGTTCTCGACGAGCGGGCGGGTGCTCGCCGCGGCGCTCGACGGCGGCCGCGTGGTGCTGGTACCGCTGGGGAAGTAGGTGCGGAGGCGTTACAGCCGGGCGAAGTTCCGCAGCATCGCGAGCCCCACGTCCTGGCTCTTCTCCGGGTGGAATTGCGTGCCGAACACGTTGCCGCGCCACACCGCCGACGCGAACGGGGTCGGGTAGTCGGTCTCGGCCGCGGTCAGCGTCGGGTCGGCCGGCACCGGGTAGTACGAGTGGACGAAGTACACCGCCGGGTCCGCCGGCAGCCCCGCCAGCAGCGGGCACCCGGGCCGCGTGGGCCGAAGCGTGTTCCACCCCATGTGCGGCACCTTCAGGCCGCGCACCTCGGGGAACCGCACCACGTCGCCGGGGAACAGGTCCAGGCCCGGGAACACGCCGTCCTCGAAACTGCGGCTGAACAGCAGCTCGTAGCCCAGGCAGATGCCGAGGAACGGCCGGTCGGCGCGGACGTGGTCGGACAGCACCTCGGCGAGGCCGGTCTCGCGGAGCCGGGCGATGGCGTCGCGGAACGCCCCCACTCCGGGCAGCACCACCTTCCGCGCCGCCGCGACGCGGTCCGGGTCGGGCGTGACTTCCGCGGCGGCGCCGACCCGCTCGAACGCCTTCTGGACGCTCCGCAGGTTCGCCATCCCGTAATCGACGATCACGACGTCGGCGGCCATTACTTCCCCACCGGCTGCGGCTCGGGCGGGGCCGGCTCGGCCTTGCGCCGCAGGAGCAGGCCCGACGCCAGCATCCCGACGCCGATCACGCCCACGATCAACAGCATGGATTGCAGGTCGAACAGCACCGGCTGCACCCGCGGCGCCAACCACGGCCACCCGAACCACGTCACCACCACGCCGACGGCCAGGCCGGGGCCGAACGGCAACTCGCGGTCCACGCCGGTGCCCCGGACGGCGGCCAGGAGCAGCGTCGGCAGCTTGAAGACCAGCAGTGCCGCGAACGCCCCCACGAACAGCGACAGCACCACCGGCTGCCAGCCGAGGAACGCCCCGGCCATCATCAGCAGGTCGGCGTCCCCGAGCCCCAGCGCCTCCCGGCCGAAGCCGGTCTCGAACAGCCGCTTCACGACGCGCACCACCAGCGACCCGGCCAGCGCCCCGACCAGCGAGTTCAGCAGGCCGAGCTTCCACGACCCGGCCGCGGCCCACGCCGGCGGCGGGCCGACCGCGGGCCACGGCTGCGCCCCGATCGGCACCGGACCCGCGTCGAGCACCAGCATCCACGGCATCGCCTTCGGCCCGCCGACGGCCGCCGCCGCGCCCGCGGGGTGCGGCCACGGCCAGCCGATGAGCGCCGCCCCGGCCACGCCGACCACCAGCCCGGTGAACGGGATCAGCGGCGGGATGACGCGGTGCTCGGCGTCCACCACCGCCGCGGCGATCAGGAGTGACAGCAGCGTCGCGTGGTAGCAGAACAGCGCCACCGCCGGCCACGCCGGCATCGTCGCCCGCAGCGGGTCGAAGCCGAACCCGGGGAAGTTGAACCAGTTGAACACCACCTCCGCCAGGAACAGCGCCAGGAACGCCAGCCCGGTGCCGACCTCGACCCACAGGTAGCGCGACGAGAACGTCGCCCCGCAGAACCGGCAGCGGCCGCGGAGCACGAGGTAGCCGATGATCGGGAGGTTGTCGAAGATTCGGACGGGGCGGTAGCAGCTGAAGCAGCGCGAGCCGGGCCAGATGATGCTCTTTTCGAAGGGAAGGCGGGCCACCAGCACGTTCAGGAACGACCCGACCATCAGCCCGAGGACGAGCGCGGCGCCGGACCAGACGTAGAGCGGAAGTTGGTCCATGCCGTGAGGATAGCGGCGGCGGCGGCGTCCGGCGACGCGCCGCCCGTGTCGCAGGTGAAATCGGCCACCGCCCGGTAAAGCGGCTCGCGGGACGCGATGAGCTCCCGCAGTTCACCGAGCCCGCCGGCCGCCGTCAGGTTCGGGCGCCGGGCTGCGGTCGTGGGGTCGGCCGTCATCCGCTCGAACGCCACCTCCGGCGTCACGGTCAGCCACACCACGAACCCGGACCGCTTCAACAGCGCGCGGTTGGACTCGCGCAGCACCGCCCCGCCGCCGGTGGCGACGACGCGGTTCGGCAGCGCACACAGCGACTCGAGCGCCGCCGCCTCGCGGTCGCGGAACCCGGCCTCGCCCTCGGCGGCGAAGATGGCCGCGATCGACATGCCGGCGGTGCTCTCGACCAACTCGTCGGCGTCGGCGAAGGCCCAGCCGAGGCGCCGGGCCAGTTCGGGGCCGACGGTGGACTTGCCGGAGCCGCGCGGGCCGACGAGCAGGATCAAGGTGGCGGACATGGCGGTGTTCTATTCGGATTTCTTTCCGCCGCGGTGAACCGTATACTGCGGGTGCCGCATCGAAGGGTGTGGCGGTATTCGGGGGCGATCTGGTATCGACCGGGTATCGGACGTGTCCGGTGGCGTGTCGTGGTTGATCAGTAGGCCACGTAAAAAACTGATCGAACTTTAACTGCTGAACCGCAGTTCTCCCTCGCGGCGTAAGACCCGCAGGCCGTATCGGTTCCTTCGCCTGAAAGGAACCGAGTCGGACGCAAGTCAGGCTCGTGGGGGTTCGAGGGCCGGGCGACCGGCTCGATTCGGCGGCCACCCCCGCTAAAAACTCTGGCCGATAGCCGACCGCGAACCCTGCCCGCTGGGGTCGCGAAAGGCGAACACGGGGCAAGCCCTCGGGACAGGCTCCAGGCATAGGCGGGCTACACACGTAGATGCCGGCACGAAAGTGCCACGGGACCCGGGTTCAATTCCCGGCGCCTCCACTCGACAACCCGAAGCCCGGGGGCCGCGGTCCCCGGGCTTTCTCGTTGCCCTCACACCTCCTCGTACCCGACAATCGGCGTGCCTCCCCGCCCCCGGAGCCCCGCCGATGCCGCGCCGCTGCCTGCTCGGATTCGCCCTTCTCGTCGGCCTGTCGGCCGCCGCCTACGCCCAGACCGCCTTCACCACCCCGGCGGACGACCTCGACTACGTCCGCTCGAACTACACGAAATTCGAGTACCGCGTCCCGGTCCGCGACGGGGCCAAGCTCTTCACCGTCGCCTACGTCCCGAAGGACACGTCGAAGACGTACCCCGTCCTGTTCACGCGGACGCCCTACGGCGTCGGCCCGTACGGCCCCGACCAGATGCCGACGCGGCTCTCCCCGTCGCCGCACTTCTGGCGGGCCGGGTACATCTTCGTCCACCAGGACGTGCGCGGGCGGATGAAGTCCGAGGGGACGTTCGTCCACGGCACGCCGCACAAGGCGAAGAAGCCGACGCCCGCCGACGTGGACGAGAGCACCGACGCCTACGACACCATCGAGTGGCTCACCAAGAACCTGCCGGGCCACAACGGCAACGTCGGCATGGCCGGCATCTCGTACCCCGGCTTCTACGCGGCCTGCGGCATGATCGACGCCCACCCGGCGCTCAAGGCCGTGAGCCCGCAGGCGCCCGTCCTCGACTTCTTCGACGGCGACGACTGCCGGCACAACGGGGCGTTCGTGCTCGCGCACAACTTCCGCTTCTTCGGCATGTTCCCCAAGCTGAACCCCAAGATGTACGGCCTCAGGGACACCCGCGACCCCGACTACGGCACGCCCGACGGGTACAAGTACTTCCTCGACATGGGGCCGCTGCGGAACCTCGACAAGGTGCTGCCGACGATCGACCCGTTCTGGCAGGACCAGAAGGCGCACGGCGACTACGACGACTACTGCGCCGCCCGCAACCTCCGCCCGCACATCAAGGACATCAAACCGGCGGTGATGACCGTCGGCGGGTGGTACGACGCCGAGGACATCGCCGGCACGTTCAACTGCTACAACCGCGTGGCGGCGACCAGCCCGAAGTCCCCGCAGAACGTGCTCGTGGTCGGCCCGTGGACGCACGGCGGCTGGGCGTCCAACGACGGCGACGCGCTCGGGGCGGTGAAGTTCCGCGCTAAGACCTCGGCGTGGTACCGCGAGAAGGTGGAGCTGCCGTTCTTCGAGCAGCACCTCCGCGGCGGCCCGGCGGCCGACCTGCCGAAGGCGGCGCTGGCGTTCGAGACCGGTACCAACCGCTGGCGCCGCTGGGACACCTGGCCCCCGGCCGACGCCACGAAGGTGACGTTCTCATTCGCCCCGAACGGCGCCCTGACGACGGCCCGGCCGACGGGGGAGGGCGGGTTCGACGAGTACGTGAGCGACCCGCGGCGGCCGGTGCCGTACACGGAGAAGACGTCGCCGCGCATGGAGAACGACTACTTCACCGCCGACCAGCGGTTCGCGTCCCGCCGGCCGGACGTGCTCGTCTATCAGACGCCGGTGCTCCCCGCGGACGTGTGCGTGGCCGGCCCGATCGAGGTGGAGCTCCACGTCAGCACCACGGGCACCGACTCCGACTTCGTCATCAAGGTGATCGACGTGTACCCGGACGATTTTCCGGACCCCGACCCGAACCCGACGGGCGTAAAGATGGGCGGCTACCAGCAGCTGGTGCGCGGCGAGCCGTTCCGCGGGAAGTACCGCAACAGCCTGTCGAAGCCGGAGCCGTTCGAGCCGGGGAAGCCGGCGGTGATTCGGTTCTCGATGCCGGACGTGGGGCACTGCTTCCGCAGCGGGCACCGCATCATGGTACAGGTGCAGAGCAGCTGGTTCCCGCTGTTCGACCGCAACCCGCAGACGTTCTGCGACATCTACAGCTGCGGCGAGGACGCCTTCAAGCCGGCGACGCAGCGGGTGTACCGCTCGGCGGCGATGCCGAGCGGCGTGACGCTGCGGGTTGTGAAGCCGTGAGGCGCGATGCGCCTCACTCGTCAGTTAGCCCGGCGACGCGCTGAACGACCGGCATCAGGTCGTTCAGCTCCTCGATCCGCAGCATCCGGATGTCGCGCACCGCCGACGCCAACCAAGGCAGCGTGGTCGTCAAGTCGATCACCGCGACCATCACGGTCGCCGCCGTGACCGTCGGCGAGCCGAAGTACACGCTCCCCTGCTGCCACTGGAATCCGTGCCGCTCCAGCACGCGGCGGATTTCCAGGTACGCGTTGTTGTAGGGGTCGCCGTAATGCGTCCGCAGCAACTCCACGTCCATGGCGAAGGCGATGGCGTACACCGTCCCCTCCCGCTTGAACGAGGCTGGCAGGCCAGGCCGAATCGTCCCCGTCCGGGGTTCCTGCGTCGTCGTCGCGGCCATGTGCGGCTCCGGTCCGTTTCTTGCCCGTCGGGGTTGATGCTACCGCACGCCGCGCCGTGGTGCCTGTCGGCCGGTCGCGGGCGACCACTGTAACGCCCTGTAACGGCCGTCTGCGCAACCGGCAGTTTCCGGTTGCAATCCCCGGCCGTCGGTCGAATACTGGTAGAACCCACCCGGTCGCGCCTCCCCGCGGCCACGCCCGTCGCCTCGGAGGCTTCACATGCCCGCCGGTCGCTGGTTGCAACTCCCGGTCGCGGCCCTCCTGCTCACCCTCGTCGTCGGCCTCGCCTCGAAGGGGAACGACGCCGCGAAGCAGCGCGACGAGCAGAAGAAGGTGCAGGCCCGCGTCGCCGACGCCTCCCGCCGGGCGTCGTCCACCATCGACGCCATGATCTACCAGCGGCTGTCGCCGTCCGCCGAGCGGAAGATGATCGAGGACGTGGCCGACTCCTTGAAGGGGCTCAGCCAGACCGAGATCCAGGCCATCATCGCCCACCTCGAAGCGGCCGTCGCCGCCCCGGACCAGGAGAAGGCGTCGGCCGAGCAGGTGCGGGCGTACGACAAGCACCGCGAGGTGGTGGCCCAGCTCCGCGGCATGCTCGTGCGGCTCGAACTGATCCGCAACCTGAACGAGGCCGCCGCCCGGCTCGACCGCGCCGCCTCCGAGCAACTCGACGTGTACAAGGACACGCAGAGCAACCTCGTGGCCCGGCGCCCCGGCCGCACCCCCCGCGAGCTCGCCGTGGACCGCGACGACGTGGCCGACAAGCAGGCCCAGCTCGGGGCCGAGGTCGCGGAAGTGTTCCGCCAGATCGACAAGCTCCTCCCGAGCATGACGCCCGCCGAGAAGGAGCGGGCCGACAAGGCCGACGTGAAGGCCCGCGGCGCCAAGCTCGGCTCCGAGATGACGTTCACCACCCGCATCCTCAAGCAGGACGCCACGAGCGAGGCGGCCGAGCGCGAGCGGAAGCACGCCAACGAGCTGAAGGACCTGGCCGCCGCGCTGCGGCAGCCGCCGACCGACCCGCTCCGCGCCGCCCGCGACAAGGTGGACGCCGCCCTGAAGGAGCAGGAGAAGCTGAACGAGGACACGGCGAAGAAGGCCGACCCGGACGACCGCCGGGCCAACACCCCCGACGCCCGGCAGGACAAGGCGCAGGCCCTGGCCGCCGCGCAGGCCCGCGCCACGCTGACCGCCCGCGACGCCCGCCGGCAGACCGAACAGGTCGCCCCCGAGGTGGCCGAGGGGCTGCGGAAGCAGGCCGAGGAGAACCAGTGGCAGGCCGAGGACAAGCTGCGGGCGCAGAAGGCCGACCCGGCCAAGGAGGCCCAGGAGAAGGCCGTCGACGCGCTCCGGAACGCCCGCGAGGAACTCGACCGCCGCATCGCCGCCGCCGAGCTCGCCAAGCGCGACCCGCTCGCCGCCGTGAAGACCGCCAGCGAGCAGATCGAGAAGCTGATCCAGGAGCAGAAGGAGGCGCAGGCCGCCACGAAGGAGGCCGAGAAGCAGAACGCGAAGCTTCCCGAGGCGACCGCCAAGCAGGCCGACGTGACGAAGAAGGCCGACGCCCTGAAGAACACGCCGCTGCCGCCCAACACGGAGGCCAAGCAGGCACTCGACATGGCCGCCGCCGCCACGAAGGAGGCCAAGGCCGACCTCGACATGAAGAACCCGGCCGAGGCCCAGCCGGACCAGAAGGACGCGATTCGCAACCTGGAGATGGCCAAGGCGGCGCTCGACAAGCAGGCCGCGGCGATCGAGCAGCGGCGCGACGACATCGCCAAGCTGGAGGACGCCAAGCGCGACCTGGAGAAGCTGGCTGCCGCAGAGAAGCAACTCGCCAATGACGCCAAGCAGGCCGCCGACAAGGCCGAGCCGAAGAAGGGCGACCCGATGGCCGGGATGCCCGACCCGAAGGCGGGTGACCCGAAGGCGGGTGACCCGAAGGCGGGTGACCCGAAGATGGGCGACCCGAAGATGGGCGACCCGAAGATGGGCGACCCGAAGGCGGGTGATCCGAAGATGCCGCCCGACGGGGCCAAGATGCCGGACACGGGCAAGCTCGCCGACGAGCAGGCGATGCTCCAGCCGCCCACGAAGGAGGTCGGCGAGAAGCTCAAGGACGCCGCCCCCGAGGCCGCCAAGAAGGTGGACGAGGCCGGCATGAAGCAGGAGGGCGCCAAGAAGGACCTGGCGAAGAACGACCCGAAGGCCGGCGCCGAAAAGGCCGCCGACGCCGCGATGAAGCTTGCCGAGGCCGCCAAGGCCGTGGACATGGCCCTCGCCGACAAGCGCGGCATGGAGGCCAACGACCAGGCCGCGCTGATGCCGAACAACACGGACCCGATGGCCGCCGCCCAGAACCTCGCCAAGGCGCTGGAGAACGCCAACAAGGCCGCCGAGGCCGCGAACGAGGCCGCGAAGGCGCTCCCGCCGCAGCCGATGGCGGGGATGCAGCCCACGGCCGACAAGGGGAACATGCCGCCGATGAACGGCATGCCGCAGGACGCGATGCCGATGCCGCCGAACCTCGCCGACCTGCAGAAGCAGGTCGCCAAGCAGGCCGCCGACGCGAAGCAGAGCGATGCCGCCAAGGCCGCCAACGACGCCGCCAAGGCGCTCGACAAGGGCGACCTCATGGGAGCCCTCGAGAACCAGCAGAAGGCGCTCGACGCACTCAAACAGGCCGCCCAGGCGATGCCGAAGGACGGCCAGCCGATGGCCGGCATGCCGATGGAGGGTATGCCGAAGGACGGCCAGCCCAAAGACGGCCAGCCGAAGGACGGCCAGCCCAAAGACGGCCAGCCGAAGGACGGCATGCCGATGGGTGGAATGCCCAAGGACGGCATGCCGATGGGCGGAATGCCCGGTGGCATGATGCCGAGCGGCATGCCTTCGCCCGGCGAGATCGCGAAGACGCAGGAGAAGCTAATCGACGCCACCAAGGCGCTGCAGCAGTCGCAGATGGCGAACCAGGCCGCGCAGGCGGCACTGGCCCAGGCCCAGGCCCAGGCCCCCATGTCGGTGCAGGGGCAGATCGGCATGGCCGGCGAGCAGCTCGGTATGGCCGGCGAGAAGCTCGGCATGGGCCAGCCGATGCAGGCCGGCATGAACCAGATGGCCGCCGCCGACGCCCTGCAACAGGCGCTCAACGCCCTCAACGCCGCGGCGATGGCCAACGGCATGATGGGCACGCAACCCGGTCAGATGCCGATGGCGACGGCCGGCATGCAGCCCGGCATGGGCATGGGGATGCAGCCCGGTATGGGCATGGGGATGCAGCCCGGCATGGGCATGGCGAAGGGGATGGGCATGGGGATGGGCATGCAACCCGGGATGCAGCCGGGCAAGGAGCCGGGCAAGGGCGAGCCGCAGAACGCCGGCGTCTCCGAGGGCGACAAGGACGGCGACGAGAAGCTCCGCAACAAGGCCTCGGGTGGCACCGCCCAGAGTGGCGACGGGGCGTTCATCCACCTCCGCAAGCGGGAGCGCGACAGCGTCCAGCAGGCCGGCGAGGCCCAGTTCCCCGCCGAGTTCCGCGAGCTGATCCGGCAGTACAACATCAACGTGAAGAACAACCGTCCCACCGCCCCGGCCCCCACACCGGTGCCGACCCGCCCTTAGTCCCGGTGAAGGGGTGAAGGGGTGAAGGGGTGGAGGGGTGAGCCGACCGGCCGCTTCGTCACCCCCTCACCCCTTCACCCCTTCACCCCTTCAAAGGTGAAGTCATGCGCCGCCTCTACCTCCTTCCGGCCGCCGTCGCCCTGCTGCTGACGTACACCCCCACGGCTCCCGTCGCCGCCCAGCCGCCGGCCGAGGCGCCCCGCGCCGCCCCGGTCAAGGACCGGGTCAAGATGGACGACGCCACCAAGAAGGCCGTCGCCAAGTCGCTCCGCTGGCTGAAGGACCAGCAGGCCGCCGACGGCTCGTGGGGCAACACCGCCATCACCAGCTTCGCCCTGCTGTCGTTCATGGCCAACGGCCACCTGCCGAACCAGGGCGAGTACGGCCCCGAGGTCGCCCGCGGCGTGCGCTACCTCCTCGCCTGCACCCGCGACGACGGCTACGTCGTCGGCCCCCGCGGCGGCAACATGTACTGCCACGGCATGGCCGCGCTCGCGCTGTCGCAGGTGTACGGCATGACCGGCGACGAGGACGTCCGCAAGACGCTGAAGAAGGCCATCGACCTGATCGTGCGGACGCAGAACCACGAGGGCGGGTGGCGGTACGACCCGGCCCCGACCGGCGCCGACATCTCGGTGACGATCATGCAGGTGATGGCCCTCCGCGGGGCGAAGGACGGCGGCATCCACGTCCCGGACCGCACCATCGCCGAGGCGGTGCGGTACATCAACCGCTGCTACGACCGCCGCACCGGCGGCTACCGCTACCAGCCGTTCAGCAGCGGCCCCGGCTACGCCCGCACGGCGGCCGGCGTGTGCGTGCTGCAACTCAGCGGCGACTTCGACGCCGACGAGATCAAGAAGGCGGTGGAGTACATGGAGCGGACGGGCGAGGACCGGCAGCACTACTGGTACGGCGAGTACTACGCGGCGCACGCCCTGAACCAGATCGGCGGCGAGCAGTGGGAGGCGTACTACAACCGGATGCGGACGCAGCTGCTCGGGAGCCAGCGGCCGAGCGGCGAGTGGTACGACAGCCGCCGCGAGGCGGCGTACGGCCCGGTGTACCAGACGGCCATCGCCGTGCTCGTCCTCAGCGTGCCGACGCACTACCTGCCGATCTACCAGAAGTGACGTGAGGCTACTCCGGCGGCCCCGCCGCCTCGCGGGCGGCGAGCGCCGGCATCACCTCCGCCGCCGAGTACGGCAGGAAGCGCACGGCCCCGTCGGCGAACAGGAAGTTGCCGCCGCCCGGATGCGTACTCCAGTAGTGCATCACGTCGCACCACGAGGTTAGGGCGCCAGGCCGGAACGACGTGGACCCCGGGCCGCAGTCGGGCATCTGCGGGTAGTCGGGGCTGGCCCGCTCGCGCACGCCGAGCACCGTGTCGGCGGTGCCGCTGAAGTCCACGCCGTAGCCGGCGTACCACCACCCGACCCACATGTCCGGGCTCGGCGGCCGCTCGCCGGCGGCGAGGGTGTTGCTGGCCCCGTCGGTGATGTCGGCCACGCGGACCGCGGTTGACCGCGCCTCGGCCACGGAGGAATCTGCACGAGACCGGGGGCCATGGTCTGTTAAGGGTTTTCAGTCCCCGACCCGGGGGTCGGAAATAAGCAGCAGCATGTCGGGGTCCCGCTTCCCGGTCGGGTCGCCGTCGAGGACCAGCCCGCCCGGTGGGACGCGGCAACCCTCGCCCGAGCCGAGGGCGACGCGGACGGGCGGGTAGTCCGGGAACGCTCGCAGGAACCGCGCGACCAACTCGCCGACCGTCGCCGGGGGCGCGTCGGGTTCCCTCGACGCGAGGGCGGCTGCGAGGTCCGGCAGCGAGAGGTTGACCAGGACCACGCCGGAGGGTTCGTCCCCGAGGTTGACGACGCCCCAGAGGCGCGGCGGCGAGCGCCCGGCGTTCGGTGGCCAGGCGGCCCACGCCGCCACCGTCGGGCCCAGGCCCGACGGCCGGCCAGTGTCGGGGTCGCGGCGGATCGACCGCTCCCCGGCCGCGGTCACGATCGCCTCCATCCCCGCGGCGGCGGGGAGTCCCAGCCGCTTGAAGCCCAGGAACTCACCCACCCGCGCGGCGAAGCCGTCGAACCCGCGCACCCCGCCGCCGTCCCCGGCGGCCGCGTCGAGCAGGTCCCACCACGCCTCCCGCAAATGGTCCGGGAGTTGAAACAGGCCGAGCGTGTCTGGCGTGTCGGGGGCGTCGGCCGGGGGCGGGTCCGGCTCCCCGAGCAGCGGGAGGGAGCGGCCGGGCGCGTCCGCCGCGACCAGCAGCGCGAGTTCCTGAGCCGTCGGGGCACGCCACGGCCCGCGGGGGAAGAACCGGCCGTCGGCCTCGTCGGTCCCGGCCCCGAGCGTGAGCCGGGCGGGCCAGTCGGCGGCGAGGTGGAACCGCGCCGCGACCGCGACGCGGCAGCCGGGGAGGAGGGTCATGGCGCCGCCCGCTCGGCCGGCGGGTGGCGTTCCATCCGGTCCGCCGTCACGTCCAGGCAGGCCTTCACGTGCAGCCGGCAGAACAGCGTCTCGGTGGCGGCGAAGGTGCCGGCCTCGAAGTGCTTGTTCCCCGGCGGCCCGCCCCCGCAGAACGGGAAGTAGCGGCACTCCGCCCGGCACATCGCCACCCCGGCGGCGACCTCCGCCTCCATCCGCGCGAACCGCGGCGACGCCAGCACGGCGTCGAGCGGGTCGGTCGCCACGTTCCCCAGGGCGAACGCCCCGTAACGCGGGCTGTCGAGCCCGAGCAGCTCCGGGGAGAAGGTGCTGAAGTTGCCGGCGCAGTCCACGTTGACGACGCCGAACGGCCGGTTCTCCTGCGTACGGCGGGGCGGCCCGGCGCGGCGGGCGTGGAGGATGGCGGCGGCCGACAGCTCGAACTCGCGGACCTCGATCGGCGGATCGGCGGCCCGCGCCAGGTCGACGAACCGGGCCAGGAACCGCCGGAACCGCGGCTCCGTCCCCTCCGCCTGGAGCGACGACGTGGTGTTCGGCCCCTCCACCTCCTCCGGGTTGAACCCGACCGACCGCACGCCGTGCGCCCGGTAGAAGTCGAACAGCTCGTCCGGGTAGTCGAGCGCGGCGGCGGTGAGCACGGTGATGACCTTGAACGGGACCTCGTGCTCCCGCAGCAGGCGGACCCCGGCCAGCACCCGGTCGAGGGTGCCGCCGCCCCGGCGGGTGCGGCGGTGGCGGTCGTGGAGGAACGCCGGCCCGTCGATGCTCACGCCGACGTCGATCCCGTAGCGGCGGAAGTAGTCGCACCACTCCGCGGTGATCAGCGTGGCGTTCGTCTGGACCGCCTGCGTCACCTCCCAGTCCGGGCCGCGGCGGCGGAGCAGGTCGGCGGCCGCCTCGTACCACGCGATCGGGGCGACGAGCGGCTCGCCGGCGTGCCACAGGAGGGCGAAGGGCTCGCGGACCAGCCCGCTGGCCGCGACCCAGCGGAACGCCTGGTCCAGGGTGTCGAGCGACATGCGCCGGGTGTCGGCGCGGTCGGGCAGGTAGCAGTACGAGCAGTCGAGGTTGCAGAACGGGGTGGGCTGGACGACGAGGAGTTCGAGCGGCCCCGCGCCGCCGCGGGCGGCCGGCGGTTGGGTGTCGGACATGGCGCGGCCTCCGGGGGCGGGGCCCCGGCTCACCAGTTGCGGAAGGCGCCGTTGCGGAACCCGCCGCTGACCCCGTTGCGGAAGGAGCCGTTGCGGAACCCGCCGCCGAACCCGTTCGCGAACCCGCCGTTGCGGAACCCGCCGCCGACGGCGTTGCGGAACGCGCCGTTGACGAACGCCTGCACCGAAACTTCTTCCTCGGTCGCCCCGGCCGCGCCGGCGATCCGGTCGGCCCGGTCCTGGATGTCGTCGGCCGGCGCCGCGGGCGGGGTCGCGGCTTCCTGCCCGGTCGCGGTGGAGGCGAGGACCACGGTGCCGGCGGCCCCGGCCAGCGTGCCGAGCATGTCCTTGAGGAACCGGCGGCGGTCGGAGGGTGCCATGGTGTCGGCTCCGGCGTGGGGGTGGGTCGGTAGTGGAGAGCGTACCCGCCGGCTGCGGCGGTCGTCAACGACGCAGCCGAGAATAATTCGAGAAACGCGGGTCGCGATGAAATTCCCGCGTTCGGGCAGTTTCGTTGTTGCATTTCGGCCCCGCCACACCGACAGTTCGACTGTAAGCGTCTCCGCCGCCCGTCCCCAACCCCAGGAGTTCCCCCATGACCGCGTTCCTCCGCGTCCCCCTGGTTGCCGCCGCCGTCGTCTTTGGCGCGTCGCTGATGCCCGCCCAGGAGATGGCCGACAACCCGTTCTACAAGTTCTGGGGCAAGTCGAAGGTGGGCGACTCGGTCACCCTCAAGGAGACGACCAAGCTGACCGGCCCGGCCGCCGGCGGGGAGACGGGCGGGGACGAGGTGAAGGTGATCGTCCACAAGCTCGTGTCGTTCACGCCGGAGAAGGCCGTGGTGAGCACGGTCGTGACCGAGGGCGAGGTGTTCGGGTTCGTCGAGACCGCCCCGACCAAGCACATCTACCCCGCGAAGATGAGCAAGGACGTGCTGGAGGAGCTGATCCAGGAGACCGGGGCCAAGGCCGTGGACGCGACGGTGAAGGTCGGCGGGAAGGAGCACAAGGTGAAGTACCTGACCGGGACGATCAAGGGGAAGGGCGGGGACGAGGTCGAGTTCAAGGTGTGGCTGTCCGACGAGGTCCCCGGGTCGATCGCCAAGCGGATCCGCACGACCCGGGTCAAGGGCGAGGTCGTCGCCGAGACGACGATCGAACTCGTCAAGTACGGCAAGAAGGGCGAGTAGCGGTCGGGCCGGCGAGGTGCCGCATCCCGTTGGTCGCGGACGGGGTGATTTTCATTCGGCCGCGCCGGGGGAGCAGTCCCCGGCGGTTGAGTGAGTTCCATGCTCTGATGAAACCATCTACCCGTGAGCCGCAAGGAGCATGAGGTTGTGTGTCAGCACCCGGAGCTGGCACTCTCGCTCACGGGAGGCGTCCGACCGCCCGCCGAGTGCGCTGCCGCTAGCGGACCTGGTGGCGCGGTCGAGGAGGCTGACGGTTTCCCCTTTTTGAGCAGCCGGCCGGCCGCGTACCAGAGGGTGGAGCAGAACGCCCTCCGTCGGCCCGACGGCACTACCCGTGAGAGGGAAACGGGTTCCGGACCGAAGGCAGGTCACGGCTCGCCCGAACGGACTTTTTTATGAGTCGGTGACATGTTTCCGGGAATCGACCCCCCTCGGCCGGAAACAATGATCCACGCCCGAGCGATGCCTACCGCAGCAGCCCCTCGATGACATGGCCGTGGACGTCGGTCAGGCGGCGGTCGATGCCGTTGTGCCGGACCGTCAGTTTCGTGTGGTCTATGCCCAGCAGGTGTAGCACCGTGGCGTGGACGTCGTACACTTCCGTCGGGCTGCGGCGGACGGCCGGCTTGTAGCCGAACTCGTCGCTCGGGCCGACCGTCGCGCCGCCCTTGATGCCGCCGCCGCACAGCCAGTTCGTGAAGCAGTACGGGTTGTGGTCGCGCCCCTTGCCGCCCTGCGAACTCGGCATCCGGCCGAACTCCGTCGTCCACAGCACGATCGTGTCGTCGAGCAGGCCCGTTCGCTTCAGGTCGGCGATCAGGGCGGCGGCGCCGCGGGCCATGCCGAGGGCCAGCGGGCCGTGGTCGCGCAGCACGTCCTCGTGGCTGTCCCAGTTCCGCCGCGGGAAGCCGTTGTCGTTGCCGCTCCACACCTGCACGAACCGCACGCCGCGCTCCAGCAGCCGGCGGGCGACCAGGCACTTGCGGGCGAAGTAGTCCGTCTCCTCGACGGCGTTGATGTCGCGGTCGAAGGCGGTGCGGCCGTGGTCGAGGCCGTACAGCTTCAGCACGCCGGCGGGTTCGCGCGTCAGGTCGAGCGCCTCGGGGGCGGCCAGCTGCATCCGGGCGGCCAGTTCGTAGCTGCGGATGCGGGCGTCGAGCCGCTCGTCGCCGGGGCGGGCGGCGGCGTGGGCGCGGTTGAGATGGGCCAGCACGTCGCCGGCGGCGCGGTCTGCGGCCGGCGTCAGGTAGCGGGCGCGGGCGTCGGGGAAGAGGTCGTCGATGGGCGTCGGCGAGCCGGGGTAGATGGACGTGCCCTGGTGCTGGGCGGGGAGGAAGGCGCTGTCCCAGTTCTTGGTGCCGTTCGAGGCGAGGCCGCGGTGGTCGGGCAGTACCACGAACGTCGGCAGGTTGTCGTTCGCGGAGCCGAGGCCAAAACTCACCCAGCAGCCCATGCCGGGGAAGCCGGGGCGGTTGAAACCGGTGGTTTGAAGAAGCGTCCCCTGGCTGTGGACGCCCGTCTTGCCGACGACGTTGTGGACGAACGCCAGCTCGTCCGCGACGGCGCCGAGCGGCGCGACGGTGTCGGAGAGCATGCGGCCGGACTGGCCGTAGGGCTTGAAGTCCCACAGCGGCTTGAGCCACGGGCCGAGGCCGTTCTGGAACGCCTCGACGCGCTCGCCGAAGTCCGACGGCTGGCCGTGGCGGCGGATCAACTCGGGCTTGTAGTCGAAGAGATCGACGTGGCTGGCGCCGCCGGCCATGAACAGCTGGACGACGCGCTTCGCCTTCGGGGCGTGGTGCAGCCCGCCGTCCGGGCGGCGAGCGGCGGGTTGCGCGAGGAGTTGGTCGCGGCCGAGCATCGCGGCGAGGGCGACGCCGCCGAGTCCGCCGCCGGACTGCCACAGGAATTCGCGCCGGGTGGTGTGCATACCCCGATGATGACGGTTCGGGGCAGGGGTGTCCAGCGTCAGGCGCGCGCCGCGGCCTTGCGCCGGGCCTTCTCCGCGTACATCGCCTGGTCGGCGCGGGCCTGTGCGGCGGGGAACTCGGCCGGCGATCCGAAGTCGGCCAGCCCCCACGCCACCACCAGATCGACCGGCGCGGGCAGGCCCGGTAACCGCACGCCGCGGATGGCCGCGTCCACAGCGGCGAGGCGGTCGGCGAGGTCGGCGGCGCGGCCGCCCTCGGCCAGCGCCAGGTACTCGTCGCCGCCGGTGCGGAAGACGGGGTCGGAGATGCGGAAGTGCGCCCGCAGCGCCCGCGCCACCAGCTTGATGGCCGCGTCGCCGGCCTCGTGGCCGTAGGTGTCGTTCAGGTGCTTCAGCGAGTTCAGGTCCACCACGGCGACGGCCCCGGCGAACGACGTGCCCTGTCGCGCGGCCAGGAGCGCGTCCAGTGCCCGGCGGTTCAGCAGCCCGGTCAACGCGTCCGTCCGCGCGGCCACCTCCAACTGGTCGGACGCGGCTTCGAGCCGGTTGTTCGACTCCTCCAACCGCAGGTTCATGTCGGCGAGGCGGTGGTTGGCCGCGTCCAACTCGTCGCGGACCTGTTCGACGGCGACGAGGGCCATGCCGAACGCCAGCCCGACCTCGGCGAGGGTGTCGTACATCGGGCTGAGGAGCATGTACTCGGGCGGGGCGCCGCCGAGTCTCAGCGTGTGGTAGCTGACCGGCCCGTAGTGGACGAACAGCCCGCCGAGCAGCAGCAGGCACAGACGCACGACGTGGATGCCGAAGCGCGTCCGCGGCCCGGTCGGCGTGTAGCCGCGGGTGGCGGCCAGGGCCAACAGGAAGAAGCTGCCGAACATCGGGGCGTGGAACGGGAACACGTCGCTGACGTGGTCGGCGACCCACGGGGCGACGAGGCCAAACGCCATCGCCGGGCCGAGCACCCAGGCGTCGGGCCAGCGCGGGCCGGGGCGGCCGACCAGTTCGCGGCAGCCGACCCACACCAGGTAGCCGAACAGGTATTCGAGGCAGTAGTAGACGCTGGTGACGAGCCCGGCGGGGAGCAACCCGCGCGGCAGGAGGAAGGCCGCCCGCAGGCTCAGCAGCGCCGCGGCGAGGGCGACCCAGCCGACGGCCCAGTGGCGGAGGAACGGGCGCGGCACAGCCCGCGCCAGTAGCACCACGAGGAGCGCGACCGGCGGGGCGGCGAGCGCCTGGACGGTGAACGCGAGGCGGGTCAGCTCCATCGCGGCGGCTGGTCAGGTGTCGGGGCGATCCCCGCCCGAAGCATACCTCCTCCGCCGCCCGGGTGCGCCGGAATCCGACGCCGCCCGTATCCTGACGGTCGGACTCACGACCGCCCCGGAGGCACCGCCATGCGGCTCAGGCTCCTCGCACCGCTCCTCGCCCTGGTCGCCGCCGGCCCCGCGGCCGCCGCCGACCCCGCGATCACGTTCCAGACGCAGCCCGTCGGCCGCATCCTCGGCGACGCCCGCGCCGTCGTGGCGAAGCTCGTCGACGAGAAGGCCGTCGGGTCGATCAACGACGCCATCAAGGCCAAGCTCGGTGACAAGGGCTTCTCCGGGCTCGACCTGGGCCGGCCGGTCCTCGGTTACGTCCACCTCCCGGCCGACCCCGCCAAGGCTGTCGGCGTGTTGGTCGTGCCGGTGACCGAGGAGAAGGCGTTCCTCGACTTCTTCGAGCGGCTGACGGGCGCGGCCCCGGAGAAGGCCGCCGGCGGGATGTACACGGTGCCGGCGCCCGACCCCGGCGTCTCGATCGGCCTTCGGTTCGCCGAGGGGTACGCGTACCTCGCCGCCGGGGGCAAGGGGAACGGCCCGGCGACGGTTCTGGCCGCGGACCAGCTCGTGCCGACGGCCAAGCTCCTCGACCCGGCCGAGCAGTCGCTGCTGGCCACGCGGGTCTACTTCGACCGGCTGCCGAAGGAACTCCGCACGCAGGCAAGGGAATACATCGACCGCGGCAAGAAGGCCGCCGGGATGCTGCCGTTCCCGCCCGAACTCATGTCGCCGGTCGAGAAGGGGCTGCTGGAGGGGCTGGCGCTCGGCGAGCGGTGGCTGAAGTTGAGCGAGGGGGCCACGGAGGCGACGGCCCGATTCACCCTCGACGCCCCCGCCGCCGAACTGGGGGTTGAGTTCACCGTGTTACCGCGGCCGGGCTCGGACCTGGCCAAGCTGCTCGCGGAGCGGAAGGCGACCACGAACCGCTTCGCCGGCGTACTGACGAAGGACACGGCCGTCGGCTTCGTCACCCGCCTCCCGTTCTTCAACAAGGAGCTCCGCGACGCCGGCACGGCGGGGCTCGACGCCGCGCTGAAGGCCACGGGCGGCTTCGGCGGGCCGACCGGCGACCTCCTCCAGGAGGCGCTCAAGGGGGCCAAGCGGACGGTGGCCACCGGCGAGTTCGACGTGGCCGGGTCGTTCCGCGGGCCGAACAAGGACGGGCACTTCACCGGCGTGCTGGGCGTGGCGTTCGAGGACACCAAGGCCCTGGAGAAGGCGGTGAAAGCGGCCATCGACGCGGAGGCGCCGCCGGACTTCCAGCGGGTGGTGAAGTGGAACGCCGAGAAGGTCGGCGGGGTGGCGATCCATGTCATCGAGCTTGGCAAGCTGGCGGGCGAGGGCGGCTTCCTCGGCGGCCCGGAGAAGGCGCTCGGCGGGCCGGACGCGAAGGTCGCGCTGGCGTTCGCGCCGAAGGCCGCCTACGGCGCCGTGGGGCCGGACGCGGTCGCCGCGCTCAAGGCGCTCCTCGCCGCGCCCCCGGCCGAGGCGCCGGTGCTCACGGTCGTGCTGAACCCGGCCCGGTGGATCAAGTTCATGACGAAGGGCGAGGCGCCTCCGCGGGAGATCGAGGACGTGAGCAAGCTGTTCGGCAGCGAGGACCGGCCGATCACGATCGTTTCGCTGGCGGTCACGGGGGGCAACGATCTGAAGGTGACCGGCCGGCTGAGCCTCCGGTCGGTGATCGGCTTCTTCGGGGCGCGGGCGCATTCGACCTTTGAGGCCGTGGACCCGCCCCCGCCGCCGAAGAACTAAAGGTACCGGGTCACCGCGGCGCACGACCGGTGCGCCAGCGGTCGCGATCACCTCACCCACCCGCCCTGGCCCGGCAGTGTTGGCACCGACACCGGGCCGCTCGTCGCCCCGAGCATGACCATCGCCGCGCCGAGCAGTACGACCGGGACCACGCAGAGTACGAACTGCCAGATCACGACCACGACCGCCCGGACGATCGTGGTCGGCAGGGCGAACTTCAGCACCACGACCGCCCCGAAGACGTTCGCGAGCTGGGCGACCGCGAGCACGCCGAGCAGGGCCGTCGCCGCGGCCGGGTCGAGCGACGCGGTCGGCTCCGGCACGGCGAGGCCGAGGGCCACGCCGCCGACGGCGAGCGCCGCCCACGAGCACGCACAGCCGACGGCGGCACTGGCGATGTTGACGAGGATGGCGTACCCCACGCCGGGGACCGGGATGCGGATGCCGCCGAGCGACTTCGGCCGCGGAATCGCCTCGTAGGCCGAGGCGCGGTGGCGGTAGTCGTTCTCCTCCAGGTCGCGGCCGCCGAGGCACGCGTTGGTCAGCCGCACCGCCGTGCGCAGGATCGCCGCGCCGATGCGGAGCGCGAGCCAGAACAGCACGACGCAGCACGCGAGGACGACGAGGCCGACGATAATGGCCATGGCGGTCGGGCCGGGTTCGTGGTGCGGGACGGGGCGGCACGTCAACCGTAGAACACGAACGCGGGGGAGGGACGGGAGCCCCCGGGCGGCGGGCACAACCAGGGAAGGGGCGGGCGGTGGTCGACCACACGGCGGGCGGGCGGGCGGTGCCGGCCCGGCTGGCGGCGATGATGCTGCTGTTCTACTTCGGCCTCGGGGCGTGGGTGCCCACCCTGTCCACGTACCTGATGTCCGCCCCGCCCCGCGGCGGCCTCAACTTCACCACGCAGGAAGTCGGCTGGCTGTACTCGTCGTTCGCGTTCGGCGGCATGCTCGCCCCGCTCGTCATCGGCCTGCTCACCGACCGGCTGTTCCGCGCGGAACTCGTGCTGGGCGTGTCCAGCCTCGTGTGCGCGGGGCTGCTGTTCGCCGCGGCGACGTGGTGCGACGAGAACGCCCCGAAGGCCGCCGCCGCGTACCAGGCCGCCGCCGCCCGCGAAGGTCCGGCGCCGACGCCCGAGCAACTCGACCGCGTGAACGACGACGCCGACGTGCGCCGCGCCGCGGCCGTCACCTTCGGCCCGCTGTTCGGGCTGATGCTCACGTACTGCGTGTTCATGCAGCTGGCGATGACGCTGACCACGGTCATCGGCCTGCGCAACCTCGCCGACCCGAGCCACCAGTTCGCCGGCGTCCGCCTGTACGGGACCGTCGGCTGGATTCTCGCGGGCCTCGCCGTGGGCCAGTTCTTCCGGGCGGTGTCGTCCGACGTGCTGTACCTGGCCGCGGCCGGGTCGGCGCTCGTCGGCGCGTACGCCTTCACGCTGCCGCGGACGCCGCCGCTCGGGGGCGGGCGGAGTGTCGCCGACCTGTTCGGGCTGCGGGCGCTGGTGCTGTTCCGCGACCGGTCGTTCGTGGTGTTCGTGCTGGTGGCGTTCGTGACCACGGCGATGAACCAGTTCTACGTCGTGTACGGCCACCGCTACCTGACCGACCACGGCGTGCCGAACCCCGTCCAGATGATGACGGTGGCCCAGGTGATCGAGGTGGGCTGCATGTTCTGCCTGCCGCTGCTCCGGCCGCGCGACCGGATGAAGGGGCTGATGCTGGTCGGGCTCGGCGGCTACGCCCTGCGCGGCTGGGTGATGGCGGCCGGGTGGACGCCGGCGGTCGTGGCGGTCGGCGTGCCGATGCACGGGATGGGCTACACGTTCTTCCTGCTGGTCGCCTCGACGTACCTGGACCGCGAGGCGCCGCCGCACCTGCGGGCGAGCGCGCAGGGGATCATCACGTTCGTCTCCGGCGGCGTCGGCGTGTGGGCGGGGAACGCCTTCGCCGCCGCCGTCGTGGACCGCTACCGCGTCGGCAGCGCGATCGACTGGCACGCCGTCTGGCTGTTCCCGCTCGTGGTGTGCACCGCCGTCGTGCTGGCGTTCGCGCTCCTCTTCTACCCGCCCCCGGCCCGTGACCCGCAGATGGAGGACGCGAGCCCGGACGCGGACGACATCGACCCCACGAGTCGGTGACCGCGACCCGTATTCTGTTCCCTGTCTCCCGCCTCCTGCCCCCGGTGCGGCATGGCCCGGTTCTTCAAGTACAAGTCGGTCGCCGAACTGGTCGCCGAGAACGCCCGCCTCGGCACCGACCTGCGCTTCTCCGACGACCTCGCGCCGCTAGCCGCGCCGCTGTCGATCGGCCCGCGCACGGCCGGGAACCGCTGGTGCATCCACCCCATGGAAGGCTGCGACGGCGAGCCCGACGGCGGGCCCGGCGAACTCACGTTCCGCCGCTACGTCCGCTTCGGCGACGGCGGGGCGAAGGTGATCTGGGGCGAGGCGTGCGCCGTCACCGACGACGGCCGCATGAACCCGCGGCAGATCTGGCTCGCCGACCACACCCGCGACGCCTTCGCCAGGATGGTCGCCGCCCACCGGGCCGCCCACCGGGCCGCGAACGGCGACGACGCCGACCTGCTGTTCGGCCTGCAACTGACGCACTCCGGCCGCTACAGCTACCGCCGCCCGCTCATCGCCACCCACGACCCGCTGCTCGTCGGCCGTTACAAGGTGGCCGCCGACACGCCGCTGCTCACCGACGACGACCTGAAGCGACTCGTGGACGACTACGTGGCCGCGGCGAAGCTGGCGGTCGCGGTCGGGTTCGACTTCCTCGACGTGAAGCAGTGTCACCGCTACCTGCTGAGCGAGTTGCTCGGCGCCCGCAACCGCCCCGGCCCCTACGGCGGCAGCTTCGAGAACCGCACCCGGTTGGCGCGCGAGATCATTCAGGCGATCAAGGCCGCGGTGCCGGCGCACGTCGTGATCGCCACGCGGATGAACGGCTTCGACGGCGTCCCGTTCCACAAGGCGGATAGCGGCGACGGCGAGCCGGACGCCTTCGCCACGCCCGTCGTCAACGGCTGGGGGCTGAACCCCGATTCGCCGCTGACGCCGGACCTGACGGAGCCGATCCGCTGGGTGCAGGAGATGCGGCAGCTCGGCGTGTCGCTGGTGAACATCGCCCTGGGGAACCCGTACGCGCAGCCGCACTTCGGCCGGCCGTTCGAGTACCCGCCGCCGGACGGGTACGAGTCGCCCGAGCACCCGCTCCTCGGCGTCGATCGGCACTTCAAGATCGCCGGCGCCATCCAGGCCGCGAACCCGGGGTTGGCGGTCGTGGGCACGGGCTACAGCTACCTCCAGGAGTTTCTGCCGCAGGCGGGTGCGGCGAACGTCCGTGACGGCCGCATCAGCCTGGTCGGCGTCGGCCGCGCGAGTCTGGCGCAGCCAGACTGGGTGCGGCAGCTCCGCGACCACGGCCGGCTCGACCGCAAGCGCGTGTGCCGGACGTTCAGCTACTGCACGGCGCTGATGCGGGCGAAGGACCACCCGCTCGGCCAGTACCCGACCGGCTGCCCGCCGTTCGACAAGGACGCCTACGGCGACGTGTGGAAGGAAGTCCAGCAACTCGGGCGGAAGTAGTTCCGCCGCTCGCGGCGTAGCGGTGGAATCGCTACGCCGCAAGCGGCGAAGCCCCGAGCCGGTTGCCCTTGATTCGCCACCTCTCCCGCCCCCACAATCTCGCCCTGGAGGAATCGCATGATCGTCGGCGTGCCCCGCGAGGTGAAGGCGGACGAGTACCGCGTGTCGCTGACGCCCAACGGCGCCGAGGAACTGAGCCGCGCCGGCCACCGCGTGCTGGTTCAAACACACGCCGGCGACGGCAGCGGCATCAGCGACGAGCAGTACGCCGCCGCCGGCGCCGAGATCGTGCCCGCCACGGCCGACGTGTGGGGCCGCGCCAACCTCATCATCAAGGTGAAGGAGCCGCTGCCGGACGAGTGGCCGCTGATGCGCCCCGGGCAGACGCTGTTCACCTACTTCCACTTCGCCGCCGACGAGAAGCTGACCCGCGCCGTCATGGCGTCTGGCGTCACCGCCGTGGCCTACGAGACGATCCGCGACGCGAAGGGCGGTCTGCCGCTGCTGACGCCGATGAGCGAGGTCGCCGGCCGCATGAGCATCCAGGAAGGCGCGAAGTTTCTGGAACGCCCCTTCGAGGGCCGCGGCATTCTCCTCGCCGGCGTACCCGGCGTCGCCCCCGCGACGGTGGTGGTGCTCGGCGGCGGCGTGGTCGGCGCGAACGCGGCCCGCGTCGCGGCCGGGCTCGGGGCGAATGTCTTCCTCCTCGACGTGAACCTCGACCGCCTCCGCTACCTCGACGACGTGATGCCGCGGAACGTGACGACGCTGTTCTCGAACCGTCACAACCTGCTGGAAGTCCTGCCGTGGGCCGATCTGGTGATCGGGGCGGTGCTGATCCCCGGGGCGAAGGCGCCGCACCTGGTCCGCCGCGAGGATTTGAAGCGGATGCCGCCGCGGGCGGTGGTGATCGACGTGGCCATCGACCAGGGCGGCTGCTTCGAGACGAGCCGCCCGACGACGCACGCGAAACCGACGTACATGGTGGACGACATCGTCCACTACTGCGTGACGAACATGCCCGGCGCCGTGGGCCGCACCAGCACCTACGCCCTCACCAACGCGACGTTCCCGTTCGCGCTGCAACTGGCGAACAAGGGCGCCGACCGCGCCGCGCACGACAACCTCGGTTTGGCCGCGGGCGTGAGCGTCCGCGCGGGGAAGGTGACGAACGCGGCCGTGGCGGAGACGTTCGGATACCCTCTGGAACTGCTGTGAGCGAGTCGCCGTGACCCCCGACCCGCGACGAGTCGTGATGAGGTGTTAGCTCTGTCGCACTCGGCCACGGAGGGCCGGAGATGATTGCCGCCGTCTTCCAGGTCCACCCGCGACCGCCTCGACCCGTCGGCCCAAGAACGACGGCGCGTGAACGAGTTGAGCGACTCGTCGCGGTCACCCACTACCTTCTCCGCGCACTCACGTTCGCGGCTCTCGCCATCCTCACATGGCTGGTGACTTCTCGCCGCGGTCGCTACGTTCTCTGTGCCGTCGCGGTGGTCGGCTGCTTTCGTGGGTACTCCGCGTATCGAGAATCCGTCCTCGCTGCCGAGCGCGAACGACTGGTCCTGGCAGTCGAGGCGTTTCGCACCGCACACGGCCGCTACCCGGTGTCGCTAGAGGAGGCCGGCATCGCTCCAAACCAGACGCTTCTCAGCTTCAACGTCCGCTACGGATCGGAGCCCGCCTCGCGCGGCCCGTGGCTGGAATTGGAACAGGATTCGTTCATCTCGCCGCGAGAGTGGGAGTACGACTTCCGCCGGAGTGTGTGGCACGACTACTAGGATTGATTCGAACAGTAGCGACCGCTCACACACCGCCTGTCGCTCGTAGCACGGAGGCTGCCTCATCCGCGTCACGCCCCGCTTCGCCGGCCGGCTCGCGCTGCCGCAGTTGTCGCTCGCCCCGGTCCTCCTGGTGGGGTGGTGTGCGGCGCTGTTCCTCTACGGCCTCGGTGCCGGGCCGCTGTACCGCACCGAATCGCTCCGCGCCATCATCGGCGCCGAGTGCCTCCGCGGGCACTGGGTGTACCCCGTCCTCCACGGCGAGCCGTTCCTTACGAAGCCGCCCGGCCACTACGCCGCCATCGGCCTCGCGTCGCTCCCCACCGGCCGCGTCACCGAGGTGACGGCACGATTGCCTTCGGCCATCGCTGCAACGGTGAGCGTGTTGCTGATGGCGGGGCTGTTCCGCCGCGTGCTCGGCGACCGGGCCGGGTTGCTCGCGGGGCTCCTCGTCCCATGCTCGATCCTCTGGCTCGACAAGGCGCCGAGCGCCGAGATCGACATGACGTTGGTCGGCTGGGTGACCGCGGCACTCATTCTGTTTCACCGGGCACTCGAAGCCGGCGAGCGGCCGTCCCCGGGCTTCCTGGCCGCGTCGCTCCTGTGCGTCGCTGCCGGCACCCTGACGAAGTGGACCGCTCCGGCGTTCTTCGCCCTCACCGCCGTGCCGATTCTCGCGTGGCGCAGGCAACTGCAGCTCCTCGTCGGCTGGCCGTTCCTCGCTGCTACCCTCGTCGCGGTCGCAGTCGTGGCCGGGTGGGCAGCACTCGTGACGCAGCAGGTCGGCTGGGACGCGCTCGCCGACACCGTGCGGAAGGAGGCCGCCTACCGCTTCGCCCCGAAGTCGGCCGCGAAGGGCTACCCGTGGTCGGAGGTGCTGACGTACCCGCTGCTGGTGTGGGCGGCGCACCTGCCGCTGTCGCTGTTCGCGCTGCGGACGCTGCGGCGCGGGTTCGCCGCCCGCTGGGACGACCGCGGCCGGCTGCTGCTGGCCTTCCTCCACTGCTGGGCGTGGCCGAACCTCCTGTTCTGGGCGCTGGTGCCGAACCACAACGTCCGCTACGCGCTGCCGGTGAGCCCGGCACTGATGGGGCTCGGTGTGATGGGGCTGCTCGACTGGTGGTGCGCTCGCTCGGCGAGCGGCCGGCGTGAGCGGGCTGTTTCTGAGCGCGTCGATGACGCTCGACAACAGCCGGCTCACGCCGGCCGCTCGCCGGCTGTGCTCCTCGCCGCCTTCCTCGCGCTGTGGCTCGCCGCGAAGGTCGTGTTCGTCGAGGTCGTCGTCCCCCGCCGCACCGCCGGCCGCGACGCCGAAGCCACCGCCGCCGCCCTCCGCGAGTACGTCCCCGCTGGCGAGCCGCTGTATCTGCTCAAGCTGAAGGACGAGGGCGTCCTGTTCTACTACGGGCGCCCCAGCCGCAAGCTGAGCTCGCCCGCACAGCTTCCCCAGGGTGCCCACGTGGCCCTGATCGAGGCCGAGTGGCGCGAGTGGGAGGCCAACCGGACTGGTGAGCTTGTCCGGTGGATGTATGATCAGCAGGGTGACCCGTTGATCCTGGCCCGAGTGCTGCCCCCATGACCGCGGCCCCGCCGACCGACCGCGAGGTGATGAGCGTGTCCGCGCTCGTCGCCCGGCTGCGCGGAACGGTCGAGGCGAAGTTCGCCGCCGTGTGGGTCGCCGGCGAGGTCGTCAGCTTTACGAAGGCCGCGTCCGGCCACATGTACTTCACGCTCAAAGACGAGGCCGCCAACCTGCGGGCCGTCCTGTTCCGCGGCGTGAACCTGCGGATGAAGTTCGAGCCGCGCAACGGCATGGAGGTGCTCGCCCGCGGCCGCCTCAGCGTGTTCGACCAGCGCGGCGACGTGCAACTCCAGATCGAGGAATTGCAGCCGAAGGGCGTCGGTGCCGCCGAACTGGCTCTGCGACAACTCAAGGAAAAACTCCTCGCCCGCGGGTACTTCGACCCGCGCCGCAAGAAGCCGCTGCCGAAGTACCCCAAGCGTGTGGCGCTGATCGCCAGCGCCACCGGGGCCGCGATCCGCGACATGCTCGAACTGCTCGCCCAGCGCTGGCCGCGCGCCGACGTGATCGTCCGCCCCAGCCGCGTGCAGGGGACCGGCGCCGCGGAGGAGGTGGCCGTCGCGCTTCGCGAGCTGAACCGCCTCCACGCTTCGGGCAAGCTGCCGTTGTGTGCCGTGGTCATCGGCCGCGGCGGCGGCAGCTCCGAAGACCTGGCGGCGTTCAACGAGGAGGCCGTCGCCGACGCCGTCTTCCAGTCGGTCGTGCCGGTCGTGTCGGCGATCGGGCACGAGACCGACGTGACCGTCGCCGACCTGGTCGCCGATCACCGGGCCGAGACGCCGACGGCCGCGATCGTGGCCCTGACGCCGCACCGGCTCGAACTCCTCGCCGACGTGGACGACCGCGCCGCCCGCCTCGGCGAGGCGATGGCCCGCCGGCTGGAAGTGGCCCGCGACCGGCTCGACGCCGTCGCGTCGCGCCCCGCCTTCCGCCGCCCGCTGCAGCGCGTCAACGACCTGGAACAGCGGCTCGACGACACCGCGGCGCGCCTCCACCGCGCCGCCCGCGCGCGGGTGACGGGCGCCGCCGAGAAGCTGGCCGCGGCCGCGGCGCAGCTCGACGGGCTGAGCCCGCTGAACATCCTGAAGCGCGGCTACAGCCTGACGCGGACGACGGCCGGGACCGTCGTCACCGACCCCGCCGCCGTGCGCCCCGGCGACATCCTGCTGACGCGCGTGGCGGGCGGCGAAATCCGCAGCGTCGCGGTCGAGGCGGCGGTCCACGGAACCCCGAACCCAACAGGCGCCGATGACTCCGAGTGACGCCGAGCCCGTCCGCTTCGAGCAGGCGCTGGCCGAACTCGACCGCATCCTCCGCGAGCTGGAGGACGGCACCACCACCCTCGACGACGCCCTCGCCCGGTACGAGCGCGGCGTCGCCCTGCTGCGGCTCTGCTACGGCAAGCTGAAGGACGCCGAGCAGCGCGTCCGCCTCCTGAACGGCACCGCCGCCGACGGCAGCCCCGACCTCCGGCTGTTCGAGCACGTCGCGACCCTCGCCGCGGCCACGGCTTCGCTCGGTAAACCGCTTCGTGGTGCAAAGTTGCCGGGAATAGACGGCTGACGTCGGGGTCGAATCCTCGGCGGGTTGCTATACTTTTTCCAACTGCCCCCGCGGGGGCGCCCGGAAGGATCGGCCGTGGGCGGGGAGTTGTGGGCTGACCTGAAAGATCGGCAGGACGCCGTCGAGGCCGCGTTGCGACTCACCCTCGCCCGGTACACGTCGGACGCCCCCACCGCGTTGTCGGCGGCGATGGGCTACTCCCTACTCGCCCCCGGCAAGCGGCTCCGCCCGCTCCTCGCCCTCCTCGCCTGCGAGGCGTGCGGCGGCACGCCCGAACAAGCCCTCCCGGCGGCGTGTGCGGTCGAGATGGTCCACACCTACTCGCTCGTCCACGACGACCTGCCGGCGATGGACGACGACGACCTGCGGCGCGGCCTGCCGACGTGCCACAAAGTTTACGGCGAGGCGCTGGCGATCCTGGCCGGCGACGCGCTGCTAACGCTGTCGTTCGAGGTGGTCGCCGCAGGTTGCCCGCCGCGCACGGCCGCGGTTAGCTGTGTGGAACTCGCCGCCGGCGGCGGTGCGGTCGGGATGGTCGGCGGGCAGGTGCTCGACCTGGCGGCGGAAGGGCGGATCGAGTCCGGCGGCGCGGTGAACACGGTCGAGGCGCTGGAGGCGATCCACCGCCGCAAGACGGGCGCGCTGTTCCGCGCGGCGCTGCGGCTCGGCGTTCACGCGGCGCAGGGCGAGAGCGGGGCCGACCCCGCCGCCCTGGCCGCGGCCGACGACTATGCCGCCGCCTTCGGGCTGGCGTTCCAGGTGACGGACGACCTGCTCGACGTGGAGAGCACGGCCGAGAAGACGGGCAAGCGGGTGAACAAGGACGCCGCCCGCGGCAAGCTGACCTACCCCGGGCTCCTCGGCCTCGCCGAGAGTCGGGCGCGGGCGGCCGAACTGGTGCAGGACGCCGAACACGCCGCAGCCCGGCTCGGGAGCGCACCGCTCGCCCGGCTGGCGCGGTACGTCGTGCAACGCGATCGCTAACCGGGGGATACGATGTCTGCCCTGCTGCCCACGATCACCGGCCCGGCCGACCTGCACAAGCTCTCGGACGAGCAGCTGCAGCAGCTTACCCGCGAGATCCGCGAGGAACTCGTCCGGGTGCTCACCACCCGCCCGGCCCACTTCGCCAGCAACCTCGGCGTCGTCGAGTTGACGCTGGCGCTCCACATGACCTTCGACTTCTCGAAGGACCGCCTCATCTGGGACACCGGCCACCAGGTCTACCCGCACAAGCTGGTGACGGGCCGCTACGACCGGTTCCACACCATCCGCACCCGCGGCGGGCTGATGGGCTTCCCGCACCCCGGCGAGTCGCCCTACGACCTGTTCATGACCGGCCACGCCGGGTGCAGCGTCTCCACCGTCTCCGGCCTGAAGGCCGCCGACGACCTCATGGGGAACGGCGACCGCAAGGCCGTCGCCGTCATCGGCGACGGGGCGCTGCCGAGCGGCATCGTGTTCGAGGCGCTCAACAACATCGGCGGCCTGAACCAGGACTTGCTGGTCGTTCTGAACGACAACAAGATGAGCATCTGCCCCCGCACCGGCGGCCTCGGCCAGTACCTCGACCAGTGCCGCATCACCGGCCTGTACCAGGGCGGCAAGCGGCAGATCAACCGCGTCCTCGGCAACATCCCCGTTCTTGGCGAGATGGCCCACTCGGCGCTGGAGCAGGTGCGCGACGGGCTGAAGGCCTTCTTCAAGGACGGCATGCTGTTCGAGGAGATGGGCTTCCGCTACTTCGGCCCGGTGGACGGCCACGACCTGCCGGGGCTGCGGAAGATTCTCCGCGACCTGAAGGGGCAGAAGGGGCCGATCCTCCTCCACGTGTTCACCAACAAGGGGCACGGCATCCCCGAGGCGGCGGCCGACCCGGTGACGTACCACACGCCGCCGGTGTTCGAGGAGATGGGGCCGAACGGCACCATCAAGTCGTTCCGCAAGAGCAGCGCCAAGGCGTACACGGACCTCATCAGCGCCGGCATCCACGCCGCGATGGCGGCCGACCCGAAGGTCGCGGTCCTCACCGCGGCGATGTGCCAGGGGAACAAGCTCGAACAGGTGCGGACCGATTTCCCCGACCGCTTCTTCGACGTGGGCATCTGCGAGAGCCACGCCGTGGCCTTCGCCGCGGGGATGGCCAAGGCCGGGATGAAGCCGGTGGTGGACATTTACAGCACGTTCCTGCAGCGGAGCTTCGACCAGATCTTCCAGGAGGTGTGCCTCCAGAACCTGCCGGTCGTGTTCGCCATGGACCGCGCCGGCCTCACCGGCCCGGAGGGCCCGACGCACCACGGCACGTTCGACGTGCCGTACATGCGGCTGTTCCCGAACATGACGGCGATGGCCCCCGGCGACGAGGCCGACGCCGTGCCGATGCTGAACTTCGCGCTCGGCCACCCCGGACCGATCGGGATGCGCTACCCGAAGACGAACATCGACCGGGTGGAGCGGTCGGGCGAGGCCGCGCCGATCGAGCTGGGCAAGGCCGAGGTGATCGACTGGGGCGAGGACGGCTGCTTCGTGGCGTTCGGCACGCTCCTCTCGACGTGCGTGGCGGCGGCGGCGAAGCTGCGGGAGGAGGGGCTCCACGTCGGCGTCGTCAACGCCCGGTTCGTGAAGCCGCTGGACCGCGAGACGATCCTGCGGGCGGTCGAGACGCTACCGGTGGTGGTGACGGTGGAGGAAGGCACGATCGAGGGCGGGTTCGGCTCGGCGGTGCTGGAGGCGGCGAACGCGGCGGGGCTGGACGCCCGCAACGTGGTCCGTTGCGGCATCCCGGACCGGTTCATCGAGCACGGCGACCGCGGCGAGCTGCTGGCGACGCTGGGCCTGAACGCGGACGGGCTGGCCGACGCGGTGCGGAAGCACCGCGAGGCGCTGCGGCCGGTCTAAACGAGGCGAGTTGTCGACTGGCGAGCCGTCCGCCGTCAGGCGGCGGGTGACGCGATCGTCACCCGCCGCCTGACGGCGGACGGCTCGCCGGCTTTACAGGTCGTCGGAGCCGCCGATGGCACCGCCACGGCGCGGGCCGGGAGCCACTGGCCGGCTTCCGCGAGTGGCTCGTCGTGCGGGCCGACGGGTGGAACAGCCTCGACTGGGTCGGGCTCGTGTTCCGCGAGGTCGCCGGCACCCTCGACATGTGTCTGCCCCGCGACGACCACGAGGAACTGATTGCCGCCCTTCGCGGGATGATCCGCGAGTTTCTAGCGTACCGGGCGGAGCACGCCGGGTGAGGGGGCGAACCACGATCGATGTGACCCAGAAACCGCTCGAGAGCGTGAGCCACCTACGACGCGGCCCACCCGAGTTCCGGGTGGGCCGCGTGCTTTTCAGCGACTCACTCCCGCTCCCGCTTTCCCTTGGGCGTCGGCTGCGTCGGCGGTTTCGGCCGCGGCGGCTGCGCGACCGGCGGGGTCGGGCGGGGCGGCTGCGCGACCGGCGGGGGCGGCGGCTGGACCGGCGGCGGTTGCGTCACCGGCGGTCGCTTCGGCTGCGTCGGCTGGGTCACCGGCGGGGTGAGCCGTGGCGGCGGCGGTTGCGTCACCGGCGGCAGCTTCGGCTGCGGTTGAGGCTGCGTCACCGGCGGGGTGGGCCGTGGCGGCGGCGGTTGCGTGACCGGTGGTCGCTTCGGCTGCGTCGGCTGGGTCACCGGCGGGGTGGGCCGTGGCGGCGGCGGTTGCGTGACCGGCGGCAGCTTCGGCTGCGGTTGAGGCTGCGTGACCGGCGGCAGCTTCGGCTGCGGTTGAGGCTGCGTGACCGGCGGCAGCTTCGGCTGCGGCGGCGGCTGCGTGACCGGCGGGAGCTTCGGCTGCGGCGGCGGTTGCGTGACCGGCGGCAGCTTCGGCTGAACCGGGGGCTGCGTGACCGGCGGCAGCTTCGGCTGAACCGGCGGCAGCTTCGGCTCGACCTTCGGCATCGGGACCGGTGTGGGAACCTTCGGCTCGACCTTCGGCTGCGGCACCGACGGCGGCAGCTTCGGGTCCACCTTGGGCATCGGGACCGGTGTCGGCAACTTCGGGTCGACCTTGGGCTGCGGCATCGGGACCGGCGGGTCGATCTTCCCCTTCCCCTTCGGGAGCGGGTCTACCCCCTTTGGGTCGACCTTGGGCTGCGGCATCGGGACCGGCTGCGGCATCGGGACCGGCGGGTCGACCTTCCCCTTCCCCTTCGGGAGCGGGTCCACCTTCGGCGATTTCGGGTCAACCTTGGGGTCGATCTTCGGCATCTTAGGATCGACCTTCGGGTCGAACGGCTGCTTCGGATCGACCTTCGGCATTGGCACGGGGCCGACCTTGGGATCGATCTTCGGCATCGGGCCGACCTTCGGGTCCACCTTCGGCGTCGGGGCGAGCTTCGGAGTCGTGATGGGCAGTGGCGGCGGGGCGCCGGCGCCCTTCGGGTTGTTCGCCTGGGCCTGCGCCCGTGCGACCGCCGCCTTGGGTACGTCCACCTTCACCCGCACCGGCTGTACCTGCGGCTGCGGCGTCGGGCTCGGCGACTTCGGGTCGATCTTCGGCGTTACCGGCCGGGGGTTCGCCTTCAGCGCCGCCGTCTCGGCGTCGCGGCGCTGCACCGACACCTTGCGGATATCCTGCGCCGCCTTCGCCTCCTGCTGCCGCACCTCCGCGGCGATGGGGCGGATCTGCTGCTGCGGCTGGAGCTTCGGGGCTACCGTCAGCGGGGCCACCATTACCACGTTCGACACGTCCTTGTTCGCCACCCGCAATCCGCCGAGCTGCGCCGGCGAGCTGTTGTTCACTGTCGTGTTGTTGTTCACGACCGTGATGTTGTTGGTGACGTTGTTCACCGTCGTGTTGGTGATCTGCTGGATGGCCGTGTTCTGCTGCACCAGCGTCCGCGGCGGCCGCGGAACGCTCCCCTGGTAGCGGCCGACGAACGTCGTCGCCACGGCGACGTTCCACTGCGGCTGCGACCGGTACGACACGCTGTAGTAGCTCCAGAGTGGGTCGTAGGAGTACCCGCCGCGGCCGAACGCGAAGTTCACCTGCGTGGCCACCGCCGGGGCGCACCACGGCCGGTAGCCGACGCCGACGTAGCGGCGGTCGTAATAGTCGCCGAAGTAGTAGCCGCCGTACCCGCTGCGGACGAACAGCGCGCCGAACAGCACCGGCTCGGCCACGACGTAACTCGGCGTGTACACGAACCGGTGGGCCAGGAGCGGCCGCGGGAAGTACACCGGCGTGAACAGCACGCCGCGCGTGGCCAGCGGGTAGTCCCAGTACCCGTCCACGAAGACGTAGCCGACCGGCGACCACGTGTAGCGCGCGGGCACCCACACCCAGCCCGGCCGGTGGGTGATCCACACCCCCGGCCGCCAGAAGTACCGGCCGCGGTACACCCAGCTGCCCGGCACGTAGACGTAGTCCACGCCCGGCGACGGCACCACGGGGCCGGACTCCAGCGTCACCGGCGGCGGCGGCAGGTATTCGATTTCCTGCTGCGCGAAGCCGCCGGCCGGCTGCACCGCGACGGGCTGCCAGAAGCCGCTCACCCACTGGTGGCCGCCCTGTACGACGTGCCAGCTACCCGGCACCCACACGCGCCCCGGCGGCGGCACGCGCCAGAAGCCGCTGATCCAGACGTAATCCGTCCGCTCCTCGTCCCAGTCCCAGTAGCCGGGGATCCAGATGACGTTGTCGCCTTCGGGCTTCTGGTCCGGCGGCAGTTCCTCGATCGGCTCCGGCGGCGGCTGCGCGACGACTTCGCCGGCAATGGCCTGCTCGGCAGTCGCGGCATAGGCCTCGTGGACGGCTCCACGGGCGAGCACTTCCGTGCCCTCAGGCTGACCGGGTTGCTGCTGGGCGGCGGCCCCGGAGGCTGGCAGGGGCAAGGGTTGCGGCGGCTGGGCGGGGGCGGCGTTGATGCTGACGCCGACGATGAGGCCGGCGAGAACGACCGCGGCGGCGAGCTGGGTCGGTCGCGGAAGCATGGGGTGACTCCGGGGAGTGCGACGGGGGCGCAACAGGAGGCGCGGGGCGGGGGTGGGCTTGCGCCAACGGCCAGAGATTGTGGCGAACGACGTGCCGATCCGTCCACCCGAATGCGGCGGGCGCAGAAAAACAGCGGCGACTTGCACTTACGACCGACGTTCGCGGCGCGGCTTGTTCGCGGGAACTTCTTTATGAGTCGGTGACATGTTGCCGCGACCCCACCCCCCTCGGCCGGAAACAAGAATTCCAGTCCGACCGTCACCACCGCCATTCCGCGCCGAACTGGATGCCGTTCACCCAGAGGTGATCCTGCTTGAACGGCACCGCCGGCCGGTTCAGACCCGAGAACGCCGGCACCTGCCCAGTCGCCGGGTTGATCGGCGGGTTGGGGATAAACGTCACGTCGATGGTGCGGTCCACCTGGTCGCCGGGGCGGACCACGTTCGACCAGTACATGGCGTTGTAGCCGACGTACGCCTTGACGCTCGGGGTCAGCCAGTAGCCGAGGTTGAGGGTGAATTCCGGGACGACGGTGAAGCGGTCGTCGGTGAAACGGCCGAGGTTCGGCCCCGCGGCCAGGAGGCCGCCGTTGGGGAAGAACACGGCGTCTTCGCCCGGCCGCTGCCGCTGCTGGAAGCCGGACACCTCGACGGTCTGGTGCGTGTTGCCGAGCGCGACGGAGACGCGGCCGTCGAGCGAGAGGCGGCCCCAGTTGCGCTCCGCGGCGTAGCCCAGCTGCCCGCCGTTGAACCGGTTCGTGGTCTTGAACTGATCCTGCACGACGATCCGCGTGCCGGCCGGGTCGGCGGTGTTGCCGGGCAGGGCGACGATGTTCTCGGTGACGGTCAGCGACTCGTTCAGCGCCAGGTGGCGGTAGCCGACGAACACCTCGTCGCGGAAGCCGCACGTGCGGCAGAGGGCGTGGCGGATGTTGGCGTCGAACCCGTACAGGGCGCTGGTGGCCTCGGCTTCCAGGCTGCCGCGCGAGAAGCCGGGGCGGGCCACGCGCTCGCCGAACTCGAACCCGCCGTCGTTGGCGGCGAAGAACGGCCGGGTGATGGTGGGCGTGGTGCCGGAGTCGAATGCGGTGCTGACGGAGTCGCGGCCGAGGAAGAAGAAGCTGCCGTCGAGGCCGAGGTGGCCGTCCTCGTCGCACCACCACCCGCCGCGGACGCGCATGCCCGCGCGGAAGTCGTCGCCGAGGCGGCCCGGCCCGAGGAGCAGCGCGGTGCCGGGCTCGCCGATGAAGCCGAGACCGCCGGCGGTGCTTGTGCTGGCCAGCACCGGGACGCGCTGCGGGTTCACCCACCACAGCAGGAGTTCGAGCCGGACGTAGCCGCGGTCGTCGGCCGGGGCGGCGGCGGGGTCGTCGGCCCCGTCGGCCGTCCGGTCGTGGTGGAGGCGGAACAGGTCGTGGAGGCTCGGGTAGTCGCGCGAGATGCGGACCGGGTCGGAGCCGAACGCGGTGTGCCGCGCGGGGAGGCCGTATACGCTGGGCACGAGGAGTTCCGGCGGCGCGGTCGGCAACTCGGGCGGCGGCGCCGGCCGGGCTACGGGCGCGTCCGAGGGCGGGACGGCGGCGCGCGGCGGAGGCAGCGACTCGGCCGTCTTCGCGGGCGGGATCGGCGGCGGCTCTGCGGCCTTCGGCAGCGGCGGCGTCGGCACCGGCTCAGTGGTCTTTGGTACGGGCGGGATCGGCAGCGGCTCGACGGCTTTCGGCGGCGGCGCGGGTTGCGGCTGGGCCGTCGGCCGGGTGGGCATTGCGGTCGGGATCGGCGGCATCGGTGGTAGGTCGGACGCAACCGGGAACGGTTGCGGCGCGGCGACCACGTCCGGCGGCGCGGGGATGGCCGGCAGCGGCCCCAGATCGGTGGACGCGGCGGCGGTCCGCGGGCCGTGAACGACCGGCTCGGATTCGGCCTGAACCGGCTTCACCACGGCTGGCACCGGCGCGACCGCGGGCGGCGGCGGAAGCATCGGCGGTTGCTTCGAGGCGGGCGTAGAACCGCGCGCCGGGAACCAGACGGCGTCTGCCGGCGCGCCCGCACTCCACTCACCGCCGCGGACGGTCGGCGGCAACAGAGCGGGCTGTTGCGCGGCGAGCGGGGCGGCCGCGAGGGCCAGCCCGAGCCCCAGCGCTTTCCCTCGGAAACGAATCATACCCGCTCCTCCCACCGCAGCGCGGTCACCCTTCCATCGGCATCCGCGGCGGCCCGACCCGCACGATTCCTGTCACCGCTTCGACCCGGACGACCGGCGCAGCTTGCCCCGCTTGCCGGTACGGTCGGGGTTGACGCGGCGGGCCGGGTCGGGGATGAGGGCGCGGTCCGGGGAGGCTTCCCGGACGCGGAGGGACACCATGCGACTTCCGACGCGCTTCGTCTGGGCGGCCGCCGCGGCGCTGGCGGCCGGCGGCCCGGCTCAGGCCTTTTACTGGGACGGGTGGCCCGGCAGTGCCGTGCCCCGGCCACGGAGCCTGGTGCCGACCGATGCGGCCAAGCTGCCGCCGAACCCAACTGCGGACCCGACGTTCCCGCCCGGCGGCGAATCGAACCCCCCCGGCACGCCGCCCGGCGGCCCGCCCGGGACCGTTCCGAATCCGGAGCACGTCCCCGAGCCGACCGGCGGCGTGGCGGCGCTCGTGGGGCTGGGTGTGCTGGCGGCGCGGCGACTGCGGCGGGGTTGATTGTTCCGACAAAGCAGAAGGCCCACCCGGAACTCGGGTGGGCCTTCTGCTTTGTCTTCGCGCAGCAGAAGGCCCACCCGAGTTCCGGGTGGGCCTTCTGCTGCGCGAATGCGTAGAGTTTACGCCGCCGTCCGCAGCCGGCCGCGGAGGTAACCCGCAACCACGTCCAGCACCCGGGCTTGCTGTGCCTCGGTGATCTCCGGGAACATCGGCAGCGCCAGCACCTCCCGCGTCGCGGCCTCGGCCGCGGGGAAGTCGCCGGCCCGGTAGCCGAGGTACGCGAAGCACTCCTGCAGGTGCAGCGACAGCGGGTAGTAAATCTCCACTCCCACCTTGCTGTCCTTGAGGTGCTGCACGAGCGAATCGCGGTGCGCCGCCGGCACCCGAACGACGTACTGGTTGAACACGTGCCGCCGGTCCGGCCGCGCCGCGGGGCGGCGCAGGAAGCCGTGCAACTGCGTCGCCTCGATCATCGCGTCGTACCGCTTCGCCGCCGCCTCGCGGGCCGCCAGCCATCCCGGCACGTGCGGCAGTTTCACCCGAAGCACGGCGGCCTGCAGCGCGTCGAGCCTCATGTTGTAGCCGAGATACTTGTGGAAGTATTTGACCTCCGACCCGTGGACCCGCAGTGCCTTCAGCCGGGCCGCCAGTTCCGGACTGTTCGTCGTCACCATGCCGGCGTCGCCGACGGCGCCCAGGTTCTTGGTCGGGTAGAAGCTGAACGCCGCGATCTCGCCCAGGGTGCCGCACTGGACGCCGCCGTACTCCGCGCCCTGCGACTGCGCCGCGTCCTCGACCACGTACACGGCGTTGTCCGCGGCCACGCGGCGGATCGGCCCCATGTCGCAGCACTGGCCGAACAGGTGCACCGGGATCACCGCCCGCGTCTTGTCCGTAATGCGGGCGGCGACCTGCGACGGGTCCAGGTTGAACGTCACCGGGTCGATGTCGGCGAAGACCGGCTTCGCCCCCAGCCGCGCGACCGCGCTCGCCGTGGCGAAGAAGGTGAAGGGCGGCACGATGACTTCGTCACCGGGGCCGACGCCGACCGCGTGTAGGGCCAGGACGAGAGCGTCGGTGCCGGACGAGCAGCCGACGGCGAACGCGGCTCCGGTGCTGGCCGCGGCCTCCTTCTCGAAGGCCTCCACCTCGGGGCCGAGAATCGCCTGCCCGGTGCCGAGCACGCGCAGCACGGCCGCGTCGATCTGGGGTTGAAGCGCTTTGTACTGCGCCTGGATGTCGCAAAGCGGTACGGGGGCGGGCGTCACGTTGGCCTCCTGGCTGCCCGGTCGATCGGAATCCGTTCCGGTCGGAGTTTGTGAAAGTCCGCACGAGTTACCCGAAGCCCCCAGACGTGTCAAGCCGGGCGCCGTCGTTCGGGTCGCGGCACTTGTGACTTGCGGAGGGGGAGTGCGTGAGCCCGACACGTCCGACCGGGTCGTGCAGATCTTGGCTTGAGTTCGAGTCGGCGGGTGGCTATTCCGCCGGTATGACGCGACTCCTGCCCGCTGCCGTCCTCCTCGTCGCGCTCGGGTGCAGCAACGCCCCCATCGCCGGCACGCTCGACGCCGTCTGGCCGTCTCGTACCGTCGACCGGGAGCCCGATCGAAGGCCCGTCATTCCCTCGGTTCAGCCACCAGACGTGAGGCCCATCACGCCGCCGTCGAACGACGTACTGCCGCCGCCGGCTGACCCGTTCCTCGGGGGAGTGAAGGGGTAGGTTCACGAAGTCGGGTCGTCGCCCGACAGTAGCGTCGGTGGGTGCATCAGCCACAACTCGTCCCAGCCGGCGCGCCAAGAGGCGAACCGCTCCTGACCTGCGACTAGGGCGGCGTCGTGGCCGCGCAGCAACTCCGCCACGCCCGGCTGGTATCGCGGCCAGTCTGCGGGGAGCACGAGCGTCAGTCGCTCGCGCAGGTCGTCCAGCCGCGCCCGGCCGACGGCCGCGTCCTGAACGTCCCCCAGGGCCTCTTGCACGGCCTCGACCGAACGGTACAGCTCCGCGCGGAACGAATCCGTGAAGCACGGGGCGAACAACTCCATCGCGTAGCGGACGCGCTTCGTCAGAATGCGGAGTTGGTGCAGGGCGTCCGGCGCGGACGGGTCCGAACTCACCTCCCGGTTGAACTCGGCAAATAGTGTGGTCATCTCGGCTCGGGCCAGTTCGCCGTACGTGACGGGTGCGTCGGCCCCGCGCGGCGAGCGAACGCGCTTGGGCAACTTCTCCGCGTCCGCGGCGAAGCGCGGCCCCACGTCGTCCGCGGCGGCGACGAGGCGGGTCTGAGCTGCGGCCCGCTCGCCGAGGGCGTAGCCGGCGAGGAAGTCGTAGGTCGCGTCGGGCCCGGTGCCGCGGGCGTCGGCGAGGGCGAGGAGAAACACGTCCCAGTCGCGGGCGTCGCCGGCGGCGCGGCGAATGCCGCGCAACGATTGTTTCGCGGCCCGCAGGTGCTTCCGCGGCAGGCAGGCGCCGAACACCCGCAGAGCCGCCCCAGCCCGCCGGGTGCCGACGCGGAGTTGGTGGACGTACTCGACGTCCTCGTAGGGCCGGGCAGCCGCGAGGGGCAGGTACTGGCGAACGACCTCGAACCGCGCCGCGATCACGACGCGAGCGGCTTCCTCGACCGGCATGTCCGGGCTGAGGCCGCCGATCCACTTCCCCTCCGCCATCTCTAACCCCCGGTGGTGTGAGGGTTAGCGTATGGGGAACGGGTGTGGGTTGTGTGAAGGTCGGAGGCTCACTGGTCACCGGTCGCTGAACACGAATTCCGGAATCGCCCCGGGGCCGCGTAGCAGACACGCCGTAAGCGGTTCGCGGACGCCGCCGCTGGTGTCGACGCGGATTCGCACCTCCGTCGCGTCTGGCGCGTCGATGAACACGTGCCCCGTCACCTGCACCCGGCCCGGCAGCGGCAGCGGGCTCGCCGACAGCTTCTTGTCGGCCCCAAGCCACACCGGGTACTCCGGACGGAACTCACGGTCGGTCGTCGTCCCGAGTCTCGGATTCACGACCGCGCGGTCCCAGATGCGCTCCCGGAGGCAGTGCAGTTGCGTCTCCGCGGGGCAGTCGAGCTCCGGTGACAGGCCGCAGTGCAAGAAGACGTGCCCTTCCGCCTCCGCGACCCACGGCAGGTGCGAGAGGAACACGCGGTGATCGTCCGGCACGGCACCGCGGAGGGCAGCGAGGTCGGCCTCCCACTCCGCGAAGTTGTGGTAGTCGGGGGTACGGCCGAGGTAGCTGCGGAACGTTTCGGCGTGATCGTAGGCCTGGCCGTAGCGCTTGACCCAGTACGGCCGCGGCACGCCGTCCAGGAGCCCGGCCGCGCCGACGAAGGCACGGTCGTGGTTCCCCATCACGCAGGCACTGCCGGGCTTGTCCGCGAGGACTTCGAGCACGCGCGACACCACACCCTTCACGTCGTCGCCGCGGTCCACCAGGTCACCGAGGAACACGACGCGCGCGTCCGGCCAGAGCGGGTGGGCGCGGAGTTTCGCCAGGAGCTTGTCGAGCCAGCGGAGCCGGCCGTGCAGGTCGCCGACGGCGAAGATTGGGTACGCAACGGCCGTCGGGAGCATGGGCACCTTTCCCGCCCACCCGGCGGCCGGTACAGTTCCAGAATCGATCTTACGGGCACCGGCCCGGGTGCGGAGGCGGCCATGCGTGTGGAGTTGTTCGGGCTGGCGATGGACACGCCCGGGGTCACCTTCTACCTGTGGTCGCCGTGGCGGTGCTCGACCCTGGAGCACAAGCTGTTCGACGCCCTCAAGCCGGTGCCGCACGCCACCCTCGAAAAGGCGCCCGACGAGCTACGGCTCCACGTCACGGACGCGAAGGGGTGGAAGGCGGCGGTGCAGAACATGTCCCGCGTGCTGAAGGGCTGGCAGGAGGAGGCGAGCGACGCCGGCAAGGACGAGCGCCGCAGCTGGCGGTGGCTGCTCGAGGCGGACGTGGACGCCGCCGGGTACGACATGCAGGGCGAGAAATCGAGCTTCTGGCTTTACTTGCGACTCTCACTGGACCGCGGCGGCCCGAGCGACGGCGAGAAGGGGGAGGACATCGACCTGAACGGGTTCGGCGTCCAGGTGTGGGGCGCGGCGAGCGAGTGACTTCGCCGCTCGCGGCGTAGCGCGCGGCGCTACGCCGCGAGCGGCGGAACCAAACCGGTGTTACTTCTTCCGCTTGCGGTCCTTCCCGTCGCGCCGCTCGGGGTTGCGGATCGGCTGCGGCCGGCCCCCCGGTGGCGCGTTGCGGTGCTGCCGCGACGACTGCTCCGCCGCCTGCTTCTGCAACTCCTCCAACCGCGCCTGAATCCGCGCCTTGAACCGACCCAGGAAGCCCTTGGGCTTCGGCGGCGTCGGCGGGCCGCCCTTCCCGCCGTCACCACCGCCACCCCCGCCCACGTCGTCGATGTCCACCTTCGGCTTGGGGATGAACTGCCGCTCGATGATGCCCCAGCCGGTGCTCACGATGAAGTACAACGCGAGGCCGGCGGCCACCTTGTAGAACAAGAGCGCCATCACCCCCATCATGATCTTCATCATCCGCTGCTGGGCCGCCATTTGCTCGTCGGTCGGCTCCGGCATCATCTTGTTCTGCTGGTACAGCATCAGCCCCACGGCGATCAGCGGCAGCACATTCAGGTACGGACCCAGGTACAGGAAAGACCACGTCCCGTGGCGATTCTCCGGGTCCGAGATCAGCGGCACCGTCTCCGTCCACCACACGGTCATGTCGGGTGCAGCGAGATTCTGGACCCAGAGGAACGGCTGGAGGCGGAAGAACACGCTCTCCTGGAGGCAAAAGTAGAGCCCCATGAAGATCGGCATTTGCGCGAACAGCAGCAGGCACCCGCCCATCGCCGAGAACGGGTTCATCCCGTGCTTCAGCATGAGCCGGGTCTTCTCCTGGTTGTAAGTGCGGTAGTCGTCCTTGTACTTCTCGTGCAGCTTGTCCAGTTCCGGCTTCAGCCGCTTCTGCACCTCCACCATCTTCATGTTCATCGCCGTCTGCTTGCGGCTCGGGAGGAACAGCAGCAGCCGGACCAGGACCGTGAGGATGATGATGCTGTAGCCCCAACTGCCGCCGGGAATCCACTCGACGGCCTTGTGGATGGCCCACAGTCCGGTGTGCATCAGGTTCGTGAACGTGACGACGATGTCGGTCCAGTAGATGGCGTTGGCGAACGTGCCGAACGCCGTCGGCGACTGGAAGTCGGTAATGGTGCGGAGCTGGAAGTCGTTCAGGTAGCGGTCCACGATCGCCGCATCGACGGCGTTGTCTTTCGCGAGCAGGTTCAGCAGCCGGACCTTGGACGGGCCGTTGTAGATGATGTAGGTGTGGACCACCGGCTGCCCCGGTTCCGGTGTGAGGCTCTCGGACATGCACCGGATGGTGATCTCGTCCAGTTCCTGGAGCGGGCGGTTGATCATGGCACGGAGGCGGGCCACCTCCACGGCCGCGACCGGGTTGCCGGCCTTCGCCTCCTTCTCGAGCTTGGCCAACTCCTCCTCCGACGGGAGGAACGCCGGCAGCTCGCTGGTGGCGCGGACGTAGGCCCACGGGTTGGCCTTCGGGTCGGCCGAGCGGTCGACGGCCAGCCCCGAGGCGAAATACGGCGTAGCGATGGCGGCGTAGTGGAACATGTTCTCGCCGTTGCCGCTGTGCAGCGCCTCGCCGCCGCGCTTGATGTTGATGGAGGCCGCGTCCTCGTACTGGCGGCGCGGCCGGCCGCGGTTGTCGTAGCCGACGAGTGCGGTGCGGGTGGTGCTGGTGTACCACTCGCCCTCGACCGGCAGCCCGCGCGGGCCGGACAGCTGGTAGCGGAACGGCCGGGGCTTCTTGCCCCCGCTGTCGGTGCGGCTGATTTCGAGCTTGAGGCCGACGTGGTAGTCCGTCCTGGTGAGTGTGTACGTCTTGCGGATCCGCACGAAGAACGGCTCGCCGAGCGTGGTCTCGAACACGACCGTATGCTGGTCGGCGGTCGCCCGCGTCTCTTCAGGGACGACTTTCCAGTTGACGGTGCCGAGGAGCGGGTCGGGGTACCTGTCGTCGGCGCTGGCGTAGTGGAACAGCGTGTACGACGGCTCGGCGAGTCGCTTCAGCTGCTCGGGGTCGGTCACGCGACCGGGCTGAAGGTGCGGGACGACGAAGTCGGTCTTCAGCTTCGCGTCGCGAACGCGCCGCTCGCCGGGGATGAGGTGGAGCGGCACCGGCTTGCCGTCCTCCTTCACTTCGTGGCCGAGGCGGTCGGCCTCGTCGAACGCGGGGAGGATCACCTGCTGGACGCCGGCCCCCTGGGTGGTGAGGACGACGCGGTTGGCGAACCCGTCGCCGCCGAGGGCGATCAGCGTGGGTGGCTCGGCGGGCGGCTTCGGCTCGGCCTTCGGAGCCGGCGGCGCCACCTTCGGCGGTGCGTTTGCGATCCCGGCCCCGGCGACGGCGGTGACGGCATCGGCCGTCGGCGGGCCGCTGGGGGATGCTTTTTCGTCGGTCTTCGCGGCCGGGTCGGGCTTGGGAATCCAGTTCTTGTCGGCGTACAACCACAGCCCTGTGGCGGCGGCGGCGAGGACGACGAACACGGCGATGTTGGGAGCGTGTTGGCGCATGAGTCCGGTCGGGAGGCGGGCGGCGGCGCGTTCGCGGGCATTCTAGCGATTCGCCCGCCCGGCGGATTTGTTGTCGGATCAGTCGGCGTCCGCATCGGGCAGGTCGCCGGCCGGGTCGCCGGTGCGGTAACGTGCCAGCTGCCGGCGGTACAGCCGGCTCCGCGGGTACTCTGTCGTCAGTGCTTCCATCAGCTTCACCGCTTCGGCCCGCTCGCCGCGGCGGAACAGCACCTCGGCCAGAGTCTCGCGGTAGCCGGCCGCCTTCGGGTCGGACGCGACCGCCTCCCGCGCGTAGGTCCGCGCCGCGTCCAGTTCTCGCCGGCAGTGCGCCCCCAGCGCTGCTAGCGCGTTCCGCGATGAGGCGCTCGCCGGGAAGTCGGCCAGCACCTTGCGGTGCGCCGCCCACACCCGGTCGAACAGCTCGTCGGCTTCCTTGTTGTTGCCGCGACGCTCCAACTCGGGCACCATCCCCGCCGACAACTCGACGGAGCCGGGCGTCACGTCGAGGTATTGGCGCGCCAGCACCATCGCCGCGGGAACGTCGCCGGCGGCGAGCTTGGCTCGGGCGCGGTACTGGAGCATGTCGTGCGGCACGTGCAGGTATGCGGCGGGGTCCACGTAGCTCACGTCGGGCGTCTTCAGGAGCACGAAGATGGCGCGCTGCACGCACCGCTCGGCGGTCGCCCAGTCCTTGTTGAGCACGGCCGCGCGGCCGGCCTGGTTGATGACGTTGCCGAAGTAGAAGTCACGGCTCCAGCACGCCCGTAGGAGCAGGTCCGTCTCGCGGGCGGCGGCCTTCGCCTCGCCGCGCTTCACCAGGTCTTCGAGAAACCGACCCCGGACGCGCTCGTTGCCGAGCGGCACCCAGTGGCTCAGCTCGACGCGCCGCCGCCCCTCGTCGACGCGGCCGGCCTTAATTAGCGCCTGCCCGGACAGGAACAGCAGTAGCGGCGCGTCGGGGAACTTCTTCCACCCCTCCTCGAAGCGGGCGGCGGCGTCGACGAACCGGCCGCGGTCGGCGAGGTAGTCGCCGTACTCGACCCACGGCCGGAAGGCGTCGGAAGTACCGTACACCCACGCCCGTGCCCCGCCGGCGACCGCGTCTTCGGCCGCGCTCTCGGCCGCCTTCGCGAACGCCGCCTCCGCCTCCGGGTGCTTGCCGGCCGCCCGAGCGACCAGGCCCGCCGCGGTGAGCCGACTCTGCCTCTGCCGCCGCTGCGAGCCGGCGTCGCCGATGAAGGGCGAGCCGCCGGGCAGCGGCGGCGGCTCGCCGGCGAGCGCGTCCAGCGCCGCGCCCACGGCCGCCGGCGGGGCGGTGCCGAGCAACAGTTCTCGGACAAGTTTCATGGTCGGCCCGCCGTCGGCGAGCTGCCCCGGCCGGTGGGCGCGGAAGATCGCCTCGGCGGCGTCGGCGTCCGCCCCGAACAGCAGGTCGAAGAACGACTCGGTGCGCGCTTCCGGTAACGACGCCCCGGCCCCGCCGCCGCTGGTGAGGAAGGCTCCGGCGTGCTCGCATGCGAGTTCGCGGAAGCCGGCGCGGAGTTCGGAGCGGATCAGCCCGCGGCGCGCGGCGCTGAAGTCGCCCCAGTCGGCGCCGACGACGGGGTCGGGCAGTTCGGTCAGCGTCTTGGCGATCTCGGCGAACAGCTTCGTAGCGCCGGCCCGGTCGCCGGTGAGCGCGAGCACGCGGCCGCGGCGCAGATCCGTATCGACGCGACCAAAGGCGCTGGCCGGCTCGATGGCCGGGAACGTGTTCCACAGGGCGTCGCGGTAGCGGAGTCGTGCGATGTACACCTCTGCGAGCAGCCCCGTGCTCTGTCGCCGGCTCGCTAAAAGTTCCTCGGCGTCAGGCACGCGGAGGTTCAGCATCAGGGCGTGGGCCGCGTCGCGGACGTTCTCGTCGCTCCCCTGACCGAGCGCCGCCACCTGCTTCACGCCGGCGTCGAACTGCTCCGGCGTTCCGGTGAGCCGCTGGTAAGTGAGCCGCAGCGCCTCGGGTAGGTTCGCCGGCCGCGACGCCGGCAGGTCGCGGGCCGCTGACCAGTCACCCTCTTCTTCCAGCAGAGTCTCGACGAGCGTCGGCGGTGGCTGGCCGAGCTTGGAGCGACGGTCGGCGTCGGCCTCGTCCACGCGCTTTGCAGCGGCACGGGCCTTCGGCCAGGCGCGGGCGGCCCGGTACAGGTGGGCCAGCACACGATCCGCGGCGGGGGAGGGTGGGGCAGCTTCGGCGTCGGCGACGGCCTGGGGCAGAGTACCGCTCAGGACGTGAAATGCGGCGAAGTCTGCGGCGCCGGCCGGCGTGCCCGAGCGAGTGGCGTGGAGCGCGACCAACTCGGCCGCGGTGGCGGTGTCGCCGGCGCCGACTCGGGCGGGCACCTCGCGGCGGAGGTGCGTGAGTATGAAGGCGGCGAGCGGGTCGCGGACGGCGGGGTCGAGGGCGTTGTCGAGGACGGCCCGGCCGGCGGCGCGGCCGCTCGGGCTGAGGGCGACGAGGTCGGCGAACGCGGCGTGTCGTTCGCGGCCGGTCGCGTCGAGGAATCGCCGGAGGGCGGCGCGGACGTCGGGCGGGGTGTCCGGGTAGTCGAACCACTCGAACCGGGCGAGGACGCCGCGGGCGCGGCGGGCGACTTCGGGCCGCGGGTCGGCGGCGGCTTTGCGGAGGGCTGGGGCGGCGTCTTTGCCGGCGGCCCAGAGCGCGGCGGTGGCCTTTTCGCGGACGGCGAACGACGGGTCGCCCAGCAAGCCGACGAGCTCCTCGGGCGTGGCCCGCGGCGGGTCCGCGGCGGCGCTGGCGGCGATGAGCAGAGCGACGACGGTGGCGGTGCGCACAGCCCGGTTCCCTTCGGTAGCGGTATCGTACCACGTCGCTGTCGGCGACCGGAACCCAATCCGCGGGCGGCCGCGCCGCGCCGACTCGGGCTGTCAGACGCTTCGGCCTTAGGATCTCCGCCCCGCGAGCGGCCCCTGCTCTCGAGCACCCGGATCCGGGGACTAACTGGCTGCACACGGTGCCGGCTGGCGCGGTCCCGCTGGTCGTGCCGGTTCGACGGCCGCCGGGGCGCGGATAACGGGTTAGGCCCGATTCCCCCGGCCGGCCGCGCCGGGTTATCATCGCAGCGTTACGCCCGCCGGAGTGTCGTTCGTGATCCGGTTCCGCTGCACGTCGTGCGACCGGGAGTATCACCTCCCGGACGCGCTGGCCCGGATGCCGCTCCTGTGTAAGGGGTGCGGCACGCGGCTGGACGTGCCCGAACCTACGCCCGAACCAACCCCCGAGCCGCCGCCCGCGCACTCTTTCCCGGACCCGACTGGCACCGTCGATCTGTTCCCGGAGTCGGACGACGTGCGGACTCGCGGCCCGGTCGCGAAGGACGTTCCCGACCCCGCGGACTCCGTCGACCTGTTCCCGCGAGCGTACTCGGAGCCGCCGCCCATCGAGATGCCGACACCAGCCGCGCCGGCCCGCCGCGGGTTGCGCGTGGTTGTCGATGGTGCGGTGGGCGTGCTGTTGGCGGTGGTCGGGGCGCTGCTCGGCGGGCTGGCCACCCAGAAGGGGACGGTCGAGGTGCTCCGCGAGGCGGGCGGGGCGGCGAAGTTTCCGACGACGGACCTGCTGGTGTGGCTCGGCTGCGTCGCGGCGCCGGTGATGGGGTACGTGCTGTTCGTGAATCGCGGCAGGTCAATCGGCGTGTGGGTGAGCTCCCGCATGGCAAGTCGGGGCCGTAAGACCCCCGGGTGAGCCGACTGGCGTGTACCACCCACCGCCCTCGGGGTCGGCCCGCCGCGACCGTTTCACGCCGTCGCCGGCTTCACTGCCGGGGTCCGCTCGGCCAGGAAGCGGGCCACCGCGGCGTTGAACTCGTCCGGGTTTTCGAGGTTCGACAGGTGCCCCGCACCCGACACCGTCACCAGCTCGCTACCGTACACACGGCCGGCCATCGCCGCGGCCAGCGTCGGCGGCGTGACCGCGTCGTGCTCCCCCACGAGCACCAGCAACGGCGCCGTCAACCCGTCGAGGCCGGGACCTGCGTCGGGCCGGTCGCGCAGTGCCGCCAGCGCCGCCGCCACCCCCTCGCCGGCCTGCTTCGCCCCCATCGCACGAACCGCGTCCGCCACACCGGGCCGTTTTGCTCGTGTCTCCTCGCCCAGCAGCTTGGGTAGCATCGCGTCCACGACCGGTGCCGCCCCTTGTGACTTCGCGGTGACGATCAGCTTTTCGCGATTGGCTTTCGCGGTGTCGTCGTCGGGTTCGGCGCGGGTGTCGGCCAGGATGAGGCCGGCGAGCCGCTCGGGGTAGCGGCGGGCGAACGCCATCGCCACGTACCCGCCCATCGACAGCCCGCCGACGACGACGCGGCCGCTCTGGCCGAGGGTGTCGAGCAGGGCGGCTACGTCGTCGGCGGCGGAATCAACGGTCCACCCCTCGGGCGGGAGCGGCGACTTGCCGAAGCCGGGCAGGTCCGGGGCGATGACGCGGGCGGTGCCGGCCAGCGCCGCCAACTGCGGCCGCCACATTTGCCGGTCCAGCGGGAAGGCGTGGAGGAGCACGAGCGTCGGCCCGGCGGCGGTGTCGGTGTAGGCGAGTGACATGAGCTTCTCTCGGGTGGTCGGGGAGGACCGTTTATTACTCGCCAGCCTGGAGGTGCGACTCGAGGAAGTACAGCGACTTGTCCAGGTAGCGGGACACGGCGGTGAGCAAGTCGGCGGTGTCAGCGTCGCCGTGCTCGTCGGCCTGGGAGATGCCGGTGCGGGCCTCCTTGCCGGCGGCCGCGTACCGGTCGGCCAGCACGCCCACCACTTCGAGCCCGGCATGGACGCCCTCCGGGAACTCCTCCAGCCGGCTGTTCGCTGCCGCCATCCGAGCGGTCCCCTTCGCCGTTCCGCCGAGCGCGGTCAGCCGTTCGGCGGTGTCGTCGATGTGTTCCTCCAGCCCTTCCGCGAGCTGGTCGAACAGCGTGTGCAGGCCCCAGAAGTTGCCGCCCTTCACGTTCCAGTGGGCGTGTTTGGTCTGGGTGTACAAGTCCGTCAGCGTGGCGAGCTGGCGGTTGAGCATGGCGACGACCTGCTGACGGACATCGCCCGACAGGTCGATACGGGTCGGGAACAGGCTTCCGGCGGGCGCCTTCGCTTTCATGGCGATTGATCCTCGGGTACGATGCCGGGCAGGAACTGAGCAAAGACGGTGCCACGGTTCGCCCTGGCGAGCCGACAGCCGCCAGACGGCGGTCGACTCGCCGGGGCTTGCTCGCCGCGTACCCTGTTCTGCACCCACCGCGCGGAACTCCTCCCATGCCGCCGTTCGCAGTCGCGCTCTACCACACCGACCCCGCCACCGGCCGGCTCATCCTGCACGCCATGCCGGTGATGGTCGTGGTGCTGTGCATCCTCGCCGTCGCCTACCGCTACTACTCGGCGTTCCTGGCGGCGAAGGTGGCGGCGCTCGACGACAGCCGCGTGACGCCGGCCCACCGCTTCAACGACGGCCAGAACTACCACCCAACGAACAAATGGGTGCTGTTCGGCCACCACTTCGCGGCGATCAGCGGCGCGGGGCCGCTGATCGGGCCGGTGCTGGCCATCCAGTACGGCTACGCTCCGGGGTTGGTGTGGCTCGTCATCGGCGTGTGCCTGGCGGGGGCTGTGCAGGACATGCTCGTGCTGGCCGCGAGTGTCCGCCGGGAGGGGAAGTCGCTGGCCGAGATCGCCCGCCACGAGCTCGGCTTCCCCGCCGCGGTGATCGCGTCGGTGGCGATCCTGTTCATCGTGGTGATCGCCCTGGCCGGTCTCGGCTTCGTGGTGGTGAAGGCGCTCGGCGGCGAGGACGTGAAGCTGCCCGCGGGGATGACTGTGACCGCGCCGCAGTATGAGTCGGCGAAGGTCGTTGGGGACACGGCGGACGCAAAACTGCTGGAATTCCCGCCGGGATGCACGGTCCACTACACCGCCGGCGATGGCGGCTCCAACCGGCCGGAGTCGTTCCGCGTTCGCTGCCCGGCCGCACCGAAGGTCACGCAGGAACTGCTCGGCCCGCCTCCATCTCCATTCTCTTCGACGGTCCCGCACCGCGAGGTCTACACTCTGCCTGCGAACTGCTTCCAGGTCATCCCCGGCAGCTCGTGGGGCACGTTCACCATCGCGGCCACCATCCCCATCGCGCTGCTCGTCGGCCTGTGGATGTACCGCATCCGGCCCGGCCGCGTCGTCGAGGCGTCGCTCATCGGCGGCGTGCTGACACTCGGCGCTGTCGTCCTCGGCGAGCCAGTGTCGCGCTCGGCGATGGGGGCGTGGTTCTCGCTCACCCGCGACCAGACGATCATCGCCCTCGCCGTCTACGGGTTCGTCGCCGCGGTGCTGCCGGTGTGGCTGCTGCTCGGCCCGCGCGACTACCTGTCCAGCTTCCTCAAGATCGGCACCGTCGGGTTGCTCGTCGCCAGCGTCATTGTCGCCAACCCGCCGTTGCAGGCGCCGCCGGTCAACGAGGTGTTCTTGAACGGCGGCCCGACCTTCCCCGGCAGCATCTTCCCGTTCGTGTTCATCTGCATCATGTGCGGCGCGATCAGCGGCTTCCACGCGCTCGTGTCCAGCGGCACGACGCCCAAGATGGTCGAGAAGGAGAGCCACATCCGCACCATCGGCTACGGCTCGATGCTGATTGAAGGGCTAGTCGGCGTCACGGCCCTGGTCGCGGCCGCGGCGTTACCGCCGGACCTCTACTACGACATCAACGTCGCCATCGACCGCGCCCCGCAGTTCCAGGCGCAGGTGAAGGAGGTGGATGACCGCTACGGCACCCGGCCGAAACTGCCGCCCGAGGCCGGCGACCGGCTCCACGCCGCGAACGTCGATTCGCCCGCCCACCTGGACTTGGGCACCGTCGAGGAGAAGGTCGGCGGCGAGTCGCTGCGCGGCCGCACCGGCGGGGCGGTGACGCTGGCGGTGGGGATGTCGGTAGTCTTCGAGCAGGCGTTCCGCTGGGTCGGCGTCACCGGCGACTGGCTGCTGAAGTACTGGTACCACTTCGCGATCATGTTCGAGGCGCTGTTCATCCTCACTACCATCGACGCCGGCACCCGTATCGCCCGCTTCCTGCTGCAAGAGACCGCCGGCCGAGTGTACGCGCCGCTGGCCCGGCCCGACTGGCTCCCCGGGGCGGTCATCGCCAGCGCACTCGTCACTGCCGGGTGGGCCGGGCTGGTGTGGACCGGCTCCATCGACACGATCTGGCCGATGTTCGGCATCGCCAACCAGATTCTCGCCGTGCTCGCCCTCACGCTGGTGACGACGTGGCTCGTCAACAACGGCCGGGGGAAGTACGCCCCGATCACGCTGGTACCGATGCTGTTCGTCGCCAGCACGACGCTGACGGCGGCGACGAAAATGGTGACCGGCCGGTTCGCGGGAATGATCGCCGACGGAGAGAAGCTGGTAGCGTCGGGCTCGGTGGACGCCGGCCGGAAGTTGATGGTGACGGGCTACCTGAACAGCGGGCTGACGATGTTCGTGGTGTCGAGCGTGTGCGTGCTGCTGCTGTGGGCGGCGGCCCGGTGGGTGGTGGTGCTGCGTGGGTCTGGGCGGGCTGGCGAAACTTGATCGAACCGCGGCTCGCCCCGCGGCGCGGGAATGTGAACAACTTTCGGAAATCTTCACTACCCGCGGCATTCGGCCGGGTTAGTATGCCTCGGCCGGTCGTCGTGACCGGCAGCCACAGTCCACCGTTGTCCGGAGGATCGTTGATGTTCCGCCGTCTGGCCGCGCTGACCGTCCTCGCCTTCTCGCTCGGGATCGTCTCCTACGCCGGCATGGCCACGGGCCAGGAGAAGGAGAAGCCCAAGTCGAAGTCCACCACGAAGGGCACCGCCAAGGGCACGAAGAAGGGCAAGGCCCCCGAGAAGACCGAGAAGTCCGAGTAGTTCGCGGCTCCGGCACTCTCCCGCCACCGCCCCGGCCGTGTCCCCCGGCCGCGCGTCAATCCCCGAGCCCGCCCTCCACCCGGGCGGGCTTCCCCCGACGGTACAGCTCCAACCGGGTCTCGTAGTCCGCTTCCTTGGCCGCGTCGCCGGCCACGGCTGCGATCGCCTTCTCCTGCCACCGCACCGCCTCGTCGAACTCGCCGCACTCGGCGCACGCGGCGGCCAGGGTGTCGAGGTAGCCGGCCTCGGCCCACTCGGTGAGCTCGCAGGCGCGGGTGGCGCACTCCTTCGCCCGCGGGCCGTTCCGCACGTCCGGGTCGGGGCACGTCGCCCACACCCACCCGAGTTGGTTGAACGTGGCGGCGTTGCGCGGGTCGCGCTTGAGCGCCTCCAGGTGGTCGCGGGCGGCGGTGGCGTAGTCCTTCTTCGCGTAGTGTGCCCCGGCCCGGTAGTTGAACGGCATCGCCGCCTGCGGGGCGAGCCGGATCGCCTCGTCGAAGTTCTGCAGCGCCTCGTCCGGCCGGCCGAGCGCCCGCAGCGCCGACCCGCGGAGCTCGAACACCCGCGCCACGTTCGGTAGCAGCCGGACGGCCGCGTCACAGTCGGCGACGACGCCGGCGAAGTCCTTTTGGAGGAACCGGCACACCGCCCGCCCGAGCCGCGCCGGCCCGTGCTGCGGGTCGCGGGTAATCGCCGCGGAGAAGTCGGCTTCCGCCCCGGCCCCGTCGCCGGCCTGTTGGCGGACGGCGCCGCGGAGATGCAAGGCGTCCGCGTCGTCGGGCCGATGTAGCAGCGCGGCGGTGCAGTCGGCCTCGGCGGCGTCGTAGTCTTCCGTCTCGAACCGCAGCCCGGCGCGCCACATCAGCACCCGCGGGGCGTTCTCGGCGTCGGCCTCGATCGCCTCCGCGTAGTCGGCGAGCGCCGAGGGCGTGTCGCCGCGGGCGGCGTGGCAGCGGCCGCGGAGCGCCCGGATCGGGGCGCGGCCGGGGTCCAGTGACAGCACCTTGTCGCAGTCGGCGACGGCCTGGTCGAACGCCTTCTGGGTGAACAACTCGGCGGCCCGGTCGGCGTAGGCCTGGGGGTCGTCGGGCTTCAGCCGCACGGCCTGGTCGAGGTCGTTGAGGGCGCGGATGCGGTCGCCGAGTTCGAGGAACGCGTAGGCCCGGTAGCGGTAGCCGGCGGCCACGTCGGGGCGGAGGGTGATGGCCCGGGAAAAGCACTCGACGGCCTCCGCGAACTGCCGCTCGGCGAAGGCCTTGTGGCCGCGGGTGAACAGGTCTTGGGCGTCGTCGTGGGTCCGGTCGCGGGCCATCGTGCGTCCTGTCGGGCGCGGGACGTGGGGCAAGTGGCAATTGTCGGCCCGCGGGCGGCGAGTGTCCAGGCGAACGGCCGCTCGGACCGGATCGACCTCCACCCCGTGCGGCGGAGCCCGCGCTGCCGGCCGGTCACCGCGGCCCCAACTCTCGCCGCAGGAACTCGTCCAGCGCGGGAAGGAGGTCCGGGTGGAGTGGGAGCGTGGGGTCGGCGTAGCTCGGGAGCTGGGCCAGTCGGTCGACGGTGGGGACCGGCTTGAGGACGTGGTTCATACCGGCCACTGCCGCCGCCCGGGCACCCGGTCTGGCGGCGACGAGCCGGCGGGCGTCGGCCTCCGACACCTGGATGTCGGTCGAGCCGGAGGCGACCAGCAGCGGCGCCTTGAGGCCGGCGGCGAGCGCCGCCGGGTCCCGCCGGAACGTCGAGATCAGGTACGGCTGTACGCTCGGCCGGAACAGCGCCTGAAGCTCTTTCGGTGTGTCCTTCACCTCTCGCCCGGCCTCCAGTTCCCGGATGACCGCGTCGCTGGCCTTGTAGAGTTCGGCCGGGAGCCCCCGCCGGAGTTGCTCGCGAAGCACCTCCTGGAGCGGCCGCCCGGGGCCGCACAGGGAGACGAAGGCGTCGAACCGGGCCTCACCCGCCGCGACCAGGCCGATGAGCGCCCCCTCGCTGTGGCCCACGAAGCCCACCCGCCCGAACCGCCGGTCGGCCCGGAGGGCGGCGGCCCACCCGAGCACGTCGGCGGCGTAGGTATCGAGGCGGATGTCTTCCTCCCGGGCGAGCGCCTTCGCGCTGGCCGCGATCCCCCGCTTGTCGAACCGCAGGACTGCGACCCCCCGGGCGGCGAGCGCGCGGCCGAGCATCCGCAGGTTGTTAGAGCGGGTGAGCGGGCCGTTCCCGTCCCGGTCGGTCGGCCCGGACCCGGCGTGGAGGATGACGACCGGCCACGGCCCCGCCCCCGGCGGCAGGTCGATCGCGCCGTAGAGGATGCCGGTGGGCGTCGCCAACTCGACCGGCTCTCCTACCAGGCGCGGGGGCGGGGCGGGCGCAGCGGCGGCGGTCGCGAGCAGGACGGTCAGGAACACGGGGACTCCTCCGGGGGCCGGCTGGGCTGGCCTCGCGGCCCGGGACGCGCGGGGAGCCGGATGGTGAACTTCGTACCGCGGCCGGGTTCGCTCTGCACGTCGAGGGTGCCGCCGTGGGCGACGATCACCTGTCGGGCGGTCGGCAGGCCCAGGCCGGTGCCGGTCTTCTTCGTGGTGTGGAACGGGCGGAACAGGTCGGCGAGTACGTCCGCGTCCATGCCGCAGCCGGTGTCGATCACGTCGAGGCACACGGCATCGCCGTCGGCGCGGCCAATCAAGGTGAGGGTGCCACCGTCGGGCATCGCCTGCTCGGCGTTCAGCAAGAGGTTCAGCAGCGCCTGCTCGAACTGGTCGCGGTCGAGGTCCACCGTCGGCAGGTCGGCGTCGGCATACCACGCCAGCTCGACGCCGGCGGCGCGGGCGGTGGGGGTGAGGAAGTCGATGAGCCGGGTGACGACGGCGCCGAGGTCGGTGGGGGTGCGGCGGAGGACGCCGGCGCGGGCGAAGCGGAGGAAGGCGTTGGCGAGGTCGGCGAGTTTCTGGCACTCGCCGTGGAGGCGGTTGACGCGGTCGAGCGCCTTCCGCTCGCGCGGGTTCTGAGGGTCGGAAAAATCCTCGGCGAGGAGCTGCAGGTTCAGCGACAGCGTGCCGAGGCGGTTCTTGACGTCGTGGATGAACCCGCCCGCGTGGGCGGCAATGTCGTCGGCGGGGTCGGTCACGCGGCGGCCCTCCGGAGAGAGTTTTATTCACGGATTCGTTTCCGGTGTGGGCGGGCCGCCGCGTAATATCCCATAGACCGGTGCCCCGCCCACCCCCGGACCCGTCATGTCCAACCCCGACTCCGGCGTCACCCGCACGGCCGCGCACTACGCCGGTCCCGACTCGGCACCGGGCTTCGACCCGGCGACCCGGCCGGCGGTCGTCGGCGTGGCCGTCGCGGCGTTGTCGTTCGGCGACTACGACGTGGTCGCCGAACTCGGCGAGGGCGGCATGGGGCGGGTGTACAAGGCCGCCGACCGCAACCTGCCGCGGTTCGTGGCGATCAAGGTGCTCCGCACGCCGGACGAGTTCGAGGCCAGCCGGTTCCGCGGCGAGGCGGCGATCACGGCCCGGCTCGAGCACGCGAACATCACGCGTATCTTCGAGATCGAGACCACGCCCGACGGCCGGCCGTACCTGGTGCTCGAGTACGCCGAGGGCGGCAGCCTCGACCGCGAGCTCCGGGGCCAGCCGCAGGAGCCGCGGCGGGCGGCGGAGATGGCCGAGACGCTGGCCCGGGCCATCCAGTACGCCCACGCCCAGGGCGTCATCCACCGCGACCTGAAGCCGGCGAACGTACTTCGGGCGAAGGACGGCACACTCAAACTCACCGACTTCGGCCTGGCCAAGCAGTACGAGGTGTCGTCCGGGCTGACGCCGAGCGGGGCCGTGATGGGAACGCCGAGCTACATGGCCCCGGAGCAGGCGGCGGGCACCCGCGAGGTGGGGCCGGCGGCGGACGTGTACGGCCTCGGCGCCATCCTGTACGAGTTGCTCACCGGCCGCCCGCCGTTCCGCGGCGTGAACATGGTCGAGACGCTGGAGCAGGTGCGGTGGGCCGACCCGGCCCCGCCGAGCCGGCTGGCACCGCGGCTGCCGCGCGACCTGGGGACGATCTGCCTGAAGTGTTTGGCGAAGGCACCGGCCCGCCGGTACGCGAGCGCCGGCGAGCTGGCCGACGACCTGCGGCGGTGGATGAACGGCGAGACGATCGCCGCCCGCCCGGCGCCGGCGTGGGAGCGCGGGTGGCGGCAGTTCCGCCGCCGGCCGTGGGAAACCGCCGCCGTCGCCGGCGGGGTGGTGGTGGCGATCCTGTTGGCAGTCGGGACGCTGTACGCCCAGCGGAAGGAAGCGGAGCAGGAACACGACCGGGAGCTGACCGAGCAGCGGAACGAGGGGGAGCGCGTCCGCCGCGAGGCCGAGCAGGAGGCCGCGCGGCTGCTGCGCGAGCGGGGCCTCAAGTCGCGGCAGGCGCTCGACGCGATCAAGGGGCACCTGGCGTCCGGCGCGCTCAAGAGTACGCCCGGGCTGAACGACCTGCACGGCGTCCTGGCCGACTACTACAAGCAGCACATCGACGAGGCGCTGGCCGACCCCGGCCCCGACCGCGCGGCGCTGGCCGGGCTGGCGTTCGAGGTCGGTGGGCTGGCCGAGAAGAGCGGCCGCCTCGAAACCGCCGAGCAACTGTACCGCCAGGCGCGGGCAGGCTTCGGCGCCGCCCCACGCGCCCCCGCGAAGGAGGGCGACGCGCTCGTGAAGGTCGCCCGGGTGCTGTTCGAGCGGACCCGCGACGACGACGCTCGCGCCGCCTGCGACGAGGCGGAAAAGCTGTGGCGCGGTCTGCACGACGGTACCGCCGACGGCCGCCCGCGCGACCACGCCGACCTGCAACTCGCCGAACTCGACCACCTCCGCGGCGAGCTTTGCCGCCGCCGGTCGGACGCGGTCGGGGCGTGCGCGGCGTTCAGCCGGGCCATTGACATCCGGGTGAAGATCGCCCGCAAGTACGCCGCCGCCACGCCCGAACAGGTGCGCGACCTGCCCGACCTCGCCGAGCGCGAGTGGGCGGTGCGCTGCCTCCGCGAGGTCGGCCGCGGGTACGGCTTCCGCGGCGACGATCACCTGACGCTCGGCGCCGTCACCGACGCCGACCGCGACTACTGGGAGTCGCACCGGGTGCGCGAGGTGTTAGCGCTGGCGTTCGAAAAGCCGCGGACCCCGGCCGAGCGGGAGGAGGGGGAGTTGGCCGCGCTTCAGTTCGGCCGGAGCTGGATGAACCTGGCGTCGGTGCAGGCCCGCCACCGGGCGTACTCGACGGCCCGGCACTTCGCCACGCAGGCGCTCAAGCAGCGCGACTTCCTCAAGCTCTCCGGCCCGAACAACGCCGAGTACCTGGCCGACTTCGCCGAGAACCACACGGCACTCGGCCGGTATCTGCTGCTCCAGCGCCGCGGCACGGCCGCCGACCGGACGGCCGCGGTCGAACACTTCACGACCGCAGCGACCGCCTTCGGCGGGGCCGGCCAACTCACGTTCCGGACGCAAGAGGTCGTCGCCGGCGCCCGTGCCGAGCGGGCCGAGGCGCTGGCCGATTCCGACCCCGCCGCCGCGCGAAAGGACGTGGATGCGGTCCGCCAGTTCCTGGCGGACGCCCGCAAGCGCTTCCCCGAGTTGCAGCGGCTCCAAGTGCTTGAGGCCCGCATGGACGCGCTCGACGCCGACCTCGCCGCGGGCCCGCCGGCCGACCCGCGCTGGAGTCGGGTACTTGCCGCGCTCGGTTCGCTGTTCGGGGGCGAGCGGCCGTACCGGGACGAGCACCCCGCGGAGGTGCGGCAGCGGCGGTGCTTCCAGGGGCTGGCTCGCGACGAGCGGTTCGAGAAACTGTTCGCCGACCTGCGCCCGTAACGGCCAGTCAGAACGTCAGGCTCATCCCCTTGAGCCGGCTCACCGTCTCGGCCATCAGCCGGTCCTCCTCGGCCTCGTCGGCGGCGATGTACGTCACCGAGAACCGGAGGAACGCCCCCGCGTCGTCCCAGGGCACGCAGCACACGCTCTGCTCGTGGATCAGGTACTGGCTCGCCTCCTCGGCGTTGGCGAAGCTCCGCCCGGCCGCCCCCTTCGGAGAGCGAGTGTACAGGAAGTACGTACCGCCCGGCATGGCGCAATCGAATCCCACCTGCCCCAGCGCGGCGACCAACTTCCGCAGCCGCCGCTCGTACTTCGTCTTCACGGCGACGGGGATGGACGGGTCGCGTAGGGCCGCGGCGGCGGCCTGCTGGATGGCCATGAACTGCCCGCTGTCGGAGTTGTCCTTCACGTCGGCGTAGGCTTGCACAATCTTCGGGTGCCCGGCCACGAACCCGAGCCGCCAGCCGATCATGTTGAACCCCTTCGACATCGAGTGCACTTCGACGCCGACCTCCTTCGCCCCGTCCACCTGGAGGAAGCTCAGCGGCGCTCCCTGGTAGCTGAGGAGGATGTGGGCCGCGTCCTGAACCACGACCACCTGGTTCTTGTGGGCGAAGTCGATGACGCGCTTGTAGAAGTCGGTCGTGGCCACGGCCCCGGTCGGGCTGTTCGGGTAGTTGATGACGAGCAGCTTCGCCCGCTTCCGCACGTCGGCCGGGATGCCGTCCAGGTCGGGGAAGAAACCGTTCTCGGCCTTCAGCGGCAGGCGGACGACCTCGCCGCCCAAATACTTGGTCCACGTCCCGGCGACGGGGTAGCCGGGGACGGTCATGAGCGTCACGTCGCCGGGGTTGATGAAGCACGCCGGGAGCATGGCGTAGGCCGGCTTCGACCCGATGCAGTGACAGACCTCCGTCACCGGGTCGAGGGTGACCCCGAACTGCCGCTTCATGAACTCGGCGGCGGCGTCCTTGTAGGCCTGGATGCCGTTGTCGGCGTAGCCGCGGTTCTCGACCTTGTTCGCCTCTCGGGCCAGGGCCGCCCGGACGTTCTCCGGTGCCATGTCGTCGTTCTCGCCGATGCCGAAGTCGAGCAACTGCCGCTCCGGGTGCTCGGCGAGCGCCTTCCGCTTGGCGCGCTTGATCTTCTCGAACTTGTAGATGTCGGTGCTCTTGCCGTAGCTCGCGCCGCCGATCCGGTCGGCGAACAGGGTCTGGAACCAGGGATCGACGGACATGCCGGCAGCTCCGCGGGAGGGGAAAGCGTATCGGGTTGTTGTAGGGAGTAGTCGAGAGTTCCGCCGCTTGCGGCGTTGCAGCACAGCATGCGGTGGTCACTCCGCCCCGCGGCGGCGCGGCGGGTCGCGGTAGTCGAGCGGCGGGCGCTGGTCCTTCTCCAGCAGCGGCACGTACGTCCGGCCGTCCAGCCGCCGAGTGTGCTCCTCCTTCGCGGCGGCGAGTAGCTTTGCGTCGGTCATCAGGTCGTAGGCCGTCGCGGCGAGCGTCTTCGACGCCAGGGTCATTCCCTGTTTGGCAATCGTGGTGCCGCCACAGGCCACGGCCTGCCACGAGTGGCCCGGGGTTCCCGGCACCCAGCACGCGGTGCTGAACCCGACCGTCGGCACCACCCACGACACGTCCCCCACGTCGGTCGAGCCGCCTGACGACTTGCCGCTCACGTCCTCCACCTTCGTGATCGTGTCGAGCGGCACCTTCGTCTCGAACGTCTCCTGGAGCCGCAGCGCGAATTTCGTCTCCTCGGCGTCGTACTTGAGGTCGTTGAGCTTCGTCAGGTTCGCCTTCGCCACCTGGGCCAGCGTGTTGTTCGGCAGGATTTCCATCGTGCCGCCGAGGTAGGCGACTTCGAGCTTCGTCTCGGTGGCGAGCGCGCCGCCCTGGGCGCACTTCGTCAGGCGCGGGTACAGCTTCTGCACCACCTCGGCCTTCGGGTGGCGGACGTAGAAGAAGCCCTCGGCGAACTCCGGCACCACGTTCGCCGCCCCGCCGCCGCCGGTCACCGTGTGGTGCAGTCGGGTTCCGTCCGGGGTGTGCTCGCGGAGCAACTCCACGCCGTGCATCGTTAGCAACAGCGCGTCGAGCGCCGAGCGGCCCTTCTCGGGCGAACCTGCGGCGTGGGCGGCGGTGCCGTGGAAGCGGAACTTCACCGCGATGCGGGCCAGGCACGACGCATCCCCCGCGCTATTGCGCGAGCCGGGGTGCCAGTGGAGGCAGACGCCGCAGTCGTTGAACAGCCCGGCGCGGGCCATGAACGCCTTCGCGCTCCCACCCTCTTCCGCAGGGCAGCCGTAGAACCGGATCGTGCCGTTGAGCCGGCCGGCGCGAATCTCCTCGGCGATGGCGATGGCCGCGGACAGTGACGCGACGCCGAACACGTGGTGCCCGCAGGCGTGGCCGTAGCCGTTGCCGCCCTGGCGGATCGTTCGCACTGGGTCGGTGGTCTGGGCCAACTCCGGAAGCGCGTCGTACTCGCCGAGGATGCCGACGACGGGGCCGCCGCTGCCGAACTCGGCGATGAAGGCGGTGGGGATGCCGGCGACCCCGCGGGTCACTTTGAAGCCGGCCTTCGCGGCCAGGTCGGCGAGCGCCTTGGCGGACTTCGTTTCCTGGTAGCCGGGTTCGGCCCACTCCCAGATGCTCAGGGCGGTCGGCCAGTTGGCGGCGGCCTGCACGGCGGCAGCCTTCACCACGGCGTCCTTCTGGGCTCGGGCGAGCGACGGCGACGCAAGCACGACGAGGACGGCGAGCAGACGCATGGGAGCCTCCGGGGGATGGGCTGATTTTCGCGGCCGCCGGCCAGACGGGTAACCGATAGGAAGTGGCGGGCGGCCCTTGGAAGGTGTACAAATGTAACCTACGGTTGTGGGGAGTCAAGGAATTCTGACAAGGTCCCTCCACGTCCTTCGCCCCACGTTGACCCGACCCTCTTGAACCTTCATGGCAGTCGTGATTCAATCGGGTTCCCGCCCCGGAGTCGTCCCATGACGCGCCTTCTCGCGCTCGCCGGCATAGTGCTGCTAGCCGCGCTGCCCGCCGCCCCGGCCCGGCAGGCGAAGGACAAGAAGCTCACGCTCCAGGCCGTCGGCGACGTGCGGTTCAAGGTCGAAGGGCACGCCCACGAGGTCGCCGTCAGCCCCGACGGCAAGCTCGTCGCCGTCGGCACCGAGGACGTGTTCCTCTTCGACATCACCGGCCCGGAGGCGAAAAAGGTCGCGTTCTTCGATTCCACCGTGGGGTTCGGCATCACCTCGCTCACGTTCACGCCGGACGGCAAGCACGTCGTCTTCGGCGGCCGCGACCACAGCGTGCGGGTGTGGAACGTCGCGGACAAGCGCGAGACCGGCCGCGGCAAGGAGCACAAGAGCGACGTCCGCTCGGTGGCCGTGTCGCCGGACGGCAAGGTGGTCGCCACCGGCGGCCAGGACCGAACCGCCATCCTGTGGGACCTCGGCGACGACGGCTCGCTGAAGGAAAAGCACGTGATCCGCGGCGAGGAGAACTTTTTCGACGCGGTCGTCTCGGTGGCGTTCGTGTCGAAGGGGAAGGGGCTGTACACGGTGACGCCGAACGGCACGTTCCGGGGCTACTCGCTGGCGAAGGGCGAGCCGAAGCTGACCGGCGGGTTCAAGCCGCCGAAGGGCGGGGTGAGCTCGCAGAAGATCGTGCCGAACGCGGCCGGTACCCTGTTCGCCGTCGCCGACAACAACGCCGTGTTCCTGGTGTCGCCGACCGGGGGCGCGTCCGGCACGCTCGGCGGCCCGGCCGGGCACAAGGGCGAGGTGACGGGGGCCGCGTTCTCGCCGGACGGCAAGCTACTGGCCAGCTGCGGGCGGGACGGCACGTTGGTGGTGTGGGACGTGGCGACGAAGGCCGCGAAGTACACGAAGGTCCGCCCCGGCACGTTCAGCGGCGTGGGCGTCGGCCAGACCGCCGGCGCCGCGAGCGCCGAGACGGTCGTCGCCGCGTGCCAGGACGACGGCACGGTCCACGTCGTCCGGCTGGCGCACCGGTAGTGGCGGGCGGGAACTTGCTTCCCGCCCGCGCGTCTATCCAATAGCCGTCCCGCCGCACCCGCCGGAGCCGCTTCCCATGTCTCGCCCGCCGCTCCTCGCCGCCATGCTGTTCGTGCTGGCCGCGATCGCCCCCGGCCTCGCCCAGCCGAAGAAGACGCAGGTCTCGCTCGAGTCCAGTTACGAGGTGGCGATCGAGACGGAGGGGAAGCTCCGGTCGCTGGCGTTCAGCCCGGACGGCAAGATGCTCGCGGTCGGCGCCGAGGACGTCCACCTGTTCAACGTCGGGCCGAAGGCGGCGGCCGAGATCGCCGTCGTGAAGGCCGGCGTGTTCATGGGGAAGACTTCCGTCCGGGCGATCGCCTTCTCGCCGAACGGCAAGTACCTGATCTTCGGCCACGGCGACAACTCCGTCCGCGTGTGGGACATCGCGGCCAAGTCCGAGTCGGCGGTTGCGAAGCTGCACCAGGGGAAGGTGTTTGCCGCGGCCGTGTCGCCGGACGGGAAGTACGTCGCCACCGGCGCCGCGGACAAGTCGGCGGTCGTGTGGAACGTGACCTCCGACGGCCGGCTCACCGAGTACGCGGTGCTCCGCGAGGAACTGAAGTCCGACCAGGCAGTCCGCGGCCTGTCGTTCTCGCCCACCGGAAAACTGACCGTGGCCACCGACGGCGGCGCGTTCCGCTCGTTCACTCTCGACAAGGCCGGCCCGAAGGCGGCCGGCGGGTTTCAGCCGAAGACCGGCCTCGGCGCCGGCCGGATCGTCGGCAACACCGCCTCGACGCTGTTCACGGTCCCCAGTGGCGGGAACGTCTTTCTGGTGAAGGACAGTGGAGCCCTCTTCGGCACCCTGGCGACGACGCACAAGCGCGTCCACGACGCGGCATTCTCGCCGGACGGCAAGCTGGTGGCGTCGGGCGGGCAGGACGGGGCGGTGGTGGTGTGGGAGGTGGCGAGCAAGTCGTCGAAGTACAGCAAGAGCCGGCCGGGCGAGTTCACCGCGGTCGCCTTCTCCCCGAAGCTCGACGACGACGGCGACGTGACCCTCGCTGCCGGGCTGGAGGGCGGCATCGTCCACATCCTGAAGCTGAGCTACAAGTAGCCGGGCATTCCCGCCGGGAGCGGCCTACCCCCGGACGGGTGACGGTCGGTTCGAGGGCACGACTCCGGTGTGTCAAGCACCGGAGCGCCCGCCGCCTCGGCCCGCCCGAAGGACCTCGTCCCTGGCGGCGAATCGCCCGTGCCGGTCAGACTACCAGATCCCGGCAGTCGGCGATGCTGCCCGTCAGCGCGCTGGCGGCGACCGTCAGCGGCGAGGCGAGGAACACCTTCGCCTCCTTGTGACCCATCCGGCCGGGGAAGTTGCGGTTCGTCGTGCTGATGCACGAGATCGGTGTGTTCAGCCGACCAAACGTGTCGGACGGGCCACCCAGGCACGCGGCGCAGCTCGCGTCGCCGATCTTCGCCCCGGCGGCGACGAAGATTTCCCGCAGCGACTTCCCGCCGATCGTCTCCGTGTCGAGGCCGCGGGCCACCTCCGTCGTCGCCGGCACCACGAACGTGTCGATCTTTACCGACTTGCCGTTCAGGAGCCCGGCCGCGGCGCGGAAGTCGGTCAGCTTGCCGCCGGTGCAGCTGCCGATGTACGCCCGGTCCAGTTTCGTCCCCTTCACTTCGCTTACCGTCGCCTTGTTGTCCGGCGAGTGCGGCTTGGCGATCACCGGCTCCATTTTCGACACGTCGTAGACCTTCTCGAACACGTAGGCAGCCCCGGCGTCCGGCCGGAACAGAGTGTGCGCTTTGCTCCCCGTCTTACGACCGCGGTCAGCCACGTAGGCCAGCGTCACCTCGTCGGCCGGGATGACTCCGTTCTTACCGCCGGCCTCGATCGCCATGTTGCACAGCGTCATCCGCTCTTCGATGTTCAGCGCGTACACCGCGTCGCCGTCGAACTCCATCGCCCGGTACGTGGCGCCGTCGACGCCGATGTCGCCGATCACGGCCAGGATCAGGTCTTTCGCCATGAGGTACGGCGGCATCTTGCCCGTGAACACGAAGCGCATCGTCGGCGGCACCTTCAGCCACAGCTTGCCGGTGCCCATCACGAACCCGGCGTCGGTGTTGCCGATGCCGGTGGCGAACTGGCCGAAGGCGCCGGCCGTGCAGGTGTGGCTGTCGGTGCCGAGGAGTACCTCGCCGGGGCGGACGTGGCCTTCCTCGGGCAGCGCGATGTGGCACACGCCCTTGTAGCGGTCGGTTCCCACGTCGTAGAAGTACGGCAGGTTCTGTTCCTTCACGAACTGCCGCAACACGTCCACGTTGCGGTTGGCCATCGCGTCCGTGGTGAAGATGTAGTGGTCGGGGATGATGACCACCTTTTCGCGGTCCCAGACCTTGGCGTCGCGGCCGAAGTGCTTGTGGAACACGCCGATGGTGCCGGGGCCGCACACGTCGTGCGTCATGAGTACGTCCACGTCCACCCAGACGTTCTCGCCCGGGGCGACGGCCGGCCGGTCGGCGGCCTTCGCCAGGATCTTCTCGGTCATCGTCATCGGCGCGGGCATCGGCGGGGGCTCCGGGAGAGCGCGAGGCGTGGGGTCGGCTTGTGCCTATCCCCATGATATCGCCCCGGCCTGCCGCCGGGCGGGCTACAATGGCGCGAACCGGGGTGGAGGGCCGACCGATGAGCGTGTGGTGGGGCGTGCCGGCGGCGGTCGCGGTCGTCGGGGTCGAAGCGCGGAGTGTCGAGCCGCCGCCGCGACCGGTGCCGACCGACGGGCCGAATCAGGTCGTGATCTACGTGCCGGCGATGACGTGCGCCAGCTGCCCCGAGAAGGTGGCTGCGGCCTTGGCCCGCGTCACGGGCGTGCGGGCCGACTCCATCCAGGCCGACCGCCGCACCCGGCAGGTGAAGTTCACCGTCGCCGACCGGGCCACGTTCAACGTCGCCAAAGTGCGCGAAGCGATCGCCGCCGCCGGGTACCGCCGCACCGACCTGCTGACCGGTCCGACCGAGCGCTGAATACGAAAAAGCCCACCCGTCGCAACGGGTGGGCTTCGTGAGTGCCAAAAGCCGCTTAGCTTACCAGTCGCCGGGGATCGGCTTGCCGTCGGCCCGGGCGCACAGCGCCTGGAGCGTCGCGAGCGACATGCTCTCGCGGATGAACCGGACCGACCCGTCGCCCATGCACACGTTCGACCCGCCGGTGTGGAAGGCGTAAATCTCGCCCTGGTTGCTGCAGTTGATGACACAGGCCGTCGGCACGGCGGCGGCGGAGTTGAGAGTGCTGTAGTTCGGCGCGGCGGTGGAGCCGTCCACGGCGATGTCGTTGGTATGGTGGCCCCAAGCGCCGTTCATGTACGTCACGTCGGCCGCGCGGGCCTTGCCGCGCCAGTTCTGCGGCCGGGCGCCCGCCTCGGCCAGCATGATCGTGTTGCTCAGCCCGTCGAGCACCGCCGCGAACGGGGTGTACGAGTTGGTCGACAGCACGCCCTTGATGCCGTCGGGGCCGGGGTAGCTGGTGTCGTTGAAGATCGCGTTCCACACCGCGCCGCTCGAGTTCGAGTTGCCGCGGTTCACGGCCATGTAGTCGCTCGTCGCCGGCACCCAGCCGCTGCCGTAGACGGCCGGCTCCAGGATCGGGTCGATCTTGTGCTCGAACGGTACCGTGGGGCACTCGAACGTCGGGATGCGGGTCGCGCACGCGGTCCGGTTGTTCACGTCGTACCAGTCCAGCTTGAAGTTGTAGCTCACGCCGCTGGCCTGAAGGACGTTCCCCTGCTCGATGTGCGGCAGGAGGATGGCCAGGAAGCAGTGCTTGGCGAAGTCGGCCCCGCTGGTGCCGGCCGTGCCGACCTTCTGGAACTCGCCGAGCCGCGGCCGGTCGGTCGCGCCGGGGTTGTTGACGCTCGACGGCGGCAGACCGCCGCGGGTGTCGTGCATGCCGTGCGCGGCCAGGCCGAGTTGCTTCAGGTTGTTCTGGCACTTGGCGCGGGCCGCGGCCTCCCGCACCTTCTGCACGGCCGGCAGTAGAAGCCCGATGAGGATGGCGATGATGGCGATGACGACGAGCAGTTCGATCAGCGTGAAGGCGCGGGCGTGCGTCCGCGTGCGAGGCATGTGAGCTCCCCTGGATGAAAACGGGCGTTCGGTTGGTCCGAGCCGGTCGGTTCCGAAACACGTTTCCCCGTCGGGGGCCGGGCGGCTGAGCCCCCGGCGGTACGTCAGAGTGGCGGGCCGACGGGCGCCCGCGTCGCACGTAATCCTATTCCTGTGTGCCGGGGCCTGCGCGAAGTTCCGATGAAGACGCTGCGAACATCCGCACGGCGGCCGGGAGAGTATGTCGACATTGTAGCCGACGCACGACCGCGGGGAAGGCGGCACCGGGTGAGAATTCGGACGCCTCCGTCGGATTATCCCAAGAGCACCCTCAGCGGTGTGCCGTCGCTGCGCGGGAAGGTGCGTCCGATCGGCGAGCGGAGAGACCGCAAGTGATCGATCCCGACGGCCTGGAGGACGGTCGCGTGAAGGTTCGACACCGGCGTCGGATCGGCCGGCTGCCGTCCGCCGCTGGGGTCCGTCTCGCCGACCACGACGCCCCCGCGCAAACCCCCGCCGGCGACCGCAGCGCTGAACCCGTGCGGCCAGTGGTCCCGGCCGCCGAGCGGGTTCACGACCGGCGTCCGGCCGAACTCGCCGACGCACAAAACCACCGTGTCTTTCAGCGTGTCGCGCCGCTTCAGGTCGCGGAGTAGTGCCGCGAACGCCGGGTCGAGCACGCCGACGAGGCGCGAACAGATCGCGTGGTTGTTGGCGTGGCTGTCCCACCCGTCGAGCGTCACCTCGACGCACCGCACGCCGGCGTCGAGCAGCCGGCGGGCGGCGAGGCAGCCGCGGCCGAACGGCGTCTCGCCGTACTCGCGGCGCACGGCCAGCGGCTCGCGCGACACGTCGAACGCGGCCAGCTGCTCGGAACTCATCAGTCGGCGGGCGCGCTCCAGGGCGTCGCGATGGCCGGTGTTGCCGGCGCGAGCTCCGCGGCCCGCGGCGAACACGCCTTCGACCACGTCCAGGTCGGCGAGCCGGCCGTCGAACCGGTCGGTGCTCACCCGCGGGGTCACGTCCGGCACCTTCTCCGCGGGGTCGAACACCTTGAAGGCGTCGTACCGGGCGCCGAGCATGCCGCCGCGGGCCGGCCACTGCCCCGGCAGGATCGACACGTGGCGCGGGATGTCCACCGTCCCGGCCGGCAGGTCGTGGCACACGATCGCCCCGAGCGACGGGTGGACCACGGTCGGGTCGGGGCGGAAGCCGGTCTTCAGGAGGTACGTGCCGCGCTCGTGGTCGCCCTCCGGGCTGACCAGCGAGCGGACCAGCGCCACGTCGCCCATCAGGTCGGCGAGTTGTTCCAGGCCGGGAGCGAGCTGCACGCCGCGGGTCGCGGTGGGGATCGCCCCCGTGCCGCCGGCGATGTTCGTGCCGGGCTTCGGGTCGAACGTTTCGAGCTGACTGGGCCCGCCGCCCATCCACAGCACGACGACCGACCTGGCCGGGCGGCGGGTCGCTCCCGCGTCCTGCGCCAGCGCCGTCGCGAGCGGTGTGAGCCACGACAGCCCGAGCCCGCCGAGGAACGCCCGGCGGGTGTGTGACCGGCTGTGGCAGGTGGGAATCATGTCGCGTCCGGGGTCGAGGGCTGCCCCATCATACCTCGCGGCAAGTGACCCGGTTTCGCCCACCGCGTTGGCATCGAAGCTGCTTTTCGTGTGGGGCCGAGCTGCTGGCCCGATGGCCGGCGGGGCTTTCTCTCCGAGGGAGGACACACCATGGCAACGGCAACATCGCACGCCACGACGGTCGGCGTGTTCCAGAGCCGCGACGCGGCCGAGCGGGCGGTCGCCGACCTGCGGGCGGCCGGGTACCGCGACGATCAGATCGGGCTGGTGGCCCGCGACGCGCGGGGCAACGCGGTGCGCACCGGCGCCGACGGCGACACGAACGCGGCCGAGGGCGCCGCCATCGGCGCCGCGGCGGGGGCGGGGGCGCTGGCCCTTGGCTCGCTGGCGGTGACGTTCGGGGTGATCCCGGTGATCGGCCCGATCCTGGCGGTCGGCCCGCTGGCGGCGGCGCTGATCAGCGCCGGGGCCGGGGCGGCGGCAGGCGGCGTCGCTGGGGCGCTGATCGGCTGGGGCATCCCGGAGGAGGACGCGAAGTACTACGAGGGCGAGGTGAAGGCCGGCCGGTACGTGGTGACGGTGGACGCCGGTGACCGCCACGACCACGCCCGCGCGGTGTACACCCGCCACGGCGGCTACGACCGCCACAACCCGCCGCCGATGTAGTGCCGTACAGTGACGAACGACGCGGCCCCCGGGTTCTCACCCGGGGGCCGAGTTTCAGACCGGCCCACGGTCAGTGGTTGTAACTCAATTCCGTGCTGTTGAACAACACCCAGAACAGGTCCGCGAGCCGCCTCTGACGCGCCCCGCCGGTCAGGCCGGACAACTGTGCCGAGAAGTGTGACAGCTCGCGGCCCGTCGGCCGGCGCGTCAGCACCGACAGGTACGCCGTCTCTACCGCGGCCTCGTCCGTCGGCGCCAGCAGGGCGATGCGGGCGGAGGCGTTCACCAGGTCGTCGCGGGCCTGCTTGTCCACCAGTTCGCCGTTCATCAGCAGCAACCGCTGCGGCAGCGTCCCCGGCGCCTGGGCGGAGTCGTCGTCGTCGGGGTCGCCGTAGCGCTGCACGAAGTCGCGCTCCGAGGCGTACCGGATCAGCCGGACCAGGACGTGCGAGTTGCGGTCGATTGTCTTCACCGATGCCGCCTGCAACACGCCGCCGATCACCTGCTCGGGCCGCAGCCGCGTCAGCGGGAACGCCGCCCACACCTTCTCGTGCTCGTCCGTCACCTCGTCCGGCGAAGTGCTGTCGAGGCGAAACACCTCGGTGGACGCGATCAGCAGAATCAGCCGGCGGAGGTCGTGGCCGTGGGCGGCGAAGTCGGCGGCCAGAATGTCCAGGGCCGCGGGGGCAGGGTCGTCGAGCGTCTGGGCCTCCACCTTCGCCCGCAGCGGCCGGCCGAACAGCATCGCCCACACGCGGTTCACCGCAGCCCGGGCGAAGTGCGGGTTGCGACGGTCCGTCAGCCAGCCGGCCAGCTTCTCGCGGCGCGTGCCCTCGGCCGGGATCAGTTCCGGCAGGAACGGCACCGCCGGCTCGATGGCGACGGTCCCGCCGTTGACGCGGTCCTGGAAGCGGTACTCGCCGTCGCCGTCTGTCACGTTCGTGACGATCTGCCGCGTCTGGCCGAAGAACGCGGCCAGCGCCTGGAAGTCGGTCTGCTTCCAGCTCGGTTCGAGGAAGTGGTCGTGGCACTGGGCGCAGTCGAGCCGCAGGCCGAGGAACGCCCGCGACACGCGGATGGCGAGCTTCTCGGGGTCGGCCTTCTCCTTCCCCTCGTCGTAGGCCGCGGCGATGAAGTTGACGGCCGGCGTGGACGTGTTCAGGCCGCTGCTGGCGATCATGTCGCGGACGGCCTCGCCGTAGGGGCGGTTTGCGAGCAGTTGGTCGGACAGCCAGGCCAGGAAGCGGCGCTTGCGGTAAACGACGAGCGGCCCCTCCTCGCTGCCGAGGTAGGCGCGCGACAGCCGCTCCGCGAAGTAGTCGGCGAAGCGGCGGTCGTGCAGCAGGTGGTTCGTCCAGCCCTCCAGCCGGCCGGCGCCGGGCTGCTCCTCGAACTGGCGGATTTCCTCGAGCGACGGCACGGTGCCGGTGAGGCCGAGCGACAGCCGGCGGGCGACGAGCAGGTCGGCGGCACGGGGGGCGGCGCTGAGCCCCTTCTCGGCCCAGTCCTGGTGAAACGCCTCGTCCACCCGGGCGACCACGGCGGAGAAATCGTCGCCCGCGGCGGGGCCGGGGTCGAAGGCGATCTGGCGCGCCTTCGAGTCGAGCGGGAACAGGCTGGCCCGGAGCGCGAGGAGGGCGACCACGACAGCCGCGGGGAGGATCAGGTGCTTGGCCCACATCGGCGCGGCTCCGCGGGACAGGTGACGGTGAACTGTACCACGGGGCGGGGCCGGCGGTTTCGCGCCGAAACCCGGCCCGGTCCCCGCGGGTATCCCCGTTCATGACGCGCGTCGCCGCTCTCAAGCCGATCCCGCTCCACCGCGAGGTGTTCGACGCCGAACTCGACGTGTTCGACGCGGCCGTCGCCCCGGAGCCGCCGAACCCGCTCGGGGTGGTCGGCCGGGTCGCCGAGTGGCTGTTCGGGGCCGCCACGTTAACGCTGGGTTTGGCGCTGCTCACGGCCGTGCCGCTCGGGCAGGTGCTGGTCCTCGGCTACCTCCTCGAAGTGACCGGCCGCGTCGCCCGCACCGGCCGGCTGCGTGACGGCCTCATCGGCGTCCGCACCGCTGCCCGGCTCGGAGGCGCCGCGCTCGGCGCAGGCGTACTGTGGGTGCCACTGTACGTCGTGTCGGGAATCGCCGAGTCGGCGCGGATCATCGACCCCGCTGGCACCCCGGTCCGGCTGTGGGAAGGGCTACTACTGGCGCTGATGGCGGTGTACGTGCTGCACGTCGCCGGGGCGCTCGTCCGCGGCGGGCGGCTGCGGCACTTCCTCCACCCGCTGAACATCCCGTGGCTCGGGCTAAAGCTGATGCGGGGCAGCCTGTACAGCGACTGCCGCGACCGGCTGTGGGGATCGCTCGTGCGGCTCCGGTTGCGGCACTACTTCAGCCTCGGCGTGCGCGGCTACCTTGGGGCGTTCCTGTGGCTGGTGGTGCCGCTAGCACTGCTGGGTTCGGGGCACCGCCTGCCGCTGCTCGGCATCTTGGGAGCGGGGCTGCTCGGGATCGTGGTGCTGTACCTGCCGCAGTTGCAGGCCCGGTTCGCGCGCGACAACCAACTCCGCGCCTACCGCGAGTGGCTGAGTGTGCGCCGCGACTTCGGCCGGGCGCCGCTGGCGTTCGCGTTCGCCGTCTGGGTGCAACTGCTGGCCGCGAGCCCGCTGTACCTGCTGAAGATCGAGGCCATCCCGCGCGACCTGATCTTCCTGGAAGGGTTCGTATTCCTGGCGTTCATGTTCCCCGCCCGGCTGGTGACGGGCTGGGCCTACGCCCGCGCCGGCCGGCGCGACGAGCCGCGGCACTTCGTGTTCCGCTGGCTCGGCCGCCTGGTCGTGCTGCCGGTCGTGGTCGCCTACGTGGGCGTGGTCTTCACGTCGCAGCACATCGGCTGGCACGGCGTCAGCAGCCTCTACGAGCAGCACGCCTTTCTGCTACCGGTTCCGTTCACGGACGTGGACGCGAAGTAAGCCGGCTCACAACTTGAGCCCCTTAAACTCGCGCACGCAGCCGGTGATGGCCACCTCCGTCGGCAGCCGCTCCACGCTCGACGCGCCGAAGAAGCCGACAATCCCGCGGGTGTTGTCCAACACGTAGCGCACGTCCGCCGGCTCGCTGATCGGGCCGCCGTGGCACAGCACCAGCACGTCGGCGCGCTCTGCGTGCGCGGCGTCGGCTAGCTCCTGCACCCGCTTCGCCGACTCCTCCAGCGTCAGCGCCGATTTCGCGCCGATTGTCCCCTTCGTGGTCAGGCCCATGTGCGGAATGAGTACGTCGGCGCCGGCACGGGTCATCGCCACTGCCTCCTCCGGGGTGAAGACGTAGGGGCACGTCAGCAGGCCCATGTCGCGGGCCAGCTTCACCATGTCCACCTCCTTGCCGTAGCCCATGCCGGTGTCTTCCAGGCCGGCGCGGAAGGTGCCGTCGATCAGGCCGACCGTCGGGAAGTTCTGCACGCCGCTGAACCCGGCGTCCTTCACGTCTCGCAGGAAGTTCCGCATGATTCGGAACGGGTCGGTGCCGCACACGCCGGCGAGCACGGGCGTGCGCTCGACCACCGGCAGCACCTCGCGGGCCATGTCCATCACGACGGCGTTCGCGTCGCCGTAGGGCATCATGCCGGCGAGGCTGCCGCGGCCGGCCATGCGGAACCGGCCCGAGTTGTAGATGATGATGAGGTCGATGCCGCCGAGCTCGGCACACTTCGCGGAGATGCCGGTGCCGGCGCCGCCGCCGATGATCGGCCGGCCGGCGGCCACCTGCGCCCGCAGGCGGGCCAGGCATTCGTCGCGGGTGAACATGTAGAGCGTCCCGGGTTACCCGAGGGTCGGGGTGACTCGGCTATTCTCCGGGACCGGCTCCGAAGGGGTAGAGTGTGCCGCGGCCTGTTTCGCCTCGGCCTCACGCATCAGCTGTTCAAGCAGCTGCTCGGCCGGGTCCGGGCCGGGCGGCGGCGGCGCGGGCGCTGCCGGCGGCTTCGGGCGCCGCTTCAGCACGTACCACAGGAACAGCTCGGCGAGCACGACGAAGCCGACCCCGTAGGTCGCCATCATCAGCGGGATGCGGTAGCTGACCACGTCCGTGCCGGCTTCGGCCGGGGTGGCGGGGGCGTTCGGGTCGGCGCGGGCGGGTGCCTGGGCGATGAGCCACATCCGTGCCAGCTCGGTGAGGCCGACGCCCATCACGGCCAGGAGCGAGCCGGCGATCAGGCTGTTAGTGAGAAGCCGTTTGAGCAGCGGGTGCATGGCGCGCGGGAGGCTCTGGCTGGGCGACCGGGTATTGCCGTAGCATAACTCACAATTCTCCCCGGGGTCGCCGCATGCCCGTCCTCCTGATCGGCACCCTCGACACGAAGGGCGCCGAGACCGCGTTCGTCCGCGACCGACTACTCGCAGCCGGCGTGTCCGTCACCGTTCTGGACGCGGGCGTCCTCGGCCCGCCGGCGTTCGCCTCGGACATTACGCGGGAGGCCGTCTTCGCGGCGGCGGGTGCCGACCCCGCCGAAGTGAAGGCCGCCGGCGACCGCGGCCGCGCCGTCACGTTAGCGGCGACCGGGGCGGCCAAATTGGCGGTGCAGCTTCACCGCGACGGCAAGCTGTCCGGCGTGTTGGGCCTCGGTGGCTCCGCCGGAACGACGATCGCCGCGGCGGCGATGCGGGCGCTGCCGGTGGGCGTGCCGAAGCTCGTCGTCAGCACGCTGGCGAGCGGTCAGGTGGCGCCGTTCGTCGGCACCCGCGACGTGACGATGATGCACTCGGTGGTGGACGTGGCCGGCCTGAACCGCATCAGTCGGGCCGTGCTCGCGAACGCCGCGGCGGCGATGGCGGGAATGGTCCTGGAAGCCATCAACCCGAAGCTCGAAGTTCGAAACTCGAAACCGGTCATCGCTGCGACGATGTTCGGCGTCACGACGCCGTGCGTCGAGGCGGCCCGCGGCATTCTGGAGGCGGCCGGGTACGAGGTGCTCGTCTTCCACGCCACCGGCACCGGCGGGCGGACGATGGAGGGGCTGATCCGCGACGGCCTCGTCGCCGGCGTCCTCGACATCACCACGACCGAACTCGCCGACGAACTCGCCGGCGGCGTCCTGAGCGCGGGGCCGGACCGGCTCACGGCAGCGGGGGCCGCGGGGGTTCCGCAAGTGATCTCGGTCGGGGCGCTGGACATGGTGAACTTCGGCCCGCCGGACACGACACCGCCGCGCTACGCCGACCGCCGCTTCTACCGCCATAACCCGAACGTCACGCTGATGCGGACCACGCCCGCGGAGAACGCCGCGCTCGGCACCGAGCTGGCGCGAAAGGCGGCCGCGGCGACCGGACCGACGACGGTGATGCTGCCGCTGCGCGGCGTCTCGGCCATCGACGCGCAGGGGAAGCCGTTCTGGTGGCCGGAGGCAGACGAGGCGTTGTTCGCGGCCATCCGGGCTGATACGGGACCTGAGGTGGATCTGGTCGAACGCGACGAGCACATCAACGACCCGGCGTTCGCGGCGGCGTGCGCGGGGAAGCTCCTGGCGATGCTGGCCGCCCGCGGGTGACGCCCCATTTTCGCTAACCCCCGCCACCTTCCGTGCGTTACAGTGTCCTTGACACCCGTTCTCCACGCCGTCATACCCGGCGGGTGTCCGCCGCGATGTGGAGGGTTCGTTTGTGTTTGCCACCCCGATCCTGCTCCTGACGACGCTCGCGCCCGCCGCCCCGGTCCCGGCTGCGCCGCCGCCCAACCCGGCCGGGCCGCCGGTGATGGGCGTCATGGCCGACACCACCAGTTGCGTCATCACCCAGGTGTACCCGAACCTGCCGGCCGCGCGGGCGGGCATGAAGGTCGGCGACCGCATCGTCCGCGTCGGCAGCATGGAGCCCACACACTTCAATCAGGTGTTCAGCCACGTTCAGACGTACCGCCCCGGCGCCCTGCTGGAAGTCGAGGTCGAGCGCGACGGCCGCAAACAGGTCTTCCGGCTTCGCCTGGTGCCGCGGCCCGCGGAGTTCGAGTCGCTGCGGAACGACCTCGTGCTGCCGCGCTTCCCGAACGACTGACGCCCGGGCGAGCCGCCCCACGGCGGGCGGCTCGCCACGCACTTCCGCGCCGCTAGAATTCGCCACATCCGTCCGCCGTTCTCGCGAGCAACGCCAATGGTCCGCGCCCGTCAGGCCGTCATCACCGAGCCGTTCAAGACCACCGTCCGCGAGGTGGACATCGCCGACCCGGGGCCGACCCAGATCCTCATCGCCGCGGAATACTCCGCGATCAGCGCCGGCACCGAGCTGGCCGTCTACACCGGCACCCACCAGTGGCTGAAGGACCCGAACCTGCCGGACTGGAAGTTCCCGTTCCGCTCCGGGTACTCGGCCGCCGGCCGCGTCCTGAAAGTCGGCAAGGACTTTCCCGGCGGATTGAAGGAAGGCGACCGCGTCAGCTACCCCGGCAACCACGCCTCGGCCGAACTGCTGACCGTCGGCCACGAGCGCTGCCGGGTGTGGAAGATGCCCGACGACCTGACGTTCGAGAAGGCCGCAGCCGCGGTCATCGCCCGGTACGGCCTCGGCGCGTCGGTGCGGGCCGGCCTCACGCTCGGCCGCAGCGCCGCCGTGCTCGGCCTCGGCATCATCGGCCAGTTCGCCCTCCGCTGCCTCCTCGCCGCCGGCGCGTCACCCGTCGTCGGCATCGACGCCGTGAAGATGCGACGCGACGCCGCGAAGGCGGCGGGTGCGGATCACGTCATCGACCCGTCGGCCGGCGACGCGAAGGAGCAGTTGAACGCCTTCCTGGGTACGCGCGGGGCCGAGCTGATCGCCGACGCGACGGGCGTGCCGGACGCCATCCCTGTGGCGATGTCGCTGGCCTGCGACGCCGGGCAGGTGGTGGTGGTCGGCAGTCCGCGCGGGAAGGCGAAGGAGGTGAACTTCTATGACGACCTGCACCGCCGCTACATCGAGGTGACCGGCGCGCACGGGAACATGCTGTTCGAGCCGGCGCACACGCGGCTAGCCGGTGCGTGGGACATCAACAAGGCCCAGACGTGGCTGTTGCGCCAGCTCGCCGCCGGGCGGTTGAGCCTCGCGGGGCTGGTGACGCACACTATCACGCCCGAGCAACTCGGCGACGCCTACGAGGGGCTGCTGAAGGACAAGGACAACTACCTCGGCGTGCTGATGAAGTGGGTGTGACGTGCGTGTCCTGATCGTCGGGTCCGGGATCGGCGGGTTGGCTGTGGCCCTTGCGCTGCGGCAGGTCGGCTTCGAGGTCGTCGTCTACGAGCGCGCCCCGGAGTTGCGTGAAGTCGGGGCCGGCATCAGCCTGTGGGCCAACGCACTCCGGGCGCTTGACTACCTGGGCGCCGGCGACGCCGTCCGAGCGGTGTCGCTGCCGATGCGGCAGTCCGAAATGCGCGCCTGTGACGGATTCAAGGTTCAGCTCACGCTCTCGGCCGAATACTTCGAGCAACAGTACGCCGTCCGCCCGTTCGTCGCGATGGTTCACCGGGCAGAACTCGTCGCGGTCCTTGCGGCGCGGCTCCCCTCCGGCGTCACCCGTTACGGCTTCGAGTGCGTCGGGGTCGAGCAGGACGACCGTGGCGCGACGGTGCGGTTCAAGAACGGCCACGCCGACACCGCCGATCTCGTGGTCGGGGCGGACGGGCTGAACTCGGCGGTGCGGGCCGCACTCTTCGGCCCACAGCCCCCTCGCTACGCCGGGCACACCTGCTGGCGTGGGGTCGGCCCGCGGCCTGCGGCAGTCGCGCCCGGCTACCTCGGAGAGTGGTGGGGGCGGGGTCGGCGCTTCGGCATCACCACGCTACCCGGCGACCGTGTGTACTGGTTCGCCGTTCTGAACGCGCCTACGGGCGAACACGCCGCCGACGAGCGGTCCGCGGTGCTCAACGCTTTTCGCGGGTGGGCCGCACCGGTGGAAGAGTTGGTGGACTCGACCCCGGCCGATCGGGTGATTCGGAACGACATCCTCGACCGCCCGCCGGCGAAGCCGTGGCACGTCGGCCGGGTTGGGCTCGTCGGCGACGCGGCCCACCCCACGACGCCGAACTTCGGCCAGGGCGGGTGCATGGCGATCGAGGACGCCGTGGTGCTGGCCCGGCGCGTCCGCGCGGCGGCGACGCCCGCGGCGGCGTGGGAGGGATTTACCGCCGAGCGCTTCAAGCGGACTGCGGCGATCACGAACGAGTCGTGGCGGTTCGGATCGGTCGCACAGTGGGAGAGCCCGCTGGCGTGCCGATTGCGCGACGGGGTATTCGGGCTGCTCTTCCCACTGGTCGGCAAACGCCAACTGCCGAAGCACGCGGCGTTCGACGTGGGGCCGCTCTGACGCGGCGCCCACGGTTACTTCGCAAACGCCGCTGCCACGACTGCCGTCAGCCCGAGTAGCGTGAACAACACCCCCATCACGATCCCGAAGATCGCCCGCCCCTTGCCGTGCTGGCCCGGGTTCCGCTTGAGTTGCCTCAGCGCCAGGATGCCGAGTAGCAGCGCGAACGGGGCCGGGAAGCACAGCAGCGACACCAGCCCGGCGTAGCCGGCCAAAATCGCCAGCACGTTCGTGTTCACCGGCACCACGTACTGCAACCCGTCGTCCGTCGGCGGCGGGCGGCGCCGGCGGCGCGGGCGGTCGTCGGGATTGTCGTCGTCCTCCTCGTAATCACGGCGGGGACGCCGACGCGGGGGGGCGTCGTCGTAGTCGTCGTCCGGGTCGGGCACGGGTGGGCTCCCGGTGGGAAAACGGAACCGGCCCGCGGGGTGCCCGCGGGCCGGCGCGACACTCGGGGAGTGTACGAACTCAGTCGATCTTCTTCTGCTGCTTCCCCTTGCCGAACGCCCCGCCGGCGCCACCGAACCCGCCGAACTGGCCGGCGCGGAGCTTGGCGATGTCGGCCACCGGGGTGCCGCTCAGGTCCATCCAGGCCTTCCGCTGGGAGTCGTTGAGCACGTCGGTGATGTCGGCGAGAGCGCCCTTCTCGAGCTTCTCGCGCTTCTTGGCGGCCTCGGCGGCCTTCTCCTTGTCGAACCCGCCCTTGCCGAACCCGCCGAACCCGAGTTCCTTGCTGTCCTTGGCGTACTCCTCGAGGATCCCCTTGATCTTGGTCTTCTGGGCGTCCTCGAGCTTCAGGTCGGCAGTCAGCTCATCGTTGCTGAACGCCCGCACGCCCGCGACCTGCCGCTCGACCTGCTTCAGGCGGGTCTTCTGGGCGGCGGTCAGCGTCTCGTTCACGACCTTGGCGGTCTCGGCCTGGATCTCGGCGAAGATGGTGCCGAACTTCTCCTTGTCACCGCCGGCGTCCTTGAACCGGTCCTTCATGCTGGCCAGCGACTTCTCGCTGTGGGCCTTGAGCTTGGCCTTCTGGTCCTCGGTGACCTTCAGCTCCTCCTGGAGGGCGGCGTTGGTGAGCACCTGCGCCGTCAGGCCGCCCTTGCCGCCGCCCTGCCGGCCGCCCGGCTGCTGGGCCGACACCATCACCACCATCGCGCCCGTCAGGAACGCAACCAACGGCCACCGCATGGTCCGCATGGGACACCCCCCAAGGAGAACGGAATCGCGGCGGCCCGCGGCCGCCGGTTCGCCCTCAGGGTACGCGACAAGGGTGAGGATGTGGTGAGAAATGGCAGGCTTCGCCCACCCGCCGCAACGGGTGGGCGGTGGACCGGCTTACCGCGGGGCGCCGGGCGGCGGCGGGGCCGGCGCCTGCTGCACCTGCCAGCCGGGGATCGCCTTGAACTGGAACAACTCCGGCCCGACGCCGGTCTGGTTCGTCTTGTGGTTCTTCAGCGTCCACGTCTCCTCGTCGCCGTTCGGGTGCTGGAGCCACACGACGGCCGGAAGGTACGCCGGCAACTTCGCCACGTTCGTCGGCGCCAGCAGCGCCATCCGGGCGTCCACGAACTCCTGCTTGTCGCGGGCCCGCAGCGGCTGAATCCGCAGCACCACGTAGTTCGGGTCCTTCGTCGGGTCGTCACCGACGACGGTGATCTGGAACCGCTGCTGGGCGGCAGCCGCCTTCATGCCGCCGAGGAACTCGAGCATCAGGTTGTCGGCCGCGCCGGCGGCGTTCAGCTTGAACTCGGTCACGGTCTTCTTCGGCGTGTCGAAGTGGTACACCGACTTGCCGTTGCTCAGGAACGCCTCGTAGTCGTTCTTGTCCGCCTTCCCCTGGATGGCCAGCAGGGCGAAGTTCGGCTTCATGCACAGCACGCTGCCGCTGTACGTCCGCGGCGTCGGGAACACCGAGTTCTTCTTCGTCAGCTCGAACTCGGCCCCGTAGTTCACGAGCGCCCCCATCGTCCGCTCCCACCCGTCGAGGTGCTGGGTGAGGCGCGGGTTCGGCGTGGCCGGCTGCGGCTGCAGCGGCTGGCCGGGGACCGGCTGTGCGAGGACGGTGGCGGCGGCGGTGACGAACGCGGCCAGGGTGGGGCCGAGGCGGCGCATGGGTGCGACTCCTGTACGTGGGGCTGCCCGGGAACGCCCGGCCGGCCCGGAGTTGCGCCCTTGTACCGCCCCGGCGGAAACCGGGCAACCCCGGGTGACGTTCGGGCGGCTGCACTTGGTTCCACGGAAGGGAGGGACCCCGCCCCAAGAAGCACTGAGTCAGCTGGAAGAAACTATGTTGGAACGACGCCCGGCGGTGCAGCGGGCGGAACCTCCGGCGGCGGCAGCGGTTCCGGCTTCCACCGGCTCGGCTTCGTCCGCCACAGGTACGTTTCCATCCCCACCGCCGCCGTAAGGATGCCGACGCTCACCCACTGCGACAACGTCAGACCGAGGGCGTAGGTCGGCTCCACCCGCAGCGACTCGTTCACGAACCGGTGGACGGCGTAGCACGCCATCAGAAGCACCATCAACTGCCCGTCGTGCCGGCGGAACGGGTGGTACGTCAGCAGGAAGCCGATCAGCAAGACCATGCTAACCGTCTCGTACAACTGCGTCGGGTAGAGCCCGACCGAGCGCGGCACGAACGGCGCGAGTTCCACCGTCTCGGTGCCGCGGCGGACGGCCAGCGTCAGGTCGTGCCGGCCGCGCGGCCAGTCGCGAGCGAGCTCGCCGAGCACGTCGTTCGGCACATACGTCACACCCGCCGGCGGGACGGCGAGGACGGCCTGAACGTAGTCCTCGAACTCGGCGAAGTACGCCGCCGGCGGCCGCTTGTCCGTCGCCGGCATCACCTCGCCGCGGTGCTTCGCCAGTGCCCCGGCCACGTCTTCCGCGTTCCCGCCGAGCACCTCAAGGATCACGCCGTTCGGCTGGCCGTTGACCTTCACGATGCGGTCGCCGGCCTTCAACCCCGCCTCCGCGGCGGGGGAGCCGGGCTCGACCACCAGCACGCGGGAGCGCGGGTCGGCGCCGGCGCCGCGCTCCCGCGGGTAGAGGGCGAAGCCGGTGGACGTTTGCAGGTGGTCGTCGCGAACGAGTTGGTCGCGGCAGTGGGCCGGCATCAGCGGGAAGTGCGCGCCGCCGAGCGGCACCGGGGCCACCTCCTCGACGGCGACCTGCCCCCAGCAGCAGCCGTTCAGGTAGCAGCCGACGCGGCCGATCGCCAGTCCGAGCGCCAGGATGGGGGCGACGGCGTCGGCCAGCGCCCACGTGTTGACGCGGAGGCGGCGCAGCACGAACCAGTAGAAGAGGCCGTAGGTGGCGGCGCCGCCGAGGGCCGACCCGTAGAAGACGATGCCGCCGCGCCAGATCTGGAAGAACGCGACGAACAGCGCCCACGGCGAGTGGTCGGGGAACTGGTTGCTGAACTGGTACATGTACAGCAGCCGGGCGCCGGTGAGGCCGCCGAGCACCACCCACAGGAACATGTCCTGGATTTGCGCCGCGGTCATGCCGGCGGCGCCGCCGCGGCGGACGCCCCAGTACGTGCCGAGGGTGAACGCCAGGAACAGCATGACGCCGAACCCGGCGACCGGGAGGCCGTTCGGGTCGAGGACGCCCTTGAGGACCGGGATGGTGAACAGGACTTGCTGCATGACTTCTCGGGATTGATGAACGGGGATTTGTGGTCGATGATTGACGAGCCGTGGTCCGCCGCCCGGCAATCATCAATCTTCGCTCGCAAATCATCAATACTCAGGGCACCGGCAGCCGGTCGAGCACCTGCTTCACCAGGTGGTCCGGGCGCAGGTCTTCGGCCTCGGCCTCGAACGACACCACCAGCCGGTGCCGGAGCACGTCGGGGGCCATCGCCTTCACGTCCTCCGGGGCGACGTAGTTGCGGCCGGCGAGCAGCGCGTGGGCCTTCGCCGCCCGGTGGAGCGAGATCGTCGCCCGCGGGCTGGCGCCGAGTTGAATGAGCCCGGCCAGGTCGAGGCCGTACTCGGCGGGGTGGCGGGTGGCACGGACCACGTCCAGCAGATAGCCCTTCACCTTGGCGTCCACATACACGGCATCCGCCGCCCGCCGCAACCCCTCCAGCTGCGGCGCCGACAGCACCGGCGACAGGTCCGTGGATGAATCGACGCCGCCCATGCGGTCGAGGATCGCCAGTTCGTCCGCGCGGCCGGGGTAGTCGATGAGCACCTTCAGCATGAACCGATCGACCTGCGCCTCGGGCAGCGGGTACGTGCCCTCCTGCTCGACGGGGTTCTGCGTGGCCAGCACGAAGAACGGCCGCGGCAGCTCGAGCGACGAGTCGCCGATGGTGACCTGGCGCTCGGCCATCGCTTCCAGCAGCGCGCTCTGCACCTTCGCCGGGGCGCGGTTGATCTCGTCGGCGAGCACCACGTTGGCGAACACCGGCCCCTGCTTGACGGTGAACTCGCCGGTGCGGGGGTTGTAGATTTGCGTGCCGATCACGTCGGCCGGCAGCAGGTCGGGCGTGAACTGGACGCGTTTGAACGACAGGTCGAGCGCCCGGGCGACGGTGCGGACGGCGAGCGTCTTGGCGAGCCCGGGTACGCCTTCGAGGAGGACGTGGCCGTCGGTGAGGAGGCCGATGAGGAGGCGGTCGAGGAGCCGCCGCTGGCCGATCAGAACGCCCTCGACGGCGGTGTAGAACGGCTCCAGGGCGGCCCGGAGGCGGTCGGCGTCGGTGGCCCCGTCTGTCATGGTCGCTCCGCGGCGCGTGACGAATTGTATACGGCTTCCGAGCCGGCCCCGTCAGGGGTCGGAGGCTGCGGCGCCGCGAAAGCTCCGACCCCTGACGGGGCCGGCTCGGGGTGCGGTTCAGCGCCGCAGGTTCCACTCGTCGCGCCCGTACTTCTCGGCGACCAACTCCCGCACGCGCCCGATCGGCGGGTTCGGGTACACACCGACCGGCTCCCATACGGCGATCACGTCGCGCCGCAGATCCGCGTCGGCGCGGAGAACGCACGCCAGGAAGTCGAGGTGGTCGCGGCCGACCCGGTACGCGGGCTCGCGTTCCGGCGGGCGGAGGTAGCGGGCGATGCGGTCGCGGGTGTCCGTCGACGGGCCGAGGATGCTCGCGTGGTGGAGCAGGTGCGTCCGCTTCCGCTGCTGGGCGCTGCCGGCCAGCTTCCGCCCGCCCGCCGCGAGGTCGCCGCTGCCGGCGACGACGACGTCCGACATGCCCGCGCGGACCGCCTCCCGTAACCGGCCCATGACGAGCGCCGTCGCGTCGGTGATGGTCCCGAGGCCGGGCCGGTCGGTCCGCAGTACCACCGACACACAGAGGCAGCCCGGGTCGAGGAGCACGGTGCCGCCGCCGCTGGACCGCCGCACGACCGGCACGCCGTCCGCGGCGCAGGCCTCCCGGTTCACGTCGATCGCCACCGACCCGCCGGCCCCCACGACCACCGCCGGCGTGGGCTGGGTCCACAGCCGCAGCACCTCGCCGCCGGTGCCGTCCTCGGCGGCGAGGAGCAGCGCCTCGTCGAGGGCCAGGTTCTCGGCGGCGGTCGGCAGGGTGAGGTCGAGGAGGGTCATCGGCCGTTGACGGGGCGGGGGCGGGGCGTATCCCAACCCCGTCACCCTACGCCCTCTCTCCGAAGGCCGCCACCGATGCCCGCCACGCGACTCGCGCACAACGTCTTCTTCAAGCTCAAGGACTCGACCCCGGCGAACGTGCAGGCGCTGGTGGACGCCTGCCACAAGTACCTGAACGTGCAGCCCGGCATCGTGTTCTTCGCCGCCGGCCCGTGTTGCCGGGAACTCGACCGCCCGGTGAACGACCGCGACTGGGACGTGGGCCTCCACCTCGTGTTCGACACGAAGGCGAGCCACGACGCCTACCAGGACGACGCCACGCACAACAAGTTCATCGAGGAGAACAAGCCGACGTGGGCCGGCGTGCGGGTGTTCGACTCCTACGTGTGAGATCCCCCGGCGAACGGCCGGCGTCAGCCGGCTGGTCGCTGGTACAGGCGCTTGCCACCCCCACCAGCCGGCTGACGCCGGCCGTTCGCCCGAAACACAAGCCGCACGACCATGACGCCGATCCGCCCCCAAGACCTGACCACCTTCCTCCGCCGCTACCGGCTGCCGGGCGGTCGCGTCCGCGCCGTGCGCGTCCGCTACCCGTCCGCGCAGAACGCGACGGTCGAGTTCCGGCTGGTCGTCCGCGAGGCGATCACGGAGTTGGGGAAGGAGCCGCGGACGGTGCAACTGCGGTTGCGGCTGACGGGCGTGGACGAGTTCCGCGTGCAGATGCGGCCGGGGCAGGCGCGGGTGAAGATCAACGACGCCCGCATCAGCCACATCAACGGGCTGTTCTGGCTGAACCTCGACGCGTTCGGCCTCGACCCCGGCGAGCAGCCGAAGCCGCACGACTTCCGCGCCAGTGAGACCTACGCCGCGGGGCGCGAGCTGGAGTGGGAGGAGATCGCACCGGGTGAGCGGCCCGCGTGAGCGGGCTGTTCCCGGGCGCGTCAGGTGCGCACAGCAACAGCCCGCTCGCGCGGGCCGCTCGCGGAGTTCACCGCGCCACCCCGAACTTGTAGACCGTCGTCTGCCGGTACGTCTCGCCGGGCCGCAGCACCGGGTTACTCTTGTCCTTCCACTCCGGCTTGTTCACCGAGTCGGGGAATTTCTGCGGCTCCAGGCAGAACGCCCCGTACTGCCGGTACACCGCCCCGCCGCGGCCGACGTTCGTGCCGTCGAGGAAGTTGCCCGTGTAGAACTGCAAGCCGGGCTCCGTCGAGTACACCTCCAGCGTCCGCCCCGTCTTCGGCTCCGTCACCCGCGCCGCCAGCTCCGGCCGATCGCTCGCCCCCTTGTCGAGGACGAAGTTCAGGTCGTAGCCGACCGGGTCGCCGCCGGCGGCCTTCAAGTCCTTGCCGATGGCCTTCGGCGCCGTGAAGTCGAACGGCGTCCCCGCGACGGGCGCGATCTTGCCCGTGGGGATGAGCGTGTCGTCGGCGGGGGTGTAGTTCTTCGCCATCGCCTGGAACTGATGGCCGAGGATGTCGCCGCTGTCGTGCCCGGCCAGGTTGAAGTAGCTGTGGTGCGCCAGGTTGCAGAGCGTCGGCTGGTCCGTCGTCGCCCGGTAGTCCACCACCAGCTCGTTGTTGTCCGTCAGCGTGTAGCTCATGGTGACGGAGAGGTTTCCGGGGTAGCCTTCTTCCTTGTCCGGGCTGCGGTAGGTGAACTTCACCCCGGGGCCGGTCGCGCCGAGGAACGGCTCGCCGCGCCACAGCTTCTTGTCGAACCCGGCCTTGCCGCCGTGCAGGTGGTTGGGGCCGTTGTTCGTCGCCAGCGTGTACTCCTTGCCGTCGATGCTGAACTTCCCCTTGGCGATGCGGTTGGCGCTGCGGCCGGCGTTCGACCCGAAGTACGGGTGGCCCTTCAGGTAGTCCTCCAGCTTGTCGAACCCGAGCGCCACGTCGGCCAGCTTGCCGTCCTTGTCCGGGACGCGGATCGACGTGACGATGGCGCCGTACTCGATGGCCTGCACGGTGACGCCGTTGCGGTTGACGAGCGTGAACCCGGTGACGGCCGTGCCGTCGGGCATCTTGCCGAACGGCGCCTGGTCGAAGGCCGGACCGGCCTTGGCGCCCTTCGGCTGGGCGGGGAGCGGTTGCGGCATCATGGCGACCACAGCGGCGACAGCCGCGAAGGGGAGAGCGAAGCGCATGGGGAGCCTCCGGGGGAGCAGGTGACGACACGATATGCGCCCGCGCCCCGCCGGGAAAGCTACCGCCCGCGGGGCCGAATCACGATACTAGGCACAGAACCCAACCAGAACAATGGCCACAAAAAGGCACGAAAAGACACAAAAAGTTGGACCGAGCCAAGAATCGAACCGTGTATTGTCTTGGTTCACTTTTTGTGTCTTTTCGTGCCTTTTTGTGGCCATCCTGCTTTCGGATTTCTGCCATGCCCCATGACCTGCTAGAACCGGCCGACGCCGCCGCCTACGACATCGTCACCACCACCCGCGGCCCGGCCGGGCACCTGCCGCTGACAGCGGACCTGCTCCGCCACGCCCCGAGCGGCGACCTGTTCGGGTGGACGCAGAACGTCGGCATGGGCTGGAACCCCGACCGCCTCGGCGGCAAGGAGTTCCTCATCCTGTCCACCCACGGCGGGTTGCGGGCGGAAGACGGCTCGCCCGTTGCGCTCGGCTTCCACAGCGGTCACTGGGAGGTGGGGCTGCTCGTGAAGGCGGCCGCGCAGGAGTTGGCCCGGCTCGGCTGCGTGCCGTTCGCGGGCGCCGTCACCGACCCGTGCGACGGCCGCACCCAGGGCACGCCGGGGATGTACGACAGCCTGCCGTTCCGCAACGACGCCGCGATGGTGATGCGCCGCCTGATGCGCAGCCTGCCGACGCGGGCCGGCGTGCTCGGCGTCGCCACCTGCGACAAGGGGCTGCCGGCGATGATGATGGCGCTGGCGAGCCAGCACGACTTCCCGACGATGCTCGTCCCCGGCGGCGTGATGCTGGCCGGCGAGACGGGCACCGAGGATACCGGGAAGGTGCAGACGATCGGCGCCCGCTTCGCGCACGGCGAGATCACGCTGGAGCAGGCCGCGGAAGCCGGCTGCCACGCCTGCGCGAGCCCCGGCGGCGGCTGCCAGTTCCTCGGCACCGCGGCCACGTCCCAGGTGATCGGCGAGGCGCTGGGCCTGTCGCTGCCGCACTCGGCGCTGTCGCCGTCGGGTCAGCCCATCTGGCTCGACATGGCGAAGCGGTCCGCGACGGCGCTGCTCCACCGTGCGAACCGCGGCATCCACACGAAGCACGTCCTGACGGATGGCGCGTTCCGCAACGCGCTGGCGGTGTTCGCCGCGTTCGGCGGTAGCACGAACCTGCTGCTCCACACCCCCGCCATCGCCTTCCACGCCGGCGTGACGCGGCCGACCGTCGCCGACTGGACGCACTTCGCGCGGGCCGTCCCGCGGCTGGTGGATGCACTGCCGAACGGACCGATCGGTCACCCGACGGTGCGCGTCTTCCTGGCCGGCGGCGTGCCCGAAGTCATGTTGCACCTGCGCGAACTCGGCCTGCTCGCGCTCGACGCCCTCACCGCGACCGGCGAGCCGCTCGGGGCCGTACTCGAGTGGTGGGAGAAGTCCGAGCGCCGGCAGCGCGTGCGGGCCATGCTGCGGGAGCGCGACGGCGTCGACCCCGACACGGTCATCATGTCGCTGACGCAAGCGAAGGCGCGGGGGCTGACGAGCGCCCTGACGTTCCCGTTCGGCAACCTGGCGCCGCACGGGTCGGTCATCAAGTCCACGTCGATCGACCCGTCGGTCGTGGACGCCGACGGCGTGTACCGCAAGACCGGCCCGGCGAAGGTGTTCACGACCGAAAAGGCGGCGATCGCGGCGATCAAGGGCGACGGCCCGAAGCGAGTGCAGGCCGGCGACGTGCTGGTGCTGTGCGCCCGTGGCCCGATGGGGAGCGGCATGGAGGAGACGTACCAGGTGACGAGCGCCCTGAAATTCCTCCCGTGGGGGAAGCACGTCGCAGTGCTGACGGACGCCCGCTTCAGCGGCGTGAGCACCGGGGCGTGCGTCGGCCACGTGTCGCCGGAGGCACTGGCCGGCGGCCCGATCGGCCGCCTGCGCGACGGAGACATTGTTCGCATCGTGATCGACCGCAACACGCTGGCCGGTCACATCGACCTGGTCGGCGACGCGACCGGCGAGCACGGCCCCGACTGGGGCACCGCCGAACTGGCCGTGCGCCCGCCGCGCGAGGACCTGGCCCCCGACCCGCAACTGCCCGCGGACACGCGGCTGTGGGCGCTGCTGCAGAACGCCAGCGGCGGTGTCTGGGGTGGCTGCGTGTACGACGTGGACATGATCGCGGAGCGACTGCGGTGAGATCAGAACACTGGGAACGAGTACGCAGCCCGTTGCCGTTGCTCAATCACATGCAGGATCGCGCGAGCGAGCGGAAGGCGCGGCTGCTCGGGGCGGCGCGGGTGCGGTGGGCGCTCCGGGGTGTTTCGGCCCCCGGCCGCTACGCCATCATCGATCTGGTCGAGCGTTTCGCGGACGGTGGAGCGACGGCAGAGGAACTCGAGGCGGTCTGGTCGGTTCGAGAGGACTACGTCAGATTCCTCACGTACCCCGCCCCAGCCGCTCGTTACATCCTCGGATTCGTCGGCAACGCATACCCGCTTCGCGAAGAGCGTGAGGCGACGCGTGACCTGGTCCGTGATATCTTCGGGAACCCGTTCCGACCCGTCCCGTTCGACCCGTCGTGGCGCACCGAGGCGGTCGTCGGCCTCGCACGCGGCATGTACGAGTCGCGCGACTTCGGCCCGATACCGGTGCTGGCCGACGCGCTGGAGGACGCAGGTTGCGCCGACGCCGACGTGCTCGGCCACTGCCGCGGCCCGGGGCCGCACGTCCGCGGCTGTTGGGTGGTCGATCTGGTACTCGGTAAGGAGTAGCCGAGGGAATATTCGAACGCGGTCAGCCCTCCGCCCGCGTTCACGGTCGCGGCGAGTCGGGCTGTTTCAGCCGGCCGTTCGGCGCCGGCGTCACTACAACAAATCTTTTACGGCACCTCCACCGACGAGACACCATGACCGACCCCGAACCCACGCCCCCCGCCGAGCCCGCGGTGCCGCCGGAGCCGGCAGCGGTCGAGCCGCCGAAGCCCGAACCCGTCGCCGAGTCGAAGTTCGCCGGCCTCGGGCTCGACGCGAAGTTGCTCGCCGCGCTCACCGTCCTCGGGTACGAGGAGCCGACGCCCATCCAGAGGGAGGCGATCCCGCTCGTCCTCCAGGGGACCGACATCGTCGGCCTCGCCGCCACCGGCACCGGCAAGACGGCCGCGTTCGCCCTGCCGCTCATTCAGCGCCTCGCAGCCAACACCTCCAAGGTGAAGCCCGCCGCCCTCATCCTCGTGCCGACCCGCGAGTTGGCGATGCAGGTGGCCGAAGCCGTGCACAAGTACGGCCGGCCGTACAGCACCCGCGTGCTGCCTGTGTACGGCGGTGCCGCCATGGGCCAGCAGGCCCGCGCGCTCGACCGCGGCGTCGACGTCGTGGTCGCCACGCCCGGCCGCGCCCTCGACTTCCTTCGCCGCGGGACCCTCAAGCTCGCCGGCGTGTCGGTCGTCGTGCTGGACGAGGCCGACGAGATGCTCGACATGGGCTTCGCCGAGGACATCGAGGCGATCCTCAACGAGACGCCGAAGGAGCGGCAGACGATGCTGTTCTCGGCGACGATGCCGCCGCGGATCGAGGCCATCGCCCGCAAGCACCTCCGCGCCCCGGCCACCGTCCGCGTGTCGCAGGAGCCCGTCGCCCCCGGGCAGATGCCGAAGGTGAAGCAGGTCGCCTACCTCGTGCCGCGGCAGTACAAGCTCGCCACGCTAGTCCGCGTCCTCGACGTGGAGGCGCCCGCGGCCGCGCTCGTGTTCTGCCGCACGCGCACGGAAGTGGACGAACTGACCGAAACGCTCGCGGCCCGCGGCTACCGCCCCGAGGCGCTGCACGGCGGCCTGTCGCAGGAGCACCGCGACCGCGTCATGCGGATGTTCCGTAGCGGCACCGTGGACCTGCTCGTGGCCACCGACGTGGCCGCCCGCGGGCTCGACGTGGAGCACCTCACGCACGTCGTGAACTTCCACATCCCGGCGGAGGTGGAGACCTACGTCCACCGCATCGGCCGCGTGGGTCGGGCCGGCCGCGAGGGGACCGCGATCACCCTGGCCGAGGCGAAGGAGCACCGGCTGCTGAAGAACATCGAGCGGGTGACGAACCGCAAGATCGAGGTCGGCCGCGTGCCGACCGTGGCCGACCTGAAGGCCCGCCGCATGGAACTGACCCGCCAGGCGATCCGCGAAGTCATCGAAGGCGGTGAGACGGACCAATTCCGCGTGATCGTCGAGACGCTGTCGGCGGAGTTCGACGTCGTGGACATCGCGCTTGCGGCCGTGAAGCTGGCCCACGACGCCGAGACGGGTGACGCCAAGGACGCGGAGGTGGAGATCCCCGCCCCGCCGCCGCTGCGGGAGCGCTTCCCGGCGCCGCCGCGGCCGCAACGCTTCGACGGGCCGCGGCAAGGCGCCCCGTTCTACCCGCAGGGGGCGCCGCCGTTCCGGCAGGAGCCGGGCGGGCCGCCGCGGCCGAACCCGCGCCGCGGCGACGGCGGCCCGCCGACGGCCCGGCTGTTCTTCAGCCTCGGCCGCGAGGCGGGCATCCTGCCGCGCGACCTGGTGGGGGCGATCGCCAACACCGCGGGCGTGCCGGGTCAGGACATCGGCGCGATCGAGGTAACGGACCGCTTCTCGCTGGTGGAGGTGCCGGAGGACGCGGCCGACTACGTGGTCGAGTGCATGCAGGGGGTGCGGCTGCGCGGCCGGCCGGTGATGTGCCGCCGCGACCAGCGTGAGGGTGGCGGTGGTGGTGGCGGTTTCCGCCCCGGCCCCGCTCCGGGCGGCCCCGCCGGCTTCCGGCCGGGCGGCGGCTACCGGCCTGCGGGTGGCGGCGGGTTCGGCGGCCCGCCGCCGGGTGGTGGGGGCTTCGGCGGTCCGCCGCCGCGCGGCGGCTTCGGCGGCCCACGCCCGCGGCCGTGGGCGGAAGACGAAGAGTAAGCGGCGTCGCGCCAACGCCGTCTGCGTGGCGAGTTAACAGATCCCGAGCGGGGTCGCGTCAGCGCCCCGTGCGAACCCGTTGCTTGAAGGCGCGGGTTCGCACGGGGCGCTGACGCGACCCCGCTCACTTGCTCACCGACCCCACCAACCGCCCCACCGCGGCCGCCCACCGCGGCCGGTCCGCGGCGCACAGCGATGTGTGGCCGACGCCGTCGAACACCACCAGTTCCTTGCGGTCGGGCAGGGCCTCGAAGATCGCCCGCCCCTCGGCCGGCGTCGCGTTTCGGTCGGCGCCGCCGTGCAGCACCAGCGCCGGCACGCGGCAGCCGCGGGCGTACTCGGCCGGGTCGTGGGCGAAGGCGTCGAACCCGCCGCGGACGCTGCCCCAGAACACCAGCATCTCCGCCCCCGGGAACGACGGCAGGCCCATCAGCGCGAAGCGGTTCCGCACCGTCGTCAGCGTCCGCGCGAACACCGCCTCCACGACGATGCCGTCCGGGTCGGCCCCGAGCGCGCCGACGGCCCGCAGCACCGCCGCGCCGCCCATCGACTGCCCGAACAGCACCACCGGCCCCGGCAGCTTCCGCTCACGCGCGAACCGTAGCGCCGCGGCCACGTCCCGCGCTTCGTCGTGGCCGAGGGTGCAGTCCGAGCCGTCTGACCCGCCGGCGCCGCGGAAGTCCACCACGAGCGCCGCGTACCCGAGTTCCACCACGGCCGCTGCCTCTGGCAGCAGCGCCGACCGACACGCCGCGTAGCCGTGGAACAGGATCACCGTCCCCTTCGCCCCCGGCGGCGCGACGAGCCACGCCTCCAAGTTCACGCCGCCGGCGGCGAACCGCACCGTCTCCGCTGACAGCCCGCTGTCACTCGGCGTTCGCCCAAGCGCCGGCCGCGGCACGGTGACGCCGAGCGCCAGTGCCTTCGCCTTGCCCCACGCTGTTAGCCCCTCGGGCGGCGCCGTCTTGGCGCCGTCGGTGGCGAACGCCAGCATCGCCCGCGCGTGCCGGTACGCCACCACGTTCACGAGCACCACCCCCGTGAGCAGAACCACCGCCGTGGTCCGCCACGGGTGCCGGCGGGCCCACGCGAAGCGGCGCGTCATCGCCCCCTCCGCACGGCGACCAGCACCTCGTCAAGCTTCCCCAGGAAGCGCGAGCGGTCCTTTGCGCTCATGGGCGACGGCCCGCCGCTCGCCTCGCCGCGCGCGCGGAGTTCCTCCATCAACTCGCGCATGCCGAGGGCCGCGCCGATCTCGTTGTCGGTGATCTCGCGGCCGCGCGGGTCGAGCACCCGCGCCCCCTTCAGCAGCGCCCGCCCGGCCAGCGGGATGTCGGCCGTCACGACCACGTCTCCGGGGCCGCACACCTCGGCGATGTGGTCGTCGGCCGCGCCGAACCCGGTCCGCACCACCAGCTCGACGAGCGGCCCGGCGGGCACGCGCATGTGCGAATTGGCGACCACGACCGTCAGCACCGTGTACCGGGCGGCGACGCGGTAAGCCTCGTCCTTCACGGGGCAGGCGTCGGCGTCGAGGTACAGTGTCGGCACGGGCACTCCAGTTGACGGCCGTCCGCCGGCCGGGTCTGATGCGCATTCTACCGATCGAACCGGGTCTACGAGATCGAGTCCGTCGTGGGCCAGGTCGCCCGCGAGCTGAAACTCGTGGCGCGGGTGTGGGACGAGGGCTCGGACAACCGGCCGGGAAAGCTGGCGTCTAGCGGTGTGGTACTAGCGCGGACCGGGGTCAAACGGAAGCCCAGCGTGCCGAACTTCTTCGAGATTCCGATTTGACTTCCCGAAGTGGGAGCTTACGGTTCGTTTGTACACCTCTTCGCCCCGTCCCTGTCTTCACACCCAGGTGCTCGCATGGCCGCCGCCGGCACCGGGGCCGCACGCCCCGCTATCGCCGAACTGCCGATCGACGAGCTGGTCCGCACCGCGCGGGCCGGCGCGGCCACGGCCCTGGCCTTCGCCGATTCGCGGGCCGCGATTGCCGCGTCGTTCACCGCCGCCGTTCGGGCGCTGCGGCGGCTGTTGAAGTCCGAGCGCGAATCGACTGCCTTCCGCGCCGCCGACGCGCTCACCCGCGTCTGGATGAGTTGCCGCCGACACCGCCGTCGCGCCCACCTATCCCACGCGGACGCCCGGGAGCAGCCCCGGCAGCATGTCCAGCCCGCCGTCCGCCTGCGGGTCGGCGGCGTTCAGGGCGGCGTTCCCGTACACGAACACGGCGCCGGTGTCGCCGGAGCCGGTGACCAGGTCCGTGCGGCCGTCCCCGTCGAAGTCCTTGGCGGTCACCTGCACGCCGCCGCGCAGGGTCGTCGGCCCGGCGAAGAAGTTCGCCACCGGCGTCAGGGTGTTGCTGGTCACCAGGTCGAAGCCGCTGAGCGTCAGCACGCGCGGGGCGCCGCCGGGGCCGGCCCCGCCGATCACGTCGCCGTACCCGTCGCCGTCCACGTCGCCGACCGTCACGAACACGCCGTCCCGCAGGTCCGGGGCGAACAGGAAGAAGTCGTTGAACAGCTTCTTCGGCTCCTGGCCGGCCGCGACGCTCGCGCCGTCGTAACCGGCGACGCGCGGCCCGCCGCCGAACCCGGCCGAGACCAGCAGGTCGGCCACGCCGTCCGCGTTCAGGTCGCCCACGGCCACGCGGGCGCCGCCGCGGAAGTTCGGGTCCTGGATGCCGAAGAAGCTGGCGAGCTGGGTGCCCGTCGCGCCGTCGAACACGAGCACGCGGGCGCCGCCGCCCTGGTCCGGGGTGACGACGATCTCCGACTTGCCGTCGCCGTTCATGTCGCCGGCCGCGACGTACACGCCGCCGGTGAAGCCCTCGAAGACGTCGCGCGAGAACAGCGTGGCGCCGGTCACGCCGTCGAGGACGCGGACTGCGGCGGGCACGCCCGGGGCCGTGCCGGCGATCACGTCGGGGACGCCGTCGCCGGTCACGTCCGCCACCGCGACCCGGACGCCGAACGGCGATTCGTCGCGGGTGAACGGCTGGACCGTGCCGCGGACGGAGCCGTCGGCCTCGAACAGGGTGACCGTGCTGCCGGTGACGGCGGCGTAGACGCCGGTGCTGTTCTGCCCCTTCGGCAGTGCCGGGAGTACGGTGACGCCCGCAGTACCCGTGCTGTCGAGGAACCCGCCGGTACCGGCGAACGCGGCGGTTACCGCGTAGCCGCCGGCGGGTACGCCGGTGAACGCGACCGCAGCGCCGAGTGCCGGCACGGTCTGCGTGAAGCTCCCACCCGGACCGCTAAGGGTGACCGTGACCGTGCCGCTGACCGGCACGCCGGCGGTGTGCGAGACGAGGACGCCGATCGGCAGCAACTCGCCGGCGCGGACCGGCTCGCCCGGCACGGTGACGACGGTTGTCGTTGCGTACTGCACGGCGACGACCTCGCCGGCCGGCGAAGCCAGCGTCGGGTTCCCGGCGGCGTCGGCAGCGGCGCCCGCGGCGACGGCAACGGACACGCCGCCGGGCCGGGTGATACCACCGACCGTGACCAGGAACGTGGTGCCGCTTCCGCTGACACCGGTGACCGTGCCGCCGGCCGTCCCGACGACGCTCACCGCTGCCGGGTCGAGCGGGCCGACCGCCTGCGTGATGGTGACGGTGAAGGTGACGCTGACGCCGCCGGCGGTGCCGAGCACTGTCGCGGCCTGGCTGGGGCCGCGGGTCACGCTCACCGCCGGGCGCGTGGTGTCGACGGTTACGGTGACCGGCGCGGAGTCGGAGACGTTCCCGGCCGCGTCGGTGGCGCGGGCGAACACCGTGTGCGGCCCGTCGCCGAGGAGACTGCTCGTGATCGTCCAGCCGGCCGCCGTGGCGGTCGCGGTGCCGAGCCGGGTGCTCCCCTCGAAGAGTTCGACGGTCGCGCCGGCTTCGGCGGACCCGGTGAACGTCGGGGTGGCGTCGGCGGTGACGCCGTCGGCCGCGCCGGTGTCGCTGGCCGGGTCGAGAGCGGGGCTGCCGACGGCGGGCGGGACGGTGTCGAGTGTCACCGCGTTGTCACCGCCCGTGGACCCGGTGTTGAGGTTGCCGGCCACGTCGGTGACGACGCCGGCGGGGACGGTGAGTGTGACCAGCCCGTCGGCCGAGAGGCCGGACACGGTGACGACGAACGTCTGCCCGTCGCCGCTGACACCCACCGTCGCCCCGGCCGCGCCCGGCCCGCCGAGTTGGACGCCGCCCGGCCCGAATCCGACGACCTGTTCGCTGAACGCGACCGCGAACCGTACCGACTGCGAGTTGGTGACCGCGGCTTGCCCGGCGGCGCGGGCGACGGTGACGGTCGGGGCGGCGGCGTCCACGGCCAGGACGCGGCCCGTCGCCGGCAGCACCGGGGCGTTACCCGCGGCGTCGGTAGCAGCGGCCCCGGCCCTGAGCCGCAATTGGAGCGTGCCGCCCGACGTCGGCGTGACCGCGAGCGTGAACCGCTTGCCGCCGCTGATGGTGTTTTCGGTGACCGCCCCGACCGTGGCGCCCGCGCTGCCGGCGTTCTCGAAGTCGCTTGCGGTCAGCGTGCCGAGTACGCCGCCGGCGTCGAGTACGTCCACGGTGAATGTGACCCCGACGTTCAGGGCCACGACCCCGTCGGCGTCGCCGTCGGTGATCGAGACGGTCGGCCGCACGTGATCGACGGTCGTGAAGCCGCTCGCGGCGGGGAGCCCGCCGACGGCGTTACCGGCCCCGTCGGAGATGACCGTGTTCGCGCCCAGCACCAGACCGACGGTTCCTTCTCCGACGCCGGTGGCGACCGTGACGGTGAACAGGCCGGCCGTTCCGGGCACGATGCTGAGGATGCTCGCACCAGGGGCCGTGCCGGTGACGGCAAAGAAGACGAAGCCGCCGGCCGCGTCGGTGTCCACGCCGAGTACGGCTTCGCTGAAGCCGACGGTGAACGCGACCGTGCCGGCGTTCGTCGGACCGGCGACGACGGGCGTAATGGTGACGGTCGGCGCCGCGACATCGACCGTGAAGGTGGTGCCGGCGTCCGCAGCAAGCGCGTTGCCGGCCGCGTCGGTGACGCCGGAGCCGGTTGCGGTCAAGGTCAGGACGTAGACACCGCCGACGCCGGTGAGCCCGGCGAGGTTGCCGAGCGCATAGACGGAGCCGCCACCCGACAGCTGAGCGACGGACAGGTTGATCGGGAGTCCGTCGCGGGTCAGGGCGAAGTCGGTCGCGTCCAGGCCAGTCACGGCCTGGTCGAACGTTACGGTGATGCCGCCGACGGGCGTGTTCCGCAGGGCCGGCGTCGGCGCCACGATTGTGGCGGCCGGCGGCGTGCGGTCGAGGTCGTACACTTCGCCCGTGAATCCGCCTGTGACGAGGCTGTTGCCCGCGGTGTCGGTCACGGTGGCGGCCGGCCGCAGGTCCAACCGGAGGGTGCCGCTGCCGCTGCCGGTGCTGACCAACACCGTCCAACTCGTGCCTCCCCCGCCGACACTTGTGATCGACGCCCCGCTCAGGCCGGTGGTGACGATCGCGAAGTCGCCCAGGTCCACGCCACTAACGGCTTCCGAGAAGATCACCGCGTAGCCGACCGACGAGGCATTCGTGGGTGTCGAGCCGAGGCGGGTGATGCCCGTGACGAACGGTGCTGTCAGGTCGAGCGTAACCGTCGGGGACGAGACGGCGACCGCGGACAGGTTGCCGGCGGCGTCTGCCGCGGCGCCGGCGGGCACGATGAAGCCGACCGTCCCGTCGGCGGTCAGGCCAGACACGGCGACGAGGTACGTCCGGTCGTCTCCGCTCGGGTTCGTGACCGACGTCGTGGCGGTGGCGATCCCGCCGGCCGTGCCGACGAGTGCGACGTCGGCCGCTTCGAAGCCGGAGACTGGTTCCGAGAATGTGACTACGTACCGGACCGGCTGCTCGTGGGTGGGCGTTGGCTGGCCGGCGGCGAGGGCGATGCTCGCCGTCGGGGCGGTCCGGTCGATGGTGATCGCGGCAGCGGTCGTGAACCCGGTGGCGAGCGGATTCTCGGCGGCGTCGAGAATCGTGCCGTCGTTCAACACGTCGAGCCGGAGCGTGCCGTCTCCGGTGCCGGTGCCCAGTGTCACGGTGTACGTGCTGCCGCTACCCGACACCGACACCGCCCCGGGTACGATAGAGCCCGTTGTGGTGACGAAGAAGTCGGCGCCGCCTACCCCGGTCACGGGCTCGGAGAACGTGACGGTGTAGGCGACGGTCGCGGCCGCGGTCGGGCTCGAGCCGACGGGCACGACCGACAAGACAGTCGGGGCGGTTCCGTCCGCGGCGAGCAAGGTGGTATCGGTGACGGGGACGCTGAGCGGGTTACCGGCCACATCGATGACCACAGGGGCGGCGAGCCGCAGGCGGAAGTCGCCCTCGCCGGTCAGGGTCACGTCGAACGTGTAGGTGGCAACCGAGTCGAACGTGAACCCGCTGACGCCGAACGGCGCCGCGCCCGCGGTGACGGCGTTGGTCACGTCCCCGGGCGTGAGCCCGAGTACGCCAATGCCGGTGTCGTCGGCGAAGGTGACGGTGTAGCGGACCGCTTGGTTCACACGGATCACCGCACCCGGGGCATCGTTCGAGACCGCGACGGTCGGGGCGAGGCGGTCGAGTGTGTAGACCGCACCGACGACGGTCGCCGATGCGACGACCGGCGTGAGGTTCACGTTCGACACGTAATTGAGGCCGAGGTCGCCCGTGCCGGCCGCAGGGGTGCTCGCGGTCACGTCCCAGGCGACGGCCGGCGCCGCCCCGCCGACCGGAGTTGCGTTGGTGATCGCGGCGCCGGCGGCGAACGACCCGACGAGTGCGAAGTTCGCGGCGGTCACACCGGAAACGGGGTCGGAGAAGTTGACACGCCAGGTGACCGGGGCGGTCGTGTTCGAGACTGCCACCGACGGTGTCAGCCGCGCGATGGTCGTCACCTCGGGCACGTTCACGGTGAAGTCGACGGACGTGACTGGGCCGATGTTGCCGACGGTATCCCGGCCACGGGCCTCGACTCGGTAGCCGCCGGCAGCGGGGAAGTTGGTGAACGCGAAGGCGTCGGACCAGGTTGTGGTGCCGGTCGCGGCGAACCAACTCCCGGTGGCGGCGAACGCCCCGCCGTTCCACACCAGGCCGCCGGCCGTGAGGACACGGAATTCAACAAGTTGCACGCCCGCCCCGCCGTCGGCCGCGCTGCCGGCGAGGCCGCCCCAGCCGGAAGCGGTGACCGTCGAGCCCGCGGCTGGAACGCTGATCGTGACGGTCGGCCCGGTCGCGTCCAGGGTGAAGGACGTGACGTCGGACGTTCCCACGTTCCCGGCCACATCGCGGGCGGTCGCATCGAGGGTGTACGTGACTCCGTCCGCGAGGTCAGCTGGGTTGAAACTGTACGACCAGTTGCCGCCGGCGATGGAGGCGAGCACGGACGCCGAGCCGCTCACGAACGCAACTCCGTTCCACACTAAGCCGTCGGAGGTGCGGGTCAACGTCAGGCTCACGGTGGCGACGCCGGACGCGGCGGCGCCGGGGTCGGCCGTGGTGCCTGTGAAGCCGGTGAAACCGACTGGATTCACAAACGACCCCGCAGTGGGCGTCGTGATTGTCTGACTCGGGATGGCTGCGTCCCACGTGAACGACCGGCTACCGGGTGCTGCCTGAACGTTCCCGGCGCCGTCGGTCGCGGTGCTCGTGACGGTGTACGTCACCCCGTCAGTGAGGGCAGCCGTGGGGAGTGTGTAGGACCACGAGCCGGCTGATACCGTTGCGGCGACGCTCGTGGGGGCCGCCTGCCAGGTGCTGCCGTCCCAGAAGAACCCGTCCGACGACCGAACGATGCGGACCGCGACGCCAGCGACGCTCGAACTGCCGGAGTCGCTGACGATGCCCGCGATCTGACTCGACGCCGGCCACGCGGCCGGCCCGACGAATGCGGCGACCGGTGTCGTGACAGCGGATATCGGGGCAACGTCGTCGAAGCTGAACGTCCCCGACGCGGGGCTGCCCTGCTCATTCCCGACGGCGTCCACGGCAGCCGCGGTAACGGTGTAACTGACATCGTGGGCGAGCTGGGTCGTTGGCACGAGCAGGGACCAGGCACCGCCGGCCGGCGTCACCGCGTTCGTAAACGCGCCGGCGGCCCAGGTCTGGGTCGTCGAGTCGTAGCTGAAGCCGTCCGCGGAGCGTGTGACGACCACGTGAACGACCGCCACGCCAGCCGGGCCGGTGTCCGTCGCATCTCCGCCGACATTTCCGGACCAGTTGCCGGGGCCGAACACGCTCCCGGCGAGCGCGACGGTCGCCGCGGCCGGGGCGGCGTCCCACTGGTAGGCCACCGCTACGGCCGTTCGGTCGTTTCCGGCGGCGTCGGTCGCCGTGCTGCTGATCGTGTACGTGAGACCGGTGTCCTGAGCCGCGGGAGGGAAGGGGACCGACCACGCCGTGCCGCTCACCGCCGCGGCGAGGCTGCCGCTGCTGGCCCACGCGGACCCGGTCCAGAACATCGAGTCCGACGAGCGCCGGATGGTGACAGACACGGACGGCACCGTGCCGCCAAGGGCGTCGGCCGCGGTGCCGCTGACGGAGCCGCCATAGCCGATGGGGCCGACGACGCTGCCGTTCGCGGGGCTGATCGTGGCCACGGCGGGTGCGGTCTTCAGGACGGTGAACGCCTCACCGGTCGTGAACCCGACGGCGAGCGGGTTGCCGGCCGTGTCCGTGATGCCACCTGCCGACGAGATGTCGAGCCGTATTGTGCCGTCGCCGCTGCCGGTCGCCACTGCGACGGTGTAGGTCCGGGCGTTCACCGGCGTCACCGACGTGACGCTCGCGCCCGACAGGGTGCCGGTGCTGCTCAGGGAGAACGCGCCGAGCGCCGGGGTGCCGACGTCCTCGTCGAAGGTCACGGTGAACGGCGCCGACGCGGCATTCGTCGGGTTCGCCGCAGCTCGCACCACACTGGTGACCGATGGCGCCGTGTTGTCCACGGTGAACGTGGCGCTCGGGCCGGCGGACGGGGCCGGGTTGGTGGCCCCGTCCGCGGCGGTGTTCGGCGCGATCGAGATGCCGAGCGTACCGTTCCCCGTGATGCTGGTTAGCGTGACCGTCCGGGTGTTGCCGCTTCCCGTCACCTCGATGGTCGCGGTCGCGCCGCCGGTCGGGTCCAATGTCACCTGCCCGGGTACGAGGCTCGGAGTCACCCCGTTTGCGTCGGAATAGGTGATCGTAAAGGATACCGGGCCGCCGCGGGTCAGCGTGACGGACGGCGCACCGATACTCACGGTCGGGGCGGTGCGGTCGAGGGTGAAACTCTCGCCGCTGGTGAACGTCGTCGCCAGTGCGTTCCCGGCCGCGTCCGTGATGGACAGATTGGCCGGCACGTCGAGCCCCAAGGCGCCGTCGCCGCTGCCGGTGTTCACGTCGACGAGGTAGTTGCTCGGGCCGCCCGTCACCGGGCTGACGACGGAAAGCCCCGTCAGCGACGCGCCCACGGGCGTGAAGCCGGCCGGCGAGACCCCCGAGACGGCTTCGCTGAAAGTGACCGAATACCGTACCGTCGCCGCGTTCGTGAGCGCGCTCCCCACCCGGGTCACGGCCATGACCGTCGGGGCCGTGTTGTCGACGGTCACGGCCGTACTCGGGCCGGCCGCCGTCGCCTGATTGCCGGCCGCGTCCGCTGCCGTGCCCGGCGGCAGGCTGATGCTGAGCGTGCCGTCGCCCGTAATTCCCGTCAGCGTCACCGCCCGCGTGTTGCCACTGCCGCTCACGCTCACGGTCGCGTTCGCGCTGCCGGTCCGGTTCAGCTGAACCTGTGCCGCCAGCAGCGTAAACGGGATGAGATTCGTGTCGGTGTACGTGACCAGGAACGACACCGGGCCGCCGGCCGTGAGCGTCGCGGAGGGCGCTCCGATCGTGACGGCCGGGGCCGTCCGGTCGATCGTGAACACCTCGCCGACGGCGAACGGCGCCACGGCGTTCCCGGCCGGGTCACGTACGGTGGACCCCGCCGGCACGTCCAGGCGTACTGTGCCGTCGCCTGAGCCGGTGTTCACCGTCACCGTGTACACCGTCGGGCCGCCGGCCACGCTCTCCACGGACACGCCGGACAGCGTGCCGGTCGTCGTAGTCGTGAACGGCGTCGCGCCGAGACTCACCGCCTCGCTGAACGTCACCGTGTACTGCACCGTGCCCGCGTTGGTCACGCTGGCGGCGCCGAAGCGGTCCACGCTCACCACCGTCGGCGGCGTGTTGTCGACCTGAACGGTCGCGCTCGGCCCGGCGGCCGCGGCACTGTTGGTGGCGTTGTCGGAAGCCGTGCCCGCCACAAGGCTGATACCGATGGAGCCGTTTCCGGTGATGCCCGTGAGTGTCACCGTTCGCGTGTTGCCCGAGCCGGACACGCCGACCGTCGCCGACACCCCGCCGGTCGGGCTCAGCGTCACGTCGCCAGGAGCCAACGTGATGTTGTCTGCCCCCGTGTACGTCACGGTGAAAGACACGGGACCGCCCGCGGTCAGCGACACGGACGGCGCGCCGATCACGACCGTCGGAGCGGTCTTATCGACGGCGTAGTCGGCCGTGGTGACGTTGGTCGGCAGGTTGATGAGCGTCGGTGTCACGCCGGCAGCGTCGGTCGCGTTCAGACGGAGCGTGCCGTCGCCGGTGCCGGTCGAGGCGGTCACCGTCCACTGCGTCGCGGGTGCCCCGCCGACCGGGACGACCGAGGTGATCCCCTCGCCGGTGAGGCTGTTCGACAGGTCCGTCAGCGTGAAGTTCGTGTCGGCCAACCCGGACACGGCCTGGTTGAACGTCACCGTCCAACTGACCGCGGCGGCGTTGGTGTCCGGCCCGGCCGTGCGGACGATCGACGACACACTCGCCGACGGCGCGACGACCACGCTGTACGACCGGCTACCCGACCGGCCGGCGCCGTTCGTCGCCGTGATGGTGAAGTTGAACGTGTTCGCCACGCTCGGCGTGCCGGTGATGGTGCCGCTATTCGTGTCGAGTGTCAGCCCGTCGGGGAGGGCGCCGGCCGAGACGGAGAACAGGTACGGAGCGACGCCGCCGGCGACGGTGACGGCTTGGCTGTAGACGACTCCGAGGGTGCCGTCGGGCAGGCTCGCCGGGCTCAGGACGAGCGGCACGACGAGGGTGTAGGGGCGGGTTCCGGTGCTGCCAAAGGCGTCGGTGGCCTGCACCGTGAATGTGTACGTGCCCGACAGGGTCGGCGTGCCGGTCAGGGCGCCGGCGCCGGACAAGGTTAGCCCGTCGGGGAGGGCACCCGCGCTGACGTTGAACGCGAACGTGTTACTCCCGCCGGAAGCGGTCACGGACTGGGAGTACGCCGTCGAGAGGACCGGGTCCGGCAACGTCGCCGGCGAGACCATGATCGTGGCCGAGTTGACGGTAAGGCTCACCTCGTCGGTCGTCGCGCTGCCACTACCGTTCGTGTAGACGGCCCGGTACAGGTTGCCGCTGAGCGACACGTTGGAACCGGTGACGGTCAGCGTGTTCGTGTCCACGCCGCTGTAGACGCCCCCGTTGATCAGGTCCGTGAAACTGCCACCAGGCACCTTAACCTGCCAGATCACGCCCGGCGTCGGCGAACCGCTCGCGGCCGCGGTGAACGAGGCAACTCCGCCCGCGGTGACCGACTGGTTCGTCGGCTGGGTGGTGACTGAAGGCGCCGCGCTACCTGAACCGGTGGAGAACACGACATCGTCGAGTGCGAGGCCGTCGTCACTACTTGTGACGTTCAGGTCAACCCAGCGGAATACGAGCAGCTGGCCCACGGCCCAGGCGCCCGACGAAAACTCGAGCGTGAATGACTTCGCCAGACGACCCGCTGCGTTTCCGTCGATGCTGCTTACCGCGGTCGAAGAGATGATCGCGGAGGTGGCGTCGAGATCGTTGATTGGTATCCATGTCCCGCCCGAAGTAATATCGATGGCGCCGAGTTGAAACGCGAAGTCGAGATGGTCTTCAAACGACGAGCCCCCTCCCCGCCGGTACTGCTCGCTGTTGAACGACACTGTCAACGTCGTGATCGGGTTGGCTGAGTCATTTCGCAGCACGACGCCGATGGTGGAGGTGAAGCTCCCGCTTAGGAGGGTTCCGAAGGCTCGATCTGTCGGAACCGCAGCGGTCGCGAAGTTGTACGCCCCACCGGCGTTACTCGAACCCGTACCGGCGGTCAGCGGGAAATTTGTTGTATTTGCATCGGTGCGGTCAATCGCCCAGCCGTTCAGACTCGCCACCGACACAGGCGCCTCGTCCAGGTACTGAACTTCTGCCCCGTTGAGGTTCGTGATCGTGGTAGTGCCCAAGGCGTTGAAATTCTGGGTGTATGTCGCACCCGTGAAGCTTACGAAAGATGCTGGAACATCACGCGCTTCCAACCCCTCCAGACGAAGTATGACTGGCTCGATGGCTGCGAGACGCTTCTTGGTTGATGTCGTGCGGCGCATGGGTGCCACTCCGGGGTGCGGCAGCGTGGTGGGTTGTCTTGATCGGCCAGCAGTCGAGTGAGTCCGGCCGCCCGCAAAGGGGAGAGCGAGGGCGGCTAACGATCCGTGTCGTGTTTCGGTACGGTGATGATAAATAGGACCGACCAGGCGCTTAAGGGTGACTTTGCCGTTTCACCCAATTTTTACCGTCAGGACGACGGCATTTCCGACACGCGGACAGTGAAATGGAACGACTCCGAGGGGTTGCCTCGGAGTCGTCGAGTTGCGGGGGCGGGAATTGAACGCCGCGACCTGCAGGTTATGAGCCTGCCGAGCTACCACTGCTCTACCCCGCACACTCATCTTAAGCTCGGGGCCGGGAGAGTCAACCCGCCCGCGGGTTTATTTTCGGCCTCGTCGCAAAATGCAACCGGGCCGCGGGATACCCCCGCGGCCCGGCAAAGAATCGACACTCGTCCTGGCGTTACTTCGCGTCGGTGGCAGCGACCGCCACCGACGGCTCGGCAGCGGGGGCGACTTTCGTGGCGTCGAAGGTCAACTTCTTCTCGCCCTCGACCTCCGCCAGCCGAACCGTGATGGTGTCCTGGCCGTGGAACGAACCCTTCAGCAACTCCTCGGAAAGCATGTCTTCCAGGTGCTGCTCGATCGACCGGCGCAGCGGCCGGGCGCCGAACTCCAGGCTGCTCCCCTTCTCGATCAGGTAGTCCTTCGCCTCGTCGGTCACCGTCAGCGTGAGCTCCTTCTCCTTGAGCCGCTTGGCGACCTTGCCGAGCTCCATGTTTACGATCGCCTTCAGGTCGTCCTTCGTCAGCGACCGGAACACGATGATGTCGTCGAGGCGGTTCAGGAACTCGGGGCGGAACTCCTTGTCCATCCGGCCGCGCAGCTTCTTCTGCATGTCCTGGTAGCTGGCCTCGTCGTTCTTCCGCACGCCCTTCGTGAACGGGCTGCTCAGGTCGTCCGACGCCACGATCGTCTCGGCCCCGATGTTCGTGGTCATGATGAGCATCGTGTTCTTGAAGTCGATCACGCGGCCCACGTTGTCGGTCAGCCGGCCTTCCTCCATGATCTGGAGCAGCATGTTCCACACGTCCGGGTGGGCCTTCTCGATCTCGTCGAGCAGCACCACCGAGTACGGCTTGCGGCGGATCTTCTCCGTCAGCTGGCCGCCCTCCTCGTAGCCGATGTAGCCCGGCGGGGCGCCGACCAGCCGGCTGACGTTGTGCTTCTCCATGTACTCGCTCATGTCCAGCTGAACGATGTTGTTCTCGTCGCCGAACATGAACTTCGCCAGCTGCTTGGCCAGCAGCGTCTTCCCCACGCCGGTCGGGCCGGCGAAGATGAAGCTGCCGATCGGCCGCTTCGGGTCCTTGAGGCCCGCGCGGCTCTTGCGCACGGCCTTGGCGATGGCCTTGATCGCCTCGTTCTGGCTGATCACCGCGTTGTGCAGCTCGGCCTCCATGTTCAGGAGGCGGCGCGTCTCGTCCTCGCCGACCTTCTTGAGCGGCACGCCGGTCATCTTGGAGACGACCTCGGCGATCACCTCCTCGTCCACGACGCCGTCGGTCTCCTTGGCCTTCTCGCGCCACTCCTTGGTCGTCTGCTCCTTCTTCTTGCGGAGCTTCTCGGCCTGGTCGCGGAGGTGGGCGGCCTTCTCGAAGTCCTGCTCCATCACCGCGGCTTCCTTCTCCTGGTTGAGCTTCTCGATCTGCTCGTCCAGCTCCTTCAGGTCCGGCGGCCGGGTCATGGCCTTGAGCCGCACGCGGGCGCCGGCCTCGTCGATCACGTCGATGGCCTTGTCCGGCAGGCAGTGGCCGCTGATGTACCGCTCGCTCAGCTCGACGGCGCTCTTCAGGGCGGCGTCGGTGATTTGTACGCGGTGGTGTGCCTCGTAGCGGTCGCGGAGCCCCTTCAGGATCTCGACGGCCTCGGCCATCGACGGCGGGTTGACGATGATCGGCTGGAAGCGGCGGGCCAGGGCCGCGTCCTTTTCGATGTACTTGCGGTACTCGTCGAGCGTGGTGGCGCCGATGCACTGGATCTCGCCGCGGGCCAGCGCCGGCTTGAGGACGTTGCTGGCGTCGATGGCGCCTTCCGCGCCGCCGGCGCCGACGAGCGTGTGGAGCTCGTCGATGAACAGCATCGTGTTCTTGGCGCGCCGGACCTCGTTCATCACGGCCTTGATCCGCTCCTCGAACTGGCCGCGGTACTTCGTGCCGGCGACCATCATCGCCAGGTCGAGCACGACGATCCGCTTGTCGCGGAGGAGTTCCGGCACGTTTTGGTCCACGACCAGCTGGGCGAGCCCCTCGACGATGGCGGTCTTGCCGACGCCGGCCTCGCCGAGCAGCACGGGGTTGTTCTTCTGCCGGCGGCTCAGGATCTGGATGACGCGCTCGATCTCGTTGGCCCGGCCGATGACCGGGTCGAGCTTGCCGGTGCGGGCGAGCTCGGTCAGGTCGCGGCCGAAGCTGTCGAGCGCGGGGGTCTTGCTCTTGGTGCGCGACGAGCGCTCGCCGCCGCTGCCGCCCTCGCCGCGGCCCTCGCGCCCGCCGCCCTCGCGGCCGCCGCGGCCGCCCTCGTTCTCGCTCTCGTTCGGCATGTTGTGCCCCAACAGGTTGAGGACTTCCTCGCGGACGTCCTCGAGCTTGAGACCCAGGTTCATCAGCACCTGCGCCGCCACGCCCTCCTGCTCGCGGAGCAGGCCGAGGAGGAGGTGCTCGGTGCCGACGTAGTTGTGGTTGAGGTTCCGGGCCTCCTCGACCGAGTACTCGATCACCTTCTTGGCCCGCGGGGTGTGCGGCAGGCGGCCCATCACCACCTGGTCGCCGCCGGGGCCGTGCTGCACGATCTTCTCGACCTCGAGCCGGATCTTGCGCAGGTCGATGTCCAGGTTCTTGAGCACGTTCGCGGCGACGCCCGAGCCTTCCTTCACCAGCCCGAGCAGGACGTGCTCGGTGCCGATGTACTCGTGGTTGAACCGCTGGGCCTCCTGGTTGGCCAGCTGCATCACCTTTCGGGCGCGGTCCGTGAAGCGTTCATACATCGAGCCGTCTCCGGAGGTCGGCCGCGGGGCCGTCGTCTGTCCCCATCTTATGCGCGGCGGGCCGGGCCATCCAATCCGCGTCCGGCAAGGGCTCGACCCGGGTTGGAGGGCCGACGGGGCGACAAGGATTCGGAGCGGCCCGGGCGCGGGAAAGGGGCGTCTGGCCGCGGGACATTCTAGCCGTCGTTCGGGGCGAATCAAGGCGACCGGTCGGCCGCCCGGCGCCCTAGAACAACGCCCCGCACCCCACCGAGGGCCGCCGATGAGCACCGACCCCAACCCCCCGTGGCAGCCGCTCCCCGAGTACGAGCGCCGCGTTCTCGGCGTGCTGGTCGAGAAGCAGAAGACGGCCAAGACCGCCGACGCGTACCCCCTGACGCTCAACTCGCTGACCACCGGGTGCAACCAGAAGAGCAACCGCGACCCGGTGCTCGACCTGCTGGAGGACGAGGTCGAGGAGGTATTGTCGTCGTTGCAGAAGAAGGGGCTCGTGAACCGGCTGACGGGCGGCCGCGTGGACAAGTTCCGGCACCTGCTTTACGACGTGTGGACGAGCAACGGCCCGCAGCTGGCCGTGCTCGCGGAGTTGTTGCTGCGCGGCCCACAGACGAAGGGCGAACTCCGCGGCCGCGCCAGCCGCATGGCCGCGATCGAAACGCTGGACGACCTGGAAGAAGTGCTGAAGCCGCTGGCGGAGCGGAAGCTCGTCGTCTACCTCGGCCCGCCGGACCGCCGCGGGGCGTTGGTGACGCACGGCTTCCACGGCCCCGACGAGGCGGCGGGCCTGTCGGCGCGGCAGGCGCATGCCCCCGCTGAAACCGAGCCGCCGCGGGCAAGCGCTCGCGTGGAGGCGGGCGGGCTAGAAGCGGAAATCACGGCGCTGAAGCGGCTGGTCGCAGAACTGACGACGCGCGTCGCGGCGCTGGAGAACCGCGGCTCCGGCTCACCGGCAGGATTGAATCCGCCGCAGTAGTTGCTGCTCGAGTGCGAAGTCGCGGCCGACGCGGAACCAGCCCGTGCCGGCCGTCGGTGCGGCCGCGGCGGCCGGAATCACTTCCAGCCCGCGGTCCACGGTCGGCGCCTCCTGGAAGACCGCCCCCACTGTCTGCCGGCTCGGTCGCGGCAGGTCTTCCAACTCCTTCTCCACGACCACCTCGACGAGGTAGCCGCCCCGCTCACCCGTGCGGATGGTGACGACGGCCGTCTGGCGGATGGTCTGGAGCGTCGCCAGCAGCCGCTCGCGCGGGTCGGGGTTGCCGCCCTTCCAGATTTGCTCGAACCCCGGGGCGATCCGCGGCGTGGTAATGATGACGCCGGCGTGCGGGTTCGCGGCCGCGATCTCGAAGTAGTCGTCGACCACCTCGATGCACTTCTCGAACACCTCGCGGTACGACGCGGCGGTCGGCTGGCCCGGCGACACGAGAACGGGGTTCTCGCAGTCGTCGCGCAAGCCGCGGACGGCAGTCGGGTTGTCCGCGGGCGGGGCGGTGGCGCACCCGGTCAGGCACACGGCCGCCGCCCAGCCGAGCCACACGCCCCTGGCCATGAACTTCCCCCGTACCGTCCCCGGAACCCGGCGTATGCCGCCGGCCGGCCCGGGCGTCAACCCCGACCGCCGTGAGGAATTCCGGCCGCACGCCGCTTGCACTCGTGGTCCGGCGGGCCTACAGTCAGCAGCACCCACCGGACCGGCTCTTCGATGTCCCGTCTGTTCCGCACCCTCCGACGACTCACGCGACCCGCGCTCGCGGTCGTGCTGGTGTTGGCGCAGGCGGTCGGCGCGTTCGGGTTCCCTGTGCTGCGGTCCGAGGCCGGCGCGGTGAAAGCCTGCGGGTGCGTCGTCGCCTGCGGAACGACGCCCGATTGCTGCTGCACGACACCACCGCCGCAACCTGAGCCGGAACCGGAGCCGCCGGCCTGCCCGAAGTGCAAAGCCCGAGAAGCCCCCAAGCCCGTCGCCGATACGCTGACGTGGGTGGCGGCATGGAAGGCTCGCCAGTGCCGGGGCGAGTCGCCCGCTGGAGTGCTCGCCGAACTGCCCGCCGTACCGCCGTCCGAACCCGTAGCTCCTCTCGCGTTCCCGGTCCCGTCCGCCTTCGCGCCGCCGGCCGACGCGGGTGAAGCCCACTTCGTCACCGATCCGTCCGATCCCCCGCCGCGCGGCTGACCCTCACCAACCGCGTTCTTCCTGAATCGTCCCGTACCCCGGCGGCCGCGCGCCCGCGCCGCCGGTTCCCGCACCATCGCGTCGCATCCCGTGAGGGGGTCTGTCGTGCTCCGCCGCCGTGCCTTTACGCTCATCGAACTCCTGGTGGTGATCGCCATCATCGCCATCCTGATCGGGCTGCTGCTGCCCGCCGTCCAGAAGGTCCGCGAGGCCGCCGCCCGCATCAAGTGTCAGAACAACCTGAAGCAAATCGGCCTGGCTATGCACAACTTCGAGGGCACCGAGCAGAAGTTGCCGCCGGCCCGGCTCACGTCGTCGCTCGTCCACTCGGCGCTCTCTCGGCTCCTGCCGTACTGCGAGCAAGCCGCGCTGCGGCAACTCGTCGATTACAACGTGTCGATCAGCACCGGCACGAATGTAACGGCCGGCTCGACTCGGCTGCCGTTCGGCGTCTGCCCCAGCGACCCGGCCAACGGGCAGGTGCCGGGCTTCGCTACGCAGGGCACAAACTATCTCGTGACGAACGGTACCGGCACCCTCCGCGACGCGGCCGGGAACGCCACCGACACCGTCCACCTGAACATCGGCGACGGGCTGTTCCAGCTCACGCCACGGCGGTTCGCCGACGTGATCGACGGGCTCTCGAACACGGCCGCGTTTTCGGAGTCGCTCCTCGGCAACGGCTCGCCGCCGCCGTCGGGCGCCGCCCCGCCCGACCCGCGCACGGCCATCCTCCGCGTGACCACCGCGACGACGGTGCCGTACCTCACGTCGAGCCGCTCGCCGGACATGCCGGGGCTGTGCCAGAGCCCCGGGAGCGGCACGTGGGTCGCCGACCGGGCCAACAACTGGCTCAACGGGCACCTCACGTTCAGCATCTACAACCACCACTTCACGCCGAACCAGGCCGGGGCGTGGGACTGCAAGAACTCCAGCAACAGCCAGGCGCTCGTCGCCGCCCGCAGCTTCCACACCAGCGGTGTGAACGTGCTGCTCGCCGACGGCTCGGTGCGATTCGTCACCGACCGCGTGCCCGTCAACACGTGGCGGGCGCTCGCCACCGTCGCCGGCGGCGAAGTGCTGAATGACCTCTAACCCGGAGCCACCCCATGACCCGCTATCTCCTGCCGCTCGTGGCGGTCGCCGCCGCGGCGGTCGCGGCCCCGGCCCACGACACCTGGGTGCAGACGAACACCCACATCGTCCGCACGGGCGACGCCGTCCACGTCGACCTGATGCTCGGCAACCACGGCAACGACCACCGCGACTTCAAGATCGCCGGCAAACTCGCCGCCGCGTCCGTCGGCTCGTTCGTCGTGTACGCCCCGGACGGCAAGCACTACGACCTGCGCCCCGACCTGATCGACCTCGGCTACGCCCCGAAGGAGGGCTTCCACACTGCGAAGTTCAGCCCGACGGTGCCCGGCGTGTACGTCGCGGCGCAGGCGTCCGACACGGTCGTGAACCACGGCAAGATGGTGCGTTCGGTCCGCAGTGCGAAGGCGTACTTCCTGGCGAGCGCGAGCCTGGACAAGGTGCGCGACGACTGGGGCGGCTTCGACAAGGCGATCGGCCACCCGCTCGAACTGGTGGCAATGAAGAACCCCGTCGCGCCACTGGGTCCGGGCACGCCGATCCGCGTGAAGCTGCTCCACCAGGGCAAGGCGCTGCCGGGGGTGAAGGTGAGCTTTGTGCCACGCGGGGTGACGCTCAAGGAGGGCGACGACCCCGAGTACGAGCGAGTGACGCCGGCCGACGGCGTGGTGTCGTTCACGCCGAAGGCGGGGAACTACTACCTGGTGGTGGCGCACCACACGGTGCCGGCGCCGGCCGGCGAGACGGCGTACGCGGAGGTGAAGTACGCGGCGACGCTGACGGTGTTCGTGCCGGACCGGTGCCCGTGCTGCGCGGAGTGATTCCAGCTACGGCGCTTGCGGGGCGCCGCGCGCGGGCGTACCATCCTCCCCAATTACCCCGCGAGCCACGACTATGGAGTTCTTCCGCAGGAGCAGCCCGCCGCCGCCGCCGGACCCGCGCTGGTCCCGGGCGATGGAGCTGTTCCGCGCGGGGGATGCAGCGTTCGTCGACGCCGTCCGCGGCATTCACGAGTCGAAGGCGCTCGCGGTGTTCGCCGAGACGTGGTACTCCGACCCGCGCATCGAAGCCCGGCGGCTACTGCACCGCTACCTCCTGCTGCCACTGACCGTTGCCGCGCACAAGCCGCTCGTCAAGCGTGTCTTCAAGTTCGCCGAAGCCGCCGGCGACGACGCCACGATGGCCCGGTACCTGGTGGCGTTCGACCGCTCCGTCCGCCGCGGCCCCCGGCGACCAGACGCCGAACCGCCGGCGGTTCTGTTCACGTCGCAGACGCGGAACTACCTCCGCCGCCGGGCGTGGCGCTACTTCCGCAAGCTCGGCCGCGTCGCCCCCGAACGCTTCCTGCCGGCCGTGTGCTACGCCCTGAAGCAGTACACCGACGCCGACGTGCCCGACGGCCGGGCACTGCTCGACAACTGGGGGCTGGTCCACGTTTTGTTCCACTTTTCTCCGGCGCTGGAGGCGAAGCCGACCGGCTGGCGGCTGGTCGGGAACACGACGCTGTCGAAGCTCCAACCGGAGCCGATGTTCCGAAAGCTGTGGCTGAAATCGCCGGAGCCCGCGTTCGAGCTGCTGACTGCGAACTGCGGCACCGTGCGCCAGTGGGCCATCGCGTGGCTCCGCAAGAACGCCCCCGACCGTCTCACCCGCGTGTCGCTGGAAGAACTGCTGCGCTGGCTCGAGCTGCCGTTCCCCGAACTGAACGACCTCGCCGCCGACCTCATCGAGAAGGTGCCGGGCCTGGACGCGATCCCCGTGGCGCGCTGGCTGGCGATCCTGGACGCGGCGAAGCCCGAGGTGCTGGACCGCGTCGCCGGCCTGATGCTGAGAGTGCTGAAGCCGGCGAAGGTGGATTTCGCCGACGCCATCCGCCTGGCGATGGCCCGCCCGATCCCGGTGGCCCGGCTCGGACAGTATCTGCTCGCCGACAAGCGGCCGACGACGCCCGACGAGGTGCGGGCCGTGTTCGGCCTCCGCGACGCCGAGGCGGAACCGCTACGCCCCGCGCTCGTGTCCTGGGCGTGCCTCGTGCTCGGCGAGCGGCCCGACTTCCAACCGACGTGGGTGCTCGAATTCCTGGACGCCCGCCACGAGGACGTGCGCGAGGCCGGCTGGGAGTGGCTTCAAACCGACGACCGCGCCCGTGAAAGTGCCGTGGTCTGGCAGCGGTTGCTGGAGTCGCCACACGACAATATTCGACTCCGACTCGTCGCCATGCTGGAGGAGCGTTCCCGCGAGGCCGGCGCGATCGACGCGCTGCCGGCCGACCGGGTCCGCTTCCTGTGGGCGGCAGTGCTGCTGAACGTGAGCCGCGGCGGGCGGGCGAAGCCGTTCGTGGTGCGGCAGATACTCGACCGGTTGGGCAAGAAGCCCGACGAAGCGGGCGTGCTGCTGCCGATCGTGGCGGCGGCCCTGCGGTCGGTGCGCGGGCCCGAGTTCCGGGCCGGGCTGGCGGGCGTGGCCGGGTTCGTGGCCCGCTTCCCGCAGCACCGGCCACTAATCGAAACGACCTTCCCGGAGCTGACGCTGGGAGGATGAGCCACGGTGTCCGTCGCGGTCGAGCCTACCATGCTGCGGCGTTCCGCCGCGGTTGCGCTTGCCTGCGATTGCGTCCCCGGAGCCGTTGGTCTGTTCGCCCGACACGGCTGCCGTGCGGCGGACTGAGCCAACCTGCGTTCCCGCCGCACGGCAGCCGTGTCGGGCGTCGTGAACGTCTCCGGTCCACGGCTGAAGTCGGCCGCGGCGGACACCGCTGATCCAGGACCAAGCCCAAGACAGATTGGCCACAAAAAGGCACGAAAAGACACAAAAAGGGAACCCAGACAAAGGACAGAATGAATCTTGGCTCGGTCTTACTTTTTGTGTCTTTTCGTGCCTTTTTGTGGCCATTGTCTTCTTCCGGATCGAGCGTTTCATGCAGCTGTCCGTTGCCTACTGCGGTCGCAGCCAGGTCGCCCGGACGACCGCGGGGCTTGCCGTGTCGCTCGCCCCGAACCTGCGGCGCGACCGCGTCAGCTTCACCGGCACGCTGCGGCAGCCGCTCCGGTTCCGCGAGGCGGTGTCGGCCCTGCACGACGTGGTAGTTTCCGACCTGCGCTTCAAGCGGAAGGACAAGACCGGCTACGAGCAGTGGAAGCGCGAGGAGAAGGAGCGCGAGGGGCGGATCCGCCGCGAGGCCGTCGCCGCCCGCCGCAAGGATTTGCTCGGCGAGTTCAACACGCCGGTCGCCGCGGGGCTGGAGGCGAACTTCAACCGCTGCAAGTCGCGCTACTGGGCGGCGCGGCAGAAATACAGCTCGTACCTGCAGCGCGAGGACCCGCAGTTGTGGCGGCTGCTGATGCCGTGCGACCCGGTCATCACCGTCAGCCCGGACGTGGTGTTCTTCGAGTGCTTCAGCGCCGACGAGAGCAGCTACGGCTGTCTGACGGTGGACCGCGGGGCGTTCGAGGCCGAGCGCGACGTGTCGCTCGGCACCACGAACGTGGACTACTCGTGGCGGTTGTACGACCACTTCCAGGAGATCCGCAGCTACCGCGAGACGCGGTTCACGATCGACCCGCTCGGGTTCGAGGTGCAGACGCAAGCCGACGCGGCGACGTACCGCGAGGAGAAGATCGAGCTGCCGCCGAGCTGGCTCCGCGGCTTCTCGACGCTGCAGTCCGCGATGAGCCTGCCGATGCGGCGCGTGCCGGTGAGCCGGGAAGGGGTGTATTCGCTCCTCGCGTTCCTGAAGCGGAACAAGGCGAAGGCGTCGCCGCGGGCCGTGCGGTTCGAGCTGATCCCGGGCCAGCCGACGGCCATCGTGCTGGAGCCGTGGGAGCGGCGGGTCGTGCTCCACTCGATCCCGTACCAGGGCTCGCGCGCCGAGGTGATCCGCGTGTGGGGCCGCGATCGCCTGCGGGTGCTGGCCCGGCTGCTGCCGGTCCTCGACGGGGCTGACGTGTACCTGCTCGGCACCGGGCTGCCGAGCTTCTGGGTGATGCGGATGGGCGAGATGCAACTGACGCTCGGCCTGAGCGGCTGGACGACGAACGACTGGACCAGCGGCGGCAGCGCGCTCGACCAGCTGGCTCCGCCGGTTGACCCGGCGCCCGCGATGCTGAACGAAGTCGCCGCCGCCTTCCGCGAGAACACGCGCTGGACGCTGGACGCGCTGGCGACGCGGGTTCGCGCCCCGGCGCCGGCCGTGTCCGCGGGGCTGAACAAGCTGGCGCTGTTGGGCCAGGTGATCCACGACCTGCCGCACGAGGTGTACCGCTGGCGCCAGATCATGCCGGTGACGCTGTCCGCCGAGGTGATCGGCCCCGAGAATCCGGAGACGGTGGCGGCGCGGCAGATGCCGCCGCGGGCGGTGCGGCTGACGCTCGACCACACCGACGCCAAGGGGATGCGCCACCTCGCCGGCAGCGCCGACGGTCGGACCGGCGTTGAGGTCACGCTCGACGCCGACGAGCGGATCGTCGCCGGGCAGTGCGGCTGCTCGTACTTCTTCACCGGGGGCTTGCGGAAGGGGCCGTGCCGGCACCTGCAGGCCGTCCGGAACAAGGCACTGAACCCCGACCCGTCCGGCGGCACGCTGGAGACGTGGTATCGCCGCTTCGCGCCGGTCGGGGTGTGAGAACAGGGGCACGGAAGCCCCACTAACCCTGGGTCGTCGCGTCCGAGCCTCACCAATGCTGCGGCGTTCCGCCGCGGTTGCCGATGCTTGCGATTGCGTCCCCCGAGCCGTTGGTCTGTTCGCCGGCACGGGGTACTCCCCGCCGGTCTGAATCGACCTGCGTCACCGGCGGGGAGTACCCCGTGCCGGCGTCGTGAACGTCTCGGGTCCACGACAGACGTCGGGCGCGACGACCCAGGAATTCACGGTGTGAGCGATGAGCCTGTACGACTGGATGGCCCGCCGCCCGACGCCGCCTGATCCGGAACCGGTGGCGCCAGCCGTTGCACCGCCGCAAGCGGCGGCTACGCCGTCACCATCTCCGCCGTCTGCGGCGGTGCAACCTCTCCCGCCGGCCGACCCCTACGCCGCCCCGGACTTCCTGCCGATCGCGCGCGGCGAGATCGTGAGTGCGGCGGCCGGCAAGAATCTGATGGCGAACGCCTGGCAGACGGGCCGCACCAGCATCATCCCCCCGGCCGACGACCCGCGCACCCGGCTCATCGACCGCGCCCTCGTCACCCACGGCCTGCTGACGCCCGAGGATCTCGCCGAGATTCACCGCGTCGGCGCCGAGTACGCCCGGCTCAAGCCGAGCCTGGAGAACGTTGCCCTCCAGGCCGGGTTCGCCGGCGAGGCGGCGGTCCAAGCGTACCGCGAGGCGAAGGAACGGCTGAAGCAGCTGAAGCGAGAAGAGGCCGCACGCCGCAAGAACGAACGCGCCGAGGCCGTTCAGCGGCGGCGCGACACGGACGTGATCTTCCTCGGCCGCGGCGTCTCGGGTCGGCTCCACCTTCGTCTCAGCGACCCCGATCGCCTCGCCGAGTACGGCCTGCCGGTGCTCCACGCCCCCGCTGAGGTCGCGGCCGCACTCGGGCTCAGTATCAAGCAGTTGCGATGGTTGGCCTTCCACACCGAGGCCGCGACGCGGACGCATTACGTGAAGTTCCAGGTGCCGAAGCGCTCGGGCGGCGTCCGCACGCTGGCCGCCCCGCACGCCACGCTGAAGCGCGTGCAGCACTGGATTCTCGAACACGTCGTGAGCAAGTTCCCGGTCACGGAGCCGGCGCACGGGTTCGTGCCGGGCCGCGGCATCCTGTCGAACGCGACCCCGCACGTCGGCAAGGCGGTGGTGGTGAACCTCGACCTGTCGGACTTCTTCCCGAGCGTGACGTTCCCGCGGGTGCGGGCGGTGTTCGAGCGGCACGGCTACTCCGGCAGCGTCGCCACGGTGTTCGCGCTGCTCTGCACCGAGTGCCCGCGCACGAGCGCGACCTACGCCGGCACCCCGTACGAGGTGGCGATCGGCCCGCGCGGCTTGCCGCAGGGGGCGCCGACGAGTCCGGGGCTGTCGAACCAGGTGGCCCGGCGGCTCGACAAGCGGCTGACCGGCCTCGCGGCGAAGCTCGGCTTCGCGTTCACCCGATACGCCGACGACCTGACTTTCTCCGGTGACCCGGAGCAGGCCGAGAAGGTCGGCTATCTCCTCTCCCGCGTCCGGCACCTCGCCGCGGAGGAGGGTTTCACCGTCAACGAGAAGAAGACCCGCGTCATGCGGCGGAACGCGGCGCAGACGGTGACCGGCATCGTGGTGAACGATAAGCCGTCGGTGTCGCGGGAACTACTGCGACAGCTGCGGGCGATCCTCCACCGGGCAAGGGCCGAGGGGCTGGACGCCCAGAACCGCGCCGGCCGCGAGAACTTCCGCGCCTGGCTCGACGGCACGATCTCGTTCGTGGCGATGGTCCGCCCCGACGTGGGGGCGAAGCTGCGGGCCGAGTACAACGCCCTCTCCGAACGGAGTTCCTGATGCGACTGATCCTCTCCGGTGTCATCGCCCTGTCACTCGCCGCCGTCGCCGCAGCGGACCCGCCAGTGTACCGCGTCCTGGCGCAGGACAAGGGGCACGTCGCGCTCGTCGGGAAGGACGGCAAGGTCGAGTGGGAGGTGGAGTGCAAGTACAATTCGCACGACATCCAGCTGCTGCCGAACGGCAACGTCCTGCTCCACACCGGCCCCGCGACCGTCACCGAGATGACGCCGGACAAAAAGGTGGTGTGGCGGTACGAGGCGAAGCCGGCCGGCGACAACAAGGGCCGCGTCGAGGTCCACGCCTTCCAGCGGTTGGCGGACGGGACAACGATGGTCGCCGAGAGCGGAAACCGGCGGATCGTCGAGGTGGACGCCGCCGGCAAGATCGTGCGCCAGGTGTCGCTGTCGGTCAAGCGGCCCGACGCGCACCGCGACACGCGGCTGGTGCGGAAGCTACCGACCGGCAACTACCTCGTTTGCCAGGAAGGCGACGGCCTCGTCCGCGAGTACGACCCGGCCGGGAAAACGGTGTGGGAGTACGCCCTGGAGTTGGGTGGGAAGAAGGAGGCGCCGGGTCACGGCCCAGAGAGCTACGGCACGAGCGTGTTCGGGGCGGTGCGGCTGGCCAACGGCAACACCGTGATCGCCGGCGGGAACAACCACCGCGTTCTCGAGGTGGACCGCGCCGGCAGGGTGGTGTGGAGCCTCGATCAGAAAGAGTTGCCTGGTATCACACTGGCGTGGGTCACGACGCTGCACGCGCTGCCGAACGGGAACCTGATCGTCGGCAACTGCCACGCCGGCCCGGACCAGCCGCAGCTCTTCGAGGTGACGCGGGACAAGAAGGTGGTGTGGACGTTCCGCAACCGGCAGGTGTTCGGCAATGACCTGGCCGCCGCGCAAGTGCTCGACATCCCGGGAGTGATTCGCTGACCTCGCAACCGGCGGGGTGTCACTTCGACCGGGCTAACGAACTCAGCCGCCCCCACCACCCACCGGCCGGCTTCGACTCGTCGTCGTCGTCGCGGGCGTGGCCGTGGTCATCGCGCTCACCGTGTCGGTCGACTTTCTTTCCCTTCTGCTCTTCGGTCTTCTCCGCCGCCGCCGCCGCCGGCGTGGGCTCGGGCGCCTGCTTCGCCTGTACCACGACCCCCAGCACCGTCAAGCCCACGACCACGCCGTTGAGCGCCACCAGGTTCGCGCTGCTCCACGCCACGGCGTCGAACTTCAACACTTGTTCCAGAAGAAGGAGTGCCGCGTGGCCAGCGATAAGCGTGCCGATCAGGCTCGTCAGCAGCATCGTCCACAGGCGGTACAGCAGCAGCCCGAACAGGCCGCCGGACAGGAACACGGCCCACAACTCCTGCGCCTGCGGCAGCACCCACTGCACCGCCAGCCACGCCCCGATGCCGCCGGCGACGAAGGCCAGCACCTTCGCGAGCTCCAGGGCCATCATCCCGGCCGCGACCGCCAGCAGAATGCCGACGGCCATCACCTGTCCGCCACTCGTCTTGCCGGCGTTCAGGCCGATCAGCCCGGCCCCGAGAGTCACCCCGGCCACGACCCAGAAGCGGTGCCACCGCCAGCCGAAGAGCCACAGCGCGAAGCCGAACACCCACGCCGTGCCGGCGAGGGCGCCGCTCACCCCGCGGGCTTCGGCCAGAATGTCAGGGGCGATCAGGTGCATCAGACGGCCCGGCACGTGGAGGGGGGTAACGGACCTTACCGGCGCCCCCGCCGGGCCGTCAAGGAGGATCGTCGGGGAACCCGACACCAGAGGCGGCCGACCGCGGCGGGGTTTACAATTTGTTCCCGATGGTTTGCACCTTCACCTCGCGGCGTCGGGGGCCGTCGAACTCGCAGAAGTACACGCCCTGCCACCGGCCCAGCACCAACTCGCCGCCGGCGACCGGCACCAGCACCGACGGGCCGACCAGGCAACTCTTCAGGTGCGCGTCGCTGTTCCCTTCGGCGTGGCGGAAGCCGGGCACGTCCTTCGGTATGTTCCCGTTCAGCCACAACAGCAGGTCGTGGACGACGTCCGGGTCGGCGTTCTCCTGCACGGTCACGGCGGCAGTCGTGTGCGGCGAATAGACGACGACGGCCCCGTCGGTCAACCGCTCCTCCCGGACGGCGCGGCGGACGTCGGCGGTGATGTCCACGAACTCGGTCCGCCGGTCCGTCCGCACGTCGATCGTCCGCATGGCCCGCCCCTTCGTTGCGACCTGCCGCCCACAACCGTATTCTAACGCGGTGCCGACCGGCGACTCGGCGTCCACGAGGGAGAGCGGTCATGGTGCGGGCGGGGATTCTGGTTCTGACGGTGGTGGCGGTCGCGGTGGCTCAGCCCGCCGGGCCGGCGCCGGCGGACGTGGTCCGCCGGGCCATCGACGCCCACGGCGGGCTCGACGTGCTGAAGAAGTACCCGGCCGGCACCTCGAAGATCGGCGGCAAGGTGGCCATCAACGGCACCGAGTTCCCGTTCACCGGGTCGCTGGCGTTCGCCGTCCCCGGCAAGGCCCGGCTCGAAATGACGATCGAGGCGTTCGGCCAGAAGACGACGCTGGTGCAACTGGTGAACGGCGACAAGGTGCGGCAGACGGAGGCCGGCCAGCCGAGCCGCCTCGACCCGCCCGTGCAGGCCGAGTTGAGGGAGTCGGCCGTCATTCAGGAGATGTCGCTGCTGTACCCGCTCCTGGACGCGACCAAGTACACGCTGTCGGCCGAGGCGCCGGGCGCGGTCGACGGCCGGCCCGCGGCGGTGCTGTTGGTGAAGGCCAAGGGGCTGAAGGACGCCCGTCTGTACTTCGACCAGAAGACCGGCCTGCTGGCGGGGATGCGGCGCGAGGGGCTGAACCCCGAACAGAAGAAGGTGGACGAGTTCACCGCCTTCTCCGAGTACAAGGCGGTCGGCGGCATGATGGTGCCGATGCGGTCGCGGGTGAGCCACGACGGCAAGGCGTTCCTGGAGATCACCGTGGCCGAGTACCGGCCGCTGGGGTCGATCGATGAGAAGACGTTCGCCGTGGAGTGACCGATGCCGCCGATCGTGTTCGTGGTTGACCGCCGGGAGAACGGCAAGACGCTCGCCGCCGTCCTGAAGACGCGCTACGGGCTGTCGTGGGCGCACGCCAAGCGGATGATCGAGAACCGCCACGTCCGCGTCGGTCAGCAGGTCGAGACGGACGTGGCTCGGCGGCTCAAGGTCGGCAAGAGCGTGCAGCTGGACAGCGGCATGGTCGAGGTGAAGAACGCGACCCCCACCACGACCCCGCCTCCGAAGCCGAAGCCGAAACCCGTTCCGAAGCTGGTCCGCCTCCCGGGCCAGCTGCCTGACGGCGATGGAGTTGGGTCGCTGCTAGCGGCCGAGGCCATCGTTTACGCCGACGACACGATCGTGGTCGTGAACAAGCCCGCGGGGCTGACCACGATGCGGCACAAGGAGGAGGCCGAGGAGTTCGGCCGCGGCAAGCGCTTCCTGCCGAAGACGCTCGCCGACCTGCTCCCGGCCGCGCTCGGGGCGCCGACCCGGCCGGTGACCGCCGTCCATCGCATCGACCGGGACACGTCCGGGCTGGTGGTGTTCGCCCGCACTCGCGCAGCGGCCGAGCACCTGACGAATCAGTTCCGCAAGCACACCGCCGACCGCCGCTACCTCGGACTCACTCGCGGTGCCCCCAAGAGCGGGCGGATCGAGTCGCTGTTCGTGCCAGACCGCGGCGACGGCCGGCGGGGCACCTCGCGCGACCTGCTGACCGAGGACGGCAAGAAGGCGGTGACGCACGTAAAGGTGCTGGAGCAGCTGGGGCCGTTCGCCGTGGTCGAGTGCCGGCTGGAAACGGGGCGGACGCACCAGGTACGCATCCACCTCGGCGAGGCGGGAACGCCGCTGTGCGGGGAGCGCGTGTACGACCGGCCGCTGAACGGGAAGCCGCTGCCGGACCGTAGCTCGGCGGAGCGACCAATGCTGCACGCGGCCCGGCTCGGGTTCGTTCACCCCGCGACGGACCAGCCGGTGAGCTGGGACGTAAAGCCGCCCGAGGACTTCGCCGAACTGTGGGCGACGATGCGGCGGCGGGCGGGCGACGCGGGCTGACGCCCGCGACTCACTTCACCAGTACGCAGAAGTTCACTTCGTACCGGGCCAACTCCGGCCGCGCGCTCAGGTCGCGGACCAGCGCCGTGGCGTCCGTCTGTGACCGTGCCTCGAAACAAACCGTCACTTGCAGCGGGCCGGTGTGCCGCACGTCGATCCCGGTCGCCCGGCCGCGGCAGACGGCCTGTACCACCGCCTCCACCGCGTCGGTCGGCTCCTGCACCTCGTCGCCGATCTGGCCGCGGGCGATCGGCCGCCGTGGTTCGGCGGTCGAGCGGAGGCGGTCGCCCGGCTGCCCCCACGTCCCCGGGGGAGGCGACGGGCGGTGCGTAGGGTTCGACTTCCAGCGGACATCGTCCTCGGCTGCCGCGGGCGCAGACACGGGCGCCACCGCCGGTGCCGACACGGGCGCCACCGCCGGGGCCGCCGTCGGCACGAGCGACGGCACCACCGGCGCCGGGGTCGCCGGCATCACCGACAACGGCGGCAGGATCGGTGGAGCGGCGGGTCGGCTGGCAACGGGTTCGGGGGCTCGCACGGCCGGCGGCGGCGGCAGCGGGATCGGCGTGAACGCCGGCGGCGCTACCGACACCGGAGCCGGCGCGGTCATCGACGGCATTGTAGGCAGTGGCAGCGGCGCCGCGGCCAGCGGCTCGGCGGTCGGCATCAGCCCGAGCTTCGGCGGCGGCAGCGGGGCCGGGTTCAGCACCGGCGGCGGCGGCAGCGTGTTGTCCGTCAGCATCGGCGTGAACGTCGGCCGCGTCGGCACGGGCGTGTTGCCGGCGTAGCTCGGCGGCTCGGTGCCTGAGCCGCCACGGTACGGGTTCACCACCGGCACCGGGAACGCGCCGGGCGTCGCTTTCGTCACCGAGTACCAGTTGGCCGAAGCCCGCGGGTACTGGCCGCTCGGCGCGTACGCGTTGGCCCCCGGGGTAACGGAGCCGTAGCCGTACCACCGCCACGCCGGCGGGCCGGCCAGCACGGGTGCGCCGTTCGGTGCCTTCCCCGTGTGGGGGTCGTGCGGCGAGCGCGTGTCCGCGGGCGGTGACCCGGCCGGCGACAGGGCGGCGGTGCCGTCCTGCGTGGCGAAGCCCTTGAACGCCTCGACGCCCTTCGACAACGGGTTCGGATCGCCGGCCTTGAACAGCGGCGGTGGGGCGGTCAGCTTCGGCGACGCGGCCGGCGGCAGCGCCGACACCGGTTGCGGGGCGAGCGTCAGTTTCGCCGGCGTCACGCCTTTTGCGGTGGTCGTCGCGGCCGCGGTGATGAGGTTCGGATCGACGCCGCTCAGCCAGTGGTCCGGTGCGGCTCTCGTCGCGGTCGGCGGCGTGAGCGGGCGCGGGGTCGAACCCTTCCGCACGACGGGAGTCGTGGCGAGGGGGTCGTCGTCGATGGCGCCACGGGCTACGACCGCGGCCGGCGGCGCGGCGCCGACGCGCGGCGGCAGCAGCGCCGCGGCGCGGGGGCCGTCGGCGGCGGCGGCCGCGGACACGGCCGAGGCCACCGCCAGTCCCGACGCCCCGCGTACTGCCCACGACCAGCGGCCGGCCTTCTGCGAACCGACATCCATGTCGGGCTCCTTCTCACGCCGGGGTCCGTCCCGGCGGCCTGTTCGTTAGCGGCGCCCCGCCCGCGGTTGCTGCACCGGCGTGTTCCCCGACCGCGGCCGCTGCCCGCCCATCCCCGCGCCTCCGGCGCCGGGGCCGGACGGGAAGTAGCCGAGGGTGTTGTTGAACACCGTCGGGTGCCCGGCCGGCGGCAGCACGTAGCCCTCGCCCGGCTCCGGCAGCAGCAGGGCGTCGTCCGGCGTGTACTGGAACTGGAACCCGCCCGCTCGCGGCCCGACCCCGCCGGACCCGCCGGCCCCGTACGTGGCCCCGCCGCCGGTGGTGCCGGGGCGGACGCCGTAGTAGTAGTTCACGCCCGGGCTGCCGCCGCGCATCAGGTTCAGGTACGGGCTCAGCGGCTGCGTCCGCGGGTTGTAGATGTTCGGCATCGCGTTCTGCGGGTTGAACGTCGGGTAGCCCGGCACCCCGTAGTTCAGCCCACCAGAGGGGAAGCCCCCCGGCTGCTGGGCGGCGGCGGTCGCCGCCAGCCCGAGCAGTGCCGCCGCACTCAGGATCGTGGTTCGCATGGTGCCGTCCTCGTGGTGTTAGAAGCCGTTGTTGTTGAACCCGTTGCCGCGGCCCGAGATCTGGTTCACCGTACTCGTCCCGAGCAGGGTGATGCCGAACATCCGCTCGATCGGGCTGAGCATCCGGGCCATCGCGGTGTCGATCGTCACCAGCCGCTGGGCCTTCACGTACACGCGGTCGCCGGGGAGAATCTGGTAGTTCGTGAACGACTGCCCGTGCTGCGTGATGCCGACCCAGTCCACCGGCAGGATCTGCCACGGCTGGTCGGGGTGCGGGCAGCGGCGGGCCACCCAGATGTTCCGCTTGCTGGCCACCGCCGGCAGGCCGTTGATGTTGGCGATGGCGTCCAGCACCTTCTCGCTCCCCTGCACGGGGAACGGGTACACCTGCTCGCCGTAGCCGCCGCCGTCGGTGATGACGTAGTACCGCTTGCTGTTGTAAGAGATCACGTCCACGATCACGACGAGGCTCTCGGGCCGCACCCCGGACCGCGTCAGCACCTCGGACCGCAGCAGGTGCTGGCGGATCGCCTCGACGGCCTGGTCGAGCGTCAGCCCGGCGACCATGACCGAGCCCCAGAAGCCGAGCCGCACCGTGCCGTCGGGGTTCACCAGGAACGGCCCGCCGCCGTTGATCGCCTGCACCGGCAGGTCCTTCGTCGCGTCCTTCTTGACGGCCTTCCCGTCGTCGCCGATGATTGCCTTCCCGTTCGCGTCGAGGTCGTCCACCCGCGTCCGCTGCACGACCTGGATCATCAGCGTGTCGGGCGCCTCGATCACGTAAGGCGGCAGCGTGATGGGGTCGAGTTCGCGCGGCACCGCGCCCTGCGGCGGCACCGCGATCGGCGGCTGGCCGTGGACGCCGACCCCGCCGCCGGGCGGCGGGCTGCCCATGCCGTGCGGGTGGAGGCACCCGGACACGCCGCACAGCAGCGCCGCCGCGAGTAGTCCGCACGCCCCCCGCATAACGCCCCCTCCGCTAGGCTCCGCCGTCGTCACCGGGAATATCGGCGCCGCCGGACCGCGGACGTGAACGTTTCAGCCGGCCCGTCAAGTTTTGCTCAAGCTTGGCAGGGTGGGGTGGATGGGCGCCCGACTTCCCGCGGAACGCCGGCCGCCGGCCGTCGTCTCCCTCCGTACCCTACCCTACACCCTCCGCCGCCGAGCCGAGATGTCCCAACCCGACGTGGCCGCCGTCGCCGGCCGGATCATCGCCAACATCGAGAAGGTCATCATCGGCAAGAAGCCGCAGGTGACCCTCGCCGTCGCCGCGTACTTCTGCGAAGGCCACATCCTCCTCGAAGACGTGCCCGGCGTCGCCAAGACGATGCTCGCCCGCGCCCTGGCCCGCAGCGTCGGCTGCACCTTCAAGCGGCTCCAGTGTACGCCGGACCTGCTGCCGTCGGAGGTGACCGGCGCGTCGGTGTTCAACCAGAAGTCGGGCGAGTTCGAGTTCCGCTCCGGGCCGGTGTTCGCCCAGACGCTCCTGGCCGACGAGATCAACCGCGCCACGCCGCGCACGCAGGCCGCGCTGCTGGAGGCGATGGCCGAGCGCCGCGTCAGCGTGGACGGGCAGACCTACATCCTCAAGGCGCCGTTCCTGGTCATCGCCACGCAGAACCCGGTGGACCAGGAGGGCACGTTCCCGTTGCCCGAGGCGCAGCTCGACCGCTTCCTCGTCCGCCTCAGCCTCGGCTACCCGACTCTTGAGGAGGAGAGCAAGATGCTGAGCCGCCTCCAGAAGGGGCACCCGATCGACGACCTGAAGGCGGTGGTGAGCGCCGAGGACGTGCTGGCGTGTCAGGAGAGCATTCGCGGCATCTTCGTGGACGACAAGGTGAAGCGGTACGTGCTGGAGATCGTCCACGCGAGCCGCAGCCACGAGGACGTGCTGCTGGGCGGCAGCCCGCGGGCGTCGCTGGCGCTGTACCGCACGGCACAGGCGCTGGCGGCGATCGGCGGCCGCGACTTCGCCCTGCCGGACGACGTGAAGAAGATGGCCCACCCGGTGCTGGCCCACCGCATGATCCTGAAGCCCGAGAGCCGCCTGCGCAAACGGACGGCCGAGCTGGTCGTCAAGGACCTGGTGGCCGACGCCCGCGTGCCGATCACCGACCGGCAGCGCGAGACGAACACCGACGACTTCGACCGCTGACGTTCGCCCCGCGGGCATTGTGTGTACGCGACCCCCCCGGGGGGTCGAGGCACGCATTGAGTCAATGTCACGAAAGTATGTTGGAGCAAGACGACCGGCCTGGTATGCTCGCGGTGCATGGTAGGCATTGCCAGCTGGTGACTTATGACACGAGTTCTCACGGCCGCACTCATGCCGGCCGCAGCTCTAATGATGGTCCCGGCGACGGCCCGCCCTCCCGTACCAGCCAACACGCCACACATTCTCGACTTGGACCGGCACGGTTGCCCGTTCCCCGGCTCCTGCGTGTTCTCGCCCGACGGCGCGATCCTGGCGGTGTCCGGGAGTCGGCCGCGGGGAAAGGAATACGACCCGGTTCTGACCCTGTGGGACGCCGCGAGCGGCCGCCACCTACGCACACTCCCCGACGCCTCGTCCGACTTCTCTCCCGACGGCAAGCACCTGGCGACGCCGTACCCCGCGACCGGTGAGGTCGTGATCCGAGACATCAAGTCGTGGGCGGAGGTTCGACGGCTGAAGTGTTCGCGGGTCGAGTCCGCCAACTACTCGCCGGACGGAAAGCACTTGCTGTCGCACTGGGGACACTACGACCGCGATACCGGCCGGATCACAGGCGGCGAGCAAGTCTGGAACCTCGCCGACGGCCGGGTCGTGTTCGAGCCGACGTGGGAGAAGGACGAACGTTGTGAGTGGCACTGGATCACCCGCGACGGCCGCCTTCTGATGGCCACGAACAAGCAACGCCTGCGGACGTGGAACCCGCGCGACGGCTCCGACACCTCCGTGAAACTGGAGGGCGGCGAGCGGCTCGGTCATTACACGACCGACCTGACCGGCACTCGACTGCTGTACTCCGGGGTCGAGGCGATTCAGACGCTGGACATGACCAACGGGAAGGTGGTCCACACCTTCGGCGGGGACGGCGTGGGCGGGGAAGTGGCGTGGCTCACCGACGACGGTACCGAGGTGGTAACGACCTCGAAAGACGGCCGGGTCGTTATCTTCGACGCTGCGAACGGCCGGCAGCGTCACGCCTTCTTCGTGGCCGGTGTCGAGAAGGGCCATCCGCCGAGCGTGCACCCCGGGCCGGACCCGCGCTGGCTCGTGGTTCACCGCTCGACGCCGCGGAATAACGACCCTCTGTTCGACAGCTGGGTGTCACTCTACACCCGCGGAGGCCGACTGGTGCGCGACGACCAGCACGTCATCACCGCGGCATTCGACCCCGCCGGCCGCCGCGTCGCCGTTCGCGCCTACACTCCGGAACTGCCCGGCCGGCCGTCGCGGATGACCGTGACCCTCCACGATGCGGCGGCGTGGCTGGCCGGCGGGGCGAAGAACTGATCCGTATCATGTCCCGCGTTCCTCGCGCGGGGCCGTCCGATGCTCGACCCGATCGCCATGATCCGCCCGCGGCGGCCGGTCACCGGCATGTCCGCCATCCTCCTCCCGTTCACCGACGACGGCGACATCGATTGGCCGGCGTTCGACGCGCACGTCGCCCGCACCGCCGCGGCCGGGCTCGTCCCCGCCGTCAACATGGACACGGGGTTCGGCAACCTCATCACCGACGACACCAAGTGCCACGCCCTCGACCGCACCCGCACCGTCCTCGGCGGCGGCCGGTTCGTCGCCGGGGCGTTCGTCGGCGACGCGCCGGGCAGTCGCTTCGATGCCGACGCCTACGCCCGCGCGATGGCCCCCATCGTGGAGCGCGGCGGCACCCCGGTCATCTTCCAGAGCTACGGCCTCACCAGGCTTCCCGACCCGGAACTGGTCGCCGCCTACGAGACGCTCGGGCGGCACTGCGACGGGCTGATCGGGTTTGAACTCGGCACCATGTTCGCCCCGTTCGGCAAGATTTACTCGCTCGACGCCTACCGCGGCCTGCTCGGCGTGCGGAAGCTGATCGGGGCCAAGCACTCGTCGCTCGACCGCGTGCAGGAGTGGGAACGCCTGCAACTCCGCGACGCGGTGCGGCCCGACTTCCTGGTGCTGACGGGGAACGACCTGGCCATCGACATGGTGATGTACGGCAGCGACTACCTGCTCGGCCTGAGCACGTTCGCGCCGGACCTGTTCGCGCTCCGCGACCGCTACTGGAAGGACGGCGACCCGCGGTTCCACGGGCTCAACGACGTGTTGCAGTACCTGGGGTTCTTCGCGTTCCGGGCGCCGGTGCCGGCGTACAAGCACTCGGCGGCGATGTTCCTGAAGCTCGGCGGCTGGGTCGGCTGCGACAACACCCACCCGCGGAGCCCGACGCGGCCCGACAGCGACCGCGCGGTGCTGAAGGGGATCGCGGAGATGCTGGGGGTGTGAATCTGCCGCCGCTTGCGGCGTAGCGCCGCGGCGCTACGCCGCAAGCGGCAGAACTCGTTTACTTACGCCGCCGGCGCGGCCGCTCGTCTTCTTCCTCGTCGTCGTCATCCTCGTCGCGGGGGCGGGCGGCCTTCTTCCCCTTCTTCCGCGGCCTTTCCTCCGGCTGCTTCCGCATCATCAGGAACGCGAGCAGTCCCAGCAGCGCCAGCAGCACGCCGCCGCCGAGGGCCAGCCACAGCCACAGGTTCGACGACGCCTTCGGCGCCGGCGTCGATACCGGCTCCGGCGGCGGGGCCGGCGCCGCCTTCGGCGCGGGCGCGGGGGCCGGCGTCTCCACCTTCGGCTCGGGCGTCGGCTCGGGGGTCGGCTCCGGCGGCGGGGGAGGGGGAGGCGGCGGGGCCGGCGCGGGCGTGTTCACCGTGGCCGTCAGCCGCGACGGGTCGATCAGCAGCCGCCGCGACAGGTCGGGCGTGAGGTTGGCCCGCTTCAGGAACAGCACCGCCAGCGCCGTGTTGATCGCCGGGTGGTCGGCCGGGTAGCCGCCGTCCTCCCAGCTGCCGTTCGGCTTCTGGTGGGTGCAGAGGATTTCGGCGCCCCACTTGTACCAGTCCTTGTTGTCCAGCTGCGCCACGTCGTACAGCACCGCGATCCGCTCCAGCGCCCACAGGTAGTACAGCCCGCCGGCCGCCTTCGGCGTCGGCCGGTCGCCGCCGACGAACCCGGTCGGCGCCCCGACCCGGCCCCCGAGCATCTTGAACGCCTTCAGGATGCGCGGGTCTTGTTCGGGCCGCACGTTCTCGTTCTTGTCCAGGTCGAGAGCGTGGCCGATCGCCAGGCCCAGCAGCGCGACGCAGGTGAGGGCCGGGGAGCCGCCCGACTTCCCCTCCGCGGAGAAGTCGTAGCCCCAACTGCCGTCGGCGGACTGGCTCGTCTGGAAGCGGCGGTTCAGCAGCGCGAACGTCCGCTCGGTCGGCACCTCGTGACGGCGGGCGCACCACAGGCCGATGGTGGCGAAGTGCGTGTTCGAGTTGTCCGTGGTGCCGACGATTGGGTCGTTCCGCTTGTCCTTCGGCTCGACGAGCGGCAGCCGGGCGGGGTCGATGAACGTCGGCAGGCCGCGGAGCTTGGCGGCGAGGTTGGCGAGGGTTTTGGTGGTGTCCGCGGCCGCGCCGGTCGCCAGCTTCGCCGGCGGCTTCGGGCGGACGTCGTCGGACATCTTGATGCACAGGCCCAGCGAGCCGGGGCGGTCGCGGAGGCTCGGCGTGCTGCCGGTCTGCGGCGGGTTCAACTGCTTCAGGGCGCCGAACATCAGGTTCGCGTCCGACTGCGGGACGATCGGCACCTTGTAGCCCCAGCCGCCGGTGCCGCTCTGGCCGGCGATGAGGCGGAGGGCCAGCCCCTGGATCAGCGGCTTGTCCTTCTTCTCGCCGACGCGGTCGAGGAAGATGATGGCGAGCGCCGCCTCGTACGTGTGGTCGATCTTCGGCTGCGCGGCGCGGACGACGTTCGCGGCCTTCTGGATGCCGGGGTCGTTCGGCGGGATGCCGGCCTCGATCAGGGCGATGCCGCACAGGGCGGTGTAGCCGACGGCCCAACCCCCGCCGGGGCCGACGTTCGTCCCCTTGCCCCACGAGCCGGCGGGCGTCTGCGTCTGGCGTAGGAAGCTCACGCCGCGGTCGACGGCCTCGTCGATGACGGCCTGGGTGAGCGGCCGGCCCGCCTGGGCGGGTGGTGCTTTTTTGGCGGGCGGTTGCACCTCGCCGGGCGGCTGTCCGGCCGGGGGCGGTTCTTGTGCGCCGCCGAGGCTCGTGGCGGCGAGGAGGGCTACGACCGCGGCGGCGCGGACCGCGGGCACCCGGGGGAGAGGCATGGATCGACCTCGGCGGACGGCGAGCCAGACGGGATACCCGAGCCTACCCCCGCAGTCGGGGGAGGGCAAGGACAAACCCGCGGTCGGGAACGTCGGCGTCGCCGTCCGCGAGGCGCGTGGTTACGAGACGGTGATCGTGACGTGCCGTGGCGCTCCCACGCCGGCCCGGCCGACGTGCGGAGGAGCTTGACGAAGACCGCGGTGTCGTCCAGCCCCTACGGGGCCGTACCCGAAGCGACGAACTTGTTACCGAAGAGGCGGATGGTCGCCCCGTCTCGGGGGAACGGACGCGCCACATCGGAGCGACTCCTGCGCTCGGGTGATCACGGGTCGAGCGGTCCGCTGCGACCCACGGCCGGTGGTCGTGCCCGGTGCGGATCGTCTTCAGCGCCACCTCCACTGGCAGCTCGCGGTGGCGGGCGTGGAACACCTCGCCCATGCCGCCGCCGTTCACCCGGCGGACCACGCGGTACGGCCCGATCACCCGGTCCGGCGTGGTGTCGCGGCCGGCGGGGGAGGGCGTCCGCGCGTCGGGGCCGGCGGTCGCCGTACGGCGTCGCCACGTCCGGGTGATACCGGGTGACCATCCGGCGTGTCGGGCACGGAGCCCCCGTTGAGGAACGAGAGCATGTCCTCGACGAGCCGGTCGTCGGCGTCGGGGCCGGAACCCGGCGGTACGTCGGCGTGGGGCATCGGACTCCTCGCTTCCCTACCCCTGAGTACGAGACCCGGCGTTAAAACCAGACAAACCCGGCGCCGAAATACGAAAAAACCGCGGCCGGGGCCGCAGTCGGGAGCGACACCCGGGGGCAACCGCCCCCGGGACAGCCACGTCGGGTTAGCCGACGAACACGCCGTTCAGGGTGTCGTCGAGCAGGAACTCGTACATCGCCGCGGCGGTGTTGCCGATGAGGGCCGAGCCGCGGTAGGCGGTCGCCACGGCCCAGTCGCCCTTGCCGCCGCCGGTCATCACGTCGATGAACTTGTCGCCGTCCAGGTTCTTGGCCGCCACCTTCACCCCGCCGCGGTTGTCGACGTTGCCGGCGAAGAAGTCGGCGAACACGGTCGCCGCGTTCCCGCCGACCGCCAGCAGGCTGCCGGCGTCGTAAATCTTCACCCGCGGGCCGCCGCCCGGGCCGGCCCCCGCGAGCAGGTCGCCGTGCCGATCCCGGTGCTGATGAGCCCGACGTCGCCGGTGATGATGTTGTCGCCGCCCAGGTTGATCAGCGCGCCCTTCTGATTGATGAAGCTGTACGGGTGCTGTTCCTGACCCGGGAGCGAGCCGAGGCCAAGCCCCTCCAGGACGATGTGCTCTTCCGCGAGAGTCAGAACCACGCCCGGGGCGGTGAGAGCGAGGTGGAGCGACGCCCCGGCCGACACGATCGTCGGCTGCTGGGCCGTCTTGCCGAGGGCCGTGGCCGGGACCACGTCGCCGAGCGACCGGTTGTTCTGAACCGTCACCCACCCCTGCTCGATGAGGGTGCGGCCGAAGTAGGGGTTGGCCTGCGGCAGGATCAGGTGCCCGGCCCCGAGCTTGACGAAGTCGGTGCCGCGGCCGCCGACGATGCCGATGGTGCCGGTCGTCGCCGGGTCCTGGATCGTCAGGCTGTAGTCGCTGCGGAAGTAGCTGTTGTCCGGCGTCGGGTGGCCGGGAACACCAGGTCGAGCAGGGTGCCGGGCGCGACCTGAGCCGGGCCCGAGTCGCCAACCCAGTTCGCCGCGGTGTTCCACAGGGAGTTGGCCCCGCCGCCGTCCCAGGTGAAAGTGGCCGGCGCCAGCCGGTCTTCGAGCGGCGTAAAGTTCAGCCCCGGGCCGGGAGTTCGGCCTGCGGCTTGCGGGACAGCCAGGGGGACCGGGCGTTCTTCGACATGTTCCTGCTCCCGCGGGTTCAACGAGGAGGTACGGCGCGTGTGCGGACCAGGGCGCGCGGGGTGGCCGCGCACGGATAACCGCCGGGTCGGCGGCGAACAACCGAACGCCGGGCAAGACTTTACAAACCGCCCCGCCCCCGCGCCGGGTGGGGCGACGGGTTGGGTTATCCCGGTTCGTCGGGTCGGCACTGCGGGCCGGGTTGTCGCAGCCGGGACGGTTCGGTCCGGGCAGGGACGGGCGCGTGGGGCTGGGCGAGACGGTCGGGTGAGTCTTGCGGGTCCGGAACGGGACGTACCCGTAGCGCGGCGCGACGGTCTACCATGAGCCGAGGCGGTTCAGCGGGCAGATTGGCGCCCACCCCGATTTCGCAGCCGCGGCACGGCCGGTTGACAGCCTCCGAAACTCGTGGGACACTCGGCCCACCACGCGAGGAATCCCACCGTGCGGATCACTCCCCGAGCCTGGGCTCTGGTTGCGGCGATAGTCCTTCCTGGAACGACAGTTGCGTCCGAGATTCGGCCCCCCAACGTCGTCCTCATTGTGGCCGACGACCTGGGCTACGGCGACCTCGGGTGCTATGGCGCGAAGAAGCTCCGCACCCCGCACCTCGATCAGCTCGCGGCGAAGGGCACTCGCTTCTCCAGCTTTTACGTCTCGCAGCCGGTCTGCACGGCCTCGCGGGCGTCGCTGTTGACCGGCTGCTACGCCAACCGCGTGTCGCTGTTCGGGGCGCTCAACCACCAGAGCACGGTCGGCCTCCACCCCGCGGAACGGCTTCTGCCCGAACTCTTGCGGGAGGCTGGGTATGCGACTGCGATCTACGGCAAGTGGCACCTCGGGGACCGACCGCCGTTCCTTCCCACCCGCCGCGGCTTCGACGACTTCGCCGGCCTGCCGTACTCGAACGACAACGGCCCGCTCCACCCGACGATGCCGGGCCTGCCGCCGCTGCCGTTCCTCCGCGGCGAGCGGGTGATCGAAACGAACCCCGACCAGGGCCGGTTCACGCGCCGGTTCACCGACCTGGCCGTCGAGTTCATCGGGGCGAACGCCCACCGGCCGTTCATTCTGTACCTGCCGCACGTGATGCCGCACGTGCCCATCTTCGCGTCGCCGGAGTGGCGGCACCGCTCGGCCGCCGGCGTCTATGGCGACGTGGTCGAGGAATTGGATTCGGGCGTGGGCGAAGTGCTGGCCGCCGTCCGCCGCCACGGCCTGGAGGCGAACACGCTGGTGCTGTTCATTTCGGACAACGGTCCGTTCCTGTCCTACGGCAGCCACGCCGGCAGCGCCGGGCCGCTGCGCGAGGGGAAACTCACGACCTGGGAGGGCGGGGTGCGGGTGCCGGGGATCGCGTACTGGCCCGGCCGCGTCCCGGCGGGGCGGGTGTGCGACGAGCCCGTCATGACAATCGACCTGCTCCCGACGCTCGTCCGACTGGCCGGGGCGAAGTCGCCGGCGCTTCCGATCGACGGCAAGGACGTCGGCCCGATCCTGCTCGGCGAGCCGAACGCCCGTTCGCCGCACGCCGCCTACTTCTTCTACGCCGGAGACGAGCTCCACGCGGTGCGGGCGGGGCGGTGGAAGCTCCACCTGCCCCACGACTACCTGACCGTGAACGGCCCGCCGGGCGAGGGCGGCAAGCCGGCGAACTGGGGCCGCGCGAAGCCGGAGGCGATGAGCGTGAGCGGCCTCCGCGGCATCGCCAGCCGTCATGGCTACCGGGTGGAGCGGACCGGGCAAGCGCTGTACGACCTGCACGCCGACGCGGGCGAAACTCGCGATGTCGCCGCGGCGCACCCGGACGTGGTGCGCGAGCTGCTGGCCCACGCCGAGCGGGCGCGGGCGGAACTGGGCGACGCGCTCACCCGCCGCAAAGGCACGGGCGTGCGGCCGTGTGGCGACTTGAAGCCGTGACGGTCACCGCCACTGCGGCCCATCAGGCGTGAGTTCCAGCGTCCGCCCCGGCATCGCGGCCGGCGCCGGGACCGAACCCAACGCCGACGGCTCACGGCCCCCGAAGCTCCGATCGAAGGCGTACCACAGGGCGCCGCCGGGCGTGTCCGGTGAGACGAGCCGGCTCGACCCCGTAACCTTCGTTTCGACCTTCACCACGATCTCGCCGGTCGCCACAGCCATGACCTCGGCCGAGCCGAGCCCGCCCTGCGACAGCAGGACGTGATCCGGCCCCCAGAAGGCCATCGCTGTGCCGCCCGCGCCGGGCCGGAGCGGGGCGGTACTCAGTCGCGCCCCCTTCGCCACGTCCCACACCGCGAGCGCGGTCAGCGGCTGCGGCGAGTACGTGGTGGTGATCGCGGCGAACCGCTTGCCGTCCGGCGCGAACGCGGCCCCGCGGAACCCGGCCGTCAGGCCTTGCACGAACGCCTCGGTCCTGGCCGTCCGCGCGGCCGTCGTGGTGTCGTGGAACGCGAACCCGGTGCCGTCGAAGAGCGCGAGCGTCTTGCCGTCCGCGGACAGGGCGGCGTTCTTCGCGCGCATGCTGAACCCTTCGCGCTCGACCATCGGCATCGAACTCGGCGGCCGGCCCGGCTGGCCGCACACCCGCGTCATCTTCGGCAGTTGCCACACGTCGAACCCGCTCGTCTCGTGCGCCGTGAGGAGCCGGTCGGGGCCGACGAACCCGACGAACACCAGCCCGGGGTTGGTGATCGCCCCCTTCTTCGAGTACGGCGTGAACCGGTACGACTGCTTCGACGCCAGCTCATGGAGCACGACCACGTCGCCGTCGAACGGTGCGGAGACGTGCACGGCGGCGTACCGGGCGGAGGTCGAGATGGCGACCCCGTTCACCGACTCGCCGTTCGGCAGGAGCACCCGCCCGACCAGCTCGCCGGTCTTCGCCCTGGCGACCGTCAGATTCTGGTCGGCGGTGAGGCCGGCGGAGCCGACGAGGCCGACGTACCCGTCCGGCCCGCCGCCGAAGGCGATCTGCCGCACGCCTTCGGTGCCGGCCGGCAGTGAGACGCCGAACAGCGGCTTCTTTGCCTCCACGCCAGCGGCCGGCCCGGGAACGGGGAATGGGACCGGACGGACTTCCGGAGCCGGGGCGGGTGCGGGTGCCGGGCCGCCCTTCGCCTCCAGCGGGCCGGCCTTCCTCATCGTCAGCGCGAGCACGATCCCGCCGACCAGGAGAAGCACGCCCGCGACGCCGCCGCCGACGATGAGGCCGATCGGCGGGCCGCCGCCGCGCTTCTTCCGGGGGCGGAACGGGTCGTGGTCGTCGTCGTCGCGCCTCCGCCGGCGGCGCGGGCGGTCGGCGTCCTCGTCATCCTCGTCATAGCGGGGCATGAGTACACCTCATCAACTGCGAGATGCAACGACCAACCCGGCGACCACCAATCCGCACCCGACCAGCAGCTGCGGCGTCGGCTCCTCGCCGAGCAGCAGCCACGCCAGGAGCACCGCGACGACCAGACTTCCCTTGTCGATCAGTGTCACGCCGGCGACCGGGCCTTGCTGGACGGCGCGGTAGTAACACACCCACGACGCGGCGGTCAGGGCCGCGGACAGGGCGAGGAACAGGACGTCGCGGCGGCCGAGCTTCGCGTACTCGTCGTTCGGCACGACCACGGCAGCGAACGCGAGCATGAACAGGAACACGAAGGCGGTGCGGACGGCCGAGCCCAGGTCGGCCGACACCGTGGCGAGGCCGATTTTGGCGACCACGGCCGTGGCCCCGGCGAACGCCATCGACGCCAGGGCGTACCACACCCAGCGGTCCACGACCGGCCCCTCGCGTCAGAGAACGACTTCCGGCAGCCCCGTCACCGGGTTGGCCAGCTCGTCGATGACTCGCTTCGCCAGCGCCGCGTACGCAGCCGACACGGGGGCGTCGGGGTACTTGCGCACGAACGGCTCGCCGGCGTCGCCGCACTCGGCGATGCGTGGGTCGATGGGGAGTTCGCCGAGCAGCGGCACGCCGATCTCGTCGGCCAGCCTCCGCCCGCCGCCGGAGCGAAAGATGTCGTACCGCTTGCCGTCGTCGCCGACGAAGTAGCTCATGTTCTCGACCACGCCGAGGACCGGCACCCGCACCTCCTGGAACATCTTCACGCCCTTGCGGGCGTCGATCAGGCTCACGTCCTGCGGCGTCGTCACGATGACGGCGCCGGTCAGCGGGGCGCTCTGCGACAGCGTCAACTGCGCGTCGCCGGTGCCGGGCGGCAGGTCGATCACGAGCGTATCGAGCTGGCCCCAATCGACCTGCCCGAGGAACGACTGCACCGCCTGCGCCACCTTCGGGCCGCGCCAGATGACGGCCTGGCTGGGGTCCACCAGGAAGCCCATCGACATCAGGCTGATGCCGTACTTCTCCAGCGGGAACGGCGTCGTCTGCGGGTTGACGGTGCCGAGGCCGAACATGATCGGCACGGACGGGCCGTAGATGTCGGCGTCCATGAGGCCGACTTTCTGGCCGGCCATGCGGAGCGCCAGCGCCAGGTTGGCCGCGACGGTGGACTTGCCCACGCCGCCCTTGCCGCTGGCGACGGCGACGACGTGCTTCACGCCGGGGAGTGAGAGCTTCGGGGGAGCTTGCGGGTTCATGGTGCGGACCTTGCGAGTGCGTTCAATGCATCCGAACGACCAACTCCCAATGACCCACCAACGACCAAGGAATACTTGCGGTTCTGTCCTAGGTCATTGGTGGGTCATTGGGAATTGGTCATTTCCCCGAGCCGCCGTAGCAACTCTAGTGGGTAAATTCCCGTGTCGTGGCCGTCGTTCCACTCGATCTGGTACGCGTACCGGCCGACGGGCCGCATCGCGGTCGGCGCCGGCGGCCCGGCCGCGGCCTCCTGCGGCGTCAGCACGCGGAACGGGTCCGGCGGCTTCTTGCCGTCCTCGGTGCAGGCCGCACACGGGCACGCCTTGCGGAGCGTCCGCCACGCGGTGAACGTGCTCGCGCCGTCGGCCCAGTCGATGCGGAGGCCGTCGCCCTCACGCCGCAGTGCCGTCGGACTCGCCGCCGTCGCCATCGCACGCCCCCGTTCGGTCGGACGCCGCTGATTATAGGTACGGCCGCCGGCCCGGGTTGCCTTGGCGTGCCACTCCGCGGCGAACCGGCGGCGTCAGCCGCCGGGTGGGAGCCGCGGACCACAGCCGTGCTTCCGCCCGGCAGCCGCGGGCCCGGGTTGCCTTCCCGCGGGCCCGGGTTGCCTTGACGTGCCGCTCTGCGGTCTGAACAATGACACTACCCCGCCCCCCCGGCCGCCCGCGGGCCGTCCCCGAGACCGAACGCGATGCCCTCCCGCCGCGCCCTGCCGTTCGTCGCCTTGTTCGCCGCGGCGTCGTTCGTCGGCTGTGGCGGTGGCGACGGGGTGAACTCGTACCACGCCCCGCGGGCCGCGGTCGCGACGGCGCCGGCCAACACCGGCAAGTACCGCCTCCTCGGAGCGATGGTGCCGGCCGACGAGCCGGTGTGGTTCTTCAAGCTCAGCGGCGAGTCCGACGCGCTCGCCAAGCACGAGGCCGGCTTCGACCTGCTGCTGAAGACGATCCGGTACAAGGGAGAGAAGGCGACGCCCGACTTCACGCCGCCCGCCGGTTGGAGCATCGGGCCGGGCCGCGCCGGGCTCGTTAAGCTGACACTCAAGCTGCCCGACCCGCAGCTGGAGGTCACGCTGGTGGCGTCCGGCGGCGGCGTCGAAGGGAACCTGGATCGCTGGGTAAAAATGCTCGGCAACGCCGCCGCCGCGGGCGACGAGGCGCGGTACACGACGAAGGTGGACGCCGCCGGCGGCCCGGTGCGGCGCGTGGACATCCGCGGCAACAAGAATCCGTCCGCCGCGCCGATGATGGGCAAGGGCCGCTGAGCCGTTCGGACGCACGAGGACATCATGACTCCGACCACGGTCGAACCCGCCCCGGCCTCCGAGCCGCGCCCCGGGCGCCAGCCGCACGACTACGCCCTGCTGGCACTCAAGGGGCTGGCGTCGCTGCGCCTCACCGTCTGGCTGTTCGGCTTCGCCGTCGCCCTCGTCTTCTTCGGCACCCTCGCCCAGATGGACAACGGCATCTGGACCGTCGTCGATCAGTACTTCTGGTCGTACTTCGTGTGGGTTCCCTCCGACCTGATCCGGCAGTTCTGTTCCGTGTTCCTCGCCGAGTGGGTGTCGAAGGACGCCCGCTGGGGCGGCGGGTTCCCGCTCCCCGGCGGCAAGCTCCTCGGCGGGGCGATGCTCCTCAACCTCATCGCCGCCCACATGGTCCGCTTCCGCCTCACGTGGAAGCGGTCGGGCGTCATCCTCATCCACTCCGGGCTCATCCTCCTGTTCGTCGGCGAGTTCGTCACCCGCGAGTTCGCCGTCGAGCAGCGGATGACGATCGACGAGGGCGGCTCCGCGAACTACGCCGAGGACTCGCGGCACGTCGAGCTGGCGTTCGTCACGCCCGACGGCGACAAGGACAAGGTCGTGGTGGTGCCGCAGAGCCTGCTACAGGGCGGCGGCAAGGTCAGCGACCCGGCCCTGCCGGTTGACGTGCAGGTGACCAAGTACATGGCGAACTCGTCGCTCCTCCGCGCGGCCGAGACGAAGGAGCCGAACCCGGCCACCGCGGGCCTGTTCGGCAAGATGTTCGTCGCCATCCCGAAGGGCGAGGAGTCGGGCGTCAGCACCGAGTCGAAGGTGGACATGCCGGCGGCCTACGTCACGTTCTTCCGCAAGGGGACGGGCGACAGCCTGGGGACGTTCCTCGTCGCCCTGCGGTTCTCGCTCCAGGAGCAGCAGGACGAACTGACGGTGGACGGCACCAAGTACCAGTTCGGGATGCGCTTCGCCCGCTACTACAAGCCGTACAGCCTGGAGCTGATCAAGTTCCGCTTCGACCGCTACCTCGGCACCGAGAAGGCGAAGAACTATTCGAGCCGGGTCATCCTCCGCGACCCCGACCAGCAACTCGAGCGCGACGTGACCATCAGCATGAACGACCCGCTGCGGCACCGCGGCGAGACGTTCTACCAGAGCAACTTCGACCACACGACCGAGAAGACGACGGTCCTGCAGGTGGTGAAGAACCCCGGCTGGCTGATCCCCTACGTGTCGTGCGTGGTCGTGTCGGCGGGGCTGCTGCTGCACTTCGGCATCTACTTCTCCCAGTTCCTCACCCGGAGGGCCGCGGTATGACCCCGACCGACCCCGCGCCCGCCCGCGCCCCGCGCCCGTCCGGCTGGTACCTCCCCTACGTCTGCCTGGCCGTCGTCGGCATGTACCTGGCGTCGGCGGCCGGGCGAATGAACCCGCCGCGGCAGCCGTTCGACCTCGAAGCGTTCGCCCGCATCCCGGTCGTGGAGGGCGGCCGGGTGAAGCCGCTCGACTCGGCCATCCGCCTGTACATGCGGTCGATCAGCGGCCGCGAGGAGTACATCGACCTGAAGGGCGACCGACAGCCGGCGATCAAGTGGTACCTGGAGGTGCTGGCGAGCAGCCGCGAGGAGAAGAGTTCGGTCTACAAGTACAAGGTGTTCCGCATCGACAACGAGCAGGTGCTCACCGAGCTAAAGCTGGCGCCGAACGCCGACCTGCGATACTCCGTGGAGGAGATCGGCAAGAGCATCAACGTCGTGCTGAAGACCGCGTCGGTCACGGCGCAGAAGCGGCAGGCGGGGCAGAAGGTCTCGCTGTACGAGACGAAGATGTCGGAGCTGGCCAGCCGGCTGCAGCTGTTCATGAACCTGGCTCGCTTCCGCGGGCTGGATCAGCAGTCGAACGCGCTGCTGCTCCTGCCGCCGCAGACGGACGACACGAAGTGGACGAGCCTCGGCGACTACCGCGACAACGCCCTCCGCGACGCCCTGCTCGCCGCGATGAACAAGCTGCGCGAGTTGCTCCCGGACGCCCGCATCAACGCCCTCACGGCCGACGAGGCGATCCAGCTGATCGGCCCCGTGGAGGGGATCGACCCGGCCCGGCTGTCGGCCGAGCAGAAGGCGGAGTTTCTGACGTCGGTGCAGGAGCGGCTGAAGATTAGCCCCGCGTTGATTCCGGACGAGGAGCGACGAGAGTGGGTCGAGACGGCGCTGCCGCTGCTGCCCCAGGCCGACCAGTCGGCGGTGCGGTCGTACCTCCGCTCCGAGGGGGAGGCGCGGCTCGTCGCCGACCCGGTGGCCGCCGCGTGGCAGGGGATGGTGACCGCGTACCGCGAGAACAAGCCCGACGAGTTCAACCGGATCGTCGCCGAGTACCACGCCAAGTACCTGGACCACGTCAGCCCGCGGGACAAGGCCGCGGTCCGCGTCGAGACGGGATACAACCGGTTCGCCCCGTTCTACTACTGCACCGTGCTGTACGGGATGGTCTTCCTCCTGGCCGCAGCCGGGCTGATCGCGTCGGCGTCGGAGAAGCCGGCGTGGGGCGCCGCACTCCAGAAGTCGGCCGGGTGGGTGCTGTACGCCACGGTCCTCGTCCACACCGCCGCGCTGATCGTGCGGATGTACGTGATGGACCGGCCGTTCGTGTTCGTGACGAACCTGTACTCGTCGGCCGTGTTCATCGGCTGGGGCTGCGTGGTGCTCGGCCTGGTGCTCGAGCGCATCTTCCGCATCGGCATCGGCAACGCCGTCGCCGGCGTACTCGGGCTGGCGACCACAATCGTCGCCCACAACCTGGCGACCGACGACACGCTCGAAATGATGCAGGCGGTGCTCGACACCAACTTCTGGCTCGCCACGCACGTTACCACCGTGACGCTCGGCTACACCGCCACGTTCTTCGCCGGGTTCCTCGGGGCCGTATACGTGCTGTTACAGTGCGCCACGGTCGTGAAGGACGGCTTCACCAGCCCGCAGCCGCCGTCGCTGGGCGGGCTGCTGTCGTTCGGCGCGGCCGCGGCCGGGATCGTGGGCGTGCCGATGATCCTGCTGTGGTTCTTCTGCACCGCCGCGGCCGCGAAGTTCGAGTGGTTCCACCCGAACATCCCGCTGGTGATCCTGGTGGTGGCCGGCGGCGCGGCCGCGTTCTACGCCGGCGGCCTGCTGTTCCTGAAGGCCGGCGACACCGCCGTGGACGCGAACGGGAAGCCGCTGGCGACCGGGCAACTCCCCGCGGCCGCGAAGCCGCTCGCCGGCATGGCCCTCGACGCCGAGAAGGGCAAAGTGCTCGGCCAGATGATCTACGGCGTCGTGTGCTTCGCCACGCTCCTGAGCTTCGTCGGCACCGTGCTCGGCGGCATCTGGGCCGACCAGAGCTGGGGCCGCTTCTGGGGCTGGGACCCGAAGGAGAACGGGGCGGTGCTGATCGTGCTGTGGAACGCGCTGATCCTGCACGCCCGCTGGTGCGGCATGGTGAAGACGCGCGGCGTCGCGGTGCTGGCGTTGTTCGGCAACGTGATCTGCGCGTGGAGCTGGTTCGGCACCAACCAGCTCGGCATCGGCCTGCACGCCTACGGGTTCGACACCCGCCTCGCCGACGGCTGCACTAACTTCTGGCTGAGCCAACTGCTCATCATGGGCCTCGGCCTGATCCCGGCACGGTTCTGGGCCAGCGCCACGCGGCGTCGCACGGAAGTGCCCGTGGTCGCAGTCGCGGCGACTACTGCGCCGGCCGCGGGGCCGACGGTGGTGAAGAAGAAGGCGAAGAAGCGTTGATCGGTTCTGCCGCTTGCGGCGTAGCGGCGTCCACGCCGCTACGCCGCAAGCGGCGAACGGAGTGCCCCACACTTTCTTGCTTCCCGCCCCGCCGTTCCTATCTTTCCGACAACTCAATTCATCCCACAGAGGCACTCCCATGTCGTCGGACAAAAAGGTCCGGGTCGCCGTCGTCGGCCTCGGGTTCGGGGCCGAGTTCATCCCCATCTACCAGAAGCACCCGAACGCCGAGATCGTCGCCGTGTGCCGGCGGAACAAGGCCGAGCTCGACAAGACGGCCGACAAGTACGGCATCCCCAAGCGGTTCACCAGCTACGAGGACCTGCTCAAGGACCCGGACATCGACGCCGTCCACATCAACAGCCCGATCCCCGACCACGGGCCGCAGAGCATCGCCGCGCTGAAGGCCGGCAAGCACGTCGCCTGCACCGTGCCGATGGCCACGACGAAGGAGCAGATCCGCGAGATCGTCGAGCTGCAGCGGCGGACCGGGAAGGTGTACATGATGATGGAAACCGTCGTGTACGCCCGGGAGTACCTGTTCGCCCGCGAGCTGTACGACAAGGGCGAGTTGGGCCGCGTGCAGTTCCTCCGCGGCAGCCACCAGCAGGACATGGACGGCTGGCCCGACTACTGGCCCGGCCTGCCGCCGATGTGGTACGCCACGCACTGCGTCAGCCCGTGCCTCGCGCTGCTCAGCAAGCCCGGGGCGCCGGCCCTGGCGGGGAAGGTGAGCTGCTACGGCTCCGGCCGCATCCGCGAGGAGCTGGTGCCGAAGTACAACAGCCCGTTCGCGGTGGAGACGGCCACGTTCACCATCAAGGGCACCGACGTGTGTGCCGAGGTGACCCGCAGCCTGTTCGACGTGGCCCGCCAGTACCGCGAGAGCTTCGACGTGACCGGCTCGAAGAAGAGCTTCGAGTGGCAGCAGGTCGAGGGCGAGGACCCTGTCGTCCACACCAAGAATACGCCCGAGAAGCCGCTGACGGAGCTGGAGATCCCGAGCCGGGTGAAGGTGCCGGACTTCGCGCACCTGCTGCCGGAGCCGATCCGCACGTTCACGATGCCGCAGGCGATCCAGGACGCGGACCACCTGAGCTTCCTGCAGGGCGGCGGCCACGGCGGCAGTCACCCGCACCTGACGCACAACTTCCTGATGGCCGTGCTCGGCGACCGGCCGGCGTTCCCCGACGCGCCGACCAGCGCGAACTGGACGCTCGTCGGCATCTGCGCCCACGAGAGTGCCCTGGCCGGCGGCCAGCAGGTCGAGATTCCGGCGTACTGATCGAGCCGTGGGGCCGGTTTCCGACCGGCCCCACGTTACACCTCCGTCACCCGCTTCACCAGCATCGTCGCGTAGCTCCCGCGCGGCAGGTCGAACCGCAGTTCCAGCTTCACCCGCCCGGCGTTCCGCTCGTCCGCACCCGCACTGTGGCACAGCCCCTCGGGGCGGACACAGCCGGCCCGGTCGCCCTTCGAGAAGAACGGCTTCTGCAGGCCCTTCACCTTCAATTCCGGCAGCGTCAGCCCCTCGGCCGCCAGTACCTCGGCGGCGAGTTCCGCCCACTCCTCGCCCGGCTGCGGTCGCATCCGCGCCGACGGCAGCGGCAGCGTCAGCGTTTCCCACTCGCCCCCGGGCGCACGCCGCGGCACCGGCACCCGGCCGAGCTTCAACTCGACCGTGGCCAATTCTGTCGCCTGCCGGGTCAGCCACGCCGCGAGCATTCGGTTCCACAACATGCTCTGGTACGCCGCGAGGTACAGCCCCTGCAACTCCGGACGCAGTCGGGCGACGGCACCCTTGAAGTCGGTCGGGTGGTGGACCAGGTAATCGACCAGACTACGGGCGTGCCCCTTCGGCAGCTTCGCCTTCAGCTTCGGCCAGTCGCCCCAGCCGTCGCGCAGCTGTTGCTTCTCGCGCTTGGCTTCGGCCCGGTCGAACTCGTACGGCGCGGCCAGGGCCAGCCACAGGGCGCGCTCGAAGCGGCCGAACACCATTTCCTTCGCCACGAACTCGCCGGTGTCGCCGACGGACCCGAACCGCTGGTCGTCGAAGTAATTGGGCAGTCCGGCGTCCGCGACTTCGGTCAGGGCGACTTCTGCCCGTTCGATCGCGCCGCGGTCCAGGGACCGCAGCGTGATCGTGAAGCGGTTCGCACGGATGCCGGCGGCGGTGAACGGCTCCTGAACCTGCCCCAGATACGTCAGCGTGACGCGCTCGTGTTGCAAGCCGCGTGGCGGGCCGCGCCACACCGTGAGGTGCTGGCTCGTCACGGCGTGGCGGTCCTTGAGGCCGCCGTAGCTCACCCGCCGGGCGTCGAGTTGCCAGCGGCGGCGGACAGCGCTGATGGCGTCGGGCGTGGTCCAGCCGGTCTTGTCGAGCCGGTACAGGCTGAATTCGCCGCCGCCCGGCGCCACGTCGGTCAGTTCCTCGACGCGGAAGTCGTCGGGCGTCTGCTTCAGCTTCATCGGGTCTGTGATACGGGGCCGGCTTCCACGGGTCGCGGTGACGGCAACGGCTGCCCAGGGACCGGGACGGGAACCTGCCCGGGCCACGGGGTGAACTGCGGCCGCGGCAGCCGTTCGGGGAAGACGTACCCGCCGCGCGGCACCAGCGACGGGGCGATCGGGCCGACGTTCGGGTACGGGCTCGGCAGCGGCGGCGGCACGTAGCCCGGCTGGTCGTGCAGGAACAGCCACTCGCCCGGCAGCCCCGGCGGCGGCGACAGGTCGCGCGGCTGCCGCGTGTCCGGGTCCACAATCACCTCGGTAATCACCGCCGGCAGTTCGACGCGGCTCGCCGACTCGGTGAGCAGCCTGCACACGAAGTCGACCGTGCCCGAATGGCCCGGCAGCGTCAGGCGGTTCGCCCCCTCCACGGCCGCACGCTCCGTGTGGGCGCAGGTGGAGTCCCCGCCCGTCGTCACCAGTACCGTGCGGACCGGGCAGTCGGCCGCGGTCGGCATCAGCACCGGGTCGAGGAGGACGAGGGCGTCCACGACGAGGCCGTCGGCTGCGGCCTGACGCGCCAGCCGGGCGGCGAGCGGGCAGCCGATGTCGGCACCCACCACAACGAACCGCGCGGCCGGGTCGCATTGCGCCACGCCCCGCATCTCGTACGCCAGCCAGGGCGTGTGGACGACCTGGCCGAAGTAGTTCTTGACGAAGCCGCGCTCCACGAGTCCGTCGCGGAGCCCTTCGAGGCTGCACCCGCCGGCCGGGCAGGCGCCGTTAACCAGGACCGTGTAGACGTGCTGTCGCTCGACCACCGGCACGGGGCAGGTCGGGCCGGCTTCCCAGTTCACGCGGGCCGCGTGGGTGGCGCAGCTGACGCAGCCCCCGCCGCCGGCCAGGGTCGCCACCGCGGTCAGGAGTAAGCACGTCACCCTGGTCATCCCGCGTCCTCCGGCCCCGCCGGCTTCGCCGGCTTGCGTCACACCCACAAGATCGGCAGGGCTCGCAGGACCGCGCCAACCGTTGCAGCTTGCCACGCCACGGATCGGGTGAGAGTGCGGTGTGTGTTACGGTCCGGTAAGCGGGGCAAGTTGGGAGAGGCCTTCGCCGCTTGGCCGCGCCCGCCGGTGCGGGCTAGAATGTCCACAGCCTACCCCCCCGCTCGTCCGGCCTGTTCGCAGGGTTTCCGCATGTCGCTCCGAGCCGCGCTCGTCGCGTCTGTCGTGTTGTTGAGCCCCGTAATTGCAGCGGCCCAGCCGGCGGCCGAGCACTTCGAGAAGCACGTCCGCCCGCTACTTCTCGAACACTGCGGCGGCTGCCACGGCAAGGACGGCAAGGCGAAGGGCGGCCTCAAGCTGACGACCGCCGCGGAGCTGGCGGCCGGCGGCGAGAGCGGGCCGGTCGTGGTGCCGGGGCACGCCGACAAGAGCCTCCTGGTCGAGACCGTCCGCTACGGCGGCGACCTGAAGATGCCGCCGAAAGGTAAGCTGCGGCCGGACCAGATCGCGGCGCTGGAGAAGTGGGTGAAGGACGGCGCCGTCTGGCCCGGCGGAACGGGCGTCACCGCCGCAAGCGGCGGGAGATGGGACGGGGGCATCACCGACGATCAAAAGCGATTCTGGGCCTTTCAGCCCGTTCGGGAGCCGAAAGTACCCGACACGAATCACCCAACGCAGTCCCGGATCGACGCCTTCGTTCGCACCCGGCTCGACGCCGCGGGGCTGACCCCGGCGCCGCCGGCCGACCGCCGCACCCTCATCCGCCGCGTCACCTACGACCTGACGGGCCTGCCGCCGACGCCGGAGGAGGTCGCCGCGTTCCTTGCCGACCGGGGCGATGGTGCGTTCGCCCGCGTGGTCGATCGGTTGCTCGCCTCGTCGGCCTACGGCGAGCGGTGGGCGCGGCACTGGCTCGACGTGGCCCGCTACGCCGACAGCAACGGCCTCGACGAGAACACCGCCTTCGGCAACGCCTGGCGCTACCGCGACTACGTCGTCCGCGCCTTCAACACCGACAAGCCCTACGACCGGTTCGTGCTCGAACAACTGGCCGGCGACCTGCTGCCGGACGACGCCGCGACGCGCGAGGACCGCCTCACCGCGACCGGCTTCCTGGTGCTCGGGCCGAAGCTGCTCGCCGAGCCGGACAAGGCCAAGATGGTGATGGACATCGTGGACGAGCAGATCGACGTGGCCGGCAAGGCGTTCCTCGGGCTGACCGTCAGCTGCGCCCGCTGCCACGACCACAAGTTCGACCCCATCCCGACGCGCGACTACTACGCGCTCGCCGGCATCTTCAAGAGCACGAAGACGATGGCCACCCTGGCCACGGTGGCGAAGGCGCACGAGCGGCCGCTCGGCCCGAAGGACTCGCCCGAGACGCTGCTCTACCGCGACCGCCTGAAGCTGGTGACGAAGGAACTGCGGACGCTGGAGCAGGAGTTCGGCAAGCTGCCGGCTACCGACAAGGACAAGCGGCACGCCCTTCACCTGAAAGCCGAGGAGCGCCGCGCCGAGATCAAGCAGTTGGAGAAGACCGTGCCGCCGCCGGCGGTCGTGCTCGCGGTGCAGGACGAGGCGAATCCGGCCGATGTGAAGGTTCACGTCCGCGGCAATACGCAGACGCTCGGCGAGCTGGCCCCGCGCGGCTTCCTCCGGGTTGTGAGCGACAAGGCACCTTCGATTCCGGCGAAGGCCAGCGGCCGGCTCGAACTGGCGCGGTGGGTCGCGTCGGCGGACAACCCGCTGACGGCGCGGGTGCTGGTGAACCGCGTCTGGCAGCACCACTTCGGCGAGGGGCTGGTCCGCACGCCGGACGACTTCGGCACCCGCGGCGAGCGGCCGAGCCACCCCGAACTCCTCGACTGGCTCGCCGCCCAGTTCGTCAAGAACGGTTGGAGTCTGAAGTCGCTCCACCGGCTGATCCTGCTATCCGACACGTACCAGATGGCGAGCCGGCCGGTGCCCGCGGCCGCGGCGGCGGTCGATCCCGATAACCGGCTGCTGTCGCACTTCCCGCGGCGGCGGCTCGAAGCCGAGGCGGTCCGCGACGCGATGCTCGCGGTCGCCGGCACGCTCGACCGCACCGCCGGCGGCACGCTGTTGGAGAACGGCAACTTCGAGTACATCAACAACGATCGCGCCCGCGGCGTGGCCCGCTACGACAACGCCCGCCGCAGCCTGTACCTGCCGGTGATCCGTAACAACGTCTTCGACTTCTTCCAGACGTTCGACTTCGTCGAGCCGCACGTGTCGAACGGCAAGCGCGCCGTGACGGTGGTCGCCCCGCAGGCGCTGTACCTGATGAACAACCCGTTCGTGGCCAGGCAGGCGGCGGCGCTCGCGGAGTCGTTGCTCAAGCTACCGGCCGACGACGCGGGCCGTGTGGCCGCGGCCTACGAGCGCGCCTACGGTCGGCCGCCGACGACGGAGGAGACCGCGCGGGCACTGGCCTTCGTGGGGCGCTACGCCGCGGCGCTGGAGGGTGCCGAGCGCCGCCCGCGGGCGTGGGCGGCCTGGTGCCACGTGGTGTTCGCCAGCAGCGAGTTCGTGTACGTGGAGTAACGCGCGGCGTCAGCGGAGCGGCGGGTTGTAGACTCGCACCGCCTCCAACGCGGCGTCTGTTCCGGCGGTGAGTTCCAGGACGTGCCGGCCCGGGCGGAGCCCCTGCACCGCGGTCACCGCGGCCTCGAACCCCGGGCCGCGGGCCGGCGGCGCGGCGGCGGAATCGACCGACTGCGGGACGACGTTCCACCGCGTCACGAGCCGGGCCTGCTTGTGCAGCGTCATCGTCTCGGTCAGGGCGTAGGCGTTGAAGTCGGCCGGGTCGATCGCCACCCGCCCGGACTTGGACACGAACGGCGCCGCCGAGTCGCCGCCGCCGTCGGGGCCGGTCACCGAGCCGGCCACCGTGTACTTGAAGCGGCGGCCGCCGTCGGTGAAGTCGGTCGCGGTGAGCGTCCACTCCTCGACGACGCGCGGGGCCGTGGCGCCGACCCGCATCAGCAGCGGCTTCGGCTGCGGCGGCTCGACGTTGTACGTCCGCGTCGCCAGGAGCAACTCGGGGAATTCGGACGGCCGCTTGCCGTCGACCCGAACCTCGACCGGACTGCCCGCCGCGCCCGGCCGGAACAGCAGGTCCACCCGGTTGCCGTCGAACGGGAGGGACAGCTTGCCGTTCTCCCAGCGGACGTCGGTGCCGACGGCGTGGGTGCGGACGCGGTCCTTCCACGCGTCGGCCGGCAGGTCGGGGCGGTGGCGGAGGTGGGCCTTGACGATCTCGGCCATGAGGTAGTCGCCGTGGGCGTTCGGGTGGATGGGGTCGCCGTTCAGGTCTTCGACCCGCAGCTTGTGGTCGCGGAGGTACTGCCGCCACAGCCCGCGCACGTCGGCCAGCTCGGTGCCGTACCGCCGCGACAGGTCGGGGTAGAAGACGTGGTTCTGCCACCGGTGCGGGTTGGCCTTCTCGGTCAGCTTGGCCGGGTCGATGGCCTCGTCCACGGCGTCCAGGTGAATCGGCGTGAGGTGGTCGGTGGCGTGGAAGATGTCGGCGGTGGTGCGCTCGCGGACGCGGCGGATGATGGCCTCGTACTCGGCCGGCGGCCCGTACACATGAAAGATGAGCAGGTCCGGGTACGCCGGGTACAGGTCGGCCTCGGCGGTGCGGACGAGCATGTTCGACGAGTAGCCGCCGATCGCCCGGTTCTCGACGTTCAGGTCGGCGAACGGGTAGCGGGCGCGGAGGTCGCGGGCCACGGCGGCGGTCCACGCCTGGGCGGTGATCGACTGGCCGTAGAACAGCACGCGGACGGTGTTCCGCTTCTCCGGCGTACTGGTCGCCAGCAGCGTCATGGCGCGCTGCACGTTCGCCCCGTACGACGCGACGGGGCCGAGCGTCTTCGGCGGCGGGTACGGTGCCGACTGGGCAACGAGCAGCGCCGGGGCGAGCAGCAGGCCGGCGGCCACGAGTCGCGTCATGCTTGTGTTCGGTGTTTGGTGTTTCGTGTTCCCGAGCCGACACCACCTGAACGGAATCGGCACGCTCGCCGCCTCGCCACCCGCCGATGAGCAGCCGGAACAAACCCCGCACGACCCGCCGCCCGTACGACCCGCACAACCGGAACCGTGACCCGATGCGAACCTTCTGCCACGCCACGACACCCGTCTACTCCCGCCGCGACTTGCTGACGGCGAGCGCCAACGGGTTCGGCCTCCTCGCCCTGGCCGGGTTGGCGAACGCGCAGCCGACGGCATCGCCGCTCGCGCCGCGGCCGCCGCACCGGCCGGCGAAGGCGAAGCGCGTCATCTTCTTGTTCATGCACGGCGGCCCGTCGCAGGTGGACACGTTCGACCCGAAGCCGCTGCTGGCGCGGCACAACGGGCAGCCGTACCCGGGGCAGAAGCCGCGGGTGCAGTTCGCCGCCACGGGCAACCTCCTCCGCTCGCCGTGGGAGTTCCGCCCCGGCGGCCGGAGTGGTACCCCCGTCAGCGACCTGTTCCCGCACGTCCGCCGCATGGCCGACGAGTTGTGCGTCATCCGCTCGATCCACGCCGACAACTCGGCCCACGGCGGGGCGCTGCTGCAACTCCACACCGGCAGCGACACGTTCGTCCGGCCCAGCGTCGGCAGCTGGGTGACCTACGGCCTCGGCAGCGAGAACCAAAACCTGCCGGGGTTCGTGACCATCTGCCCGACGCTCGGCCACGGCGGCGTGCAGAACTGGTCGAGCGCGTTCCTGCCGGCCGCGTTCCAGGGCACGGCGATCGGCCACTCCGGCATCCCGGCGCGCGAGTCGAGCATCCGCGACATCCGCAGCACGGCCCCGTCGGTCGAGTTGCAGCGGATGCAACTCGACCTCCTCCGAGAGATGAATCACGGCCACCTCGCCGCGGCGGGCGCCGACCCGGCGCTGGAGGGGCGTATCGAGTCGTTCGAGCTGGCGTTCCGGATGCAGGCCGCGGCCCCGGGCGTGGCCGACCTGTCGAAGGAATCACGCCGCGTGCTCGACCAGTACGGCGTGAACCAGCCGGAGACGGACAACTTCGGCCGGCAGTGCCTGCTGGCGCGGCGGTACTGCGAGGCCGGCGTGCGGTTCGTGCAGGTGACGCACAGCTACAAGTGGGACCAGCACGGCGACCTGACCCGCGACCACGCCAAGAACGCGCGCGAGGTGGACCAGCCGATCGCGGCGCTGCTGACCGACCTGAAGCAGCGGGGGCTGTTGGAAGACACGTTGGTGTGGTGGGGCGGCGAGTTCGGGCGCACGCCCACGGCACAGGGCGGCGACGGCCGCGACCACAACCCGCACGCGTTCAGCATGTGGCTCGCCGGCGGCGGTGTGAAGGGCGGCAGCGTCGTCGGCGCGACCGACGACTTCGGCTACTACGCCGTGGAGAACAAGGTCCACATGCACGACCTGCACGCGACGCTACTCGCGGCACTCGGCATGGATCACGAGAAGTTGACGTACCGCCACGCCGGCCGCGACTTCCGGCTGACCGACGTGAAAGGCCGCGTGGTGCGCGAGGTGTTCGCGTAGTTCCGTTGCCGCTTGCGGCTTCGCGTCGCCCGACGCAAGCCGCAACGGAACTACTTCTTCCCGACCGGCACATGGAGCCCCGCGACCACGACTTCGAGAAACTCGCGCGCCCGCTTCGCCAGCGCGTCCACGCCTTCCGCACGATCCGGGCGCGGTACCAGCGGTGCGAAGATGTTCTCGCACGCCAGCGGCATCGGCAGGCCCGTGAACGCGACCGGGTGGAGTAGCCGGTAGTGGTCGATCTCGCCGAAGCCGGGGCCGCAGTCCTCGTCGCGCGGCCAGTTGCGGTGGTCCTTGATGCACAGGCTCCGCACCTCCGCCGCGCACGCGCGGATGTCCGGGATGGGGTCCTTGTCGAGGTAGTCGAGCACGTTGCCGGCGTCGTAGTTCACCTTGACGTTCGGGTGGTTGACCTCGCGGGTGACGGCGGCGCACGCCTCGCCGGTGCCCGTCTCGCCGCCGTGCTGCTTCACCACGACCGTGACGTTGTTGTCGCGCGCGATCGGCCCGAGCCGGCGGAAGCGGTCCACCCACACGGCGCGGCTCGCGCCCTTCGTGTGGCCGAACGTCAGCACTTGTTGAACCCCCGCGGCCGACGCCTGGAGGATACGCTGGCGATGCACCTCGAAACCGTCCGCGGCTTCGGGGTAGGTGCCGCTGAACAGCATGACCGGTTCGAGCCCCAGGTCGCGGCAGCGGCGGCCGAGTTCGCGGGCGCGGGCGGGCTCGGCGTCCTTCGGCATCACGGGCGTCGGCCGGCCGTCGCCCTCGTCGTGCGTCGTGCCCCAGGCGACGAACCGGAAGCCGGCGCCCTTGATGCCGTCGAGCGCGCGGGCGAGCGGGAAGCGCGAGTACGGCAGCGTCATGCAGGCAATCTGGAAGCGCGTTGGGGCGGGCTCGGCGGCGCGAGTCGGGCGGGCGGCAGTAGCGAGTGCGGCGGCAAGGAACGAGCGGCGGTCCATGACGGGCCTCTGGGTGCGGGGCGGCCCGATTTTACCCGACGGCACGAGGCGACACCATGACCACGAACCTGTTCGCAGACCTGCCGACGAACCTGGCCGCGGAGCTGACGCAGACGCTCGCCGCCGGCCCCGGCGTGCGCGTCGAGCGGATTGTGTCGCAGGGCCACGCTTCGCCGCCAGGGTTCTGGTACGACCAGGACGAAGCCGAATGGGTGCTCGTCGTCCGCGGCGCGGCCCGGCTCGGCTTCGAAGACGGTGCCCTCGAACTGCGCCCCGGCGACCACGTCACCATCCCGGCGGGTCGGCGGCACCGTGTCGAGTGGACGACGGCCGACGAACCGACGGTGTGGCTGGCCGTGTTCTTTTCGGCCGGGGGCTGAGGATTGCCCGTGGCGGCTCTTATCCGCACACTGCCACGATCACCCCGGGGGCCGCCCAATGTCGCGCTTCGCCGCCACGCTCCTTTTGCTCACTGCGGGCGTGCCCCGGGCGTTCGCCGAGCCACTTCAGCAGCAACTCGCCGCCGAGCCGCCGGCGGCGCTGGCGAAGGCCGCCCGCGAGCGCGGCGACGCCGGCCGTGGGGCCGCGCTGTTCTTCCAGCCGGCACTCAGTTGCGCGAAGTGCCACGACGCCGAGGCCGAGACGCGCCTCGGCCCCGACCTCGCCGCGGCGGGGAAGGAGGCCACCGCCAAGTACCTCGTCGAGTCGGTGCTGTTCCCGTCGCGGGTGCTGAAGAAGGGCTTCGAGACGATCACCGTCGTGACCGCCGCCGACCGCACGATTACCGGGCTGGTCGCCGCCGAGACGGCCGACGCACTGACGCTCGTCGATCCCGCCGCGAACGGCACGCGCGTCGTCGTCCCGAAGGCGGACATCGTCTCCCGCAAGGCCGGCACGCAGTCGCTGATGCCGGACGGGCTCGTCAACCTCCTCTCCGACCGGCAGCAGTTCCTCGACCTGACGAAGTACCTGATCGAGGTGGCGGAGCAGGGGCCGGCACGGGCGAAGGAACTGCGGCCGGCCCAGACCGCGCTCGTCATCCCCGAGTACGAGAAGGACATCGACCACGCCGGCCTCATTCGCGGGCTCGACGAGAAAGCCGTCAAGCGCGGCGAGGCGATCTACAGCCGCGTTTGCGCCAACTGCCACGGCACGAAGGAGCAGCCAGGCTCGCTCCCCACGTCGCCGAAGTTTGCCGCGCACGTGTTCAAGAACGGAAGCGACCCGCTGAGCATGTACCAGACGCTGACGCGCGGCTACGGCCTGATGCCGCCGCAGACGTGGATGGTTCCGCGGCAGAAGTACGACGTGATCCACTACCTCCGCGAAACGTACCTGCGGCCCCACAACCCCGGCCAGCTCGTGCGCACGGACGACGCCTACCTCGCAACCCTGCCGCAAGGACGAAAGGGCGAGTACGGCCCGGCGCCGTCGAACGTCGAGCCGTGGGTGGCGAACGACTACGGGCCGAGCCTCGTCAACACGTACGAGGTCGGCGGTACGAAGGCGGCGCCGAACATCGCCTACAAGGGGCTCGCGGTGCGGCTCGACCCCGGCCCCGGCGGCGTGTCGCGCGGCAAGCGCTGGGCGATCTTTGACCTGGACACCATGCGCGTCGCCGCGGTGTGGGCCGGCGACGGGTTCATCGACTGGAAGGGGATTCACTTCGACGGCCGGCACGGCGTTCACCCGAAGATCGTCGGCGACGTGCGGCTGGTGAACCCGGTCGGCCCCGGCTGGGCGAACCCCGAAACGGGGAGCTTCGACGACCCGCGGATGAAGGGCCGCGACGGCCGGCCTTACGGGCCGCTGCCGAAGGGGTGGGCGAAGTACCGCGGCAGCTACGCGTTCGGCGACCAGACTCTCCTGTCGTACATGGTTGGCGACGCGGACGTGCTCGAAGCGATCGGCGCGGAAGGCGACGCCGTCACACGCACGCTCGAGGTCGGCAAGTCGAGCCGCGACATGCTCGCGCGCATCGCCCCGGCGGGGGCCAACGTCCGCGTCGTCGGTGACAGCCGGGCGTCACTCGGCGTGCGCGACGGGTTCCACGTCCTGAGCATCCCCGCGGTCGCGACGCCGGCGCTGCTGAAGGTCGTGATCGGCGAGGCGAAGACGGTCGCCCTTCCGCGGCCGCTGAAGCCGCTGACGACCGGCGGCCCGCGCCGCTGGCCCGATGTGCTGAAGACGAGCGTGAGCGTCGGGAAGGATGCCGGCCCGTTCGCGGCAGACACGTTCGGCCTGCCGGAGCGGAACCCGTGGAACGCCCAGCTGCGGCTCACCGGCTTCGACTTCCTCCCGGACGGCAACCGCATGGCCGTCTGCACCTGGGACGGCGACGTGTGGCTCGTGTCGGGGCTACTCGACCCCGCGGGCAACCTGTTGTGGCAGCGGATCGCCTCGGGCCTGTTCCAGCCACTCGGGTTGAAGGTGCGCGACGGCCAGCTCTTCGTCTGCTGCCGCGACCAGATCGTGCGGCTGCACGACCTGAACGGCGACGGCGAAACCGACTACTACGAGTGCTTCAACGGCGACCATCAGGTCACCGAGCACTTCCACGAGTTCGCCATGGGGTTGCAGACCGACGCGGCCGGCAATTTCTACTACGCCAAGAGCGGCCGCCACGCCCTGCAAGCGGTGGTGCCGCACCACGGCACGCTGCTGAAGGTGAGCGCCGACGGCGCGACGACGGAGATTCTGGCCACCGGCTTCCGCGCCGCGAACGGCGTCTGCCTCAATCCGGACGGCTCGTTCTTCGTAACCGACCAGGAGGGCTTCTGGACGCCGAAGAACCGCATCAACCGGGTTGAGAAGGGCGGCTTCTACGGCAACCTGTGGGGCTTCACCGACATCACCGACCCGTCGGACGCGGCGATGAAGCAGCCGCTGTGCTGGGTCACGAACGAGTTCGACCGCTCTCCCGCCGAGCTGATTTGGGTGACGAGTGAGAAGTGGGGCGCGCTGAAGGGCTCGCTACTGAATACGTCCTACGGCACCGGCAAGCTGTACGTGGTGCCGCACGAGACGGTGAAAGGGCAGACGCAGGGCGGCATGTGCCCGCTGCCGCTGCCGGCGTTCCCGACGGGGATCATGCGGCCGCGCTTCCACCCGACGGACGGGCAGCTGTACGTGTGCGGCATGTACGCCTGGGCCGGCAACCAGACCGGCCCCGGCGGCTTCTACCGCGTCCGCGCCACCGGCAAGCCGGTCGACGTGCCGGTCGGGCTGCGTGCGAAGGCCGACGGGTTGGAGATCACGTTCACCGACGCGCTAGACGCGACCGCGGCCGCGGACGCGGCGAATTACGCGGTGAAGGTGTGGGGGCTGAAGCGGAGCCAGAACTACGGCTCGAAGCACCAGGACGAGCACCCGCTGACGGTGAAGCAGGCGGTGCTGCAAGCGGACGGCAAGACGGTGCGGCTGACGCTCGACGGCATCGCGCCGACGATGGGGATGGAGGTGCGATTCCGTCTCAAGGGCGCCGACGGCCGGCCGGTGACAGGCGTGATCCACAACACGATTCACGCGCTACCGTGACGTTGGGCCGGCACGATTGCTGCGGCCCGTTTGTGCCGCCGTTTCCGGAAAAAGCGGAAGGACAGCCACGCCACGACCGCGAGCACTGCTGACAGGGCGACACCGACCCACAACGACCAGCGGGTACGGGACACAATGCGGCCGGTCCGCAGGTCGAACACATACCAGTTCCCGTCGTAGGTCCGGGCCGTGCATTCCAGCTTCTCACGGTCGAAGCCGACGGCCTCCAGGTACTTGTATTGCAGTCGCTGGCCGGCAAACTTCGGCATGCTCGGCACGAGGCCCGGCCACGAGAGGAGTTCGCGGGCCGAGTACCCACCGATCCGCTCGCCCCGAGCATAGAAGCTCAGCAGCCCGTGATCGGGGTCTTGCGCGACTTTGCAGTGAACGACGAGGTGAACCCCGTCGGGGAAGACAAAGATGTTGTCGCGGTAGACGTAAGAGTTGGGCTCGCCGAACGGCCAGATCAGAGTCGCCGACCCGTCATTACGATACATCCCGCTACGCGGGTAGACGGCACGGATGGCCGCAGTCTCCGGGTTCGCGTTGTCGTCGTAGTACGGCCACCCGAGCGGGCCTATCATCACGAACACGAACTCGCCCGCCGAAATCGTGTACGACCGGGCGGGCGGCGGGATGTACGCCGCCGCGCCCGCAGGGGTAAGACACGTCCCCACGAGCACGAGCACTGCGACGAGAAGCCAACGACGGGTCATTTCAAATGCGACCGTGGTTCAGCCCACCAACTCACGGATCGGCGTGCCGCGCGACAGCGCGATCGGCCGGCCGCCCTGGTCGTGCGTCTCGCCGGCGGGGTCGATGCCGAGCAGGTGATAGATCGTCGCCGTGAAGTCGGCCGGCGTGATCGGCTGCGTCGCCGGCCGCGCGGCGATGCGGTCCGACGCGCCCACCACCTGCCCGCCCTTCACGCCACCGCCGGCGAACACCACGCTGAAGCAGTCCGGGTGGTGCTCGCGACCGGCGTTGCTCCGCGTGATCCGCGGCGTCCGCCCGAACTCGGCTGCTACTACCACCAGCGTCTCGTCCAGCTTGCCGGTGCGATCCAGGTCGGTCATCAGTGCGTGGAACGCGCGGTCGAACGGCGGCACCAGGTCGTCCTTGTGGGCGGTGAAGTTGTTCCAGTGGGTGTCCCACGCGAAGCCGTTCACGCCCTGCACGCGCTGCCAGTTGCACTGCACGAGTCGCACCCCCGCACCGAGTAGGCGGCTCCCCAGCAGCACCGACTGGCCGAACAGGTTCCGCCCGTACCGCTCGCGCTCGGCGGTGGCGACGGCGCTCAGATCGACCGCCCGCCGCACCGCGTCCGACGACAGCACCTCGACCGCCTTCGCCTGCCCGTCGCGGATGGTGCCGCTCATGGCGTGGGCGTTCAGCGCGCCGGCCTCGGCGTTGAGCTGGTCCACGAGCGACAGCCGGCGGCGGACCACGGCCGGCGGCTCGTTCGCCACCAGCGGCAGGTTCTCCAGCTTGTAGCCGTCGTCGTTCGGGTTGCCGCCGGTGAGGAGCGGGTCGAACCGCGGCCCGAGCGCCCCGGCGAACTGACCCGCGCGCCGGCCGCCGGCCACGTCCATCCGGTGCGGCACCACGGCCCACGCCGGGAGCGGGCCGTTGCCTGGGGCGAGCTTTGCCACCACCGCCCCGACCGGCGGCATGTCCTGGCGGCTCATGTTGTTCACGTCCGGCACGCTGCCGAGGTACGGGTAGCCGGTGAACATCCAGTACGACCCGCGGCCGTGGTCGTTGTGGTCGTGGCACAGCGTCCGCACCACCGCCGTTTTGTGCGTCCACTGCGCGGCCAGCGGCAGCAAGTCGGAGAAGCGCACGCCGGGAAGGCGCGTCTGAATTGTGCCGAACTCGCCGCGGATGTCGTCGGGCGCGTCGGGCTTGGGGTCGAAGGTGTCGAGCTGGGCGGGGCCGCCGGACAGGTACAGGACGATGCAGTTCTTCGCCTTCCCGAAGCTGCCGGGGCGAGCCGGGGACGCGAGACCCCGGTTGTGCAGTGCCGGTAGCGCGAGGCCGCCGAGGGCGAGGCCGCCGGCGCGGAGGAGTTCGCGGCGGTCGAGCGCGGAGCGGCCCCACAGGCGGATCATGGCGATGTCTCGGGCGAGCCGCAGGGCGTGAGCCCCGGGTGGAGGCGGCAGATTCCGGCGTGCAATCCGTTCCTGCCGAGTGTAGCATGGAACAAAGTCGGACTGCCAGCCCCGCCCCGCCAGAATCCGGGGACTTACGTCCCCGGCTCGGCTTCCCGATGAGACACCTCCTCGCCACCCTGACGGTGCTGCTCGCGCTTCCGGCCGCACGCGCCGCCGACCCGCGCGTCGGGCTTCGCCCGGCCTACGGCTCCGTGCCGGCGACGTTCGTGGACTCGATCACACCACCCGCTGCGGAGCGCGGCACGACCACGCGCGTGACATTCACCGGCCACGGCTTCGGCCCCGCGCTCGACGTGTGGGCGTCGCTCCCGGCGGGCGGCTTGAAGGCGGTGCCGGTCGAGAGCCGGCCGGACCGCGTCGTCTTCGACGTGACCGTTGCGCTGGACGCGCCGGTGGGCGTGTGCGGGCTACGCGTCGCCACCGCTCACGGGCTGTCGAACTTGCACCTGTTTCTGATCGACGACCTGCCCGTGCGGCCGGGGGCGGCTGACAGCCCGCTGTCACTACCGGCCGCCGCGTGGGGCACGCTCCGCGAGGGGAGCCGCGACCGCTACCGGATCGCAGTCGGGGCCGGCGAACGGGTAAGCTTCGAGGCGGTGGCGAACCGCTTCGGGAAGGACGCCGACGCGCTGGTGACGATCCGCGACGCGGCCGGGGCGTTCGCGGCCGAGCACGACAACAGTCCCGGCCTCGGCTTCGACTGCCGCTTCGAGCACCGCTTCGCCGCGGCGGGAACGTACACCGTGGACGTGCGCGACGCCCGGTTCCGCGGCGGCGACACGCACCACTACGTCCTCCGCGTCGGCCGCTTCCCCGCGGGCCGCGTTGCGGTGCCGGCGGCCGTCGAGGCCGGGTTCGTGGGTCCCGTCTCACTCCCGGAGGTGCCAGACGCCGCGTTCGCGATCGCCGCCCCGCGGCGGGTGCCGCTCGGGCCGTTCGACGCCGTTCTGAAACGCCCCGGTGACCACGGCTCGACGTGGGTGCCGGTCACGACCGCGGCCGGGCCGGTGACCGTGGCCGAGCCGTTCGACGCGGGGCGTGACAGCGGGCTGTCACAACTCGCCTCGCCGCCGGCCGCGTTCGCGTACCAGCTCGGGCCGGGCCGCTTGAACCCGTTCCTGGCGATCGACCGCACGCTGTCACACGGCCGCGCCCAGGCCACGCCGGCGGTCGTGCCCGGCACGCTGTGCGGCGTGCTGCGGACGCCCGGCCGGGCCGACACGTTTCGCGTCCGGCTGGCGAAGGGTGAGCGTCTGTTCCTCCGCGGCGAGGCACAATCGCTGAACTCGCCGGCGGAGCTGGAACTCGCTGTCACGGACCGAATCGGCCGCGAGCTGGCCCGCGGCGCGGAGCAGAACGACGAGGTGAACCTGAGCTTCACCGCCCCCGCGACCGGCGACTACGGCGTCGTCGTGCGCGACGCCCTCCGCGACGGCGGCGACGCATTCGCCTACCGCGTGACCGCCCGCCGCGACCCGTTCCCGCCGACGTTGACGGCCGAGGTTGAGGGGTTGACCGTGCCGCAGGGGTCGTACCAACCGGTACCCGTCGTGCGGACCGGCACCGGCAGTGCCGTCAAGCTGCGACTCGTTGGCGCACCACCGGGCTTGCGTCTGACACCGGACGAAATCCCGACCGGGGCCGCCTCGGTCGTTTGCAAGCTCGAAGCCGACGCGGCGCCGCTCGGCGTGCACACCGTGCAACTCGCCGCGGAGGTCGCTGGCGAGTGGGTGTCCGTGCGGACGCGGCCGCTGATCGACCGCAAGCTGGAGAACGTGGACCTGATCTCGCTCGCCCTCCGCGAAGACCAGCGGCGCCTGCCGGCCGCGGTCGCCGACCGGCTTGCGGTGCAGGTCACACCGCCGGCGCCGTTCACGTTCGAACTGCCGGAGTCGGTCGTGGTACTGCCGCGCTACCAGAAGGCGCCGATCCCGCTGGCCACGACCCGCGCCGCCGGCTTCGACGGGCCGCTCACCGTCACCGCCGCCGGGGGCCAACTCGCCGACAAGAACGAGGGTCGCACCCGCCTGTACGCCGAGTTCCCGGACGCGACCGCCGGTGTGGTGGCGGCGAAAATCCTGTCGAACCTCGGAAAGACGCGCGTGGCCGTCACCGCCACCGGCACCCACGCCGGCCGGCGGATCGCGCTGACGCGAACGTTCGACCTGGAGGTGACGACCGCGTTCCGGGTTGCCGCCGAGCCGGCGCAAGTGAAGCTTCTTCCGGGCGAGTCGGGGCGCATGAAGCTGCTCGTGAGCCGGGCGAAATCTTTCGACGGCCCCGTGACGCTGCGGCTGACGCCGATGGCGGACGTGACGTTTCCCGAGGTCGTGATCGTGGCGAAGGGAGCGACCGCGGCCGAGATTGACATCGCGGTGTCACCAGCCGCCGCGGCCCGGCAGCAGAACCTGACGGTGACGGCGACCGCCGACGTGGACGGGTTCGAGGAGGAGGTTCGTGCGGCGGTGCCGGTCGAGGTGCGGGCGGCCGCGCCGAAGAAGAACTGAGGTTCCGATGCGCTCCGCCCTCGCCGCCGTGTTCGCCCTCGCCGCCGCGCCGGCGTGCGCCGCGGAGTCGGTCGAGTTCCGCCGCGACGTGATCGCCGCGCTGTCGCGCGCCGGGTGCAACGCGGGTGCCTGCCACGGCTCGCCGCAGGGGAAGAACGGCTTCCGCCTCTCCCTCCGCGGCGCCGACCCCGACCTCGACCTCGTCACGCTCACGCGAGAGACCGGCGGCCGCCGCGTCAACCCGCAGAACCCCGACGACAGCCTCATCCTTCTGAAGGGGAGCGGCCGCGTGCCGCACCAGGGCGGCCGGCTGTTCGGCCCCTCCGACGCCGCCTATCGCGTCCTCGCCGAGTGGATCGCCGCCGGCGCCCGCGACAGCGCCCCCGCCGGCCTCGCCCGACTCGAAATCCGTCCCGGCGACACTCGGAAAACCGACCCGCCGGCGCGACAACTCGCCGTGTTCGCTCACTTCCGCGACGGCACCCGCCGCGACGTGACCGACCTCACCGTGTTCACGTCGAGCGACCCGGCCGCCGTTCTCGTCACGCCCGGCGGGCTCGTCACGCACCCGCGTACGGCCGAGGCGTCGGTCCTGGCTCGCTACCTCGACCAGATCGCCGGCGTGCGGCTCGTGCGCGTCGATCTCGATCCGGCGTTCACGTTCCGCGGCCCCCCGCCCGCGAATGCGATCGACGAACTCGTCTTCGCCAAGCAGCGCGAGCTGCAACTCCTCCCCGCCGTGGTCTGCTCCGACGAGGTGTTCCTGCGCCGCGTCTACCTGGACGTGACCGGCACCATCCCCACCCCCGAGGCCGCCGCCGCGTTCCTCGATTCGCGCGAGCCCGACAAGCGCGCGAAGCTGATCGACCGGCTCCTCGCGACCGACGACTACGCCCTGTTCTGGGCGATGAAGTGGGCCGACGTGCTCCGCGGCAGCCCGACCACGATCAGCGACCGCGGCGTCCACAGCTTCCACCGCTACCTCGTCCGCACGGTCGCCGACGACCGGCCGGTCACCGACTTCGCGCGCGACCTGCTGACCGCGAGCGGCAACACGCTGCACCGCCCGGCGGCGAACTTCTTCCGCGTCAGCCGCACGCCCGAGGAGGCCGCGGAGGCGACGGCCCAGCTGTTCCTCGGCGTCCGCGTGCAGTGCGCGAAGTGCCACAACCACCCGTTCGAGAACATCACCCAGGCCGACTACTACGGCCTCGCCGCGTTCTTCGCCCGGGTGCAGCTGAAGGGCGCCCAATTCGGCCTCGACGACGAGATGGTCGCGCTCGCCCCCGGCCGCGAGCTGAACAACCCGCTCACGCGCCGCCCGCAGCCGCCCGTCGCGTTCGGCGACCGCCCGCCGGGCCTCGGGCCCGACGACGACCGCCGCCGGGCACTCGCCGACTGGCTCACTGCCCCGGGTAACCGATTCTTCGCGCCGTCGGTAGCCAACCGCGTCTGGTACCACCTGCTCGGGAAGGGGGTCGTCGATCCGGTGGACGACTTCCGCGACACGAACCCGCCCAGCAACCCGGAGTTGCTGAAGCGCCTCTCCGACGAGTTCGCCCGCGGCGGCTTCCGGCTGAAGCCGCTGCTCCGCACGATCCTGAACTCGCGGACGTACCAACTCGCCGCGGACGCGCCGGCCCAGTCGCCGCGGGCCGCGGACCCGGAGCGGTACTTTGTGAAGGCCGCGGTGCGGATGCTGGCCGCGGAGCAGGCGCTGGACGCGGTGTCGGCGGCGACCGGCGTTCCCGAGGAGTTCAAGGGTTATCCGAAGGGGACTCGGGCGCTCGACCTGCCCGAGGGCGGGGTGTCGCACCCGTTCTTGCAGGCGTTCTCGAAGCCGGTCCGCGACGCGGTGTGCGAGTGCGCCCGCGAGGACGACCCGGGTTTGCCGCAGGTGCTGCACATGCTCAACAACGCCGGCGTGGTCGGCAAGGTGCGCGCGGCCGACGGCCGCGTTGCCGGCTGGCTGCGGGCCGGGAAGGACACCGAGTGGATCGTGGAGCGCGTGTACCTGGCGACGCTCAGCCGCCGCCCGACGGCTCGGGAACGCGAGCTGGTGACGCGGCACCTGGCGACGGTGCCAGACCGGGCCGCGGGGTTGCAGGACGTGCAGCACGCGCTGCTGAACACGAACGAGTTCCTGCTGCGGCACTGACGACTTGGACTGTCGGCAGAGTGCGCCGGGAGCGCGCGGCACGGGTGGTGGCCGGCGCGACACCTCCGCCACTTCCCGGTCAGCGCCCGGCGACGACGACACCGGTGTTGTCGAACGGCGCGGTGTACGCGGCGAACGAGATTCGCTCGGCGAGGGTCGTTGCGTCGAGCACCCGGACCCGCGACCCGCCGCCCGGCCCGGCCCCGGTGACGATCTCCGCCAACCCTTCTCCGTCGGTGTCGATCCCCGCCACATTCGCCCCGCCGCGGAATGACGATTCGAAGGCGTAGAAGTCCTTCACCACCGACCCGGACGCGCCGTCGAACACCCGGACGCGCGGCGAGCCGCCGCGACCCGCCCCGACCAGCACGTCCGCCGCCCCGTCCCCGGTCACGTCGGCGGCCGCCAGGCTCACCCCAAGGGTGAAGTCCGGCTCGAACGCCAGGAAGCCCGCCAGCCGCGACCGGTCCAGGCCGCTGAACACCGTCACCTCCGCCACCCCGCCGGCCCCGGTGGCGGTGATGATGTCGGCCGCCCCGTCCCGGTTCACGTCGGCGGCCGCCACCACGAGGCCGAAACGCAGTGTCTCGTCCGCGGCGAAGAAGTCGGCCAGCACGGCCCCGTCCGCCCCGCTGAGCACCCGGACGCGCGGCCCGCCCCCGGTCCCCGCCGCCACGATCACGTCCGCGAACCCGTCCCGGTTCACGTCCGCCGCCGCCACGCTCACCCCACCGGTGAAGCCCGCCTCGAATGCCTGGAAGCTGCCGAGCGGGCCGGCGGCCTGGGCGCCGCTGGCCCCGTCGTACACCCGGACCTCCGACCCGCCGCCCGGCCCCACCCCGACGACGAAGTCGGGCACGCCGTCCCCCGTCACGTCGGCCGCGGCCGGCCGCACCCCGCCCAGGAAGTCCGGGGCGAAGGGGACGAAGGGGAACATCCGTATCCCGGTCTGCGGGTTGTTGAACCGCACGACCGGCGGCGCTTCCCCCTGCGGGGCGAGGGCAAGGAACGGCAGCCCCAGGGCGCCGGCGGGGAGCGAGGTCGCCTCGGACGGGACCGGGAACAGCGTCCCGTCCGGCCCCTCGACGAACCCCGCCGTGGCCGGCACGACCCGGTCCTCGAGTTGCCACACCTCCAGCCGGACCCGGTGGGGCAGCCGCGCGAGTCGTCCGAGACGGGAGCGGGCGCCGGTCGGCCCGGGAACGTGGGTCGGCATGGGAGTCTCGGTGTGTCGTGCCATCGGCCTGCGCCGGGGTCAGCCGACGAACAGCCCGCCGGGGAACCGCTGGGTGAAGTCCAGCGAAATCAACACCCGTGGGGTCCCGCCGGTCGGGGTCATGGAACTCGTGTCGTACGCGTTCAGCCGCGTCCCGGCGTCGTCCCCGGAGCCGGTGATGACGTCGGCCCGCCCGTCGGCGTTCAGGTCGCGGGCGGTCACCCGGACGCCGCCCCGGCTGCCGGTGTCCCCGGCGAAGAAGTCGCCGAGCGGCTGCTGGACCCCGCCGACCAGGGCCTGCCCGCTCAGGACGAGGACCCGCGGGCCGCCGCCCGGGCCGCCGCCGGCGATCAGGTCGGCGCGCCCGTCGGCGTCCACGTCCCCGACCGCGATGAACGCGCCGTTCCGGAGGGTCTCCTCGAACACGAAGAAGTCGGGGAACACCGGCGCGAACGCGCCGGCCGCGAGCGACTTCCCGTCGTACCCGGACACCCGCGGGCCGCCGCCGACCCCGGCCGCCACGAGCAGGTCGCCGAACCCGTCGCCGTTCACGTCGCCGACCGCCACCCGGCACCCGCCGCGGAAGTTCGGGTCGGCGATGCCGAAGAAGTCCGCGAGTGTGGCGAAGTTGTCCAGCCCGCTGAGGGCGAGCACCCGCGGGCCGCCGCCCTCGTCCGGGCTGATCACCAGGTCGGCCACCCGGTCGCCGTTCAGGTCCCCGGCCGCGACGTAGACGCCGCCGGTGAAGTCGCCGAACGGGGTGATCGCGAACAGCTCGCGCGCGTCCCGCCCGTCGAGCACGCGGACCCGCGCCGTCGTCCCGGGGCCGGTGCCGACGACCAGGTCCGGGATGCCGTCGCGGTTGAAGTCCGCGGCCGCCGTCCGGACGCCGCCGGCGAAGTCGGGGAACGGGGTGGCCAGGAGCACGGGCGTCCCGTCCGGGTTGCTGATCGCGGCCACCTCGCCGCCGCCCTGGCCGACGGCGAACCGGCCGGAGAGCGTGCTCGGCGGGTCGTTCAACGGGTCGCCGAGGCCGGGCGTCCCGCCGGTCGAGCCCAGCACCCCGCGGCCCGGCGGCGGGACGCCCGACTCCCACCCGATGTCCGCGAGCAACGCGGCGTCGAGTGTGCTGAGCCGCTGGTTGGTCTGGTACGGCCCCATCAGCGCGGGCACGCCGTCGATCGTCAGCCCCGGTGCCCAGTGGCTGCCACCGGTCGGGACCGGCTGGCCGGTCAGGGCGAACACGGCCGGGCCGATGAACTCCAGGGCCGGGTTGATCCACCGCACGGTGGCGGGGTTCGAGCTGGTGAACCCGAGCCCGTGCAGCAGTTCGTGCTGGAGGGTGCTGACCAGATCCGACGGCGAGCCGGGCGGCGGCGGGGTGGTGCTCTCGTACTGCGGCACGTCCATGTTCACGTCGATCCGGATGGCGAAGACCGACGTGTCGGAGACCGGCGTGGCCAGCCGCCCGGTCTGCCCCCGCGCGACGATCGTGTCGTACCACGCCGGGTAGCCCTGGGCGCTGAACCCGGCCGACGCGCCGGTCGCGAGGGTATCGGGCCTCGGGAAGCTGCCCGCCGGGGCGCCCCAGGCGTAGATGCGGATGACGCTCGCCGGGATGGTCGGGTTGGGGATGACGACGTTTTGCCCGGTCGCGGTGTTCAGGAACTGGATCGACCAGTTGTTCCCCCGGGCCGGGTCGGGGGTGATGGCCGCGAGGTTGTCCTGAAGGTAGGGCAGCAGTTGCTGCTGGGCGTACTCGAGCAGCGCCCGCCGCTCGGGGGTGAAGTACCCGAACACGTCCTGCGAGTAGTCGTTCTCGAAGACCACGGCCGGGCAGTCGCGGGACTCCAGCCGTTCGCCACCGAGACGGACGCACCAGGAAGACGAGGGATGAGCCGGGGGCATTGGGATGCCTGGCCAGAGTGAGGGAGTTGAACGGATTATTCCTGATCTCAGGGTATCACGCCCCCGCCCGTTCCTCAAACCCACCGGCGGACCACCCCGCGGGCCACTCAGGTACCCGTCCGGACAGTTCTCCCAATCACTACGACCCGAACCGAGTCGGGCGTGGCGTCACCCGCCGACTCCCGTCCACCGTCGCAGGAGGTTGTGCGTGATCCGCTCGACGCGCGGGTCGGGCCCGTGCGGGCGGCCGTTGTGGACGAACGGCAGCCAGTGACCCGGCGGCGACGCCAGCCCCTGCGCCCAGAAGATCGTCGCCGCGTTGAACACCGTGTTGCCGCGCGGGCCGGGGTAAATCGTCGCCTCGTAGTGGCTCTCCTGCTCGGCCCCGTTCCACGTCTTGCCCGCGGCCAGCACCTCCAGCCCGGGAATCGGCGCCGGGTTGCCGTGGTGCTCCCAACCGACCAACCCAGGAATGCGGTCGCCCGCTTTCATTCCGGTGCCTGCGAAGGCCCAGTGGTCCGGCTTCGTACACACCCAGTCGCCGGAGCCGTTGAACGGGATGACGGTCCGCGCGCCGATCAGCGTCGCCTCGTCCGGGCCCGGTTCGGGGAGGTCGGCCATCCACTTCTCCTCCTCGGGCCGGATGCCGCCGTACCGGCCGCGGCGCTCGATGATCCGGTTCGGCCGGCCGTCGGAACTCGGCGAGAAGGGCGTGACGAAGCACACCGCGTTGCCGCTGAAGAAGCCGACGTTGACGCCGCGGCGTACGGCCTCGGAGACGTGGTCGAACTGCGGCCGGCTCCAGTACTCGTCGTGCCCGATCGACAGGAACGCCTTGCGGCGTGTCACGGTTTCGAGCGACGCATGCACGTCCTCGTTCGTGCAGTAGGTCACGTCGTAGCCGTGCTTTTCGAGCCAGTACGCGAAGGGGAACTCGAACAGCAGGAATTCGCCGGTGCCGAGTGACAGCGGGTTGTCGCTCACCTGCGGGTACTTGGCGAACGGCCGGTCGAAGCTGGCCCGCACGCCGGACACGAGCGGCTTCCGGTCCGGCCGGTCGTTGTCGTACAGCGAGTGGGCGTCGGGCCACTTGTTGTACGCCTGCCAGGTGTTCGTGCTGCACTGCACGAGCACGTCGGCCGGGCGGTCGTCGGTGACGACGAAGACGACCGCACTCTGGTAGCGGTGCGCGGCGGCGGACAGCTTGGCGAGGTAGACGCCGCTCGGCCAGTCGGCGGGAACGGTGAGCGCGGCGGCCGCCGGCCAGCGGCACTCGCGGAGCCGCGCCGGGCCGACCGGCGGCGTCGGCTGTGGTGTGACGTTCACCGGCCCGAGTGAGCGCACCAGCCGGCCGCCGGCGCCGCCGTAGTAGCCGAGGCGGTAGACGTCGATCGTCACGGCCGACGCCGGCACGCAGCTGACGCAGAAGCCGATCTCCTGGCCCGCCTTCACGCTCATCCGGGTGGCGTAGCCTTCGAGCACGGACTGCCGGTACTTCGCGGCGGCGTCGAACTTCACGTAGGAGAGCTGCCAGTCGGTCGAGCCGGGGCGGGCGTTCTCGTCGGCGATGAGCTTCGGCCGTGCGGGTTGGGCGCCGGTGGCGGCGAGGGCGGCAAGCGCCTGGCGGCGGGTCGGGCGGGGCATGGGCGGCTCCTGGGGTGGCCCCACTGTACCGCACCGCCGCCGCGCCGCAACCGCCCTTCGCGCCGCCGGCGCCGAATGGTACAGCCGCACACCATGCCGACCGTCGTCGTCGCACCCGCCGTCGCCCGCTGGCTCACCGCCGCGCCCGGCAACAACGTCGGCGAGCGCTCCTGCACTGTGAGCGGCACGACAGTGCGCGAAGTGCTCGACGCGCTGTTTGTGGCGTACCCCACGCTCCGAAGCTACGTCGTGGACGAGCGCGGGGCGCTCCGGCACCACGTCGTCGCGTTCGTGGACAACGTCGCCGTCGCCGACAAGGCGCGGCTCGCGGAGCCGGTGCCGGCCGACGCCGAAGTCTACCTCTGTCAGGCTCTTTCCGGGGGATGACGCCCATGTCCGACCGCGTGCTCGTGTCCACCCGCAAGGGGCTGTTCACCCTCGACCGCGGCCCCGCGGGGTGGGGTGTCGGTGGGGTGTCGTTTCTCGCCGAGAACGTGACGCTGACCCACGTGGACCCGCGCGACGGCGGCTGGTACGCGGCCCTGAACCTCGGCCACTTCGGGGTGAAGCTGAAGTTCTCGCCCGACCAGGGGAAGACGTGGGAGGACCGGGCCGCGCCCGCGTACCCGGAGGGCGAGGTGGTCGGCACCGGCGACGGCAAGCCGCCGAACCCCGCGACGCTGAAGCTGATCTGGGCGCTGGAGTCGGGCGACGCCACGCAGCCCGGCCGGCTGTGGTGCGGTACACTGCCGGGCGGGTTGTTCCGCTCCGACGACGGCAGCCGGTCGTGGGAGCTGGTCCGCGGGCTGTGGGACATGCCGGAGCGGATGCACTGGATGGGCGGCGGCGCCGACCACCCCGGCATCCACTCCGTCCTCCGCGACCCGCGCGACCCGAACGTCCTTCGCGTGGCCGTGTCGACCGGCGGGGTGTGGACGAGCACCGACGGCGGGGCGACGTGGGCGGTCGGCACCGGGATGCACGCCGACTACATGCCGCCGGAGTTGCGCCTGAACCCGGTGGCGCAGGACCCGCACATCATGCGGCACTGCCCGGCCGCGCCCGACCGGCTGTGGATTCAGCACCACAACGGCGTGTTCCAGTCGGCCGACGGGGCGCGGACGTGGGCGCACGTCCCGAACGCCGCCCCGAGCGGCTTCGGCTTCGCGGTCGCGGTCCACCCGACGGACCCCGACACCGCGTGGTTCGTGCCGGCGACGAAGGACGAGCGGCGCGTGCCGGTGGACGGGAAACTGGTGGTGAGCCGGACGCGCGACGGCGGGGCGTCGTTCGACGTGCTGCGGAACGGGTTGCCGACCGAGCCGGCCTACGACATCGTCTACCGGCACGCGCTGGCGATCGACGCGACCGGCGACCGCCTGGCGTTCGGCTCGACGACCGGCGGTGTATGGCTGACGGAGGACGGTGGCGACAACTGGGCGCAGCTCGCCGCCCGGCTGCCGCCGGTCCACGCGGTCACGTACGCTCCGTAATCGCTTTTCGCTGGCGTTCCCGGGCCGCGGCGGGGATCATATCCTTCCCTCCCCGCCGCCCCTCCGGAGCCGCCATGTCCCGCCTCGCGTTCCCACTCCTCGCACTCGCCGCCCTGCCGGTCGCCGCGACCGCCGACTGGCCGCAGTTCCGCGGGCCCACCGCCCAGGGGCACGCCGACAAGGCTGACCCGCCCATCACCTGGAGCCCGACCAAGAACGTCCGCTGGCGCACGCCCGTCGCCGGCTCCGGCTGGTCGTCGCCGGTCGTCGCCGGCGGCCGGGTCTACATCACAACTGCCGTGCCACAGAGCGAGGAGAAGAAGGCCAGCCAGTCGCTGCGGGCGCTCTGCCTCGACGCCGCCACCGGGGCCGTGCTGTGGGACGTGGAGGTGTTCCAGCAGGACGGCAAGGACGCCCCGAACATCCACTCGAAGAACAGCCACGCCAGCCCGACGCCGGTCGTGGACGGAGACCGCGTCTACGTCCACTTCGGCCACATGGGCACAGCCTGCCTCAACGCCGGCACCGGGGCGACGCTGTGGCAGACGCGCGAGTTGCGCTACGCCCCCGTCCACGGCAACGGCGGCAGCCCGGTTCTGACACACGGCAAACTCGTGTTCAGCATCGACGGCACCGACAAGCAGCAGGTCGTGGCCCTCGACGCGGCCACCGGGAAGGCGTCGTGGACGACCCCGCGCGACGCCAAGCCGGGGAAGCCGTTCTCGTTCGGCACCCCGCTCGTGGTGTCGGTGAAGGGCTCGGACCAGCTCGTGTCGGTCGGCAGCGACGTGGTGATGGGGCTGGAACCCGGCACGGGCAAGGAGGTGTGGCGGGCGAAGTTCAGCGGCTACTCGGTGGTGCCGCGACCGGTGGCGGGGAACGGCATGGTCTACTTCAGCACCGGTTACGACAACCCCGTGCTGTATGCGGTGAAGCTCGGCGGCACCGGCGACGTGACGGCCACGCACGTGGCCTGGACGGCGAAGAAGGGCGCCCCGCGGAACGCCTCGCCGCTGCTGATCGGCGACGCGCTCTACTGCGTCAGCGACTCTGGCGCGCTGACCTGCTTTGACGCGATGACGGGGCGGGAGCGGTGGGCCGAGAACCTGGGCGGGGCGTACTCGGCGTCGCCGGTCTACGCCGGCGGCCGGGTGTACCTGCTGGCGGAGGACGGCACCGGCGTGGTGTTCAAGCCGGGGGCGGAGTACGAGGAACTGGCGAAGAACCGGCTGGAAGAGAAGGCACTGGCGAGCTACGCGGCCGAGGGGCCGGCGCTGTTCGCCCGCACCGCGAAGGCGGTGTACCGGCTGGAGGGGAAGTGAGGCAGTCTCCCGCAGAGGCGCAGAGCCGCGGAGAAGAACGAAGCCAATTCCGTTCTCCTCCGCGGCTCTGCGCCTCTGCGGGAGCTTGAATTTCTTCCTTACTCCACGTTCCACAACACCGCGGTCGCGTCCGTCGCTCCGGACGCCAGCCGCTTCCCGTCCGCAGAGAAGCCCAGCGCCGTCACCGCGCCGCGGTGCCCGTCCAGCGTCAGACCCCCGGCCCCGGTCGCGGCCGCGAACACCCGCACCACCGTCGTGCCGACCGCGAGCCGCGAGCCGTCGGGGCTGAACGCCAGGCTCGTCACCGCCGCGTCCGCCACCGGGGCCGACCACAGCACCGCCCGTGTCGCCCGGTTGAGGACGTATACCCGGCCCCACCCCTGTCCCGGCGGGAACGTCGCCACGCCGACGGCCACCCGCGACCCGTCCGCCGACACCGCTACCGACTTCACCACCGCCGGCGGCACCCCCGGCTGCTGCGGCCCGAGCGGCCCTGCCAACCCCAGCGCGGCCGGCACGTCGAACCCCACGTCGGTTTCCGGCGGCGACTGCCGATCGGTCACGGTCAGGTGTTGCTGCTTGCCCGTGGTCACGTCCCACGTCGCCAGTCGCCCGAAGTGGTCGGTCGTCACCACCCCGGACCCGCCGGCCGCGAACGCGACCCCCTGCACTGGCCCCGGCATCCCGTCCGGCGGCACGCGCTCCACGCCAGTCACGCCGTCGAACACACGGATGACCCCGCGAGCGGAGCCGGAGCCGCTGCCCACGGCCAGGGTGCGCAGGTCGTTCGCCACGGCCAGCGGCTGCGGCGGCGTCCCCTCACTCATTGCCGTCCAGTGGCCGGACCCGTTGCCGTCCAGCGCCCACCAGCGGACCTCCAGCGTGCGGTTGCGGACGTGGCCCACGGCGGCGACGTGCCGGCCGTCGGGGGTGAACGCGACCGCCCCACCGCCGGCCACGAAGCCGATGAGCCCGGGGAGCGGGAACCGCCGCACCACCGTGCCGCGGGCCGTGTCCCAAACGACCACCTGCCTCGGGCCCGTGTTGCCGGCCGGGTCGGGGTCTTCGCCCACGACGGCCACCCGGGTGCCGTCCGCCGACGCCGCCGCGGCGATGTGGGGGGCCGGGTCGCCGAACGCCCGCAGTTCCTTCCCGTCGGCGGCGTCCCACACGCGGAACGAGCCGTCGGGGCACGCGGTCACGAGTTCTCCGCCGCCGGGCAGGAACGCTGCCGGGCCGTGCTCGCGCACCTTCCCCGCGAGCTTCGCCCCGGTCGAGCAGTCGGCGTGCCACAGCCAGCCGTCGCCGTTGCCGTCGGTCTGAGCGAACCGGGTGCCGTCGGCACTCACGGCGGTCGGGCCGATCACGTCGCCCTTGCGGCCAGTGTGGCGGGCGAACGCCAGCACCGGTCCGGCCCTGCGATCCACGAGGGTCCACACCCGCGCCGCCGGGAGGAGGTTGCCGGCCGCGTCCTGCTCGGGGACGAGGAGGCGGCGGCCGGCGTCGAACGGAACGGCCCGCAGTACCCACCGTGACCCGACCGCGACACCGGGTCCGTCACGCTCGACGCCAGTCGCGGCGTCCCAGAAGCGGACGCGCCCGCCGCCGACGGAGGTGAGCGTGCCGTCGGGAAGGAAGCCGAGGCGGGTGACGCCGAGCGGATCGACCAGGCCGAAGGCGCCGTCGGTGCCGTGGCGGAAGCGGGTGGTGCCGAGCCGGACGATGGCCCGCGGGGGCAAGGGTGCCGCGGGAAGGGCCGGCAGCACCTCGGGCTTCGGCGGCTCGGGCATCGACGCCGTTGCCGGGGCGGGCGACGGCGGCTGGTGGTTGGATCCGAACCACGCAGCCGCCCCCACGGCCACGCCGACTGCGGTGACGCCGGCGACGACCCACGCGGGGCTGAGGCCGGCCGGCGCACCGCCGCGCGCCAACTCCGTCACGCCCGCGGGGGCGGTGCCGCCGGCGGCCAGGTCGAGCGTCGCGGCCCGCACCTGCGGAGGGAGTGCGCTCACCGCCGACGGCGCGACCGCCCCGGCGACGAGGGCCACGGCCGGGGCGACGCCGCGGGTGGTGAGGCGAGAGCGGAGGAGTTCGCGGCCGCGGTCGAGCCGGCGGCGGAGCGTGCTGAGGGTCCAGCCGAGTTCGGCCGCGGCCTCGTCCTGGGTCTTCCCGTGGTACAGGCACGGCAGCACCGCCGCCCGCAGGTCGTCCGGGAGCGCCGCGATCTCCTCGTCGACGACGGCGAGCAGGTCGTCCCACTTGCCGGCCGGCACGGCTTCCGGCTTCGCCCCGGCCCGGCTCGCGCGCTCGTGCCGGGTGTCGCGGCGGCGCGCAGCCGCCGCCACCCGCCGGGCCACGCCGAACAGCCAGCCGGGGAGCGAGTCCGGATCGCGGAGCCCCGCGGCCTTGCGGGCGAGGACGAGGAACGTGGCCTGGAACGCGTCCTCGGCGGCGTGGGCGTGCCCGCCGACGGCGCGGCGGCAGGCGCCGAGCACGAGCGGCCCGTGCCGGTCGAGCAGTTGCGCGAACGCGGCCGGGTCGCCGGCGGCGTAGCGGCGGAGGAGGACGCGGTCGGGCTCAGTGGTGTCGGGGCGGTACGCGGGGCGGATCATGGTCGGCCTCGGGGAAGCGACTACCCGGGTACTGCCCGCCCGCCGGGCCGGCCGCTCAGGATTCCGCCTCAACACGTCACGGGGCTTCGAGAAGTGTACCACGGCGGCCGCGTAGAATGGCGTGCCCGCCCCGGAGGTGACCCGTGGCCGCCCGCGTCCTCATGTGCCCGCCCGACCACTACGGCATCGAGTACGAGATCAACCCGTGGATGAACCGCTCCCTCGGGGCCGGCCGCGAGCACGCCTTCACCCAGTGGCGCGCCCTGCGTGACACGCTGCTGTCACTCGGCGCCGCGGTCGAGGAGCTGACCCCGCGGCCGGGCCTGCCGGACCTCGTGTTCACCGCGAACGCCGGGCTCGTGTTCGGGAAGAGGTTCCTCAGCAGCCGGTTCCGGCACGAGGTTCGCGCCCGCGAGTCGCCGGTGTTCGACGAGTGGTTCGCGGCGCACGGGTTCACGGTCGAACACCTACCCGAGGGGATGTATCACGAGGGGGCCGGCGACGCCCTGTTCTGCGGCGACACCCTGTTCGCCGGCTACCGCACCCGCTCGGCCGCGGCCGCGCACCAGTGGGTCGGCCAGGCACTCGGCGTACGCGTGCTGCCGGTCGAACTCGTGGACCCACGCTTCTACCACCTCGACACCTGCTTCTGCCCGCTCGCGCCAAGCGAAGCGCTCTACTTCCCTGGGGCGTTCGACGACTACGGCCGGAAGGTGCTGGCGGCACACGTGCCGAAGCTCATCCCCGTTGGTGAGGCGGACGCGGTGCGGTTCGGCTGCAACGCCGTGGTCGTGGGACGGACGGTGGTTCACAACAGCCGGTGCCCGGAACTCGGGGCCGCACTGCGGGCCGCGGGGTACGAGCCGGTCGAAGTCGAGCTCGACGAGTTCCTGAAGGCCGGCGGCAGTGCCAAGTGCCTGACGTTGCGCCTCGACGGGGAGGAGGCCGCGGGGTGGAAGCAGCGGGCGGCGGGTTCGTAGGTTGACCGCAACCCGAGGAACCCCGTCCATGAAGATCACCGCCGTCGAAGCGATCGTCCTCCGCCTGCCGAACGTCGTCGCCGCCGCGGACGGCACCCAGGACACCTGTCTCGTCCGCGTCGACACCGATGCCGGCATCTCCGGTTGGGGCGAGGTCGATTCGAGCCCCGAGGTGGTGAAGGCCGCCATCGACGCGCCGATGAGCCATACCCAGGCCTCGGGCCTTGGGCGCGTGGTGGTCGGGCTCGACCCGCTGGCCGTCGAGGTGTGTAACGAGCGGATGCGCCGCGCCGCCGTGTACTTCGCCGGCGGCGGCGTCGCCGTTCACGCGATGGCCGGCATCGACATGGCCCTGTGGGACATCGCCGGCAAGGCGCTCGGGCAGCCGGTATACCGGTTGCTCGGCGGGCCGTTCCAGACGCGGTTCCGGGCGTACAGCAGCGTGCTGTTCGGCGACACCCCTGCCGCGACCTACGAAGCCGCCCGCCGCTGGGCCGACCGCGGGTTCACGGCCGTTAAGTTCGGCTGGGGGCCGATGGGGCAGTCCGAAGCCGGCGACGTGGCGCTCGTCCGCGAGGCCCGGCGCGGGCTCGGCGACGGGATCGACCTGCTGGTGGACGCCGGCGAGTGCTTCGACGCCCGCACCGCGATCCGCCGCAGCCACCAGTTCGCCGAGTTCCGCCCGTACTGGCTCGAAGAGATGCTCCACCCCGCCGACCTGGCCGGGTACAGGCAGCTGTCCGCGGCGAGCCCGACGCCCATTGCCGCGGGCGAGACGGAGTGCCGGCTGAGCGAGTTCGTGCGGATGCTGGACGAGGGCGGGCTGGACTGGGTGCAGCCGGACCCGGGGCGGTGCGGGATCAGCACGATGCTGGCGGTCGGGCGGGCGGCGCGGGAGCGGTTCAAGCGGGTGTGCAACCACAGCTTCAAGAGCGGCATCACGATCGCCGCGAGCCTCCACGTGATGGCCGCGCTGCCGGGCGTGGACGTGTTCGAGTTCTGCATGGCCGACTCGCCGCTGCGGCACGACCTGACGCGCGAGGTGTTCGAGGCGCCGGGCGGCTGGGTGACGGTGAGCGACGCGCCGGGCCTCGGCGTGACCATCAACGAGGCGACGGTGGCGAAGTACCGCGTGAAATAACGGCCGTAGAATTCCAGTGGCACGACCGCACACGAGGGCAAGCCATGAGGCTCGATCACATCGCCTACCGGGTCGCCGACCGCGACGCGACGGTGAAGTTCCTGTCGGACGCGTTCGGCTACACGTTCCAGGCCGAGTTCGACATCTTCTTCAACGACGAGAAGACGGACGCCGCCCGGTGCGTGGCGCTGGAGCCGCCGGAGAAGCCGGGGAAGCACGCGGCGTTCTCGCTGCCCGGGCCCGACGGCGTGGTGTACCACCTGGCCCCCGAGGTGTTCGTGAGCGAGGGGACGCCGGGGAGCATCGTCGGCAACTGGGTCGCGGCCCGCGGCGGCGTCGGCGGCATCCACCACCTGGCGTACGAGGTGCCGGACGTGGAGGCGAAGCGGCAGGAGTGGGTGGCCAACGGCTGGGGCGACTTCACCTCCGACCACGCCTTCAAGTGCGACGACCTGACCCAGATCTTCACCACCCCGCACCGGCTGACCGGCGTGATCTTCGAGTTCATCGAGCGAAAGGGATACGGCTTCTGCGCCGCGAACGTGAAGGAGTTGATGAAGAGTACCGTCGCCGCCGACGGGAACATGAAATGACGCCAGTGGGGTACAATCCGCCCTCAGCATCAATGAGGACGCCACCAGGGAAAGTCTCATGCAGCGTGAGCAGTCTCGGGCACACGCGGAAAACACTTGCCTCTTGCAATCCGATCGAAGCTGGGTGATACTCTCTGAAATTGGACATCATCCTTGAGCGAGACCTATTCAGTGAAAGAGATAGGCGAGCAGTTTGAGGCGCTCATTTATCGAGCGATTCGGCAACAAGCCGAGGGGGCAATCACCGATCTGGTCGACGATGTTGTGCAGAATGCGGTGGACAAGTACGTCAATGACTTCGTTAAAGAGGAGTATAACAGCGACTTCATTTGTAGCCTTATTCACCGCGTACTCGACAAACGGATTGATTTGGAGCAGGAGATCGACAACAGCATTAGTGATCTAAGCAGGTCCGCAGAAGTTCTTTCACAAGACGTTCCCCAACCAGAAGTCGTCAGAGAAGACGCCGGCGGTCTTCAAGGCCCACGCGGGTGACTGGCTCTCGAGGTAAGCGATGAACCGCTCGACCTGCTCCTCCAGGGTGGCGTACTGCTTGTCGGCACTCACCACGTCCTTGGCCTGGCCCCACAACGTGTCCATCGGGTTGAGCTGGGGTGCCCGCTTGGGCAGCCACAGCAACTCGAACCCGAACTCGTCGGCCAGCCGGACCGACCCCTTGGCCGTATGGCTCGGGTCCTCGTCCAGCAGCATCGCCACGTGCCAGCCCCGGTAGGAGCTGCGCACCACCCGCAGGAACGCCTGGAAGTCGGCCGCCCGCTGGTGCTCCCGGGGCACCAACAGCCGGTGGCCGGTCCGCAGGTTCATCGCCCCGAAGACCACCCGCCGGCCGTTCCGCCCGCAGAGGAGAACCTCCTTGGGCTGGCCCCGGGGCGACCAGGCGGACCGCAGCGGCGGGAACAGCAGCAGGTCGGTCTCGTCCTCCGCCAGGACGACGCTACGTGCCGGCAGTCGCCGGATGTGCCGCCGGATGCGCCTCTTTTTTCCCCCCGAACTCGGGGTCCGGGTCGAGGGTGTAGCGGGACCGCTTCCAGCTGTACCTCATCCGCTGCAACTCGCGCCGGAGGGTGTCGTCGGAGAACGGCCGGCCGGTGCGGCGGGTCAGGTGCTCGCGGAGCAACGGGACGGTCCACTGGGCGGCGAAGTAGCCCACCTCCTGGGGAGAGCGGCCCAGGAGTTCGCGGAGCAGCTCCCGGTCCGACGGGGTCAGCAGGCGGGGCCGCCCGGACCGGTCGCGGTCGGCGAGGGCCGCCGGGGCGTGGTCACGGCCGTAGGTCGCGACCCAGTGGTAGACCGCCCGGAGTGTGACCCGGAGCCGGCCGGCGACGGAGGCGACCGGTTCCCCATCGGCGACCCCCAGGACCGCGAGGGTGCGGCGGTACACGCGGGCATCGCGGGTGGAGCGGAGTTGCTGTTCCAGGTGCCGTCGCTGCCAGTACGTCAGTGTCAAGGCGTCCACGGCCATCCTCCCCTACCCGGGAGGCTACCACGATAGGGCCGCTTGCGAAAGAACTTCTGCGGACCTGCTTAGTCGCCGAGCGAGTTCATGAAAACGTTGAAAGTGAGATCCAAGACATCAAGATTGGGGAGAAGAGTTACCTGGCGTGGTTGACGGAGGTCGTGATTGAACGAATCATTGAGAAAGATTCGATACAGATATTCGTGGAAGAGTGTGTTAAGACGCAGATTCAACAGGCTGCCCAAAGGATATTCGCAGCTGGGCTATCTGGTCTAAACGCAGCTACTATTACTTCGCCTCCTCGATCGGGCGCGTGAACAGCGGCGTGCCGTCGAACAGGTTGCGCGGCTTCAGCGTGAAGCCCACCCACTCCGTCAGCGCCGCCCCGCGGGCCGCGTCCACGCCGCCGGGGCCGAAGTCCTCGTCGCGCGGGGCGTGCAGGCCGCCCACCGAGTGCCACACCGTCGCCCGCTCGCCCGCCAGCGGCCGCCCGCCCGCCGCCAGCAACGGCACCTTGTAGTAGTGCCGGAACACGTCCGGCGTCCGCGTCACCCAGTAGTCGTAGTTGATGAAGTCCATGTCCACGTATTTCGTGTTCCCCAGCGGCAGGAACTCCGACGCCGCCCCCGTCCGGCTCGACATCAGGTCGTAGGCGATCGGCTGGCCGCGCGTGTTCTTCACCGCCTTGCTCTCCGCCCGCAGCGTCGTGAACTCCGTCGCCACCCACTTCGCCTTCCCCTCCCGCGGCTCCGTCACCGCCTTGCCCGCTGCGTCCACGCCGGGGAAGGGCAGCGGCTTCAGCCCGAACTTGCCGTCGGCGAACTTGCGGCTCACCAGCTGGATCGCGTTCTGATCGCCGCCGCCGAGGTTGCGGTCGGGGTCGTGCAGGTCGAACTCCATCCGCCAGCAGCCGAAGTGGGCGTGGACGTCGCCGTCCTTCGTGCGCATGGCCCGGTGCGGTACGCCCTTCTCCTTCGGGAGCACGGCCCGGTCGAACAGGTTGTGCGCGGTGAACCCCAGCCGGCTGACGATGCGGCCGTCGTCGGTGAAGTTGTACTCCATCAGGAAGGCGTAGTTCCCCGACCGCATCGCGGCCCACAGTACCAGCTTCTCGCCGCCGCGGGCGTGAACCTTGTCGTACACGCCCATCCAGCGCAGGCCGTCGTAGTGGAGCTCCTGGTACACCTTGCCGTCGTGGTCGGCGTTGGTCGACGCCAGAATCTTCCCTGGGCCGACGCACAGTGGGCCGAGGAAATCCTTGTTGGCCTTTAGCATCGGGGTGCCGATCTTGGCCACGTCCAGGAAGCACGTCTCCTTGTTGTCGTACTGGCTGAACGCCTCCGCCAGCATCAGGTTCCGCGCCACCACCAGCGACCGCGGCTGCTTCTTCGCGTCCTTCCACGAGAACCTGGCGCTCACGATCCGCAGCACCCGGCTGTCGCTCATGCCGCCGCGGCGCGTGAGATTTGGGATGTCCCAGGTGACCTCCCAGCCGGTGTCGCTCTTGGCGGGGTCGTCGGGGTCGAACCGGGCCGCGGGGAAGCCCATCTTCACGACCTCCGGCGGGCCGGTCGTCTCGGGCGGCGGTGGCTTCACCCCGCCGAAGTGCTTGCTGAAGTCGGCGTGCTCCCTGTTGAAGCGGTCGTAGAAGGCCTTCAGCTGCGCCGGGGTCGCGCCGTCGGCGAGGCTCATGACGGCCTCGTACTTCACGCCGTTGCCGCCGGTCGCCAGGAAGGCGCGCGAGTAGATGGCCTTGCGGTTCCAGTCGTTGATGCGGTCGAGCGTCGCCTCCGCGGTCAGCCGGCCCTTCGGGTGCGTGACGTGGAAGTTGACGTACTTCGCCTTGTCGTTGAACGACGCGAAGTACGGCGTGCCGACGAGGTCGTAGGTGAAGCCGTTCGCGCCGTCGCCCTTCTCGTACTCGAGCTTCAGGGTCGTCTTGAGGAACGCCTCGAAGTCGGCCGACGTGAACGCCTTTGCGGGCGTGTCCTGGGCCGGGGCGAGGGCGGGTAGGACGAGGCAAGCACCCAACAACGCGAACCACCGCGGCATGACCGGCCCCCCGGGTCGGGACGAAGCGCACGTTGTGACGGGGAGGAGTGGTAGTGTCGCCGCCGCGAGAAAGGCTGTCAAGCGATCAGCCGCCGTCGCCGGACTGCGGCACGGGGCCGCCGAGGCTCCGCCAGATGTACCAGGTGCCGACGCTGCTGTACGGCTTCCAGTGGCCGCACAACTCCGCGACTTCCGCGGGTGTCGGTAGTGCTGCCAGCTCGAACGCTTTCATCACGCCGGCGCGCAACCCGTAATCGCCGACCGGCAGCACGTCGGGCCGGGCCAGGCCGAACATCAGGAACATGTCCACGGACCAGTTGCCGATCCCCTTGATCGCCACCAACTGCTTCCGCAGCGTCAGCTCGTCGCGCTCCTCGATTCCGGGCAGCAACTCGGGGTTGCTGCCGACGTGTTCGGCGACGGCCCGGATGGCGCGCTGCTTCGGCCCGGACACGCCGCAGGCGCGGAACTCGGCCTCGGTCAGCGCCAGCACCCGCTCGCGGCCGAGCGGCGCCCCGCCCAGCGCGGCGAGGAGCCTGTCGAAGATCGACTTCGCCGCCTTCGTCGAAATCTGTTGGTAGACGACGCAGCGGACGAGCATGGTGAACGGGTCGTCGCTCGCCGGCGCCCAGGTGCAAGGGCCGACCTGTGCCACGAGTCGCTTCATGACCGGGCACTTGCGCGTGAGGTGGCGGACGGCCTTGGCGTGCGGGTTGGTAGTGGACATGCGGCCATTGTAGCACGCGGGGCGGGCGGGTGCTTACAATCTCGGCACGCTTCCCCCTCCCCGGAGACCCGCCCGTGCCCACCAACGCGCCACTGAACCGCAAGCTCCGCATGGGCCTGATCGGCGGCGGCCAGGGGTCGTTCATCGGCCGCGTCCACGCCACCGCCGCCGTCCTCGACAACCGCGCCGCCCTCGTCGCCGGGGCGCTCTCCTCCGACGCCGCCCGCGCGAAGGCTTCCGCCGCCGACTACGACATCGCCGAGGAGCGCGCCTACACCTCCTTCAAGGAGATGGCCGCGGCCGAGAAGAAGCGGCCGGACCCGGTCGATTTCGTGTCCGTCGCCACACCGAATCACACGCACTTCGAGATCGCCAAGACGTTCGCCGAGGCCGGGTTCAACGTCATTTGCGACAAGCCGCTGACGTTCGACCTCGCGCAGGCCGAGGAGCTGCTGAAGGTGGTCGAGAAGTCCGGCGTCGTCTTCGCCGTGACGCACAATTACACCGGCTACCCGCTCGTGCGGCAGGCCCGCGAGATGGTGCTGAACGGCGAGCTCGGCGAGATCAACGCCGTCCGCAGCAACTACATCCAGGGCTGGCTCCGCACCCGGCTGGAGAGCGACAACCAGAAGCAGGCGGCGTGGCGGACCGACCCGTCGAAGAGCGGCATCGCCGGCTGCTTCGGCGACATCGGCACCCACGCCTACAACCTCGGCCGCTACATCACCGGGCTCCAGCCGAAGCAGATCAGCTGCCTGCTGAAGGTGTTCGTCGAGGGCCGGGCGCTGGACGACTACGGCGTCGCCGCGGTGCGGTTCGAGAACGGGGCGCTCGGCACGGTGACGGCGAGCCAGATCAGCCACGGGCGGGAGAACGACCTGTTCATCGAGGTGGACGGGACGAAGGCGGCGCTGGAGTGGCACCAGGAGGAGCCGAACAAGCTGATCGTGCGGAAGAACGGCGAGCCGCACAAGATCTACACCCGCAACGGCGGCCCGTACCTGGGGGCGGCGGCGGGGGCGGCGTCGCGGCTGCCGAGCGGCCACCCGGAGGCGTTCTTCGAGGCGTTCGCCAACGTGTACACCACGGCCTACGACGCGATGGTGAAGCGCGCCGCGGGCCAGAGCTTCGAGACGACGAACACGGTGTACCCGAACGTGTACGACGGCGTGGAGGGAATGCTGTTCATCACGAAGTGCGTGGAGAGCAGCAAGGCCGACGGCGGCTGGGTGCCGTTCCGCCACCCCAAGAGCCGGGCCTAACCGTGTGCCCGGTTTCCAACCGGCCGTGGTCAGCGCGGCCGGTCGGAAACCGGCCCCAGGTCTGCAACCAGCCGGGCCGTGAAGGCCACCGACCCGCGGTGCAGTGGGTGGTGCGAGTCCATGAAGTCCGACTCGGCGAGCCAGTCGCGGGCGTCGATCAGACGCACGCCGTTCTCCCGCGCCACGTCCGCCACGTACCCCTCGAACCGGGCCAGCGCCGCGGCGTTGTAGAAGGCGCGGAAGGTCGGCCCCTCCGGCGAGAACACCAAAACAGGCGTGATGCCGCGCTCGCGGCACAGCTTCAGCGACGCCCGCAGGGCGCGGTCGGCCTCCGGGCGAACGGTCACGCGCTTCAGGGCCGCGCCAAGGGCCCGCGTCTGAACGACCAGCCTCGCCGCTCGATCCTCCTCGGTCACGTCGATGATCGGCGTCGGGTTGCCTCCATAAGGGAGCGGCGGGATGATGCCGGCGAACGGCTCGGCGACACGGGTGAGTCGGGCCGGCCGCGTCAGTCGGAAGCGGAGGTAGCTCAGGTCGAGTTCGCCCGGCGGCGTGTAGCGGTGAATGCCGGCCAGGTCGCGGTGCGTGAGGTGGTGAGCCAGGAACGGGGCGTTCTCGCTCACGCAGAATGCCGGCATCACCTCGAACACGACCACGTCGGGCCGCACGCCGTCGGCGAGGAGGCGCGACAGGACGACGCTGTTGAGCACTGGCCCGGCGCCGAAGTGCGAGGCGTTGAACCACAGCACCGGGCCGCCGGCCGGGTCCGGGAGCGTGTCGGGGGAGAACCCCTGCACCATCCGCGAACTGCCGATGACGACCGCGAGCGGCTTGCCGGGGTTCTCGGCGACGCGGGCGCGGAGGGTGTCGCGGCGCTGGAAGTAGTCGGGATCGACGACCTCAGGGCGGACCGTCTCCACCCCCACCCATGCGGCAGACAGGATCAGAGCGGTGGCAAGCGGGGTGAGGAGCACCGCGAAGCGCGCCCGGCGGGCGCGGGTCGCTCGTAGCGCCGGCCGCGCGAGCGCGGGGCGCGGCCGGCGCCAGCCGGCGAGCGGGCGGACAAGTGCGGCGCGCATGCCGATGGTATCGGTCGCGCGGGTGAGGCAACTTGAGTCGTTACAGCTTGACCACGCTCTTGTCGCGGATCGACGCCTCCGCGGCCTCGATCATCCGCTGCGCCGTCGCCGCGTCGGCGAGCGTGCTCAGCGGCTCCGCCCCGAGCCGCAGGCAGTCCACCAGGAAGTGCCGCACCTCGTTCATCACCGAGCCTTGGTATGCCGTGTACGTCTGACTGTGAACTAGCCCCGGCTTGATCTCGACGTGGTCGCGGTAACTGTAGCGCGTGCTGCCGGCGGTGCCGATCACCTTCACCATCACCGTCCACGGGTCGGCGGCGTGGTCGTCGGCGGCGAAGCTGGCGCAGAAGTGGGCCAGCGCGCCGTTCTCCAGCCGCATCTGCACCATGGCGATGTCCTCCTCCGGGTACTCCTGGTAGTGGAGCGTCGCCTTCATGGCGCACAGCTCGACCGGCTTCCCAACGAGGTACAGCAGGATGTACGAGTGGTGGGTGAGGATCTGGCGCACGACCCCAGGGTAGCGCTTGGCCACCTCCTCGGGGTGGTGGATGTTGTACATCACGTAGGCCGACACGATCTTGCCCAGGTCGCCGTTCCGTACCAGGTCGCGCGTCCGCTGCATCGACTGCTCGTAGATGTAGTTGTGCCCCGGCACCACCACGAGCCCCTTGGTTTTCGCCAGTCGGTCCATCTCCTCGATCTCGGCGACCGACACGCCGACCGGCTTCTCGACCAGGACGTGCTTGCCGTTCTCGAGCGCCAGCTTCGTGTACTCGAAGTGCGTTTCCAGGTTCGTGAGGATGAATACGGCATCGACGGCCGGGTCGGCGCAGGCCTCGGCAGGGGTGGCGTACACCTTGCACCCGAACTCGGCGGCGCGTTGCTTGGCGCGGTCCTGGGAGCGGTTCCACAGGCCGACGAGGCGGGCGCCGGGCACCTTCTTGACGGCGGCGGCGTGGAGGACGGCGATGTCGCCGGCGCCGATGAAGGCGACGCCGGGGGAGTCGATGGGCATGCGCGGGGCTCCGGGAGGGAGAAGACGTTATAGCGGCGCGTCAAATCCCGTACGCGCTGAGGAACGCCTTCGCCTTCCGGGCCGTGTTCACCGCGTCGTGGCTGTGCCGGCTCAGCTCGACGTACACCCCGCCGGCGTACCCCGCGACGCGCAGTCCGGCGAACACGTCCGCGAAGTCGACCTCGCCCTCGCCGAACATGACGTGGTCGTGGACGCCGCGCCGCATGTCCTCGATGTGGACGTTCCAGAGGACGTGCTTCCAGTCGGTGAGGAACCGGCTGACGGGCAACTCGCCGTTGCAGACGAGGTGGCCGATGTCGATGGTGAGGCCGAACGCGGGGTGGTTCACCTTCGCGTGCAGCTCGGCGAACTTGTCCATCGTGTCGATGAACATGCCCGGCTCGGGCTCGAACGCGAGGCGGACGCCGGCGGCGGCTGCGGCGTCGGCGAGGCGCTTGCACATTTCGACTAGCCGGCTCATGAGCTCGGATGGTGGCGCCGCACAGACGGGGGCGCCCGACCAGTAGCTGACGCAATCGGCGCCAATGGTCGCGGCGGCGTTCACACATCCGTGAAGGAAGTCGAGTCGTACCTGCTGCTCGGCCGCTGTCGGGCTCAGAAGCGTCGGCTGGTGCTTGCGACGTGGATCGAGGATGAACCGGGCGCCGGTTTCGATCACGCAGCGCAAGTCGAACCGGGCGAGTTGTTCACGGCAGTCAGGGAGTTGGCGGTCGCGGTCCGGTGCGAACGGGTCGAGGTGGTGAACATCGAGCGTGAGGGCGATGCCGCCGTAGTTGAGCTCTGCAAGGATGGCGACGGCGTCGGCGAGGTGGTGGTGGGCGAAGCCGTTGGTGTTGTACCCGGCGAACATGGTCAGCCTACCGCTTCCACCAGTTCGATCTCCGGCACCCGCGCCCGCAACTCGGCCTCGATCGACCCGAGGAGCGTCCACACCGTCGCGGGGCAGCCGCCGCAGACGCCGGCGAGCCGGACCGAGGCGATGCCGTCGGTCACCTCGACGACCTCGATGCGCGATCCGTCCAGGGAGAGGGCGGGGGCCACCTCGTCGCGGAGGGCTTGTTCGACGCGGGAACGTAGGTCCATCGGTCGATTCTCCGGGCGAATTCGAGCCACACCTATCCTACGAAAGTCGGCCCAGCCGCGAACCCTGTACGGGGCAGAGGGGTTTCCCTAAGTCTTACTGTGACCGCACGATCCGCCCCACGAGCCACCCCCCGCGATGTCGCACCCGGCCGGGACCAGCCGCCCGTTCGCCCCCCTCGGTTCGTGGGTGCCCGGCGACTCCGCCCCGACCGACGACCCGGCCGCTCTCCGCGCCGCGGTTAGCGATCTGGGTTCGCCCGTCGTCGTCGTCGAAACCAAACACGGCCCCGCTATCGCGGCTGGTGGGCGCGTTCAACTGGGCGCCGCGGACGGCGTGCCGGTGCTGGCGTATCTGCCGCCGCTGCGGCCGGAGCAACTCGGCGACCCGACGTTCCGCGCCGATCACGCCCTCCGCTTCGCGTACAAGACCGGGGCGATGGCGAACGGCATCGCGTCGGCCGAGGTGGTGATCGAGATGGCGAAGGCGGGGATGCTCGGCAGCTACGGCGCCGCCGGCCAGTCGCTGCCGCGGATCGCGCAGGCCATCGACGAGATTCAGGCCGCGGTCGGCGGCGCGACGTACTGCGTCAACTTGATCCACAGCCCCGGCGAGCCAGCGCACGAGATGGCGACGGCCGAACTCCTGTTGCAGCGGGGCGTGCCGCTGGTGGAGGCCAGCGCCTACCTCGACCTCACGCCGGCGATCGTGCGCTACCGGGTGGCTGGGTTCAAGGGCGGCGTCGGCGGCATGGCGTACCCGCTGAACCACGTCATCGGGAAGGTGAGCCGCGTCGAGGTGGCGACGAAGTTCCTTTCGCCGCCGCCCGAGCGCATCCTCAAGGAACTGGTCGCCGCCGGGCACGTCACTGCGACGCAGGCCCAACTCGCGGCTCGCTTCCCGGTCGCCGACGACGTGACGGTCGAGGCCGACAGCGGCGGCCACACCGACAACCGCCCGGCGATCACGCTCCTGCCGACGATCCTGGCCCTGCGCGACAGGTTGCAGGCGCAGTTCAAGTACGCCACGCCGCCGCGCGTCGGGTTGGCCGGCGGCATCGCCACGCCGTCCTCCGTGGCCGCGGCCTTCGCCATGGGTGCGGCCTACGTCGTGACCGGCAGCGTGAACCAGGCGTGCGTCGAGTCCGGCAGCTCGGACGCCGTGCGGAAGATGCTCGCCGAGGCGGGTCAGGCCGACGTGACGATGGCCCCCGCGGCCGACATGTTCGAGATGGGCGTGAAGCTGCAGGTGCTCAAGCGCGGCACCATGTTCCCGATGCGTGCGCAGAAGCTGTACGACCTGTACCGCGCCTATCCGAGTTGGGAAGCGATCCCGGCCGCGGAGCGCGTCCAGGTTGAGAAGACGCACCTGAAGGCGTCCTTCGAGCAGCGGTGGGACGAGACGCGCGCCTTCTGGCAGGGCCGCGAGCCGGGTCAGGTGGCGAAGGCGGACGCCGACCCGCGGCACCTGATGGCGCTCGTGTTCCGCTGGTACCTGGGGCTGTCGAGCCGGTGGGCGAACGCGGGCGAGCCGACGCGGCAGCTCGACTACCAGGTGTGGTGCGGCCCCGCGATGGGGGCGTTCAACGAGTGGGCGAAGGGCTCGCCGCTGGAGAGCCCCGCGAACCGCACCGTGGTGGGCGTCGCGCTGAACCTGTTGGCCGGGGCGTGCGTCGTGCTGCGGCGCCAGGCGCTGCGGCAGCAGGGCGTGAACTTCCCCGACGAGTGCTTCGCCCTCGCACCCGTCGATCGCGCCGAGATCGAACAGCGTCTGAGCTAGAGCGGCCGTGTCGCCCCCGCGCTTCGAGGAACCCCTGCGTTGAACACCGCGACCGGCAACACCCCGCTGGCGATCGTCGGCATCGGCTGCCTGTTCCCGAAGGCGGCGGGGCCGGGCGCGTTCTGGGCGAACGTCAAGAACGGCGTCGACGGCATCACCGAGATCCCGGCGTCGCACTGGAACCCGGACGACTACTTCGACCCCGACCCGAAAACGCCGGACATGACCTACGCCCGCCGCGGCGGGTTCCTGGACGCAGTGCCGTTCCGGCCGATGGACTTCGGCATCCCGCCGCGCGACGTGGAAGCCACGGACACGAGCCAACTCCTCGGGCTCGTCGCTGCCCGCCAGGCGCTCACCGACGCGGGCCTCGGGAACGCCTCGAAGCGGCTCGAACGGGTGTCCGTCATCCTCGGTGTCACCGGCACGCTGGAGCTGGTGATCCCGCTCGGCGCCAGGCTCGGGCACCCGAAGTGGAAGCGGGCGATGAAGGACGCCGGCGTCCCGGACGACGCCGCCGCCGACGCCGCCGCCCGCATCGCGGCCAGCTACGTGCCGTGGCAGGAGAACAGCTTCCCCGGCCTGCTCGGGAACGTCGTCGCCGGCCGCATCGCCAACAAGCTCGACCTCGGCGGCACCAACTGCGTCGTGGACGCGGCGTGCGCCAGCTCGCTGTCGGCTGTGCATCTCGCCGCGCTCGAATTACAGGCCGGGCGGTCGGACGTGGTCGTGACCGGCGGCATCGACACGTTCAACGACATCTTCATGTACATGTGCTTCTCGAAGACCCCGGCGCTGTCGCCGACCGGGGACGCGAAGCCGTTCGACGCCGACGGCGACGGCACCATCCTCGGCGAAGGCCTTGGCGTCGTCGTGCTGAAGCGGCTGGCCGACGCCGAGCGCGACGGCGACACGATCTACGCCGTCCTGAAAGGGATCGGCTCCAGCAGCGACGGCAAGGGGAACGCGATCTACGCCCCGAGCGCCGAGGGGCAGCGGCGCTGCCTCCGCACGGCGTATTCAATCGCCGGCGTGGACCCCGGCACGGTCGAACTGGTGGAGGCGCACGGCACCGGCACGAAGGTCGGCGACACCGTGGAAGCCACGGCGCTGGTCGAGGTGTTCGGCGGCGACACGTCGAAGCCGCGGCCGTGGTGCGCCGTGGGTTCGGTGAAGTCGCAGATCGGCCACACGAAGGCGGCGGCCGGCGCGGCGTCGCTGGTGAAGGCGGCGCTGGCCCTGTACCACAAGGTGCTGCCGCCGACGCTCAAGGTGAAGCAGCCGGTCGAGCCGTTCCGCGCGGCCGACTCACCGTTCTACGTCAACACCGTGGCCCGCCCGTGGCTGCCGCGGGCCGAGCACCCGCGGCGGGCGGGGCTGTCGGCGTTCGGGTTCGGCGGCAGCAACTTCCACGCGGTGCTCGAAGAATACCGCCCCGCGAAGGCCGCCCCCGACTGGGACGGCGGCGTCGAAGTCGTCGCTCTCGGAGCCGCGACGCCGGCCGAGTTGGCCGCAAAGGTCGAATCGCTGCCGACCGAATGGGACGACTTCGCCCGCGCCGCGGAGGCGAGCCGGGCCGCGTTCGACACGTCCGCGGACTGCCGGCTGGCGTTCGCGGCGCACCGCACCCGCACCGAACTGTCGAAGGTGCTCGGCGCGGTTGCGGCGAAGCTTCGGGGCGAACCGAACGCGGCGAGCTGGCACACGCCGGACGGCGTCCACTACGGCCGCGGCGCGGCTCCGGGGGCGGTCGCGGTGCTGTTCCCCGGGCAGGGCTCGCAGCAGGTCGGGATGCTCCGCGACCTGGCGTGCTTGTTCCCGGAAGTGCTGGAATCGCTGGCCGCGGCGAACGACGCCGTGCCTGCCACAGCGGGCGTCCGCCTCACGGACCGCGTCTACCCGCCGAGCCGCTTCGACGCCACCGCCGCGAAGGCGGACGACGATTCCCTCCGCGACACACGCTCGGCGCAGCCCGCGATCGGTGCCGTGAGCTGGGGGGCGTGGCGCGTGTTGAGCGAGCGGTTCGGCCTGAAGCCGGCCGCGTTCGCCGGGCACAGCTACGGCGAACTCGTTGCCCTGGCCGCCGCCGGCCGTCTGAGCGCCGCCGACCTGTTCACGCTGTCCCGCCTGCGCGGCGAACTCATGGCCAAGGGCCGCGACGGCGACGCCGGCGCCATGCTCGCCGTGTTCGCCCCCGCGGCCGACATCGACGCCGTGATCCGCCGCGAGAGCCTGAACGTCGTCGTCGCCAACCGCAACGCCCCGGCACAAACGGTACTCTCGGGCGGCACCGCCGAGATCGAGCGGGCCGCGGGGGCGTTCGCGGCCGCGCGCGTGAAGTGCGCCCGGCTGCCGGTCGCCGCGGCGTTCCACAGCGCGTTCGTCGCCGACGCCGCCGGTCCGCTGAGGGAGGCACTGAACGCCGTGGAGCTCGCCGCGGGCGCGGCCCCGGTGTTCGCCAACACGACGGCCGCGCCGTACCCCGCCGACGCGGCCGCCGCGAAGGACTTGCTGGCGAACCAACTGGCGAATCCCGTCGCGTTCGTGGACGAAGTAAAGGCACTGGCCGCGGCCGGGGTGCGGACGTTCGTCGAGGTCGGCCCCGGGGCGGTGCTGACGCGGCTCGTCGAGGCGACGCTGGCCGACGCCGGCGTGGGCGACGCGGACGTGTTCGCGGTCGATGCTACTGGGGGGAAGCGGCCCGGCGTGCTAGACTTCGGGAATACGCTCGCCCGCCTCGCGGCGCGCGGCGTGGCCGTGCGGCTGACCGAGTGGGAAGCCGGCAGCCGCTGCCGGCCGCCGGCCCCGGACTCGAAGCCCGGCCTGATCGTCCCGCTGACCGGGGCGAACCACATAAACCCGCGCCCCGCCCTGCCGCCGCGGCCGACGCCACACGTGAACGGCAAGCCGAAACCGTCTCCCACCCCCGCCCGGGGCTCCGCGATGACCGACCCCACCGCCCTCGCTCAGGCGCTGTCCGCGACGCAGCAGAGCCTCGCCGCACTCCAGCGGATGCAGGAGCAGGCCGCGTCGCTGCACCGGCAGTTTCTCGAGTCGCAAGAGGCGGCACAGCGTACGCTCCAGGCGCTGGTGGAGCAGCAGCAGGCGTTGCTGATGGGGAGCATCGGTGCGGGCGTGGCGCTGCCGCCGCTCCCGCCGCCGGTTGTGCTGCCGCCGCTCCCGCCGCTGGTCGCGTACGCGCCGCCGGCTCCGGTCGCCGCGCCCGTTCCCCGGCCCGCGCCGGTCCCGAACCCGGTCGTGCCGGCGGCGCCGAAGCCGACCGGCAACCGGGACCGAATCGAGCGAACGCTTCTCGAGGTGGTCGCGGAGAAGACCGGCTACCCCGTCGGCAGCCTCGACCTGTCGCAGGGGCTCGACACCGACCTGGGCGTGGATTCGATCAAGCGTGTGGAAATCCTGTCGGCCCTGCAGGAGAAGCTGCCCGACGCCCCGGCCGTGAAGCCCGAGCACCTCGGCACGCTGCACACGCTCAAGGACGTGGCCGACTTCCTCGGCGGTGGCACCGCCGTCGCGCCCGTCGGCGATGACGACTTGACCCGCACCGTCCCGGTCGGCCCCGAGAAGTTGCCGTTGATCGTTCAGGCCGAACCTGAGAAGCCGGCCGACCCCGCCGCCGACGTCACGCGCGTGCTGCTGGAGGTGGTCGCGGAGAAGACCGGGTACCCCGTCGTGAGTCTCGACCTCACGCAGAGCCTCGACACCGACCTGGGTGTGGATTCGATCAAGCGTGTGGAAATCCTGTCGGCCCTGCAGGAGAAGCTGCCCGACGCCCCGGCCGTGAAGCCCGAGCACCTCGGCACGCTGCACACGCTGCAAGACCTGGCCAACTTCCTCGGCGGTCGCAAGTCGTTCCCCGTGCCCGAAGCCCCCGTTACGGCGCGGATGCCGATCGTGCCGGCGACGGACGGCGGGCCGTCCACGTTCCGCACGCCGGTGCTAGCGGCGCCGCCGACCGAACTCTCTGCACCGCTGACGGAGCAGGTGACGCACATCCACCCGGCCGCCGCCCCCGCCAACGGCCGCACCGACTCGCCGCGTCAGTCCGCCGGTTCGACCGAGAAGGTGGACCGCAGCATCCTGCAACTCGTGGACCTGGACACGGCCACGCCGCGGTCGCGCGTGCCGGTCCCGGCCGGGGCCGAGGTGTGGGTCGTCGGCGAGCCGGACGCCCTGACCGACGGCGTGGCCGAACGGCTGGCGGCGGCCGGGTTCGCGGCGCGGGTCATGGGCTGGTCCGGCCCCGGCACCAACAAGCCGGCCGCGCCGCTGGCCGGGCTCGTGCTCCTCGCCCCGCCGACGCCGTGGCCGGACAACACGCTCAACCGCCGGGCGTTCGACTGGCTCCACGCCGTCGGCGGGCGGCTCCGGCAGACGGGCCGGCAGAGCGGCGGGGCCGTCTTCGTAACGGTCGCCCGGCTCGACGGCGCGTTCGGCCTCAACCACCTGTCCCCGGACACCGACCCCGCGGCCGGGGGCTTCGCCGGGCTGGTCAAAACGGCCCGGCACGAGTGGCCCGAGGTGAACTGCAAGGCCATCGACCTGGACCCGGCGTTCGACGGCCCGTCCGCAGCCGCGGCACTGGCGGAGGAAATCCTCGCCGCCGGCCCGCTCGAAGTCGGCGTCACCGCGACACACCGCGGGACCGTTGAACTCGCCCGCACCGTCCGCCGCGCCGGCGGACAGCCGGTCGGTCTCGGGCCGAAGGACGTGATCCTCGTCACCGGCGGCGGCCGCGGCGTGACCGCCGAGGCCGCCGTTGCCCTCGCCGAGACGTTCGGTTCGACGCTGATCCTCACCGGCCGCACGCCGCCGCCGAGTGCCGAGCCGGACTGGCTCGTCGGGCTGACTGCCGAGGCCGACATCAAGAAGGCGCTGGCCGCAAGGCTCGGCCCCGACGCCGGCCCGAAGCAGATCGGCGAGCAGTACGGCAAGGTGACCGCCCAGCGCGAGATCCGCCGCACGCTGGCCCGGATCGAAACGGCCGGCGCGAAGGCGGAGTACTTCGCCGTCGACGCCGGGGACGAGCGCGCCGTCGCCGACCTGCTCCTGAAGGTGCGGTCGAAGTACCGCCCGGTCTCGGCCGTCGTCCACGGCGCCGGCGTCCTCGCCGACCGCCGCATCGAAGACCTGACCGGCGACGACTTCGACCGCGTCTACCGCACGAAGGTGGACGGCCTGCGGAACCTGCTCGACCTGCTGGCCCACGAAGACTTGAAGGCGCTGGTGCTGTTCGGCTCGATGACCGGGCGGTTCGGCCGTACCGGGCAGTTGGCCTACGCCTGCGCGAACGAGGTGCTGAACAAGACGGCGCAGGTGGAGGCCCGCCGCCGGCCGGGGTGCCGCGTGGTGTGCGTGAACTGGGGGCCGTGGGAGGGCGGCATGGTGACGCCCGGCCTGCGGAGGCAGTTCGAGGCCGAGGGCGTCGGGCTGATTCCCCTCGCCGACGGGGCGACGTTCCTGGTGAACGAGTTGTCCGCGGCCGGGCGTGCCGTGGAAGTGCTGGCGATGGGGAAGGCTCGCGCCGGCGGGTCGGGCACAGTTCCGGTGCCGGCGGGGTTCGGCACGGCCACCCCGGCGCCGCCCGGCTCCGGCACCCACTCTGCCGTGCCGAACCCCGACCTGGCGCTGGCGTTCGAGCGGGCCCTCGACGTGGACACACACCCGGTGCTGCGGTCGCACGTGCTCGACGGCCGGGCCGTGCTGCCGATGGCGCTGCACCTGGAGTTCCTGGCCCACGCCGCACTGCACGGCCACCCCGGGCTCGTGTTTCACGGGTTCAACGACTTGCGCATTACCGCCGGGGTGAAGCTCGACCCCGGGGACTCGCTCGCCGTCCGTGCCTACGCCGGCAAGGCGGCACGGCAGGACAAGCTATTCCTGGTGCCGGTCGAGCTGCGCGGGAAGAAGAAGGACGGCCGCGAGGTCATCAAGTCGCGGGCCGAGGTGATCCTGGTGTCGGCGCTTCCGAAGCCGCCGGCCGCCGACCGCCCGCCGGCGGTGGCGCCGTACCCGCACCCGATGGCCGACGTGTACCGCGACCTGCTGTTCCACGGCCCCGACCTGCACGGCATCGAGCGCGTGGACGGCGTGGCCGAGCTGGCGATCACGGGTGCCGCGACGACGGCCCCGCCGCCCGCCGACTGGCTGACGTACCCGCTGCGGAGCCAGTGGGTGGCCGACCCGCTGGTGCTCGACGCGAGCTTCCAGCTGATGATCCTGTGGAGCCGGCACCAGCACGGGGCGGCGAGCCTGCCGAACTTCGCCGGCCGGTACCGCCAGTTCCGCCGCCACTTCCCCGACGGCCCGGTGACGGTGGTGGCCCGGGTGACGCGCGACAACGGCACGTTCGCGCGGGCGGACATCGACTACCTCGACGCCGACGGCCAGGTGGTGGCGCAGCTCCAGGACTACGAGTGCATGATGACGGACACGCTTAACGCGGCATTCACCCGCAACAAACTCGGGGCGGTGAAGGCGTAGACGGTGCGGGCGTCGGTTGCGGGACAGCGGCCCGTCCCGACGAGGGGCGGGCCGCGGCGCGTCCGGCAGGGGTGGATACACGGGAAAGGACCGCGGATGACAGCTGTGCCGGAGCGGGTAGCGATCGTCGGAGTCGGAGTGCGGCTGCCCGGGGCCGGGGCCGACATCGCCGCCTTCTGGGCCGACGTGGCCGCCGCCCGCGATCTGGCTCGCGACGTGCCCGCCGGCCGCTGGCACCTGCCGCCCGAGAAGTGTCTCGACCCGCGCGTCCCGCACCCCGATTCCGCCCCGCACTCCCGCGGCTATTACCTCGACCCCTTCACCCCTGACCTGACTGGCCTCGGCATCGAGGCCGCGCTCGTCGCCCAGCTCGACACGCTGTTCCACACCGTCCTCGACGCCGGCAACCGCGCCTGGCGGTCCGCGAGGACCGCCGCCGTAGACCGCTCTCGCGTCGGCGTCGTACTCGGGAACATCTGCCTGCCGACGATGGGGGCCAACGCCCTGTGCCGCGAATACCTCGGCGGCGAGGAGCGGCGTACGCACCCGCTCAACCGCTACGTCGCGGGGCTGCCGGCGGGCGTGCTTGCCAAGGCGCTCGGGCTCGGCGGCGGCAGCTTCACACTCGACGCGGCGTGTGCCTCGTCGCTGTACGCGCTCAAGCTCGCGGCCGACGAACTCCTCGCCGGCCGGGCCGACGCCATGCTCGCCGGCGGGGCCAACGGCGCCGACCCGCAGTACACGCAGCTCGGCTTCGCGCAGCTTCGGGCGCTCTCGGCGACCGGCCGGTGTGCCCCGTTCGACGCGGCCGCCGACGGGCTCATGGTCGGCGAAGGGGCCGCGGTGTTCGTGCTGAAGCGGCTCTCCGACGCGCTCGCGCACGGCGACACGATCCTGGCCGTGATCGCCGGCTGCGGCCTGTCGAACGACATGCACGGCAACCTGTTGGCCCCCGCGAAGGAGGGCCAGTTGCGGGCCATGCGTCGCGCCTACGCCGCGGCCGGGTGGTCGCCCGGCGACGTGGGGTTGGTCGAGTGCCACGCCACCGGCACGCCCGTCGGCGACGCGGTCGAGTTCGACAGCCTCCGCGAGCTCCGGGGCGACGCCGGCGGTCGGTGCGTCATTGGCAGCGTGAAGTCGAGCGTCGGCCACCTGCTGACCGGGGCCGGAGCCGCGGCGGTGGCGAAGGTACTCGGCGCGTTCGCCGCCGGCACGCTGCCGCCGCAGGCCAACTTCCGCGCGCCGGCGCCCGGGTTGAAGTACGCCGACGGACCGTTCCGCGTGTTGGAAGCGGTCGAGCCGTGGGAGCGCCGCGGGAACGAGCCGCGCCGCGCGGCCGTGAGCGGCTTCGGCTTCGGCGGCGTGAACGCCCACCTGCTGCTGGAGGAGTGGACGGGGCAGGAGCCGCCGGTTCCCGCGAAGCCGGTGGGGGCGCCGCTCAAACTCGTCACGGCCCGTCAGGCGAAGGTCGAGCCCGCCCCCGCCGCGGTCGTTCGCCCGCAGCCGCCGGCGGTGCCCGTCGCCGTCGTGGGGATGGCCGCGCACTTCGGCCCGTGGGCGGACCTGCGAACCTTCCAGGAACACGTCCTCAACGCCGCGCCAGCCTCGCCCGTGCCGAAGGTCAACGGCTGGGGCCGCGCCGCCGGGCCGTGCCCGCCGGGCTTCCTGATCGACGAGCTGGCGGTGCCGATCGACCGGTTCCGCGTCCCGCCGAAGGAACTGGAGGACGCACTGCCGCAGCAGTTGCTCATGCTCAACGTCGCGGCCGCGGCGCTCGACGACGCCGTGCGAGGGCGGTTCGAGCCGCCGGCGGACGGTGACCCGGGCACGGCCGTGTTCGTCGGCCTCGGGCTCGACCCGAACACGACGAACTACCACCTCCGCTGGGCCGAACTGGCCCGCGGCGGCGACGCGGACGCGGCCTCGCCGCCGCTCACCGCTAACCGCGTGATGGGCGCCCTCGGCAGCATCGCCGCGAGCCGCATCGCCCGCACCTTCCACTTCGGCGGGCCGAGCCACACCGTTTGCAGCGAAGAAGCGAGCGCTGCCCGCGCCGTCGAACTGGCCGTGCGCGCCCTCCAGGCCGGCGAGATCGACCGGGCCGTGGCCGGCGGCGTGGAACTCGTCGGCGACCCGCGGACCGTCCTGGGGGGGAACCTGGCGACGCCCGGCGACGGGGCCGCGGCGTTCGTGCTGAAGCGGCTCGCCGACGCCGAGCGCGACGGCGACCGGGTGTACGCGCTGGTCCGCGGGGTCGGCGTGGCCGGCGGCGGCGATCCGGCCGGCGACAGCCCCACCGCCGACGTGCTGACGCTCGCGCTGAACCGGGCGCGCGACGAGGCCGCGACCGACGGCGCCGTGCCGTTCGACGCGGGGCCGGACGTGGGTGCCGTTGGCGCGGCGTCGGCCGCGGCGTCGCTGGCGAAGGCGTGCCTGGCGCTGTACCAGGGGGTGCAGCCGGTGCCGGGTTCACCGCGGTACTGGCTCCACGATCGGACCGAAGGCCCGCGCCGCGCCGTGGTGCCGGCTCGCGGCGCGGACGGCTCGTGCCTCGTGTTCGCGCTCGAGGAGTACCGCGGGGCTGCTGACGCCACCGACCGCCGGCAGCCGCTCGGGGCGCGCGACGAGGCCGTATTTGTGGTCGAAGCCGCGACTGCCGATGCGCTCGTACCGGCGACCGCTGACCTGACGTTCGCGGCCGCTCACCGGGATGGCGGCGTCGAGGCGCTGGCCCGCCGCTGGTTTGCCGCAAACCCACCCGACCAGCGGGCGAAGGTCGCTGCCGCGTTCGTCGCCCGGTCGGCGGGCGAGTTGGTCGAGCAGGCCGAGTACCTGCGGGCGCACCTGCGCTCGGACCCGACGCTGCCGCTGCCGCCCGACCCGCGGCCGGCGCTCCGCGACCGCGTGTTCTATTCGCCCGCCCCACTCGGCCCGAAGGCGAAGGTGGCGTTCGTCTACCCCGGCTCCGGCAACCAGTTCGACGGCATGGGCCGCGACCTGTCCGCGCAGTGGCCCGCGGTGCTGCGCCGGCAGCACGCGGAGAACGAGTTGCTCCGCAGCCAGTTCGCCCCCGAGCTGTTCTGGGACGCTCCCGCCGACGCCGCCCCGCACCGCGACCTGATGTTCGGACAGGTGACCGTCGGGTCGCTCGTGTCCGACGTGGTCCGTTCGTTCGGCGTCCCGTGCGACGCCATGATCGGCCTGAGCCTCGGCGAGTCGGCGGGCCTGTTCGGCGTCCGCGCGTGGCCCGGCCGCGACGAGATGTACCGGCGGATGCGCGAGTCGTCGCTGTTCGTGTCGGACCTGGCCCCGCCCTACGACGCGGCTCGTGCCCACTGGGGCGTGCCGAGGGAGAAGGAAGTCGATTGGGCGGCCGGCGTGGTGGCCGCGTCCGCGGACGACGTGGTGGCGGCGCTGCGGCCGGGGCTGCGGGCGTACCTACTGATCGTGAACACGCCGACGGAGTGCGTCATCGGCGGCGATCGGGCCGACGTGGCGAAGCTGGCCGCGGCGCTCGGCGGGCCGTTCTTCCCGCTGTCCGGCGTGACGCTCGCCCACTGCGACGCCGGCCGGCCGGTCGAGGTGGCGTACCGCGAACTCCACACGCTGCCGGTGACTCCGCCGCCGGGCGTCACCGTGTACAGCGGCGCGTGGGGCAAGAGTTATCCGGTGACCGAGCGCGCCGCCGCGGACTCCATCACGGCCGGGCTGGTGGGGCCGATCGACGTGCCGGCGGTGGTGCGGGCGGCGTACCGCGACGGGGTGCGGGTGTTCGTCGAGGTCGGGCCGGGGGCGTCGTGTACGCGGATGATCGGGACGATCCTCGCCGACAAGCCGCACCTGGCGCGGGCCGCACACGCCGGCAAGGCCGACGCCGTCTCTCAGGTGTTGCGGTTGATCGCGGCGCTCGCCGCCGAACGGGTTCCGGTCGACCTCGCGGCGCTGTACGGCGGCGAGTCGCACTGCGTCGGCCACCGGGTTGCCGCGGCCGAGAGCGGCGCGGTGGTCGTGGTGCCCGTGGGGAACCGTCCGCCGGCGCCGCCCGAGCCGAAACCGGAACCGGCCGGCGACGTGTGGCACGTGTCCGCGCCGACGATCCCCGAGCCGCCGGAGACGGTGACCCACACCCAGACGTGGCTCGACCTTCCGGCGATGGAGGTGGTGGACACGCACACGGAGCCGAGGCTTGAGCGAGTTACTGACACCGTGGTGTCACCGGCGTTCGATTTGTCGCCGGCCATTGCCGCGACGTGCGACGCCCGCGCCGAGATGATGCGCGCCCAGGAGACGTTCCTTCGGCTGAACCAGCGCCTGCTCGACACTGCCGCCGGCGTCGTGCGCTTCCAGACGCAGTTGCTCCAGATGGCGGGCGGCGCGCCTCCCGTGGCGCCCGACAACAGCCGGCTGACTCCGGCCGCTCGCCCGGAGGCGAGCGTGCCCCGAGCCCTCAGTTTCGAGCAGTGCTGCACCTTCGCTGCGGGTAAGGTCGGCGACGCGCTCGGACCGCTGTTCGCCGGCGCGGACGCCTTCCCGACACGGGTCCGCCTCCCCGACAAGGAACTCCAGTTGGTGGACGCCATCACCCTCATCGAGGGCGAACCGCGCTCCATGACGAGCGGCCGCGTCGTCACCACGCACACCGTCCGCGCCGACCGCTGGTACCTGGAAAGTGGCCGCATCCCGACCGCCATCTCGGTCGAAGCGGGCCAGGCCGACCTGTTCCTGTCCGGCTTCCTCGGTATCGACTTCGAGACGCGCGGCCTCGCCGTCTACCGCCTGCTCGACGCCGTCGTCAGCTTCCACCGCGGGCTGCCGGCCGTGGGTGAAACCGTCGTCTACGACATCCGCATCGACGGCTTCGAGAAGCAGGGCGACGCCTGGCTGTTCCGCTTCCGCTTCGACGGCACCGTGAACGGCGAGCCGTTCATCACGATGCGGAACGGTGTGGCCGGGTTCTTCACCGCCGCGGCGCTCGCGGCCGGGAAGGGGATCGTGCAGACGGCGCTCGACCGCCAGCGCCTCCCCGGTGTGAAGCCCGCCGACTGGGCCGACCTGGTGCCGCAGGCGGTGGGCGCCCTGGACGCCGCACAGGTGGACGCGCTGCGGGCGGGCGACCTCGTCGGCGCGTTCGGCCCGGCGTTCGTTGCGGCGAAGCTGCACCGCCCACTGCCGCTCCCCGGCGGCAAGTTGCGGCTCGTGGACCGCGTGCCGCTGATCGACCCCGCCGGCGGCCGCTTCGGCATCGGCTTCGTCCGCGGCGAGTTCGACATCCACCCCGACGACTGGTTCCTGACGTGCCACTTCGTCGACGACCGCGTCATGCCCGGCACGCTGATGTACGAGTGCTGCCTCCACACGTTGCGCGTGTTGCTGATGCGCATGGGTTGGGTGTGCGAGGCGGGCGAAGCCGCGACGGAGCCGGTGCCGGGCGTGAACAGCCGGCTGAAGTGCCGCGGGCAGGTGCTGGAGACGACGAAAACCGTCACCTACGAGGTGACGGTGAAGGAACTCGGCTTCCGCCCCGAGCCGTACTGCCTGGCCGACGCCCTGATGTACGCCGACGGCAAACCGATCGTCGAGATCACGAACATGTCGCTGCGGATGTCGGGGCTGTCCCGCGAGCGGCTGGAAGCGGTCTGGGCGGAGAGCCCGCCTGCGGCACCGGCCCGTCCGCGCTACGACCGCGCGAGCATCCTCGCCTTCGCCGAAGGGAATCCCTCCGACGCGTTCGGCGAGCCGTACCGCGTGTTCGACCACGACCGCAAGATCGCCCGCCTGCCGCGGCCGCCGTTCGCCTTCGTCGATCGGGTGACCGAGGTCGTGGGCGAGCCGTTCGTGCTGAAGGCCGGCGCGGCCTGCGTCGCCGAGTACGACGTGCCGCCGGGCGAGTGGTACTTCGACGCCGAGCGCTCGGGCCACATGCCGTTCAGCGTGTTGCTCGAAATCGCACTCCAGCCGTGCGGCTGGCTCGCGGCCTACTGCGGCTCGGCGCTCACGAGCCCCGAAGACTTGAAGTTCCGCAACCTCGGCGGCAAGGCGACGCAGCACCGGCCCGTGACGCCGGACACCGGCACGCTCACGATGCGGGCGAAGATGACGAACGTGTCCAAGTCCGCGGGCATGATCATCCAGCACTACGACATGGCAGTGAGCGACCGGCACGGGCCGGTGTACACGGGCACCACGTACTTCGGCTTCTTCTCGCACGCGCAGCTGGCGAACCAGGTCGGCATCCGCGAGGCGGTCGTCCCGTGGCCGTCGGGCGTCGACCGCTACGGACGCGACACGCTGCCGCACGACCCGCCGTTCCCCGCCCCGCAGATGCGGATGGTCGACCGCATCGAATCTTACCTGCCGGCCGGCGGGGCGAAGGGGCTCGGCCTCGTCGTCGGCCGGATCGCGGTCGATCCCGGCTTCTGGTTCTTCCAGGCGCACTTCTACCAGGACCCGGTGTGGCCCGGTTCGCTGGGGCTGGAATCGTTCCTGCAACTGCTGAAGTATGCCGCGTGGCGCCGCTGGGGCGACCCGCCCGCCGGCGGCTGGCAGCTGTCGCTCGGCCGCGCGCACTCGTGGACGTACCGCGGCCAGGTGCTGCCGACCGACCGCGAGGTGACGGTGCTCCTGGAGGTGACGGCCGCCGACGACGCGACCCGCCGCCTGACCGCGAACGGCTTCCTCACCGTGGACGGCCGTGTCATCTACCAGATGACCGACTTCAACCTAGAATGACCGGGCCCCGCCTCTCCGGGCTAGGGACGCCGGACCACCATGAAGTACAACCGCGTCCATATCGAGTCGATCGGCTACGAACTCGCGCCGGTCGTCGTCTCGACGGCCGAGCTGGAGTCGCGGCTGTCCACGGTCTACGACGCGATGGGGATGAAGCCGGGGCACCTCGAGCTGCTCACCGGCATCAGCGAGCGCCGCTGGTGGGAGCCCGAGTACCCGCTGTCGGAGGGTGCGGCCGCGGCCGGCAAGAAGGCGCTCGACGCCGCCGACATCGACCCGTCCGAGATCGACGTGCTGATCTATGCCGGCGTGTGCCGAGAGAACTTCGAGCCGGCGACCGCGTGCGCCGTCGCCCACCGCCTCGGCATCAGCGCTAACGCCGCCGTGTACGACGTGTCGAACGCCTGCCTCGGCGTCCTCAACGGTGTCGTGGACGTGGCCAACCGTATCGAACTCGGGCAGGCCCGGGCGGGGCTGGTCGTGTCCGCGGAGACGGCCCGCGAGATCAACGAGCACACCATCGACCGCATGCTCCGCACCCGCAGCCGCGAGCTTTTCGTCGAGTCGGTGGCGACGCTCACCGGCGGCTCGGGCGCGGTCGGCGTGCTGGTGACCGGGAAGGAACTGAGCCGGGCGAAGCGGCGGCGGCTGGTCGGCGGCGTGGTGCAGAACGCGACGCAGCACCACCACCTGTGCAAGTGGGGCTTGCAGTCGGTGCTGCCGGCCGCGGTCGGGGCCGTGGACAAGGTACTCGGCCAAGGCGCGTCGGCGCTGGTCAAGAAGGGGATCGACCTCGGCACCGGGGCGACGGCGCTCTTGAAGCAAGGGCTCGACCTCGGCCTGCGGCACGTCCGCATCCCGTTCATGGAGACGCACGCCAGCGAGGTGCTGAAGCACGGCGTCGAGCTCGGCGGCCGCACCTGGCAGATGTTCCAGGCGAAGTTCGGCTGGCGGCCGGAGTACGTGGACAAGGTGATCTGTCACCAGGTCGGGTCCCAACACCGCGACACCGTGCTGCGGTCGCTCGGCATCCCGCTGGAGAAGGACTTCAGCACGTTCCCGTTCCTGGGGAACATCGGCACCGTGTCGCTGCCGCTGACCGCCGCCCTGGCCGAGGAGCGCGACTTCCTCCGCCCCGGCGACCGCGTCGGCTGGCTCGGCATCGGCAGCGGCCTGAACTGCCTCATGCTCGGGATCGAGTGGTAAGCCGTGTGGAACGCGGAGCGCGGAATGCGGAATGAAGTAGCGGCTCTCCCCCACCCCGGCCTGTACCCGTTCACGCCCCACACCTTCGACCGCAGCGGCCTCCACCTCAGCTACCTCGACGAGGGCGCCGGCGACCCCGTCGTCATGGTTCACGGCAACCCGACGTGGTCGTTCTACTTCCGCAACCTCGTCCTCGCGCTGCGCGACAAGTACCGCTGCATCGTGCCCGACCACATCGGCTGTGGCCTGTCCGACAAGCCGCCCGAGTCGCTCTACGACTACGCGCTGAAGTCCCGCGTCGACGACCTGGAGGCGCTGCTGGAGCACCTCGGGGTGCGCGAAAACGTCACGCTCGTGGTGCAGGACTGGGGCGGCATGATCGGCATGGCCTACGCCGCCCGCCACCCGGAGCGCGTGAAGCGGATCGTCGCCACGAACACGGGGGCGTTCCCGCTGCCGGCGTCGAAGCCGCTGCCGGTCACGCTGCGGGTCGGCCGCAATTCGCGGCTCGGGGCGTGGCTCATCCTCAAGCGGAACGCCTTCTGCCGGGCCGCGGCGCGGTGGTGCGTCACGCGACGGCCGCTGCCGCGGGACGTGCGTTCGATGTACCTCGCACCCTACGACACGCCCGAACACCGCGTCGCCGTGCTGAAGTTCGTGCAGACCATTCCGTTGTCGGAATCGGACCCCGGCTACGACATCGTGCGTGACACCGCGTTGTCACTGGAGCGGTTCCGCGGGGTGCCGACGCTGCTGCTGTGGGGGATGAAGGACTTCGTGTTCGACAAGCACTTCCTGGCCGAGTGGCAGCGCCACTTCCCGCACGCCGAGACCCACACGTGGCCCGACTGCGGGCACTACCTGCTCGAGGACGCCGGCGACGAGGCGATCGGGAAGGTCAAAGAGTTCCTGGCGAAGCACCCGCTCGGCTGAAGCCTCAGGCTGCGTCACCCGTTCAGCTCGCGCACCGGCGCCCGGTCGTCGAGGAGGTGCATCGGCCGGCCGGCGTGGTCGGGGAGCGTCGTCGCCGGGTCGATGCCGAGGTGCCGGTACAGGCTCGACAGGACGTTCGCCGGCGTGTACGGCACCCCGCGCGACCGGCCGCCGTGGCCGTCAGTGTCGCCGATCACCTGGCCGACGCGGAACCCGCCGCCGAAAACCACCGCCGCGCCGGCGTCCGGCCAGTGGTCGCGGCCGTCGCCGCGGCTCACCCGCGGGGCGCGGCCGAACTCGCCCCACACCACCACCGCCACGTCGTCCTGCAACCCGCGGTCGTACAGGTCGGTCACGAGCGCGTGAACGCCGCGGTCCAGTTGCGGCAGCTGGTCCTTGTGGTCGATGAAGTTCTTCTCGTGCGTGTCCCAGTCGCCCACCTTCAGCGTCACCACCGCGACGCCGGCCTCGGCCAGCCGGCGGGCTTGCAGGAACGTCTCGCAGTACTTGCCGTACCGCTCCCGCGCCGCGAGCGGCTCCTTCGACAGGTCGAACGCCTCGCGCACCCGCGGCGACGCCACCATCTCCAGCGCTCGTTGGGCGTGTGAGTCCAGCGCGGCCATACCGCCGGTGTGGTCTAGCTCGCGGTTGATGGTGTCGAAGCGGCGGAGCAGGGCGGTGCGGTCGTTCAGCAACTCCGTCGAAACGCCGCGCGCCGGGCTGAGGTTCGCCAGCCCTTCGCGCCGCGGCACGAACGGCCGGTGCGCCGGCCCGAGGTACGTCGGCCCCTCGTTGTCGTAGAGCTTCGGCGGGTCGTACATGAGGCTGACGTACGGCGGCAGCCCGCCGGCCGGGCCGCGCAAGTGGCTGACCACGGAGCCGAGGACGGGCCGCCTGCCGCGGTCGGGGAAGCCGGTCAGGATGTAGTGCGGCGTGTGGTCGCCGATGTCCACGGAGTGGATGCCGCGGATGACGGCGAGCCGGTCGGCGAGTCGCGCCTGCAACGGCAGGTGCTCGGTGAAGCGGACGCCGGGCAGCGCGGTCGGGATGGTGCCGAACTCGCCGCGGATCTCGGCCGGGGCGTCCGGCTTGGGGTCGTAGCTGTCGATGTGGCTCGCCCCGCCGCGGAGCCACACCATGATGACCGACTTGGTGCGCGGCGCGCCGGCGTCACGGGCGCGGAGCACGTCGGCGAGTGTCAGCCCGCCGAAGGCGAGCCCGCCGACGCGCAGCACCTCGCGGCGGGTGATTCCGTCGCAAAGCCGTGTGGGCCGGCCGTATACGCTCAGCATGGGTGTGCCCTCGACGTGGCAGGATGATACCACAGCCTGCCGACGGCGTCACGATTTGTGCGGCATGTTCCACTTCTGGAGCCCGCACCCCGGCGGCGCCAACTTCGCCCTCGCCGACGCCTCGGTGCGGTTCCTGCGGTACGACGCGGACGCGGTGATGCCGGCGCTGGCGTCCCGCGCCGGCAGCGAGGCCGTCAACGCGGGGGGTTGAACCGCCAAGACGCCAAGACGCCATTACCGGACAAGCCACTGAATCGAGAAAAATTGGGTCGTGGTTAAGTTGGCGACGTGGCGCCTTGGCGGTTCAACTTCGCTGCAAACCGGAGGGCGTGCTTTGCGTGCGGCGGCGTGCCTGAGCGGACTCGCGGAGGTGGTGTGCGGCGTCCTGGCCGTCGTCGAGTACCGCCGCGAGCAGCGGATGAACGAACCCGAGCCGCCGTGGGTAGTGGCGCCGGAAGTCCTCGACGTGGGCGAGGTGCCCGTCGGCGACCGCGTGCTGACGTTCGAGATGACCAACCCCGCCGACCGGCCGCGGCGGATCGTCGGCCTGAACGAGGGGTGCGCCGGCACGGTGTGCATCCGGTCGCGGCACCACGGGCAGGTCACCGTCGGCCCCGGCGAGACGTTCCGGTACGAGTGCGACCTGAAGGTCCGCGAGCCCGGCCCGTTCGACCTGCGGATCGCCGTGTTCCTGGAGGACGGCGGCATCCGCACCGTCGAGATCGGCGCGAGGGGGACCGGCCGGTAGCGGTCGCACGCCGGGCGGCGCGGCCGGCGCCGGTGGGTCGTAGAATCACCCCGCGTGTCCGCGCCGGAGCCGGGGAGCCATGACCACCGCCCGAACGTCGCCGCTGCCGGCCGTGGTCCTCCTCGGCGTGTTCGTCGCGGCCGTGGCCGCCGGCGGGTGGTTCCTGTTCCGCACGCCGGCGCCCGAGCCGCCGCCGGTCGAGCCGGACGAACCCGAAGTCGCCCACGGCCCGCCGCCGCCCGACCCGCGCGTGACGTTCGCCACCGACTTCCGCAACGTCCGCCCCGACGCCCGCTACGTCGGCGACGCCGCCTGCGCCGCGTGTCACCCCGCGGTCACGGCCGCCTACCGCAGTCACCCGATGGGCCGGTCGGCGGCGTGGGTCGGCGGCGGCGGCGGGCCGGTGGAGCGGTACGACGCCGCGGCGCACAACCCCTGCAAGGTCGGGCCGCACGAACTCGCCGTCGAGCGCGACAAGGACCGCGTCGTCCACCGCGTCCGCACCGCCGTGGGCGACTACGTCGTGCCCGCGGACCTGGCGATCGGCTCGGGCACGCGCGGCCGGTCGTACCTCACGCTCGATCACGGCGCGGCGTGGCAGTCTCCGGTCAGCTGGTTCACGCCGGACGGCGGCCGCTGGGACCTGTCGCCGGGCTTCGACCTGGCCGGCAACGGCGGCCGCCGACCGGTCATCGCCGGCTGTCTGTTCTGCCACGTGGACCGGGTCGAAGCCGTGGCCGGGGCGGTGAACCGCTACCGCGAGCCGGTCGTGGCGCCCGAGCCGTCCGTCGGCTGCGAGCGCTGCCACGGGCCGGGGTCGCTTCACGTCGCCGAGCGAACCACGGGGCCGGCGACTGCCGGCCGCGACACGTCGGTCGTGAACCCGAAGCACCTGCCGCCCGCCCTCCGCGGCGCGGTGTGCGAGCAGTGCCACCTCCAGGGGCAGGCCCGCGTCGCCCGCCGCGGCCGCGACGTGGCCGAATACCGCCCCGGTCTACCGCTCGAACTGTTCGTCACCGTGATGGTGCGGCACCCGGACCTGGTCGAGGCTCGGCGCTCGGTCGGGCAGGTCGAGCAGATGGAAAAGAGCAAGTGCTTCACCGGCAGCGGGGGGGCGCTCGGCTGCGTCAGCTGCCACGACCCGCACGCGGTGCCGGCACCGGCGGCGAAGGCGGCGTTCTACCGCGGCCGCTGTCAGACGTGCCACGAGTCGCGGCCGTGCGTCGCCCCGGCGGCCGAGCGGGCCGCGCGCGCCGACAGTTGCGTGGCGTGCCACATGCCGCGCGGCGACAGCTCGAACATCGTCCACGCCAGCGTGACGAACCACAGCGTGCCGCGCCGCCCGGTCGCCGACACGCCGCCGCGCGGCTTCACGCCGGGGACCGACCCGCTCGTCACCTTCCGCACCGGGCCGCACGCCGTGGCCGGCCTCGAAGCCGACCGTGCCGTCGGGATCGCCCTGGCCGAATTGGTTGGCGCCGCGCCGTCGTCGGGAAAGGCATCGCTCGCGGCCTCCGCAGCGGACCGGCTGGCGGCGGCAGTGGAAAAGTGGCCCGACGACACCCACGCGCGCGTGGCCCGTTCGATCGCGCTGGGCGTGGCCGGCCGCGACCCCGAACGGCTCGCCGAAGCGCGCTCGGCAGCGAGAGGCGCACCCGAGTCGGAAGCGGCGCTCGCGGAACTGGCGGCGGCCGCGACCGCGGCGGGGCGCTACGACGTGGCGGAGGAAGCGGCTTCGGCGTGGGCGCGACTGACACCTTCGGCGGTCGAGCCGCTGTTGGCACGGGGCACCTCGCGCGGCTTGCGCGGCGACTGGCCCGGGGCGGAAGCCGACGCGCGGGCGGCGCTGGTGCTGAACCCGATTCACCCGCGGCCGAGGTTGCTGCTGGCCGCCGCCCGCCAGCGCCAGGGCGACGCGGCCGCCGCCCGCCGCGAGGTCGACGCCGCACTCGCCCTCTACACCCGCCCCGACGCCCGGCAGGCCGCGTCCGACTGGTACCTGCTACTCATCCGCCGGTGACCCCGGCCGGCGGCAAGCGGCTCAGATGGAGCCGCACCAGATTCAGCGCGAACTTCGCCGTGCGACTCATCACCTCGGCCCGCGTGCCGAGCCACCCGTACCGCGCCGCCTCCGTGCCGCCGGCGTGTGCCAACGCCACGTACGCCGTCCCCACCGGGTCCGCGTCGGTGCCGCCTCCCGGCCCGGCGAAGCCGGTCGTGGCCACGCCCAGGTCGGTGCCGAACTTCGCCCGCACGCCCTCGGCCATCGCCCGCGCCACCGGCTCGCTCACCGCCCCGACCCGCGCCAGCAGCTCGCGCGGCACGCCCAACTCGCGGGCCTTCACGTCGTCCGTGTACGTCACCGCCGCGCCGCGGAACACGTCGCTCGCCCCCGGCACGAGGCACACGCGGTGCGCGACCAGCCCGCCGGTGATGCTCTCGGCGCTCGCCAGCGTCACGCCGCGCTCCTTCAACTCGCGGACGACCACGTCCTGAAGCTCCTCGTCCTCGGCGCCGAACACCAACTCGCCGAGCCGCTCGCGGACCGCCTGCTCGACGGGGGCGATCTGCGCCTGTGCCTCGGCCAGTGAGCCGGCCGACGCCAGGATGCGGAGCGAAACCACGGCGTCGCTCACGGTGATGCCGACCTCGGGGACGTGCCCGCGGCGGGTCAGGTCGGCGACCTTGTCCTCGACGGCCGACTCGCCGAGGCCGAACGTGTTCAGCTTCCGCTGCACGACCACGCCGCCGCCGACGCCGGCCCGCAGCAGCCGCGGCTTCACCTGCTCCTCGAACATCCGGAACATTTCGCTCGGCACGCCGGGCATCGCCGCGATCGTGGAGCGCCCGATCCGCATCCACACCCCGGGTGCGGTGCCGGCGGCGTTGAACAGCACCTCGGCACCGACCGGGAGCAGCGCCTGCACGCGGTTCCGCTCCGGCATCTCGCGGCCGCGGCGGGCGAACATGCCGCGGATGTGCGCGAGCGAGTCGGCGTCCTCCACGAGCGGCACCCCGGCGACGGCGGCGATGACCTCGCGGGTCAGGTCGTCCTGCGTCGGCCCGAGCCCGCCGGTGGCAAGAACCAGGTCGGCCCGCTCGGTGGCAGCGCGGAAAACCGCGACGTTGTCGGCCAGGTCGTCGGCGACGGTGGTGTGGAACCCGACGGCGATGCCGATCTCGGCGAGCCGGCGGCTGAGCCACTGGCCGTTCGTGTCGAGGTTCTGGCCGCTGGTGATCTCGCTGCCGATCGACAGAATCTCGGCCTTCATGGGGTGTCCCGGGTCACAAGAGTTCGCGGCCGATGCCCTGCTGGCGGGCCAACTCCAGCACGCGGGCGGCGACGGCCACGTCCTCGATGCCCAGGCCGAGCGACTTGAACACCGTCACGTCCGCCGGCGACTCGCGGCCCGGGTACTTGCCCACCAGCAGCGGGCCGAAGTCGAACACGTCCGCCCAGCTCAGCACGTGCTCGTTGATCGGCGCCACCAGGTCGCCGGCCTCCAGCCGGGCCTGCTCCTTGCTGTCGACCGTCACCACGGCGGCGCGACGAAAGACCTCCACGTCCGCCTCCGCCCGCGACAGGAAGTTCGAGCCCGCGAGGTTGACGTGGCAGCCGTCCGCGAGCCACGCGCCGTTCAGCACCGGCTCGCGAGCGTTCGTGACGGTGATGACGATGTCGAGGCCGCGCACGGCCTCTTCCGCGGACGCGACGGGCACGACCTCGACGCCCGTCTCGGCGGTCAGTCGCGCGGCGAAGGCGGTGCGGCGGTCGGCGTCGCGGCCGTACACCTTCACCTGCTTCAGAGCCCGCACCTTGCACACCGCCAGCACCTGCGTGCGGGCTTGCTTGCCGGTGCCGATGCAGCCGGCAGTCGCGGCGTCGGCGCGGGCCAGTTTCTTCGTCGCCACGCCGGACGCGGCGCCGGTGCGGAACTGGCCGAGCAGGTCCGCCTCGATCAGTGCCGACATCTCCCCCGTAGCCGGGTCGAACAGCGTGACGTGGAAGCGGGCTGGACCGTCGCGCGGGGTGGTGTAGGCCTTGAAGCCGACGGCACCGAGCGTCTTGGCCGCGGCGGGGAGGACGTGCAGCATCAGCCGGTCGGTCTGGCAGCGGCGGCGCGGCACGTTCTCGGCCTCGTCGCACCCGAGCTTGCGGAACGCGGCGGCGACCGCGTCCAGCGCCAGGTCCATCGTCAGCAGCCGGCCGACCTCGGCCTCGGTCAGGTACAGCATCGTCGCACCCCGGTGGGCGGTTCAGTCACACCGCGGTGGCGAGCCACTCGCGGAGCTTGCCGAGCCCCGCCTCGATCGTCGGCCGGCCGGTGGCGAACGACATCCGGGCGAAGCCCTCCGCGCCGAACGCGGAGCCGGGCACGAGGTTCACGTGCGCCTGCTCCAGCAGCGCCGCGCAGAACGAGAGCGAGTCCGTGACCGGCTTGCCGCCGAAGCTCTTGCCGAAGAAGTGTGACACGTCGAAGAAGGCGTAGAACGCCCCCTCCGGGTTCGGCACCACGAGGCCGGGGATGCCGTTCAGCAGCTTCAGCGTCAGCTCGCGGCGGGCGGCGAACTCGGCCCGCATCTCGGCGACGCACGCCTGCGGGCCGTCGAGCGCCGCGATCAGCGCGGCCTGGCTCACGCTCGACGGGCAACTCGTCTCCTGGCTCTGGATCGTGTCCATCGCCTTCACCACCGCCGCGGGGGCCACGCACCAGCCCATCCGCCAGCCCGTCATGGCGTAGCTCTTGCTCGCGCCGCTGACGGTGATCGTCCGCTCGCGGAGGCCCGGCTTCAGCGTCGCCACGCACGTCGGGCTCGCGGTGCCGTAGGTGAGCTGCTCGTAAATCTCGTCACTGAGGATGGCCACCTCGGGGGGCAGGGCGTCCACCACGGCCTCGATCTCGGCCCGGGTATAGACGCTGCCGGTCGGGTTCGACGGCGAGTTGAGCATCAGCATCCGCGTCCGCGGCGTCAGGGCCGCGGCGACCTGCGCGGGGCTGGCCTTGAAGCCGCTCGCCGCGGTCGTGTTCACCAGCACCGGCGTCGCGCCCGTCATCGACACCAGGTCGGAGTAGCTCACCCAGTACGGGGCCAGGATGACGACCTCGTCGCCCGGGCCGACGGTGGCGGCGAGGGCGTTGTGGAGCGAGTGCTTGGCCCCGTTCGAGACGATGACGTTCTCCGGGCCGAACTCGTAGCCGTACACCCGCTTGTACCAGCGGACCACGGCGGCCTTCACCTCGGCGGTGCCGGCGGTCGGCGTGTAGTGCGTCTGGCCGCCGAGTGCGGCCTTCTCGGCGGCCTCGCAGATGTGCTTCGGCGTGTCGAAGTCGGGCTCGCCGAGGCTGAAGTCGAACACCTTCACGCCGGCGGCCTTGAGTTGACGGGCCTTCGCCCCCGCGGCTATGGTGGCGGACGGCTGGATCGACGCGGCCAGCTTCGACGTGCGGATCATGTCGCGGGTCACCCGTGAGGGTCGGTTGAGGGAGCGGCGGGCCAGTGGATCATCCTACGTCGCCCCTGCGCGTCGCCCACTTCGTCCAGCGCTACCCGCCCGCGGTCGGCGGGAGCGAGGCGTACTTCGCCCGGCTGGCGGACTACCTGACGGCGCACGGGGACGCGGTGACGGTGTTCACCAGCTCCGCCGTCGGACTCACCGACATGTGGCGAGGTTCGCGCGAAATCGCCGAGCCGGATGACGGACCGGTGACCGTTCACCGCTTCCCGCCGCTCGCGCTCCCCGGCCGGCGCTACGTGCTGAAGGCCGCGTCGCTCGTGCCGGTGCGCCGCTGGCAGGCGCTGACGGCCCCGTGCAACCCGGTCTGCCCCGCGATGTGGGCCGCGGCCGGCCGATACGCAGAACCACTCGACGCGGTCCACGCCACCGCCTTCCCGTACTCGTTCCCGATCGCCTGCGCGCTTCGACTGGCGCGGCGCCGCGGCGTGCCCTTCCTCATCACGCCGTTCCTCCACACCGGGGACCCCACCGACCCCCACGACCGCACCCGCCGGCAGTACACGACGCCGCACCTCCGCTGGCTGCTGCGACAGGCCGACCGCGTGTTCGTGCAGACCCGCGTCGAGCGTGACACCGTGGTGTCACTCGGCGTGCGTCCCGAGCGTGTCGTGTTGCAAGGGCTCGGCGTCGATGCCGCGGAGTGTACCGGCGGCGACCGCGCTGCGGCCCGGCAGGCGTGGCGCGTCGGCCCGGGCGAACCCGTGGTCGGGCACCTGGCGAACGCCAGCGTCGAGAAGGGTACGGTCGACCTGCTCGACGCCGCGGCCCGGGTGTGGGCGACGGGGAAGGACTTCCGCCTCGTCCTGGCCGGGCCGGAGATGCCGAACTTCCGCGCCGCGTGGGATCGCTGCCCGCACCGGGACCGCGTCGTGCGGCTGGGCGTGCTGTCGGAGGCGGCGAAGCGCGACTTCTACGCCGGAATCGACGCCTTCGCCCTGCCGTCGCGGTCGGACTCGTTCGGGCTGGTGCTGCTGGAGGCGTGGGCGAACGGCAAGCCGAACCTCGTCTACCGCGCGGGCGGGCCGGCGGAACTCGTGCGCGATGAGGTCGACGGGTTGCAGGCGCGATGCGGTGACGTGGCCGGGCTGGCGGATCGGTTGCGGCGGCTCGTGTGCGATGCCGGGTTGCGCGTCCGGCTCGGCGAGGCCGGACGGGATCGCGCGGGGCGGGAGTTCCGCTGGGCGGACAAGCTGGAGATGGTGCGGCGGGAGATGTTGGTATTGCGGCGCGGTTCGCCGACCTAGCCGACCCCTTACGGGACCGGCTCAAAAGCGGTACGACTACGCCGCGGCCCGTCGCGGCCGCTCGGCGGACCGGCGGCCGCGAGCCGCGGGGCGGACTTCGGCGCACCCCAGCGTGTACGCCCCGCACGACGGGCACGGCCGGCTCTCGACGGACTGCCCCTCGTACGCGCTCAAACTCCCCGGCTTCTGCCAGCGGAGACCGCACGACGCACACGCCACGGTGTAATGACTCACGAGCTGGAACCCGGTATGTGAACCGCCCGACTCCGCCGGGCGGGCTGAATCAGTAAGTCGGGCGGGTAAGCCGGTATCCTTCGGGAAATCCCCGGAATCCGTGGCCCACCCAGACCGTCCAGACCGACACCGGCACCCCGAATTCGGTGTGTACCACCTGAAACGGTGGCTCCACCTGCTCGAAGACCCGGTCGGCACCTGGAATTTCTTCCCCGACGTAAAGAAACGACCGGCCGCGGAAGGCTTGCGCGTCGGCCGTCGGGTTCGGCCGCCACAGGTTGTACTGGCTGTGCCGGTCCTCCAGCGCCGGGCCGAACGAGTACGCCTCGGGCCGGCCGCGGCAGTAGAACGCCAATTCGCCCGGCACGTGCCACCGCACCCCGGCCAGCACGGGCTCCGTACCGGTTTCCTGCGCGATTCGACCGCGGACGCGGTCGATCTCGGCGGCGAGCGTTCGCCAGCCGCGGAGGCGGGCGGTCGGGTCGAAGCGGCGGACCGGCGTCGGGTTCGCTTCCGTCGCTTCCCCGGCGAGCGGGAGCAGTAGCGCCGGGTAGCGCACGACCACACTCACGACCAGCCCCACGACCGCGGTGCCCATGACCGTGTGCCGGAAGCCGTGCCGCCTCACCCACTCCGCAGCGAGGACGAGGCCGCCGACGTAGGCCGCCGCCGGCCAGTTCGGCTGCCCGGGGTTGCGTAGGCTCGCCACCAGGAAGACGCCCCACACCGGCACCGACGCCCACCACAGGAGTGACAGCCGAGTGTCAGTGGTGCGGTGGAACGACCACCCGGCGGCGGCGAAGGCGGCGAACCCGGTGCCGAGTAGCACCCCGCCCTGCGTTCCCACGAAGCGGACGGCGTTCAGCCCGTCGGCGCTCCGCGGCTTCACCCCGTCGCCGACGCCCGACTGCCCGAGCACGTGCCGCAGCGAGACCCAGTCGTTGGCCGCGTTCCACAGCACGAGCGGCACACACCCGACGCCCGTGAGCGCGACGAACAACCAGAAGCCGGGCCGCCGCAGTTCGTCGCGGCGCGTCGTGAGCAGGAAGCCCAACACGGCCGCGGGCAGGAGCAGCATCGGGTACTTCGCCAGCACACCGAGCGCGGAGCAGACGCCCGCCAGCAGCCACCCCCCGAGCGACCCGCGCTGCACGCCGACGAGCGCCCACGCCCAGCACGCCAGGAACGGCGGGTCGATCGTCATCAACACCGCGCCGGCGCTCACCGGCGGCAGCGTCATCGCCACGGCGACGGTGACGAGCGCCGCCCGGTCGTCGCGGAGGGTGTTGCGCGCGAGTACGAACACGGCGGCGAGGAGGGCCGCGCTCGACAGCACGGCGGGCAGGCGGACGGCGAACGCGGACGTGCCGAACAGGTCGCAACTGCCGCGGACCAGCCACGCGACCAGCGGCCCCTTGCTGTAGTAGCCCCAGTCCAGATGACGGGACCAGTGCCAGTAGTGGGCCTCGTCCGGGGACAGGTCCAGCGGGCAGAACCAGCCGAGGTACGCGAGGTTGAGCGCGACCCAGCCGAGAATCAGCAGCGCGGCGACTCGCAGGGCGGGCGGCATCCGGGGCTTCTACGCACTCCAGGGGGACGGCGTCAACCCGGAACCGCCGCCAGCAGCCGCCCGTACACCGCTCGTAGCGCCTCCCGGACCGGCGCCGCGCGGGCCGCGAGCACCCGCTGGTGCTCGACGTACTCCTCGCGGCCGTCCTTCGTTTCGATGCGGATCGGCTCGTACCCGTACCCGGTGAGGTCGTAGGGGCTGGCCCGCATGTCGATCGCCCGCGCCGCCGCGGCCAGCTCGAATGAGTCGGCCGTCACGCCCGACGGGCAGAACGGCGCCACCTTGTACGCGAACCGGTACAGGTCCATCGTCACGTGGACGCAGCCCGGTTGGTCGTGCTCGCTGGTCGCGGCGCGCGTCAGTTCCAGTCGGTTGCGGGGAACTGCGTCCGCGGTGAAGAAGCGGAAGGCGTCGTAGTGCGTGCAGCGGAGCGGCTGGCTCTCGACGACGGCGTCGGTGTCGGCGCGCGACAGCCGCAGCGGCACGTAGGGGTGGCGCACGTTCGGGTCGCGGTACACCATCGCCCACTCGTGCAGCCCCAGGCACGCGAACGACGGCTCCCGCGCCGCCACCGCGTCCAGGTACGCCGCCGCCCAGCGGAGGTATTCGACCCGATGCGCCGGGAACGCGGCCGCGGGTAGGAGCAGCCCGCCGTCCGCGGGCTCGAACTCGCTCCACGCCAGCTCGCCGGGTGACGCACCTTCCAACAGCACGTCCGCGCCGGGGGTCCAGCGGAGGAGGTGGGCCGGGCGGAAGCTGTAGTACTCGAACAGGAAGTCGTGGACCGGGTGCTTCTCGCCGCGGCTCGCGCGACGGATACGCTCGTCGGCGAGGGGGCGGAGGCGGGCCAGGTCGCCGGCGCGGGCGGCCTCCCACGCCGGGCGCGGCAGCACGGCCGGTTGGCGCGGTCGAATCGGTTGCGCCGCCGGTCCCGCCGTCACGATCGCCCCTCTCCACTTCCCTTCGCCATCTTACCGGGGTGTAATACACCCGACTCGCCCCCGAGCCCGCCATGCCCGTCGCTCCCTCCCAGCCGGCCCCCGTCCGCGTCCTCCTCGTGGACGACCAGCCGATCGTCGGCCAGACCGTCCGCCAGATGCTCGCCGGCGAGCCGGACGTGGCGTTCGAGTACTGCGCGGACCCCGCCGCCGCCCTCGACGTGGCCGCCGAGTTCCGCCCGACCGTCGTCCTGCAAGACCTCGTGATGCCCGACGTGGACGGGCTCCTGCTCGTCAAGTTCTTCCGCGCCAACCCGGCGACACGCGACGTGCCGCTGGTCGTGCTCTCCAGCAAGGAGGAGCCGGTCATCAAGGCCCGCGCCTTCGCCCTCGGCGCCAACGACTACATGGTCAAGCTCCCCGACAAGCTCGAAGTCGTGGCGCGCGTGAAGTACCACTCCCGCGGCTACACCGCGCTACTGGAGCGCAACGAGGCGTACCGCCGGCTCGCCGAGAGTCAGAAGGAACTCGCCGCGGAGTTGCGGCAGGCCTCGCGGTACGTGCAGTCGCTGCTGCCGCCGAAGCTCACGACGGGGTCGGTGCGGATCGACTGGCGGTTCGTGCCGTCCACGCAGCTCGCCGGCGACATGTTCGGCCACCACTGGCTCGACGCCGACCACCTCGCCGTCTTCCTGCTGGACGTTAGCGGTCACGGCGTCGGCTCGGCGCTGCTGGCGGTGTCGGTTTGCAACCTGCTCATGGCGAAGTCGCTGCCGGACACCAACATCCGCGACCCCGCGGCGGTCGTGTCCAAGCTCAACGACTCGTTCCCGATGGACCGGCAGGACGGGAAGTACTTCACCATCTGGTACGGCGTCTACCGGCCGGCCGACCGCACGCTCACGTACTGCAACGCCGGTCACCCGCCGGCGCTGCTGTGCCACGCGGGGCAGGTCGAGCAGCTCGCCGCCGACGGCCCCGCGGCCGGGATGATGCCGGGCATGCCCTACGACAACCGCACGGTGCCCGTGCCGCCGGACGCGCGGCTCGTCGTGTTCAGCGACGGCGTCTTCGAGATCGAGGTGGCCGCGACCCGGCAGATGTGGCCGTTCGAGGACTTCCTCGGCTACCTCGGGGGTCTCATCGGCCGCGAGGGGATGATCGAAGAGCAGCTGGCGCACTCGCGTACGCTGAGCGGCCGGGAGACGCTGGACGACGACTTCTCGATGATGGAAGTGTGCTTCCCCGCCGGGGACCACGAGGCGAAGCGCAAGAAGAAACCCCCCGCGGAGCGGGGGGCATAACGGGGCGAGAATTAGCCCTTCCGGCTCGCGCTGCCGCCGTCGTTGAGCGCCCCCGGTTGCTGTCGGGAGTGCTCGCCGGCGGTCGCGTAGCCGCCGAGTCGGCGCTTCGGGTCTTGCTCGTTGAAGTCGGCCCCGGCCGGCGCTTCCGACGGGGTGAATTCGGAGTCGGTCCCCGGCCCCGTCTGCCGCTGGTTGCCCGGCGGGACCGGTGCAGGGCCGCCGTGGTGCTTCTTACACATGCGTTAATCTCCGGGCGACGTTCCGCCCGGAGATTAACGCAAGCGCCGTGCCGTCGCGGCTACTTCTTCGCCTCGGGCGCACCCGCGCCCTTACGCTTCGGCGGCCCCTGGCCGGCCGGCGGGGCCGGCCCCAGGTCGGGGTTCGGCGTCGAATCACTCCGCTTGTCGCCGCACCCGGCCGGGAGGAGGATCACACCCCCGGCCAGGAGCCAAAACTGTCGACGGGTCGGTCGCACGGGTTCGGCCTCCAGGGTGGGTCAGTTCAGCGGGGCGAGGTCGCCGTCGGCGCGGCTGGCCAGCGCCTCCAGCACCGTCACGCTCGGGATGCCGTTGAAAGTGCCGACGACCGCCGTGCCGGCGCTGTACGTGATGAACCGCACGCTGCCGTCGCCGAACAGCCACATGCTGCCGCCCGTGTGAAGGCTCCAGAAGTGGCTGAAGTGCGAGTCGTCGTTCAGGTTACCCGGGCGGTAGAAGTCGAAGAGCGACGGCGCGCTCGGGTTGTACAACACCTCGCGGACGCCGAGCACCACGTCGCCCGCGCCGAACGCGCTCTCGTCGTACCCGGCCCCGGCCCACTGCCAGCCGTACTCGAGGCTGTTGGCCGGCGGCCGCTCGCCGACCATCACCGTGTTGCTCGTGCCGTCGATGATGCCGGTGAAGGTGACCCCCGAGTTGACGTACAGCAGGCCGTTCTGCCCCGGCCGGGTGCCCCCGCCCTGCGTCGAGGGGTAGGGAACGCCGACCTTCCACGTGTGCCGGCCGACGACGCCCAGGTAGTCGGTCAGCGCCGCCTTGTTGTTGGCGTTGCCCGGGTCCGTCCACACCAGGTCGGCGCGCGGGTCGGACGGGCACTTGAAGCCCTTCACCGACACGCCCACGATGGTCTGGGTGGTGCCGGGGAAGTACTGCCACCACGGCCACCCGGCCCCCGACCCGCTCATGTTGGCCTTGCTCTGAACCGTGCCCTGCTCGATGTGCGGGGCGATCCGCATCATCCACGACCAGAACGGCCCTTCGGCCGGGTAGGAGCTGCCCTTCGTGCGGCCGCCCGGAGGGTCCTGCATGTGGGTCGGCCCGTTGTACGGGCCGTACCACGTGGTGCCGATCTGGTGCGCGGAGGGCAGCCGGCCGACGGTGTCGTGGTGAGAGTGGAGGGCGATGCCGATCTGCTTCAGGTTGTTCGTGCAGCTGATCCGCGCGGCGGACTCGCGGACCTTCTGCACCGCGGGTAGCAAGAGCCCGATCAGGATGGCGATGATGGCGATAACGACCAGCAACTCAATCAGTGTAAACGCGAATCGCGTACGTCGGGTAGCCATGTGCGAACTCCGGATGCGAGATAGGACCGGATGAACACAGACGGGAACTCGGTCGGGCGGATGCGGCGAGTTCGAGACGGTCGATGCGAGTCGAGTCTCGAGCGTCCAACCCAACCTAAACCGAGATTACCCATCTCTTCGAGTCGTTGTCAACAAGGCAAGTCCGGTGCCTGACAGGGTTTGCGGACGTACCGATTGGCGCAACTCGTTCTAGGCATTCGCGTTGAAGCCGAAGACGGGTCGAGCCCGGGGCGCGAAAATTTTGTGAAAAATGAGTTGGAGCGCGGCTTTTCATGCACGGAAAAGCAGCGGAGCGGCCAATTGGCGGGGTGGAATCGAGCCCGAACCCGATCAGCGCGCCAGCCGTGTCACGCGCGTCGCGCCGTCCTGGAGTTCGAACCGGTAGCCGTCCGGGAACGCGTCCGCGAACTCCTCCTGATGGCTCACCAACAGGATGCAATGCAGGTGCCCGCGGAGGTTTTGCAACTCCTGGATCATCACCTGCCGCCCAGCCCGGTCGAGGCAGCCGAAGCCCTCGTCGATGATGACGCTCTCGATCGGCCGGTGCTGCCGGCCCGCGTACTGGCCGATGCCCAGCGCCAGCGCCACCGCCACCCGAAAGCGCTGACTGCCGCTCAGGAATGCCACATTTATGGGCGACCCGCCGGTGACGCGGTTGGCGCACTCCAGGTCGAGTGCCTTGTCGGCGCCCGTGCCGTCCTCGGTGCCGACGAGCTTCAAGAACAACTGCCCGCCGCTGAGGCGGTCGAGTACGGCGTTGCCGTAGTCCACGATCTGCCGCTCGGCCTTCCGCACGAGGTGGCGCTGGAGCCGGTCGCGGCCGAGGAGTTCCGCGAGCGCCTTGTAGCGGGCGTGACTGAGGTCGGCGTCCTTGTGCTGGTCGGCCAGGTCGCCGCGGCGGCGGCGAAGGTCTTCGAGGCCGGCGTGGTCGCGCTGGGCCGTCAAGAGGTCGCGGGCGGCGGCGTCGGCGGCGCTGCGGGCCGCGGCGACTTCCGCCTTCACCTCGTCGGGGTTGCGTCGCGCCTCGGGCGGGAAGGTGTTCGCCTCGGCGTCGAGCGTGGTGATCTCGGCGCGGAGCGAGTCGAGGCCGCCGCGTGCGGCCTGGAGCTTCGTGAACTTGCCTTCGGTGTCCGCGGCCGTGAGCGCCTCCAACTCGTCGGTCCAGCGGGCGCGCTCGGCCATGCCGGCGTCGGTGGCGGGCTTGCGCCACTCGGCCGGCAGGTGCTTCAGCGCCCGCTCGATCGCCTCCTGGCTGTGCTTCCGCGTCACCTCTTCCGTCTGGAGCGAGCCGGCGAGAGCGGTCAGGTCGTTCTCGGCGGCGGAGAGCTGGCGGGCGAACCGTTCCGTCTCGGCCTCCGCGGCGGTGATGCTGACCTTCACGCCCTTCAGGTGGTTGCCGACGGCCTGCTCCTCGCCCTGGGCCGTCGCGTGCTCCGCCCGCAGCGCCGCCGGGTCGCCGGCGGGGAGTGAGGCCCGCACCGCCGCCAGCCGCTCGCGCGCGGAGTCGAGTTTGGCGCGGACCGTGCGCGCGGCGTTGGCGTTGTCCTGGGCCGCCCGCAGCTCCCGCTTCGCGCCGTCGGCGCCCTTCGCCTCCTGCTCCAGCGCCGTGACGGCAACGCGGTCCGGGTACGTCGTCGCCGCCCAGTCGGTCGGCTGCGAGGGGCCGATCTTCTGCTTGTACGCCGGCGGCAGCGGGTAGTACGTGTTGCTGCACGACTCGCGCAGCCGGGCCGCTTCCGCGGCCGCCTGCTTCGCGTCGCCGGCGGCCGTCTTGTACTTGTCGCGCAGCTCGTCGACGCGGCCCCGCGTCTCGGCCTCGCGGGTGGTGAGGGTCGTTTCCTTTTCGCGTGCCGCCGCCGCCGCGGCCGCCGCCGCCGCGGCCTTCCGCTCGGCGACGGCGGCGTCCAGGTCGCGCTTCTTCCGCTCGCTCTCGAAGTGGGCCGGCGTCAAGTCCTGGCCGCAGGCGCGACACGTCTTCGCGCCGGTCAGCTCCTTGAACTCGTCGGCCAGCGCCCGCGCCTGCTGCGCGAGTGCCCGCGCCTCCGCGGCCGCGCCGTCGAGCCGCTCGCGCTCGGCACGCACCTTCTGGAGCTCCGCGGCGGTGGCGTCCAGTTCGGCGCGGAGCTTCACGCCTTCGGCTTTGAGCCGGACTTCGTCGGCGCGGGCGTCGGCCTCGCGGTGCGCCACCTGGATCAGCTCGGTGCGCTCGGCCAACAGTCGCGTCAGCAGCGGCACCACCTGACTGACGACGCCGAGCGCGTCGACGCGCTCCTGAGCCAGCCGCACGGCCGCGTCGGGGTCGGCGGGGTAGCGGGCCAGTTCGTCGGCGAGCCGAGTCGCCTCCGCCTCGGCGTCCTCGGCCTGCCGCACCTTCTCCAGCACGCCGGCGAGCTCGCGAAGTCGGCCGTTCAGTGACTGCTGCTTCGCCTCGCTCTCGGCCTGCGACTTCTTCAGCGCCAGGACCTTCTTCCGCGTCTGGTCGAGGGCGTTCTCCGCCTTGCGGCGCTCGTCGGCGACGCCGTCGCGTTCCGCGCTCAGGCGCTGGCTCTTGCGCTCCGACTCGCCGACGCGGCCGCGCTCGGTGACGATCACGCCGACGGCCGGGAGTACGTCGCGCAGCTCGCGCAGGCGGGCGAACTCGCGTTCCACCTTCACCGCACTGCCGAGCAGCGCCTCGGACTGGTCGAGCTTCGCCCGCGCCGCCGCGAGCGTCTTGGTCTTGTCGGCCCAGTTGCGGGCCTGAAGCTCGACCGTGACGAGCGAGTCGATCCGTTCCTGCGCCGCGGAGCGGGCCTCCTCCGCCAGTGCGATGCGGTCGCGGGCGGCCGCGAGCTCCTCGTCGGGGACGGCACGCAGGTGTTCGAGCTGGCCGGCGAGCGATTCGAGCCGCGCCTTCAGCTCGCGGCGCTTGTCGTCGGCCCGGCCGTGGAGCTTCTGGTACCGCTCCAGATCCACGATCCGCGCCAGCACGCTGGCCCGGCCGGCGGGCGTCGAGTCCAGCAGCTTCTCCGACTTCCCCTGCAGGAGCAGCACCGACGACGTGAACGTCTCGTAGTCGAGCCCGATGGTGTCGCGGACCCAGGCGTCGAACTTCGCCTTCAGCTGCGTGTCGGCGATCGGCTCCCACTCGACCTCGCGCGTCGCGCCGGTCTGCGTCAGCGAGGTCGGCGGCACGGCGCGGTACACCTGCTGCGTCCCGGCGACGCCGCTGGTGCGGCGGCGGACGGTGCGCTTGATGCGGTACAGCTGCTTCTCGACGGTGAAGTCGAACTCGACGGCGAGGGTGTTCGACTCCTTGTTGACGAGCTCGGTGGCGCCCGTGCTGCCGCCGCGGTGGTGGCCGAACAGGGCGAACGTGACGCCGTCGAAGATGCTCGACTTGCCGCTCCCGTTGGTGCCCGAGAGCATCCACAGGGGCGACCCGTCGAACCGCACCTCCTGCTCGTCCTTGTACGACAGGAAGCCGGACAGTTTCACGCGCTGCGGGATCATGTGCGGGTCGCCGAGCGGATGCAAGTTGGCCGCAAAAAGGCACAAAAGACACAAAAAATAAAATCAAAAATCAGTTCTATTTTTGTGTCTTTTGTGCCTTTTTGCGGCCATCCTGCCTGGGTTAGTTTTCGAACTCTTTCAGCAACTCGTCCGCCAGCGCCACGATGGCGTCGCGCTCGGCCTCGGCGTGGTTCGTGAGCTCCTGCTGCAGGTAGTCACGGACCGTCTCGCCGAAGCCGCGGGCCGGCCCCACCTCCGGGCCCGCGATCGAGTCGCCGAGTGCTCCGGCTTCTTGCCAGTCGCGCGCGTACCAGCGCGGGAAGATGGCGTCGAGGTCGGCGAGCACGTCTTCCAGCACGTCCTTCCCGGCCGTGTAGTGGATGTGCAGGTTCACCAGGTCGGTCTTCGCGTCCGGGAAGTCGGCCCGCAGCTGCGGGACATCCAGCCCCGGGTCGTGCACGGTGATCTCGTAGACCGGCGTCGCCGGCAGCGGCAGCGTCGCCGGCTCGCCGCGGAGCCCGCCGGGGCCGAGGTCCACGAGCACGACGCCCTTCTGGTCGGCCTGCTCGCCCAGGTCCATCCGCTCGATGCTGCCGGAGTAGCGGACGTGCGGCGCCGTCAGCGCCTGCGGCTTGTGGATGTGGCCGAGCGCGACGTAGTCGAACTGCGCGGCCAGGTCGTCGCCGTTCACCACCACGTCTTCCTCGGCGCTGAGCCGGAACAGCGACGGGCCGATGGTGCTGCCGAACATGTGCACGTGCGCCGACAACACGCTCGGGGCCGCGGGGTCGTAGCTCGGGTGGGCGCGGAGGGCCGCCAGCGCGTCGGACCACGCCTTCACCAGCAGGCGATTCTTCTCGTCGGGGCTGGCGTACTTCTGGCCGGCGTCGCCCTTCAGGAGGCGGTTCGGCGTCGGGTACGGCATCAGCACGAACTGCACTTCGGTGCCGTGCTCCCGGTCGGCGAGTTTGACGAACGTGGGGTCGGTGGCGAGGTACAGGCGGCCGGGCGGGATCAGCTCGCCGGGCTTCCCCACGGTCGGGGCCGCGAGCGACATGGCGTGGACGAGCGTCTGGCAGAAGTTCTCGTTGTCGTGGTTGCCGGTCAGGGTCAGGATGGTGCCGCCGCCTTCGAGGAACTCGCGGAACACGTCCTGCCAGTGGCGGATCGTCTCGCGCAGGGCGTCGGGGCGGGCCAGCTCGCTGAACAGGTCGCCGGCGACGAGTAACACGTCGACCGCTTCCTGCTCGCAAATCGCGCCGACGCGCTCGACCGCCCGGCGGAGGTCGTCGGTGCGGTCGATGCGGCCGAGGCGGTCGCCCAGGTGCCAGTCGGCGGTGTGGAGGAGCTTCATCTCCCGCCATTGTGCCGTCGGGCGGCCGGGGGCGGAAGGTCAGAAGGAGTCGAGGTCCTTCCAGTCGTCGGGCATGGTGTTGGTCAGCGCCTGGACGATGCTGACGACGCCGATGACGGCGAGCGTGACGCCCCCCACCAGCACCTTCCCGCTCCACTCCTCCTGCACGAGCGTCAGGATGAGCAGGAGCAAGCCCGCCACGATGGAGAGGAACCCGCAGCCGAGGTAGACCTGTTTCTGGGCGCGCTTGCGGCCCTCGCCGCGGCGCGACTTCCACCGCACCGGGCGCTCGCGGCGCGGGGCAGGTTCCGCCGCAGGCGGCGGCGCGTCGGCGTCGCGGACGGCGTAGTTCGCGGGCTCGGCCGAGTCGGGTTCCTCCGCCGCCGGCGCGGTCAACACGCCGCCGCAGGCCGGGCAGCGGACCTGCCGCCCGGCGGCGGTGTCGGGCACGCGGAGGAACTTCCCGCAGGCGCAACTCAAGAGGAGTGACATCGGCGGACCCACGTTTCGGCGAGCCGGGGGCGTCGGCTCCCGGGTTCTCGGACGTCGCGCAGTGCGAATCCGGCGGCCGGCGCCCCCGGCTCGCCGCGCGCCTGCTATTCTGGAGTCATCCCCCGAGGCCCGCCGCGATGCTCTACGAAGGCGACTTCCGCTCCCCGCCCGGCCGGTTCGCCCTGGTCGCGGCCCGGTTCAACGCCGTCGTCGTGGACCAACTCACCGCCGGCGCCCTCGACGCCCTCAAGCGGCACGGCGTGCCGGACGACCGCGTCGACGTGGTGAAGGTGCCCGGCTCGTTCGAGATCCCCGTGGTCGCCCAGCGGCTCGGCAAGTCCGGCAAGTACGCGGCGGTGATCTGCCTGGGCTGCATCATCCGCGGCGACACGGACCACTACGACCACGTCGCCGGGGCTGCCACCAGCGGCATCGCACGGGCCGGCCTGGACGCGGGGGTGCCGGTGGTCTTCGGCGTGCTCACCACCGACACGCTGGAGCAGGCCGTGCACCGGGCCGGGGCGAAGGCCGGGAACAAGGGCTTCGAGGCGGCGGTGACCGCGGTCGAGATGGTGAACCTGATGGCGCTACTCTGATCCGCCGCTTGCGGCGTAGCGAGGTTCACGCCGCTACGCCGCGAGCGGCGAGCTCATTCTTCCTCCTCGAAGAAGCGCAGCTGCCCTTCGAGCCGTATCGTGTCGGTCACGTCGCGGGCCACGGCGAAGATCATCCCCTCGCCGACGAGCGGCTTGGCCTGCCACTCGAACCAGTGGTACTCGCCGCGGGCGTCGCGGTAGCGGTTGCGGAACCGCACGCAGAGTTCGCCGCGGTTCAACCCCGCCACCACGGCCTCCGTCGCCGCCCGGTCGTCGGGGTGGACGAAGTTCACGAACGGTTCCGCCAGCAGCGCAGCCGTTGGGTGGCCGAGGATGCGGCTGAAGTTGGCGTTCACCCGGCGGAAGTGGCCGTCCATGCCGGCGATGCAGAACAGGTCCGGCGTCAGCTCGAAGAACCGCACGAGGTCGCGCTCGGCCCGGCGGAGGTCGTGCGACAGGCACTCGGCCAGCGCCGCCGCCAGCACGCCCGCGTTCCTCGGCCGGTCGACCGGCTCCGGGGCCAGGCTCCGCTTGCACAGCGCCACGAGTTCCGGGTCGGCCCCGACGGCGTCGAGCCGGGCGAAGCCTTCGGCCAGGTCGGCCCGCGCGGCCTGCTTGTACGCCGAGCGCGCGTCCGCGCCGGCGTACGGCGGCGCCCCCGTGAGGATGTTGCACAGCAGGCCGCCGAGGGCGAACACGTCGGTCCGCTCGTCCATCTGGTCGAGGTTCCCGCGGGCCTGCTCCGGCGACATGTACGCTGGCGTGCCGAGCACCCGGCCGAACCGCGTCTGCAGGTTCGTGGTGTCGTCCTGGGTGTCGCCGTCGGCGCTGGGCTCGGGGCACGGAACGCCGACCGGGCTCTGCGGCAGCACCTTCGCCACACCCCAGTCCATCAGTTGGACGAGGCCCAGCGCCCCGACCATGACGTTGTCCGGCTTGATGTCGCGGTGGATGACGCCGCGGGAGTGGGCGAACGCCACGCCCTCGCACACCTTTTCGAACACCTTGAGGAACCGAGACCGGTCGTGCCCCGGGTCCGGCCGCGCCGCCAGCAGCGTCTCCAGCGTTTCACCCTCGACCAGGCGCATGACGTAGAACGGCCGGCCGCCGGCGCAGCAGCCGGTGTCGTAGACCGGCACCACCGACGGGTGCTGCAGCGACGCCGTGATGCGAACTTCCTCGGCGAACCGCCAGCGGAGCTCGGCGCGGTTCAGGTGCTCGTCGAGGAGCATTTTGATGGCGACGGGCCGGCCGAACAGCGTGTCGCGGCCGCGGAACACGGCCCCCATGGCGCCGCGGGCGATTTCCGCGTGCGGGTGGTAACGGGTGCCCGTGTCCGGCAGCGGGGCCGGGAGGGACGGGGCGGTCGACGTGCCCGGGCCGAGGGGGAGGGTCGCGGCGGCCGGGGCCAGCTCGTCGGGCGGCAGAAAGTCGCCGTCGGCCGTGAAGCCGGCGGGGAGGTCGGAAAGGGTCATAGGTCACCGCATCCGAACCATTCTTGGTCGGCAGTGGGGCGTTCCTCCTGATGCCCCGCCGTGGGCGAATTCCGTAGTGGCTACATGCTGACGAACAACCGTGGTGTTGTCAAACCCTTGTCCGGATTTTTCTCAGATGCCGGCGCAACCGGAATTTCCGCTAACACCCCACCGCTGAGGCGCGTTGTTCCGCGAACGGGGGCCCAATGCCCCTTGCTCGCCTTCGCTTGAGGAGGTCGTCGCGTGAAGGTCACGTCACTCGGCGGGGCAATGCTCACGTTCGCCCTGGGCTTCGGGCTGGCGGCGTCACCCGAGGCGGCCGGCCGCCGCCGTCGCTTGCGGGGGTGAAGCGGCCCGCGTACACTACCCGCCTTCCCCATCCCCGCACGGAGGCGGCCCACGTGGACGAGCTTTCCCTGGTCACCGGCGGCGCCGGCTTCATCGGCTCCCACCTCGTCGACGCCCTGGTGAAGGCCGGCCGCCCGGTCCGAGTCTTCGACGACTTCAGCACCGGCCTCCGCTCGAACCTCGCCCATCACGCCGGCCGCGTCGAGGTCGTGGAGGGGAGCCTGACCGACCCCGCGGCGGTCGCTCGCGCCGTACAGGGGGCGGGGGCCGTGTACCACCTCGGGGCGCTGGCGTCCGTGGCCCGCAGCGTCGAGACGCCTGCCGTGTCGCACGCCGCCTGCGCCACCGGCACCCTGAACCTGCTCGACGCCGCCCGCCGCGCCGGCGTCCGACGCGTGGTGTACGCCGCCAGTTCCAGTGCCTACGGCGGCAGCACCGGTGACGGCGGCCAGCGGGAGGATCAGGCCGTGGCCGCGAAGTCGCCGTACGCCGCGGCGAAGCTGGCCGGCGAGCTCTATTGCCAGGCGTTCGCCCACACGTACGGCCTGGAGACCGTCCGGCTGCGGTTCTTCAACATCTTCGGCCCCCGCCAGCGCTCCGACAGCCCGTATTCGGGCGTCATCGCGCTGTTCACTGCGGCCATGAGCCGGGGCGAGGCGCCGACCGTCCACGGCGACGGAAACCAGTCGCGGGATTTTACTTTCGTGGCGAACGCGGTGCAGGCACTGATGAAGGCCGCAGAGGCGCCGGAGGCCAGCGGCAACGTCTACAACGTGGGCACGGGGCGGACGGTGTCGGTGCGGGAACTCATAGCGGCGCTGAACCGATTACTGGGCAAGGATTTGGAGCCGACCTACGGTGCCCCCCGCGCCGGCGACGTGAAGTTCTCCCGTGCGGACATCAGCCGTACTCGGAGCGACCTGGGCTACGACCCGGCCGTGAGCTTCGAGGACGGCCTGCGCCAGACGGTGAACGCATTCACCTCGGCGAATCCGAAGCCGGCTCGCGTCGTGTCCTGAGCCGTCAGGCAGCTTTCGCGTTGTCGTAACAAGCGACGTGAGTTGGTGTTATGGCGGAATATCCGACAATCGGCTGGTTCGAACCGACTTTTTTATGAGTCGGTGACATGTTTCCGCGACCCTACCCCCCGCGGCCGGAAACAATCATTTCTGTCCGTGCGACGCGGTGGGGTTGAAAAATCGGCGGATTGCTCAAGACCGGTCCGACCGGTGCCGATGATACAGGTGTGACCCGGAGTGAGGGGTCGGCCGGTGGCTCGGTTGGGGGATCGAGCCGGTCCGGCGGGGGAGATCAGTCCGGGAACGGAGGCGGGGTCATGGGGCGCAAGTTGATCCTCGGGGCGGTCGCGGCGGTCGGCCTGACGGCCAACAGCGGCTGCCTCCTGAACCAGTACAGCAGCGACCCGAACGTCCGCATGCAGCAGCTGCTGTACAACTCGGAAGACCTCCGCCAGATCGGCGCGGAGTGGCGGCGGTTCTGGTTCAACGACCAGCCCGGCCACCTGACGCCCGAGCGGATCCACGGCGGCATCATCTGACGTGACCGAAGGCCCGGGGACGGCCGTCCCCGGGCCTTCGTGCGTTACTGCGGCAGCCCCGCGGTGCGGACGCCGTCGCCGCTGAACCGCAGCCCGAGCCGGTGCCCGCGGCCGCCGTTGCCCACCTTCACGAGCACCGCGTTCCAGCCGGCCTTGAGCGCCACCGGGAACGTCTCCTCGACCGCCGTCACCGGCGCCCCCGGCCGGTCGAACGCGGAGCGATCACCCACCCAAATTCGCACCGGGTCGTCGGCCAGCACGATCCCCGTCGCTGCCTGCTCCTTCGGCGAGTAGACGAAGGTGCGGACGTAGACGCCACCCGGGTCGGTGGTCGGGAAGACAGCCTTCAGGTCGAACAGGCCGTTGGTGTCGGCGCGGGCCGGCTCCCACTTCGTCGCCTTCGAGGCCGGGTCGGCTGTGACCTCGGCGCGGGCCACGCCCAGGTTCGCCGAGAAACCACTGACGACCGAGCCTTCGACCGTGACGCCGCGGAGCAGTTCCTGCTCGGGTCGGTTCTTCAGGAACGCCAACAGGTCGATGAACTGGTCGAAGCTGAGCGGCGAGACCGTGTTGTCGGGCATGAGCGACAACCGGGACGGCGTCACGCTCTCGATGTCGGACTTGGCCAGCCGCAGGTCGCGGCCGTTGGCGTCGCGCATCACCAGCTCGGTCGCCGTTTCCGACACCTTGAGCCCGGTGTGAACCTGGCCGTCGGCGCCGACGACGCGGTACGCCTGGAAGCCTTCCTTGATCTCCTTGCTGGGGTCGGCGATGGCTTCGAGAATCTTTTCGAGCGTGTGCGTGTCCCACAGCCGCGTCAGGTCGGGGCCGGTGCCGCCGCCGACGCCCTCCATGCGGTGACACGTCGCGCAGTTCAGCAGTCGCGTGTTCAGGAACAACTCCCGCCCGCGCGCCGCACTCCCGCGGGTGGCGACGAGCCCGCGGATGCGTTCCACCTGCGTCGGCTCCATCGACAGGAGCAGCCCGCCCCGCATCACCTCGGCGAGCAGCTGGGAGACGGCCGGGTCGTCGGTCGTGAAGCGCCGCAGGGCGTCGGACACCTGCGGGAACAGCTCGCGCGGCAGCTTCTTGGCGACGTACCGCTCGCCCACCAGCTTCGCCCCCGCCTTCGTCGCCCCGAGGATGACGACGGCTTCGGTTTGGAGCGTCGGGTCCGGCTGGTCGAGCATCGCCTCGGCGACGAGCTGGGCGGCCTTGGCGTCGAGCGCCGCCAGGGTGCGGATCGCTTCAAGCTTCAGAGCCGGCGGGTTGGCCCCGGTCAGGATCGAGGTCATGGGCGCCACGGCGTCCTTCGCCCCGAGCACCCGCAGGGCCTTCACGAGCCCGACGCGCTCCGCCGGGGCGCGGTCTGCCTGCCCGAGCGCCTCGATCAGCTTCGGCGCGGCCGAGACGAGCCGCGTCGCCTCGACGGCGCTGACGCCTGCCGCGCGGACCGTGGGTGCCCGGTGGTCCAGGAGTCCTGCGACGAACGCGCGGCCCTTCGGTGACAGGTTGCCGTCGGACGCGGCGAACACTTCCGCGGCCGCGGCCACGACCGCCGGCGCCTCGTCGCGGCGCGTGCGGAGGTAATCGACGAGCGGGTCGAGTGAGACCGGCGGGTCGAGCTGGTAGTTCGTGTACGACCGCACCAGCGCCTCGCGCTGGGCCGGCGTGGCGTGCGGGGTGGCGAGCAGGTCCGGCAGCCCCGCCGCCGCCTCGCGCGACCGGAGTGTCAGCATGATCTCTACTGCAGCCTTGAACTCGTTGTCGCCGCTCTGGGCCAGCGTCAGCAGCGCGTCGACGCCGGCCTTGCCGAGCCGCTCGACGCCGCGGACGTGGGCGTCGCGCAGGTACACGTCGGCGGCCTCGTCGGTGCGCCACGCCGCGAGCAGTGCCTCCGCGGCGGCGGGAACGCCGACTCGACCGAGCCCCAGCGCCGCGGCGCGGCGCACCGTCTGGTCGCTGTCGCTGAGCGCGACCAGCAGCACCTCGAAAGTGCGGGCGTCGCCCTTCGGGGCGTTCAGGGCCAGCCCGTCGACGGCGAGCCGCCGCACGTCCGGCGATTCGTCCACGAGCAGCTTGCGGAACACGTCTTCCACGTCCGCGTTCCACCCGGCCGACAGCACCCCGAGGCCGACGAGCCGGGCGTCCCCCTGAATCTGGTCGGTCTTGAAGCGGCTCAGCACCAGGTCGCGGGCCTTCGCGCCGCGGCGGACGAGTTCCTTGCGGGCCTCGACGCGGTCCGTCAGGTCGGGCAGGCCGAGGGCGTCCACCAGCGCCGCGTCCGGCAGCGCCTTCACCTTCGCCCAGCTGTCCGTGCCGCGCAGCGGCAACTCCGGCGTCGCCGCGTTGCCGGCCCAGCGGATGCGGTAGACGCGGCCGTTGACGCCGTCGCCGGACAGCTTGCCGGCGCCGCCGGAGTCGGTCCGCCAGTCGCACACGTACATGGCCCCGTCCGGCCCGGTGACCATCTGGCACGGCCGGAACAGCGGGTCGTCGCTCTTGAGGAACTCGAACTCGCCGGTGATCTGGAACGTCGAGCCGGTCGGCACCGTGCGGTACGCCCGCACCACGCGGCGGTACACGTCCGGGTAGTAGAGCAGGCCGCGGTATTGGGTCGGGATGCGGGTGTCGTTGTAGATGAGGAGCCCGGCAGGGGACCCGCGGCCGGTCTTGATCATCGGCGGCAGGGTGCCCGGCAGCTCGCCGGCGACGGAGACGCGGGCCTCGTCCGGGCGGCAGCAGCGGGCGCCGTAGCGGAGCCGCCAGCCGAAGTCGGCCGCCTCCGCGACGTGCATGATGCGGCAGCCCATGAACTTGCTGCCGTCCTCGTTGTCGTTGTCGGCGTGGAACCAGTTGAAGGCGCCGTCGTACGCCAGGTCGCGGTACGGGTTGCGGTAGCCGATCGAGAACGTCTCCATCCGCGAGCCGTCGGGCCGGCAGCGGAACACGGCCCCGGTGCGCAGCACGGTCGCCCGGCTGCCGTCGGAGCCTTCGACGTAGTTGTCGTCGTCGCCGCTGGTGAGGTAGAGGAGGCCGTCGTTGCCGATGGTCAGGCCGGACACCTGATGGTGGTGGAAGCCGCAGAAGCCCTGGGCCACGACCTCGCGGATGTTCCACGGGTCGGAGGGGTTCGGCGCCCGGCTGGTGTCCACGCCGCTGATGTTGCCGGCGGTGGCCTGCCGCCAGCGGCGGACGGTGCCGCGGCCGGTGACGTACAGCCAGCCGTCGTGCCACAGGATGCTGCTCGGCAACTCCTCCGACAGGATGGTGCGCGGCGGGTCGAACTTGCCGGTCTTGGTGTTGGGCGTGAAGTGCTTCACCAGGTCCGTGGTGAACTTCTTCATGGTGGTGATTTCGCGGGTCGTGCCGTCGCGGTAGCGGAACGTCTCGACCACGGGGAACCAGCGGTCGCGGGTGACCGGGTCGGGCCGCCACTCCATCACGAACAGGCTGCCGTCCGGGGCGAACGTCATCCCGACGGGGTTCACCACGTCCGGCTCGCTCAGAACGATTTCGAGGCGGAAGCCGTCCGGCAGGAAGTAGCCCTTGAGCCGCGGGTCGAACTGGCCCTGATCGACCATGCTGACCGCGAACGGCGCGGGTTTCGGGGCCGACTGCGGCTGACTGAACTCGGGCGGCGGCGGGACTCGGTTGACGACGGGCGGCTGGGCGGCGGCGGGGCGGGGCACGGTCAGCAGTGCGCCGACCGCGGCCGCGAGGCCGGCGAGGGAGAGGAGGAGGCGCATTGGGGGGAGTGCTCCGGCCGTGTCGGAGGGATGAAGAGGGCAGGGGGGTTGGGGAAGTGTACCCCATTCCGCCCGGGCGAGGAGGTGGGAACGGGCGCGAACCGCCGGCCTGCCGCGCCAGTCTTGTCGGACGCGGGCGGCGTCATAACGTATTGGCGAGGCCGCGACCGGGGTCGCCCGGGGCTTTCGAGGCGGGGTAGCTCAGGGGTTAGAGCAATCGCTTCATAAGCGATGTGTCGCCGGTTCAATTCCGGCCCCCGCTATTGGATGTAACTCAAATCGGCTGAAGCCTTTAGTGCTTACCCTCCGAAGGTCGGAGGTGCGGCCGGAACGCCTGCAACTGCGGTAGTTTACCGCAGGAGGGATTCCGGATGCCCCGCACCCCGACCGTTCCCACCTACCGCCTGCACGCGCCGAGCGGCCAAGCCGTCGTCACCGTCCGCACCCCCGAGGGCGGCCGCCGGGACGTGTATCTCGGCACCTACAACACCCCCGTAAGCCGACAGGAATACGCCCGGATTGTGGCCGAACTGGCCACCGCACCCGCCGGCGTCTGTCTCGCCGCACCGGTCGCCGGCCGGACGGTGAACGAGCTCCTCCTCCCGTTCTGGGAACACGTCGAACGCCACTACCGCCGGGCCGACGACACGCCGACGAACGAGGTGACCGAATACCGCGTCCTGATCCGCGACCTCCGCGCCCTGTATGGCCACACCCTGGCCCGGGAGTTCGGCCCGCTCGCCCTCAAGGCGCTACGCGGCCGGTGGCTCGATGCCGGGCTGGCCCGGACCTACATCAACCAGCGCGTCGGCCGGGTCCGCCGGCTGTTCAAGTGGGCGGCGGGTGAGGAGCTGGTCCCGTTCGCGGTGTACCAGTCCCTCACCGCCGTGAGCGGGCTCCAGAAGGGGCGGACGACCGCCCGCGAGACGGAGCCGGTCGGGCCGGTGGCCGAGGAACACGTCCGGGCGACGCTGCCGTTCGTCCGCCCGGCCGTGCGGGCGATGGCCGAGGTGCAACTCCTCACCGGGATGCGGCCCGGCGAGCTGGTGCAACTCCGGCCGTGCGACCTGGACACGTCCGGCGACGTGTGGGTGTTCCGCCCCGAGCAGCACAAGAACGCCCACCGCGGGAAGGCCCGGGCGGTGCCGATCGGCCCCCGCGCCCGCGCCATCCTGGAACGCTTCGCCCCGGCCGATCCCACGGACTACTACTTCTCCCCGCGGCGGGTGGTGGCCGCGCTCCACGCCGAGCGGCGGAAGGTGCGCGGAACGCCCCTCTACCGCTCGCACGCCGCGCGGTACGCCGCGCAGCGGACGGCCGCGCCAAAGCGGGCCGCGGGCCGGCGGTACACGACGCACAGCTACGGCGTGGCGGTGTCCCGGGCGGTGCGGAAGGCGAACGAGCGGCGGGAGCGGCTCGCCGGGCCGGGGAACTTCGACCCGGTGGCGCACTGGCACCCGAACCAGATTCGCCACGCCCACGGCACCGAGGTCCGGCGGCTGTACGGGCTGGAGGCCGCCCAGGTGGCGCTCGGCCACGCCCGGGCCGACGTGACCGAACTGTACGCCGAGCGGAACCTCACACTGGCCGCGAAGGTGGCGGCCGAGATCGGGTAACCCCGTTCCCTCGTCGAGCCGAATGGACACAGACATCCGCGGCCCACGGCTTGGATTTGTCCGCGTCGGTGAGAGGGAAGCCATTTTCTAAAAAAAACTTCCCGCGTAGTCGGTGCGGTTCCTTGCGGTTCCGTGCGGTTCCGTGCGGTTCCTGGCGGTCGGGCGAAAATCAGTCGGACATCGCCGCTTGTTCGAAGCCCCCTGTCAATCAGGACGTTTTAGATCGATAGTGGCGTGTACCCTCGCAAACGGAGGCACGCCACGCATGGTTTCGACTTCTCCCGCCACCACCTACCGCAAGCTCACCGCCTACCTCGATCAGATCCCCGGACACCGGCGGAACAGCCGGCCGCACCCCTCGACGTTGATCCGGTGGGCGTCGGTCGGGGTGAAGTTGCCCGACGGCGCCCGTCTCCGGCTCCGCGCCGTGCGTCTCGGTGCCAAGTGGGTGACCCGCGACGACTGGTTCGCGGAGTTCGTGGAGTCGCTGACAAACGCTTACATCGCCACCGACTCGCCGGCCGGGTTCCGCACCCCCGGCGAGCGCTCCGACGCCAGCAAGGCCGCCGAGGCCAAGTTGAAGGAACTCGGACTGTAGCCCCCCGCCCTGGCTCGTCGCCGGGGCGGTCGCGTTTCCACACCCACCAATGGCCACGCCCCGGGTGCTAGCCGGGGCGGTGGCGGTAGGCAGTCTGGGGAGAGAGCCTGTGAATCCCATCTTACCCGCGGCCGACGCGGGAACCAACGACCTGTTATGGGCGCACCTCGCGCCCCACCCGCAAAGCTCACCCGACGGCCGGGAGTTCCTGGCATTCGTGGACGACCCGGACGAGTAACGCCCAACTCCGCCGCGGCACCGCCCCGCGGCCACATCACGCTTGAGGAACTCGACCCGATGGACAAGACGACGACCGACCCGACCGACTTCCCGTTCGGCGCCAACGCGCCGGCCGCCGACGCCCCGGACCCGTTCGACGTGGCCCGGCTGGCGCTCCCCGACGACTCCGACGCCGACCTCGGCGTGCGGGAACTGCTAGTGTCCGTGCCGTTCAGGAAGCCCAGCAAGGAACAGTTCTTCCGGGTCCACCCGGACCCCGTCTACCGGTGCGTCGGCGGGCTGATCGAGCTGAAGGACGACGACGCGGATTCATTCTGGGTGGACCGGTCCCTCTGGCCGGCGCTGGCCGACGAGCCGACGTTCTCCCGCCGGCTGATGGTCACGGCCGTCACGCGCGGCGGGCTGGTGTTCGTGTGGGGGCTGCGGATGCCCGGCCCCGACGGGAAGATTCCCGACTGGGTGAGCATCCCGCAGGAGGCGGCGCGGGTGGCGTCCGAGCGGTGGACGAAACTCTACTGGGACCAGGGCCAGAAGCGGCACCGGATCAAGGTGTCCGAGCACATCACCGACGAACCGACGTGGCCCGACCTCCCGTTCCCCGACCTGTTGCGGCTGGCGTTCAAGGACCGCACCGTGACGACCCTCGACCACCCGGTTCTGCGGAAGCTCCGGGGGGAGGTCTGACCGGTGGACGCGCTCGGCTGCTACCGGCAGGTGTGGTGCGTGGACTTCGAGTTCCACGCCCCGAGCGGCCACCGGCCGACGCCGCTGTGCGTTTGCGCCCGGGAGCTGCGGACGGGGCGGGCGGTCCGCCACTGGCTGACCGACGACCCGCCCGCCGTCGCGCCTTACCCGACCGACGCGGGGGCGCTGTTCGTGGCGTACTACGCCTCCGCCGAGCTCGGGTGTCACCTCGCGCTGGGCTGGCCGCTCCCGGCCCGGGTGCTCGACCTGTACGCCGAGTTCCGGCTCCTGACGAACGGCGGGCCGACGCCGCATGGCTCGGGGCTCCTCGGGGCGCTGGCTCACTTCCGGCTCGACGGGCTGGCGGCGGGCGAGAAGGACGAGCTGCGGGCGCTGGCGATCCGCGGCGGCCCGTTCACCGCCGCCGAGCGGGCCGCGCTGCTCGACTATTGCGCGGCGGACGTGGACGCGCTGGCCCGGCTCCTCCCGCGGATGGCCCCGCGGCTCGACCTTTCGCGGGCGCTGCTCCGCGGGCGGTACATGACGGCCGCCGCGCGGATGGAGTGGACCGGGGTTCCGATCGACGCGGCGGCGCTCGCCGCACTCCGGGAACACTGGAGCGGGATCAAGGAACGACTCGTCCGCGTGGTGGATGCCGACTACCGGGTGTTCGCCCCGACCGGCCGCCAGCTCGACCCGGCCAGCCGGTTCGGTGCCGCTGTTATCGATGCGGCCCGCCAGTGGGAACTCGACCCGGACGCGCTCGCGGCCGCCGCCGACCACCTCCACCGGGAGGAGGTCGAGGCGACCGCCGGCCGGCTGGCCGCGGTCCGCGCCGCCCGCGCCGCTACCGGGCTCACTTCGGCACGGGTCGGTCGGCTCCTCGACGCCGGGCGCGACCACCTCGACGTGCCGGGGCTCGACGTGGCGGCGCGGGAACTCGCCGGCGAGCTGCCGGACCTCGGCATCGGCGGCGGGTACGACCCAGACGGGGTAGACGACGACTACGCCCCGAAGCTGTGGGCGGTCCTGGCGGACCCCGACCCGGCCCCGCGGCCGCGGCACGACCCGGGGCTGATCCGCGACGCCGCGGACCGACTCGGCCCCGACGACGGCGCCACCCGGCCCCCCGGCCCGTTGTCGTTCTCGGCCGACCGGTGGGCGCGGTATCTGGCCCGGAAGCGCATCCCCTGGCCCCGGCTCCCGTCCGGGTCGCTCGACCTGAAGGACGACACGTTCCGCGAGATGGCGAAGCGGTTCCCCGCCGAGGTGGGGCCGATCCGCGACCTCCGTCACTCGCTGGGGGAGTTCCGGCTCAACGAGCTGGCCGTCGGCCCCGACGGGCGGAACCGGTGCCTCCTGTCCGCGTTCCGGTCCCGGACCGGGCGGAACCAGCCGTCGAACACCGCGTTCATCTTCGGCCCGGCCGCGTGGCTGCGGTCCCTGATTCGACCCGGCCCGGGGCGAGCGGTCGTGTATGTGGACTGGTCCCAACAGGAACTCGCCATCGCCGCGGCGCTGTCGGCCGACCCGCAGATGATGGAGGCGTACACGAGCGGCGACTTCTACACGACGTTCGCCAAGATGGCCGGGGCGATCCCGGCGGACGCCACGAAGCACACCCACCCGGCCGAGCGGGAGGCGTTCAAGGTGGTGAGCCTCGGCGTCCTCTACGGGCTATCGGCCGACGGGCTGGCGCGGCGGCTCGGCGCCCCCCGCGGTCGCGGGGTCGAGCTGCTCGACCTCCACCGCCGGACGTTCCGCCGGTTCTGGGAGTGGTCGGATTCGGTCGAGGAGCGGGCGCTCCTCACCGGCCGGTTGCGAACCCGGTTCGGGTGGGCGACCGGCGTTCCGGCGGGGCTCGACCCGGCAACCGGCCGCCCGCTGGCGAACCCCCGGAGTCTGCGAAACTGGCCGATGCAGGCCCACGGCGCGGAGATGATGCGGCTGGCCGCGTGCCTGGCCACCGAGCGCGGGCTGGCGGTGTGCTGTCCGGTTCACGACGCCTTCCTGATCGAGGCGCCAGACGACCGCGCCGAGGATGAAACGGAGCGGATGCGGGACGCCATGCGGGAGGCGTCCGAGCTCGTCCTCCCCGGCTTCCCGCTGCGGACGGACGCGAAGATCGTGCGGCACCCGGACCGCTGGACGGACGCGCGCGGGGCGCGGATGTGGGGGCTGGTGTGCGGGCTCCTGGCCGAGCTCGGGGCGGACCCGACCCGTACCACCGGTGACACCGGACCCGTACCACCGGTGATACCCCCGCCCAGTGTTATCTCTGAGTTCTGTTCTCTTCCCCTATAGGGGCGGTGGAATGCCCGATGCCCGACCCGTTCGACCCGGCCCGGCTCGCCCCGGCCGACTTCCCGCCGCCGACATCCCCGCCGCGCCCCCGGCCCGGGGTGAAGTTCCTCCGCGGGCCGATCCCGCTGGACTGGCTCACGGCGGCCGCGGCGCTCCCCGGCCGTGCGCTGGCGGTGGGGCTGGTGGTGTGGTTCCTGGCCGGGTGCGAACGGCGGCGGACGGTCGCCGCGACCCTCAGCCGTCTGGCGGCACTCGGCGCCGGGACGCGGGCGGCGGCGCGGCGGGGGCTAGCGGCGCTGGAGGCGGCCGGACTGGTGACGGTGGAGCGGCACGCCGGCCGGGCGCCGGTGGTGACGATCCTCGACGCGCCGGACTGAACGACCGGCAACGGCGGTTCGTGGCCGAGTACCTCACCGATCCGAACGCGGCCCGCGCCTACCGCACCGCCTACGCGCCGCCCGCACCCGCCACCGCGGCCGCGAACGGCTCGCGGCTGCTGAGGAATGCTGAGGTCTGGAAGGCAGTAGCGGACGGTCGCGCCGAACTGGAGCAGCAGGCGGTGGCGACCCGGCGGCGCGTGCTGGAGGAACTCGCCGCGGTCGCGTTCTCGGACCTTTCGGACCTGTTCGACCCGACCGGCCCGGGGCTCCGGCTGCTGCCCATGGCTCACATACCGCCGACCGCCCGCCGGGCCGTCCACCGCATCCGGGTGCGGGTCGAGCCGAACGGGACGGCCGAGGTTCTCGAAGTGACGTTCCGGGACAAGGGGCGGGCGCTGGCCCTCCTGGCCAAGCTCCTCGGGATGACCGGCCGGCGGGCGGGCGCCCGCCGCAAACAACAACGAAAGGCAACGGCATGACGACCGAGCGCCGGCTGGTTGCGAATAGGGCGAACGCGGTCCAGAGTACCGGGCCGCGGACGGACGCGGGCAAGGCGGCCGTCGCCCTGAATGCGCTGGGACACGGGCTGTTCTCGGGGGCCGCACTGGTGCCGGGTGAGTCCCCGGACGAGTGGGAGGAGCACCGGGCCGGGGTGGTGGCATCCCTGGCGCCGGTCGGCGCCCTCGAGCTCGCCCTGGCCGAGCGGGTGGCGCTGACCCTCTGGCGGATGCGGCGGGTGACGCGGCACGAAGCCGGCGCCCTGTCGGCCGCGGTCGCCGGCTCGGCTGTCCCCGAGCCGGTTGAGGAATCCCCGGCGGCCGCCTTCCTCCACCTCAAGGGTTACAAGCGCGACCCGGAGCGATTGGCCGACGCCCGGCGGCTGGCGACGACGGCCGAGGCGCTCGCCGGCGCTGCCGATGAACTCGTGAGTCTCCTCGGCCGGCTGGCCGACACGCCGGCGGCGGAACCTGTCCCCGCCGGGGTGGCCCGACTGGTGTTCCGGCTCGGCTGGGAGATGGCCGAGGGGATGGGGCGGGACGCCCTCCCGGCCGCCGAGCCGACGTTCTTAAAGCGGATCGGGGCGGACTGCCGGCGGGTCGATGACGTGACGTGGACGGTGGGGCTCGTGCGCGCCGGGCTCGACTACTACGCCAACCGAATCGGCTGTCCCGCGGCCCGGGTGGTGGCGACCGTGACCCGCCACGCGGCGACGGTGCGGGCGGACGCCATGCGGGACGCAGCCGCGAGGCGGGCGGCCGAGGCGGCGCTGGTGGCCCGTGCCGAGTTCGGCCCGCGGTGGCGGGCGGACGCGGCACTACTCCCGGGGGCGGACGTGGCCGAGCGGGTCATGCGGGTCGAGGCTCACCTCGGCAGGCAGCTCCAACTCACCCTCGGCCAGATCGAAAGGCTCCAAGCGATTCGAGCCGGACAGGCAGTCGCGCCACCGACGGCACTCAACGTCACGTTCACCTCGGACACCGAGTTACCCAAGGCGTAAAAGGGACGCGGGTGGTGCGTGGCTTTGTTCCGCAATGAGGGGGCGAGACGTATCGCCCGAAAGGCGTCGCGTCACTGGTGCATGATGGCGAGTGTCTTGCGTCAGCCGGCGTGGTACAATCCGGCAACGGCCCGCGGAGTAATTACCCGCGATAAAGCTGGGGCAAACAACGAGAGGGCGTTCTCCACCTCGTCGCTTGCCCCGGCTTGGTCGTTTCGGAGAACAGCCCATGCGTGCTCGGGAGGCCGCGTCATCGCCACCGCCACCCAGCTCCCCGTCACCCCCTCCACCGCCCCCTCCGTCGCCGCCCCCGGTGGACTCGGATTGGCCGGAGAAGATCGTGAAGTCCATCCCGCGGGAGTGGGAATGAGCGTCCCAGCCGATCTCGCCGCGGACGCCGCAGGCGACCCCGCCGCACTCGCGGCTATCCAGTTCGTTCAGGACTTCACGCCGAAGCCGGGGGTCGATTACGCATGGGTGGAGGAGAACGCACGCAAGGCATACGAACTGACGGCGGCTGCCTTCGACGCGCTCGACGCGAAGGCCGGGGCCATCATCGGCTACGTCGGGGCGGGTGCCGGCCTCGCGGCGTTCGGTACGGTGAACACCGCGGCCACAGCCGCCGTTCATCCCGCGGTCGCTGCTGCGGCAGTGCCGACGATCCTGTTCGCGGTTGCCGCGCTCGTGTTTGCTGCCCGTTGCCGCAAGTCCGAACCGGTCTACACCCTGCCATCAGCGATACGATTGGCCCGCCGAGCGGAGCAGAACGCCACCGCTGCGGAAGCCCGTGCCTATTTGATTCCGCAGTGGAACCTATCTGCCGCCATGCTTCGGGTCGTCATCCGCCGAAAGGGCGAATTGGTGGATAATGCGACTTGGTGTTTTGGGTGTGCGGTTGCGTCTCTCCTTCTGCCACTACTCGCCGTAGCTTGCACGCGGAATTGGGCGTGGTGACTCCTTCCCCGCCCGCAACCCCCTGACTCCCTTCCTCATTTCCAGAGTGTACGACTGCCCAATGCCCACTACCCGAAAGGTCATTCGTTGTAGACCGCCGCGTCAAAGATGTTGATGAGGTGAATGACGACCCCCGGGACGAGACAGAAGAACAAGCCGATCACTTCGGCAACCAGGAACACCAGCCCGCGGCCGACCTGCCCTTTCACCATCTGGCCGAGCCCCGGGAACAGCCAGCTCAGGAACGCGGCCCCGGGGTAGAAGCTCTGCCGACGCCCGGCCCGCTCCCGCTCATCTCGCAGGCCCGCGTCGAGGTACTCGCCGCAGCGCCGGCACTTCAGCGCCCACCGGCTGACGGGGCTGCCGCAGTAGTCGCACGGCACCGGCTTCGCCGCCCGACGGCGCCGGCGGTCCTCCTCATCTTCGGCGGCCTCCTCTTCCTCCGCGATTGCTTCCCGCAACTCCAGCCGCGTGTCGAGGAGCGTCGCGCGGGTCTGGTCCGCCCGCGCGGCTATCACGTTGTCGGCCGGCCCGAACACGAACACGGCACTTGTACCCCACGCGACCAACAGCGCGGCGCCGCCGATTCCGAGTCCGTAGCCGATCGGCGCCCCTGTCGCCATCGACACGCCGATGATGACCAGGAAGAAAACCGCCCCGACGACCGCCGCGGCCGCGAGCCGTTCCGCGGCGCCGTCGCCGAACCGGAAGAGGTCGAGGAAGCGCCGGGCGCCCTGGCGGACGGTCAGTAAGTAAAGGCGGGTGTTGAGGCGGCGGACATCGCCGCGGAGTGCGGCCGAGTCGGGGCGGGACATGAGCGGTCCAGTATGGGGGATGCACCTACTGGCTGTACGAGCCGCGGTTCGGAAACCGGACACGAAACCCGGCCCGTCGGTCAATCACCCACCTGGACCGCCGCGAATTTGCTACCGCACTTCTACCGCACATCCCCCCGCTATTACCGCATTTCCAAGCGATTCATGCGCGGTAACTACCGCCTTGCAACGGGGCGGATTCGGTGTAAAATCCCTTCGTTTGCAGGCGTTCTCGCGTCCCAGCCGGTCCGTTTGAGTCCGCTTCATAAGCGATGTGTCGCCGGTTCAATTCCGGCCCCCGCTATTCGCGAGACCCCCGGCGACCCCGGGGGTCTCGTCCTTTCTGAACGCCACACCACGCCACCGTTGAACTTCCGCCCCCACACGCGGATAATCCCTTCACCTGTACCGTTCGTCGGAGCCTGCCGTGCGCGCCGCCGTCGTCCTCGCTGTCGCGCTGCTCGCCGCCGGGTGCGAGCCGGCGCCGCCCCCACCGCGCAAGGGGAACATCGCCGACGACGTGCCCGAAGTGACGACCCCGGTGCCGCCGACCCCGCAGCTCAAAGTGGGCGATGTCATCCCGCCGCTCGAGGTGAAGGGGTGGATCAACGGCCCGCCCCCGGCCGTCGGGGCTCCGGGGCAGAAACTCCTCCTCGTCGACGTCTGGGCCGAGTGGTGCCCGTTCTGCAAGAACTCCGCCCCGCAGTTGGTCCGGCTCTACGAGAAGTATTCCTCCCGCGGCGTGCAGTTCGTCGGCCTCACGAACATGCCCGACGACATGGTCGGCCAGTACGTTTCTAGAGCTCGCATCCCGTGGGCCAACGGCTACCTGATGAGTACCGACACGATCATCCGCCTGGGCGTCGGCACTGGCATGCGAGGGGTCGGTTACCAGGTCGCCCCGACCATCTACCTCGTCGGCCCGGACGGCGTCGTCCGCTGGACCGACCAGCGGATGCGGATGAACCACACGCCGCCGAGAGACTGGAATAAGATCGTCGACGCCGCCATTGCCGCCCAGCTCGATGCCCTCGAAAAGCCGTAACCGATGGCCACGCCTCCCGCCCGCCTCTCCCGCCGACAGACGCTCGGCGTCCTCGGCGTGGTCCTCGTCACGCTCGTCGCCGGCGGCTGGGTGGTCGCCGACCAACTCCTCGCCGGACGGGCTCTAACGCAGGGCCGCGCGGCCCTCGCCGCCGGCGACCCCGCCGCGGCCCGCGGCCACCTCGCCCGGACGTTCGCCACCCGGCCGCACGACGCCGAGGCTCACTTCCTCGCCGCCGTGGCGGCGCGCCGCTCCGGCGACCGCGCTGCCGCCGCCCGTCACCTCGACGAGGCCGACCGCTACGGGTGGGATGCCACGGCCGTCCGCGGGGAGCGCGCCCTTCAGGCGGCCGTGAACGGCGGGCACTTCTCCGCCGTCGAACCGGCCCTCCGCGAACTCGCCGGGGGGGCCGACCCGAACGCCGCGGACGCACTCGCCGTACTCGCCACCGGGTACCTGGCCCAGTTCCGCATCACCGAGGCCGACGGGCTGACGGCAAAGTGGGTGGAACTGGCACCGACCGACGCGCGGGCCTGGGCGGCGCGAACGGATGTGCTCGAACGGCTGGAACGCCGCGAGGCGTGCCGGACCGCCTTCGCCGCGTGGGTAACTGCCATTCCCGACGACCGCCGTGCCCGGCTCGGCCTGGTGCGGATGATGCTCGACGCCCGGCGCCCGCCGGCGGAAATCGCCCCGCATCTGGATTGGCTTCAGGCCGCGACTCCGGACGATCCCGATGTGCTCCGGTTCCGCGCCGCCGCGCTCGAGGCCGAGGGGCGGACCGACGAGGCGGTTTCGGTCCTCGACCGGGCGGCCGCTCAGCCCGCGGCGACGGCGACCGTGCTGACGCACCGGGCCCGGCTGGACCTCGACCGCGGTCGGGCTGCCGTAGGCCTGCCGTTCGCCCGCCGGGCCGTCGGCGCCGACGCGTCCGACCTGGAGGCGCGGTTCACGCTGCTTCGTTGCCTCCAGCAGGCGGGCTCGCCGGAGGAAGCGGCCGAAGCTGAGGCCCGCTGGAAGCAACTCCGCGACGATTTGGCCCGCGTCCGCGAACTCGGCCGCCGAATCTCCGCAAACCCGGCCGAGCCTGAACTCCGCCGGGAGATGGGCGAGTTGTTCCTCCGGAACGGCCGCGACGCGGAAGGCGTCCGCTGGCTCGAGTCGGCGCTGATCGTACGGCCCGACCACGGCCCGACCCACCGGTTGCTCGCCGATTACTACACGCGTACGCACCGGCCGGAGCTCGCCGCCGCCCACCATGCGGGATCATCACCTTGACCGTGAATGCCACTGAACATTGCCTGTAAAGCCCAGCCGGGCAGGGGTTTGAATCCGGGAAAAACTTCGCGCATTTTTCGCCCGTCCTCTTGACACGCGTGTCGCGTTAGGTGATTGTCTCATGTAGCGGATTCTCCCGCTGCGCGCTCTATTCTCCCAACTCGCAGGTTCGCCATGACAGCGATCCGTTCCCACTCGCGTGGCAGCCCGGCCCGCAAGGCCGCGTTCACGCTGATCGAGCTACTTGTCGTCATCGCCATCATCGCCATCCTGATCGGGCTGCTGCTGCCCGCGGTCCAGAAGGTCCGCGAGGCCGCCTCCCGGGCGAAGTGCCAGAACAACCTGAAGCAGCTGGGTCTGGCCCAGCACAACTACAACGACACGAACGGCCGCTTCCCGCCCGGCGGACAGATGGGGCCGTTCATGGGCCAGCCCGGCTCCCAGACCGGCGACTGGGGTGACGACCGCGGCTCGTTCCTGACCTACAGCCTCCCCTACATGGAGCAGATGGGTCTGTGGAACCTGATGAGTTCGTTCGGCGGCTCCCCCGAGACGGTGCACAACTCGGCCGGCAAGCTGCGCGCCGCCGCGAACTTCTCCGGCGGCAGCGGCATCGTCAGCACCTACCGCTGCCCCAGCGACGCGTGGAACTCCGACTGGCGGATGACCAACTACGCCGGCAGCGCTGGCCCGCAATGCATGGCCGGGGGCTGCGGCGCGGACATCTACATCGCCAACTGCAACCGTGGTGGCATTACCCACCCCGGTTACGCCGAGAGCCCGGACCACGGCAACGCGTGGGGCGAGGCCGACATCCGCGGCCTGTACAACCGACTCGGGGCCAAGATCAAGTTCGCCTCCGTGACTGACGGCCTCTCCAACACGATCATGATCGGCGAAGTCCTCCCCGAGCAGCACGACCACTACTGGGACGGCTCGTGGACGCACTTCAACGGTGGCGTGGCCCACCACGGGACGAACGTGCCGATCAACTTCGACACCTCCGACCGGGCCGGCCGCTGCGGCAGCGTTCCGGCCAAGAACATCGGCAACTGGAATACGTCCTGGGGCTTCAAGTCGAAGCACAGTGGCGGGGCCAACTTCGTCCTCGGTGACGGCAGTGTCCGCTTCCTGACTCAGACCGTTGACATCCGCACGTACCAGTACCTCGGCTGCCGGAACGACGGCCAGCCCGTCTCCCCCCCGTAAGCGTCGCGGGTCTCCGACACACCGGACGACCTACCCGAGCCCGGCGCGGCCTGCCCGCCCGGGCTCGGTTTCTCTCCAAACACCCGACCGACACGGACACACCCACATGCGACGGCCCTTCCTCCTCTTCGCCTTCACCGCCGGCCTGGTCGCGGGGTGCGGCGAAAAGCTAACACCCGTCAGCGGCACGGTGACCTACGACGGCACCCCGGTCGATGGCGCGGCGGTCGTGTTTACGAACGAAACCGGATCGAAGATGGCGACCGGGCGGACCGACGACAGCGGCAAGTTCACGCTGGAGTACGACAACAAGCCCGGCATCCCGCCCGGCACCTACAAGGTCATGGTGACGCGGACCAAAATCGTCGAAGGCCAGGCACCGGGCGACCCGGCAGCGGGCGGTAAGGTGGACAAGGCCTACCTGGAGAAGATGAAGGGCGACAAGGTCGCCAAGTCGGCCGACGGAGCGCCGCCGATCTACGGTAAGGCGAAGGCCGAAAAGGTCGACATCGGCGACCTGCCCCCGATCTACTCGTCGCCCACGTCGACGCCGCTGTCCGTCCAGGTGCCCGTGAGCGGGCCGGTCGAGTTGAAGCTCGAGAAGAAGAAGTGATTCCCGATCCGGTCGTACCACCGCCGGAACCCGCCCCGCCCCCGCCCGGCCGTCGCGCCCGGCGGGGGTGGCTCGTTCTCACGGCTTTCGTGATAGCCGCGGCCGCGGTCGGGGGCTGGCGCTACCGGGTGACGCGCCCCGACTACGTGCTCGCTCGGGGCGACGAGGCCGTCCGCGCCGGGGACTGGGCTGCGGCCTCGCGGGCGATCGACCGGCTGGAGGCGGCCGGCGCCGGCGACCACGCCGCCGTCCTGCGCGGCGAGTACTTCCTGGCGACCGACCGGCCCGACCTTGCGCTCGGCGCCCTCAGCGAGATCAAGCGAGAGAGTCCGTTCCACCTCCGCTCCGCGGCGAAAGTCGGCCGCTGCCTCCTCGCGCTCGGCAACCTCGCCGAGGCCGACCGGGTTCTCAACCACGTCCTCGACTCCGAGCCGGACAACATCGACGCTCTGCGCGCGCTCGCGGCCGTGGCCTACGACCTGGGCCAGATGCCCGCCGCGGTCGAGCACCTGGAGGCCGTCGCCCGGCTCGACCCGGCCGACGCCCGGCCGCACCGGCTGATGGGGCTGATCAACAAGGACTTGAACCGCTACGAGCCCGCGGAGGCGGCGTATCGCGAGTCGATGCGGCGGGGCCTGGCCGAACCGGCGCGTGGCGAGGTCGTCGTTGAACTCGCGGACGTGCTGGTCCGGGCCGGGAGGTTCGCGGACGCGCTCGCGCTGCTCGACGCCGGGCCGCCCGCTCCCGGGCCGGCAGGCGAGTTGGCTCGCGCGGAGGCGCTGCGGGGGCTGGCCCGCCGGGCCGACGCCGTCGCGGTTGCGGACCGGGCGATCGTCGAGCACCCGACCGACGGCGCGCTCCTGCGGCTTCGCGGACAGCTACACCTGGACGACGGGAACGCACCCGCGGCGGTCGTCGCACTCGAGGCGGCGGCGGCACGGCTGCCGGCGGACTACCAGACGCACTTCCTGCTCGCGCAGGCGTACACGGCCACCGGCCGCACCGCCGACGCGACCCGGTCCGCGGCCAGGGCCGAGGAACTCCGAAAGGCCCTTGAGCGGGCGACGACGCTGACCCGCGAGGCGATGGACCGACCGTGGGACGCGGCGGTGCGGCTCGAACTGGCGACGGTAACGGAGACGCTGGGTGAGCCGAAGCTGGCCGCACTGTGGCGGGCCGCGGCCGCCGCGTGCCGGACGAGGTGACGCCGGCCGAACGCGAAGGTCCTGTGAATGCGCGGGCGGGCGTGGTTTTGGGGTTGGCGGCGAGCTCGCCTCGAGCTATTGTTTCATCGCCTTCACGGTGACAAGGTTCGGAGACGACCCGGGTCCCCGGTGCGGGGGTGCGAGGTGGTGACGGGAACGGGCGGGTCGCCGGGAAGCCGGCGCCGACCGCACTCGACCCCTCACCCCAGTCGGGCGCGGTAACGGATCCCGCCCGATTCATGCCCTCGACAGGCCGGCGGCCCCGGGTTGATCCCCGGGGCCGGTTTCGTTCAAAGCCCTAACTTCGCCCGCGCGTCTTCCAGAATCGCCTTCGTCGCCGTCGCCCCCACCCGCGTTACGCCCACCTCGCGCACGGCCATCAGCGTGTCGAACGATCGCACGCCGCCGGCGGCCTTCACCTGCACGTGCGGCGGGCTGAAGGCGCGCATCAGCTTCAGGTCGTCAATCGTCGCGCCGCTCTCGGCGTAGCCGGTGCTTGTCTTCACCCAGTCGGCCCCGGCGTCGCCGCAGATGCGGCACAGTTCCTTCTTGTGCTCGTCCTTCAGCAGCGCGTTCTCGAAGATCACCTTCACCTTGGCCCCGCGCCGGTGCGCGGCGTCGACCACGGCCGTTACGTCGGCCGCCACGTAGCCGTAGTCGCCGCTCAGCACCTTGCCGACGTTCACGACCATGTCGAGCTCGACGGCCCCGTCGTCCATTGCGGCCTCGCTCTCGAACACCTTCACCTTGGTGAGGTGGCCGCCGTGCGGAAAGCCGATGGTGGTGCTGACGAAAACCCCGGTGCCGGCCAGGAGCTTCGCGGCCAGCGGCACGGCGTAGGGCTTGATGCACACCGACGCCACCTTGTACTCGGCGGCGAGGGCGCAGCCGGCTTCCAGGTCGGCGTCGGTAAGGTGCGGTTGGAGGAGCGAGTGGTCAAACATCTTGGCCAGTTCGGCGAGCGTCGGCATCGGGCACCCGGGAACGGGGACAGGGGACGGGGGCAGTATAGGCGAGCTTGACGGGGCGGGCGGGCGTGCTATGCAGGTGCCGCCCGTCCCACGGAGGAGAGCATGCGCCGCGCCGCCCTGGCCGGGTTCGTTCTGGCCGCCCTGCCGGCCTCTGCCGTCGCCCAGACGCTGCCGTACCGGGCGGTCGTCGCCGACCCGGAGGTGACGCTCTACGCCGGCCCCAGCGACCGCTTCCCGAACACCGGCCGCCTCGCCCGCGGCACCGAACTCGTCGTCCACGAGGACGCCGGCAACGGTTGGGTCGCCGTCCAGGCACCGCGGTCCGTCAGCTGGGTGCCCATGGCCCTCGTGGACTACGACCCGTCGCGGAAGGCCCCGCAGGACGTGACGACGCAGGCCGAGGTCACACTCGCGCCGGGGAAGGTGGGGCTGGCGCAGCCGCTGGCCGAGGTCCGCCGCGTCAGCGTGCCGGCCGGGACGATCCTGACGGTGATCGGCGACAAGGCCGCGTTCGACGGCAAGAGTTGGTATCCGGTGCTGCCGGTGCCCGGCGACTACCGGTACGTGCCGAAGTCGGCGGTCCACGCGGCCGGGCCGGCAAACACCAGCTTCGTCGTCCGCGACACCGCCCCGCCGGGCCTGCCAGCGGTAACGCCGCCGGCGTCGAGCGGCGTGCTCCCCGCAGCCGCGGTCGGGACGGAGCCGGCGTCGAAGGCGGGAAGCAACCACCCGTTGTGGGCGCAGGCCGACGCGGCCGAGAAGGACGGCCGGTTCGAGGACGCAGAGCGGCTCTTCTTCCAGCTGGCCCGGCTCATGAACGAGCCGAACGGCGACCACGACTTGGCGAACCTGTGCTACACGCGCATCCACGGTATCCGCGAGCGGCGGCGGACCGGCAGCACCGGCGTCACAGCACCCGCGGTTTCGATCCCGGGTCCCGGGCGCGCGACGGACCTGCCGAAAGAGGACCGGCCGACGCTGCTGCCGCCGGTCGGCAACACCGGCAAGGCGCCCCCGCCGGCAGTGACGCCGCAGCCGAAGGATTCGGCCGCGGACGCGGCGCCGCGCTGGTCGGGCGTCGGCATGCTGACGCGGTCGGCGCTGGCGCTGGATGGCCGGCGGACGTACGCGTTGGAGTCGTCGCCGGGCGTGGTGCGGACTTACGTGGTGGGCGGTCCCGGCGTCGATCTGGACCGGTACGCGAACCGCCGGGTGGACGTGTACGGCGCGACGCTTACGCGGCGCGACCTGTCGAAGCCGTACATCGTGGCGACGGACGTGAACCCGAACCCGTAGTCTGTCGGGGGCCGTGAAACGACGCAGCCCGGGGATGTCTCCCCGGGCTGCGTCGTTTCACGGCCCCCGACAGACTACGGGGTTAGTGGTTGATCATGAACTCGTTCGTGTTCAGCAACGCCCAGAGCACGTCGCGGTAGAAGTTCTCGTCGCCGGGGGCCGCGCCCGAGGCGTACGCGACCGGCCCGCCGCCCTTCGGGGCCGGACCCTTACCCTTCGGTGCGGCCGTGGGCGGCCCGAGCGACACGGCCGCCTTGCCGGCCCGAACTTCCTCCAGCCGTGCGACCTCGGCGGGCGTCGGATGGCGGCTTAGAGTTAGCAGGAACAGGTCGTCGTACATCCGGACCGGGGCCGCGCCGTTCTTCCCGAGCAGGTCGCGGACGATGTTCTGCTGCGCGGCGCCGCGGCCGGTGCCGATCTCGTTGTTCAACTCGGCCCCGTTCATCATTAGCAGCGCCTGCACGATCGTGCCGTTGAAGCTCAGCTCGTTCCCCTCGTCGTCGCCGAACTGGCGGACCAGCTTCCGCATCCAGGCGTCGCGGGCGTCCATCCGGGCGTTCTTCGCGGCCGGCGTCAGCTTCCGCGGGCTCGTCGCCGTCATCAGCGACTCGAACAGCACCTCCGGCGACATGGCCTTCAGCGGCATCCGGGCGAAGTACGGCTCGTACTTCATGTCCGAATACTCCTTCTTCGCCACGTGGCTCAGCGAGTACGCGTCGCTGGTGCAGATCCACTCCATCAGCGCCTTCTGGTTGTGCCCGTACTTCACGAACTCGTCGCCGAGGTACTGCAACAGCTCGGGGTGGACGATCTCGTTGTTGCTGCCGAAGTCGTCGGCCGACGGCTCCTTGTTCAGGCCGCGGCCGAAGAAGTGCGCCCACATCCGGTTGGCGTACGCCTTGCCGAAGTTGTCGTGCGTCGTCATCCACTCGGCGAGCTGGGCGCGCCGCGTCTTGCCGCCCTCGGGCGTGCCGGCGAGCATCTTCGTGGACTTCAGGCCGTTCAGGGCCGCGTCGTAGTCCTTGAGCATGACCGGGAAGGTGCCGTCGCGGGCGCCGTTCCGCTTGTCGTACTTCACGATCATCTTCGGGTTCAGCGACGGGTCGTCGGTCAGCGTCACGGACGTGGCGTTGGCCATCTTCGCGTTGTTGCCGACCGGCGGGCCGCTCGGCGTGGCGCTGCGGACGGTCTGGCGGAAGAAGGCGTTCACGCCCCAGTAGTCCTTCTGCACCCATTCCTTGTTGAACGGGTGGTCGTGGCACTGGACGCACTGCGTCTGGAGGCCGAGGAACAGCTTGGTGGACCGCGACGTGATCGGCACGGCGTCGAACGCCCCGTCCTCGATCTTCTCGTTCACGTCGCCGCTGTCCTTGTCGTCCTTTACCGGGTCGCCGAGGTGGTGGACCAGGAAGTTCGCGGCGTAGCTCTCCTTGAACGTCCACCCCTTCTCGGTGGTGGGGAGGCCGCCGCCGACCTGCCCGGTTGCCGTCAGGAGGCGGGTGACGATCTCCTTGTGGTTCGTGTCCTTGGCGAACTTCTCCTCCAGCCACACGCGCATCTGGTCGCGGTACGTCTGGTGCCCGCTGCGGGACATCAGCCACACGGTCCAGATTTCGGCCCAGTGGTCAGCGTACTCCTGCTTGTAGTTGAACTTCAGGGCTTCCTTCTGCTTCTTGCCGTTGCCGTCGAGGTACTCGCTGAACGCCGGCACGCCGTTGAGGTTCTTCGGCTGGTAGTCGCTGTCGTGCATGAGCCGGCGGACCAGCTTCACCCGCTTGTCGGAACTCTTGTCCCGCTCGAAGTCGACGACCTCCTCGATGCTCGGGATGCGACCGATCAGGTCGATGAACACCCGGCGGCAGAACTCGTGGTCGGTGGCCTTGTCGGCCGGCCGCTTGATCCCGGCCGACTCGTAGCCCTTCTGGATGTACTCGTTGATCTTCACCACCTGGAGGGCGGCGGGGCCGGTCGGCACCTCGGACTTCGCGGCCGGCTGCTGGGCGGCGGTGCCGACGGCGAGGGCGGCGAGGAGCCCGCCCGCGGCGGCTGCGCGGGCGAGGGTGAGGCGGTTCATCCGGTTTACCCCCGTGAGGATCGGGTCGGCGGGCGGGTTCGGCCCGGGACGTGGCGGGTTAGTTGTTTCAGTGTAGAGCAAACCCGGAAGCCCGTGCCAGAGTTTTTCCAGCGCCGGCGGCCGTGCGGGGAGAGCCCTGAGGGTGCGACGCCGCCGGCCGCGGAAAGTTCCCGAATCGACCACCGCCGGACCTTCACGAACCCCACTCTGGACGCGGGTGCGGCCGACACTACGATAAACGATTGACCCCGTTCCGCCCGGCCGGCCGAACCGTATCGCCCCCCGGAACACTCTATCTCCAGAACCCCCGGGCCGTGTGGCCCCGGGCGCGACCGACCTTCCCCGTAGCAGGAGCCGGCGGCCCCCGACCGGCCGAATCAGATGCTCGACAAAGTACGCAACATCGGGATCATGGCGCACGTGGACGCGGGTAAAACCACCACCACGGAGCGGATCCTGTACTACAGCGGCACCAAGCACAAGGTCGGCGACGTCGACGACGGGGACACCACGACCGACTTCGACCCGCTCGAGCGCCAGAAGGGCATCACGATCAACTCGGCGGCCGTGTCCATCGACTGGGCCGACCGGTCCGGCGGCGACATCGCCATCAACATCATCGACACCCCCGGCCACGTGGACTTCACGGCCGAGGTCGAGCGGAGCCTGCGCGTCCTGGACGGCGCCGTCGGCGTGTTCTGCGCCAAGGGCGGCGTCGAAGTGCAGAGCGAGACCGTGTGGCGGCAGGCCACCAAGTACAAGGTGCCGCGCGTCGCCTACGTCAACAAGCTCGACCGCATGGGGGCCGACTTCTGGGCCTGCGTCGAGCAGATGAAGACGAAGCTCCACGCCAACCCGGTCGTGGTCACGATCCCCGCCGGACAGGACTCGGCGCTCGAGGGGATCGTGGACCTGATCGAGATGAAGCTGATCACCCGCGACCTGACCGACCCGACGAACCGGAAGTTCTTCACGGTGGACGTGCCGGAGAAGTACAAGGCCGAGGCCGAGAAGCGCCGCGAGCAGATGCTCGACGGCCTCTCCGCCGCGTCCGACGAGGTCACCGAACTGATCCTCGACGGCAAGGAGGTGCCGATCCCGATGATCCGCGCCGCGCTCCGCAAGGGGACGCTGGAGAACGTTTTCACGCCCGTCCACTGCGGCAGCAGCAAGATGTTCCACGGCGTGCAGCACCTGCTCGACCTCGTGGTGGACTGCCTGCCGAGCCCGCTCGACCGGCCGCCGGTGGACGGCGTACACCCGAAGACAAAGGAGGCGTTGAAGCGCGCCCCGGACGCCAAGGAGCCGATGAGCGCCCTAGCGTTCAAGACCGTCGCCGAGAGCAACGGCGACCTGGTCTACATCCGCGTCTACAGCGGCGAGATGAAGCCGGGCGAGACGTACCTGAACGTCATCAACGGCAAGAAGGAGCGCATCGCCCGCTTCTACCGGATGATGGGCGACAAGCGCATCTCGCTGGAGAAGGCCGGCCCCGGCGACATCGTGGCCGCGATGGGCCTGGCGGACACGTTCACGGGGAACACCCTGTGCGATGTTGACCAGCCGATCGCGCTGGAGGCCATCCAGTTCCCGAAGCCGGTGATCTCGCAGGCGCTGACTTTCGCCAAGACGCTCGACGCCGGCAAGGTGGGTGAGGCGCTGAACCGCCTCGTGCGCGACGACCCCACGCTGAAGACGCACACCGACGAGGAGACGAAGGACACGATCATCAGCGGGATGGGCGAGCTCCACCTGGAAATCTCGATCGAGAAGCTGAAGCGCGCCGTCGGCGTGGCCCAGGAGGACACGAAGCAGATCACCCTGGGCCGGCCGCGGGTGGCGTACCGGCAGTGCCTGGCGAAGATGGTGGACTTCCAGTACAAGTTCGCCAAGCAGACCGGCGGCCGCGGCAAGTTCGCCGTCATCGACGTGAAGTTCTCGCCGCTGACGCCGGAGCAGATCGAGGAGAAGGTGAAGGAGATCGAGGAGCTGGGCGACCCGAAGATCAAGCCGGACCCGAACAACGTGTACTTCGTGAACAGCATCAGCCAGGGGGCGATCCCGAAGGAGTACATCCCGAGCGTCGAGGAAGGTCTGCGGGAGGCGTCGAAGAAGGGGTACAAGTACCCGTTCCCGTTCGTCGACCTGGAGTTCGACCTCCACTTCGGCAAGTACCACGACGTGGACTCGTCGCAGGACGCGTTCTACCTGTGCGCCCTGGAGTGCTTCCGCGAGGCCGAGAGCAAGGCCGGCATCCAGCTGCTGGAGCCGATCATGAAGGTGGTGGTGGTGAGCCCGAAGGACTACCAGGGGCAGATCAGCGGGAACATCGCGTCGAAGCGCGGCATCATCGAGGAGACGAGCGAGGACAAGGGCGTGGCCCAGGTGATGGCGAAGATCCCGCTGGCGAACCTGTTCGGGTACACCAGCGACCTCCGCAGCGCTACGAAGGGCCAGGCGAGCTTCAGCATGGAGTTCAGCCACTACGCCCCAGTGTCGGTGGAACTGGCCGACCTGCCGAAGCCCGACGCGAAGAAGTAACCCGTAGCGCCGCCTGCGGCGTTGCACGGGAACGCGAACCGGCGGCCGCAAGGCCGCCGGTTTTCATTTGGGTGTCCGCGTCAGTATCCGGCGCAGTGAGTAAACTGCACCCGCCGGGCGGCACTCGGTCCGCCCCACCCACCGGAGGCCGACCGCATGCTCGCGTACAGGCTCGCCGCCGCCTGCATTCTCCTCACCCTCGGAGCCGCCACCGCCATGTCGCAGCCCGGCGCCAACCCGGTCGTCGTCATCGACACCAGCATGGGCGCGGTCAAGGTCGAGCTGTACCCCGACAAGGCGCCGCTCACCGTCAAGAACTTCCTCGACTACGTCGACGCCAAGCATTACGACGGCACGATCTTCCACCGCGTCATCGGTAAGGAGAACAGCGGCAAGGACTTCATGATCCAGGGCGGCGGGTTCGACGCCGCCATGAAGGAGAAGCCGACCAAAGGCGGCGTCAAGAACGAGGCCGGGAACGGCCTCACCAACGCCCGCGGCACCCTCGCCATGGCCCGCACCCCCGACCCCGACTCGGCCACCGCCCAGTTCTTCGTCAACGTCGGCGACAACAAGTTCCTCGACCGCGGCCAGGCCGACCCGTCCGGGTACACGGTGTTCGGCCGAGTCGTCGAGGGGATGGCCGTCGTGGACCGCATCAAGGCCGTGAAGACCGGCCGGAAGGGTCGGTACGACGACGTGCCGGTCGAGGACGTGACGATCAAGTCGATCCGCCGGGCGGACAAGAAGTAGCGGCCGAAGCGCGGGTAGAATGGGGGTGTCGGGCGGCGCCCGCCCCCCGTCCCCACCCCGCGAAGGCAACCGGTCATGGCGAAGAAGAAGAGCCGCCGCAAAGCCGAGCCCACGGTCGGCGGCATCCTCGGCGTCGGCCTCGACAACACCGACGGCCACAAGCGCGTCACGAAGACCGAGGAGATGGTGCTGGTCGGCGGCTCGGAGGAGACGCACGAGCGGATGCAGGAGACGGCCATTCGGTTCTCCGAGGAACTGGAGAAGCGGGGCAAGCCGCTGCCGCAGACGAGCGTCCGCGAGGCGATCGACCTGCTCCGCGAGGCGATCGAGCGCACGGGCCGGTGACCCGAGCCGGCCCAATACTGCCGCCCGCCGAGCGAATCACTTCCGTTGAAACTCAACCTGCCTCATTCGGGTAAGTCCCGGTAGAGGGCCGCCCGTGTCCGACGCCGCCCTGGTCCGACGGTGCCTCGCCGGCGACCCCGCCGCCGAGCGCGCGTTGGTCGAGCGGTTCCAGGCGGACGTGTTCGGCCTCTGCACGCGGCTGCTCGGCAGCCCGCACGACGCCGAAGACGTGGGGCAGGAGGTGTTCCTCCGCGTGTTCCGCAGCCTCCGGCGGTGGGACGAGTCGCGGCCGCTGCGGCCGTGGATTCTCGGCATCGCCGTGAACCGCTGCCGCACCTGGGCCGCGAAGCGGGCAAAGGGGCCGGAGCTGGCCGACTACCTCCACGAGACGGCCGACCACCGCCCCGAGGACGACAGCGGCGAACTCACCGCCGAACTTCGCGCCGCGGTCGACGCCCTGCGGCCGGACTACCGGGCGGTGTTCGTGTTGTTCCACGAGCACGCCCGGCCGTACGAGGAGATCGCGGAGGCCGTGGGTCGGCCGGTCGGCACCGTGAAGACGTGGCTGCACCGCGCCCGCCTCGAACTGATGGAACGCCTCCGCACCCGCGGCCTGGTCCCCGACGACGCCCCGACACGCCCGACCGGGTGATCTGACATGCCCGCCCCGCTTCCGATCGCCGACTGCGACCGCGTCGGCTCGGCGATTCAAGCCGTGCTCGACGGCCACCGCCCCGACTTCGACGCCGACGCCCACGTGCTCACGTGCGCCGCTTGCCGGGCGCGCGTGGCCGAAGCGCGGGTACTGCTCGCGGCGCTGGCAGTGCCGCCGGAACCGATCGCGGTGCCGCCCGGGTTCGCAGACGGCGTTCTGGCGGCCGTCCGTGCCGACCGCCCGGAACCGAGCAGCCGACGGTTGCTGGCAACGGCTGGTGCCGGGTTCGCGGTCGCCGCGTCGCTGCTGGTCGCCGCGTGGCTGCTCAATTCAACTGCCGATCGACAGGTGGTCGTCGAGGCGACGCGGTCCGCGCCGCCGGTGCGGGTGTCGGCCGAGTTGGCGAAGGCGGGTGACGCGTTCCGCGAGTCGTCGCGGCCGCTGACCGAGCCCGCGGCCGCGGCGCCGAAGGTGCTCGCGTCGATCGCCGACGCCATGTTCCCGCCGATGCCGACGCCGGCGGGTGACACCGTGGCCCCCGCCGCGGCGTCGATCGCCGAGCTTCCCGCCGCCGCCCGCACGGGCCTCGAACCGGTCGCCGGCACGACACAGAAGGCGTTCAGCCGGCTGCTCCGCGACGTGAACGTGTTCTCGTCGTCGGCCCGCCCCAAGTCCTGAGCCACGGATTCCCCATGACGCGGGTCCGCTCTCTCGCCGCGCTGGCCGTCGCGCTGGTCGCGGCCGCGCCGTCGACCGCCGCCCCGCGCGACGACCTCCTCCGCGTCGTGCCGCCGGACGCGGCCGTCGTCGGCCTGGTGCAGAACGGCGCGTCACACGCCAAGGCCGTGATGGGGTCGCCATTCGCGGCGTGGTTCCCGTCGACGCCGCTCGGCCAGTCAGTGGCTGCGGGGTTGAAGTTCGGCGACGCCCGCGACGGGTTTCGGACGGCCCTCGCCGCGCTGGGCACGACGCCGGACGAGGTGGCGGCCGACGTGCTCGGCGACGCCGTCGGCTTCGCGTACTCACCAGCCCCGGCCAACAACCCCGCTGCCGAGCGGATGGTGATCCTGATCCGCCCGCGCGTTCCGGCGACGCTGTCGCGACTGGTCGAGCGGCTGAACGACCTCCAGACGCGCGACGGGGAGCTCAAGGCGGTCGAGCGCCGCGAGCACGGCGGGGCCGCGTACCACGTCCGCCGCCGGACAGACGGTACCGACGAGTTCTACACCCTGCGGAACGGCGTGTTCGCGTTCTCGCGGTCGGAAGCCGACGTGAGGGCGGTCATCGACCGCGACCGCACCGAGCCCACCGACCGCGCCCCGGCGCTGGCGGCGAAGCTCGGCCGGCTCGGCGTCGCTGACGCGGTCGTCGTCGTGCTGGTGAACCCGCGGCCGCTCGACGCCGAACTCGCCGCCAAGACCGCTGCCGCGGGCGCGGACGAGCGGGCGTTCCTCGGGCGGTTCGGCGAGGCGTGGCGGGCGCTCGACGCGGCTGCAATCTATCTGACGCTCGGCGAAGGGATCGAGGCGGGCGTGGCGCTCGACTTCCGACCCGGCGAACTGGCGCCGGCGGCGCGGGCGTGGTTGACCGGCGGGCGCGCGCCGTCGGCGCTGTGGGCGGCCGTGCCGGACCACGCCCTCGGCGCGGTCGCAGTCCGCTTCCGGGCCGCGGAGGCGGTGGAGGCGCTGCGGGCCGTGCTGCCCGAGCCCGGGCGCGCGGCGATCGATTCGACGCTCGGCAGCTACCTCGGCCCGGTGCTGGGGCGGGACCGGTTGCCACGGGTGTTGGAAGCGCTCGGCCCCGACTGGACCGTGTGGGCGGAGCCGCCCGCGGCGGGGGCCGGGCCGCTGCCCGTACTCGTCGGCGCGGTTCGGCTGAAGGGGGACGCCGACGTGACGCGGGCGGTCGAGCGGGCGGTGGGCTTCGGGTTCGCGGCGGCGCGGGTGGCGTACAACGCAAAGCACGCCGACCAGATCGAGATCGACGACGAAGTGACTGCGGACGGCCGGGTGACGACGCTGAGCGGCGAGAAAGCGTTCCCGGCGGGGGTACGGCCGGCGTTCGCGGTGAAGGGCGGGTACCTCATTCTGGCCACCACCCCGGACGCGGTCCGCCGCTTCCGCCCGCCGTCGGACGCGGAGCCCCCGGCGGGCGAGGCGGTGATCGCCCGACTCTCGGGGCGGGCGCTGGGGGCGTACTTGGGCGAGCACCGCGACGCACTCGCGCGGGTGCTCGGCGACGCCGACGCCGGCCGCACGTTCGACCAACTGATGGTGCTGCTCGAACCCGTGGAGCGGGCCGACGTGGTGGTCCGCGGGACGGAGACGGGCGTGCGGTTGGCCGTGCGGATCCGGCCGGTGCGGCCGCTGAAGTGACAGCGGGTTGTCACGCAAGCGGGAGCGAGATACGCCCGGGAACCGTCGGTACCACCGGCGCGGCGCACTTCCCGCAGCCCGAGCCGCAACCGGCCTTGCGGCCCACGACCGTCCGCCAGGCCGACCGCAGCACGTAGCCGGCCGCCAGGCTCACGATCACGATCACGGCAGCGAGTTGCATCACGTCCCCCTGTTCGGCGCGCCCGGCTCACTTCATCGCGTCCACGACCAACCGCCCGACCTGGAACGTCACCAGCGCCCCGACGTAGGCCAGCCCCGTCATGTACGCGAACGTGAACGCCGGCCACCACCAGTTCCCCGTCTCGCGGCGCATCACGGCGAGCGTCGAGACGCACTGGAGGCACAGCGCCACGAACACCATCAGCGACAACGCGACCGGCACCGGGTAGCTCGCCGCCGCGCCGCTCGCCGCCCACTCCTTCCGCATCACCTCCGCGAGTGCCGAGCCGTCCTCGCCGGTGTACTCGCCCACGTCGTACACCATGCCGAGCATCCCGACCACGACCTCGCGCGCGGGAAAGCTCGCCATCGCCGCGGTGCCGATCCGCCAGTCCCAGCCCAGCGGCGCGAACGCCGGCTCCATCGCCCGCCCGACGCGGCCCAGGTAGCTGTTCCGCTTCCACTCGCCGTTGATCGCGTTCCGCTCCTTCTCGGCCGCGGCGACCGCCTCCTCGTCCTCGCCGGCCGCGTCCTTTTTCGCCTCCGCACCGGCGACGCGGTCCTCGTAGGAGACGCCCGCCGCGTCGGTGTGCGGGAAGTACAGCGACGCCCAGATCAGGACCATCGCCGCGAGGATGACCGTGCCCGCCCGGCGGACGAACGCCCAGCCCGCTTCCACCATCCGCCGCACGACCGCCCGCAGCGTCGGCCGCTTGTACGCCGGCAACTCCATCACGAACACCGGCGTCGCGCCGCGGAGCAGCGTCCGCTTCAACAGCAGCGCCACCACCGGGGCGGCGACGAAGCCGATGAGGTACATGGCGAAGAGCGTCAGCCCCGGAACCCACCAGCCGAAGCCGTCGGGATTCTCGTCCGACTTCACCGGCAGGAACGCGGCGATGAGGAGCACGTACACCGGCAGCCGGGCCGAGCAGCTCATCAACGGGGCGACCAGGATCGTGGTCAGCCGGTCGCGACGATTCTCGATCACGCGCGTGCTCATGATGCCGGGGATGGCGCACGCCACCGACGAAAGCATCGGGATGAACGACTTGCCGCTCAGCCCGCACCGGCTCATCAGCCGGTCCATCAGGAACGCGGCGCGGGCCATGTAGCCGCAGTCTTCCAGCACGGCGATGAAGCCGAACAGGATCAGGATCTGCGGCAGGAAGATGACCACACTGCCGACGCCCTTCACGACGCCGTCCACGAGCAGCGCCCGCAGCGGGCCTGGGTCCATCGACCCTTCCACGCCCTTCGCCGCCCACTCACGGCCGGCGTCGATCGTCTCCATGAGCGGCTTCGCCCACGTGAAGATCGTCTGGAACACCAGGAACATCACGGCCAGGAACGCCAGGGTGCCCCAAACGCGGTGCGTCAGTACCCGGTCGAGCCGGTCGGTCCACGTCGTCGGCCGCACGGCGGGTCTGGTCACGGCCGCGGCGACGGCGTTTCGCACCCAGCCGAAGCGCGTCCGCGCCTCGACCGCGGGAACCGGGTGGCCGGCCGCCGCGAGCCGCTGTCGGGCGTCGGCCAGCCGCGCCTTCAGCCCGTCCCCCTGGGTGCCGACGAGCCACTGCTCGACGTAGCCGTTCACGTCGAGGATCAACCGCCGCACGAGGACGCCGGGCACGTCGCTTAGCGCGGGCTGCAGCGCGGCAACTTCCTTCTCGAACTCGACGGGGAAGGCCGGCCCGCGCGGAGGCTCGGTGCCCGCGGCGGTGAGAATCCGTCTCGTCAGCACGTCGAGGCCGACGCCCTTGTTCGCCTGGATCGGCACCACGGGCACGCCGAGTTCCCGCGACAGCTTTTCGTAGTCGATGCGGACGCCCTGCGCCGCGGCCGCGTCGGTCATGTTCACGGCGACGACGACGGGTTCGCCCAGGTCGAGCAGTTGGCTCGTGAGGTAGAGGTGGCGGTCGAGGTTGGTCGCGTCCACGACGGACACCACCACGTCCGGCCGCGGTTCTTCCGGGCGCCGGCCCAACAGCAGGTCGACGGCGACCATCTCGTCCGGGCTGCGGGCCGCCAGGCTGTACGTGCCCGGAAGGTCGATCAGCTCGACCGGCGTCTCGCCGGCGTCGAGGCGGCCCTTCTTCAACTCGACGGTGACGCCGGGGTAGTTTCCGACGCGCTGCCGCAGCCCGGACAGGGCGTTGAACAGCGTCGACTTTCCGGCGTTCGGGTTGCCGACGAGCGCGACAGTGAGCGTCTTGATGGTGGTCATCATCCGAGCCGGCGGCGTCAGCCGTCGGAAGGGGGCAGGAAGCTAGGACGCGGTCACGGTGACGTTCGCGGCCTCGGCCTTGCGGAGCGACAGCCGGCTGTTGCCGACGCGCACCTCGACCGGGTCGCCGAGTGGGGCGAGGGCCAGCACCTCGACCGGCTCGCCCTCGAACAGGCCGAGTTCGTACAGCCGCTGGACGAGGGCGGGGTCGCCGGCGAGGGACACGACGGTGGCGGACTGGCCGGGGCGGAGGTCGGCGAGGGTGGGCATCAGACGACTGCCGGCGTGTCGTCCACCGGGCGGACGAGGATTTGCGAGCACTCGCCGGGGCGGAGGCACAGCCTGCACCCGGCCACGTTCAGCAGGCACGGCGAGCCCGGCTGCACGACCTGTACACGGCAGCCCTGGCGGATGCCGAGCTCGGCCAGGCGGCCGACCCATGCGGGTTGGCCACTGACGTCCTCGACCTCGGCCCACTCCCCGGCCCGCAGCATGTCCAGCGGCAGCATCGCCACCTCGGCCGACGGCTTATTGAGACGCAATCTCAGATACGTGTAGTATCCGCTGTGGAGCGGGCGGAGTCAAGGAGGGGAAGTGAGAAACCCACCGGCTGGGACCGGTGGGTTTCGTTCGTGTGAACAATCACGCTCGCGGCCTGGCCCTTTCCTCCAGGTATGCGGCCAGCGCTTCCGGCCACGGGCGCGGTGCGGGCACGCCTGCCGCTGCCAGTTTCGCGTTCGACAGCACGCTGTACGGCGGCCGCCGCGCCGGAGCGGCGAACTGTGCGCTCGTGATCGGCGACAGGTCGGCCGTCACTCCCGCGCGGCGGAAGATTTCGGCCGCCAGCTCGTACCAGGTGCAGGAACCGGAATTGGTTACGTGGTACAACCCACTCGCCCCGGCCCGCACCAGCCCGGCGACGGCTTCGGCCACGTCGGCGGTGTAGCTCGGGGTACAGCGCTGGTCGTTCACGACTCGCAAGGGCTTCCCCTGGCCGGCGACTCGGAGCATCGTCTCCACGAAATTGCCGCCCTTTCCGCCGCTCCCCCACACGCCGTACAGGCCACACGTTCGCACCACGAGGTGCCCGGGGTGCGCCGCACGGGTCGCGTACTCGCCGACCAGCTTGCTCAGCCCGTAGGCGCTCACCGGCCCCGGGGCGTCGTCCTCGGTGAACGGCGTGGTACGGTCGGCGTCGAGGCCGAACACGTAGTCGGTGCTGACGTGGACGAGCTTCACGCCGGCCGTGGCACACGCCTGCGCGAGCAGGCGCACGCCGAGGCCGTTGGCCGCGAACGCGGGGCCGGGGTCGGCCTCGGCCTTGTCCACAAAGTTGTACGCGGCGCAATTGACGAGGACGTCCGGCCGGTCGGCGGCGAGGTGCGCCGCGATCGTCTCCGGCTTCTCAAGGTCGATGTGGGCGCGAGAGAGCGGCACCACGGTGCCCGACAGGCGGGGGCACAGGTCGCGGCCGAGTTGGCCGGCCGCGCCGAGGACGGCGACGCGCATGACGGCTCCGGGAAACGCCGCCGCCCGGCGCGAGGCCGGGCGGGGCAGGGGACCGAACTCAGTCGGTCGTTACTTCTTCGCCGGGGTCGGGCTCCCCTGGCCCGGCGGGAACGGGTCGTTCTGCTGCTCGACGGTCGTCGTCTGCCGCTGCGACAGTGCAACCTTTGTGTCGTTGCCGCCGATGCCGACGAGGAGCTCGCCTTCCATCTTCAGGCTGATGGTGGCCTTCTCGATCCGCCCGAGCGCCGAGTTGAACAGGATCACGCTCGGCGTCTGGTCCGGGTCCAGAGCCTTCGTCTCCAGCGTGCCCGACTTGATCTTGAACAGCAGCCCCTCGGTGCTCTCGGTCGGCGACTTGAAGGTGATCGTCGGCGAAACCTCGATCCGGTCGAGGTGCTTGAGCTTCTCGTCCTTGCCCTTGTAGGTGAAGTCGTACTTCACCTCGTAGGAGCCGACCGGGCCGAGGTTCAGGGTCGTCTTGCGGTCCCACTTGTCGCCGACGGCACGGCCCGCGTCCGTCAGCAGGCCGGCGGTCGGGTCGGCCATCTGCTTCAGCGAGTCGTCGGTGAGAATCTTCTTCAGCAGGCTGTCCATCTGGGCGCTGCCGGCGCCGAGCTTCTTCGCCAGCTCTTCCTTGCCGTCCACCTTCTCGACCGCCCCGCTCTTGGTGTTCAGGACGACGGTGAACTCGGTGCCCTCCAGCCCCTTGAAGAAGTCCATCAGGCCGGGGTTGCTGGCCGAGCCGGCCGGCTCCTTCTTGGCCGAGTCGTAGATGATGGGGTTGCCCGAGATGTCGATGGACATGAACAGCCCCTCGACCTTCTGCTTGAGGGTGGCCTTCTCGCCCTCGATCTTCTCGGGGGTCCACTTGAAGAAGAACGTGCTCTGCTGCTTCTGGGTCAGGTCCTGGCCCTGGACCTTGATAATCTGGGCGACGACGGTGTCGGTCTTCTGGTAGAAGGCCTTGTCCTTCTCGAGCTTGAGCGTGAAGGATTGCTTGTCCTGGGCGTCGGCCCGGGAGGCGACCAGGGCGACCACCGCCAGGGAGGCGAGGAACAGGCCGGCGACGCCGACTCGAACGCGCGACACGATAGCGACCTCCGCGGTGACCGTCCGGCCGGGGCCGGGGTGGGTTAGTCCGATTGTTCTACCCGGACCGCCGGGCCGGGCAAGGGCGGGGGCGAATTCCGGGGCGCGAACTCGACTTGCCCGGCGGGTCGCGGTTCTGGCACACTCGGCGGCCCCCGAGGGTTTGCTCGTGCCCCGCGTGCTGACCGAGACGACGCCCTTCGGCCGACACACGCCGACGGTCCGCGCCACGGTCGTGGTCGCACCGCCGGCCCGCGAGGGGTTTCTGCGCCGCCACCGCACGCTCGTATACTTCGCCGCTCTACTGCTGCTCGCCGACGTCCTCGTCGGCCGGTTCGCGCACGTCTGGGAACGGCACTCCCCGGACGACTACGCCGCCCGAGTCACGGCCTGCGCCCGCGAGCCGCGCGACCTGGTGTTCGTCGGCGGGTCGCCGGTCGCCGAGGGGATCGACCCCGGCCGCGTCGCCGGGGTCGTCCGCGACGGGCGGGAACTGCGTTCCGCCTACGCCGTGGGTCTCTCCGGAGCGACAACCTCGGACGTGTACCACGCGGTGCTGCGGGCGTGCCCGACCCAGCCGCGGGTGCTCGTGTACGGCATCACCGCCACCGACCTGAACGACGGCCGCAACGAGCCGCACGGCCCGCACTCGCTCATGACCTGGGGCGACTGGATCGACTGGATTCGGCTCCGCCCCGATTCAGCCGAGTGGGTGTCGCGGCACTTCCTACAAGGGCGCGCGGCGAGGGTGTCGAACCTCGTGCAATACCGCCACGGCATCCGCATGTGGGCGGCGTGCCGGGCCGAGGAGGTGTTTCCCGGACAGGCGCCGGAGGCGTTCCGCGAGGCGGACGAGCTGCGCGAACGGGCCGTGTTGTTGCGGGCGGGGAACGGTTACGTGCCGGCCCGCGGGTTCGCGGCGGGTCGCTACGACGCCGCGAAGGCGGCCGGTGTGCGGCCGCAGGCGTTCCCGTTCTTGCAGAACTACCGCACCGGCTCGCACCTGAAGTACCTCCACCGCCTGATCGACTGGTGCGCCGACGGCGGAACCGAACTGCTGTTGCTCGACGTGCCGGTGACGGCGGACCTGGAAGCGGCGTACCCTGCGGCGTTCGCCGAGTACCGTGCCCGGCTGACCGAATTGGAGCGCGACCGCGGCGTGCGCGTGCTCCGCCCGGCCGCGGGACTGACGGACGCGGACTTCGCGGACGTGATCCACCTGAACCGGCGCGGCGCGGCGCGGCTGAGTGACCGGGTGCGCGACGAACTCGCACGCTGACCGCACGGAGGCGGTGGTGGTCTTCGCCACGAAGGCGTTCTGGCTGTTCCTGCCGGCGGTGCTGGTGCTGTACCACGCCGCCCGCGGCCGCGCGCCGAAGTACCGCGTCCTGCTCGCCGCCGGGTGGCTCTTTTACGCCTGGCTCAGCCCCCAGTACCTGTGGGTCATCCTTCTCTGCACTGCGATCGACTACGTCGCCGCCGTCCGCATCGAGGACGCCGCCACCGGTCGCGCCCGCCGGCGCTGGCTGTCCGCCAGCGTCGCGGCGAACCTCGGCCTGCTCGTCGCCTTCAAGTACACGGCGTTTATCTACGACAACGTGGTGTCACTCGGCGGCCCGCTCCCCGCCCGGGCGTGGGACATCCTGCTGCCGCTCGGGATCAGCTTCCACACGTTTCAGGGGATCGCGTACACCGTGGACGTGTACCGCGGCGCCGTCCGCGCCGTCCGCTCGCCGCTCGACTACGCCCTGTTCGTGTCGTTCTTCCCGCAACTCGCTGCCGGGCCGGTCGTGCGCGCCGCCGAGTTCCTGCCGCAGATGGCAACGCCGCCGGCGGTCACCGCCCGACACGCGGCGGACGGGCTCCACTTCCTGCTCCTGGGGCTGTTCAAGAAGTTGCTCATCGCCGACCAGCTGGACGCGCTGGTCGTGTCGCCGGTGTTCGCCGACCCGGCCGCGTTCGGCCCGGCGGAGCACCGCTGGGCGTGTCTGGCGTGGGCGACGCAGCTCTACTGCGACTTCAGCGGCTACTCCGACATCGCGGTCGGACTGGCGCTGTGGTTCGGGTTCACACTCCCTCTGAACTTCCGCTTCCCGTACCTGGCGACGAGCGTGCCCGACTTCTGGCGCCGCTGGCACGTGTCGCTGTCGGCGTGGCTGCGCGACTACCTGTACGTCCCGCTCGGCGGCGGCCGCGGGGGCGGACTCCGGGCGTACCGGAACGTCATGATCGTGTTCGTGGCCTGCGGGCTGTGGCACGGCGCGGCGTGGGCGTGGCTCGCTTTCGGGGTGTGGAACGGGCTGCTGGTGTGCGCCCACCGCGCCTGGGACCGCACCCTTACGGGCGTGCCGTGGGCCGATGCGGTTCGCGGCAGCCGGGCGTGGGCCTTCGTCGCGTGGGGGGTCACGCTGTGGCTGACGGTCGCGGGGATGGTGGTGGTGCGGATGCCGGACTGGGCGAGTGGTGAGCTTCTGCTGCGGTCGTGGTGCGCGTTCGGTGTGGTCGCCGACGGCGTGCCGGTCTGGGTGCCGGGGTTGGTGGCGCTGGTGGCGCTGGGGCACGGCTTCAGCGGGCTTCGCGGCGCGACGTGCCGGCTGCTCGACCTGCCCCCGGCGGTGCGCGCCACCTGCTACGTCGGCATCGTGGTACTGCTCGTCACCCTCGGCCCGGCGGCCGGGCGGCCGTTCATCTATTTCGTGTTTTGACCGCGTCCCCTTACGACGCCGCCGGCTGCGTCAGCTGGGCGAGCTGCCAGCGGGCCGCGGCAAGGAGTTCGTCGTCATTCACGTCCCACACAACCCCCGCTTCGGGCCCGCGGGCCACGGTCGCCAGGTTTGCCACCAACTGCCCCAGCCGAAGCGACGGCAGCGCCTGGCGAAGTTCCGCGAGAGCCTCGACCAACTCGTCGTGCGACGTCGGGTTCACGGCAACTTCTCCTGAACGGTCGGCAGGTGCCGGATGGGGTATGGTCGCACGCCGAGCAACTCCGCGGGGATCGGCACGCCGGGGCAGAGCTTGGCGGCACGCGTCGCCCGGGTCACGCCGTCGGCGATCAGCAACTCGCCGTCCGACCCGCGGTACACGTACACCGGCGGCATGCCGGCGAGTGACCGGCCGTGCCGGGCGATCTGTCACTGGAGCTTTCCCGGGTCGGCCCCGTCGATCCGCTCGCGCGGGAGCCGGAGCGGGCCGGGATCCACGTCAAAGAACACTCGGCCGGACATGCTTGATACTACCAGAAGTGACCACGCTGCGGGATGATCAACCATCCAGCAACAGCCGCACAGCGGCCAACAATTCGGCAGGAGTGTAAGGCTTCGGAAGCAGCGGCCCCGGCACCTCGGCCGCCGAGCCCGACGCGAACAGCACCCGCAGCCCCGGCCGCGCCGCCCGCAGGGCCGACGCCAACTCGCGGCCGTCCTGCTTCGGCAGGCCGACGTCCGTGACCAGCAGGTCGATCGGCCCGGCGTACAGCCGCGCCCGTTCCTCGCCGGCGACCCCGTCGTCGGCCTCCAGCACGCGATACCCGGCGTGCTGAAGCGCCGACGCGGCCAGGTCGCGGACGCGCGTCGCGTCCTGCACTAGCAGCACCGTCGCAGGCCGCGGCGGCGCCTCGGGTGCCGTCGGCGGCACGACCGCGGGCGGGTAGTCGGCCGGCGGGAAGAACACCCGCACACTCGTGCCCCACCCCGCCGCCGATTCCACCTCGATGTGCCCGCCGGCGGTCCGCACGATCTCCGCGACGGTCGCCAGGCCGACGCCGTTCCCGGCAGGCCCCTTCGTCGTGAAGTACGGGTCGAACATCCGCGCCCGCACCGCCTCCGTCATTCCCACGCCGGTGTCCGCTACCGTCAGTGCCACGTACCGCCCGGCGGGTAGGCCCTCGGGCCAGCCCTCGCGGGCGCGATCGACGACCGCCTCAGCAACGCGAAGCGTCACCGTGCCGTGGCGCGGGATGGCGTCGCGGGCGTTGGCGACGAGGTTGAGCACCACCTGCGCCAGCGAGCCGGCGCCGACCGGGATCGGCGGAACGCCGGGGGCGAGAAGCACGTCGAGTGTGATGTCCTCGCCCGTGAGCCGTCGCAGAAGCCGGTCCAGAACGCGGATCTCGTTGGCCGGGTCGGTGGGGCCCGAGCACGCCCCCGTCGGCTTGCCGAACGCCACCAACTGTCGGGCCACGAGTGCCGCCGACGCCACGTGCGCGACGATCTCGCCGGCCGTGTCGCGGAGCGGGTCGTCGGCCGGCAGCAGTTCGCGGAGCAGTTCGGCGTTCCCGGACACGACCGTCAGGCAATTGTTGAAGTCGTGGGCCACGCCGCTCACCAGTCGTCCCAGGGTGCCGAGCCGCGCCGTCGCCCGCAGCGCCTCTTCGGCAACCGCCAGCTTCGCCCGCAACTCGCGCTCGGTGGCCGTCTCCGTCAGTTCGGTTGTGCTCCCGTCCACGCGTATCGGTCGGCCGTCGGGGCGGAGCAGCAACCGGCCACGCGTCACGACGCGCCGCCCGCCGGCGGTGTGCTCGACGACGAACGACCCGGCGGCCGAGAGGCCGGCGAACGCGGCGCGGAGGCGGTCGGCGTCGTCGTCGGGGAGGGCGGAGAGCCAGCCGTCGGACTTGTCGAGGAAGAACTCGGCGGGGTGGCCGAACAGTCGCTCGACGGGGCCGCCGAGGAGGTACACGAGAGCCCCGTCGGGCGACACCGACCACACCACGTGGTCGAGCCCCGCGAGCACGGCGTCGGTCGTGACGACGGCGCGCGACGCGCCCGGAATCGGCGTCGGCGACGGCTCGCGCGGGGCCGGCCGGGGGATGACCGCGGGCGTGGGCAGGGCCGCGTTCAGCTTCGTGTCCGGCGGCAGCCCGCCGGGCGGCGCGGGGAGGAGTGCGGTCGGCGGCGGCCCCTCCGGGAGGACGAACGGCCCGCCCCTGGTCAGGAACTTGTCCAGCGCCCGCTGGAGGCGCTCGTCGGGGTGGGGCGTGTTCACGGCCGGGCCCCGCGGCGCTGGCGGGGCGGGGGCCGTGTCCATACGCTTGGCCCCGTCCCCTCTCCCCGCGAAAGGCCCGTCCGATGCGCTGCCTCGTACCCGCGCTCGCACTCGCTCTCGCCGCCGTGCCCGCCCCGGCGGCCGACGACTACACCCTCGGCCCCGACTCGGAATGGCAGCCGGGCGTGCCGAAGGGCTCCGTCACCGGCCCGCTGAAGTTGCCGAGCAAGGTGTTCGCCGGCACCGAGCGCGACTACTGGGTGTACGTGCCGGCCCAGTACCGGGAGGCGGAGCCGGCGTGCGTGATGGTCTTTCAGGACGGCGGTTCTTACGTGGCCGAGAAGGGCCAGTACCGGGTGCCGGTCGTGTTCGACAACCTCATCCATCGGAAGGAAATGCCCGTCACGGTGGCGGTGTTCGTGAACCCCGGCACGTTCCCGGCCGAGGGCGGCGGGAAGGGCCGCTCCAACCGGAGCTTCGAGTACGACACCCTTTCCGACCAGTATGCCGGCTTCCTGGAGAAAGAGCTTCTCCCGGAGGTGGGGAAAACCGTGAAGCTACGCCAGGACGCGGCCGGTCGTGCGATCTGCGGTATTAGTTCCGGCGGCATCTGCGCGTTCACCGCGGCGTGGGAACGGCCGGACCTTTTCTCGAAGGTGCTCAGCCACGTCGGCAGCTTCACCAACATCCGCGGGGGGGACGTGTACCCGGGCCTGATCCGCAAGACGGAGCGGAAGCCGATCCGGGTATTCCTGCAGGACGGGTCGGGCGACCTGGACAACCTGCACGGCCACTGGCCGCTCGCGAACCTGAGCATGGCCGCGGCACTGCGGCACATGAGCTACGACTACCGCCTGGTGTACGGCGACGGCGGGCACAACGGCCGCCACGGCGGCGTGATCCTGCCGGATAGCTTGAAGTGGCTGTGGCGGTGATTGGGACGGAGGGACGGGCAGTCAGAGCATTCTTCAGCTTTCTGTCCCTGAGTCCCTCTGTCCCACGGTCGGAGCTACACCCGGCCGAGGAGTTCGGCGACGAGGTTGTCGTGCGGGTAGCTGTGGCCGAGGTGCTGGCGGAAGCCCTCGGCGAAGGCGACGCCCGCGGCCGCCCCCTGCGTCGCGCCCCACGCCCTCATCGAGTCCACGAGGTTGTCGACGCCGTGGTGCTTCCGCAGCCACGCCCGCTGGCTTTCGTGGCACGCCAGCATCCGCCCCTTGTCGTCGATCACCGCCGACACGTCCACGCGGAACGCCGGCGCGATCGCGTTTCCGAAAGCGTCCACGCCCTCGAGCGGGTCGCAGTAGTAGAGGTGCGGGATGTGGTCGAGCGGCGGGTGGCGTTCGTCCGCGCCGGGGCGGTTGTGGAGGAAGTTGCCGATCGGCGCGGCGAACGTGGCGGCGCGGACCAACTTGCTCGTCTGCTCGTGGTCGAGGTGGTAATCGTCGGGGCTGTGCGTGAACACGACCCGCGGCCGCACCTTGTTCAGAAGCCGCACCACTTTCTCCAGCGCCGGCTCGTTGTAGATCACGCGCAGGTCGCGTTCCTCGAGGCAGTGGTACGCCGCGCCGATCGCGGCCGCCGCGGCCGCGCCCTCGCCGCGGCGGATGCGAGCGATTTCTTCCGGCGTGTGCTCGGCCGAGCCGCAGTCGCCGGGCGTCATGCTGGCGACGTGGACGGCCCAACCCTTCTCCTTGGCCAGGCGGATCAGGGTGCCGGCGCAGAGGAATTCGGCGTCGTCGGGGTGGGCGAGGATCGCGAGCGCGATGTCGGTCATGACGAGCGGTGACGAGGGGGGAAGGTGGGCAACGCCCACCCGTCGGGGCGGGTGGGCGTTGGACTGGGGGTCGGGTTACGGCTGGCCCGGAGTCGGCGTCGTGCCCGGACCGCTGGGCGGCGTGACCACCACGCCCTGACGGCCGAGTACGGTGTTGCGGATGTCCGGCCGGATCCACGGCGTGCCGCCGCGCCCGTCGGTCAGGGTCGTCGGCATCGTCCCGCCGAACACCGAAAAGAACTCGTCGGCGACACGGAGCTTCAGGTCGTACGACACCGGGATCGCCACCCTGGCACCCTGGAACGGCAGGACCGCCGACACGCCCTCGCGGAGCACCTCCAGCGCCTTGTCCTGCACCCGCCGGTCGTCCTGGGCCAGCAGCCGGAGGTAGTCCAACTCGAACTCGAACGTCTCCTCCTCGACGCGGTCGAACCGCTCGGGGCGGTGGTACGCCGGGTTCGCCAGCAACACGCTCTTCCACTGCTCCAGCCCGTCCTTGTACAGCCGGATGGCCTCCAGGCGGTTGCCGGCGCGGCGGGACTGGTCGGCCTCGAACAGAGTCTTGCGGGCGCGGACGGTGTCGGCCCGCGCCTCGGCCTGAGCGTTGGCGAGGTAGTACGGGAAGTTCGTCACCGTCCGGTTCTGGTGGTAGAAGAACAGCGCCGTCGTGGCGGCGTGGCGGCGGGCGAACGCCGGGTCCGCGGCCGCCTGATCGGGCGTGATCTCGGGTGGCAGTGGCACGAAGTCGGACGCCCCCAGTGGGATGCGGGCGTCTTCACGGTAGCGCGCGAGCCGGGCCGCGTCGAGGAGCTGGCCGTAGTTCTCGCCGTGCGTCCGCCACATCTGCGCCGCCTGCTCCCACGCCTCGCGGGACCAGTCCCGGCCGGTGCCGATGACCACCGTCCGCTTCCGCGGCCCGCCGGGGCTCGGCTCGGCGAACCACGCGCTCGACTCGTCGACCCGGCCGTCCACGTCCCAGCCGTCCTTGTCGAACCACCCGTCCTTCGTCAACATCTCGGCCTGGTACGACTGCGCCCGCGGCGGCCCCTGGCGGAAGATGATGAGCATCGGCAGCCGGGGCACCCGGTACTTGAACTGGTCGAACTCGCCCGGCCGCGGCGTCGACGCCGGCAGTGGGTTGTCGTTGGCGTCCTTCGGGTTCGGAGGGACCAGCGTGTTGGCGTAGGCGAACCACGCCCGCGCCGCCATGAAGCCGGTAAACGCCGGGTCGCGGGTCAGTTCGCCGGCGCTGGCCTCGTCGCGGCCCTCGTCGAACTTCGGCGGCAGGGCCGGGAACTGCCGCTCCGGGTCGGCCAGCTCGCCGCCGGCGTTGCGGAACCGGCTCGGCACCTTGTAGTTGGTCCGCAGGAAGTCCACCACGTCCGCCGGCGTGCGGGCGCGGAGCGTCTCGAAGCTCTTGTCCTTCCGGTCGCGGTCGCGCCGCTCCTCGCCGCGGAGCCGCCGCACCAGGAGCGGGTTCTTCTCGCAGAACGTCTGGAACCGCTTCAGGTCGACGCCGCCGTCCTTGTCCAGGAAGTCGGCCGGGTTCCGCTCGCCGGTCGGGATGTTGCTCAGGTCGTACAGGCAGCGGAGCGTCTGCACCTGGTCGGCGACGCCGAACTTGTTCTGGTAGTAGAAGCCGATCTGGTACCGCATGTCCGGCGACTTCTTGTTCCGCCGCTCGCCCTCCGACAGCAGCTCGATGCCGCGGGCGATGTAGAAGTACATGTCGCCCATCGACTGCATCTCGACGGACACGTTGTAGGCGATGTTCCAGCTCTGAAAGATCCACGGCGTGATGAAGTGCGGCTGGAGCGTGGTGACGGCCTTGACCGACTGCTCGAATTTGTGGAAGTCGTTCCGCTTCTGCTGGTCGATGGCGTTGTACCATAGCGCCGTCATCGCGAACCCGCGGGAACCGGTGAGGAGCAGCCGGGCGACGGTGCCGAGGATTTCGGGGTCGCCCTGCTCCAGTTCGCGGAGCTCGTGCCGGGTGGCCTGGTACTTGATGGTGCGTTCGGCCAGAGCGGTGGCGAACCCGACCTTGCCGGCGAGCGGGATGTCGAGGGTGCCGCGCCAGTACATGCTGACGGTGAAAAGCCCGAGGATGACCCCGAGGTACCACAGCTTGCGGCGGACGGCGGCCTTCTGGAGCGGGTTCATTGCAGAGTTTCGAGTTTCGAGTTTGGAGTTTCGAGTTCGGCGCCTCGTGCTCCGTGCGGCGGCAAGTGCCACCACTCGAAACTCGAAACTCCAAGCTCGAAACTCGAAATCAGTTCGCCACTTCCCGCGACTTCATCAGGAAGTACCCGAGCACGAACCACGGCAACAAGTAGCCCGCGGTCACCAGCAGGTTCACCAGCAGGTACTCGGAGTTGACGTTGAACCCCTCGGACACGAAGTCCGTCCACACGAACGATTCCACGTCCGGGATCATGTTCTGGATGCGCCTCACCACCCACGCCCAGCCCTTGTCCATGACCTGGAGCGCCTTGCCGCCCGCCGTGTCCGACGACGGTGCGGTCGGCGTCTCGGCCTTCACGAGCCGGGAAATCGACTCGAACGGCCCGCCGCCGATGTTGCGGTTCAGCGCCAGGTCGGACAGGTGCTCCGTGGCGTACCCGGTCAGGAAGATCAGCCCCGTCACCAGCAGGCTGAGGACGCCGCTCTGGTACGTGCTGCACACCACGGCCAGCGCCACCACAATGCACAGCCGGCACCACAGCCCGACCATGCCCTTGATGAAGTTCAGGGTGAACGGCTGGCTCCCCTCCAACAGGTAGAGGTCGGGTTGGGCCATGCCGAGGAGTTGCCCGCGGCTCTCGCACTTCACCTGCACCGAGACGCGCGGGCCGGGCACCTGCTTGCCGGTGGGGTCCGTCACCGGCGGCGGGTTGCCCTGCTGCGCGTTGCGGAACAGGCCGGCGGGGATGTCCACGTAACCCACGGCGTAGTCGAACGCCTCGCGGTTGCGAATTTCGTAGAAGCCGTACTTCTCGGCCAGTTCGTTGGCGGCCTTCCAGCCGTCGGTGTCCGGGGGGGCGCCCTCGGGGTTACGGCCGGCCTTCCGCATGGCGTCCAGGTCAGCCTTGTACCGGGCGAAGGCGTCCTTGTCGGCCCACTCCCACTCGCCGCTGTTGTCCTTCGGCGGGACCTGGGGGCAGGCGTGCGTCACCACCCGGAAGGTGGCGAACACGCCCTTGTTCTCCTCGCCCTTGGTCAGCTTGAACACGTCGAACGTGAACTCGCACCGGACCGCGTCCTTGGCCGCCCGCGGCAGCGCCCCCGGCACGTCGCCGAACTCCCAGATGCCGCGCTGGGGCGAGAGGGGGTCGCCGGCGATGTACTTGCGGTACTCGAACTCCCGGCCGACGTTCGTCCCCTCGAAGTCGAGCTTCTTGCTCCCGAACTTGAGCGCCCCGCGGACCGGCACGCGGGCCGTCGCCGTCTCGGCCTCGGCCTTCGGGTCGATCGTCGCCGTGTTCAGCATCAGCAGGCTGAACGCCGTCAGTGCCGCCATCGCCAGCGTCATCAGGGCCGTGTAGCCGACGAACCGCCCGAGCACGATCTCGAACCGCTCGACCGGCTTGGTCACGACGGTGTGGATGGTCTGGTTCTTGATGTCGTTGGGGATGCTGAACGCGGCCAGCAGGGCCGCCGTGAAGAGCACCAGCCCGGTGATGGCGAAGATCGACGCGGTGACCAGGATGCGGAACTCGTCGGACGGGCGGACGGTGGCCATCCACACGTTGCGGAACAGGAAGAACGGCAGGATCAGGAGCCCGAGCCACAGCAGTTTCGACCGCACCGCCTCCTTGAACCCGAGCTTCGACAGCGCCCAGATGCGCCGCGAGCGGAGCTTGAGCAGGTCGCGGACGAACGGCTGGCCGAGGCCGACGATGGCGAACATGCCGCCGACCATCAGCAGCATCGGCTGTAACTGCCAGTGCCAGACCGGCGGCGGGAGGATGACGGCGCTTCCCGGCGGCGGCGGCGGCGGCTCGGGAACGGCGCCGCGGTTGCCCGGCAGCAGCATCAGGGCGAACACGCCGGCGTAGCAGATCGCGGCCATGAGGCCGGCGATGAGCATCCACGACGTGACCGGCACGCGCAGCTTCTCGGACTGCGACAGCTGCGTCGGCACCGAGCGGGCGTAGAGCAGGTACAGGACGAGGCCGACGGCGGCGAACCCGCCGGCGTCCTGGAGCCACGCCTGGACGAGGCCCGGCACCTGCGAGTACCCGAACGGCTCGCCGCGGTCGAGCTGGAGGATGCCGAAGAGGGCCGGCGACGTCACGGGAGCGACCTCGGGGACGGTGGGCGGTGGGCGGGTTCCTTACTTCGCCGCCTCGGCCGGCGGCAGGTAGCGGCGGCCCGGCCGGGCCTTCGACTCCTCGACGATCTTCAGGAACAGTTCTTCGAGCGTCGTCGTCGGGTGGCCCATGGCTTCCATCGTGCCGCCGTGCTTGCGGAACAGCGCCTCCAGGTCGGCCTTGAGCTCCGGCGTCTCGCGGACGGACGTGGCCCGCACCTGGATGCGGTTCTGGTCCTCGACCAACTTCGACACCGCGCCGAGCTCCTGCAGGTCGCCGTTGTACAGGATGGCGATGCGGTCGCAGACGTCCTGCACGTCGTCGAGCCGGTGGCTGCACATCAGCACCGTCTTACCCTGCTTGCGGAGCTCGAGGATCAGGTCCTTCATCCACCGGGTGCCGAGCGGGTCGAGGCCGCTGGTCGGCTCGTCCAGGATGACGAGTTCGGGGTCGTTGATGAGCGCCTGGGCCAGGCCGATGCGCTGCCGCATGCCCTTGGAGTATTCCTTCAGGATGCGCTTCTTGTCGGCGGAGAGGCCGACCATGTCGATGAGCTTGGCGGCCCGCTCGCGGCGCACCGTGGCGGGCATGTCGAACAGCCGGCCGTAGAAGTCGAGCGTTTCCTCGGCGTTGAGGAAGCGGTAGAGGTACGATTCCTCGGGGAGGTAGCCGATCCGCTCGTTCTTCTCGACCTTGGCCGCCGGCTCGCCGAAGACGAAGGCGTCGCCGGCGGTGGGGAACAGGAGGCCGAGCAGCAGCTTGATCGTGGTCGTTTTCCCGGACCCGTTGGGGCCGAGGAGGCCGAAGATTTCGCCCTTGTGGATGCTGAGGTCGAGGGCGTTGAGGGCGGTCTTCTTCTTGCGGCCCCAGAAGTCCCGGTAAACCTTGGTGAGGCTCCGGGTTTCGACGACGAGGGTCTGCGACATCGGGAGGGCTCCGGACCGCACGCGCGGGCTACAAATTGATATACGGGCGCCGGCGGCGGGTGGTTCGCGCCGGGCGGGTTACGTCAGAAAAGGCTGCCACGCACCGTTGCCGGCGAGCACCTCGTTCGGCCGGAACCGCGCCTTGTACTCCAGCGACCGGCACCCCTCGACGTAGTAGCCCAGATAGACGTGCTCGTACCCCAGTTCCGCGGCGCGGCCCAGGATCGACAGCACGTTGAACGTCCCCGGCGACCGGTCGCGCTCGTCCGGGTCGTAGAAGAAGTAGATCGCCGACAGTGCCCCCGGCAGGTGATCGACGTACCCGACGCCGGTCAGCCGCCGGCCGCGGAAGTACCGCCACTCCTCGGTCGGGAACGGATTCACCGTGAACGACTCGGCGTACTCCAGCGCGTCCTTCGGGCCGTGCCCGGGCCACCCCTTGCTCTCGGACTGAAAGACGTGGAACCGGTCGTACAGCGCAAGCTTCGCGGGCGTCACCTTCGGCGCGTCGATGACGAGGCGGGTGTCGGCGTTCGCGGCCGCGGCGCGGCGCTGGCTGCGGTCGGGTTTGAACGTAGCGACGGGTACGCGGAGCGACTGGCAGGCGGTGCAACCGGCGCAAACGGGGCGGAAAAACTGGTGCCCGAAGCGGCGCCAGCCGGCGGCCATGCGGGCGGCGTAGTCAGCCGCGTCGGCCGCGGCCACGACCTCGTAGTCGAGCGTCGCCGCGCGGTCCGGCAGGTACGCGCACGGGTACGGCGGCGTCGTGAACGTCAGCAACGAGACCATGCACGCCCCGGCTGGCTACTCCACGAACTCGACCGCCACCGGCGCCGGGATGACGCCCGCCCGGTGGGCCTCGTCCAGCAGCTTACGGATCGCCGCCCGGCCGCGGTCGCCGTAGTCCAGCGTCCAGTCGTTCACGTACATGCCGACGAACTTGTCAGCCAGGTCGATGTCCATGTCCCGCGCGTATTGTAGCGCGTGGGTCAGTGCCTCGCGGCGGTGGTCGAGGCCGTACTGGATGCTCTGCTTCAGCAGCCGGCTCACCTCGCTCATCAGCGGGGCGCCCAAATCCTTGCGGATCACGTTCCCGCCCAGCGGCAGCGGCAGGCCGGTGCGGTCCTGCCACCACACGCCCAGGTCCACCGCCAGGTGCAGCCCCTGGTTCTGGAACGTCAGCTGCCCCTCGTGGATGATGAGGCCCGCCTCGTACTTCCCGGCCGCGAGCGCGGGGATGATCTCGTCGAACGGGATCACCTCGTACTTCAGCTGGTCCTTCGCGCCGATCGACTCGAACAGCAGCTTCAACGTCAGGAACGCCGTAGTCAGCGTGCCCGGCACCGCGATCGTGACACCGGGCAGGTCTTCGACCGTCATCGGCTCGCGCGTCACGACCATCGGGCCATACTTGTCGCCCATGCTGCACCCGCTCGGCAGCAGAGCGTACTTTTCCAACAGGAAGCTGTAGGCGTGGATGCTCACGGCCGTGACTTCGAGCTCGCCCCTGAGCGCCCGCCGGTTCAGCGTCTCGATGTCCTGCAACTCGTGCGTGAAGCGGAGGTTCCCCGTGGGAATCTTGTCGTTGGCGAGCGCGTGGAACATGAACGCGTCGTCGGGGTCCGGGCTGTGGCCGACGCGGATGAGTTGGGTGGTCATGGGTGGTCCAGGTAGCCCGGCGGGGCGGCGGCCGGGTCGCCGGCGTAGGCGACCACTCCGCGGTCGAGCACGACCAGCGTGTCGGCCACCCGCCGCAGCGCGGGGATGTCGTGGGTGACGATCACCATCGTGGTTTGCAGCTGTTCGTCGTCGGCCAGGTCGTCGATGACGCGCATGACCTCGGCGGCCATGCGGGGGTCGAGGGCGCTGGTCGGTTCGTCGAACAGGATCGCCGCCGGATTAACCGCCAGTGCGCGGGCGATCGCAACACGCTGCTGCTGCCCGCCGGACAGCTGCGCCGGCTTCGCCGCCGCCTTGTCGGCCAGCCCGACGCGGTCGAGCAGCCTCTTGGCGGTAGCTTCGGCTTCCGCCGCCGGCTTGCCGAGGGCGTGGACGGGGCCGCTCATCACGTTCCCGAGCACGGTCATGTGCGGGAACAGGTTGAACGACTGGAACACCATGCCGACGCGCCGCCGCAGCTCGACGAGCGTCGCCTTCGGGGGCGTGCCGCCGCCGACGAGCCGCACGCCGCCGACCGCGACTTCGCCGGCCTGGAAGGGTTCGAGCCCGTTGACGCATCGGAGAAGCGTGCTCTTGCCACTCCCCGACGGGCCGACGACGCCCGTGACCTTGCCGCGCGGGAACTCGACCGACAGCCCGTTCAGGATGCGGTGCCCGGTGTGCTCCTTGACCAGGTTCGTGACGCGGATCATCGCGCGCCCCCGGTCGCGGTCCGGCGTTCCAGCCAGTTCGCCAGCACGGCCATGGGGTAGCTCATCAGCAGGTACAGCAGCCCGACCGCGAGCGCCAGCTCCAGCACGAGGCTCGGGTAAATCTTGTACTGGTAGTACAGCCCGGTCAGTTCCACGATCATGATCGTCGAGCACACCGCCGTGTCCTTGAACAGGGCAATGAAGTCGTTCGTTACCGGCGGGATCACGATGCGGAACGCCTGCGGCAGCACGACGCGGCGGATGGCCACGCCCGGCGTCATGCCGAGCGCCAGTGCCGCTTCCAACTGACCGCGCGGGACGGCGAGCAGTCCGGCACGGTAGTTCTCGGCCTCGGCCGCGGAGTAGTTCACGGCGAGCGTCAGGATCGCGGCCACGTACTTGTTCAGCGACAGCCACTCCTTCAGCGTCTCCGAACCGAGCAGCACGCCGAGCTGCGGCAACAGGTAGAACACGACGAACAGCTGTAGCAGCAGCGGCGTCCCGCGCAGCACCTCGACGTACACCGCCAGCGGCGCCCGCACCAGCCACGGGCCGTACACCCGGCCGAGCGCCACCAGCACGCCCAGAAGCATCGCCAGCGGGAACGACGCGAACGCGAGCAGCAGCGTCCGCCCGGCCGCCCACGCCAGCTTGTCGAGGACGCCGCGGAACGTCGGCGCCACCGGCGGCTCGCCGCCCTCGGCCGCGTCCAGCTCGTTGGTCACGTCGGGCCACGGCTGTTCCGCCAGGTAGCTGAGCCGCTGCTGGGCCGCGTTCCACAGCTTGTACTTCTGGTACAACTCCCGCAGCTTCCCGGACCGGATACCCTTGCGGATCGCCTCGTTCAGCCGCTCCCGAAGCGCGTCGTCGCCGGGCTTGGTGAGGATGACGTAGTACCCGGCCCCGGCCGGCTCGTCGACCACCTTCAGCTCAGGGTAGCGGCCTTCGAGCACGTAGTAGGTCGCGGCCGGGGCGTCCTGCACCGTCGCCGTTACACGGCCCTCTTTGACCAGGTCGAACATCTCCGTCACCGTCTCGCTCGACTCCAGCTTCACGGCGTCGCCGAACCGCTGTTGCAGGTAGCGCTCGGACGCCGACCCGCGGAGCACGCCGACGGTCATCGGCTCCTTCTGGCGGCCGAGGTCGGCCCACGACGCGACCGTCGTGTTGGTGACGGGAACGATCAGGCGAAGGGAGTAGACGAAGTAGGGGACGGTGGTCGGCGTGTCGGCGTGGCGCTCGGCACTGAACTCGTAGCCGTTCAGGACAATATCGAGGTCGGTGCCGCGCTTCAGCAACTCCGGGAGGTTGTCCCACTGGTTCTGGACGAAGACGGGTTCGCGGCCGAGTTCCTTGCCGAGGAAGTCGGCGAACTCGACCTCGAAGCCGACGAGCTGGCCGGCGGCGTCCTCGAAGATGTAAGGGGCGCCGCCGTTCTTGTCGCCGCCCCAGCGGAGCGGCGGAGCCTGGGCCGCGGCGGGGTCGGCGGCGAGCGCGCACACGACGACGGCGAGCAACCCGCGGGTCACGGCGTTCTCCGGAAGCGTCCGCGAAAGTGTACGAGGGTGGTGGCGAAAGCCCACCCGGTTCGACGGCGCGCCTGGGGCAGCCTCCGGGCTGATGCCCTGGCTGCGATTCAGCGGTTGAAGGCCCCGGCTCAGGTGGTGCTCTGCCGAACGTCGCTCGTTGTTCCAGATTTCCGCCGCGACTCAGTTGACATCCCGAAAGGGGAGGTTAGAGAACATTCGTTCACCATTTCGTCCCCTAACCCCCGGGTACCGTCATGACCGCTGCCCCCGACATCGCCGCGCTCGCCGCCGCCGCCCGCGGCGTCGCCCCCGCGAGGGCAGGGGACGCGGTTACGGACGCCTTCCTGGACGCCATTCACGCTCTCCGTCGAGTGCTCGGCAGCGACAATCCGCGGTTCGTGCTCCGCGCCGCGGAAGTGCTCGCGCGGGTGTGGATGGCCCGCCGCCGCCACCGGGCCGCGCTCCGCAAGCTGCGGGCGTCCGGAGCTCACGCCAAACCTCTCGCCCGCACGACGCAACCTCCAACCCTGCCAATCGCTTCCGCCGAATTGACGCCCCGCCCGACTTCGGCCGCCACCTCAATCACTCCAACGGCGATGCCATTTCCGATCTCGCGGGCGGCGCCCGGATCGGCCGTGTTCTATGAACCCAACAACCCGTACTCCGTGCGGACCTGCGTTCCCGCCGGGCCGCCTTGTGGAGCCGACGACCATGCGTGCCACCCGCCGAACGACCCGCCGCCGGGGCACCGTCCTGCCGATGATCGGCATCTGCCTGATCGCCATCTTCTCCTTCGTCGCCCTGGCGGTGGATCTGGGGATGCTGGCCGTCGCCCGGACTCAGTGCCAGAACGCCGCCGACGTGGCGGCACTGGTGGGCTGCCGGACGCTCGACAACAAGCAGCCGGAAAACCCGAGCTACGACAACAACCGCCCGGCCGCAGTTCAGGCGGCGAAGGACGCTGCCAACGGCAGCCCGCTCATGTCGACGTCGTTGTCGAAGGCCACGACACCGGCCCCGGTGACGTCCATTCGGGTCGGGACGTACGAGTACAACACGACGACGCAGACGTTCGAGGTGTCGTACCCGACGACGCCGCCGGCTGGTCGATCGTGGACGGCCGTCGAGGTGTCGGTGTCGCTGGATCAGCCGACGTACTTCGCCCGGCTGTGGGGCGTGAACAGCATGCCGGGCGGGGCGCGGGCGGTGGCCGTGTACCGGCCGCGGGACGTGGCGTTCGTGCTCGACATGACCGGGTCGATGGCGTTCAGCAGCACGTTCAACTACAGCGGGAAGCACCTGAACGCGGACCCGCTGGCCCCGGCCTTCGGGCACTACGTCAGCGTCCAGAGCTCGCTGATCGCGGCGGCCAACGAGACGAACGCCAGCGGCGAGGCGATCTCGCGGAACAACTACACCATGACGACGCCGGGCGGCCCGCCGATCGTCCGGGACTACTACTTCAACCCGGCGAACGCGGGCGACCCGAGCGAGGAGACGACGCTGCCGGCGGACCGGTCGCTGCTGAAGCCGGCGTTCCATGCGTGGAGTCCGGCGGAGACGGCCGGCAACCCGTCCTCCTACGTCAGCCAGACCTACGACTTCAGCGGGTACAACGCCTTCAGTGCCCGCGACGCCGCCAACCCGACGGGCCCGACGCCGGCGCCCGACAACTTCAAGTCGATGACCGACTCGGGGGCGATCACGTACGTGGGCGACCGGTGGCGGCGGGCCGACGGGTCGATCAACAAGACGAACACGAGTTGGGCGACCGGCGCGGCGACCACCCGGGCGGCGGGTACGGCGCTCGAGTTGCTGGGCTACACCGTCAGCTCTGGCACGGTCCGGACCTCCGGCGGTACGAACATCATCGCCGAGGCACGGTTCCGCGACCCGGTGTGGGAGGCGTACGGTTACGACCTGGACATCGTGAAGTACCGGGCGGACCGAGGGACGGGCAACCCGCTGCTGCCCAAAGTCGCGGGCGGGACGTACGACGCGACGACGACGCTGGTGCCGACGGCCGACCGGTACCAAGGCTACTCGATGGGGCCGGGGTATTGGGGCAAGACGTTCTTCATCTGGCCGCCCGACCCGCGGGCACCGGTGGGTAACCCCGGCGACGCCGGCTACCAGGCGGGCGACTGGCGCCGCCGGTACTTTGCCAAGATGGGCACAGTGACGGCCGCCGTGGCCAGCGGTAACACCACGGTCAACTACGGGGCGGTCGGCACGTTCGACCCGCAGACTGACGCCAACCCCTACAACGGGAGCGGGTCGGGCAGCTACGAGAGTATTAACGAGGTGCTCTTCAACACCGGCAGCGGGATGACGCTGAAGGCCGCGACCGGCAACCAGTCGATCCCCATCACCTCGGGTGGAAGTGGCAACACAACGCAGACGGTAGACAGCTACCGGATCGATTACGCCCAAATCCTGCGGTGGATCAAGAGCGGCCCGCAGGCGCTGCCGCCGAACCTCCGGGCCGGGCGGGTGCTGTACTACTCGTCCATCCCCAACGACGTGGACACGGCCACGGGCACGACCCAGCAGAAGCTCGATAAGCGGTTCTGGAAGGAGTACATCGACTACGTGCTGGGGTACCGGTACACGTCGAGTACGAACCTGGCCGGGAACGCCGACAGTTGGTCGAGCGCCGCCCGCTCGATGACCACCGGCGACCTGACGGCGTGGACCGGGCCGACCGGCACCTGGGCGAGCCAGCGGCCGTACATGCGCTACAACGACAGCCCGAACCGGCCGCGGATGCACTTCTGGTTCGGCCCGCTGAGCATGATGGACTTCATCGGCAACGCGGGCGGCACGAGCGGCGGCAACTGGAACCCCGGCACCTGCCGCGAGGCCCAGTGCTGGCAGCTCAAGGCGGGTATGAACTCGGTGCTGGACGACATCCGCAACAACCACCCGAACGACGCCGTGGGCATGACCATGTTCTCGTACAGTTCCGCAGGGGCGTACAAGTTGCCGCGGGTGCCGACGGGCCAGAACTTCACCGCGCTGAAGAACGCCCTGTTCTTCCCACGGACGCTCCTCACGCAGATCAACGCCGGCGACGCCACCGCGGAGATGCGGCCGTACACCCAATCCTACACGTCCGTGGGGATCGACGTGGTCCCGAACTCGAACGGCAGCACCGACCCGAACACGGGGCTGATGGTGGCGTACAACCTGCTCAGCTCCTCGTCCTCCCTGCCGGCCGAGTACGGCACGATCCGCGGCCGGCGCGGGGCGAGCAAGATCGTGATCTTCGAGACGGACGGCGTGCCGAACTCGTACAGCAGTGGGACGCTCAACACCGCGGGGTACAACTCCTACTACTCGAACTTGGCCAACGGCGGGAGCCCTGGCAACGGCACCGAACCGTCGATGAGTTCGGCGGTCAACGTCGTGAAGCAGATCGTCAAGCCGCTGGCCACAACTGCGAGCGGGGACAGCGGGCACAGCCTCAGCAACGCCCCGGCCCGGGTCTATCCGATCGGCTTCGGGGACCTGTTCGACACGACTCTGGCCCCGAGTGCGACGTTCCGCACGACGGCCCACCAGTTCCTTTCGAACGTCGGCGTCGCGGGTGGCACCCTGCCGAGCGGCACGACCACCCTGCCGAGCTACCTGGTCATTACCGGCACCTACCAGAACCGGATCGATACTCTGAAGTCCTGCATGGAACGCATCTTCCAGAGCGGCGTGTCGGTGGCACTGATCGAGTAGTGCGAGTGCGTGGAGCGTTGCGGCGAGCCCGGGGACGACTCTCCCCGGGCTTTCCCGTTTCTGGGGCGTGCCCGGTTCCGATCGTGAGCTAGAGTGTTAACGTCCGGCAACACCGGGGGCCAGCGTTGACAACCGCCGCCACCTTCGAAAAGGTCGAGAAGACGTACAAGACCGGCCCGTTCGGCCGTGGCGGTGTGGCGGCCGTCCGCGGAGTCACACTGACAGTTCCCGCCGGCGGCGTCTTCGGCCTCCTCGGCCCGAACCGCGCGGGGAAAACGACCCTCGTCAAGCTGCTGTTGTCGCTGTCCGCACCGACCGCGGGCACGGTGACGAGGCTCGGGCAGCCACTCGACCACCGCGGCACGCTCGGGCGCGTCGGCTACATGCACGAGAATCACGCCTTCCCGCGCTACCTGACCGCGGCCGAATTGCTGGCGTTCTACGGCGGGCTGTCGGGCGTCCCGTCCGCCGAACTGGACGGCCGGGTCGAGAATCTGCTGGCGCGGGTCGGTCTCGCGGACCGGAAGTCCGAGCCAATCGCCCGGTTCAGCAAGGGGATGGTTCAGCGGCTCGGGTTGGCCCAGGCGCTCGTCAACGACCCCGACCTGCTCGTCCTCGACGAGCCGACTGAGGGGCTCGACCTGGGAGGCCGGCAACTCCTCCGCGAAGTCGTCCGCGAGTTCAAGTCCGCCGGGAAGACGGTGTTGTTGGTGTCGCACGTCCTCCCTGAAGTGCAGGAATTGTGCGACCGAATCGCGGTCCTTGTCGCTGGCAGAGTCGTCCACGAAGGGCCGCTGTCAGAGTTGCTGAAGGACGCGAAGGTGGGGAAGGACCGGGCGCTCGAAGGGGCGCTGCGGCCGCTGTACGAGCAGCACGACAAGGGGGGAGCGGCGTGACCCAGTACCCGGACGCGATCCGCACCGTCCGCTGGATGGTCCGAGACACCTTTCGCCAGTCGGTCGCTACGAAGCTGTTCTGGGCCATGCTCGGCCTCACGCTGTTGTGCGCGGCCTTCTGCTTCAGTCTCACCGTCGAGGCGGCCACGGAACGACCCCGCCATCCGGCCGAGTTGCCGACGTACCTGCCGAAAGGGGAGAAGACACCCGAGGTGGTCGCCGAGGGGGTCCGCGTCGCGGACGGCAAGGTGACGCTCGGATTCGGCCTGTTCGAGTACCCGATCACGAAGAACAAGTCCGACGCGGTCCGCGTGATCCTCGTGTGGCTCGCCGGAATTGTAGCCGACACCGTCGGCGTACTGCTGGCGCTGCTGTGGACGGCGGGCTTTCTGCCCACGTTCCTCGAACCCGCGGCGGTTACCGTCCTCCTCGCCAAGCCGGCCCCGCGCTGGGCGGTGCTGGCCGGCAAGTACATCGGGGTGGTGCTGTTCGTCGCGCTGCAGTCGACGATGTTCGTCGGGGCGACGTGGCTCGCCACCGGCGCGGCGACGGGCGTCTGGGAGGGCACGTACTGGGTCGCGGTTCCGCTCCTGGTCGTGAACTTTGCCGTGTTTTACGCCGTCAGCGCACTGCTGGCTGTCTGTACCCGGAGTACCGTCGTCAGCGTCTTCGGCACGCTCCTGTTCTGGCTCCTCTGCTGGGCGATGAACTTCACCCACCACAAACTCGCGTCCGACCCGGTGCCCGGCTCGACGCGGGCCGCGAGCGTTCTGGTTCAAGCCGGGTACTGGACGCTGCCGAAACCGCTGGACATGGGCGGTATTTTCTTCGACGCGATGAAGGCCGAGGAGTACGCCAGCCCGATCCCGGAACTGGCTGCGGCGAAGGCCCGCGGTACATATCACCCGGAGATGGCAGTCCTCACCTCGCTGGTGTTTGCTGCAGCCGCCCTGGCGGTCGCCGGGTATGAGTTCCGGCACATGGACTACTGACGCGGTGCGGCGCGGACCGCTGTGCTCGACCGCCGCGAGTCCCACGGCACCTGAGCAGGCGTTTCCGGGTCCGTCTCCACCTCCCATACCGCGGCCAGGCGGGCGATGCGGCGCGTCAACCGCTCGGCCATCCCGACCGCGACGACACCGAAGCCGATCAGCCCGACCACGAGTAGGCGGAACGCCAGAGTCATCCGGTCGTCACTGAGGCTGACGAGCATCATCGCCCCGGTCAGCGGCACGGCGCTAGCCAGTAGGACGAACGGACCAAACCACCAGGCCAGTGGCCGGAGTTCGGCGCCGACCTGACCGGGGCGATACGTGTCCGGGTTACCCGCGATCGGGAACACGGCCCGGAGTAGCACGTACATCACGCTGAGAAAGCTGAACACAATGCCGATCAGCCCGGACAGCACGAACGAAACGGCGAAGTGACCGTAGAGAGCGAGTCGCTTGTCCGGCTCGATCGGTGCTGTGCCCCTGGTCGCCAGATCGATGCCGAGGGGGAAGAGGACGGCCCCCGGAAACCAGCCGACGCAGCCGAGGCCGATTGCCACCCAGCCGAGGTGTCGGCAGCGCCGGCGGAGCCCGTCGGCTGCCGCGACGCGAGACGCAGGTAGCGCCCGGATGCCATTGCCGATGCGGCGCAAGAGCAGGAACAGGTACGCCGCACACGCCGGGTAGACGACGGCGTTGTACCCTATAACGAGTGCGTTGAATGCGGCTTCCTGCGGCTTCGTCAGGTCAATCTGAACCGCGTTGTAGCTGATGTTCACGACCGACCCCGCGAGGTGCGGCACCAGGCCGGCGAGGGCCAGCGCCCACACCGGGTTGGCTACGACCCAGCGGCCGAACTGACCGGGCTTCGGCATCGCCCGCCGCGCCGCGAGCAGGTGCCATGCCCCCGCGAGGGCTCCGGCCAGCGCGCCGGCACTGGAGTACCGCGCCGCCGGGTCGGGCTCCAGGCAACAGCGGATCACCTGAGCGACTTCTTGGGGAAGGGCGGCGAGGGCGTCGGTAGCAGGCTGCTGGTCGGGACGCAAACCGGTCGCCAGTTCGTGCAGCACGACGCCGAGTGAAAAGATGTCGCACCGCTCGTCGACCGTGCCGGCGGCGCCGGCCTCGGACGCGGCGAGGTGCTCGGGGGCCATGTACGCCTCCGTCCCGCCGACACCGCGGCCGACTTTCGCCCGGTCGAAGGCGACGTTGAAGTCGGCGAGCATCGGCCGGCCGTAGGGCGTGACGAGGATGTTCGCCGGCTTCACGTCGCAGTGCAATACTCCGCGGCCGTGGGCAAACGCCAGCGCCTCCGCGAGCCGGCCGCCGAGGCGACACACGGCCTGTGCGAAGTCGTCGGCCGACAGCGCCTCGCGGTCCCGGAGTGCGGCCGGATCGAACCCCGCGTCTTTCCGTCCCGCATCGTCTACGGCATCGAGAATGTCCTGCCCCGAGAGCGGAGCCCCGTCACGGTGCAGGCGTGTGATGACGCCACGGAGGTCGGTACCGGGCACGTACTGCAGACACAGACAGTGCCAGTTGGTGCCGGGTGGTGCGAACGACGAGTACACCTTGACGATGTGGTCGTGCTCGAGGCCGCCGAGCGACTTCCCCTCTTCGGCCGTCATCTCGCGGCCGAGCGACACCTTCAGCGCCACGCGACGGTTCAGCCCCTTCTGGTCGGCCAGGAACACGCGCCCGAATGCCCCGCGGCCGAGTTCCAGGCACAGTTCGAACTCGCCGACCACCATCCCGGCGTTCGGAAGGTCCACCACGCTCGGACGGACCGAGTGGTCGCAGGGAGCAGTGGCGGGGAGCGGGCTTGCAGGGACGTGTGGGTCGTGGCCCGGCCGTGGGGCGGTGGAAGAGTCACTCGGGTTCGCCGCCGGCGGGTGAGGCCGGGTATCGGCGAGCGGGTCGTGCGTCATCGCGAACCGGGCACGGGTGGGTGGGCGTGGAAGATGCTACGCCCGCCACCCCGCGCCCGCAACGACTCACGGCGCCGCCGGGGGGATGGCCCGCACCGGAAGCGGCTTCGGCGGGGGCATGTACTCCGGCACCCGGACGTAACCTGCCGGGACGACCCCCGAGGAGGTGATTGTCGGCAGGGCGGGCGTTGTCTCGGGCAAAGGCGGGAGCGCGACGGGCCGCGAGCGATGCTCGACGCGGAGGGGCATCGGGGCACTCTCGACCGGTTCCGCACGCGACAACCCGCGGACCTCGACGCTCCCAGTCAGGCCACTCGTGCTGTTGATCCCGATCCCGATGATCAGTTGTCGTGTCGGCTTCATGACGGGGCGCGGGGCGGGCGCGGTCGGCAGCGTCGTGCTTTCGCCGCGCCACGGATTCGGCGCCTTGCCGGCGACGGGGCCGCCGAGGGCGGCGACGAGCAGGCCGGCGACGACGGCCCGCGGGAGTGTCCGACGTGACATGCGGACTCCTTTCCGATCTGTGTGAAGCCTACGGACCATGCCGACGGCGGACGGAACCCGCAACCCCAACCAGTGGGCTCTTGCGGATCGGGCCGAGGGCCGGTATCGGGCCGGTGGGAGGGATGCCGATGCGTGTGCGAAGCCGGGCAAGTTGGGCGGTAGCCGCGTCGGTCGCGATACACGCCACGATCGTCGCCCTTGTGTCGTTCTCGACACCGGGCGAGCTTCCGCCGACTGCGCGGCCGGCTCTCGACACGTGTGTGCGGATCGGCGCCGAGCCGATCCCCGAGGTGCCGGTTCAGGTGCAAATGACGGTGCTGGCGGACGCCGAGTTGGTAGCACCGGTCGAGGTGCCCACGATTGCCGAGTCGCAAGATGTACCCGTTGCCAAGGAAGGTATATCTACCCGCTGTGCTCCGCGCATGACGTACGTGCCGTCGGCGCTGCCGGACTCCGTGCTGGCGCACGTTCGCCGCGTCGCTCCCGCTCCGGGACCGATCTCAGACCCGGGTGTTCGACCCGCGGCGGCCGTCACCCGACCGGTTCACGGCACGCTGACCGCGGGCCAGCGTGTCGTCTACCTCCTCGATGCGTCCGGCAGCATGGGCGAGTGGGGGAAGTTCAGCGCGGCCCGTGACGTACTCGCCGCAACTACCGCGGCTCAACCAGCGACTGTGGACGTGAAAGTTGTGGTCTACGCCGCGAGTGCTGAGGTCGTTACGCTTACCCGGCTCGCGACCTGCTCACCGGCTGGAAGGGGTGACCACCTCGCCGGATTGCGACTCGCCCTCGACCAGATGCCGGATTTCGTCGTTTGGTTCACCGACGCCTACGACCTACCGACGGCTGCGGTCCGCACCCAGTTGCGGCGGGTGAGGAAGCCGGTGACGCTTGTCACGGCACGAGTCGGGCCGAACGGCGTCGCTGCTCCCGTCGAGTTCCGCTGACGGTCACATCCAGCCGGCCGCTTCGTCGCGGACGATTCGGGCCATCGCCTCAATCCAGCGCGGGTGGTCGTTGAGGCAGCGGCCGTTGTGCAGCATCTCGCCGCCCGCGTGGAGGAAGACCTCGCGGCTCTCGTGCCCAATCTCGTCGATCGTTTCCAGGCAGTCGGCCGTGAACCCGGGCAGCAGCACGTAGACGCGCCGCACACCCCGCTTGGCCAGGCGTTCGAGTACGTCGTCCGTGTAGGGCTTGAGCCACGGAGACTTGCCGAATCGCGACTGGTACGTCTGCGTCCAGTAGCTCCGCGACCAGCCCATCCGCTTCACCAGCGCCTGTGTCGTGCGAACGACGTGCGTCGCGTACGGGTCGCCCTTTTGGGCGTACTTCTGCGGAATGCCGTGGAAGCTGATGACGACGTGCTCCGGCTCCCAGCCGAGGCCGGCGATGTCGTCGCGGAGGTTCGTGACGACTGCGTCGACGTACGCCGGGTGGTCGTAGTACGGCGGCACGACACGGACCGCGGGTACGCGGCGCTCCTTCATCAACGCCCCGAAAAGGGCGTCGGTCGCGCTGGCGGACGTGGTCGCCGAGTACTGCGGGAACATCGGCAGCGCCACGAGCCGATCCACCCCGGACTCGATCATCTGCCTCACCGCATCGCGGACCGACGGGTTGCCGACCATCATGCCGAAGCGGACAGGCGTGTCGGGAAAGTGTTCCTGCAGTAACGCCGCCTGGCGGGTCGTGTAGTGCATCAACGGCGAGCCGGTGTCGGGGCTCCAGATGCGGCGGTACTTCGCGGCCGAGGCTCCGCTGCGGAACGGCAGGATGAACCCGTACAGCAGCGGGACCCACACCGGCCGCGGCACCTCGATGACGCGGCGGTCGGAGAGGAACTGGCGGAGGTACGGGAACAGCCCGCGGTAGGTGGGGGCGTCCGGGGTGCCGAGCTGGACGAGGAGGAGGCCAGTCATGAGTAGTGGACAGCGGTCAGAGGACAGCGGGCAGTTGGGACCACGACGTCGCTAAGGAGATGGTAGGGGCCGCTGCAACGAAAAAGACAGCGGCCCCGGTGATACCGGAGCCGCTGCGTCGCACTGGACACTAACCACTCGCCGCCGGCCACTACTTCTTCGCCGAGCAGTCCGGCCCCTCGAGCGGGTCGGCCTTCTCGGTGATGTGGCCGCCGGAGCCCTTGAGGGCGGCGCTCTTGTCGGCGTTCAGCTGGATGTAGCTCTGCCACTGCCCGGGCACGTTCGGCTCGGAGTAGATGGCCTCGACCGGGCACTCGGGGACGCACGCCTCGCAGTCGATGCAGTCCGCCGGGTCGATGTAGAGCATCTTCTCGTCCTGGTAGAAGCACTCCACCGGACAGACGACGCAGCAGTCGGTGTACTTGCAGTCGTTGCAGTTGGCGGTGACGACGTGCGGCACTAGCGGGAACCTCCGGGCTCAGGGCTTCGGGGCCACGGCCCGCCCGCGGCCTGACGTGCGCGGACGGGCGTTTATCCCGTTATGCCAACGGAATCGCTCCGACGCCAGTCCTGCTCCGAGGTTTTTTTCCGACTTCCGCGCCTCGAGCAGCCGTCCAGCCGGTCACCGGCCGGCAAGAATCCACTCGGCCTGTTCGTACCCGCCCTCGGTGATGTGCCAAGCCCGAAGGTCCGGCTCCGGGCCGGCGAGGCCGACGATCAGGTGGACGACGGAGTCGCCCCAGTGGTTACCGGCCACGTCTCTCGTGCTCGGGACCGGGGCGGAAGTCGGGTGCGAGTGGTAGATCGCCAGCACCTCGGCCCCCGCCGAGCGGACGGCCTTCGCCGCCGCGAGCAGGTCGTGGGCGTTCGTCAAATACTCGGTTGGGCTGGCGAGGTCGTTGCGGATCGGGAAGTGCAGCCCGACGCGACCATCGGGCGAGCCGGCGAGAAGGCCGCAGCACTCGTACGGCGCCTCGGCGCGGGCGTGCGCCACGACGGCGGCGAGAACCTCGGCGGGAATGCGGAGCGGCGACACGGCGAGAGTAAGTTTACCGGCCGCCCACCCGGCCGGTCGCGCCGCCGACGTTGGCGCGGGCGGCGCGGATGCGCTCGAGCAGGTTCTGCCGGGCGATCGCGCCGGGGTCGGTCGGGCCGAGCGGCGTCGCCATCGGCGGCGGGGTCTTCGACGCGTCGCCGGCCGACGTCTCCGCAGCGGGGTCGGCGTCCGGCTTGTCGGCCGCCGCGAGCAGAGCGTCCTCCGCGTCCACGAACCCGCTCTCCCCGTACATCGACTTGATCTCGCCGAGCTTTACCACGCGCTCGAGCCGGAAGTAGGCGATCTCTTCGTAGGGGACGAAGAACGCCCGCCCCTCGTCGGTCGAACCCTGCTCGCGGCCCCGGAGCACGACGTAGTGCGACTCGAACCGGATGACCACGTCCACCGTGATCATCCCCTGCCCGCGCAGGATCAGGTTGATCTGGGGGTGGTACACCTGCGGAATCTTGCCGAACAGGTCCACACAGTCTTCACGCCGCATCGTCGTCCTCGCGCGAAACGGAGCCGGCCTACGAACTGCGAACCACGACCAGCGCCCGCGGCGGTGCCGTGAGCCGGCGGTACAACCACACTTGTGTCCCCGCCGCGGCCGCACCGCCGAAGCCGCAGATCACCCGCCAGTCCATCCAGCCGATCCACTGCTCCAACGGTGACATCGCGGCGTCGCCCGGGTTGCCGAGGCTGCCCGCGGCGGGAATGCTCACCACCCCCGTCGGGCGGTCGTGAGCGTTTTCGTCGAACGAGCTCACGGTCAAGGTGAGTACCGCGGTCAGAAGCAGCACGGCTGCCAGTAGCCCGAGCGGGGCTGCGGCCAGTGCCCACCCTTCGCGGCGGTAGGGGCGGAGCACGCAGTCCTGGCCCATGCGACGCCAGAGTTTCGTGAAACAGGAATCGGCCGCGTCGGCGGCATCGAACTCGATCCGCACCCGGGTCGTGCCCGCGGGGCCGGCATAGGCCAGCGTGACCGCGTTCCGCAGCAGGTCGAGCGTCGCCCGCCCAACGCTCCGTAGCTCGATTGTCGTCGCCAGCGGGCCGAACAGTTCGTCCAGGTCGTCGCCGAGTTCGGCAGCCGCCCGCACCTCGGGGCGGGGCGGTCCGCGGTCGGGCGAGAGAACGAGTTGGTCGGCGGTGAGGACGATGAGGCCGTGCGAGCGGAGAGCCGGCGCAGCCCACACCCTGCGGCGCGTCGCCGGGATGGACGGGTTCGGGTCGGATGTCGGGGACAAGGGCATCGGCGGCGGTCTCGGGCGAGCGGGCGGTTCGTCGCCCACCTCAACCCGTAGCACCCGATTCGACCGCGGTCAAACGCCCGTCGGCTCAATCGCCACCACCGCCACCACAGCCCCCACCGCCGCAGCCGCCACATCCCCCGTCTCCGCCGTCGCCCACGCCACAGCCGCCGTTTCCACCCGCGCCACAGCCCGAGCCGCAACCGCCGCTCGACCTGGAATGCGCTTGCCGTGGGTACCACGACCGTAGGAAGTCGTGGGCTGTGCCCGTCAGTACGACCGTCCCGAACAGGGCTACCGCCAACCCCACGTCGGCCCCAGCGGGTACCTTCTCGCTCAGGTTCCAGTGCCGGTCCCGCGTCCGGTGCAGCGCCGCCTCGCCTCGCCGCGTCAGTGCACCTCGCCGCAGAACCGCGTCCAGTAACTGCGGATGTAGGTCAGGTGGAGGTGCCACGCCGCGTCAACGTCCTCGGACGGGCACACCGGCCCGAACCCGGCCGCGGCTAGGAACGCGAACCGCTTGTATTCGTGGAGCACGCGGTCTTCGTAGGGCCGGCTCCAGCCGTGCTCGCGCGCCAGCCGTGCAGCGAAGGGGAGGGCAGGGTTAGTCGGGCCGCCGATGTCAAAGGCTTCGACCCGAGCGAGGAGCGCGGCACGGTCTGGCGTCATGGGGCACCGTGGGTGTCTGGGTCGGCTCTACAGGGTACTTCGTCCGCGGCCTGGGGTCGTGGGTGAAGACGAGATCAAGGCCGGGGCAGAGTTTCGTGATTCGTGTTTGATCGAGTGGTTCCGCCGCCTAGCGCAGGCTGGTACGCTATCCAGGGCCGTAACACGAAACTCCGAACCCCAGAACCACCGCATGCCCACCATCATCGCCACCTGGCCCTTCGGGAAATTGGCCGTCGAGACGGGACTCGCCCGGCTCATCAAAGGGGAGGCTGCACTCGATGCCGCCCTCGCCGGGGCGCAGGCCGTCGAGGACGACACCGCCAGCCGCACGTCCGTCGGCTTCGGCAGCCTCCCGGACCGCATCGGCCGGCTGACGCTCGACGCCTGTGTGATGGACGGCCGCACCCTGTCGTGCGGCGCCGTCGCCGGGCTCGAACACGTCCGCCACCCGGCCGCGGTCGCCCGCCGCGTCATGGAGAAGACGCCGCACATCCTCCTCGTCGGCGAGGGGGCGAAGTGGTTCGCGCTGCAGGAGGGGTTCCCGCTGGAGTACCCGTACACCGTGGCCGCGATGCGCGAGTGGGAGGAGAAGCACCCGAACCGCCGGCCCGCGCCCCCGCCCCCGAAGAAGGACGGCCCCGCCCCCCCGCAGCAGGTGGACGAGGGGAATCACGACACCGTGACGGTGCTGGCACACGACCAGCGCGGCAACCTCGGCGGCGTGTGCACCACCAGCGGCCTGGCCTATAAGTTGCCGGGCCGCGTGGGGGATTCCCCGATCATCGGGGCCGGGCTGTACGTCGACGACCAGGCCGGCGCCGCGGGCGCGACCGGCGTCGGCGAAGAGATCATCCGCATCGGCGGCAGCCTGTTCGTGGTCGAGCAGATGCGGTCCGGGAAGTCGGCGCAGGAGGCGTGTGAGCTGGCCTGCCGGCGCGTCAACGCCGCCGCCGCCCGCCGCGGTGTGCACCCGGCGCAGGTAGCGTTCCTGGCGCTGGACCGGCAGGGCGTGCCGGGGGCGGCGTGTACCAGCCGCGCCGACTTCGTGTACGCCGTAGGCCGCGACGGCCGCGTGGAGATGCTGCGGGCGAAGGAAGTGCCGCCGACCGCTTAATAGCACCAATGCCGAACGCCCGGGGACAACTACCCCGGGCGTTCGGTTTCGACTCGACAGAACGACTACCGCACCCGGGTGGCCGTCGGGATGAGCAGCGGGTAGTTCCGCCGGAAGGTGTCCGGCGCCTTGATCGGGTTGAACAACGACCCGGGCTGCGTCGGCCTGCCGAACGCCGCATTCGTTACCACCGTCCCGGCCGGGTGCGGCCGAGCGAAGCCACCAGCTCCGAGCCGAAGCGTGCCCGCTGACGGGATGCTACTCACGGTCACCAACTCGGCCTCGACCCCGCTGCCGACCACGATCGTATCGCCGGGCCGAATCTCCATCAGGTTGCCGTCGGCGTACACGAGCACCGAGTTCGTGCCGTTCGCCGTCCCGTTAGTAATCGTGAAGTCGGTGTCACCCTTGTTCACGTTCGCGTCCAGTGCGACGTAGTACGGGATGTTTTGCAGCGTCTGGCCGGTGTAGTTCGTGTCAGGCTTCACGACGGCGCTCGACCGATCCACCACCGCCATGTACTGCTGCCGCATGTCGCCGGGCACCTCGCGGAACGCTTCCGCTCCGATCCGGTTGCGGAGCTTCGTCGAAACAGTGGTGCCGTCGTTTTCCAGGACTTGCACCTGCTCGTCATTGCCCACCCGCACCTGGTGGTACACGATGGTGAGGTGGACGGTAAAGATGTTGCTCACCGTCGTGGTGTTGTTGGCGATCTTCCGAGTCAACTCGGCGTCCAGGTACGGGTGGGCCGTCGAGCCGTAGAGCCGCGGCTGGCCCGTCACCGTCATCAGTGTGGGGTCGGCCCGGAAGATGGTGTCCTGCAAGCCGGCCCCGCCGGGGGCGATCATCGGCGGAGTCCACATCCCGGCCGCCGGCGGGCGGGCCGCGTCGACGCCGCCGAACGGCTTGAACGGCCGGTCCAGCGACGCCAGCCGGGCGTTGTAGTTCTTCGCCTCCGGGTCGATGTAAGGGTCGGCGTCGTCCACCGTCTCGCCCGGCGCCGGCACCGTCCACTTCTGGCTGATGGCGTCTGTCAACTGCTGAGAGGTGTACGTGCGGACGCCGCTGCCCGGGGTACCGCCAGTGGTCGGCGACGTAAACAGACTCGTCCACAGTTTGTCCGAGTCGGCCTGCGTGAACTCCTGAACCTTCCGCGGCTCCTGCGGGTCGGACAGGGCGTTCCAGACGCGAATGTCCTGAGTCGTGTTCACGTTCAGCTTGCCGTGGAAGCGGCCGCCGGCCGGCACGCCGTAGGTCCACGGCTTCACCCGCAGGTACTCCAGGCCGCGGACGAGGCCGTTGTTCGACCGGCCCCCCATGTCCACGGCCGAGCGGCCGAGGAGGGTGTACGGGTGGCCCCCGATCTGGGGGGCCGTTGCGCCTTCGGGAGCCACCCCGAACCAGGGGGCGAAGCCGACCTGCTTGCGAATGCTCTCGTTCGTCGCCGTCGGGGGCTGGAGGAAGTAGTACGTCACTTCGTGCGGCTTCCCGGCCTGGAGCGTGAGCAACTCCATCTGGCTGACGAGCGACCGGTCCAGGTGGACGAGCCAGTCGTAGGGGGCCATCACGGTGTCGGTCAGTTTCGCCGGCGCGGCCGCGGCGGGCGGAATCGTGGCGGGCGTGTACGTCGCCGCCGCCGGCGCGGTGGCGCCCGTGCCGTTGTGCCGGCCGAGGGTGTGCTTGGGCTCGGTCATCGCGGCCGTCGTCGGGGCCTGGTACAGGCTCATCGATGTCGGGAACGAGTAGGTCAGCAGCGCGGCTGCCGCGATGTCGTCCGGGTAGGCGTGGCCGGAGTACGGCTGCACGCGGCCGAGCGCGACGCGATCGGTGATCAGTACGCCGCCGAGACCCGGACCGGCCCCATTGCCGCTGAAGAGCGCGTTGTTCGCCGGCACCCAGTCCGACGAGTCGACGGTGACGTACGGGTTCGTCGCCGTGTTCTCCGGCAGGTACGGGTTGGCCAGCCGGCGGAGGAGGACGACGTGCCGGCGGTACTCGTCTGCCGGATTCTTCAGATCGACACTGTTCAACTGGGCGTTCGGAATGACGTACTGAAGGGCCGGAGCCACGATCATGCCGTTGGCCCACGCGGGCGGCGCCGGCTTGATGTTCTTCGGATCGAACTCCGTGGTCGTCGGGGCGCTCTTCACTTCGGAGCCGACCACGACGACGCCCTGGGCGGCGTTCCCGGCCGGGTCGTAGAGCCCGTTGTTCGGCTCCACCTCGGCGTTCTTTGGCGTCATGCCGGTGCCGTCGGTGGCGTCACTGAAGGTGTAGTCGATGTCCTGGTCGCCGGCGGGGATGGCTCCGGCGACGTTGGCCGGGTTGTACCGGATGTCGTCGGCGAGGGTCTTGCCCCCCTTCTTGCCGCGGGCGATGGTCAGCTTGTACGGCACCACACCGGGCGTGGCGAAGTCCTTGATCACCACCTTGCCGGTGCCGAGGACGCCGTCCGGCGCCCCCGTCGGGATCGCCGGCGATGTCGGGTTCATCAACTCGACCCAGAAGCGGACGATGCCGTCGTCGTCCGAGCCCTTACCCTGACCCTTGCCCTTGCCCTTGCCCTTTGGGCCGTTCGGGTCGTCCACGATCTCCGAGTAGACCTCGTTGATGACCAACCGCGGCACCTCGACGCCGAACACGACGCGCTCGCCGAACCTGGTCGGGTCGGTCATCGAGGCGGCGGCGATGCTGGCGACGTTAGCATCGGTCACGTAGCCGAGCACGTTGTTCGTCGAGTCCGTGCCAGAGGTGGCCGGGTTCCACACGAACACGGTCGAGATGTCGTCGCCGTCGATGTAGTCCACGACGTTCGCTGCCAGCTGGGCCAGGTAGCGGAGGCCGTTGTAGCTGTCGGTCGTGGTCGTCTCCGTCGGCAGCGACACCTTGCCGTAGTCCTTCGACGTGGGGTCGGTGTCGATGCTGACGCCGCTGGCGCCGACGCCGAACACGAGCCGGACGAAGACGTCGCGGGCCATATTCTGCCGGTCAGCCCACGCCTTGTTGGCGCTCGTGGCGGTGATGTTCGTGGACGACAGCGGCGCGTTCGTCTTGTCGCGGTAGTCGGCCAGCGGGCGGTTGAGGTTCACGCCGCCGAGGCCGCCGTAGGCCCACGACTGCGACGACACCAGCCCACTGTTCGACGCGTGCGCCGGCGCCGGCAGTGTCGCCGGCGGGTACGCGCCGGGAGTCTTGAACCCGAACTGGGTTCCGGTGTTCTGCCCCTGCGGCATGGTGCCTGGCAGGTCGAGACCGGCGCTCAGCGACGTGAACAACATCCGCCGCGGGTGGGCCGGGTCCTGCCGGTACGTCGCCCCGGCCGGGAACGACCCGACCAGCGTGCCGCTCGGCGCGCCGGCCAGCTTGTGGAACGTCGTCTGCTGGTACAGGTCAAGCTCGCCGGCGTACCGCTGGCGGAGGCGGCGGGTTTCGGTGTGCGGGTACGTGTACCCGTACGGCATCGTCGTGGTGCCGCCGTTCGGGAGCGGGTTGAGCGACTGCCCCTCGGAGAACGCCGACCAGTCGGCCGGGTTGTACAGCGACGGGTGATTCTGTGCCTTCTTGATGTCGGTGTTGTCGTCGAAGAACCCGGCCGCGTAGTTCGGCGACACGGCGAACGGGTTGGCCCCGGCCGTGAACGACGGCACCAGCACCGCCTTGCTGACGCCCATGGCGAGCGCGCCGGTCGAGTCCCAGTTCACCTGGCCGTACTGCCCGAGCCGCCGGGAGGAGCGGTCGAACGCGGCCTCGGTGGCCGTCTTGAGGACGGCGTTTCGCGCCCCGGGCGAGCCCCACTTGCCGTACCGGGCCGACACAATCGTGCTGGCCTCGCCCTTGTTCGCCGTCGCCGACTCCAGGTTGATCTCCCACGGGCCGAACCCGTGGTACGAGGCGTGGTTGCCGGCGTCGCGGACGTTACCGTGGGCGTTGACGTTCAGGAACCCGTCGGTGTCGGTGACGAGAACCGCGGCCAGCGGCTTGACCATCTTGCCGCTCCCCTTCGGCCACTCGAACGCGGTGGCCCCGAAATCGATCAGGATGCTGTCGTTCTTCTGCACGCCGACGTTGCCGATCGAGCTGAACACGTCGCCGGTGGTGCTGTTGTCGGCGTTCGGGCGCGGGTAGCCGATGATCGAGCCGTCACGAACCTTCTCGTCGATCTTGTTGTAAAGCCCGACGGCGTTGAACCCGGCGGCGCCGTACTCGGCCACGGTCGGAACCCACGCCTTCCCCCAGGCAGCGGTGAGTTCGGCCGGGGTCAGCTGGTCGATCGGCCGCGGGCGCAGGATCTTGGCGCGGCCCTCGGCCGTCACCCAGTCGGTGTTGGCGACGAGGACAGGGTCGGACGGGTTCCACGGGGCGAGGCGGCCGCCGAGCGGGGCGGGTGCGGGCGTCTTCTGGCCGTTCAGCGTGGCCGGCCGGTCGTTGAACGCCCAGGGCCGGAAGTACGACGGCACCATCACGTCGCCGGTGGCCGGGCTGACGCTTGCCAGGTACAGGTTGTTCAGGTCGGGGTACGTGTACGGCGCGTTCTTCGGCACGTACTTCTTGCCCGTCATCGTCGCGTTGTTGGTCGGGTCGCTCGGCTGCGTCTTGGCGATCTCGCGCGGGCCGTCGCTGATCTCGGGGTCCACGACGTAGTACGCGCCGCCGACGTTCATCGCCGTGTTGTTCACCACGCGGGCGCGGTCCGAGACGGCGCCGAGGGTGGTGACGGTCGTCTTGGTCAGGTCCTCGTGCATGAGGCCGGCGCCGCTGTACGGCGGGTTCAACTGCTTCGTGGTGGGGCTGTCCTGTCGCCAGCCGTGGGTGCCGTACATGCCGCCGAGCAGGTCGTGCCCGCGGAGCGAGTTCGTGACCTGGGCCGTCGGGTCGGTCGGCGACGCCCCGAAGATGACGGAGGACAGCGCCAGCTCGGCGTCGTCGTCGAACGCCGGCGGCGTGGGCGTCATCTGCCCGTTGCGGTTCTCGGCCTCCTTCGCGTAGCGGGCGGCGACCATCTCGCCGTCTGAGTAGAAGACGAACGCGATGCCCACCACGGCGAAGATCGTCAGAAGGGCGAGCACGACGACGAGGATGGCGCCGCGGCGGGCGGCGGGCCGGCGGCGAGCGGTGGTCGGCCGATACATGGCGGCGGCTCCGGTGGCCTGGGCGGTCGGGCGACGGTACGGGTGGCGGGCCGGGCGCGGCCCGGGGCGGTTACAGGTCCTGGACGAACGTGATCTGACGGCCGGCCTGCATTTTCTGGTCCCACACCCGGATGCGGACCTGTACGGCCCGCACGGTGATGACCAGCGGCGGCCGCTTCGCGTCCGGCGTGGCCGGGTCGTAATTCGTTGTCCAGTCCAGGCTGGGGTCGTTGGTCCAGCTGTCGTAGGTGTGAGTCCCGGCCAGCCCGCCGTTCGTCCACGTCGGCAGCACTCGCGGCAGCGTGTCGAACGGGTGGTCGGTCTTCCGCGTCTCGCCCTTCGCGGGCGTCGGGTTGAAGTCGTCCGGGTAGCGGTTCGGCTTCACGGTCGGGTCGGTCGGCCCGTACGGCAGCAGGTCGTTGTCCGCCTTGGTGAAGCTCGACGGCGTCCAGTGAACCTGCACCTCGAACGAGATGACGTTCGACAGCACCGTGTCCTCGCCGGGCCGCGACGCCATTGGCGCCAGGATGTCATCCTGTGGCGGCGTGCCCTGGAACGCGTACCCCGGGCCGACCTGGTTCGTCGCCGACGTCCACTTGGTACCGCCGAGCCGGTTCGACGGGTTCGTCAGCTCGGCCAGCGTGCTGAGGTACGTCGTCGTCTGGTTCGGGCGGCGGAGGCTCAGGACCGCCTCGTCGGGGATGTTCGGCCACGGGCGGTCGCGGCGGTCGGTGTCGCTGAGTGCGGCCAGCCGCTGCCGCCGGATCAGGCGGTGGAGGGTCGGGCCGCCGCCGACGCTCGCGCCCATAGGCTCCAGGAACCACGCCACCTCGGCCGCGATCGAGTGGTACGTCTGGCCGTTCGCCGGCACCGCCGCGCGGAAGTACTCGTCGTCCGAGTTGCCGCTCAGGATGCTCGTGAAGTGCAGGTAGTGCGTGGTGGCCACGCCCGTGCCGGCACTGAGCTGATCCGCGTCGGGCAGCGGGTTCCCCGAGGCGTCTGTCTGGTACGTGATCGGCGTGCTGCAGATGCGGAAGAAGCCGTTCGTCGGGCACTTCCACTCGTATCCGTTCTCGAAGGTGTAGCGCGGCGTCACGCCGGTGCCGTTGTCCTTAATCTTCGTCTGGTCGGCCCGGATGCTACTGAGCTTCTTCGGCGTACCGTCTGCGTCGAGCAGGTGGTTGGCGGCCAGGTCGGTCTTCAGGGCCACGCCGGCGCCGCGGAGTTGGTCCATCATGTCGCCGGAACTCTTCATGTGCCGGACGGTGTCGATGCCGAGCGAAAAGGCGGTCGCCATCACGGCCATGATGAGCACGCACACGGCGGCGGCGACCAGCAACTCCACCAGGGTGAAGCCGGGGCGGGCACGGCGGGCGGCGGTGGTCAGCATGATCCCCTCGCGGGTCGGGGCCGGGGCGGCGGCCGGGGTCGGGGTGCGGGTCAGTTCAGGTCGAGCGGGCGGTCGCGCACGAACACCTCGGCCACGCCGCTGAAGTACGTGAAGCGGCGTTCCGACAGGGGCAACTGCGGGTCGTTCGTCTTCCAGCCCGTGTCGGTCTTCAGGGGCGTCTCCAACTCCACGTCGATCCCCGTCGGGGTCTCGGTCACGCTCACGACGCGGTAGAAGTTCGCGTTCCGAATCCACATCTGCGCACCGGCCGGCGGGTTGCCCGTCGAGCGGAACGGCACTACCACCGGGGCGCCCGTGGGCGGCCGGTTGATGAGGGCGATGCTGGAGTCCAGTAGCCAGCCGCCTCGCTGCACGTTCGGCAGCGTGTTGGTCGCGTAGGAGCCGGCGAACTGCAACTTGGTCTCGCCGCGCTGCAGCAAGCTCGGCACCTCCGGCACGGCGTAGGTCGGATTCCACACCGTCTCCAGCGGCACGCCGGTCGGGGCGTAGCCGGGGGCGCGCTTGTCGAACACCACCACCGTCACCGTCACCGGTGAGGTCGCGGTACCGGAGTGCCGCTGTACGAGCCACATCCAGTTGTAGCGCCCGTCGCGGTCAATCGTGCCGCCCACGGTCGCCGGCAGGCCGGTCGTTTCGTACCCGAGGCCGTCGAGCAGGGAGCAGATGCGGATGGCCAGCGCCTGCTGGTTGCCGACCGGTTGGGCGAGGACCGACCGGAGCGTGCGACGGCTCAGGGCGGTCGTATGGGGAGTTGTGATTCCGTCGCCGAAGCCGTTGTCGGCGCCGAACCAGGTGTTGGTCGCTTGCACGCCGCCTGCGTCAGTGGTGCCGCCACGGGCTTTGAACCCGATCGGGTCGATCAGCACCGGGTAGCTGATGCTGCCGCCACTGTCGTCGCCCACGAAGTAGTTGCTGAACGTCTTCTTCTGGTCGGGGCTGGTCAGCGCCTCGTAGAAGCCCTCGCCACCCGGCGGCGCGGGCGTCAGTCGGCCGGTGTCGATCCGCTCGCGGACGTAACTGCGGAGGAATGCGTCGGCCTGCGCCGCGCCCTGCGTGCAGCGGTCGTCCCGGAAGGCCTGCGCCATGTTCAACGCGCCCAGCGGGAACAGCGTGAGCACGGCGATCGTGCCGATGCCCATGATGAACAGGGCGACCAGTACCTCGGTCAGCGACAGCCCGGGTCGGCGGCTCATGGATGTCTCCGGTCGCACGGTCGGGGCGAGGGTCACGGGGAGCTCGAGTCCTTGGCCGCCAGCGTGTACGGCCCGGGTGTGGTGGCGTAGATGCCGGTGGCGTTCGGCCAGTTCACCGGAAACACGCCCATGGCCCCGGTCTTGGCCTTGATCGCCACCAGCTGCTGGTCGCCGCCGATCTCGAACTGGAACTGGTTCCCGTAGTCGAACGCCGCGGCGAGGTTGCCCGCGTTCGGCAACGCCGGCCGCATGTCCAGCGGCTTGCCGGTCGTGGGGTTCGTCTTCGTATAGTCGCGCACCCAGAGGTAGATCTGCCCGGCCGAGACCGGGTCCACGACCTGCCCGCTCGGCGCGAACATGACCTCGAAGTCGATCGGCTGGCCGTTCACCACCCGCGCCCCGGGGAGGCTCACGAACTGGTTCAGGTCCACGCACACGTTCTTCGGGAGCGGGATGTTCGGCTCGCCGAGCAGCGCCCGCGACCGCGGCTCAATGGCGAACCGGTACACGCGCTCCGTGGTGCCGGCCCCGATCAGGCTGTGCGGCTGGCGGTCCAGCACCACCGTCCAGTTCCTCGAACTGCCCTGCTGCGTCAGCCGGTGGATCTCGAAGCGCTGGGTGCGGCCGAAGGCGTCCGGCCCGAGTACCGGGCAGTACAGCTTCGGGAACCACCGGGCGGCCAGGTCGTTCTGCATCACCAGGATCGCCTCGGACAGCGGGTCGAGGTTGAACAGCGTGCAGGCGCTCGTGGTCGGGTCGAACTCGACGTAAGCCGGATCCAACCCCGTGACCGGGTCTCGTGTCGTCAACCCGAGCGGGTTGGGCACGATGGTCGGGGCGGCCTCGATGTACTGCATCTCGGTGCTCAGCAGCGCGCCGTACACGAACCCGCTGGCGTCCACGCCCGACAGCCGGGACGGGTCGCTCAGGCCGCTGTCCAGGATGAACCGGACGCCGCGGCCGTTGCTCTCGCGGGTGGCGCGAGCCTTGGCGATCATCAGGTGCTGGCGGATCGTCGCCGCCGCGTCCGTCGTGCGGTCCTGCTCCACGATCGACGGGAGGACGGCGGCGCTGATCGCGGCCAGCACGACGATGATGGCGATTGCCACCAGCAGCTCGACGAGCGTGAAGCCGGCCCGGCGGCCGGAGCGGTGCCGCGTCATGGTCGCTACTCCTTGTTCCCGTCGCGGAGGACCCGGTAGCCGTACGTGTTGTCGTTGTCGTTCGGCGGGCGGAACGCCAGGTGCTTCTGGCCGTCCGTCTGATCCCGACTGTCCGGCCCGGCCGAGATCGGCGTGGCGATGCGGTTCCGGCCGTCGAACGTCTGAAGGTTGACGGGATTAAAGACTGCCGCCACGGCCGCCGTCTTGACCGTCGTGTTAGCCCAGAGCTTGAGTTTGCCGCGGTCGTCGAGCGGGTCGTCCATCGGGTCCACGCCCTTCTGGAGCATCGCGGTGTTGCGGCCGCGGCTGTACTCGGGCGAGTTCAACTCGGGGCTCTGGTAGAATCGCTTGAACGCGACGTAGTTACTGAACCCGTCCTTGAACGCCGGCAGCGACAGCCCGTTGCTGAAGTTGAGCGAGGTCTGCGCCCCCTGCATGGCGTCGTCGATGGAGAAGTTCGCCCCTCGGGCGCCCTTGCCGAGGATGATGTACAGCAGTGCCGCCGACTCCTCTTCAGGCTGTCCGCCGGCCGTGAGGTTGTTCTGGATCTCCTTGAACGCCGACGACCTCGGAATTGTGACCGTCACGCCGTTGCCGGTGAGCGTCACGTCGGACCGGGCCTCGGCGAAGCTCTCGGGCATCTCGCGGCGGAGGTTCAGGAACATCCACAGCGCCTCGGCCCGGTCCACGTCGTTGTCGCAGATCGTCACCATCTTCACGAAGTCCGGCTGCTTGTTCGGCGTGGCGAAGGTCCGCCGGTCGTCGCGGCACTTGTCGCAGGTCACCCGCCACTGGTTGTCGATGGCCTTCTGCAGCTTCACGAGCGTCTGCGTGGTCACGCTGCTCTGGGCGCCCTCGCGCACCTTGCCGATGCCGGCCGCGACGAGCGCGGCCAGCAGCGCCAGGATGGCGATGACGACCAGCAGTTCGACCAGGGTGAAGCCGGCCCGGCCGGCCCGGCGCTGTCCGCGGCGCATGGGTGTTCCTCCGGTCCGGGTCAGTTCTGGGTGATCAGCTTGCCGTTGCCGTTGAAGTTGGCGATGTCGTCGGCACCACGCATCCCCTCGGCATACTCACCGGCACCAGGCGTCCACGCCGTACCGCCAGACCCGAAGCCGAAGGTGCCCGGCGTGGTCTGGTCGTCCTTGCCGTTGTCGCCGGCCGAAATGATCTGGAAGCCCTTCGGCTCCAGGTATTTGTTGTTCAGGATGTACGGCATGACCGTCGTGCCGTTGAACGCGAACCCCTGGTCAACGGTGTACGCCCCGGTCGTGGGGTGCGGCGCCTTGTACGTATTCACGTACGGGTTGAACGCGAAGTACGCGAACGGCGAGCCGAACGTGTCGAGCAGCGAGGAGAATCTCTTGTCCGCTCCAGTCACAGCGGTGCCCGGGGCGTAGCGGTTCGCCTTGAACGTCAAGAACGGCCCGATGCGGCTCTCGGTGGAGCCGACGGCCACCTTGGTGAACGGATTCGTCCTGTTCGTCGAGAAACCCTGGAACTCGGTCACGTCGCCGCCGGTCAGGAAGAAAACAAGCGTCTGATTACAATCGAGGTCGGCGTCAGGCAGACCGGTGCTCTCGCCTTTCACCCCCGTGCAACCCGGCAACTGCGGCCACACCTGCTTCAGGTACACCGCCTCGGGCTCGTTCCCGGCGTACAGGCTCCGCAGCCGGAACAGGCCGCCACCGGTGCCGCCGGCCCCACACGACGGGATGTAGCCGACGTTCATCTTCGACTTGTACGTGCTGATCGCACTGGCGATCTGGCCGATGTCGGCAGCCGTCTCGGCGGTCTTGGCCGTGCGACTGACTTTCCCGATGACGACGACGAGTAGGCCGGCCAGAATCGCGATGATTGCGATCACGACCAGTAGTTCGATCATCGTGAAGCCCCGGCGGGGGGCGGCGTGCCGGATCATGGCATCTCCTTGTGCGGATGGGGCGGGGGGGAGCCGAACTGTAGCTCACCCCCGCCGGCGCGGCCCCGTTACTTGCTCAACCCCTCGAGCAGCTTGATCAGCGGCAGGAACAGCGAGATCACGATGGCCCCGATGGTGAAGCCGAGGAACACGATCATGATCGGCTCCAGCAGCGAGATCAGCGACTTCACCAGCGTGTCCACGAGCTCGTCGTAGAAGTCCGCCACCTTGTACAGCATCGTGTCCAGGTCGCCGGTCTCCTCGCCGACCTCGACCATGTTCGTCACCATGTCGTCCACGAGGCGGCTCTCGCGGAGCGGGTCGGCGATCGTCTCGCCCTCGCGGATGCTCTCCAGCACCCGCTGGAACATCCGCTCGAAGACGGCGTTGTTGGCCGTCTCCTTCACGATGTTGATGGCCTCCAGGATCGGCACGCCCGAGCTGATGAGCGTGCCGAGCGTGCGCATGGTGCGCGACACGATCGTCTTCTCGATCAGGTCGCCGAGGATGGGCACCCAGAGTAAGGCTCGGTCGAGGGCGTAGGTCCCGGCCCGGCTGAGGCGGATCAGCTTGATGAGCAGGTACACGCTCAGGGGGAACATCGGGATCGTCCACCAGTAGTCGCTCATCCAGGTGCTCACCTTGATGAGCGTCTGGGTGGCCCACGGCAGGGTCAGCCCGAACTCGTCGAAAATCTTCTTAAACTTGGGGATGATCGCCACCATGATGAAGGTGAGGATCGCCACCGCGACGAAGATCACGACCGCGGGGTACACCATCGCCCCGACGACTTTCCGCTTGAGCGTCTGCCCCTTTTCGAGGAACTCGGCCAGGCGCTGCAGAATCACTTCGAGCGCACCGCCGGCCTCACCGGCGCGGACCATGTTGACGTACAGCCGGCTGAACACCTTCGGGTGCCGGCCGAGCGCCTCGGACAGGCTGGAGCCGCTCTCCACGTCCTCGACCACGTCGATGAGCGCGTTCTTCAGCACCGACGGCTTCATCTGCCGCTCGAGGATGCGGAGCGACCGGAGGACCGGGAGGCCGGCGTCCTGGAGCGTCGAGAGCTGGCGGGTGAAGGTGACGAGCGCCTTCGACGAGACGCCGCCGATGGTGAACGTCTTGCGGCTCTTGCCGGTCTTGGCTTTCTTCTTCCCCTTCTTCCCCTTGTCGGTGGCCGTGAGCTTGGTGACGAAGTAGCCCTTGGCCTTGATCTTCTGCGACGCCTCCTCCTCGTTCGTCGCCTCGATCGAGTCCTTCACCTCCGCCCCGGAGGTGTCCATCGCTTCGTACTTGAAAGTCGGCATTGCCGCCTCCGGGTGCGAGTCCGCCGCGTCGGTCCGTGGTGCCGGGCGGTCACGGAATGACGCCCCGGCGGTCGTGTCGATTTCAGCTTCGGGCTAGTCTTCCATCACCGTCTCGCGCACCACCTCGTCGAGCGTGGTGACGCCGTTGAGCAGCGCCTCGATGCCCGACTCGCGCAACGTCTGCACGCCGAGTTTGCGGAGGTACACCTTCATCTGGTCGGTGCTGCCGCCGCGGCTGATCATGTCGCGGATGTTGTCGTCGATCATCATCAGCTCGTAGAGGCCGGTGCGGCCCTTGAAGCCGAGGTTATTGCACTTGGCGCACCCCTCGCCGTAGAAGAACTCCTTCCCGGCCATCGTGTCGGGGGCGACCGCCAGCTCCATGACCTGCTCGCGCGTCGGCGTGTACGGCGTCTTGCACGCCTGGCAAATCTTCCGCACCAGCCGCTGGGCCTGGATTGCCTCCACGCACGCGGTGATGAGGAACGGCTCGACGCCCATGTCGCGCAGCCGGGTCACCGAGCTCGGGGCGTCGTTCGTGTGGAGCGTGCTGAACACCAGGTGCCCGGTCAGCGACGCCTGGATGGCGATCTGGGCCGTCTCTAGGTCGCGGATCTCGCCGACGAGGATCACGTCGGGGTCTTGCCGCAGGATGGCCCGCAGCGCGGCCGCGAACGTCAGGTCGATCTCGTGGTTGATCGGGCACTGGATGATGCCGTCGATCTCGTACTCGACCGGGTCTTCGGTCGTGATGATCTTGGTTTCCAGGTCGTTCAGCTCGGACAGGGCCGAGTACAGCGTCGTCGTCTTGCCCGAGCCGGTCGGGCCTGTCACCAGCACGATGCCGTTCGGCTTCTTGATGACCTGGCGGAACTGGGTGAGGATCACTTGCGGCATGCCGATGCGGTCCAGGCTCAAGCCGACGGCCGACTTGTCCAGCACCCGGATGACGGTGCTCTCGCCGAACAGCGTCGGCAGCACCGACACGCGCATGTCGATGCGGTTGCCGCCGAGGTTTAGCTCGATCTTGCCGTCCTGCGGCAGCCGCCGCTCGGCGATGTCGAGGTTGGCCATGACCTTGATGCGGCTGGCGATTGCGGTGGCGAGGTGGCGCGGCGGCGGCACCATCTCGTACAGCACCCCGTCGCACTTGTAGCGCATCTTGTACTCCTCTTCGAACGGCTCGAAGTGGATGTCGGACGCCTTGTCGCGGATGGCCATCAACAGCACCATGTTGATGAGCTTCCGGACCGGGGACGAGTTCGCCAGTTCGATGGCGTCGTCGAGGTCGATGCTCGTCTCGCGCCGCATCGACGCCGCGCCGATGGTCGGGTCGCTCTCCAGCTCGGCGAGGAGCGTCGTCATCGACTCCTCCTTCGAGGTGGAGTACGCCCGCTCGATCAGCCCCTCGATCTGCTTCGCCGGCGCCAGCAGCGGCGTGACGGTGGGGATGCCCAGCAGGTTCTTCAGGTCGTCCATGGCCTGAAGGTTGTTGGGGTCGGACATCGCCACGGTGAGGACGTTCTGCTCGAACGACACCGGGCACAGCCGGTACAGCTCGGCCATCTGCCGGGTGACCAACTTGACGGCCTCGGGCGTCGGCTTCGTCTCCTCGACGTTGGCGACGCGCATGCCGTGCGCCTCGGCCGTGGCCTGTAGCAGCTGGTCGTCGTTGGCGAGGCCGCGCTCCTTGAGGATGTCGGTGAGCGTCCCCTCGGTGACGCGCATCTCCTCGAAGATCGACTCGAGCTGCGCCTCGTCGAGGGCCCCGAGGTCCACGAGCTTCTGCCCGAGGAGCTTGGTGTTGGCGTCGATGTGCGTGAACTTCGGCTTCGGCGCGGCCGGCTTCTTGGCGGGCGGTTGGGCCGCGGCGGGCGGCTTCGCCGGGATGCCCGGCCTGGCCGGCTGGCCGGGCTTGGCGGAGCCCGGTACAGGGATGCCGGGCTTGGCCGGGCCGACGACGGGCTTCGGCGCAGGCTGGCCCGGCTGAGCGGGCTTCGGCACGGGCGGGCCGTTCCCTGCCGCCGGCGGCTTCTGGCCGGGCGTGGCGGGCGGCATCGGCTTCTTCGGGTCGTTCGGCGTCGGGGGCATCGTGCGTCTCGCGTTCGGGATGAGGGATCGGGTTCGTGGCCGATTCAACGACTACCGCCGCCGACGCTTGGGGCCGTCGTCGTCGTCATCGTCGTCGTCCTCATCCTCGTCGTCATCGTCGTCGTCCTCATCCTCCTCGTCGTCGCCGCCCTCCTCGTCGTCGTCCATCAGGCCACGCTCGGCTTGCGCGATCTTCGCGGCCAACTCAGCAGGGTTGGAGGCCTTCAGGAGCGCCTCTTCCTTCTCGATCAGGTCCTCCCGCCACATGCGGAACAGGCAGTCGTCCAGCAGGAACATGCCGTGCTTGCGGCCGGTCTGCACCGACGAGTTGATGCGGTACGTCTTGTTCTCGCGGATCAAGTTGCGGATGGCGGGCGTCACCACCATCATCTCGTAGGCCGCGATCAGCCCCTCCGGCTTCTTCGGCATCAGCGCCTGCGACAGGACGCCGATGAGCGACCCGGCCAGCTGCGTGCGAATCTGGTCCTGCTCGTTCTCGGGGAACACCGTCACGACGCGGTCCACGGTCGAGGCGGCCCCCGAGGTGTGCAGCGTGCCGAACACCAGGTGTCCCGTCTCGGCGGCTTCGAGGGCGGCGCGGATGGTTTCGAGGTCGCGCATTTCGCCGACGAGGATGGTGTCGGGGTCCATCCGGAGGGCGCGGCGGATGCCCTCCTTGAAGTCCGGCACGTCGATGCCGATCTCGCGCTGGTTGACGGTGCTCTTCTTGTGCTTGTGGTAGTACTCGATCGGGTCTTCCAGCGTGATGATGTGCCGGTCGTAGTTGTCGTTGAGGAAGTTGATCATGCTCGCCAAGCTGGTCGTCTTGCCGGACCCAGTGGGGCCGGTGACGAGGATCAGCCCGCGGGGCCGCACGATCAACTGGCGGATAACTTCCGGCGTCCGCAACTGCTCGAACGTCAAGAACTGACTCGGGATGCGGCGGAGGACCATGCCGATGGTCCCCTTCTGCTTGAACACCGCCACCCGGAACCGGTACCCGTCGACGTACTCGATGGCGAAGTCGGCTCCGCCCTTTTGCTGGAGCTCCTGCTGGCAGCGGTCCGGCGTGATGCTCTTCATCAGGCCGGTGGTGTCGTCGTTGTCCAATACTTTGGCGTCGAGCTTCCGCATCCGGCCCTGGTGCCGGACGACGGGAGGCTGACCGACGCTGATGTGGAGGTCGCTGGCCTTGATCTGGATGACCGTCGCCAGCAACTTCTCCATGGAGACCGAAGCCACGGAACCCTCGGCCAGATTCTGGCCAACGAGCGGACGACGACGCGAAACTCAGACGTGCGGCTTCCGACCGGCATCTGTCAGACGGGCTCCCGACCTCCGCGTCGGGCTGCCGCATTATCCGGGGGCGTCGTCGGCGCACCAAAAAAGGGACGGCGTCGTGCCAAATGTGCCCCGCGTCCTTGCGGAGCATACGGAACAATTGTATACTACCTGTACGTATCCGAGGCCTGGGGGCGGCAGTCCCCTGGGCTTTCAGTGGGCGTCTACCGTCAGTTGCTCGGCGTGGCAGGTGCTGAGCACCTCGTCCGCGGTCGTCGTCCCCTTAAGGATTTTCAGGCAACCGTCTTCCAGCAACGTCCGCATGCCGCCGGCGCGAGCCTTGCGGCGAATCTCCTGAGTCGGAGCCTGCGCGAACGTCAGTTCGCGGATGATGGAACTCATCTTCAGCATCTCGAAGATGCCCTGCCGGCCGCGGTAACCCGTCTGACGACAGTGGTTACAGCCGCGGCCCTTCATCGGCGTGGCCTTGGCTATCTGTTCCTGCGAGATGCCGGCGGCTCGCAACTCGTTGGCAGGAGGCATGTAGGGTTCCTTGCACTTGACGCAGTTCACACGCACGAGCCGCTGCCCCATGATGGCGATCACGGAGCTGGCGATCAGGAATGGCGGTACCCCGATGTCCGCGAGGCGGGTCACGGCGCTGGGCGCATCGTTCGTGTGGAGTGTACTGAAAACCAAGTGTCCGGTCAGCGAGGCTTGAACGGCGATTTCCGCGGTCTCTTTGTCGCGGATTTCTCCGACGAGGATAATGTTGGGCGCCTGCCGCAGCATCGCCCGGATGATGCGCGCGAAGTCGAGCCCGATGCCGTGCTTCACCTCAACCTGGTTGATGCCGGGAAGGTAGTACTCGACGGGGTCTTCCGCGGTGATGATCTTGCGGTCCGGCCGGTTCAGTTCGTTGAGCGCCGAGTAGAGCGTCGTCGTCTTCCCGGACCCGGTCGGGCCGGTGACCAGGAAGATGCCGTTCGGCCGCTTGATGATCTGTTGGAAGCGGATGTAGTCCTCCTCGGAGAAGCCGAGGTCTCGAATGTTCACCTGGATGTTGCCGCGGTCCAGGATGCGCATCACAGCCGACTGTCCGTGAACCGACGGGAGCATACTCACACGCAGGTCGAAGTGCTTCCCCTGAATCGACATCTTGATGCGGCCGTCCTGCGGGCGGCGCTTCTCCGAGATGTCGATGCTCCCCATGATCTTCAAACGCGAGAGAAAGGGGGCGAGCAACCGCCGGGGAGCGGCGTCGCGCTCGACGAGAACGCCGTCGATCCGGTAGCGGACCCTCACCCGGTCGGCAAACGGTTCGATGTGGATGTCGGACGCCCGGAGATTGACGGCCTCTTGAATGACGAGGTTACAGAGCTTCACGACCGGGGCGTCCGACTCCTCGGCGTTGGCCAGGCTGGCGATCGACTCCGTCTGGGTGAACTCGATGGCGGTGTCGGTGAACTCGACGAGCATCGAGTCGACCGACTCGGTTTCCGTCTGACCGTAGTTCTTGTTGATGGCCTCCTGAATCTGCTCCTGGAGGGCGAGCACCGGCACCACGTCCTTGTTCAGAATGAACTGGAGCTTCTGAATGGTTTCGTAGTTGGACGGGTCTGCGGTGATGATCTTGAGGACGTTCCCTTCCAGCGACAGCGGCAGGACGACGTTCTCGCGGGCCACCGACTCGGGGACGAGTTCGGTGACGGCCTTGCTGATCTCGGCCTCGTTCAGGTCGATGAACTGGACGCCGTAGTGCTCGGCGACGGCGTTCATCACCTCGTTGGTGTTGAGCGTCTGGAGCTTGATGAAGGCGTCCTGCAGCTTGATGCCGGTGCTGGCGGCGAGGCTCTCGGCCTCGGCCAGTTGGTCGGGGCTGATGAGCTTCCGCTTGATGAGCACGTCGGTGAAATCGCCGCGGGCCTTGGCCATGGCTGCTCCTACAGGGGTGGTCGCACCGAGAGTCGGCGCGGCGAGCGGGGCCGGGGGAACGAGGGCGGTGCTGGTCGGTGTCGGGCGACGATGACGAGACCCACACCGGATCGGGGCGGAGAGCGCCCGGGAACGATGATGAATGCCGAATGAATTCACTGTGGCAGAACGCTGGTGCTGCTTCAAGCGAAAAGTTCCTCGAAGGCGCGGGGGCGGGTGGGGGCTATCATGTTCCCACCCACCGCCCGGAGGCCGTCCTGTGGCCCGCGTCCGCCTGCCCCTCCTCGCGCTGCTTCTGCTGGCGGTTCCCGCCCAGGCCGTCATCCTCCGCCTCGTCTCGCTTCAGGAAGTGCTCGACGGCGAGCAGCTCATCTTCGTCGCGGCAGTCGATTCGGTGCTGCCCGAGAGGCCAGCGCTCGTGCTGAAGCTGGACGAGAAGCTGAAAGGCGACCCGCCGTTCGACCGGCTGCCGGTCAACATGACGGGCGACGACGAGGCCAAGAAGGGCGAGCACACCAAGCTGATACTCGACCGCCTGGACGGGGGCCGCAAGGTGGTGGTGTTCGCCAGCAAGAAGGGGAAGCGCTACAACGCGATGGCCTTCACCGAGGGAACGTGGTTTTCCCTGCAAGGGGTTGTGGACGACGACGGCAAGACGGTCCGCTGGGCGTTCCTGCACGGCGAGCCGTACCTGCGGCGGACTTTCAAGGGGACGACGGCTGAGCTTCGGCAGATATGCGTGGACGGGCTGGCGAAGAAGGCCCCGCCGCCGGCGCCGAACGAGAAAGAGGCGCCGGGATTCGGACCTGCCCCGAAGAAGGAGGGAGGGGGGAGTGAGGGGGGTGGGAGACGCGGCTCGGTTGTGGGTGGCGCCGCGTTGTTCGGTGTCATCCCGTCGCTGGCGCTGGTAGGCCCGTTGGCTATCATCGCGGCGCTATTCCCCGGCGCTGCCGCGAGCATGGCAGTCGCCATGAAGCGGTGGCGGGCCTTCCTCGTAGTCGCCAGCGTGAACAGTACCGCCGCCCTGGTCTACTGGTTGGTCCGCGAATACTGGGGGCTACCAGACTGGTGGTTATTCACGTACCAGGGGTTCACGCTGCTGCTGGTCGGGTTCACGTTCGGCGGCATGGTGTGGGCCGACCGGCGATACCGGCGGCTCGTGGGTGAAGACCCGACCGCGACCACGACCCCGACGCGCAAGGAACTCCGCATCCTCCTGGGCGTCGTGGCCGTGATCGGGCTGCTGGTCGCGTCGGCGCGGTTCTTCGGGCCGTGGAGCGCGGCGGTCGATTTCCCGATGCGCGAGTTCGCGCTCATCGGCGTGTCGCTCCTCGCTTCGGCAGGCTACGTCGGCTACCGCCGGCTTACCGCGGCCCACGACCTGCGCGCCGACGGCACCGAGCCGCCGCTGCGGGTGAGCATCTCGGGCGAGCTTGCCGGGCTGTCCGCGCTGTTCACCGTCACGCTGGCAGCGGCACTCGTAGGCGGCCTTCCTGCGTCCACGACTACGCCGCCTCCCGAGAGTGCGGGTGGCGGCGTGAGGCTGCTCGACGTGCAGGTCTACGAGCTGCCCGACGCCAATCAGGTGATGTCCTCCGTTACCGTGAACGGTGACCGTCTCTACGTCGGGGCCGCGAAGTCGGGCGGGTTCGGCTCCGACGGGTTTGTCTTCGCCCTCGACCGCGACAGTAAACAGGTGGCGTGGAAGTTCGCCGCCGACGGCGACCTGATGCCCGTGTTCAGCACGCCGACCGTGAGCGGCGGCAAAGTGTTCGTCGGCGAGGGGCTCCACACCGACAAGGGAAGTCGGCTGTTCGCCCTCGACGCGGCGACCGGCAAGACCGCGTGGCCGAACCCGTTCCCGACGACGAGCCACACCGAGGGTCAGCCGAGGGTGGCGAACGGCAGACTGTACTTCGCCGCCGGCGACGACGGGCTAATCTGTGCGGACGCCGCCAAAGGCACGAAGGTGTGGCAGTTCGCGGGTAAGGAGCAGAAGCTGCACATCGACGGCGCCCCGGCCGTGAGCGGCAAGCGCGTTTTCCTCGGCAGCGGGCTGTACACGCTGGCCCGCGTCGCGGTCGATGCCGACACCGGCAACGAATTGTGGCGGCAGCCGCAGGCGTACCGATCGTTCGGGCCGCCGCTTGCGACGGGCGAACACGTCTTGTACGGCATCGGCACCGGGAACATGACGAACGACACATTCGCCTACGCCGAGGAGGGCACTCCGTCGGAGGCGGCGCCCGGTGGCGCAGTCGTGTGCGCGAGCGTTACCGACGGCAAAACCGTGTGGGAGGCAAAGCTGCCACGCTCGGTCCACACGCCGCTCGCGGCGGACGCGCTCTTCGTGTACGTCGCCTGTCGCGACGGCTCGGTGTACTGCTTCAACCGCGCCACCGGCGCCGTGTGGTGGTCGGTATCACTCGGCAGCACGTTTACCGCCGGTCCGGCGGTCGCTGCGGACGATCAAGGCCGCCCGACGGCCGTGTACGCCGCCACTCCGGAGGGCCGGGTCGCGTGCCTGAATCCATACACGGGCAAGGCCTACTGGGTGCGTGAGCTGGCGGAGGTAGGTGGCCGGCGTGTCACCGAACTGTACTCGACGCCTGCCGTGGTGCAGGACGGGCGGCGGCGGTCGGTGTACGTCGGGGCGCAGCTCGAATCGCGTACGCGGAGCAAGTCGGCGGCGGTGTTCCGGTTCGACGACGAGACGGGGGAGTGACCGGCCCTATACCAATCTGACCCACGGAGCCTTGCGATGCCCAGCCCCGAGACGCGCGTCCAGGAATTGCACCTCACCCTGCCGCCTGCCCCGAAGCCGGTCGCGGTGTACAAGACTGCTGTACGCCACGGCAACCTGCTGTACGTCTCCGGCCACGGCCCCCTGAAGGCCGACCGCTCCCTCATCACCGGCCGCGTCGGCGACACGCTCACGCCGGAGCAGGGGAAGGATGCCGCCCGCCAGGTCGGGCTTGCAGTCCTGGCCACAATCCGCGACGCGCTCGGCTCGCTCGACAAGGTCAAGCGAATCGTCAAGACGCTGGGATGGGTCAACTGCACGGCCGAGTTCACCGGTCAGCCGGCGGTCATCAACGGTTTTTCGGAGTTGATGAAGGACGTGTTCGGCGACGACGCCGGCATTGGGGCACGGAGTGCGGTGTCCGCGCACACACTGCCGGGCGGCATCGCGGTGGAAGTCGAGTGCATCTTCGAGGTGGAGTAGCAGGATTCCGGGAAACGAAGGCCGAGAAACGCGACGGGTCCGGCACCGGGTGCTCCCCAAGTGCCGGACCCGTTCTTGTCTTTACAAACTCCCGAACCCGGAACCCCGGCTAGATCAGCTTCAACACAACATCCGCAGCGGTAGTCTCGGTGGCGAATCGGGCCCCGACGAACCGGGCCAGGTTCTCCGCCCGCGCACTCGCCTCGCCGACCAAGATCACCCGCATCCTCGGCCGCATCAGCCGGAGCTTGGCACACGTCAGGTAGCCACTCTCGCCCGCGGCCTCGACCGGAAGGATCACGGCCGTCGGGTTCTTGCGGGTGGCGATGGCGTGCAGCTCGTCCAGGGCGATGGCGGTGCACACGTCCACACCGCGGGCCAGGAACCGCTCGGCCGTCCGGGCTGCGAACCCGGCCCCGCCGCCGACGACCACCCGGGCCGCCCGCTTCTTCGGGGACGCCAACCCACACCCGCCGGGACTGCCAAACACGTTGCTACTCACGATCGCCTCCCAACCAAAAGTCTGCCGACCTGTTGCAGACACGCCGTTCACGAAGATGTTCGCTCCCAGCAACCGGAACTTGCGCGCCGGCCGCCGGATTTCTCCTTGCCTCTGCCGGAAGTGCCGGCTAGAACCGACCTTCCGGTGAGATACCGCCCCTGCCGAGAGGTCTTACGGCACGGGGCGAATGGGGTAACATACGGACCCTCAACCCACCAGTCGAGGTCGGTTGCCGGTGGCCCGTGGTTCGCCCGTCCCGGCCACCTTTCCCGGAGCGCGTACATGGCCAAGGCCCGCATCTCGATCGGCACCTGGGCGTACCTGTTCAACCAGGAAGTCCCCACCACCGACTTCCACCAGATCCTCCACAAGCTGCAAGACCTCGGGTACGACGGCGTCGAGCTTGGCAGCTTCGGCCCGCACCCCAGCCCCGCGACGCACCCCACGAAGGCAAGCCGGGCCAAGCTCCGCAAGGAGATCGCCGACCACGGCCTGGCTCTGTCGGGCATCGCCGTGGACCTGTGGGCGTTCAAGACGCCCGGCACCTCCATCATGGACGAGATCCCGGCCGCTTATCTCACGGCGTTCCTCGGCTGGTGCGCGTTCGCGTCCGAGCTCGATGCCAAGACCATCCGCGTGGACACGGTCGTGGCCCCGAACTTCTTCGATGCCGACGCCGAGGGGCAGAAGATCGGCGCCGAGAAGGGGATGGAGCGGTTCATCAACGTCTGGGACAAGAGCAGTAAGATCGCGGCCGACTACGGGTTGAACGTGTGCTGGGAGTTCGAGCCCGGGTTCGCGTTCAACAAGCCGTCGGAGATCGTGAAGCTGGTGGACGGCGTGCGGGCGAAGGGGAACCCGAACTTCGGCGTCCTGTACGACACCTGCCACGCCCACATGTGCGCGGTCGTGGGGGCGAACCAGACGGGCGCGAAGGAAACGCTCCCGGGCGGCGAGTTGGAGTTGCTGGAGAAGCTTAAGGGGAAGGTGACCCACATCCACCTCATCGACTCGGACGGCAGCCTGAACGAGCACAACACCTCGACGCACAACCCGTTCGGCACCGGAAAGCTCGACTTCGACAAGCTCGTGCCGGCGATGCAGGCCAGCGGCGTGCCGCACGACTGGTGGACGGTGGACCTGTGCTTCTGGCCGCACGCATGGGAGGTCACGGCGCAGAGCAAGAAGTACCTCGACAAGCTCCGCGAGAAGTACGCCGCGGCGTAAAGCCAGCTTGCCGCGTGCGGCTTCGCGTTGCCCAACGCGAAGCCGCACGCGGCTTCATCACCTTGAGGCGCCCCCATGTCCCGCCTCGTCGTCGCTGTCGGGTTCCTCCTGCTCACCTCCCCGGCGTTCGCTGCCGACCTGGCGAAGGGCGGCAAGTCCCTGGCCACGATCGTCATCAACCCGGGCGACACGCCGAAGGCCAAGAGCAAGGTGAAGGCTCTCGCCACCGGCGACGCCGTAGCCGCGCAACTGCTCGCCGACTGGCTCGGCAAGATGGTCGGTGCCCCCACACCCGTTCAGAACTCAGCCCCCGCAGCCGGCACGCCCATCTACGTCGGCCGCGCCGCAGTCGCGGCCGGGTTGAAGCTCGACGACATCGACAGCCGCACGAAGGAGGGGGTACGGATCGTCGTTGAGGCGAACCGCGTCCTGATCGCGGGCCAGTCCGACGCCGCGACGCTGAAGGCCGTCTGCCGCTTCCTCGAACACCTCGGCTGCCGCTATTTCATGGACACGCCACTCGGCGAGGTGTTCCCGCACACGCCCGACCTGACGGTCGCCGCGGTGACGATCACCGAGAAGCCGGGTCTCCTGTACCGCAACCCCAAAGGGCCGACGTGGCCCGGCGGCTCGTGGAAGTCGTGGAACGGAGCCGGCGGCGAGGACTTCGCGCACGCCCACTCGTGGGGCCGATACATCCCGAAGGGGCTGTTCGCCGAACACCCCGAGTACTTCGCGATGGGGGCCGACGGCAAGCGGAAAGACGGCGACTGGCTCTGCACGTCCAACCCCGGGGTGCGGGGCGTGTTCGCCAAAAACGTCGTCGCGGCGATCAAGGCGGGTGCGAGGAACCCGTCGATCTCACCGCCGGACGGCCGCGGCTACTGCCAGTGCCCGGCGTGCAAGGCCCAGGACGACCCCAAGGTCATCGAGCCGTCGAGCGGCAGCGTGGCCGTCTCGACCCGCTACGCCGACTTCTTCGACGACGTGGCCCGCCGCGTGGCGAAGGAGGCGCCGGACGTGATCCTCAACTTTTACGTCTACGCCGACTACACGCAGCCGCCGACGCGAACTACGAAGCTGGCGCCGAACTTATGCGCGGTGATCGCCCCTATCCGCTATTGCCGCCTGCACGCACTCGGCGACCCGAACTGTCCGAGCCGCAAGCAGGCCGTGGACATGATCGACGGGTGGGCGAGGGTGGCGCCCCGACTCGGGTACTACAACTACATGTACAATCTCGCCGACGCCACGCTGCCGACGTTCAAGTTCACGCCGTGCCGGCTCGAATTCCCGCTGCTGGCCGACCGCGGGCTGGCCTTCATGACCATCGAGGTGCTGTCGAACTGGCACCTGTACGGACCGCAAATCTACCTCAGCCTCCGCATGGCGTACGACCCGCGGCTCGACCCCGTGGCGCTCATGGACGACTACTTCACGAAGTTTTACGGCCCCGCCGCCGCGCCGATGAAGGCGTATTGGATGGGGATCGACGGCGCCACGGCGGTCCTGCCGAATCACGCTGGCGGTTTCTACGGCATGAGCGGCGTCTACACCGACGAGTTCGTCCGCGCGTGCGAGTCCCGCCTGAAGCAGGCCTCAGACGCGGCGACCGGCGTGTACGCCGAACGCGTCGCGCTTCATGCGGCGGGCTTCCAAAACGTCATCGATTACCGCTCCATCAACGAGGCGATGGCCCGCGGCGACTTCCGCGCCGCGAAGACCTCCTACGACCGCATGACCGCCCGCATCGACGTCCTCTCGGCGAAGCGGCACGCGAACCCGGAGTACGGCACTGCGTACCTTCGACGCTTCCTGTCGAAGGCGATCGACGGCGGCCTCACGGCGACCGCGGCGCCGACCCGGGTGGTAGCCGTGCTCCCTGACCGCTGGAAGTTCGCCCCGGACGACAAGGACGATGGCGAGGCTAAGGGCTTCGCCAGCCCCACGCACGACGACACCAGGTGGCGCCAGGTGGCGACGTACTCGAACACGCTGAGCGGTCAGGGGCTGGAAGAGAACACGGTCCTGTGGTACCGCACGACTGTGAGAGTGCCGGTGGGGAAGGGGAGTCTCGCGCTCGTATTCCCCGAGGTGGACGGCCCCGCGACGGTGTACGTGAACGGCAAGGCGGTTGAAGCGGAGCCGATTCTGCCGAACCCGAAGGCGGTGGCGGACGTTCCCCGTCGGGCGCCGTTCCGCGTGCCGCCCGGCGACGCCGTCGTCGCGGTGCGGGTGGACAACCGACGCATCAGCGAACTGTTCCTCGGTGGTATCCTGCGCCCCGTCGTACTGGTTGAAGCGCCCTGACACGAACCGTGGGGGTGTGACTTCGCGGGCGGCGGGCGCAAGTCCCGCCCCACCCCCGCGTTCCCACGGCTGACCAGCGTTCGCGGCCTGCCGAGACGACCAATCCGGGTGAGCTTGCCTCCCAGGAACGGAGCCGGTATACGCCGCGACCCAAGTTCCCCCGGCCCCCGCCGCCGGCACGACCCCCGAGGACGGACCCTCGTGAACCCGAAGCGATTCCAGGACGACGAACAAACGACCGACGACACCCCGGTTCTGGTCGAGAGCGTGAGGTCCGGGGCCACCCCGCCGGCCGCCGGGAGCGGCGACGAACACAAGATTTCGGTCTTCTGGCGAGTCTTCGGCGGCACGATCCTCAGCATCGTGGCGCTGGTGTCGATCACGCTGTTCAACAGCATCCAGTCGTCGATCAGCGAGTTGCGGGCGGAAGTCGCCCGCACCCGGGAGGCGCTCGGGGCGGCGGTGAAGCGCGAGGACTTCGACCGCGAGCGCGAGGCCCGTGGCGCGCTCGCAAAAAAAGAGGATGTGGATGCGCGCGTGAAGACGCTGTACGAGCGCATCCGCGTCATCGAGGGGTACAAGGGCGACATCGAGGCGGTGAAGGAGCGGACCAGCGCGGCGACGCTCGCGGTCGATTCGTTGAAGAAGGACTTGAATACGTCGGTGGACGCCTTCAAGCGTGACACGGCGGGAGTGGAAGTGCTGCGGGAGCGGTTCGCGGTGCTCTCCGGAGAGGTGAAGCTGTCGACGGAGGCGGCCCTGCGGGTGCAGGGCGAGATCGAGAAGAACAAGGCCGGCGACATGGAGCGGAAGCTGGCCCGCGACGCGCAGTACCGCAGCTTCGAGGAGTCGCTACGGGAACTGCAGCGGGCCGTGCAGGACTGCCGCGAGAAGTTGGCCCGCCTGGAAGGTGCTGGCCCGCAGCCGCGGCCGGCGCGGCCGCCGGAGCCGAAGACGGGTGATTGACCACCACAGGAGGCCCACCCGTTACGACGGGTGGGCTTTTTCGCTTGACACTTCTGCCACCCGTGGTATCTCCCGCCTGTTTCATGCGACCACACCCGGGGGACAGCGGCTCCGCGGCCGCGGGTGGGGGCGCCGCCCGGCACAGGGGGAAAACATGACGCGCTGGTTCACCGCCGCCGCGCTGGTGGCGCTGGCCGCCGGCCCGATCGCGGCCGACAACGGTCGGTTCGTGCCGATTGACACGAACAAGTTGGTGGTCCGCCCGAGCCGGGCGATCGCCAACGTCGCCGCCGGGACAATCAACCTCGCCGGCGACGCCGCCGCCGGGCAGGTGCAGAACGACGGGTTCATCAAGACCTTCAACAACCTGTTCGGCTACACCCGCCCGAGCATGAATCCGATCCAGCCCGGCCCGAGCGCGCTGCCGAACCCGCTGCGGTTCCCGTCCACGCGCTACCCGAACTACAACAGGCCGGTCGCGCCCACGGTGATGCGGCGGTAGGCGTGTCGCCGCATGCGACGGTTTCGGTTTGCTCGTCGCGTCGGAGCGGGTACAATCGGCAGAAGCGGCCGCCCCGCTCCCGCCACCCAGGACCGCGTCCGATGCGACGGTTCGCTTCCCTTTTGGTCGTCGCGCTCGGCGCCGGCCCCGCCACTGCCGCCGACATCCCCGCCGACTGGGCGTTCAAGCCCGTCCTCCGGCCCGGCGTCCCGACGGTCAAGGGGACGACCCGCACGCCGGTCGATGCCTTTCTCCTCGCCCGCCTCGAAGCGAAGAGGCTCACCTTCGCCCCGGCCGCCGACCGCCGCACGCTCGTCCGCCGGCTCTCCTTCGACCTGCACGGCCTGCCGCCGACGCCTGAGGAAGTTGCCGCGTTCTTGAACGACGCGGCCCCCGACGCGTATGAGAAGCTTGTCGATCGGCTGCTGGCGTCGCCGCGGTACGGCGAGCGGATGGCGCTCTTCTGGCTGGACCTCGCACGCTACGCGGAGAGCGACGGGTTCAAGGCCGACGACGCCCGCCCGAACGCCTGGCGCTACCGCGACTATGTCATCCGCTCGTTCAACGCCGACAAGCCGTTCGACCGCTTCGTGCGCGAACAACTCGCCGGCGACGAACTCTTTCCCGGCGACCCCGACGCCCTTACCGCTACCGGGTTCTTGCGGCACTACCCGTACGAGTACAACGCCGTCGACGTGGAGCTTAAGCGGCAGGACATTCTGAACGACCTGACAGACACGACGGCCGGCGCGTTCCTCGGACTGACGCTGGGGTGCGCGAAGTGCCACGACCACAAGACGGACCCGGTGACGCAGGAGGACTATTACCGCGTCCAGGCCTTCTTCGCCGGCTACTGGCCCGTCGACGGGCCACTGCTCGATGCGGTCGCGCGGAAGGACTACGACACGAAGCGCGCCGCCTGGGAGGCGAAGACCGCCGCCGACAGGGCCGAGTTGGCGGCACTCGAGGGGCCGTACCGCGAGAAGATGGTGAAGCGCGAGCGGATGCGGTTCGCGCCGGAACTCCTTGCGCTGGTGGACATGCCCGAGGCGAACCGCACACCACTCCAGAAGCAGATGGCGGCGATGGTCGCGAAGCAGGTGTCGGCCGACGGCAAGGATGTCGGCAAGACGATGAAGGGGGCCGACAAGGAGAAGTGGGACGCGCTAGCGGCGAAGCTCGCGGCGG